>DATIBD010000001.1:0-37813 GCA_035457705.1 Vicinamibacteria bacterium
CTGTTGCCACGGCGCGCCAGATTCGGGACGGTGTGGCATGGATTTGCGGGACGATGAGCTCTGCCCCTCGTCAAATCGTGTCAGACTTTGCCGCGCCGAAGGACGATTTCGCGTCCGGGGAAGAGCTCCGCGGCTGCCTGCTGCGCCTCCTCGCCGCCGCTCACGACGACCGCGGTCTCGCCGACTTCCACTCGGGGAATGACTCCCCGATGGAGAACGCCGTGGCGAAACATGGAATAGGACAGGTTCCGGTAGACACTTCCCTCGCTCGGAGCGGGATCGCGATCCCGATCGCCGCCATCCGCGGTCTCGACTCGAAGCTCGTACGCTCCACCGGAAAGCGGCTCGAGCCGGAGGCGATAGGCGGGCGGGGGCCGATCGTCTTCGAACCGCCTCGGTTCTCGCGAGCCCAGGAGGCGGATCTCATGCCCGCGCCATTCGAACCGAGGCAGCGTGGTAACCAAGGCCTCGGTGGCGCAATCCTGAAACTCTTCCGGTAGCAGTGCGAAGAGGCTCCCGGACCGCTCCGCGTCGTCCGAGAGAACGACCGAGAGCGATAGGAATCGCCGCGCGCGAGTGAGGGCCACGTACAGCAGCCGTTTTTCTTCTTCGACGACGCGGTTCGGGGCATCGTTCTCGTCCGTCGCCGTCAGGGCGCTGACCTCGACTCGGCCGTCGGCTAGCTCCCGGATGCGCGGCAAAGAGCGGTCTTGTCGAGCCCTCTGGTGCAGATTCACGAGAAAGACGCTCTCGAACTCGAGCCCTTTGGCGGCGTGAATGGTCATCAAATTGACGGCGTCCACCGCCTCGAGCACCGCGGGCGACTCCTCGTCGGTCGTGGCATTCTCCAGAAAATCCGCGAGCCGCGACATGGTCAGATAGCCGCGGTTCTCGGCACGCCGGATCATCTCCAGAAGCTTCTTGAGGTTCTCCCAACTTTGTTCGCGCCCGGCCAAGCGTCCTGCGTACTCGCTTTCGTCGAGAATCTGATCCAGGAGGTCGACGGGCGGAATGCGGTCGACCCACTCGAGCCATCGAGGTACGAGACGTGTCGCGCGCTCGAATAGCTTGCGATCCCCGGTCACGAGAGGGATCGATGTCGCGAGGATTCCGTCCGAGAGCCATCGCGAAAGCGGCCTATCCCCTGAGCTACCGTGTTTGATGGCCAGACGAACGAGGGCAGTGTCCGATATGCCCACAAACCGCGAACGTGCTAGCTCCGCGGCCCTCAGCTCCTTGTCGGGCTCGGCGAGAAAACGTACGAGTGCGGTCACGTCGCGCACTTCGGGCGAGTCGAAAAAACCGAGACCGCGGTAGACGTACGTTGGTACGCCGCGCTCCGTCAAAGCCTCTTCGTAGGCGCGATAAGAGGAACGGTTCCGGAACAAGACGGTGATGTCCCTCGGCCGAAGCTTCTCGTCCTCGAGGAGGCGGACCACCTCGTCCGCCACGGCTCCGGCCACGCGGGTGAGCTCGGTTCCGACCGCCAAAGCCACGGGTCTCGCTTGATCAGCCACGCCCGAGACGGGGAAGTGATCCGCCTCGCGATACTGAAAGGACCAATCGAGGTCCGAGGGCGCTTTGGGCATCTCGGAGAAGAGGTCGTTCAGAAAGGCCAGGAGTTTCCCTTGGGCTCGGAAGCTGTGCCGCAGGGTGAGGCGCTTCGCGCCCGTACGGATTCGAAGAAGGTGGCGCGACGCCTTCTCCAGGACCTCCACGCGCGCGTCCCGCCAGCCGTAGATCGACTGCTTCTTGTCGCCGACGATGAAGAGGCTCGGTTCGCGGATCCTGCCTTCCCCACGTCCCCGCGATTGCTCGTCCAGGATCACTTCCTGTACGAGTCCGGCGCCCTCTCCCCAGGACGAAACCAGCGCAGCGACGAGGCGCCATTGCGCCTCGTTCGTATCCTGAAACTCGTCGATGAGCAGGTGGTGGTAGCGTGATTCGAGACGGAAACGGCTTTGGGCGAACTCGCCACGCTTCTCGAGGAGCTGCACCGCTTTGGTGAGAATGTCGGTGAAATCGAGCCCGGCGTGAAGCTGCTTGAGCTCGTCGAAACGCGCCGCGCCCGTTCGATAGAGAAGGTGGAGGTGGCGTATGGCATAGAAGTCTTTCTCCCGCGTCCAGCGCCGGGAAATTCCCGCCACGAGCGGTGCGAGGCCGAGGACGCGGTCCCGGTGCCTCTCATAGTCGGCCCGGCTCGAGAAACTCTTGGCCGGCAGAGGCGGGCGGCGCCTGGGCTCCAAATCCTGCGTCAGGAAATAGCTCAGGATCTCCTCGACATCGATCGGAGTCGCCTGCTTCGAGTCGATTCCGCGACGGAGTGCGAAAGCGAAAGCCCCAAAACTCGGCGTCGGCCGGGAGGGTCCGGTTTGCAGAAACCTTTCGACTCCGTCGCGTCCGCGAAGCGCGTCCCCGAGCGAATTGGAAACACGCTCGAGAGCGCCTCTCAAGCTGAGCGCCGGCGGGAGGACCCGCGCAGCGTATCGATCGAGAATCTCGGCCCGGACCAGCCGGCTTACCAGAAAATCCCGGAGACCGCGCCTGAGGGCGTCGATGCCGAACCGGGCCAGGAGGTAGCTCAAATCGGGAGCACGCTTCGTGCGTGAAACTCGAAAAGCGTCGTCGATCGCCTCGTGCATCAACCGCTCCGTCTCGACATGGTCGAGGAGCCTGAGGTCCGGGTCGAGACCGGCTTCGAGCGGAAACTCTCGGAGCAAGCCGAGGCAGAAGGCGTCGATCGTCGTGACATGGATCTCGAAGAGTCGTTGGCGAATGTCGGCCCACAGATCGCCACGCTCCTTCAGCTCGTCGACGATGCGAGTCTTCATCTCTCCCGCCGCCTTGCGGGTGAACGTGAGGGCCAGAATATGGCGCGGGCTTGCTCCCTCTTCGACGAGACGAAGGTAGCGACGGACCAGAACGCTCGTCTTTCCCGTGCCCGCCGAGGCCTCGAGGGCGATATTCAGCGTAGGATCGGTCGCCAACGTACGGGCGCGTCGGTCGACGAACGCGTCGGGCTTCATTCCCCTTCGATCTCTTTTCGGCAAACCCCGACGAAGCCACAGCTCCGGCACAATTGATCCCGGTAAGGTCGAGGGCCGAAGTTCCCCGCGCTCACGCCTGCGTAGACACGCGCGAGTCGCTCGGTGGTTCGCTGAAAGTCGGCCCGGGACGTCGTCTTGCGATCGCGAAAACTGATGTAGGACGCCTCGCGTACCGCCGCTCCGAGCTCCTGCGCCAGGGACATCGCGTAAAGCGGGACCTGTAGAGCCGTTTGCGCGTCGGGCGATCGTCCGCTCTTGTAATCGAACACGTGAAGGGTGCCGTCCTCGTCGACGTCCGCGCGGTCGACGCGACCCTTGATCCGTACGTACCATGGGGACTCTCCCGATGGGCCGCGGTCGACTTTCAATGGAGCTTCGAAGGCGTGCTCGACGAGGCGCCTGGTGAGCGGTCCTCGCGCGAGCTCACGCCGGAGAAGCCACGGAATGGCGCCAGGCTCCCCCGCGTTTCCGAACAGCCGGGAAAATTCCAGCTGCCGTTGCTCTCCCCGGACCTTCGAGATCGCCACCCGTCGGAACAGGTCGAGCGCCTCGTCATAGGTTTCCTCGGTGATCGGACGCGGACGCTCCGAACCGTGATCCCACTTCTCGAAGGCCTCCTGGAGCAGCTCGTGGAGAATCCGACCCCGGTCTCGGGGGCTCGGGGCTTCGTCGACGAATTCCTCCTCCTCGAGCCCGAGGAGGTAACGGGAGAAGTACTTGAAGGGACACCGAAGATAGAGCTCGAACGCCGTGGGGGAGACGGGCTCGAATACCTTCGGCGGCGAATCGATGATCCCGGCTCGTCGATCGACCGCGAAAGGTATCGAAGTGGCGATGACTCCTCGCCGAAGCGCCTCCGATCGAGAAACCACGATCGTCTCGATCGGACCAATCCGGTCGACTTTCACCGTGCCGCTGTCCAACCATGCCTGGGCATCCTCGAGAAAAGGCGAGGGCACGGTGGGCAGCTCGTCGTCGAGCTGGTGTCGAAAGAGCCCGACGTGCTTGGAGGCGCATTCGAGCAAGCCGAGAAAGCGACACCTTTCCCGGGCGAGGAGCTCGCGGTCGGAAGGCCAGCCGAACTCGGCCAGCAGTCTCTGGGGATAAAAGATGTTACGTTCGCCGCGCTCGGGCCATTCCCCGTCGTTGAGACCGAAGAGGAGCACGAGATCGAACGAGCCGAAGCTGGCCGAAGAGGCGTCGACGATGACGATTCCCCCGGCCCCCGTACGCGGAGCAAACGTGTGGGACTCGATCGCCCGATGGAGTTTCTCGCGGAAAGCGAAAAAACCGATCGTAGGGTCGCCGGCTTGCTGGGCCGCGGCTGCGAGGCGGTCCAGGATCGACTGGAGCGCTCTCTGCGCTCGCCGGGTGCGAGAGAGCTCGGACGTTGGACAAGCGTCTTCCAGCGGACGAGAGAATCGAGCGAGGAATGTCTTCAGCGTTTGGATTTTTTTGGAGAGCGAGCCCGGCTCACCGAGCGGTGCCAGCAGCTCCGAAGCGGTGACGACCGCGGCGAGAGCGGCACGGGCCTTGTCCGACGACCCGCCGAACCCCGGAAGACTCGGCTGAATGGGGGAGCGGTCGAGTCGCTCGAGAAGCGAGCGCCATCTCTTCGTCGAGCCTGGCTCTTTCCATCGCAGTGTCAGCCGATCGAAGGCCCCGGTCTCGGCGCGGCCCACGTGGTCGAAGCGTAAAAACGGACTGCGCAGCATCGCGAGAGCGAAGGGGCGCGCCGCGTCGTGCTCGATCAGATCGATGAGCAGGTCGACCGCCGCCACGATCGGTTCCCGGGCTAGCGGAAAGCTGTCCTGGAGCTCGAAGGGGATGCCCGCCTCCCGAAATACCTTCTTGGCGAGGTAGGAATACGGAAGGGGCCGGGGCACGACGATCGCGATGCGGTGGAGGGGAGGAAGTCGCTGCTTCTCTTCCAGCAACTTCAGAAGACGAGCCGCGTCGCGAAGGCATTCCTCCCGATCGCGAGAGACGAATGTGAGGGAGTCGTGACCCTGGGGAGCGAGCAGGGAAGGCCGGGGAGGGGCCGGCGCGGGGTCGGCCCGAATCGTGCTGGAGAATCGTGATAGCTCGGGCGCGTGCTCACGCTCGATGACGAAATGAACCTCGACGATTCCATCGGCCTTGGTAACCAGGTCCAGCTCTAGCGGTGTGAGCGTCTCCGCTCCGAGAACCACGACCTGCCGGAAGGGGAAAGCTGCGTACAGATCCTCACGACCCCTGGGGCGGTCCACCAGGCCGAGGGTCTGTAGCCGGCGCCGATACCCCAAGATCGAAGCGTCGAGGAAACGCGTCAGTTGAGCGAGCTTCTGCGCTCCCTGGTCGTCGGGAACGTCCAGCTCCTCGAGAGCGCGGCGAACGAAAGGTTCCCAGCCCTGGGCCCGAAGCATCAGGTCGTCGTGGAACGCGAGTACCCGCGACGCGAGGGACCCTCGCACGGCGAATGGCGGCGGAAGGCCCGTTCGTTCGGTCGCTTCGAAAGCCGCCTCGAGCAGCGCCTCGCGGAGCAGCGGATCGACGAGACGGTGGCACGACGAGTCGATCAGGGCATTCGGAGTGGTAATGGCCGGAAGGATGGCGGTGTTCCGCCGGTGACCGAGCAGCGAGTCCTCGATCCAGTACCTCACGAGGTGCGCGGCCGATGAGGTCGGGACGAGCAACGCGAGCTGGGCGACCGCCAGGGGATCGCGGTCATACCGCTCGCAAACGAACCGCGCGACATACTCGCTCACGCCGCGGTAGCCGCGACAACACGTGAGCTCGAATCTCGGCATCGATCGCCATTCTATCCATTTGGATAGCGTTCAACGGCGCGAGGCGCGAGCCCCTATCCGATTGGATAGGCGTCGGGCGGCGCAGAACCCGTTCTTTCGTGGGTTCCGCGGGTGGAACGCCGCTTGCACGATAAAGGCCGATGGAGGTGGAACGATGAGCACGACGACGATTCCGGTCGAAGCGGACATCACCCGCGATCTCGGTAGCGTGTTGTCTGGCGAGGAGAAGCGTTTTCTGGTGTGGATGGCGGGCCGCTTGCCCGAACCCATAAACTCCGACCATCTCACACTGCTAGGCTTCGTGGGGATGGTTGGCGCCGGCGCGAGCTTTTGGGCGGCCGCGACCGAACCACTTGCTCTCTTCGGCGTCGTATTCTTCCTCTTCGTGAATTGGTTCGGCGACAGCCTCGACGGAACGCTCGCGCGAGTTCGCGGCTGCCAGCGCCCGAAGTACGGATACTACGTCGATCACGTCGTCGACGTTTTCGGAGCCTTCTTCCTGCTCGGGGGACTGGCACTGTCGGGCTACATGAGTCCCGCGCCCGCTTTCGGACTGATGGTCGTCTACCTGATGGTCGTGTCCGAGATCTATCTGGCTGCCTACGCCGTCGGGACTTTCCGAATTCACTTTCTGCGGCTCGGACCGACCGAGCTCCGCATCCTTTTCTCGATCGGGACTCTCTATCTCCTGGTCGGCTCCCACACGACGTTGCTCGGCAAACAGTACCTGCTGTTCGACGTGGGGGGCATCTGCGCGATCCTGGGTCTCTTCGTGACCCTTCTCGCATCCGTAATGCGTAACACGCTGCATCTCTACCGGGCCGAGCCGGTCAGCGAGCCAGGGAAAGGTCGTTGATCCGTTTCATCAAGTTCAGCGCCGTCGGATGGATCGGCGTCGGCGTTCAGCTGTCGGTGCTCTCGCTCTTGAAAGGCGTATTTGGCGTCCACTACCTCCTGTCCACGGTTGTCGGCGTCGAATCGGCGATTCTCCACAACTTCCTCTGGCACGAACACTGGACCTGGCGTGACCGTGGACTGCTCCGTGGCGTCGGGCGACTTCGGCGCCTGCTTCGGTTCAACTTGACGAGCGGCCTCGTCTCCATCCTCGGAAACGTCGTGTTCATGCGGCTGTTCGTCGGCGAGCTCCGGCTTCACTATCTCGTGGCGAACCTCGCGTCGATTGCTTCCTGCGCGCTCTTGAACTTCGTCGTCAACGATCGGCTCGTCTTCCTCGCTCCCGCCGAGGCGGTGCCGGCGGCGCGTCGAGCCCAATAGCTCGTTTCGATTATAGGTCCTGTCACTCGGGTCGATTCGACCTGACGTACGACGTGGCTCGCGACGGACAGGCTTCGTCGTCGACGACATCAAAAACGAGACCAGCGGCCCATCGTCGTCGTCGAGAACTGGTAACTCCCGAACCTCTATGGACCAACGCCCGTGCGCCCCACTACAATCGAGTCGGTGGCGAGGAAGCACGCTTCGGGTTGAGCGAGAACGACTGATGCCCGTACGGAAATTCCGATCCGTGGAAGACATGCCCGGACCGACGCCGCGCCCGCCGCTTCTAGCCGAGAACCTGCGCTTTGCGTTTGGCCTCATGGAGCTGACTCGTCGCCTCCGCCCACAACGACGAAAGACGGGAGCGCGGAAGTTCCGTTCCCGCGTAGACACGCAAGATCGACTGGGTCCGCACCCAGTCGGTTGAAGGAATACTCCAAGTCGTCGTCGAAGTCACTGCCGCCGCGCGTCGATCCGGCCGATGATCTCAACCCGACAGTCGAAGGCCTCGTAGGGTCCTTCGAGGCGTCCGATCTCCGCAGTCGCGGTCCAGAGGTAGGGACAGATGTCCCGGTCATCGGGCAGGAGCCTGGCCTGGACGGTCGACCCCGCGAGGCTCCCCTCGATCCTTCCTTCCCACGTCAGATCGACGGGAACCGTAATCGCCCAACGCCCGCTCAGAGTCGCCCCCGACTGCGACAGATCGAGCCGGATGGTCCCGCTCCGCTCCTGGGCGACCTGAGTGAAGCTCCCCGTCCAGGTGCCTGTCAGGTCTGTGCCCTCGTCGCCTCCACAGGACAGCGCGAGCATCATGAGCAGTGCCGTCCCTGTCCCCTGGGCCAGTGTACTCGTCGGGTTAGCGCTCGGCAGGCTCTTGCTTCGAGCCTCGAGCACTTTAGAGGGCGTCATAGCCTCTGGGTCCGCTGCGTGTTTTCTTCGCACACCTCGAGCACGAAATAGTCCCCGGGCTCGACGTTGCCAACCGAGAACTGCCTCGCCCCAGCGATGGCTTCCTCGAGCGTGCGGAACAGACACTGTTCGGTAACCGGGAGCTCTTGCGCCATGTAGTTGCACGATAGCGGCGAGCACTCGAGCCCCAACACGTCAGGCATGTAACGGCTTGCCGCGTCGAACCCGATGGTCTCGAAGGTCCTGGGAATGGCCTCTGGCTTCACATTCGAGGGCAGGTCAACCGGCCTTTCGACGCCGCTTCGAAACAGATAGGGGTACATGCGGTAGGCGAACAACCGATAGTCTGCCACCCGGGCATGGGGTACAACGCTCATGGCGTCCACGATGGTGTTGAACCAACCGAAATCATTGTGTTTCCAGTGTTCTATCCAATCGTCCGGGCCGGAAGAGATGCAGTGACTGACGCTACAGATCTCTCGCAGGCCGGGAACGTCAAAGCCCTCGGCGGCCTCGATCAGCTTCGGAAAGTACCCCACCTCGATCACGCTCAACCTCTCCCGCCCACCCTCACTGCTCATGCTCCATGAGCTGGGCTAACACGATAAAGATATCCTAGCGACCTGCTATCCATTCGGCAGCGGCCTTGTCTTATACACGGACCTCGTGTATCATGTAGTTCACGAATGATTCAGTCGTTCGCCGACGAGACGACGGCCGACTTGTTCCGCGAGCGCTCGACGAAAGCGGCTCGGCGTATTCCGAAAGAGCTCTGGCGGGTCGTCCAGCGAAAGCTGAAGATGCTGGACGTGGCGCTTAGGCTTCTCGATTTGAAGAGCCCACCGGGCAACCGGCTGGAGGCTCTAACGGGGAAGGAGCAGGGCCGTCACAGCATCCGGGTGAACGAGCAATACCGAATCACGTTCCGGTGGGAGGGAAACCATGCCTACGAAGTCCGCTGCGAAGACTATCACTCGTGACCCGAAGTGGCTCGGCCCGGCGGTACATCCCGGCGAGATGCTGCGGGAAGAGTTTCTTTCTCCTCTCGGGCTCACCCAGGTGGAGGCGGCGCGCGAGCTCGGAATTTCGGTTAATCGATTGAACGAGATCGTGCTTGGTAAGCGAGGAGTGACGGCCGACACCGCCCTTCGTCTGGCCCGCCGGTTCAAGACGACGCCGCAATTCTGGATGCATCTGCAGGTGGACTGGGATCTGCATCAAGAGATGAAAAAGACCTCGGCGGCGTGAATCCCTTCAGTTGCCATCGTCCGAGCGATCGGAAACGCGTGCTCGTCGCGAGCCTCGCCATCGTCGACTGACGAATGGGCTCACGGAGTTTGATTTGCCCGAGGGGACCCCGCTAATTTGTAGGCGTGGCTGCCAACCTCGACGACCTGAAGATCGACCGCAGTGAAAGAAACGAACGGCGATCGATGGCTTGGCTCGTCTGGGCTATTCTGGCAACCGTCGCGCTCGCCGGGATCGGGGCCCTTTGGTCACGACCGAGCGGCAAGATCGTGTCGACCGCCACGGCCCGAGTGAGCGAAGCGCAGGGTGAGCAAACCGTACTGAACGCATCGGGTTACGTCACGGCGAGACGGCGGGCGACGGTCTCCTCTAAGGTGACGGCGAAGGTCCTCGAAGTGCTGATCGAAGAAGGCATGGAAGTGCGCGAGGGGCAGATTCTGGCAAGGCTCGACTCATCGAACACCGAAGCGAGCTTGAATCTCGCCGCGGCGGAGCTTCGCGCGGCTCGCACTGCCCTCGAAGAGACACGCGTGCAGCTCGAGGAAGCTGCGCTACAGCTCGAAAGGACGAAGGCACTCGTGCGCGATGCGGTGTTGAGTCAAGCCGAGCTCGACCGGGTCCAAGCGACGACGGATTCTCTGCAAGCACGACTCGAGCGTCAGCGAGAGGAGGTCGAAGTCGCGGAGCGACGCGTAGCTGTGTGGGAACAGCAGCTCGAGGACACTGTGATCCGGGCCCCGTTCGACGGGATCGTGACAACCAAGGACGCTCAGCCGGGCGAAATGATCTCACCGGTAAGTGCCGGGGGAGGATTCACCCGCACCGGAATCGGGACGGTGGTAGACATGAGCTCTCTCGAGATCGAGGTCGACGTGAACGAGAGCTACATCAACCGAGTCCGTCCCGGACAGAGCGTCGAAGCCACGCTCGATGCCTATCCGCAGTGGAAGATTCCAACTAAGGTTCTTGCCATCGTGCCGACCGCGGATCGCGATCGGGCTACGGTGCGGGTGCGCATCGGCTTCGACGAGCTGGATCCACGCATTCTTCCCGAGATGGGTGTCAAGGTCGCTTTTCGAGACGAGCAACCGGCAAGGGACTCGGGACGAGTCATATCGATTCCCCAGGTTGCTGTCCGAAACGATGGCGGTCGCGACGTGGTGTTCGTCGTGAACGGGGAGCGAGTCGAAAGAAGAGCGATTACCGTGGCGTCCGGTGAGGGTGACGAGACGGTGGTGCTCTCTGGTCTCGAAGCGGGCGAACGGGTGGTGGTCGAGGGACCGGAGGACCTGGCGGATGGCGATGCGGTGAAGGAGCGACCGAGATGATGGACAACGGCTGGCTCGTTCGGGTCGAAAAAGTGCGGAAGTACTTCCGACGAGGCTCGGAGGAGATTCACGTGCTCGAAGACCTCGACATGGATGTGCCCGCGGGCGAGTTTCTCGCGCTCATGGGACCCTCGGGGTCGGGCAAGAGCACGCTCTTGAATCTCATCGGAGGCCTCGACGCACCGAACCAGGGCTCGGTCACGGTGAACGGCGAGCGCATCGACCGACTCAAGGGGGCGAAGCTCGCTTCCTGGCGGGCACGGCACGTCGGCCTGGTGTTTCAGTTCTACAATCTCCTTCCGGTCCTTTCGGCCGAGCGGAACGTGGAGCTTCCGCTGCTTCTGACGCGTCTTTCCCGGAACGATCGGAAGAAGCATGTGGATACGGCTCTCGCGATCGTAGGGCTTTCGGAGCGGAAGAAGCACTATCCGAGAGAGCTATCGGGCGGGGAGCAGCAACGAGTGGGCATTGCGCGCGGTATCGTGAGCGACCCCACGCTCCTCCTGTGCGACGAGCCTACCGGTGACCTCGACCGGAAATCGGGCGATGAGATCCTCGAGCTCCTGAAGGCGCTGAACCGGGAGCACGGCAAGACGATCATCATGGTGACGCACGACCCCCACGCGGCGGCACGCGCGGGCCGTAAGCTCTACTTGAACGAGGGGAAACTCAGCACGGAGCCGGTCGAATGACCGTCGGGCGCCTCGTCCTGGCGAACCTCATGCGAAGGAAGGTGCGTACCCTCCTCACGATCCTCTGCATCGTCGTGGCATTCGTGCTCTTCGGCTATCTCTCCGCCATCCGTCAGGCATTGAGCCAGGGGGTCGACGTTGCCGACGCGGATCGCCTCGTGGTGCGCCACAAAGTCTCCCTGATTCAGCCGCTTCCCGCGAGCTACGAAGCGGAGATCGAGCAGCTGCCCGGAGTGGCCCAGGTGGCGCACGCGAGCTGGTTCGGGGGCATCTATCAGAAACCCTCGAACTTCTTCGCTCAGGCGGCAGTTCAGCCCGAGGACTGGCTTTCCATCTATCCCGAGTACCTGCTCTCCGACGAAGAAAAGGAAGCCTGGTTCCGCACCCGTACCGGGGCCGTCGTGGGACGGGCCACGGCCGAGCGATTCGGCTGGAAGGTGGGTGACCGGATTCCGATCCAGGCAACCGCCTGGACGCACAACGGGGGAAACCGTCTGTGGGAGTTCGACCTCGTCGGGATCTACGACGGAGCCAAGCCGGGTACGGATACGTCTTGGTTCTTCTTCCATTACGACTTTTTCGACGAGGCTCGCGACTTCGGAAGGGGAATCGTCGGCTGGTATGTCGTGCGCATCGAAGATCCGCGTCAAGCCGCCGACGTCGCGAAGCGCATCGACCAGACCTTTGCCAACTCCCCCGCGGAGACCAAGGCTGAGACCGAAGGCGCTTTCCTGCAGTCGTTCGCGGATCAGATCGGTAATATCGGCGCCATCGTCATCGCGATCCTCAGCGCCGTTTTTTTCACCATTCTCCTCGTCGCCGGCAATACGATGGCGCAGTCGGTGCGCGAGCGCATCGGCGAGCTGGCGGTTCTGAAGGCGATCGGCTTCAACGATACCCAGGTGGTGGGGCTCATCCTCGCCGAAGCCTGCGCGATCGCGGGTATCGGCGGGCTTCTTGGTCTCGGCGTCGGGTGGTTTGCCATCTCGCTGGGGGACCCGACTTCGGGAGCGTTGCCGGTCTTTTTCTTCCCGACCGCCGATCTTCTCCTTGGCGTTGGCCTCGCCCTCGGGCTCGGCTTCGTAACGGGAAGCCTTCCCGCACTACAGGCGGGTAGACTTCGCATTGCCCATGCGCTCCGGAGGCTCGGATGAACTGGATTACTCAAGTGGTGGCGCTTTCGGAAGTGAATTTGCGCACGTTACCTGCGAGAACGGGCTCCGTCGCCTCCGCGATGTTCGGAATCGCGGGCGTGGTCGCCGTTCTCGTCGGTGTCCTCTCGATCGCGCAGGGTTTCCGGCACGCCATGACCGTCTCTGGCAACGAGGATACGGCGGTGGTCATGCGATCGGGGGCGGACAATGAAATGATGAGCGGTCTTTCGGGAGAGAACGCCCGCCTCATTTCCGACACCGAGGGCATCGCTCGCGGTCCCGAGGGACCGATGGCTTCTTCCGAGCTCTTCGTGATTCTTGCCGTCCCGTTACGCTCCACGGGCAAGGACGCCAACGTTCCCCTTCGCGGCGTCGTTCCCGCTACCTTCGACGTCAGACGAGACGTCCAGGTCGCGGAGGGGCGTCCTTTCCATTGGGGACGCAACGAGGTAATCGTCGGGGCGGGCGCCCGGCGAGAGTTCGTCGGCCTCGAGCTCGGATCGAAGATTCCGGTGGGGCAGCAGGAATGGACGGTGGTGGGAGTCTTTACGGCCAACGGTGGGCTCTCGGAATCGGAGATATGGACCGATGCCGCTGTGCTTCAACCGGCTTACCGTCGCGGGAACTCGTACCAGGCCGTCTACGCGAGGCTCGAGAGCCCCGATCATTTTCAGAGCTTCAAGGATCGATTGACGACGGATCCGAAGCTCAACGTGAAAGTGATCCGGCAAACGGAGTACTACGCGGAGCAATCGACAGTTATCGTCAACCTCATCACCGGCTTGGGAAGGCTCATCGCGGCGCTCATGGGTCTGGGAGCCATCCTGGGCGCGCTCAATACGATGTACAGCGCTGTCGCATCGCGCACCCGCGAGATTGCCACACTTCGCGCTCTCGGCTTCAAGAGCTCGCCCATCCTGCTCTCCGTTCTCGCCGAGGGTGCCGCACTCGCCCTCATCGGAGGAGCGATCGGGGCCGGGCTCGCTTACCTCGCTTTCGATGGGTTTCGCGCGGCGACGATGAACTGGCAGAGCTTCTCTCAAGTCGCTTTCGCTTTTTCCGTGACCCCATCGCTTCTCGCGCAGGGGATCGTCTACGCGTGCCTCATCGGTCTCCTGGGAGCTGTGCCTCCTGCGATTCGAGCCGTCCGTCTGCCGATTGCCCAGGCGCTTCGGGAGCCATGAGAGTGCGATGAGACGCTTGCCTGTGCTCGCGCCGTTACTCGCTGTGCTGCTCGCCCCAGGGTGCCGCCCTTCGCTCGAGCTCGCCGACCTGGATGGGCGAACCGTAGATCCCTTCGAGGGCGGGGAGCCGACGGCGTTCGTGTTCGTTCGCAGCGACTGCCCCATCGCGAATCGCTATGCGCCGGAGTTGACCCGACTCGATGCCTCGTTCTCGTCGAAGAGCGGCAGGCTCTGGCTGGTCTATCCCGATCCCATGGAGACCGCGGCGACGATCCGCGCGCATAAAGAAGAGTACTCGCTCACCATGCCGGCATTACGCGACCCGCAACATGATCTCGTGCGCCTGGTTGGGGCATCGATCACGCCCGAAGCGGCCGTGTTCGACGCGAGCGGCACGATGATTTATCGGGGCCGCATCGACGACCGGTTCCCCACCTACGGCGCTTGGAGAGCGCCGACGACGAGAGAGCTCGCGGGAGCGATGGAAGCGGCGCTCGACGGTCGGTCCGTCGAGCCCGCCGTCACCACGGCCGTGGGTTGCTTCATCTCGGATTTGGAGTTATCCGCCGAGCGGTGAGGGCAGTCTCAGCTACTGCTGACGGAGTGCGGTCATGGGATCGACACGACTCGCCCGCAGCGCCGGGAGAAAGCTGGCCAACCCACCGGCGCCGAGAAGGAGGAGGGCTACCGCGACGGCGGTGAGCGGATCGAACGGGCTGACACCGTACAGCAGGCTCCGGAGGCCGTAGAACGATAGACCCGCGATCGATAGACCGAGCAGCGTCCCGGTGGCCGTGAGCGTCAGCGCCCGTCGAACGAACGAGCGCAGCACCTGCTCGCGCGACGCACCGAACGCCATGCGGACGCCAATCTCCCGCGCACGCCGGACGGTCAGGAAGGACAGAACACCGTAGATTCCGGCGACGGCGAGAGCGATGGCTACGCTCGAGAACAAGGTGAAGACCGCGACATTGAGTCGTGCCCGCGCAAAGGCGCGGCCTGCCATTTCGTCGAGCGTCTCCACGTCGAAGAGCGGGACCTCGGGGTCGACAGCATATACGGCTTCTCTCGCCATCCCCAGGAACGTTTCGAAGCCCGCGCTGGTTCGGGTGACGACGGTCATCGTATTCCAGGCCTGCTCGTCGAAGAGCTCGTAGTACTGGGCTTCGGGCGCCTGCCCGAGGTCGACGTAGCGAACGTCGCCGACGACGCCCGCGACCTCACGCCAGTCCCCGGGCCCGGGCGTCTCCGAGGAGGTGACACGCTTTCCCACGGGATCATCTTCGCCAAAGAGCTGCCGCGCGAGCGCGGCGCCGACGACCACTTGGCCAGTCGCACTCTCGGGCCGACGGCGATCGAAGGTGTCTCCCTGGAGAACGGGGATCCGAAGAGTGCGAAAAAACTCGGGACTTACGATGCGCTGCAACGAAGAGACACGGGGCTCTCCGCGAGCAACCCGCAGCTCGGAGTTGAGGAAGCTCAGGGCGCCGCGCCCTCCTAGAGGGAGATACGCCGCGGTTGCCGAGGACGCGGTTCCCGGGAGAGCGTTCAGCCTCGTACAGAGCTCATCGAAAAAGGCGATCCGGCTCTCACGCTCGGGGTAGCGCGTGCCAGGTAGCGTGACCGTCATCGCAACGGTCCCGGTTCGGTCGTAGCCCGGGTCGATTCGCACGAGCTCGATGTAGCTTCGCATCAGAAGACCGGCGCCTGCCAGGATGGCGACCGCCAGCGCGGTCTCAGCCACCACGAGCCCGGTCAGCAAGGAGCCGATCGCACGCGAGATGCCGGTCGCGGCGCGACCGGTGAGCACGGTGGTGCGTCTCGAGCGAACCGCACCGAAGACGACGGGAGCACAACCCAGAAGGAGAACCGTCGTGAGGCCGATCCCGGCACCGAAGAGAACGACGCGGTGGTCGGTCTCGAAGGTGCTCAAACGCGGAAGGCTTCCCATCCCGAGGTCGAGGAGATGCGGCGTCAACCGCGAAGCCAGCCCGACGCCTCCTGCGAGCCCGGCAACTGCGATGAAGAGGTTCTCGACCGTGCCCTGTCGCACCCGTTCGAACGGTCCCGCTCCGAGGGCGGCTCGCAAGTCCACTTCGTGTTGCCGGCTGGCGGCGCGGGCGAGTACGAGGTTTGTCACGTTTGCAGCGGCGAGGGCGAACAACATCAGGACCGCGCCGAACGCCGCCCACAGGGCGTAACGAGAGGACCCGGCAACGGAGTCCGCGAGCGGCTCGACACTCATGGACCAGCCACGGGTGCGCTCGTGCTCTTCCGCGAGCACGGCCGACATGCGATCGATGTCCGCCTCTGCCTGTTCGATCGAGACGCCCTGTTTGAGCTTCGCCGACAGTTCGAGCCACCGTGCGATCCACCGCTCGGTTCCGAATGTATAAGGAATGAAAACGTCGGTGTCGGTCGTGAGGTGGCGAAAGCCTCGAGCCAGCACCCCCACGACGGTAAAGTTGTGGCCGTCGAGCTTCATCGCCCGGCCCACGAGGCCGGGATCGGCACCGAAGCGGCGGACCCAGAGCCCGTGACTCACCACCGCGACCGAAGAATTGCCGGTGCCGACATCCTGGAACGTGAACGTGCGGCCGAGATGAGGTTTGGCTCCGAATACCTCCAGATACCCCGGTGTCGTCAAGGCGGCGACGAGGCGCTCGGGCTCGCCTTCCGGGCCGGTGAGCGTCAGGTCCAGGGGGAAGTCTCCCCCGACAAACTCGAAGACTTTGTTCTCCTCGGCGTAGGTGCGAAATTCCACTTTGGTGAAGCTAAAATGATCGACTTCGGCATCGTTCGCCCAGAGCCTAACGATGCGCTCCGCACCCGGATACGGAAGCGCCCGCAAGAGGACACCGTTCAGGGCAGCGAACACGGTAAGGCTCGTGCCCGCACCGATGGCCAGAATCGCGGTTGCCAACGCCGAGCTGCCCGCGCTGCGTCGGAGACTCCGAAGCGCCACGACCAGATCGAGCGCGAGTCCTGCCGTCGAGATGCTCCTCGGAGAAATCGCGCGCGACCGCCGGAACCATGCCCGTGGCAGGGAGACCGCAACGTCGGCCGCGATCAGTCTCCAGAGAGTCAGCGCGTTGCTCTTCCGGCGCCGATAATGGAAGAGCTCGATCATCTCCTCGCCGAAGTCGTCCCGAAAGTCGGAGGGATAGAGGAGCAACAGCAGTCGATAGAAACGCTCGCCGCTCACGCTCGATGTACGCTCTTTCGACGAGCGATCGCGAGAATCGCAGCGAGCCGCTCGCTCTCGAGCTCCGCCGCCCGCAAACCCAGGGGCGTGAGGCGGTAGTAGCGCCGTCTGGGGTCGTCCTCTTCCGCCGGAGGCCGTTCGCGGGTCTCGACGATGAGACCGGAGTCGACGAGTCGCTTGATGGTGCCGTAGAGCGTCCCGGGACCGAAGCGAACCCGCGCGGAGGTCGCCGCTTCCACTTCCTCTGCGATGCCGAGGCCGTGGCGCGGCCCGTCGGCGAGCGCAAGCAGAATGTGAAATACCGCTGGCGTCAGCGGGAGGAGCTTCCCAGCACGATCGTCCAGACGCCCCACGAATCTATCCTCGGCCGATATATATCTGTCGCGGATAGTTCTGTCAAGCGAGAGAAAGGCGAATGCGAACCCCGGCGCTGTCGTTTGGGAAATCCGGTCCCTCAGAAGCAGGGCAGCGAGCCCAGCAGCAGTTCCCCCTCGAGGGCACGCATAGCCTTGCCGAAGAAGAACATCGAGATCTCCCATTCCCCGGTGTCGCGCGCTGCCACGCCGGCTGCGTAGTTACGCTGAGCCTCATCCATGCCCTCCGCCGACACGGTCTGCAACTGCGCAGACAGAGCCAGAAGATCTTCGGTAAAGAATTCCGCTCGAGCACTCACCAGGCTTGCCAAATCGTCGGCGAATCCGCGGCCGCTGACGTTGACCAGCGAGCCACCCTTCTCGAGCTCTCTGACGGCGGCGCGCAGGCTCCGAAACGCTGACGCAAGATTCGAGGAGGCAACCCGAGTGCGTGCCATCCATACGTAACGACGTGCCTTTACCAGCGACCGGTTGAGCCGGTCGTCTTCGAACGACGGGGTCTCTCCCTCCCCGAAGCCGAACTCCCAAACGACGTCATCCAGAGCCGCGACAAACGAGCAGACGCAATCTTCGATAGTGGCGGGCAGTTCGCCGCCGTGATCCGCCGGCACGGGAAGCGGATTGACCAGGGTCAGCAATGTGAACAGACCGGCGATCTGCGGTTCTCTTCATCAGTGTCCTCACTGTTTGGCTATTCGGAACGTATGCGGGCCCGGTCAGGATGCTCCGCAACCATCGGGCGGGGGAGCGCTATGGTATTAGGAGACGTGAGCTCGATAAAGCACTTAATGGTCAAAAAATCTTAACAGTGGACGAGAACCGACCGCTTTCAACCCTTCCGCTATCTCACGGACCATCTTCATCGCCTCGACGTACTCGACGCAGATTCCTGCCGGCGCCGGCCGACTCCGTAGAGCCCCGCTCCGGCTCCGAGCAGGAGGAGCGTGAGGACGAAGAGCTTGACCGAATAGAAGAGCTTTCTCGGCTCGTCCGCGGGCGGGAGGAAGGAAAAAACGGTGGCGACGAGCGTCACCGCAAAGCCCACCGAGCCGACCAGGATGGCGACGGGTTTGCCTCCCGGAACGCGGCGGACCTCGGGACCCACGGGCTTTCGCTGCACCTTGATGAGGGAGAGATAGAGAAACAGGAACGGGATGAGAAACGTGATGATCGTCATGCTCACCAGGAGGTCATAGGCGCTCCGGACCGTGGACCCGGCCTGAGCCGCCAGAACGCACACAACGGCGATGGCGGCTTCGGTGAGAAGTGCTATGTGGGGGGTGTGCCACTTGGGGTGCACCTTCCCGAAGCTCTTGGGTAAGTATCGGTCGATCCCGGCAACGAATGGAATCCGAGCCGTCGCTCCGAGCCACGCACCGACGCTCCCGAGAGCGCTCACCGCGATGAGAATAGCGGTGAGAGGCGCGACCGCTGGGATGCCCAGGCGCTCTCCCGCGGAGCTCATCGCTTCCATGATCGCCTGAAGACTGCTGACCTCCCCCGCGGGAAGCGCCACGAGAACGGACACGGTGCCGACGAGATAAATGAGCGGGACGAGGGGCCCCGCGACGAAGATGGCCCTCGGAATCGTCCGGCGGGGGTCGCGGATCTCGTCCCCCATGAACGAGGCAGCCTCGAGCCCGGTCAGAGCGAAGACGATGGTGGACAGGAACAACAAGTCCTTGATTCCGCCTCGAGGGGTCATCGTCTGTAGCGTGAACTCGGTGGCCGAGCCCGAGTGCGTGTACGCAAGGACTCCCATCGCCACGAGTCCTGCCGTAGCGAGCCAACGCGCCACGGCTCCGGCATTGTTGAGCTGCTTTCCCACGCCGAGGCCGACGAGGTTCAGCCCGGTCGCGAAGGCGAGCCCCACGAGCGAAGCGCCGAGAAAGTAGGGGATACTGTCGGAGAGGGCGCGCCCCGAGTCTCCGAACGCGAAGAGCGCGTTCGCCGCGGCGAAGTAGAGGACGCCGGGAAAGTACGGGAGGTTGCTCGTCCAGTAGGACCATCCGGCGATGAAGGCGCTGAAGTCGCCGAACGCTTGCTTGCTCCAGGAATACAGACCGCCCTCCTGGGGATATCGCGACGAGAGCTCGATGACGCTCAGCCCGAGCGGGATGGTCATCGTGAGGAACGCGACGATCCAGAACGTTACTGCGATGGGGCCTGCGGCAGCGGCGGTCGCCACCCACTGCAGATTCACTCCGGCGGTGATGAAGAAGAGAGCGACGTCGCCGAAGCCCATGGCGCGCCGGAGGCCTTGGGTGGCGTGAGTGTCGTTCAACCCTGGAATCTCTTCAGCTCTTCGGCGTATTGAAGTGGGCCGACGAGGTTCAACGGCTCGTGAGCTCGATGCCGAGGTCCATGAGAGCCCGTCTCACTCTTTCCGAGGTCAGCGTGCGGAGCTCTTCGTAGCGAGGCTCCAGATAACCGGTGAGCGAGGCAAGGGTATCGTCCCCGGCCGCCGGGTGACACATGAGCTCACTCGTTCCCTCCTCGAGCGCCCTGAGGATCTCCAGGAGGTGGCTCTCGCCGACGAAACCCTCGCCGTAGAACGTTTCCACGAAGTGGTCGTCGGTCGGGATTCCCTCCCGGCGGAGTCGGCTGCGCGTCCGCACGTCGGGCGAGCGCACCGGAATGCTCTGGCCCCTGGCTTCTTCGATCACGGCAGTCAGAACCCCGGGAATGGCGTGGACGTGATGATGACCATCGATATGCGAAGGAGGCCGACCGACGCCGTTCTCGAACCTTCGAAGCTGCGCTCGGAGCTCTTCGCGGACCTGGTCCGGACTCACGCGGTCACGTTCTCCCGCTTCCCATCGGCGAAAGCGGCCGTCCTCGCCGAGCAGAGCGCCCAGCGCCTCCCTAGGTCCCACCGGCTCGCCGAACGTGAGCACGAAGTGGAGTCCAATCGATAGCGACGGACGTGCCCGCGCCTGGCGAAAGGCCTCCTGGGCGGCCGGAGCATTGACCATGAGGGAAGTTGCGGTGACGATGCCACGCTGGTGCGCCTCGACGATCCCCGCCACGACGCCCAGGCTCAGGCCAAAATCGTCTGCGGTAACGACCAGGCGTTTCATGGCTTCGGATTCTACGCCACTCCACGGTGCGCTAGGATTGCCTGGTGACCAAGCCACTAATTTTCGGTCTGCTCGCTCTCTTGGCCGCCTGCGCGGGCCGGCAATCTGGCGTCCCTTCGGAAGCGAAGCCCGATTCCTGGGTCGAGACGACCTTGCGTGACCTGACGCTTGAGCAGAAGGTCGGGCAGCTCATTTTTCCCCGCGCGGGAGGAGTGTTCGTCAACGAAGACGATCCGCGGATGATAGAGCTTCTCCAGGCGGCTCGGGACGGCCGCATCGGCGGGGTTGTCCTGTTTGCGGGAGACCCCTACGAGACCTCCGCCATCGTGAATCGACTCCAGGAAGCGTCGACTCTGCCGCTCTTGATCGCTTCGGATTACGAGTACGGCGCGGGCATGCGCGTGAATGGAGCGACCCGATTCCCTCGAGCGATGGTGCTCGGAGCGGGCGGCACGGAGCGCGACATCGAGTTTCAAGCGGAGGTCACGGCTCGCGAAGCGAGAGCGCTCGGAGTCCACCTCCTGCTCAACCCCGTCCTCGACGTCAACACCAACGCGGACAACGGAGTGATCGGCACCCGATCTTTTGGAGAAATCCCGGAGCGAGCCGGAAGACTCGGCGCCGCTTTCATTCGGCGCGCACAATCGCTCGGCGTTCTCGCGACCGCGAAGCACTTCCCCGGCCACGGAGCGACGGCGCTCGATTCGCACTTCGACCTTCCGGTGCTGAGAAAACCGAGGAAACAGCTCGAAAGCGTGGAGCTCGTTCCGTTTCGCCACGCCATCGAAGCTGACGTCGCCGCGGTGATGCCAGCTCATATCGCCGTTCCCGCACTCGACGGTCGTGACGATCGTCCCGCGACTCTGTCGCCCGATATCCTGGGGGGCCTTCTTCGCGACCAGCTCGGGTTCGATGGGTTGGTCGTGAGCGACGCGCTCGACATGGGCGGCGCGCGCAAGACGGCGTGGGACGGGCAGGTGGCCGTGGATGCGGTCAAGGCGGGCATCGACGCGCTTCTCGTTCCCCCCGATCCCCTCGTGACCTATCGCGCGTTGGTGCGCGCGATCCGTAGTGGTGAGCTGACCGAGCCTCGCATCGAGGCGTCGGTCCGCCGAATCCTCGCGGCGAAGCAACGAGTCGACCTAAACCGGCGGCGCACCGTGAATCTAGCCGACCTCTCACGACGCGTGGCGAGCCCAGAGGTCCAGCAACGCATCGAAGACATGGCCGAGCGCGCGGTAACCGTCGTACATAATCGGGGCCGGGTGCTTCCCCTGGATGGTCGAGCATCCGGGCGAATCTTTTTGATCGAGATCGTCGATCCGGTCCACCGCGATGAGGAGCCAGATCTGCTGGCGAGAGAGCTCGAAAGGCGCGCCTCGAACGTAAGGCGGGCTCGTGTCGATGCAAAAGAGGTGTCGGGCACTCCAGGCTGGCTTGCGGCGGAGCCCGACGAGCGGGTGCTCCTCGTGCTGGGGAGGATGGAAGCGGATTCACGGGTTGTCCCGGAAGCGCTGAAGTCGAGTCTCTCCGGCGAATCCGTCATCGTCGCGAGCCTCGACAATCCCTACTGGCTGGCGCAGTTTTCCGACGCGGCGGCGCTCGTCGCGACCTACGATGACGCGGCCGCTTCGAAGAGAGCCCTCGCGCGGGCAATCTTCGGGGAGATCGACCTCACGGGAAAGCTTCCGGTGACGCTCTCCGACGAGTATCCTGTCGGGACGGGAACCGTGATTCCGAACCGGCGGATGAGTCTCGAACGAGTGGATAAGCCCAAAGACGCAGGGTTCTCTGACGAGGGGCTGCGCAAGGTCGAGAACGTCGTGCGCCGCGCGATCGAATCGGGAGCCACACCGGGGGCCGCCTATCTCGTCGCCCGGCGGGGAAGAATCGTGCTCGAAGGGGCTCTGGGCCGGGCGACCTACGAGAAGGACGCGCCCGCCGTGAGCTCGGATACCTTGTACGATCTCGCTTCGCTCACGAAAGTCGTCGTAACGACGACCCTGTCGATGATTTTCGTCGAGCGCGGACTGCTGGATCTGGGAAAACCCGTTCAGAGCTACCTGCCGGAGTTTCGCGGCCAAGACAAGAACATGGTGCTGGTCGAGGATCTGCTGGCGCACTCCGGCGGCCTGCTCTGGTGGACCGAGCTCTACGAGCGCTTCGAGGGCAGGACACCTGAGGAGGCAAAACGAGGTTACATCGACGCCATTTGTGAGTTGCCGCTCGACTATCCGCCTCGCTCGAAGACGGTTTATTCCGATCTCGGGATTCTCCTTCTCGGTGAGATTCTGGAGCGAATCACCGGGAAACCGCTCGATGCCCTGGCTCGTGACGAGATCTTTGCTCCCCTGGGCATGGACGAAGCGATGTATCTGCCGCCGCCATCTCTTCTCACTCGGATCGCCCCCACAGAAGTCGACCCGTGGCGCGGCCGGCTGGTGCACGGGGAGGTGCACGACGAGAACGCGTTCGGTCTCGGCGGAGTTGCGCCCCATGCTGGGTTATTCTCGACCGCAAGGGGCCTCGCGCCCTTCGCCCAGATGATGCTGAACGGAGGCGCCTATAACGGCCGGCGGCTGCTCAACGCGCGTACGATTGCTCGGTTCACGTCCCGGGCCAACCTCGTCGAAGGTTCCAGCCGGGCTCTCGGATGGGATACCCCCTCGGAGCCGAGCTCGGCGGGCCTCTACTTCTCGTCGGCGTCCTTTGGGCACACCGGGTTCACCGGGACCTCGCTGTGGATCGACCCCGAGCGCGAGCTATTCGCCATTCTCTTGACGAACCGGGTGCACCCTACCCGCGAGAACCGAAAGATCTTCGACCTCAGGCCCGCGTTTCACGACGCGGTAATGACCGCTATCGTGGACGTGAACATCAAACGACGAGAGTAGCAGGCTGATGAAGAAGTGCGGCCCAGCCTGCCGAGCGGTGGCCAAGACGTCCGCCGCGAGATCGGCGCGAGTGCGCCGCAAGGGCCGAGCCGTGGCGGCCGATCGACCACAGGTCCCGCCACGGCAATGAGCACTAAAAAGCGAAAGGAGCACTCATTATGACCACACGATTGGAAGCTCCCCTCAGAACCTTGATGGGGCCAGGACCTCTCGACATCCACCCCCGCGTCTACCGCGCGCTGGGTTCGCCCGTCATTGGCCATCTGGATCCCGCTTACCTGGAAGTGCTCGATCGCATCCGTGAAATACTGCGGACGGTTTTTCGGACCAGAAATCCGCTGACGCAAGCGACACCCGGGACAGGCACATCGGGCATGGAGGCTTCGGTGGCGAACCTGCTCGAGCCGGATGATCCGGTGCTCGTATGCGTGCACGGTTACTTCGGTGACCGCATCAGACAGATGGCCGAGCGCCAGGACGCGCGAGTGACGGTCGTGGAAGGTGAATGGGGGAGGCCCACCGATCCCGACGCGATCGAGGCGGCGCTGAAGCAGGCCCGATTCAAGCTCATGACCGTCGTCCACGCCGAGACCTCGACCGGCGTCTTGCAGCCGATGGACGACGTTACCCGCCTGGCCCGCGAGCACGGGGTCATGGTGCTGCTCGACTGCGTCACGTCGCTCGGCGGAGTGGATGTGAGTATCGACGAGTGGGGAATCGACGCCGCTTACAGCTGTTCGCAGAAATGCATCGGCAGTCCGCCCGGGCTCGCGCCGGTGACGTTCAGCGCGCGTGCGGTCGAAACGATGCGGAAGCGCAAGCACCCCGCGAGGAGCTGGTATCTCGATGCGCAACTTCTCGATCAGTACTGGACGGGGCGCGCCTATCACCACACCAGCTCGAGCACTCTCAATTACGGGTTGCTCGAGGCGCTGCTCCTCATCGAAGAGGAGGGACTCGAACAGAGAATCGCCCGTCATCTCAGGAACCATCGGGCCCTGGTCGCCGGAGTGGAAGCCATGGGGCTCGAGATGTTCGTGGCGCCGGAGCATCGTCTACCGTCATTGAATACCATACGCATTCCGGACGGCGTGAACGATGCGAGGACGAGAGGCTACCTTCTCGAGACCTTCAATCTGGAGATTGGAGGAGGCCTGGGAGCGTTGAAGGGCAAGGTCTTCCGCGTCGGTCTCATGGGATATTCCTCGTCGCCCGAGCGGATCCTGTTTTTCTTGTCGTGCATCAGCCAGGCGCTCGCCGTAGAGGGCTATTCAACGGATCTGAAGGCCGGCCTCGCGGCGGCGATGTCGGCACTGGACTGACGCCACCGTTCGGCGTGAAACGAAACGAGCGCATCCTCGCCGTCCTGAGACGGCTAGCGCGCGACACGCGAAACGGACGCTACCGCGAGGCTCCGGTCTATCAAGGTTCGTTCGAGGCCACACGCTCGCCTTTCATGGAGCTCGTGGCCTGCCTCATCAGCCAGCGCGTGCGGGACGAGACCACGACGAGAGTGTGCGCGGAGCTCTTCGCCATCGCCAGGACGCCCGAGGAAATTCTGTCGCTTCCGCGAGAAACACTGAGGCGTCTGCTCTTTGGTGCCGGATTCTACAACCAGAAGTCCGGGCAACTTCGGGCACTCGCCCGGACGGTGAGCGCCCGCGGCGGCGTTCCCCGGACTCGTGAAGGTCTCCTCGAGCTTCCGGGAATCGGACCCAAATGCGCGAATCTCGTGCTTGCGAATTGCTTCGGCGAGCCCGCCATCGCCGTCGATACGCACGTCCACCGCATCTCGAACCGGATGGACTGGGTGCGCACGGAAACGCCCGAGAGAACAGAAGAGGCCTTGACGCCGCTAGTACCGACGCGCTGGCGGCGGCGCGTGAACGCGTTTCTCGTCGCCCATGGCCAGCTCGTTTGCAAGCCGACGGCACCGAGGTGCGAGGAATGCCGCGTCGCCGAATGGTGTCGACGAAGAGGCGTGCCGCCTGGAGATGCCGCTAACCGCCGAACAGCGCGATCCCGAAAACGCGATCGAATATCGCGAGCATCGTCATTCCCGTAAACACCACGAGGCTCGTCCACGCGAAGTAGGTCTCGAATGGGCCGGGATAGAAGTAGCGATCGTCTTTGGGAATCACGGTGAAGCAGTAGTAGAGGTTGAGAGCGAAGATCACCGGGGCCACGAAGAAGGCGAGCGCCGATGCGATGAGGACGAGCCATACGGGCCGGGGGAAGCCGAAGATGATCGCGACGGCGGCGACGAGCGAGTAGAACATCGTCGCGCGGTAGATGTTGTACTCGGAGTACCAGCGGCGTCGGTGCTCTGGCGTCAGATCCTCGGCGGCCGTGCCCTTGAGAAGCCACGTCTTCCGGAACAAGTTACGCGCGCAGGCCGCGACCACCCTCGGCCAGCCATCGAAATAGTTGAACGCCGTCGAGAAAGTCGCGGCGAAGGCGCCGACGAGGAATACCGTCATCATCCACGGCCCCACGCTTCTCGTGAAAATCTGCGCGATCTCGCCCATCACCGCATTTCCCTGGACTTCGCTGGGGTAGAGCCACACCGCCGCGAGAAGCAAGAAGATCGTGGCCACCACGAAGGAAACGATGTGGCCGACGCGAAAATCCCACAGACCGATCAGAAACCATCGGCGGCAGTACTCCAGAACGTGCGATGGGAGCTTCGAGGTATCGACCGTGAGATCCTTTCTCTCCGCTTGCCGGGCGTCGAACGATGGAACGACTCCCGTGGCCTCGAGGTGCTCGCGAATCCTGCCCATTCCCGCTTTCTTGGCCTTGCCCCATTCGGACGCCTGGAGCGAGACGTCGATGCCCGTGGGGAGCAGGCCGAGAAACGCGGCCAGGACGAGCCATGAGCCTCGAGGCACCTCGAACATCACGAAGTGGGCGAGGCCAGAGAGAGGTGCGGGATTCACGACGTAGACGCCCAGGGTGGAGAGCACCAGGATCCCTGCCATCACCTTCGTCACCCATTCGACGGCGCGATAGTGGCCCCTCAAGATGATGATCACCGACGTGACGGCAAGCACGAGCCCGAACAACCAGCTCGGGAGCTCGAGGGCGAAATAATCCAGAAAGAGGTAATAGAGGACGGCGGCGGCTGCCGCGAGTCGTCCCGCCTGTCCGATCGCGCACTGGAGCAGCGTCGCAACGAGCACGTACCAGAGAGGCCATTTCTTCCAGGCCGTCGCGTAGGCATCGAGCATGCTTCGTCCCGTCGCGTTCGTGAAACGAAAAGCCATCTCGAATCCGTGATACTTGAACACGTAGGACACGAGAATAGCCCACAGGAGCGCGTACTCGAATCGTCCTCCGGCGACCGGTGCAGTCACCAGGTGGCTGGTGCCGATCCCGGTCATCATCAAAATCATCCCGGGACCGAAATGTCGAAAGAGACCTCGCGGATTCGTCTCCGGGAGAGTGAGTGTCTCGAGGACGTTTGGGTTTTCGTTCATCGCTCGAAGTTGTGAGCTTATATAGAGAAAGCGATCTCAATTCAATGGGGTCGCCAAACGCGGTACAATGAGACAGCGGCGACGCCAATCGAAGGTGTTGCATGCAAACAATTTAGAACGAAGGTGAGCTCATGACGACGGTCAGCGAGATCAAAGTAAGACGGACGAAAGCGTCTCGTTTGTCGCAGGTGGATTTCGACAATATTCCGTTCGGCCGAGTGTTCAGCGACCACATGCTGGTGGCCGACTATCGAGACGGAACCTGGCAGCCTCCGGAAATCGTCCCGTTCGGCACGATGACCCTTTCCCCTTGTACCACGGCGCTTCATTACGGTCAGTCGATCTTCGAGGGACTCAAGGCCTATCGAAACGTCAATGGGAAAGCTGTGCTGTTCCGGGTCGGTGACAATTTCGCGCGAATGAACCGGTCGGCGGAACGCATGGTGATGCCTCAGATCCCCAAGGAAATGTTCCTCGACGGTCTGAAAGAGTTGATCCGGATCGACAGCGACTGGATCCCCTCGAAGGAAGGAAGCTCTCTCTACATCCGCCCTCTGATGTTCGCGAACGACGATTACATCGGCGTCAAACCCTCCGACGCCTATCGGTTCATCATTTTCACTTGCCCGGTCGGTCCTTACTACACGGAGCCAGTCAAGCTTTGGGTCACCCGGCAGTTCGTGAGGGCCGCAGAAGGCGGAACCGGTGAGGCCAAGACCGCGGGAAACTATGCCGCTAGCTACTATGCGGCCCGTCAGGCTCAACAGGAGGGTTACCACAACGTTCTCTGGCTCGACGCCAAGGAACATCGCTACGTGGAAGAATGCGGCACGATGAACATCTTCTTCGTGATCGACGGCGCTGCCGTCACGCCCGCGCTCTCGGGAACTATCCTTCACGGAGTCACCCGGTCGAGCGCCATCACGCTCCTCGAGGCTATGAGCGTTCGAGTGGACGAGCGCCGAATCTCCATCGAAGAGATACGAGACGCCCACGAAAGCGGCAAGCTCTCCGAAGCCTTCGGAGCCGGGACGGCGGCGACCATCGCACCGGTCATACGAATTGGCAGCGAGGAAGGCGTCATGGAGCTCCCGCCCGACGAGCAACGTTCGATCGGGCCTGAGCTCCTGAGGCAGCTCACCGACATCCGTATGGGACGCGCGCCGGACCCCTATGGTTGGGTCGAGCCGGTGAATTGAAGGGTTTCGGTGGTTGTCTTGCCCTTGGTATTCTAGCCGCCAGCACGCTTCCAGGACCCTCGGTAACACCAGGACTCGACGTTCTCCGCGAGGGTGGAAGCTTGCTCGCGGGAAAACGCGTTGGGCTCCTCACGAACCATACGGGTGTGGCCCTTGACGGCACCCCTGCGGTGCAGGTTCTACAAGAGGATCTTGGGCTTTCCGTCGTGGCTCTCTTCGCGCCCGAGCACGGATATCGAGGCGATGTTGCGGCAGGTGAGTCCGTCGCGTCGCGTCGCGCTGACGCAAAGGCTCCTCCCGTGCTCAGCCTCTACGGCGAGACCCGTCAGCCAACGGACGATATGCTCTCCGGGATCGACGTTCTCGTATTCGACATCCAGGACGTCGGCGTTCGCTTCTACACGTACATCAGCACGATGAAGCTTGCCATGGAGGCGGCGGCCCGCAACAACATCGAGTTCGTGGTCCTGGATCGGCCGAACCCGAACGGAGGGGAGCGCGTCGAAGGTCCGATTCTCGATCCCGAGTTCCGCTCCTTCGTCGGAATCAGCGAGATCCCTCTCCTCCATGGGATGACGGTCGGAGAGCTCGCGAATCTCTTCAAACGCACCATGCCCGGCGGGGATGTTCTCCGGCTCTCGGTGGTTCCGGTGCGGGGATGGAAGCGCGAGATGCTCTGGAGCGATACCGGGCTGCCATGGCGTCCTCCTTCCCCCAACCTCCGCACGGCAACGTCCGCGCTCGCCTATCCTGCGTTCGGTCTTCTGGAGGGAATCAATGTCTCGGAAGGACGTGGTGTCGAGGAGACGTTCGAGCGCATCGGGGCCCCGTGGATCGATCGGGTTTTGCTGAGCGAATCGATGGGCGGACGGAGGCTTCGCGGCGTGCGCTTCGAGGCAACCAGCTTCGTGCCCAGGGACCTTCCCGCTTCGCCTAAACCCAAGTATCGTGACGAGCCGTGCCACGGGGTGAAGCTTCGGATCGATGAGCCGAGAGACTTCGAGGCCGTTCGAACCGGCCTCAGCGCGATCGCCACGATCCGTAAGCTGTTTCCGCACTCGTTCTCCTGGGTGCGTCGCGGTGACCGATACTGGGTGGATCTGCTACTCGGCACCGATCGACCGAGGCGAGCCATCGAAGCCGGAGTCGGCGTGGACGAAATCGTCTCGCGCGAGCAGCCGGGTGTCGAGGCCTTTCGTCGCCTCCGGGCCGCTTGCCTTTTGTACTGACTTGGTGCTGTATAATCGGCCGCGATGAAATACACCGGGCCCGATAATCAGGACGGCTCAGCCTCGCTCCAACCGCGGGACGGCGACGATCTCGAGGACATCGACGAGCCCGACGACGATATCGACGAGGGCGATGAGCTCGAGGATGACCTAGTGGATGACGACGATCTCGACGACGAGGAGGAGTACGAGGAGGAGTACGACTACGACGAGGAAGACGAGGACGACGAGGACGACGAGGACGACGACGACGAGGATCAGGAGCTCGACCATTGGGAAGGCGACTCCGATGACGACTGGGACAAAGACCGGCTGAATTAACCGGCGCTCGAAACGCCCACCGCGAGCGCCCGCTACCTCCGCTTCTGCGCGTCCAGTTGTTTTCCTACCCTGCCAAGCCCGTCCTCGTCCTCGAAGGCGGCGGCATGCGCGGTGTCTATACGTCGGGAGTCCTCGAAGCACTCGCCGAATCGAAGCGAATTCGATTCGCCAAGATCGTAGCGTGCTCCGCGGGGGCCTGCGCCGCGGCCTCTTATCTCGCCGGCCAGCCCGAGCGAAACCGTCGCGTCTATCTCGATTTTCTCGACGGCGACAAGCTGATCCGTTTCCGTCGGTTGCTACGGGGCGGAAGCATCATGGATATCGATTACCTCGCCTTGGACGTGACGCTCCGACTGTGCCCGCTTGATATCGACGCGCTTCGCGCGAGCGGGACGAGACTTCACATCGGCGTTACCGACTGGAACACGGGACGAGCGCGTTACCTGACGAGCCACGAGGACGACATCGTCACGGCTCTACGCGCCACCTGCGCCCTCCCATTCTTCTACCGCGGCGAGGTGGTGTACCAAGGCCGCCGCTACGTGGACGGCGGGGTTTCCGATCCCGTTCCCATGCGCAAGGCTCTATCTCTCGGTGCGCGCGAGCTCGTCGTCGTCCTTACGAGCTCGATCGAGCGCCGAGCGCAAGAGCGACTTGCCCCGGGACTCGCTTTCCTCTTCTCTTCGAGCTCTGCCGTCCGCCGAGCACTTCGCGAGCGCCACCATCGATATCGGGAAGCGGCGGAGTTGACTCGTTCGCCTCCGAGAGGCGTCCGAATCCGGGTAATACGACCGAGCCGACCGCTGCCGGTCACACGAACGACGACGGACCGCCGTCTTCTGGAACAAGGCTGCGATCTCGGCTACGAAGACGGCCGGCGCTTCGTCCAACAGGTCTTCGATTCAGAGCAGAGGGATCAGCGTAGTTTCATTCGAACCGAGGAATCGAGCTCGGGAAGAAAACTTTCTGAAACGTAGACGATCTTGCCGGAGAAGACGGTCATGTCGACCTTTGCGGCTGCGAGCAGCTCTGTGGGGAGCTCGAGGAGATCCTGCGACACGACGGCGAGATCGGCCAACTCTCCCACTCGAGGCAGCCGACCCGTGTAAGCGAAGACGGCTTCGCCCACGGAAATCCTCTCCTCTGGAAGCCATCCGTTCTCGGGGGTTCCGTCGAAGTCTTGTCGGGTCACGGCGGCCGCGATGCCGGCGAGCGGGTCGAGGCTCGCGAGCGGCCAGTCGCTCCCGAACGCCAGGCGCACTCCGGCACGCTCGAGCGTGCGAAGGGGGAACTCATGACCCTTGCGGTGCCGAACGGGAACCCAGTCGGGCGAGATCTTGAACGGGTGAACTCGAACCAGCAGGCGCCTGTCTCTCAGCCTCTCGATATCGAGCGGAGAGAGTCGGACCACGCCGTCGATGCGATGGGTGCCTCGCTTTTCGGCCGCATTCAGCGCGGAGGAAACCTCGGCTTCGTGCGTCGACGTTTCCGAGAAGTGGACATGGAGCTCGAGCTCTCCTTGTCGCTGCAGTTCCGAGTAGAGGTTGCGGGGCTCGGGGAAGAGAAGACCCGATGTCTCCACGGCGGTAATGCCGAAACGGTGAAGGTAGCGGATTCCGCGCCGGAGGATTCGAAGCTGCTCCTGGTGACTTCGCTCCGCAGGCCCTCCCGCATCGATCGCTCTCGAGCTAGCCCAGACTCGTGCCTCCTGCGAAATCAGCCGCACCGGGCGGTCGGGAAAGGCAGAATCGAGATCGATCGTTCCTGCTCGACGCACCGGATCCACGATGTGGTGCCGCCACCCGACACCTTGCAGCCACTCTCCCGGAGGCAGTGAAAGGGCGTGGACGCGCAGAATATCGAGGAGCTCGTCGTAGGACGCGGCTTCTCTGACGAGCGGCCAATCGAGGCTTTCCGAGCCGGCGTACAGATGCACGTGGGCGTCGGCGAAGCTCGGAACGAGCATACGGCCGTCGAGGTCGATCACTGCCGTGCCCCTTCCCATGTAATCGCGGACTGCCGGCTCTCCGCCAATCGACACGATGCGACCCTCGTCGACCGCGAGCGCGCCCGCCTCTTCGGCACCGAAGATGCTGCCTCTCACGAAGACAAGATCGGCCGGCGGCACGGGAGAAGCGCAGCTCATTGCGAGAGCCGAGCTGGCAAGAAGAACTGCGACGCGCACGCCTCTATCATATGTTGGGAGGAAATCACTGCGGTGCTGAGTCCTGAAGTCGAAAAACTCGCGCGCATCGTTTGGCGCTACCACCAGTTGCACCACCGGATCGTGCCTGCGGACATCATCTTCGTTCTGGGAAGCCATGACCTCCGCGTCGCGGAGCGCGGTGCCGAGCTCTACCATGACGGTCTCGCCCCTCGCCTTCTGTTCTCGGGCGGGCTAGGGAACCTCACGAGGGGCTTTTGGGACGAGCCCGAGGCGGTGAAGTTTGCCCGGATCGCTCGTGAGAAGGGCGTGCCTGAGGATGCCATTCTTCTCGAGACCCGCTCGACGAATACCGGCGAGAACGTGCGTTTCACCCGCGAGCTCCTCGAAGGTATCGGGCTGGAACCTCGTCGATTCATCCTCGTCCAGAAGCCGTACATGGAGCGAAGGACCTACGCGACGTTCAAGAAATTGTGGCCCGAGAAGGAGGCGATCGTGACCTCACCGCTGATTTCTTTCGATGACTACGCGAACGACGAGATCCCTTTGGAAAAAGTCGTTCACATCATGGTCGGCGACCTTCAAAGGATCCGGATCTATCCTGAGAAGGGATTTCAGATCCCGCAGACGATTCCCGACGAGGTTTGGGACGCCTTCGAGAGGCTCGTGGCGCTTGGGTTTACCCATAACCTCATCGGGTAGGTGGGCCGTCTGCCCGCGATGCCGGCGTTGGAGGCGAAGGGTGCAGGTTGCCTCCGTCACTCCACACCGCGGGCAGACGATGCGGGACGGCGGCGACCGAACGGCCCCTTTGCAATCGCCGTACCGTAGTAAAACGCCGCGGAGAGCCGTTATTTCCCTGGAGATCATTCGATCGCTGTCGTGAGAGGAGGACAGAGGCTGCCCAGCTTCGAGGAAGCGTGTCACCTCTTCTCGCGAGAAACGTGGGCCTGACTTCTAGCCGCCTTCGCCAAGGCTCCGGTGACCTTAACGTGACCCGGGTCCGAGCTGCACGTTCAGGTCCGTGCTTTCGCCCGGTGACAAATCCACTTGCGTCCGAAACGTCTCGTATCCCTCCTTTTCGATCTCGACGCGGTGGCGTCCAGCGGGGAGATGAAGCGTCAAGGAGTCGGCTCCCGGAGGGGCGCTCCAAGGCTCGCCATTCACGATGATCAGAACGTCCGCGGGCTGCGCTCTCACGACGAGGCTCGCCAACTCGGTCGACGCGGGTGCAGGAGCTGGCGGTGGAGCGGAAGAGGGCACCGTGGAGGACGTTGGCGTGGGTACGGACGCGCTCGGCGTGCCTGCAGAAGGACGCACGGGTTTCGGCTCGCCCGGCAGCTGCGGCTCCATGTCGTGACGAAGGCGAACCTCGTTGCCTGGGCCGGGATTGACGAGCTGCCTATGCATCCGATGGCCGTCGAGGTACAGCGTGATCTCATGGGCTCCGGGGTCGAGGCGCAGCCGCTTCGAACCGTCGAAATCGTCGACGATTCCGGCAAAGTAGCCGTCGACGTAGATCTCCGTCTGTTTCGGGTGCACATGGAAGCGCACCGAAGGCCAATCGTCCGGAGGGCCTCCGGCGAACGCAAAGCCAATCGAGAACGGAGGATGGGCGTAGCCGAAACCGAAGGCGGAGTAGTATCCCGGACCATATGAGAAATAGAGACCGTGATGGCGGTGGTAGCGGTGGTAACGGTGACGGTGTCCGTGCGCCGCCCCGCTCTCGCTCGGACTCAACAGGAAAGGCGCAAACGTCGCTACAACCGTGAAGGTGGCAAGAGCTCCCCGAAGCATGATGAGCCTCCTATTCGCTCATGCACCCTTCCCACGAATCTTAGCGAACTTCGGCCCGATGACGCTAACATGGAATGTATTTTCCAATAGGATCGACCGATGACCCATCGCGAAGTAATGCAGATCGTCACTGCTCAGGAAGCCCTCGAAGGGGCGGGCGTCAGGATCCGGCGAAGCCTGGGAACACCGGCCCTCGACTACCACGATCCGTTCCTTCTTCTCGACGAGTTCCATTCCGAGGACGGCGCGGATTACGTCGCCGGATTTCCCGATCACCCTCACCGAGGTTTCGAGACCGTCACGTACATGCTCGCCGGTCGAATGCGCCACGAAGATCATACCGGCGCTCGAGGCGAGCTCGGCCCCGGCTCCGTCCAATGGATGACCGCGGGGCGCGGCATCATTCATTCGGAGATGCCGCTCCAGGAGCAGGGCCTGATGTGGGGGTTCCAGCTCTGGGTCAACCTGCCGGCACGTGACAAGATGACGGCCCCGCGTTATCAGGACATACCCGCCGAGCGCATCCCCGAGATTACCCGCGTCGATGGATCACGGATTCGCGTCGTCGCCGGCGCCGTAGAGGGTGTGGTGGGCCCGGTGAGCGGAATCGCGACGTCTCCGCTCTATCTCGACATCGTCGTGCCCGCGAAGACGAGCGTCGTACAGCCCGTGCCGAGCGCTCACAACGCCTTCCTTTACGTCTTCGAAGGGGAAGGTGTGGTTGGGGGTAAGCGGGTCGAACGGGGACAGCTCGCTGTCCTCTCGCGTGGCTCGAGCGACACGGTGGAACTTGTGGCCAGCGGCCAACCGCTACGCGCGCTTCTCGTTGCCGCGAAGCCACTCGGCGAGCCGGTTGCACGCTACGGGCCATTCGTGATGAATACGCGGGAGGAGATCCAAAGAGCGTTCGAGGACTACCGGGGCGGAACGTTTCTCTCTTGATGTCGAAGCGCCAACTCTTCGAATCCCTTCCCACGGAAGCGGTTCATCCCGCTGCGGAGAACCTCGATCTCCTAGCGCCTCGGAAACTGCTCGACCTGCTCGCCCGAGAGGACCGGGTGGTGGTGAAAGCGGTTCACGCCGAAGCCGCGGCGATCGAGCGCGCCGCAAAGCGACTCGCGACAACGTTGCTGCGCAACGGGCGCGTGTTCTATGTCGGCGCCGGAACGAGCGGACGCCTCGGGGTGTTGGAAGCCGCGGAGTGTCCCCCCACCTTCGGAACCGATCCGGATCGCATCGTCGCGATCATTGCCGGCGGGCCCGAAGCGGTCTTTCGGTCGAAGGAGGGCGCGGAGGACCGCGCAGACGATGCGTGGCATGCCCTTCGGCGATACCGACTCGACTCGAGAGACCTCGTGATCGGGATTTCCGCCAGCAGCGTGACGCCTTTCGTGCGCGAATCGCTCGTTCGCTCGAACGGCCGCGGTGCGGGAACGATTTTGGTGACCTGCGGGCCCCGCGTGCGTCGTCTGGCTGACGTCGTCATCGCGCCCGCGGTGGGGCCGGAGCTCCTGGCCGGCTCGACGCGGATGAAAGCTGGCACCGCCACCAAGCTCGTGCTCAACCAGGTGACGCTGCTCGCGATGATTCGAATCGGGAAAGTCTTCGGACCCCACATGGTCGACCTGAGACCCGGTTCGCGAAAGCTTCGCGACCGAGCTCTCAGGATCATCGCTTCGGTCGCGGGGGTGGACCGCGCGACCGCCGAGACGCTTTTCGTTGGCGCAGGTCGAAACGTCAAGACCGCGGTGGTCATGGGTCGATTGGCGGTCTCGGCAGGTGAGGCGCGAGCGCGACTCGCGCGGGCGTCGGGAGATCTGAGGGCGGTTCTCGAGTGACTCATTCGTCGTCACCGCTCTTTATCCGCCTCCTCAAATGATCGAGCGCGAGGCGGATCGCGCCGTGAGCCGGCTCCACGGCGAGTGCCGTAACTTGGGACCAGGGAGCCACTTTCTTGATCAGCTTCTCGAAATCTTGGTGCAGGACGGGCACCGCTTTCCAGAGCCCTCCGGAGAGAACCAGACGGAAACTCTCACCCGCGAGGTCGAGCTTGCCAATCACGGATTCGGCGGCCCGGACGAACTCGTGCACGGCTTGATCGACGATGCTTTGCGCGCCAGCGTCACCTAGATCCGCGGCCCGCTGAACGAGTGGGGCAAGCGCCGCGATCTCATCGCGCCTCATCTCTCGGTAGACGCGGTGTACGATCGCCTCGACGTGGCTCAAGCCGAGCTGTGACAGGACCAGATCTTCCAGAAGCGTGGGTTGTGCCCGACCGTCGTAGGCGCGCATGACGGCCCGCAGCGTATTGATCCCCATCCAATAAGCGCTCCCCTCGTCGCCGAGCAGAGGACCCCATCCTCCCGCGCGAGCGGTCGCACCGCGCGCGTTCACACCATAAGCCGCGGCGCCCGTTCCCACGATCAGGACGAGGCCCAGCGGCTTACCCGCTCCGGCTACGAGAGCGATGCGGGCATCGTGGGTCACGACGACCTCCCGCGCGAGTCGCAGTCGATCGAAGATGGTCCGCATGGCGGCGAAATCTCGCTCTCGTCCAGCACCCGCCATGCCGACGCAAACGCAATCCACCGGTAGGGGGTGCGCGCCGACGGTTTGATGGATGAGGGCGTCCAGGGTGAACTCGATCTCATCCTCTTCGATGAGCTGAAAGTTCACGCCGGGTCCCCGAGCCCGGTTGAGCAGTGCCCCCTCGTCGTCGGCGAACCAGCATTCGGTTTTGGTGGCTCCGGCGTCGATCCCGAGGACAGGCATGAAAATGCAGTATTGGGCAAGCCAATCCAGGTTGACAACCGGGGGAGCTTGGGCTAGTTTACCTATCGGTCGGTAAGTGAACTAAGAGGCATGCTTCTAAACGTTTGAAACGAGGTGGCGCAATGGATCGAAATCATGTCGTGATTTTCGATACTACGCTCCGAGACGGGGAGCAGTCCCCGGGCGCGAGCATGGACCTCGACGGCAAGCTCCAGATGGCACGCGCTCTTGCCGAGCTCGGGGTGGACGTCATCGAGGCAGGTTTTCCCATCGCCTCGAACGGAGATTTCGAGGCGGTGCGCGAGATCGCACGACTCGTCGAGGGGCCCGTCATTGCCGGCCTGGCACGATGCCACCCGAACGACATCCATCGGGCCTGGGAAGCGCTGAAAGAAGCCCCTCGGGCTCGCATCCACGTCTTTCTCGCTACGAGCGCGATCCACCGCGAGTTCAAGCTGGCTATGGCAAAGGAAGAGATCGTGCGCCGAGCGGCGGAGAGTGTGCAAATGGCGCGTGAGCTCTGTGACGATGTCGAGTTCTCCCCCGAAGATGCGTCTCGAACCGAGCTCGATTTCCTCGCCGAAGTCGTCGAGAAAGCCATCGAAGCCGGGGCCACCACGGTCAACATCCCGGACACTGTCGGCTACGCGATGCCGTCGGAGTTCGCCGAGCGGATCCAGTATCTCAAGCGACACGTCTCGAACATCGACCGGGCCGTTCTGAGCGTGCACTGTCACAACGATCTCGGGCTCGCCGTCGCCAACAGTCTCGCGGCGCTCGCGGCGGGTGCTCGTCAGGTCGAGTGCACGATTAACGGCATCGGCGAGCGTGCGGGCAACTGCTCGCTCGAGGAAGTCGTCATGAGCCTCCGGACACGCCGCGACTTCTATGGGCTGACGACGGGCATCGACACGACCCGGATCTGTCCCTCGAGTCGTCTCCTCAGTCAGATCACCGGACTCGTCGTGCAACGCAACAAGGCCATCGTGGGTCAGAACGCTTTCGCGCACGAAGCGGGCATTCATCAGCACGGGGTCATCCAGAACCGAGCGACCTACGAGATCATGAAGCCTGAGGACGTCGGGCTTTCGACGAACTGCCTGGTGCTCGGCAAGCACAGCGGTCGACACGCGCTGCGCAAACGCCTCGAAGAGCTCGGTTATCGGATCGATAACCGGGAGCTCGATCGGATCTTCGTCGCGTTCAAGGAACTGGCCGACGCGCAGAAAGAAGTCGTGGACGACGATCTTCGCGCGCTCATGAATGGGGCAACCTCGCCCGTCCCCGATAGCTGGCAGCTCGTGGACTTGCACCTGAGCTCGGGCACCGACTCGGGGTCCACCGCTACCGTCTCCCTCAAGCACAGCTCCGGCCGCTCGGTCAAGGAAGCGGCTTGCGGCAACGGTCCGGTCGAGGCCATTTTCCGCGCCATCGGTCGGGCGAGCGGAACGGAGCTCGCGCTCATGGACTATCGGGTACGCGGTCTTACCTCCGGTCTCGACGGTCGCGGCGAAGTCTTCGTCGACATCGAAGAGCTGGGAAAGCGACACCAGGGTCGAGCCGTCGGGAACGACATCATGAAGGCGAGCGCGGACGCTTTCCTCAAGGTCATCAATCACGTGGTCGCGGCGCGCGACGGGGAGAAAGAGCTCGTCGACGTCTTCGGGCAG
>DATIBD010000002.1:0-82878 GCA_035457705.1 Vicinamibacteria bacterium
CACCTCGGTCCCGCGTACCGCGGCGATGGTGCTGCCGCTGCGGAATCGGGTGGTCCGATCTTGCCAGCGTACGACGTGGGCCCATATCCGCCCGAGGAACACGGTGATGTCTCTCTCGGTGGCGCTCTCGTTGATCTGGACCCGCGAGTCGGGGCCGATTCTCAGTACGGTCCCGTCCGAGTGGAAGCGCACCGTGGCTCGGCCTTTTTGGGTAACCACGATGTCGTTCAGTTGCAACGGCATGGACGGGGTGAGCGGCTGCGACGAGCCGAGCCGAATGACGGAGACTCCGCCCCGGTATGCCTCCAGGGTGGCAAATGCGTCAGCCGTCGGCTGCGCGCTCGCCGTGTCTTGCCAACCGGGAGCGAAAGAGAGGGTAAAGGTCCACGCCAGAACGCACAAAATTCCAGAACTCTGTCTTCTCATTGGGGAACGCTACTGTCTCGCAGAGTTAATTCGGTCCCGTGTCGGGAACCGTTGGTATTCACACTTCAACGGGCTCGTAGCCCGACCAACCCCCCCCGGGGTACTCCCTTCCTTCAAGGGAAGGTGACGAACGATAGCAGAAATTCGTTCTTTTTACTAGTGAAAAGGTGATTACAATCACACCGAATTATGGTCGCACATCACTCTCCGAGTTTCAGCCACCAATCCAAACTGTAGAGCTAGTCGAAGTAGACGCTCGCTTCCCCCTGCTTCGCCACGAGCTCGTCCAGATACTTAATAAGCTCATCACGGCGCTCGATGATGCTCTTTACCTGTCCTCCCATGAGGTCCTCTCCCATGGCCGCCTCCAGCGTCGGTTGATCCAGGGCCCGGAGCTTTTCGACGATCTTCCGGTCGAACTGGACCGGAAGCTTGCCCTTGTCCTTTTTGATGTTCTTCTCGGTGACGAATGCCCGCGAATGGTCGATGAGCACGATGTGCCAGCCGGAATCGACGAGAAAGTTCTGGGCGTTCCGGTCCTTGTTCATGATGAGTACGTCGAACAACTTCATGGTGGAGAGCTGGTGGCTCCACTCGACCGGCTTTGGAGGGGGCTGCTCCTGAATCTCTTTGTACAGTCGGCAGTCGTTGACCCAGTACTGAAGCGACCCCGTACTCTTGTTGATGGACCGCTGGACGGTCGGGGGAACCATGTTCAGGCCCAGGATTCTGTCGAGCGTATAGGCGGCGATCTCCGCCTCGTAGCTCTCCCAGAAGCCCGCTTGCCGACCTCGCTTTATGGGCTTGAAGGCGGCGGCGAACTGGACGCCATCCTTCTCCAGGATGACCTTGCTCGGCTTGGTGACGCCCATGCCGACGTCCTCGACCGATACGACGTCCGCATTCATCAAGAGCTCCTCTACCTCTGCGTTTCGCCCTACCCAGTCGATGGGACACTGGTGTGCGGTGTCTTGCGCCGCGGCGACGGTCGCTAGCGCCACCAAAATTGCAACCAAAGCCAGGAAACGTTTCTTCACGGATACCCTCCTTGAAGTCATTCGAGTTTCATCAACTTAAGCTACAACAATTCTCCGGTCATTCCACCGGAACCGTTGTTTCCACTCGGCGGTCCGATAACAAATGCCGAAAGAGCGCCTTCACGATCTCGATATTGTTCGACAGAAGGTCGAAGAGCTCCTCGGCCTCGATCGCGAGCACCAGGGAATCGGTCTGGGCTAAGGCATCCTCGCCCCGGAGGCGGCCGCACAGGATCTCGCGCACGCCGAACGTCTGGAGAGGCCCAATATTGCGTGATTCGCCTGCCGGCCCGGAAACGCTCACCGTGCCGTGAACGAGGCAGTAGAGAAAATCGGCGGGGCCATTTCGCGCATAGACTTTTTCGCCCGCGCGGAGCTGGCGTTCTTGAGCAATCGCCGCGATCCGCAGGATCTCGTCTGCCCGGCAGTACGAAAACAGATCGCAGCTCTGTAGGAAGACGACCGCTTGGATTCTCGTCAGTTCGGGCAACGTGCGTCAGACTCCGTATCGAGACGGGGGGTGGGGGCTCGCCTGCTCGAGGTGTCCTGCCACCCAGCTTGCCGTTTCCCGAACCAGCGGATCGCGAGTCGAGGCGAGCAGCTCGGAGACCCATGGGTGAAGATCGGAGAGCTCCTCGACGTGAACCGCGTAGAGCGCGGCAACACTCAAAGCCCGCGCGTCGGCGTCGCCATTCTGTCCTTCGTCGAGCAAGCGGCGGAGCGTGTCCGCGAGCGGGGCAACGTCGATGCCGAAATCGCGGGCGGCCATTCGGAGCTTTTGTTCGATAGGTAAGTCGCCGATGACGGCGAACACGTTATGACGCAGAGGACCGCTCAAGGTGTTCTCCAGGTACTCCAGTGAGTTGGTGCGCAATCGTCGAACATCGCTCAGGAGACTCCGGTACGCGGCCCACACGTCTTGGGGTTGGTACAGGAGCGCGAGAAGCCCGAAGAGGTTCTCGAGATGCTCCTCCATCCGCTCCGCAAGCATCTGGGCGAGCAGGTTCTGCCCTCGCCAGTCGCACCGCGCGAGCGGCCCGTCGAGCTGGGATCGGGTGAGACGGCCGATGGTGACGAGCTCGACGAGTCGTCCCAGATATCGCCTCGTCTCGGTCTCGACGGCCCTCTCCAGTTGACCCGAGGCACCCGAACGATGCACCTCGTCCCGGACGATCGCGAGCGCCTCGATGATCTGCGCGCGAAGAAAGCCGTCCTCGGCCTCGGTGAGCGATGCCACGAGGGCACAGGCGGCTTGAGAGCCTCCGATCCGCGCCAGTGTCTTGGGCAGCGCCCGACGTACGAAGATCGACTCCTCGCGGTCACCGAGGAAATGAGCCAGGATGGGAATGGCGTCGTTTCCGAAGCTCACCAGGGCCTCTCGAGCGTCGAGCTTGAGGCGCCGGTCCGAAAGCAGCGAGACGAGCCGCGGGAGGTACAACGGGTTGAAGCCGTCGCGCTCGATCACGCGACGCACGGCGTGAAGCGCCTCCCGGGCGACCCCGGCGTCGGGATCGTCGAGGCCCTGCAGCATCGACGAGACGAACTCCGTTCCCTGGATGGCTCCGATCGCCTTGACGGCTTCGGCTCGGCTCTCCGGTCTCGCATCGAGGAGCATGTCACGGATCGCCAAACGGGCCTGGTCCTTCATGGACTCGCCGCCGTTGTTGATGAGACACACGACCGCCGCCGCCCGCACCTTGGGGTCGACCTCCTTGAGGCGAGGCAACATGAGCGCACAGGCGTCGACCACGTTGAACTCGGTCAACACCCGGATCGCTTCGGCGCGTACCTCGGGGTTGTCGTCGCCGAGGCGGCGCTCGACCAGGGACGAGGCATCGCGGCGGTCCGCCGACGCAAGCACTTGCAGGGTTCGCCTTCGCACCTCGGCATCGTCGTGATAGAGCAACAGCGGGGGCACGAGGTGACCCCGGCCGTTCTTGTCCAGGATGTCGAGGCTGTGGAGAACCTGCCGCGTATCCGCGCTTCCGAGCGAGTGAACGAGCAGCTCGACCGTGCGGACGTCGGCGAGGTTGATGGAGACGACGTCGTCGAGGGTGCGATCCTTCAGGCTATCTCGAAACGAGCCCACGTACGTTCGGTAGGTGGCGCCGGCCACGACGAGCCAGAGTCCCACGAGGACGAGCGATATGAAACCCGTTTCCACCGGGTCGATTAGGCCGAAGCTCACGGGCAGCAGAATGAGCGCCGCCACACCTTCCGCGCTCCGGAGAAGGACGACGTCGATGTAACCCTTGGCTTTCATCCGAACGGCGGAGGGTACGGGAAAGAAAAGGAGCTCGCGCGTCGCCTGGTCGATCGAGTAGCGGACTCCTCCCTCGCCCACTTTGAGCGCCAACACCGCGGCGATGATCAGCTCCGGAGCGAAGCCGGCGCAGAAGAGCATCGCGAGAGTGCCGGCCGCGATGGTCGCCGGGAGAATGCGCATCGCAACCCCGACTCCGAGGAGCGAGTGGACTCTGGAAGTGAAGAAGACCTGAACGACGAGTGCCATGAGGCTCACGACGCTCAGGAAGTTGCCGAACCGGGCGGTGCGGTCGCCCAGCGAAGAGGTCGACTGTTCGACGGCCCAGTTGAACTGGAGGTCCACGATTTGGGCGACGACGACACTCAGAAGCAGGATAAGACTGATGAGCCGCAGGTGCGGCGAGCGCAAGAGCAACGCAAGGCCGCCTCCGGACAAGTCAGTCTTTTGGCGCTGAGATGTCGGTGATTCCGGGTGGTCGGAAAAGGCACCCTGGCGGGGGAATCGAAACGCGATGACGGCGCCCGTCACCATGAGGCCCGCGGCGACCAGAAGCGTGTTGCGCGTCCCGACGAATCCGGTCGCGAGGCGCGCGATTTGTCCTCCGGCGATGCCCCCGAGAAGGCCCCCCGCACCGACGAGCCCGAACAGTCGTTTGGCCTGACGGGCATCGAGAACGTCGGTCGCAAAGGACCAGAACTGGCTTACGAGCACGACGAAAACGATCGCGGCCCAGACGTAGAACAGGACGGGAACCCACGAGAAGGCCTGTCCGTACAACCACCAGAACACAGCTGTTGCCAGCGCGACCGCGATCTGGGTCGAAGCGATGAGCGTTTGCCGAGACAGCCGGCCGGTGGAGCGCACATAGAGCTCGAGCACCGGATAGGAACAGACGGCGACGAGGAGATAGACCCACGGAAGGCTCGTCGCGCCGTAGGTGTCCACGAATGTCGCTTGCCGAATGGACTTGGCAATGTACTGGAAGGCGATTACGAGGAAGAGGCTCGCGGCGAGAAGGAGTGTGAGACGCCTCTCCTCCGGCCTTACGTCGACTCCGAGCCGAGCGAGGCTCTTGCCCAAAGTTGGATACCTTTCTGAGGACCTGCCCTTGCTCGTCACGCAAAAGCGCAGCGGCGAGCGAAGCGACGCGAACGATTCTAGCGGTGGCTCATGGCCCGGCGCAACAGGTTGTTAGGCGACTCCTGAGGAAATGCTATAGTCGGCGGTGTCGCGAGCGCTGTCGTCGAACGCCCTCCAGTACACTTATCCCGGTGGAGAGATACCCGTCCTCCGAGGACTGAGCTTCGAGATCGAGAAGGGCGAGGTATTCGGTTTTCTCGGGCCGAACGGCTCGGGCAAGAGCACGACGCAGAAGCTCCTTACCCGAATCCTTACCGGATATCAGGGAGTGGTCGAGGTCTTTGGCCGGGACCTCCGGGAGCACGACAACACCTATTACAACTGGGTGGGTGTTTGCTTCGAGTTCCCCAACCTCTATGGGAAGCTCACCGCTGATGAGAACCTCGACTTCTACCGCCGCTTTTTCGACGGGCCCACGGAGGACCCTCGGGACGTGCTGAAACGGCTCGACTTGCCCGTAGGCGATACGCGCACGGTGGGCCATTATTCGAAGGGAATGAGAATGCGTTTGGTTCTGGCGCGTTCCCTTCTCAATCGGCCACGACTGTGGTTTCTCGACGAGCCCACCACGGGCCAGGACCCGCAGCACGCCGTTCTCATCCGCAAGCTCATCCGCGAGCGGGCGGAGGCGGGAACGACGATCTTCTTGACGACGCACGATATGACCGTGGCCGATGAGCTATGCGACCGTGTGGCTTTTCTCGTGGACGGTCGGATCGTGGCACTGGATTCTCCGAGGGATCTCAAGCTGCGCCACGCACGAAAGCTCGTCCGCGTCGAATATCGAGTGGGGGACGAAGCACAGAGGCGGGATTTTCGTCTTTCGGATGAACGGGAGAAGAAAGAGTTTCTCTCGGTCGTCGATCGGCATCCGATCGAGACGATCCACACTCTCGAGCCCTCTCTGGAGGACGTCTTCCTGAAGCTGACGGGCAGGAGCCTCGACTGATGCGCCTCCTGAACGCCACGCGACTGCTCCTCACCATCCAGATGCGGGCCCGTTTCCTTCACGTTTATCTCGGCGTGACTCTGGTGACGGTCGTCGTCGTTCGGGGGCTCCTTCCCGAGTCGTGGCATGCCATCGTGGTGCCCGTGGCGCTTCTGGGGGAGTACGGAACGATGAGTGTGTTCATGGTGGCCGCCCTGCGCTACCTCGAGCGCCTCGAGGGTAGTGCCGCGGCTTTGATCGTGACGCCGTTGAAGCACCGCGAGCATGTGGCGGCCATGATTCTTTCGTCCGCAGTCGTCGCGACGCCGGCGGGGCTCTTGGTGCACGCGGGCATCCTGGGACTGGATGTCCGCACGCTCCTGCTGGTGCTGCCGTTGTTCGTGACCGCTTGCCTCGCTGGAAGCGTCGGCCTGATTCTCGCGTCTCGACACGCGGAGTTCACCCGCTTTCTCATGGGCTCGATCCCGGTTGTCACGATCTTCTCGCTGCCGTTCCTGTCGTTTTTCGACCTGACTCCACGCTACGCCTTCGTATGGCTTCCCTGGGACGCCGCGCTTTTCTCGTTCGAGAATCTCGCCCGGACGACTCCCGAGGCAGCCCCCTACGTGTTCCGTCTCCTCGAGCTCGTGTTGTTCGGAGCGGCGGCCTTTCTCTGGGCGGAGCGAGCCTTTCATATGCGTTTGTTCGATCGGGCGGAGGCAGTATGAGAGCGGTCGCCGCACTCGTGCTCAAGGACGCTCGGATCGTCTACCGAGACAGCTTGCTCGCGTTTCTGCCCCTATACGCTTTGATCCTGGCGTTGGTGATGCGGCTTGGTGTTCCGTTCGTGCCCGTCGACGACCTGGGCCTTTACCTCGCTCCCACCGTCGTCCAATTCGGCACCATTCTTCTCGGTACGGTGCTCGGCTTCGCTTTGATCGAAGAGAGGGAACAGGGAACGTGGCTTTTGCTGCGCGTGCTTCCCCTGCGGCAGGCGACGCTGTTCTTGTATCTGGGTGCGGCGTCGACCATCTTGTCCAGTGTCGTGGGCCTCGCCGCGGCGATGGTGTACGGCTATCCGATCGCCGATCCGATCGCATTCTCGTTGATGCTCGTTGCGGGCTCGCTCCTGGCGCCGGTCGTGATGCTCGTTCTCGGTGTTCTCGCAACGAACAAGGTCGAGGGGCTCGCGGTCAACAAGCTCGTCAGCATCAGTTTGCTCTTGCCAGCCCTGGTTTTCGTCGCGCCTCTCCCATGGCAGCTCGCCGCCGCCTGGCTCCCAGGTTATTGGGTGTATCTGGGCCTTCTCGAGGCCTACGCCGTCGATCCCAGCGCCCTTTCCGCGATTTACTGGCCGGACTATCCCGACTGGTTGCTGGTGGCAGCACCGATCGGGCTCTCGCTCGGAGGCATGATCGGCCTGGCGCGCGCGTACCTGCGACGCGCGTCTTGAAGTTTACGACGGCTGGCCGGTCGTTTGACGACATGGCACGCATTCGCGAATATACAAGTAGGGTGATGAAAAATTCAGCCCACCCTGCGCGAGCGGAGCGACCTCGGCGCGTCTGTCGCGCCGTAAGCAGCCCGAGTCGGGGCCGCTCGATCGATTACGGGTCCTGCCACGGCATTGAGTACTTGAGAGAAGTCTCGGACTGGACTTCCTTCCGTGTCGCCAAGTGAAGGGAGCCAACCCATGCCGCAGAATGACGAGGCCACGGGTGCTTCCCCGGCCGATAGCGAGACCGAAACATTAGGGCTCCAGGACGCACTTCCTGGCCGGGCACCCATTCGCCAGTTTCGACTCCGCGTTCTCGACGGCCCTTCCTCCGGGCTCACGTTCACGTCCTCCCGACCGCGCACAGTCCTGGGCAAATATCCCTCGGCGGATTTCGTCTTGAAAGACCCCACGGTCTCGCGTTTCCATTGCGAGCTCGAGATCGAGGAGGATCAAGTCGTCGTTCGGGATCTCAAGAGCCGGAACGGGACGTTCGTCGATGGAACCAAGGTTCTGGTGTCCTGGCTTCACCATGGTGCGACGCTGAAGCTGGGACAGACGAAGCTGAGGTTCGAGCTGAGATCTGAAAAGGTTCTCGTTCCACTTTCGACGCGCGTGCGCTTCGGATCGATGGTGGGACACTCTGCGGTGATGCGGGAGGCTTTCGCGGTGCTCGAGCTTGCGGCCAAGAGCAACGCAACACTGCTCTTGAGCGGGGAGACGGGTACCGGCAAGGATCTCGCCGCCGAATCCGTTCATTTCAAGAGTGACCGTTCCGAAGGCCCCTTCGTAGTCGTGGACTGCGCCGCCATACCGCCGAACCTGCTGGAAAGTCAGCTGTTCGGCTACGAGCGCGGCGCCTTCACCGGAGCCGATCGAGAACATATGGGCGCCGTCGAGACTGCTTCTGGTGGCACGCTGTTTCTGGATGAGGTCGCAGAACTGAGCCTCGATCTCCAACCCAAGCTCCTGCGGGTGCTCGAGCAGCGTGCGGTGCAGCGGTTGGGCAGCAACCAGCCGATCCCCGTCGACGTGCGGATCATTGCCGCCACCAACCGCAATCTGCGAGAGGAAGTGAACGCTCAGCGGTTTCGGTCCGATCTCTTTTACCGGCTCGCAGTGGTCGAGCTCGTCCTGCCGCCTCTGCGCAAGCGCACGGAGGATATCCCCTTACTCGTAGGGGAAATCCTAGGCAGCTTAGAAACGGAGGGCACCAATGTATTCGACGAGTTTCGAACGTCGGAGTTCTTTGAAGATTTGGCGAGGCACATTTGGCCCGGGAATGTCCGCGAGCTCCGCAACTACCTCGAGCGGTGCGCCTTGTTGGGCACGCTGGCTCCTCTCGCCGACGAGCATGAAACCGATAACCCACCCCCGATCGATGTCGAGCGGCCGCTGAGCGCCGCCCGCCAATTGTGGCTCCAGTGGTTCGAGAAACGCTATCTAGAAGAGCTGCTCCGGAAAACCGACAACAACGTGAGCGCGGCGGCGCGAATGGCAAGGGTCGACCGAGCTCATTTCCATCGCCTCCTCTCCCGTAGTGGGCTGCGATGACAACTGTTGCGCTCTACGCCACACCTTCGAGGAGACCTGATGCGCGTCACGCAACACCTGCGGTGGAAGGAAGGAACCTCCCGCCGCTGAACACCTGAAACTTCGTTCACTCCCGCGGACGAGCCCTTGGCACTAGTCTTGTATACGGTGTCGTCATCACATCTTGAGTTGGCACTCGAGGTCAGGTGATTGTCGGCCGCGTCCAACGCGGCCGGGGAGGAGCCGATGAGCAACGCTGGCTATCTGTTCACTGTCCCGGACGAAGAATCGTCTTGCGACGAAAGTTATCTAGCCCCGAGCGCGTTTTGCGATTCGGACCATCCCCTCATTCGGGCGATAGCCCTCGAGCTGACCAAGGATTGCTCGAGTGACGCAGAAAGAGTGGCCGTGCTCTCGAATTGGGTCAGGGATCGGATCGGCTATCGGATCCCGCCGTATCCGCAAGCCGCTTCCGACACGTTGAACAGCAAATCAGGCTCCTGTTCCAACCGAGCCAATCTTCTGGTCGCGTTGTTGCGGGCTCTCAACATCCCGTCGGGCTTCCACCTCCTCAAGGTCGAAGCCAAAGATTGCTTCGGTCGGCTCGCAAGCCCGGTGTTCCACCCATTCCCGGATGGCTCCTCCCACGTGTTCTGCGCGGTGCAGATCGGCAACAAGTGGGTGCGTTGCGATCCGTCAAAATGGCATATGACCACGGAGAACGCGTTCAACGAAACGTGTGAATCTTCGCTGGTGTAGGGAGAGTGGCTCCCCGGGTAGGATTCGAACCTGCCTGGAGGTTTGAGTCGGCGGGGGTGGTCCAGACGAAGGATGTGAGTTCTTGTAGTAGTTTTCGACGAAGCGTTCGATGCCAGATGTCGAGGAGCAGTCACGCTCAACGTCAGACGAGACGGTCGAGCAGCTCAGCGGGTACGGAGGCACGAAGCTCGGGGTGCGCTTCCAGGATCCTCGAGATATCCGCCAGGTCTTTCTGGCGTTTGCTGGCCCGTGGGTTCGGGTCCAAGGCAGCCCAAACCTTCCCCTGCATTACATCCGGCAGGCTCGCGACCGGCAAGGTGCGTCCGAGCACCGACCTTGGCTCGGCTCGTTCGACGAACTCGAAGTATCGCGGATCGGTCTGAATCTGAATCCGCAAGTCCGAATCGGGAACCGAAATGTTCAGGCTATGAGGGAAACGCTCGAGTCGATACCGCTCAGCGAGTGCGCGCTCGAGCGAGGGCAACTCATCCACAGAGACGACGAGATCGAGGTCGAGGCTGACGAGCGGCTCCACGTAGGCGTTGACCGCTTGACCACCCACGACACAGTAGGCGACGTTTTTTTCCTTCAAAAGAGAAACAAACGTTTCGAGAAAATTGGCGTCATCCACCGTGACGGTTTTCCAGAATTGAATCGCCTGCACAATGCATTCTAGCCCATCTTCCGGGAAGGCAGGCCTGACTCGTCACCACGATCAGGGACACGAGTTCGTCGTCAGACTTGTATTGGGGGCGCAAAGGCTCAATCAGCCGGAAGGGCGCAGCGGCACTCGCAATAGAGTCGCGGCGAACCGGTGCGCTCCGATCACCTACGTGGCCGCTCAGCTCGGCCACACGAAGCCGACGACTACGCTGGAATACCACGCGCACGATATTCCGAACGAGGGGGGTTTCATTCGCTGACCTAATGGACTCCGATTCCGGCGAAGGTGGCACCAAAGTGGGAATCGAGGACGGTGAGTCCTAGGAAGCCGTTGAAGGGGTTGGCTCCCCGGGTAGGATTCGAACCTACAGCCTACGGATTAACAGTCCGCCGCTCCACCATTGAGCTACCGGGGACCAGGAGCGTGAAGTCCGCGATTATAGCACGCCCCGTGTCCGTAGGACATAAAGCCGGGCCCAAGCGCGGCTCTCAGCTTCCTGAACTTCTTTCCGTTCCCCTCGTCAGCTCCTGCAGCACGAGCTTGGCCACAGCCTTCAGGGTGTCGAACACTCCGAACCCATCCTCCGAGGCGGCGATGGCTTCGAGCACCGGCTCGGTGTCGATGCAGAGCTTCGATTTCATTTCGTCCACCGGCACCGCGCTCGGAAGGTCTCGTTTGTTGAGCTGAAGAACGTAGGGAATCGTACGGATGTCGTAGCCCTGCGCTTTGAGATTCTGCTCGAGGTTCCTCAGGCTTTCCACGTTCGCGTCCATGCGCTCACGCTGGGAATCCGCAACGAATATGACGCCGTCGACACCCTTGAGGATGAGCTTGCGCGAGGCGTCGTAGAAGACCTGCCCGGGAACGGTGTAGAGGTGGAATCGAGTCTTGAACCCGCGGACGTTCCCTAGCTCGAGAGGGAGAAAATCGAAGAACAGGGTCCGATCGGTCTCGGTCGCCAGGGAGATCAATTTGCCTTTGGCGTTCGGATTCGTCTTTTCGTAGATGAACTGCAGATTGGTCGTCTTCCCGCACAATCCGGGACCGTAGTAGACGATCTTGCAATTGATTTCTCGTGATGCGTAATTGATGAAAGTCATTCGCCGTCTTACTCGCTGAACAAGCTGTCGATGTCCTCGTCGGTGATCTCGGCAAACGGCGACTCGAAACCGGCGCCCGAGGATGCCTTTTCCGCTTCGACCTTGTGCATGATGGTGTCGAAGACGCCGTTCAAGTCTTGAGCTGCCTTCTTCACCCGCAGCCTGACCAGGCCGAGAGACGACCGTTCGTCGAAAATGACCACGAGAATCACGCGAAGCCCGACGATGGAAATATGAATATTGTCCCGCTCGCCTTCGTGAAAGAGCACTGAGAACTCTTTCTCGCCGATGAGCTTGGCAAGAGCGTCCGTCGCCGCGACGTTGCCCGCCGTCAACGAAGCCAGCGACGTGGTGTCTAGATTGTCGATGTTGCCGTGGGCGGCGATCTGCTGCCCGTTCTTGTCCACCAGGAACACGAGCTTAGCGTTGGCGTCGGTGCGGAGCTTGCTCAGAATCGTCTTGATCTGATTGAACTCCTCGTCATACATCACCACGTCAGTGGTCGCCATGACTCTGATTTCCTCCGTCCGAGACCTACACGCGCAAAGGGATGGGGCTGCGGGCTTTGTTTACGTTATAGATATAGCGAAAAGAGGGCCAATTGGCAAGCGGCGCGGTGCCCGAGTCAATACTCGCGGCGGCCCTCTAAGGCTTTACCTACCGTCACTTCGTCGGCGTAGTCGAGGTCGCTTCCGACGGGGATGCCCATGGCGATGCGAGTCACCCGCACTCCGAGGGGTTTAATGAGTTTCGAGAGGTAAATCGCGGTGGCCTCACCCTCCACGTTGGGGTTCGTTGCGAGGATCACCTCTTCGACCTCGCCATTTTGGAGCCGGGCCAGGAGGCCCTTGATCTTCAGCTCCTCGGGTCCGATACCCTGGAGGGGCGAGAGGCTCCCCATCAACACGTGATACCGACCCTTGAACTCGTGGGTCTTCTCGATCGCCACGACGTTGGGTGGCTCTTCGACCACACACAAGAGCTTGCCGTTTCGCTCCGGGCTGGAGCAGAAGAAACAGGGATCCCCGTCGGTGATGTTGTTGCAGATCGAACAGGTTGCTATCTTCTCTTTGACGTCGACGATTGCCCTGGCGAGATGTTCGGCTTCGTCGCCGCTCGCTCGCAAGATATGAAAGGCAATTCGCTGCGCCGACTTGGCGCCGATTCCCGGAAGTGATTTGAGCTCGGCGATGAGCCGAGAGACGGGCTCGGGGTAGTCCCTCATTAGTGCTCCATTCCGTCGCGAGACCCGTGATCGATCGTCCGGCACGGCTCGGCCCGCATACGGCGCGGCGAGCGCGCCGATCTCGCGGCAGAAGTTTTGACCACCGCTCGGTAGGCTGGGCCGTATTTTCTCATCAGCCTGCTAGAACAGCCCCGGGAGGTTGCCTGCCATGGATCCGAGCTCCCGCTGGGCCGCTTCGTCCACTTTCCTCGCTGCCTCGTTGACCGCCGCGGTCACCAGATCCTGGAGCATCTCGATGTCGTCCTTGTTCACGACCTCGGCGTCGATGGTCACCCCCGTGACCACCTTGTTACCATTCATCTTCACTTTGACCATCCCCCCGCCTGCGGCGGCTTCGACGGCGATGGCATCGAGCTGTTGTTTGAGCTTCTCCTGCAGGGCCTTTGCCTGCTTCATGATCTGGGTGAGTTTCATGTCTGGCTCCTTCGCTTCGTTTCATTCGATCCCTGGGAGCACGTCTTCCACTTCGCCCTGGAAAGTATCGACGAAGCGTTGCACGAGGGGATCGTCTTCCGCCTGGCTTCGCACCGAGTTGCGATCGGGCGACAGGGGCTCCAGCTTCCGAGGATCGTCGACCTCGACGACGACGGAGATGTCTCGTCCCACGAGCTGCGAAAGCTGTGTTGCGAGAAGGGTCCGCAGCTCCTTCTCGTCGAGTTGTTCCGCGATGACCTTCTGATCCGCCGCATAGACGAGACGCAGCCGGCCGTCCTCGAGCTGGGCCCTCTCGTGACGTGACACGAGGGCATGAAGCATCGGCTTCGACGTCTTGAGCTTGTCGACGAGCGATTTCACCGGATCGGTCTCGGCGTTACCGGCCTTTGCCGGAGGGCGAGGGGGGGCTAGGGGGCTCGGCCCAGACGTTTTTCGAGGTTCGTTACTCGCGACCGGGGGGGGATTGCCGGAAACGAGATCCTCGAAGCGTCGGAGAAGCTCTTCGAAGCTGGCCAATCGACCGAGCTGCGAGAGCTTGAGGAGGGCGATCTCGAGGTGGAATCGGGGCTCGGGCGAGCTTCGAAGCGCCAGCTCGGCCTCGGCAAGCACGTGAAGGCTTCTCACGAGGTCCTCTTCGCTGAGCGATCCGGCCAGCGATTCGAGCTCGGGACGCTCGCTCGGTACTTCGAGCAGCTCGTCGGCGTCGGGAGCGACTCGGGTAACGAGAACGTCTCTGATGTACTGCATCAGAGCTGAAGTGAAATAGCGAAGATCCCTTCCGCCGCTCACGATCCGATCCACCGTCTTTAGTATCGCGGCGGTATCGCGCTCGACGATGGCCTTCAGGGTCTCTCTGAGCACGTCACGCTCGATGAGGCCGAGAAGCTCGGTAACGTCCGTTTCTCCGATTCGTTTACCGCTCGCCGCGCTCACCTGGTCGAGGGCGGATATCCCGTCCCTGAGGCTTCCCGAGGCCACCCGGGCGATCGCCGCGATGGCGGCGTCGTCGATTTCCATCCCTTCGGCGTCAGCGATCTTCTGAAGCTGAGCCGCGATCTCGGACGGGGCCACGGTACGGAACTCGAACTCCTGGCACCGCGAACGTATGGTGTCGGGAATCTTGTGTTGCTCGGTGGTCGCGAAGATGAACTTGACGTGCGGCGGTGGCTCCTCGAGCGTCTTCAGGAGCGCATTGAAGGAATGGGTGCTCAGCATATGCACTTCGTCGACGATATAGATCTTGTATTTGTCCCTCGAGGGAGCGTACGGCACCGTCTCCAGAAGCTCGCGAAACTCCTCCACTTTGGTGTGAGAGGCTCCGTCGATCTCGAGAACGTCCATGGATCGGCCCGCCGCGATCTCTCGGCATGCGTCGCACTTCCCGCAAGGGCGCACGGTGGGGCCACTCTGGCAGTTGAGCGCCTTGGCCAGAATACGTGCGGTCGTCGTCTTGCCGACCCCCCGGACGCCGGCGAACAAGAACGCGTGAGCGACCCGGCCCTTTTGAATGGCATTCGTCAGCGTGCGGCAAATGGCCTCCTGGCCGATGAGGTCCTCGAAGACCGCGGGCCGATACTTGAGTGCCAGTACCTCGTACGTCATGCGGCTGTCTTTCTCATCCCTGTTCCCCTCGACCCCGCCGTAGCCCGAAGGAGCAACTGGGCCTGCCCCGCCGTAGCCCGAAGGCGTAGGCGGGTGGAGCCCCGCGGCTCAGGCGATCTGCGGCACAGTCGAGTTCTTGCTACCGCTGCTCCCTTCCGGGCCTGACGGGGTTCACAAGCTCGACTCGCGCAGGACCTGAACCGCAGGACACGAAAACTCTCCAGAATATGGCTGGCATGTCTGGCACGGGCTGGCGGAGGGGGTGGGATTCGAACCCACGGTACCGTTACCGGTACACCAGCTTTCCGGGCTAGCCAAATAAGCCACTCTTGCACCCCTCCAGCTCTGCTTCGGAGACGGGGAATTATACCGCGCTCTCGGCGACGCCGCCGGACCGCTCCTTCGCGCGCCGCTTTTCTGGCAGCCTCGCGAGGGCGCTCGAGAGCGAATCGAGGCTGTGATAGGTAACGGGAACGACGACGAGCGTCAGAACGGTGGCAACCGTCAGCCCGAAGATGACGGCGACGCCCATTGGACCCCACCATTGCGAGCTCTCGCCACCAATCGTCAGAGTCCCTTTGAAGAAGTCTAAGTTGATCCCCAGAGTCAGGGGTACGAGGCCGAGAACCGTCGTTACCGCGGTGAGAAGAACGGGGCGGAGCCGGATCATTCCCGCCCGGATGACGGCCTCGGTCTTTTCCACGCCAGCGGCGCGGAGCTGCTGGATGAAATCGCAGAGGACGATGGCGTTGTTGACGACGATTCCCGCCAAGGAGATAACGCCGATGCCGGTCATGATGATCCCGAAAGGCGTCGCGGTGACGATGAGACCCCACAGAACGCCGATCAGGGAAAGCACGACCGAGACCATGATCGTGAACGGAAGCACCAGCGAGTCGAACTGCGTCACCAGCACGAGCACGATGAGGAGGATCGCGATCACGAAGGCGCGCTGCAGAAACGCCTGCGATTCCGCTTCCTCCTGGTTCGATCCCGCGAAAGTCCAGCGGTAGCCCGGCGGAAACTCTATCCCTTGGAGTCTCTCGGCGACCTCCTGTCGGACGGAGTCATCCGTCCTTCCCTGGGCACGAACCACGTCACCGTCCACCGTCACCACTCGCTTCAAATCGACGCGCTGGATCGCGGCGGGACCGACGCCGGGCTCGAGTCGCACGACGGCGCGCAGTGGGATGGGAATGCCGTCCTCATCGGGCACAGTGAGATTAGAGACGTCGTCCAGCGACTGGCGGGCCTCGGGAGCGAGCCGCACGACGATGTCGTACTCGTCCTCGCCGATTCGATACTTGGACGCGTCGGTGCCGCGGACGGCGGTTTGCACCGTGGTGGCGATGTCCTCCGTGTTTACGCCGGCAAGCATCGCCTCGATTCGGTTCACGTGCACGCGGAGCTCCGGCTTCCCGCGGTCCAGATCATCGTCGAGGTTCACCAGGCCCGCCACGCCGCGAATGCGCTCCTTGATGTCCTGGGCCAACCGGGCCAGGACGCGGAAGTCGTCGCCGATGACCCTGATGGTGACCGGTTTGCCCACCTGGGGGCCCTCAGCTGGCTTGTCGACCTTGATCTCGGCGCCGGCCAGGTTCGAGACGGATTCACGCACCTCGTTCAAAGTAACGAAGGAGCTCTGCTGGCGGAACTCCCGATCCAAAAGGTCGAGAGTGATTCGACTGGTATTCGAGATCCCGCCGCTTCCGCCGCCGAAAGCGTCACCCCCCTCGATGCTGATGCCCTTGGATCCCACGTTGGCCACCAAGTGGACCGCATCTTTGGTGTCCATCGTGCGCGACTCGATCTCGCGAACGATCGCGTTGGAGGTTTCGAGCGTGGCCCCACTGGGGGCTTCGACGTCCACCAGGATCTGCCTCGGCTCGATCTCGGGAAAGAACTCGACCCCCTGTCCCAGCACGCCATAGGCGGCGAACGTGAACGCCAGCAGAGCGCCCATCACCCAGATCGTTCCCGAGCGCCGATCGGTGACGTAGGGAGGAAGAGACCTCGCCGCGCGTCGCGCCAGGCTCCAGAGGAGCCAGATGATTCCCTGGAGCAGGAAGAACCCCGCGCCCAACGCCATGAGCGCGCCGATAACGAGGAAGACCGTCGGATTCTGGGTCTCCACGAGCATCGCTCCCAGCGCCAGGAACGTACCTAGGAGCGCAAACGAAACGAATGCGAGCGGAAGCGTCCAGTTACGAAGAAACCAGCCTCGCGACCCTTCGTCGGATGCGGGCTCGAGCAGCCAGGTGAGAAGGCGATGGTAGCGCGCCATGAAAGCGCCTTCCCTCCGAGTCTTGGTCGAGACCTGTCGCTTGGGATCGGGCATGAAATAGGCGCAAAGCGTTGGATTGAACACGAAGGCGACCACGAGCGAAGCCGTGAGCCCGATCATCAGCGTAATAGGAAGGTAAGACATGAAGTCGCCGATGATGCCAGGCCAGATCAGCATCGGAGCGAAGGCGCACAGCGTCGTGATCGTCGAAGCGATCACCGCCGTGGCAACCTCCCGAGTACCTCGGGAGGCCGCGCGAATTCCGTCCTCTCCTTCCTCGCGGTGCCGATAGATGTTCTCGACGATCACGATGGCATTGTCGACGAGCATTCCCAGAACCAGAATCAAGCTGAAGAGAACGATCATGTTCAGCGTGTGGCCGAGGGCTTGCACCACGACGAAGGAGACCAGCATCGACAAGGGGATAGCGATGGCGACGAAAGCCGAGTTGCGGAAACCCAGAAACGCCATGAGAACGGCGATGACGAGTATCAATCCGGAGATGATGTTGTTCTCGAGCTCTTCGACCATTTGCCGGATCTGTTTCGACTGGTCTCCCAGGATGGTGACGACGGTTCCCGCCGGGAAGGTCCCCTCCAGACGCTGCAGCTCTGCCTTGACCTCATCGGCAACTGCGATCAGGTTCACGCCAGTGCGCTTCTCGACCGTGAGCGTCACCGATGCGTCTTGATCCACCCGGGACAACGTGCTCTCTTCCTCGAAGCCGTACTCGACGCGCGCGAGGTCGCGCACGTAGATGGGTTGTCCATCCCGGACCTCGAGGACGAAGTCCTCGATCTCCTTCGGGTCTTCCACCTCGGCGGGTAGTCGCACCAGATACTTGAGCCCCCCAACCTCCACCTCGCCCCCGGGAACGTTGAGGTTCTCCCGCGCGACCGAGAAGACGACGTCGGAGAGACTCAGCTCGTAGAAGTCGAGCCGCCTCGGATCGACGTAGACGTGCACTTCGCGGTTTTTTCCACCGATGATCTGAACGCGATTGACGCCCGGGATCGCTTCGAGGTCATCCTTCAAATCCTTGGCGATATCGGTGAGGCGCACCAGCCCCACCTGGCCCGAAAGGCCCACGATCAGGATCGGTATCTGCGATACATCCACGTCCTGGATACGCGGATCCTCGGCTTCGGGGGGAAGGTCCGGCTTCGCCAGGTCCACCTTCTCCCGCACTTTCTGAATCGCGGTATCGACATTGACCTCGGGATTGAACTCGACCTGAATCGTCGAGATCCCCTCGGCGCTCGTGGAGCGGATCTCCTTGATGCCCGAGATCGCCTTGATCTCCGTTTCGATGGGCCGGGTGATCAAGGCCTCGATGTCCGCCGGGCTCACCCCAGGGTAGATCGTATAGACGAAAATGAGGGGGATCTGGACCTCGGGGAAGGACTCACGGGGGAGAGAAACGTACGAGATCACTCCGGCGACGGCAATGAGGACGGTCAGGACGTAGACCGTCAACCGATGATGGATGCTGTAATCGGTCAAGCGCATCAGAGCTCTCCCCCGTCCACGACCCGGATTCGCTGACCGTCGATGAGATTGCGGTGGCCTTTTACGATGAGCTCTTCGCCCACCGAAAGTCCTTCGACGACGACGATCTTCCCCGATTCGCTCGGGCCGGTCGTGACCTTGCACTCGCGGGCGCGATCGCCATCCAAAACGAAAGCCACACTGCCCTCGTCGCGCTCGAGAACGGCGTCGCGGGGGACGACGATAGCGTCCTCGAAGACGCGGCGGACGAGAGACAGGCGTACGATCATGCCCGGCCTGAGCTCCGAGGTCTTGTTGTCGACCTCGACCTCGACGGGGAAGGTTCGATTCTGCCCCGTTGCCGCAGACCCGAGGAAGAAAATCCGCCCCCGGAACTCCCGGCCAGGGTAGGCGTCGATCTCGATGGCGGTGTCGCTTCCGATGGAGAAATAGACGATGTCGTTCTCGGGAATGCCGGCGACGGCCTTGAGCTTGTCGACCTGGTGTAAGACGGTGATGCGGGAACCGGGAGCGATGACCTCGCCCGGCTCGACTTCCCGACTCACCGCGACACCGGACACCGGGGCTCGAATGATCGAGCGCTCGACTCGAAGCTTCGCCTGCGCGACGCGCGCCTCGGCGCGCTTGAACAAAGAGGTCGCCTCGATGAGGTCCTGTCGCGGCACGGCCTGACGGCTGAAAAGCTCGGTCGTCTTGTTGAAATCGGCTTCGGCAGCTTGGAACTCGGCATCGGCCTCGGTCAGGGCGGCTTCGAGAAGATCGGTTCCTACACGAGCAAGCACCTGTCCTTCTCTTACTCTGCGCCCCTTCTCGAACTCCACTTGCTTGACCGTGCCCCCGAGCTCGGTCGAGACCTCGACCTCGACCCAGGGCTCGAACCGTCCGGCCAGATGAAGCCTGTCCTCGAGCGCGCTCGCCGCGAGCTTCGTGACTTGCACGTTGATCGGAGGCGGCTCGGGCGTTTCGGCGCTGACGGGCTCGACCGGCGCCTCGTTGGCGCAACCCGACAGGATGGCGGTGAAAAACACGAGAACAAAAGCCTGGTGTCGTGCGGTCACGGAGCCCTTTCTGCCGAGGCGACGCTTGCCGGAGCTTCGATCACAGAGTGGGGCGAATCGGCGCGGAACCCGACGAGGTACTTCATTTCGGCGAGCGCAACGAGGGCGTCATGGGAAGCGGTCATCTGGTTCAGCTCCGCTTGTCGCAACGCCAGCGTGGACTGGATGACGTCGAGCGTCGTCGCCGCACCCCATTTCAACGATTCTTCCGCCACCCTTTCGGCCTCGCGCGCCCCTTCCACGGCAAGCGTCGTCACCTCCAACGCCTCGAGCGCTCGAAGCCACGTTCCGTAGGCTTCCTTCAACTGCACCGAAAGCTCATTGCGAAAGGCGTGCTCGTCGTACTCGTTCTGGGTAATCTGCGAGCGCAAGGCGCCGACCTGCGAGCGGGTGCGAAAGCCGTCGAAGAGCTTCCAGTCCATGGAGACCCCGACGACCCAGGTGTGCAGGGCTAGATTGGTCACGTTTTGATTGGCAAACGTGTTCACCCCAAAACCGGCATTCGCCCTGATTTGCGGCTTCAGCTCGGAACGGGTCACGCCGATGCGAGAATCGAGCACTTGCCGGTCGACCGCGAAACGCCTGAGCTCGGGTCGGCGCTCGCCGGCAAGTTCCAGGAGTGCCTCGGGCCGAAGGATGGTAGGAACGGGATCGCCCAGGAGGAGCTCGGCCATGATCTCGAACGGCGCGTCAACGGGCCGCCCCAGTGTGTTGTTGACCGAAGCTTCGGCGATTTGAAGGTTGTTCTCCGCCGCCAGGATCTCCGGTGTTAGATTGGCGAGGGTAACGCGAGCGCGGAGCGCATCGAGCCGGGTCGCATCGCCGAGCTCGAATCGGGCCTCGACCTGCGCGAGCTGACGTTCCCGGGACGCCCGCTCGGTCTCGAGGACGGCCAGGCTCTGCTGGGCGAGAAGAAACCCGTAGCAGGCGCGTACGACGTCGTAGGAGATTCGGTTTTCGACCCCGGTCACGTCGAGGTTGACACCGGTCCGTTCCTGCTTTGCCGCATTCATCGCGTTGGACACGCGGCCGAACGTGTACACGGGCTGGGATACCTCGAAATTCCAGATGTAGTTCGTAAAAAAGAACGAGTCGAGTGCTTCGGCGGGAATCGGTTCGGGACCCTCGAGGAGTCTGGCGAAGAAAGGGCTGTTGCGAAGGCCAGGGTCCCGGTTTTGCCGGTAGCCCAGAGCGAGATTGAGCTCGGGTAACGCCTCGGCCCTCGCTTCGCTGACCAACGAGGAGAATTCTTCCGTCTTCTCCCGTTCGCCGAGAACCTCCGGATTCAAGGCTAGCGCGACTTCGACCGCCTGAGGGAGCGTGAAGCGCAGGAGCTCCTCTTGCGAGTCGTCGCCCGGGGACGAGGAGGCGAGAACCATTGTGAGCGCCGCGGATGCGGCGATTTTCGGGGGTATCATGTCGATTCCTTGACCAGCCTGCCCGCTCCGAAAAAGAAATGCTCCAGCGCCATCTCCACGGACACGGGATTGGCCCGGCAAGCACGCTCGGCACGGAAGTTTCGGATTGCGTGCTCGTGAATGAGGCTTACGAGTTGCTCCACCAAGAAGTTCACGCCGACTCCTGCACGCGGGAGAAACTCCCCGGTGGCGATGCCCCGTTCGAAAGTGGCCACGATATTCCGGCGGGTCGTCCGGTACATTCTGTCGAGGTCGGGCTCGGGCTGACCTTCCCTCGGACCGTAGAGCATCGAGAGCATGAACTCGACGGCGGCGGGTGATTCGTGGGTGAGGCGAACGTGGGCGCTCACGATGGACTCGATCGCGCGGTGAAAGGGCTGGGGTTGTTGGAGCGCGCGCTCGACATTTCGCTCAAAGGAGGCCATCACGATCTCGGCGACGCGGAGAAACAGACCCTCTTTGCTTTCGAAGTAGTAGCTGACCATCGGAGCCGTGACCCTGGCTTCGGCTGCGATGTTCCGCAGGCTGGTCGCTGCATAGCCCCGGCGACCGAAACTGCGCATCGCGTACTTCAAGATCAGCCTCTCGATCGCCGAAACGGTATCTCCGTAGGCCGATGGGTCGGCCGCCTCGATTTCTTGCAATAAATTCATTGTTGTCAATTACTTAGCAAGGACTTAACGTATGACTATTAATCTTAACAACTGTTCAGCAAGCGCGCAAAAAATCGTTGATCTCCCACGACACCCGTGGTTCGGTTTTTTGACACAGGCATTTCTCTGTGTTAGAAGTTCCTTAATCCGAGAATTTTTGCTTCAGGGGTGTTCTCTTCCTCGGGAGGAGCTCATGGCTTTCGTCGATCCGAACGTCCGGAAGAACAGGGACTCGCGGTGGAAGCTGAAGTTTTTGACCGTGGGTGAGCTCGCTATTCTCCTGAACCTTTCTCAATCCGAAGTGTTTCGATTGGCGCGAACCCGGCGGATACCTCACGTGTTGTTCGAGGGGAACTTGCGATTTCACCCGGACGATGTCCAGAGGTGGCTGAGGAACGAGCCGACAGCGGGCAAACGGTTGTAGGGCGCGTCTTTCCTGCTTCAATGCCGTGGCGGGACCCGTAAGCGATCGTCCGCCACGGCTCCGCCTGCTTACGGCGCGGCGAGCGCGCCGGGCTCGCGCAGGGTGGACTGAGTTTTTCATCACCCTGCTCATGCTCAATGCCGTGGCGGGAACTCCCCCCAGTGCGTCGGTCGTCAGCCGCACTAGAGTGCTCAGTGCCGTGGCGGGACCCGCGATCGTCCGGCCGCCACGGCTCGGCCTTTGCGGCGCTTCGCGCCGATCTCGCCGCAGACGTTTTGGCCACCGCTCGGCAGGCTGGGTCGTACGTTTTTCACCAGCCTGCTAGAGCTCCGGGTGGAGATACGGAGCGTGGTTCGGGCTAGAATAGGCCCCTCATGAGCCAGGACCCCACGTTCCGCGTTCTCGGCACCGCTCCGCCGGCGAGAAGCGCACGCTACGAGGCATACCGTCGCGAGTGGGACCGGCGCGGAGATGAACTGGAAGCGGCGGACTATCCGGTGCATGTCGATCTCGAGACCGTCGCGGTTTGCGATCTCCGCTGCGGCAGCTCGGAGGAAGACCCACAGGGCTTTTGCCAGATCTGGACCCACGAGCATATCCGGAAGCTCGGCTTCGCCGATCACACATATCGGCGCGGTTATATGGATCCGAAACTCTATGCCGAGCTTCTCCGGCAGTGCGCCGAGATTGGCGTCTGCTCGATCAAGCTCAACTACCGAGGCGAGCCGTCGCTCCATCCCGAGATCGTGGCGTTCGTGCGGAAGGCCAACGATTTCGGATTTCCCGATATTATGATGAACACGAACGGCAACGGCGGCGCCCGCACCCATCCTGCGCTGTTCGCCGAGCTCGTCGATGCCGGAATCACCGACCTGATGTTCTCCGTCGATGCCTGCGACCGCGACACCTACGCCCGCCAGCGGGTGGGCGGTGACTGGGACGTCCTTCTGCAGTCGGTCGCCTCCGCGGTCGCTGCGCGCGCCGAGGGCCGCGGCGTTCCCGATTGTCGCATTCGTGCTTCGGTGGTGCGCACGTGGCTGAACGCTGCCCACGTCGACAGCGGCCGGATGGAGGCCTTCTGGAGGGACGAGATGGGGGTCGACTGGATGTCGGTCAGCGAATGCTATTTCCCCGCTGGCGCCCTGCATTCCTGGAAGGCGGCCGAGTGGCGAGATCTGTCGTCGGCCGAGTTTCAGTGCCCCGATCCGTTTCGCCGAATGGTGGTGACCTGGGACGGCAAGCACACGATGCCTTGCTGCCAGGGCTTCACCCTCGAGATCGACGGTGGCCCGGTCGTGTCCGATAGCGCGTCACCGCGAACCATCCGTGAGGCCTGGGCGTGTGAGAATTTCGAAAGACTTCGCCGAGCGCATCGAGGGCGCACCTGGGATCGCCCCGGGAAGGAGGGCGAGCCGATCTGCCGTCATTGCGCGGTGACCCGGAAGCCGACTCCCATCGCGGTCGAAGTGTGATGTGCTGAGCGTCCATCGGCTGGATAGCTTGGCGTGAATGTCGTCACCGCCTCGCTCCTCTCCCTGCTCGGACTCGTGCTTCTGTCGTTCGGCGCCGACCGCCTGGTTCGTAGCTCCTCGCGCCTGGCGATGCAGCTCGGTGTCAGCCCACTCGTCGTCGGACTGACGCTCGTCGCCTACGGAACTTCGGCCCCGGAGATCGTCGCGAGCGTAATCGCGACTCTCGAAGGGCACGCCGATGTGGCCATCGGAAACATCCTGGGAAGCAACGTCGCCAACCTGGGGCTCATTCTGGGCTCCACGGCGATCCTCGCTACCGTGCTCGTTGCCCCGGCTGTGTTGCGTCGCGAGCTGCCACTGATGGTCGGCGTCACTCTCCTGTTCGCGCTTCTGTGCTTTCGGCTCGAGCTCGGTCGCACCACCGGTCTCTTGTTCCTGGGCCTTCTGGTTGGCATCAACTACTTTTCGTTCCGGTGGGCAGAGAGGACTGGCCCGTCAGGTGTGGAACGCCCGGCCGGCTCTCTCGCAATGAATCTGCTCTGGATCGTTCTCGGCCTCGGTCTGCTTCTCGGGGGCGCTCATCTACTCGTGAGCTCGGCGGTGAGACTCGCACGAACCCTCGAGGTGCCGGAGCTCGTAATTGGAATTACCGTCGTCGCCGTGGGCACGTCCGTTCCCGAGTTCGCTACTTCGATCGTTGCCGGCCTGCGCAAGGAGGCGGATCTCGTGGTGGGCAACATCGTCGGTAGTAATCTTTTCAACGTTCTCGGTGCCCTCGGCCTCTCCGCTGCGATCCGGCCGATTCAGGTCGACTCCAGTCTGCTCGGCTTCGAGGTCCCCGCGCTCGTCGCCATGACCTTGTTGACCACCGTCTTCCTTTACACAGGACGTCGTCTGGTTCGCTGGGAAGGCATCGTGCTTTTCGCGTGCTACGTGGGATTCCTCGCCGTCGTACTGTGAGCCCTGGCTGCAGCGAAATGAATGTCCTACCTTCCCGCGGGCGGCACGATGTGGGGCAGCTCGAGCTCTCGGGCGCGCGCGTTCCACTCCGCTAATCGTGAGGTCACGACGTCGTTCCACTCGGATCGGACGTCCTCGAGCTCTGAACGAAGCTCCTCGTAGACTTCCCGCATTCCCTGGGTCGGGGCGCCGTCACCTTCGTTGACGTAGTCCATCAAGGGGCCGAGCTTGGAATAGAGCTTGGCGCCCCCCGGCGTGGCGAGAATATCGTAGGCGACCTTGGCTCCCGGGTTGTGCAGTCGTTTCTCGAGCTCGTCGCATCGTTCGAGGATCGAGGTCGAAAGCTCGGCCATTTCCTCGAAGCGGGCTCGGGCCGACTCGAGCTCCTCGCGCAGGGCACGGATTTCTGCGACGGTGTCGGTGAGTGCGTTGACCGCGTCTCGAATGGACAGGGAGAAGCGAAGCTGGTGTTCGAGCTCGGTCGCGGACGGCGAGCCTCTCGGGTCGGGTTTGACGACGAGCTCTTGGCTCATGACGCGCTCGCCGACGGTCAGCTCGGCGAGATAGTTGCCGGGAGGGCCAAATGCGCCCTGGCGGGGATCCCCCATGTCGATCTCGGCGCCGGGGATGATCCGCGCGCCGTCATAGCGCAAATCCCAGCTGAAACGATTCACGCCTTTCTCCTTGGGAATCTCGGGGAGCTTGCGGAAGAAGACGTCGGGCGCGTCTTCCGCGCCTTCGGGCTCCTCCTCGTGGCTCGAGTAGGTCCGAACGACGTCTCCCCCGGCGGTGAGAATGCGCAACCGGATCTCGTCCTCTGGCTCGTCCGCGAGGTAGTAATGGAGCATCGCTCCCTGAGGCGGGTTGTCGCCGCCGTAGATGTCTCTCGGCCCGCTGTGGTACCGGAATCGCACGACGGGACGCGCGGCGAACAGGTGGGCCTCCTCGCCCTCGATCGAGGGCGACATGTCCCGAACGGGCGTAAGATCGTCGAGGATCCAGATCGATCGACCGTGCGTTCCGACCACGAGGTCGCCGTCCTTGACTCGCAGCTCGTGGACGGCAACCGTCGGCAGGTTGAGCTTCAGTGCCTCCCAGCTCTTCCCGTCGTCCTTCGAGAAGACGACACCGGTTTCCGTCCCGACGTAGAGCATTCCCTCGCGCTCGGGGTCTTCCCGCACCGTATGGAGATATACGTGCTCGTCCATCGTTCCACTCAAGCTCTCCCATGTCGAGCCGTAGTCGGTCGTCTTGAAGAGGTAGGGTGACATGTCGTCGAGTCGATGGCGCTCCGCGACCATGTAGGCGGTCCCCTCGGAGAACCGAGAGGCTTCGATCGTCTTCACCGTGCTCCACTCCGGCAGGTCCGGTGGCGTCACGTGCCTCCATTCCGCACCTCCGTCGAGCGACACGTGGACGACTCCATCGTCGCTTCCGATCCAGAGGAGGTCTCTTCGAACCGGTGATTCGCCGATGGCGAAAATCGTCCCGTAGATCTCGACGCCGGTGTTGTCGCCGGTGATGGGTCCCCCCGAGAACTTCTGCTTGTCGACGTCGTTTCTCGTTAGGTCGGGGCTAGCCGCGGTCCAGGTCAAACCGGCGTCCGAGGTCTTCATCAGAAACTGTGAGCCGTGATAGAGCACATTGGGGTCGTGATGGGACAAGTGGACCGGGGCGGTCCATTGAAATCGGTAGCGAAGCTCCTCGGCGCCCTGGCCGGACGTATCCATGGGATAGATCGAGATGTTCCTCGCCTGGCGCGTCTTGTGGTCGTAGCGAGAGAGATAACCAAAGTACTCTCCCGCGTATACGATATCCGGATCGCGGGAGTCGGAAACGGAATGCCCCGTCTCGCCCCCGCCGACGCCGTGCCAGTCGTATCGGGTAATTCCCCTCTCGGATAGGCTGTTGCTCGGTCCGGAAGCGGTCCCGAGGTCCTGCATGTTGCCATGCACGTGGTACGGCGTTCGATTGTCGACGTCCACCCGATAGAACTGGCTGATGGGAAGTGCCGGCGCGTACCAGCTCTCACCCGCGTTGACGCTGACGTCTACCCCTCCATCGTTCGAGGCGATCATGCGCGACGGATCGTCCGGGTCGATCCAGAGATCGTGATGGTCCCCGTGGTGGATGCCTTCCACCCGCGTGAACGTCGCGCCGCCGTCGATGCTCTTCAACATTTGGAGCGATGGCGCCCAGACGACGTCGGGATTCGTTGGATCGACGGTGAGATGGGTGAAATACCAGGGTCTGATCATGAGGTAGCTCTCGCCGTTGACCCGCTTCCAGCTCTCGCCCCCGTCGCGGGAACGATAGAGGCCTCCTTCCTCCGCTTCGATAAGCGCATAGACCGTCCGGCCATCGGAAGGCGCGACATCAACTGCGATTTTCCCCGTTACCCCGGATGGCAGTCCCTCGTGCTCGACCTTTTTCCACGAGTCGCCGCCGTCGCGCGTCATGTAGATCCCTCCTTGCTCTCCGCCGCTCGTGAGGCTCCAAGGGCTTCTTCGTGCTTCCCACATTCCGGCATAGACGATGCGCGGATTCGACGCATCGATGGAGACGTCGGAGGCGCCCGTATCTTCGTCGATGTAGAGCACCCGTTGCCAGGTGGTGCCACCGTCGGTCGTCCGATAGACGCCTCGTTCCTCGTTGGGTCCGAAAGCATGGCCGAGAACCGCGGCGTAGGCGACGGCGGGGTTCGTTGGGTGCACCTCCATCGTGCCGATCTGGCCCTCCTGGACGAGAACGTGCTCCCAGCTCTTTCCCGCATCGGTCGAGCGGTAGATGCCGTTTCCGGCGGCGACGTTCCCACGAATGTTCGCCTCGCCCGCTCCGACGTAAACGACGTTGGGATCCGAGGGGGCCACCGCGATCGATCCGATAGAGGACATTGGCTGGTCGTCCATGATGGGGGACCAGCGGATGCCCCCATCGGTAGACTTCCAGAGGCCGCCCGAAGCGGTCGCGGCATAATAAACGGTCGGGTCGGAGTCCACGCCGACGGCCCTCGTGACGCGTCCGCCGGCAGCCGGCCCGATTGGCCGAAACTTCAGGTTCTCGAAGACCGACGTCGCCTGTGCGACCAACAACGCGAGGGCCATCGTTTCGAACATGCTTCATCTCCTTTCAAAGTTTTCACCGGGGGCTTCTCATCGTTGTGCCAAGGCCCACCGAACCGCCTCGATGACGAGCTCGGGCTCGTCGAAAAGCATCCAATGGCCGCTGGTCTTGGCGACGATGTGGAGGCTCTTCGTGCTCAGCTTCCGAATTTCCTCTTGTTCCGTGAGCCTGTCCGCGGACGGACCCGATGCGGTGAGGACGACGAGCGGTATCTCGTCGAGATCCCGGTTCTGGTTGGCGACGATCGCGGCGCTTTCGGGTGCGTGCTCGATGAGACTCGCCAGCGAAGAGAGCGTCCAAGGCCTGACCCAGAAACTTCGGAGCACGGCCTTTCGATGGCCAGGCACTTTGTCCAGGAGAATCCGGATGCGGTCGTTCTCTTCACCGCCCGCACGACGCCGGGCAAAGAGTCGGAACAACCAACGAGCGAGTCCAACGTGCGCGAACAGGGCCGCAGCCTTTGCCATGAGGGCGCCTCGCCGGACGCGCCGTTTCTGGGCCGGGTCGGGTGTCATCCACCGGCGCGGGTGAGGGACGTCCACAAGGACGAGACTTCCTACTTCGCCAGGATATCTCGATGCGAAGAGCTGCGCGATCCAGCCTCCGTAGGAATGGCCCACGAGAACCCACGGCGGAGGCAGACCGGCGGCCATGAGTGCGTCACGGAGCTCTTCGACCAGGTAGTCGACGCGGCGCGGTCGAAGGGGAGGGTCGCTCCAGCCGAATCCCGCGCGGTCGTAGCTTACGACGCGTGTTACCTCGGCGAGACGTGGTTGAATCTCGGCCCAGCTCAGAGACGATCCGGCGAGTGCGGAATCCAGAACCACCGTCGGTCCTCCTTTGCCAGCGATGTCGAGGTGTAGCCGATGACCGCCCACGTCGACGAGGATCCCCGGTGGGGGGAATCGTCTCGCTTCGACGAAGCACATTACTCGCTGGCCAAGGTAGGCGAAAGCCGCGAGTGCGACCAGGGTTGCGATTACGGGGAGCACTGTCGCGGCCGAGAGTCAGTTCCCGTCCCTTCGTCCGCTCGAGAAGATCGTTTTCGCTTCCGTCTTCATTGGCCGCCGCCTCCGCAACCGAAATTTTTGTGGCGGCGACAGCGTGGGCAAGATGCGAGAGCTTCGCGTAGAGGCGGGGTAGGGCTGATATGGGCGGATCGTTTATTTCGGATCGGGGTCAATCCGAGCTCTCCTCTGCGTCTCTCACTGCCTCCTCGTCCATCCCCATATGGTGAGCGATCTCATGATGGACTGTCGTACGAATTTCCTCGAGGAGGGTCTGTCGATCCGGCGAGATATTCTCGAGGTTTCTCTGAAATAGAAGAATCCTGTCGGGCAAGTCCCACCCGTCGGATTGGATGGTGCTTCCCTGGTATAAGCCGAGCAGGTCGAACTCGACTCCTTCGCAGACGAGCGCAGGATCGGGCACCTCCTCGACTGCGATCTCGACATTCTCCAGGAAGCTTTGGAACTCCTCGGGCAGCTCGGCCACGGCCGCGTCGACGGCTTCGTCGAACTCCTCGCCATCGAGGCGGGACGGGCAAAAATACGAATCGGGATCCAGCTCTTCCGCCCGGCGAAAGGCCGAGTCGGCTCTCTCTAATTCTCCCAGTTGCGTGAAAACGAGTCCCAAGACGTGGTGGCTCGCCGGGTCGTTGGGATCGAGTGAAACGGAGCGTTCGGCAGAGGCCAGGGCATCCTCTCGCGCCGCGCGGGCGAGGCGAAGCGTGGCTTCGAGCTGTCGCATCTCCGCGGTTTCGCCTTCGGCGAGAGCCAGGGCCAGTCGGCCCTCCGACTCTTCGTTCTCGCCGAGCTCGTACAGGGCGGAGGCCAGGAGAAGGGACGCTTCGGCTCCTTTCGACTCGTCCAGAGTCTCTATCACGTCCTCGAAAAGCTCTTCGTCGTAGAGCAGTCGAGCCTTCTCGAGTCGCGCGAGCTCGAAGCCCGGGTCCAGGCTCAAGGCCTCTTCGAACGATTCCAGCGCATCTTCGATGGCTTCCATCTGGGCCTGGACGACTCCGAGCAGCAGGTGAGCCTGGGGAGAGTCCGGGAGCTCGTCACGATGAGCCTCTGCCTGCTCGAAAGCCTCTTCGAGCCGCCCCTCGTCGATTAGCGCGAGGACGCGGTCCCAAATTTCCTCCGCCATTGCGGCGCTCAGCATACTCCAGAGCGGGCGTTAGCGGGGTTCTCCCGCCACCGGACCGCTCAGTTCTTGATGCGATTGGGACAGGCCTCACAGGAAAAGGACTCTCCGTTCGCACCCATGACTTCCGGTCCCCCGCAGGAGCCCCGCAGGCACGGCCTCTTCAGGATCACGCCGATTCCCATGGCGAGCATCACCAGGCCGATCACCGCGAGCACGAGAATGAAGAGCTGCACGCCTGCATTCTAGAGTACTCAATGCCGTGGCGGGACCCGTAATCGATCGAGCCGCCACGGCTCGGGCTGCTTACGGCGCGGCAGGCGCGCCGGGCTCGCTCCGCTCGCGCAGGGTGGGCTGAGTTCTTCATCACCCTGCTAGCCAATTGTCGCGTTCATGACGTGAGCGCGTCGAAAGCGGGTGTCGAACGCTCTTCGATGCTTCCATCTTCGTTTCGAATCAGGAACAGGGCCGCGAGTCCCAGTCGCGAGGCGAGGTCGATCCCTTCGACCGGACCAAGGACGAGAAGGGCGGAGGCCAAGGCGTCGGCGCGCATGCAGGTTTTCTCGACGACGCTCACTGATGCCAGCCCGTGGTGGATCGGGCGACCAGTCCGCGGGTCGATGAGATGAGTCTGAGTAACGCCGTCCATGGTGATAAAGTTGCGGTAGTCGCCCGAGGTTGCAACCGAGAGTCCGCTCAAGCGGACGATTCGCTCGATTTCCCGGCCGATGAAGACGGGTTTCTCGATCGCAATCCGCCAGGGCTCACCCGAAGGATTCACGCCGAGGGTTCGCACTTCACCGCCGAGCTCGATCATGTAATTCTGGATTCCAGAGCGATCGAGAGCGGCGGCCAGACGATCGACCCCGTAGCCTTTGGCGATGGCAGAAAGATCGCATTCCACCCCGCCGAGGTCCTTCGCGAGCGTGCCCGCGGCACGGTCGACAACGAGATGACGATAACCCACGCGGCTCATTGCGACCGCGATCTCCTCGTCGGTAGGAAGGCGGTCCCGGTCGGCCAAAGGACCGAAGCCCCATAGCCTCACGAGCGGGGCCACGGTGACGTCGAACGCGCCGCCGGTCATCTCGCTGACGGCGATGGCTTCGGATACAACCTCGAGAATCTCCGCCGATGAGGGGAACGGCTCGCTAGGTGGCGCACGGTTGAAGCGCGATAGCTCCGAGTCGTCGCGATAATTCGACATGGCGGCGTCCACCTTGTCGAGGGGGGTCCGAATGACTCGCTCGAGCTCGCTTCGCTCGCCAGGGGAAAGCTCGGCCGCCACCACCACGGTATAAGTTGTGCCCATGCTCTCGCCCTCGAAACGTACGGATGGGGATAGGGCGCGCCGCTCGCAATGGGCGCAGGCGAGAACCAATACCGCATGCAGGGCCAGCCGAGAGGCGGAAAGTCGCACTTTGTCATCCGCCTGCTAGCCGAAATCGTCGAAGAGAATGTTCTCGGGCTCCACGCCGAGGCCATCGAGCATCTCGAGGCAGGCCTTCAGCATGAGCGGGGGACCGCAAATGTAGTATTCGACGTCCTCGGGGTTTGGGTGATCCTTGAGATAGTGATCGTAGAGGACCTGGTGGATGAAGCCCGTTTTCCCCGTCCATCGATCCTCGGCTAGGGGCTCCGAGAGCGCGAGATGCCACTCGAAGTTGTCGTTGGCCGCGGCGATGTCGTCGAAGTCCTCGACATAGAAGGCCTCGCGCAGGCTTCGGGCCCCGTACCAGAAGGACACCTTGCGCTTGGTCCGGACTCGCTTGAATAAATCGAAGATGTGCGAGCGCATCGGAGCCATGCCTGCTCCGCCGCCAACGTAAATCATCTCGGCTTCGGTGTCCTTGGCGAAGAACTCCCCGTAGGGTCCGGAGATGGTCACCTGGTCTCCGGCGCCGAGCGAGAACATATACGAAGACATTTTTCCCGGCGGGACCTCGGGCATCCGGGGAGGAGGTGAAGCGATTCGCACGTTGAGCATGATGATTCCCTTCTCCTCGGGGTAATTCGCCATGGAGTAGGCGCGAACGACCTCCTCGTCTTCCGCCACCGTCGAAACGAAGCGCCACATATCGAACTTGTCCCAATCGCCCCGGAACCTCTTCTCGATCTGGAAGTCCTTGTACGCCACCGTGCCCGGCGGACGCTCGATCTGGATATAGCCGCCGGCACGAAAGGGCACCTCCTCGCCTGGAGGAAGCTCGAGCACCAGCTCCTTGATGAACGTCGCGACGTTGTGATTCGAGCGCACCTGGCACTGCCATTTGCGGATCTCGAAGATCTCGGCGGGAAGCTCGATCTTCAGGTCCTGCTTGACCTTGACCTGGCAGGAGAGGCGAATCCCTTCACGAGCTTCCCCGCGGTTGACGTGGCTGGTCTCCGTGGGCAACATGGCACCGCCGCCGTCGACGACTTTGACGGTGCAAACGCCGCAACTTCCCTTGCCGCCGCAAGCCGACGGAATGAAGATGCGGTTGGCAGCCAGAGTTCCCAGAAGCGTGCCACCTGCCTTGGTCGCGATCGTCTTGTCGGGGTCGTCGTTTATGAGGATGGTTACGTTGCCGGTGGCCACAAGCTGTCGTCGAGCCCACATCAACATCGCGACCTGGCTGACGATCACGAGCGTGAACATGAGCACGCCGAGAGCGACCGTAGTCATGCGCAGCTAGAGTTGTATGCCCCCGAAGGCCATGAACCCGATGGCCATCAGGCCCGTGAGGAGGAACGTGATTCCGAGCCCGCGCAAGCCCTCGGGGATGTGGTGGTAACGAAGACGTTCCCGGATTCCGGCGAGGGCGACGATGGCGAGAGCCCAACCGGTTCCCGACCCGAATCCGAAAACGAGGCTCTCGGTGAGATCGTAGCTCCTCTCCACCATGAAAAGAGACGCGCCGAGAATCGCACAGTTGACGGCGATGAGAGGCAAGAAGACTCCGAGCGCGGTGTAGAGCGCGGGGAAGAAACGATCGAGCGCCATCTCGACGATCTGCACCATGGCCGCGATGGTTCCGATGTACGTGAGAAAACCCAGAAAGGACAGATCCTGCTCGGCGAGAGAGGGGTCGAGCCAGGACAGGGCCCCGGGCTTGAGCAAAAAGTTGTAAACCAGATTGTTTGCCGGAACCGTCACCGTCAGGACGAATACGACGGCGCTCCCGAGGCCGATGGCCGTGTCGACCCTGCGAGAGACGGCGACGAACGAGCACATCCCCAGAAAAAAAGCGAGAGCCATGTTCTCGATGAAGATGGCTTTTACCGCGAGGCTCAGGTAGCTCTCCAGCATGTCAGTCCGCCTCGACTTGTTCCGGCTTCCACGTCCGGAGCGCCCAGATGAAGAAGCCAATGATGAAGAACGCTCCCGGAGAGATGACCAGGAGCCCGTTGGGCGTGTACCAGCCGCCATCGGCCACGTTGGCGAGAACGGGTATACCGAAAAACGTCCCCGCACCAAAGATCTCCCGGATCGCGGCCGTCATCATAAGTATGAGCGAGTAGCCCAGGCCGTTGCCGACGCCGTCAAGGAGACTCATGGCGGGTGGATTCTGCATCGCGAATGCTTCCGCCCGACCCATGATGATGCAGTTCGTAATGATGAGGCCGACGAAGACCGAGAGTTGTTTCGAAATCTCGAAAACGTAGGCCTTCAGCACCTGATCGGTGACGATGACCAGCGAAGCGATGATGGTGAGCTGTACGATGATGCGTATGTTCGTCGGAATTTGGTTGCGGATCGCACTGACGAGGAAATTCGAGGCGGTCAACACGGCGATGACGGCGATGCTCATAACCACCGCGGTATCCATTTTCGTGGTGACCGCCAGTGCCGAACAGATTCCAAGCACCTGAAGTGCAATCGGGTTGTTGTTGAACAGAGGATCGAGCAGCGCCTCTCTCGCCGGTTTTGCCATCAGCTGACGTTCTCTCTCAACTTCTCCAGATATTTCCCGAACCCGTGCTCGCCGAGCCAGAACTGAACCAGGTTCGTCACCCCGCGGCTCGTCATCGTCGCCCCCGAGAGCCCGTCCACGCGATAGGGGTCCTCCTCGGGCGGACCCGCCTTACCGCGAATCACTTCGATGGCCGGCTGGAAGTCCTCGTCGAAAGCTTGTCGACCTTTCCACAGCGCTTTCCAATTGGGGTTGTCCACCTCACCTCCGAGCCCCGGCGTCTCCTTGTGCTCGTAGAACGTGATCCCCCGGACGTGCTGAAGCTCGGCGTCGAGCGCGATGAAGCCATAGAGGGTGGACCACAGGCCCTTGCCCTCGATGGGGAGGATGATGAGCTTCAGCTTACCCCCTTCCTCGAGCCGATAGACCAGTGCCTGCTCGGGAATCCTTTCCACCCCCGCCGGGTTTCTGGGCGCTTCAGAGGAGGTGGCCGGATCCGAGGCGACCTTCCTCTGGTCGAAGGTCGCCGGGTCCACGTCGGGCAGCGGCTCACCGGTCTCGAGGCTCACGACTGTCGAGAGGATCGGTTCGAAGCGACGCTTCACTTCTTCGGAGGAGAGCTCCTCCGAGTCGCCTGCCAGACCGGCGGCAACGAGGACGTTTCGCTGTTTGTCCAGATAGGCGTTCGTCTCCTGCTTTTCCTTGAGTGATACCGCGGAGGAGGAAACGACAACGGCGCAAACCAGACACACGATCGTCGCGAAAACGATCGAGTAGGCGGCGCTACGTTGCATGAGGTCTCGTCCGTCTCAATGTTAGCGACGAGAACCGGAAGCCGCAATGGAGCCGAGCGGAGGTGTGGAACCCGTGGGTCGAGCGCGCTAGCGTCCTGCACCCCTTGTTTCGGGTGCGTTTCACCGCCATCTTTCTATCCCGCCCGCTCAAAAGCGGTGCGTCCGGCATAGCGAGAGCGGCGCCTTCGCACGTTGGCCCGGATGGCGAAGTGGTCGATGAGGGGCGCAAACACGTTCATGAACAGAATGGCGAGCATCATCCCCTCGGGATAAGCCGGGTTGACGACACGGATGAGCACGACCAGAACGCCGATGAAGAAACCGTACACGAGTCGGCCACCGTCCGTGCCCGGCGCGGTCACGGGCTCGGTCGCCATGAATACCGTGCCGAATGCCCAGCCTCCGAGCACGAACTGCCACCAGAACGGGACGTCGAAAAAGGGGTTCGTTTCCGAGCCGATGGTATTCAGCAGCAGGGAAGCTGCCATCGTGCCTGCGGTAACGCTCGCGATGATGCGCCACGAGCCGATGCCCGTCACGATCAGCACGAGCGCACCGAGAAGACATGCCGCGAACGACGTTTCGCCCATCGAGCCCGGCACGAACCCCCAGAAGGCGTCCCACCAATCGAGCCCGGCGGTCAGCGCGGAGTGTCCCTGAAGCGCGGTCACCGCGAGCCAGGTCGCACCGCTGACGCCATCTGCGCTGGTCTGGGCGGCAATCCAGACGTCGTCGCCTGAAATTTGCGCCGGATAAGCGAAGAAGACGAACGCCCGGGCCACGAGCGCAGGATTGAGGATGTTGTATCCCGTTCCCCCGAAAATCTCCTTTCCCACCACCACGCCGAAACTGATTCCAAGGGCGACCTGCCAGAGCGGAATGGTCGGAGGCAAGATCAGGGGGAAGAGCATCCCGGTTACCAGGAAGCCCTCGTTCATTTCGTGACGACGGACCGCGGCGAACACCACTTCCCACCCGCCTCCCACGGCGAACGTAGTGACCAGCACGGGAACGTAATAGAGCCCGCCGTGGACGAACGACGACAGAAAACTCGAGGGATCGAAGCCGAGGGCGAGGAACGCCATCGCCGCCGTCTGCCAGTTGTCGAGAGGCAGAGCGCCTTTCGAGATCGCCAGGTTCGCCTGGAAGCCCGTGTTGTAGAAGGCCATGAAGACCGTGCCCACGAGCGCGGCGACCACGACCATCATGGTTCGCTTCAGGTCCAGCGCGTCTCTGATATGAGAGGCCCCGTCGGTCGTCTTTCCGGGAGTGAAGAGGAACGTGTCACCGGCCTCGTACAGGGGGTGGAGGCGCTCTAGCTTCCCTCCTTTAAAGAAGAGTTTTTCCTGTTTGTCGAGGAGGATCCTCAGAAACCGCATTTACCCCTCTTTTTGGATCGTCGTCAGGACTCTTCTCAAGTGAGCTCCAAAGTTGTTCTTGCCCACGTCGGCGAAGGTGCAGAGGGCGAGGTCCTCTTCTTCGAGCTCGAGGCATCCGAGCTCCTGAGCGCGCTCGACATCCTGCATGACGAGCGCACGCAAGAGGAACGTGGGAAGTATATCCATGGGCATGACCTGCTCATAGGAGCCGATGGGAATGATGGCGCGGCGGGAGCCGTGAGTGGAAGTCCTCAAATCCAGCTTCCTGCCAGGAAGCAGGCGGGAAAGAAAGACGGGCTTGACCGAGAACTTGTTCCGCCCGGGGGTAAGCCAGCCGAGAAACACCCGCTCGCGATCTTCGCCGATCACGGAAACCTGCTGATGGTAGCGGCCGAGATACCCCTCGGCGTCCCCCATGGCGCGTCGTCCGGAGAGGACCGATCCGGAGATGATCCGGCTGTCTCCTGGACGAAGCTCACCCTCGACGAGCTCGTCCAGAAAAGCGCCGCGTCTCGTTTTCAGAAGACGCGGCCTCCGGACCTTCGGTCCGGCGAAGGAGACGAGCCGACTCAGATCCAGCTCGCCTCTTTCGAAGAGCCTACCGAAGGCGACGACGTCCTGAAGCCCGATGTACCAAACGGTCTTGTTTCGATCGACCGGGTCGAGAACGTGGATGTGGTAGCCCACCGTTCCTGCCGGGTGCGGACCTCGAAAGCGTTCGTGGCGAAAAGGTTGCTTGGGAGGAACTGGTACGCGGGACGGCTCGGCGGTACAGACGAAGACAGCTCCGTCGGACAGTTTCGCCAGGGCGGCCAGTCCGCGCTCGAAATCGGCCTCCGCGCCGGTTAGCAGGACGTCACCCGGTGCGGCGAGGGGGTTCGTGTCCATCGCGGTGACGAAGATCGAGTGGGGTCTCATCGCCGGGCTCGCCACCCCGCCGAAGGGACGTGCCCGGAGGGCGGTCCATTCGCCCGACTCGAGAAGGAGGTCCATGACCTCGGTTCGGGACAGGCTCGAGGGGTGTTTACCGGTAAAGGCCCGGAAGGAGACGCATGACTCCCCGCTCGACAGCTCGATTACCATCGATCGGAAAGCACGCCGCTCACCTCTATGGATAGCGGAAACGCGTCCCGAGCCCGGAGACGTGAATCGAACCCCCGGATTCCTCTTGTCCTCGAACAGAAGGGAGCCGGTTCCTACCTCGTCGCCCACTTTGACGAACATCGTCGGTCGCAGGCCAGGGTAATCGTCCCCGAGCAGGGCGACTCGCCTCGGACGCGATGGGCTGTCCACCACGAGCTCGGGCTCTCCCGCGACGGGAAGCGTGAGACCTTTCGTCGATCGATGAACCGCCATCAGCTCACGCCCGAGCTAGGGATCCGGACTCGTCGCTGAACTGTCCGTGATGAGCGAGCTCGATCAGGGGGCTTCTACATGCAGATCGAAAAGTCAACCGGCACAAACGCAAAATCTTTTCACAAAACCGTAGAGTGCGCAATGGAAGTGAGAGCTCCGGTTGCCAGTAGATTCTCCCGGAAAGATCCGTCATACTAAGAGGGTCCACAACAAATAGGTTCCTCCCTTGGAGGAGGATGACAGCAGGTCTTCCCCCAAGCCAAAAAAGAAGGGGTCGGGGTCCCGAAGTCATGGAAAAGACCTCCCGAGAAACGCGCACGTCGCCCTGGTGCCTGGAGAGCAAGCTCGAAGGGGGCCGGGTGTTGCAACGTGTCGCAATCCATTCGTTCCCGTTCCGGATCGGCCGTATCGCCGGTCTCGACTTGACGCTTCCTTTTCAGTCCGTCTCCAAACGCCATGCGGAGATATATATGGACGGTGAGGACCTCATGCTGAGGGACCTGGACAGCACGAACGGAACGTTCGTCAACCGACAGCGAGTCACGGGGAGTTTGCTCCGGGAAGGAGACATCCTTCATTTTGCCGAGTTCGAGTTCCGGCTCGGGCGCGTCGAGGGAGAGGGGCTCGTGCGGCGGGCGGATCAGACACTCGAGTTCGGAACGTTGGCGATCAGTCGTATGGTGCTCTCTCAGCAGTTCGTTTCTGGCACGAGACAGCTGGCCGAGCTCATGGATCAGCGTCTGGTCACCGCCGCTTTTCAGGCCATCGTTTCGATACCCGAGGGAAAGGTTATCGGCTATGAGGTGCTTGGGCGGGGCCTTCATCCCGAGTTGCCCGAAAACCCATGCGACCTGTTTCGCATCGCCGAGACGCTGGGACGCGAAGCCGAGCTCTCGCGCCTGTTCCGTCAGCAAGCCATCGAGCTCGTGCTCTCGTCGGGTTTGACGCTGCCGCGCCTGTTCTTGAACACGCACCCCATCGAGCTAGGTCGGCCCGAGCTCATCGAGTCGTTGAGACAGGTTCGGATCCGGGCACCCGAACAGGAGCTGGCACTCGAGATCCATGAAGGGGCGCTCGCCAAGCCTCACGTCACCGCAGAGCTCAAGCGAGAGCTCGATGCCCTGAACATCAGTCTGGCTCTCGACGATTTCGGTCTGGGCGAGCGGTTCGCTCAACTGGCCGAAGTCGAGCCGCATTACCTCAAATTCGACATGAGCTGGTTCGAGGACCTCCTCGAGGCTCGCGCCTCGAAACGTCGGCTGCTGTCGATGCTCATGGCCGCCGCCCGCGAGCTTCACGCCGAACCGATTGCCGAGGGCATCGAGAGCAGGCGGGAAGCGGAGGTCTGTGCCGAGATGGGCTTCCGGCTCGCCCAGGGATACCTCTACTCGGAGCCGAGGATGCTCGACGACTTGTCAGAAGAGCCGTCTCAAAAGGTTCAGTGCGAGGGTCACAAGTACCGATAGCAAGACCATCGACGTGAGCGGAAAGAAGACGCGCGTCGTCTCGCTCTCGTAACGGATGTCACCCGGGAGCCGACCGAACCAGGAAAATCCGCCCCAATAGACCAAAAGCCCAAGCGTCAGCAGCCCCGCGCCGGCACCGGCGAGAACGAGCCCGATGGAACGCGCGTCCACGGTTGCAAGCTTAGCTCAAGGTAAACCTGACAGGCGCTCCGTCAGCAGCTCGAAGAAGCCGCCCGCATCGATCGTGTGGACCCACAGGGCGTTCGGCTCCAACGCAGTGACACCCCAAAAATCAACGACCGTCTCTCCTAGCGTCAGATCCGATACCGTCTCGACGTCGATGTGCACCCGTTTGGCTCGGAACAAGGCGGGCTCCAACAAGTAAGCGACGGTGCAGGGGTCGTGGAGAGGCGCTCCCTCGGTTCCGTATTTCTCCGTGTCGTGACGATTGAAGTACTCGAGCATCGACTTGACCGAGCGCCCGACCGAGGTGCCGAGCCTCCCAATAGCATCCAAGCGGGTGGGTGTCGCCAGCGCTTGATGCGTGACGTCGAGCCCCATGACCACCAGCGGTCGCCCACACGCGAAGACGATCTTCGCCGCATGAGGATCGACGAAAATGTTGAACTCGGCCGACGGGGTCACGTTGCCACCTTCTCGCATGGCTCCACCCATCAGAACGATCTCACGAATCTTGGGGGCGATCTCCGGCGCTTTGACGAGCGCAGTGGCGACGTTGGTCAGAGGACCTGTAGGAACGAGCGTCATCGAGGCATCTTCGGCGTCGCGAAGCGTGTCGACGATGAAGTCCACCGCGTGCCCATCCCGTAGCGGCAGAGACGGCTCGTGGATGTCGGCGCCGTCGATGCCTTCCCGACCATGGACGGACTCGGCGGTCACGAGCGGGCGGAGCATGGGTCGCGGGCAGCCGGCGTAGACCGCGACGTCGGTGCGCCGGGCGAGCTCACACATGAGGCGGGCGTTTCTTTGTGTCTTTTCGAGGGGCACGTTGCCGGCCACGGTCGTAATCCCGGCAAGCTCGAGCCTGTCGGAAGCAGAAAGCGCGAAGAGAATGTTGACGGCGTCGTCCTGGCCAGGATCGCAGTCGAGAATGATTCGTTTCATGCTGCGCTTGACAGCTTACCCGAAGCGATCGCCGACGAGATAGCCGGGTGAGGAGCCGAGCATCGCGTGAGGGGCCACCGTCTCGAAGACCCCGCTTGACAAAATAGAACGTTCGTTCTATTTTGGACTCATCATGAGCAAAGGCGAGGAAACTCGGGCCGTCATCCTCGAGCACGCTCTCAGCATGGCGAGCCGGATTGGCCTCGAGGGCTTGAGCATCGGAGGTCTTGCGAGCGAGACCGGGATGTCGAAGAGCGGCCTTTTCGCCCACTTCGACTCGAAGCTCAACCTTCAGCTCGACGTCCTGAGGAGCTCCGTCGACCGTTTCATCGCTCGCGTGGTCGTTCCCGCGCTCAAAAAGCCCCGCGGAGCTCCTCGGGTGCGGGCTCTGTTCGAGGGCTGGCTCTCCTGGTCCAATGATCCGGCACTTCCCGGGGGGTGCTTCTTCATCGCCGCCGCGAACGAGCTGGACGACCGCCCAGGGCCGCTCCGAGATCGGCTCGTGAGCTATCAGCGCGACTGGATCGAGACGCTCTCCACCGCGGCCCGTATCGCCGTCGAGGAAGGGCATTTTCGGGCAGACCTCGACACACGGCAGTTCGCCTACGAGTTTTATTCCATCCTGATGGCCTACCACCATTTCAGTCGCCTCATGCGCGATGCGGAGGCGGAGCGACGAGCTCGTTGCGCCCTCGAGCAGCTGCTCGAGCGGTCCCAACCCTGACCGAGGAGCATCCTTCATGACGAACGAGATCCAACGTCTAAAAACGAACGTTCGTGCTTTTATCGCCAAACTCTGCTTGAGACCGATCTCCAGGCTCGCTCCCGATCTCGCCGCTCATTGGCTGGAACGCCTCTTCCTCGCGACCCGACGCCACCGGGTACCCGATCGCGAGGCTCGGTGGCTGGCCTCGGCGGAGCGGTCGAGGTTCCGAAGTCGAGGATTGGACCTCGCCACCTGGACCTGGGGAGACGGGCCTGCCGTCCTTCTCGCGCATGGATGGGAGGGCCGCGGCTCACAACTCGGTGCGTTCGTCGAGCCGCTCGTCCGCGCGGGTTTTCGGGTCGTCACCTTCGACGCGCCGGGACATGGAGCCTCCCCCCTAAGTCAATCCTCGCTCGTCGAGATGGCGGACGCCGTCGTCGACGCCGCGACGCACTTAGGTCCTTTTGCTGGCGTCATCGCGCATTCGGCCGGTGCCGCGGCGACGACGATTGCGCTGGACCGCGGTGCCACCGTCGGGCGGGCGGTCTTCATCGCCCCGCCGACCGACCTCGGCGCGTTCTTGAGATACGTTGCCGACCACCTGGGCCTCCACGAAGGAGTCGCAGACCGGACGCAGCGGCGAATCGAGAACCGTTTCGGCGTGAGTTGGGACTCTCTTCGGCTCGACGAAATCGCCCCCAGGATGATGACTCCGATTCTCGTGATCCACGATCGCGACGATCGGGAGGTCGGGCTCGAGAATGGTCTGCGCCTCGCCGACCTGTGGCCCGAAGCGGAGCTCGTGGTCACGTCCGGGCTCGGGCATCGACGCATCCTGAGGGCCGACGAGGTGATCGCGCGGGCGACGGAATTTCTGGAGAAGACGCGCGTGGATCCGTTCGTTGCCTCGAGCCTGTCGCTCGCCTAGTTCGCCGCTTGAGGCGGCCGACCCCCATCCCGGGTGCTGTGTGCTACATTCGGCGCCGTGAGCGGTCGCACTCGCAGGCTCGCGTCGCGGATCGCCCGATGACGGCGCGGAAACCTCGACGTATCGTCGTCGCGGGAAGTGCCAACGTCGATCTCACGACCTTCACCGATTCGATGTTCCAGCTGTCGGAGATCGATGCGATAAAGCACGCCAGCCTAAACGCGCTATCGACCACGTCGGTGGGTACGCACAAGTCGTTCGTGAGACGAAGCCGCTGCGAGAAGGAGTGGAAGCAATGCGTGAGACGGCAAGAAAACTCTTGAACCGGGAGATCGGACGGCGGGCCTTCATCGGCCAGCTCACCGCGCTCGGCGTCGCGCCGAAGGCGGCGGGCCTGCTCGCGCGCTCGGCCGAGCCGGTGTCGGGAAGTCGCATCGTCGAGAACCTCACCGGGGGCGAAGTCATGGCCGAGCTCTTGGCAGACTGGAAGGTGCCGTACGTTTTCGGCCTCGGAGGCTCCGAAGAGGTGGGTTTTCTCGACGCCCTCGTGGATCGCCTATCGCTCCAATACGTGCACGGTCTTCACGAGGCTTCGGTCATGGCGATGGCGGACGGCTATGCGCGGGCCACCGGCGACGTCCCCATCATGAACCTTCATTCGGTGGCGGGTGCCGGCTACGCGCTCGCTCCGATGGTGAACGCCTTCAAGGACTACTCTCCGGTAGTCGTCACCGTGGGCCGCCAGTCCACCGAGATTCGAGGAACGAATGCGTTTCTCGAGTCGGTCAATCTCCACGAGCTTCCCCGCGAGTACACGCAGTGGAGCTGGGACGTGATGAACGCCGAGACCATCCCCGAGGTGGTTCGGCGCGCCTTCGTACTCGCCGAGATGCCGCCCGGCGGACCGACCTTCGTTACTTTCTCGAAAGACATGTGGGAAGAGCGCGTTCCCCGCGCCGAGATCCTGCCGCGCTCCCGTTCCCGTCTGGTCACCGACGTCCCACCCGATGCCGCCGAGGTCGAGCGCATCGCCGACCTGCTCGTCGAGGCCGAATTCCCGGTGGTTGCCGTCGGAAAAGAAGGGGCGCGCATGGACCCGAGCGAGCCTCTGATGGAGCTGGCCGAACGGCTGGGGATGGCCGTTTTCCAGGACATCTATATGAGCCATACACCGATGATCTTCCCCTCGAGCCATCCCCACTTCTGTGGCATGTTTCGAGACGACCCGGAATTTCCCGAACGGCTCGACGTTTTCTGGGCGCTGGGCGGTACGATGTTTGGATTCGGTTCCCTTCCGGCCGAGCCCGCCGTTCCCCGCGAAGCGAGAGTCATCCACACGGGGCTTGCACCCGAGGTGGGACGGACCTATCCCGTCGACGTCGGCGTCATCGCAGGTGTTCGCGCCACCGTGGCGAGCGTGCTCGAGGAGGTTCGCCTACGGGATTTGTCGAAGACCGCTATCGAAGATCGTCGCGAACGCGTCCGGGCCTATCATCACTTCTGGCGCGCCCGTCTGGACGAGCAGGCGCGACGCGTCTGGGATCAGTCGCCTATCTCCAACGAGCGCCTCATGGTGGAGCTGAACCGTCGGGTGGCGCCGGACGCTCTCGTCGTGAGTGAGCTCGTCACTTCGGAGCCGTACGTCCCGTACTATCTGGACATCGCTCACGACCGTAGCCAGCGGCGCCGCAATCTCGCGACGAGCGGCGGGGTCCTCGGCTGGGGTGTACCCGCGGCGATCGGGGCCCACATCGGTGTTCAGGACCGCGAGGTCTGGGCTCTCGTCGGTGACGGGGCCTTCCAGTTCGGGGTGCAGTCGCTGTGGACGGCGGCGCGCTACGAAGTTCCCGTCGGCGTGGTCATCTGGAAAAACGGCCAGTACCAGGCGAATCGCCGCTTCCTGCACGCCTACGGTGGCCGCGCCGCCGAGACGGGAAAATACATCGGCGTGAACCTCGGCTCACCCGAGATCGATTCCATCGCTCTCGCCAAAGGCTACGGCGTCGAAGGAGAGCGGGTGGACGAGGCCGAGACTCTGGGCGCCGCTCTGGACCGTTGCCAGCGGGCCATGCACGAAGGCCGCCCCTACGTCGTCGAGGTCGCGGTCGAGCGCCGCTTCGGAGGGGCGGAGTCGAGCTGGTACGATTTCTTCTCCGTGGCGAAACGCGAGCCGCGCCGAAGCTGATCGGAAAAGCAGGGTGATGAAAAACTTAATCCCACCCTGCGCGAGCGGAGCGAGCCCGGCGCGCCTGCCGCGCCGTAAGCAGCTCGAGCCGTGGCGGCTCGATCGATTGCGGGTCCCGCCACGGCATTGAGTACTAGAGAAGCCGCGCTAGCGATCGTCGGTCGACGCCAGGAATTGCTCGGCCTCCCGATATCCGGGAAGCTCCGCGTGGCCGTTCCAGATCTCACGTAGCTTGGCGTAACGCTCGCCGGCTTTGTTGCGATCGCCTGCCGCGGCATGGGCACGCGCCGCGCCCAGTAGCGAACGGGCGCGATTCGGCATGCGGAGAAGCGACTCCTCGAAACTCTCGGCGGCTTCCTTGGGCTGCCCGATCTCGAGAAGCACTTCACCGAGAAGCTCGTGAGAGGGTTTGGTCGGGTAGGCTGCGCCGTTCGGTGGCCGCATCGTCTCTTCGATCGCGACCGCGTCTCGGAGCTGCTTCACCGCTAGATCCTTCTCTTCTCGAGCGAGTGCGACGAGCGCCTGTAGCTCTTGATGCATGACACGAGTGGCCTTCTGTTCTTGAGAGCCTTCCTTGGTCGAGCTCGTTTTCTCGGCGAGCCGTTTCACCATGTCCTCGGCCGTAGCTAGATCTCCGGTACGGACGGCGCTCATCCCGTTCGCAAGAAGCTCCTCTTCCGTGGCGTCCTCGGGCATCGGCTGCACCTTCCACTCCTCGGTCTCGATGATGTAGCGGGCCCGAGCCTCAGCGAGCCCCGACCTCGCTCGGTCTTGGCCCTCCATCTCGACCATCTCCTGGAACCGGGTGATCGCATTGCGCGCTTCGGCGTAATCGCCCTTCTGAAGAAATCCGTACTGTCCCCAATCGAGGGAGTGCGCCATGTCGCCCATGCTGTCCTCGGGTTGCCACAGACCGCTCGCGACCCGGTGAGCCCGCATGTTCTGGTGCGCGACCTTGTCCCAGATCCCATGCTGGATGAAGATGTGAGTGGGCATGTGGATCGCGTGGGACACGGCGGGGGCGATGGCCGCGTACGCATCCGCCGCCCGAAGGGCCAGGGGCGCGTGAATGGGATCGTCGAACGAGTGAATGATGTAGTGGGCGGCACCCGGATGCTTGGGATTGCGGTTGAAGACATCCATCGCGAGAGCTCCCGCCCTCACTTCGAGACGAAACGTCTCGTCCTCGAGAGCGCGCGCGGCGCTCAGGAGGGAAACGGCGTAGAACGTGATCACTTCGTCGTCGTCCGGGTAGGCACGGTGGAGCTGTCCCATCGCATCCTTGTAAGCAACGCGTCGGGCCCGCCAGTCATCGCCCTCGGCCCAGAGGTCTTCGACGGCGGACAGGAACCCTTTCTCGCGCTCGGTGGGTGCTTTGGCAAGACGGGCCTCCCTCGTGGGCCCGAGACGCTTCAATACCTCACGTGGCGAGTCGCCGTCCTGCTCGGGGGCGAGCGGATGGTTGTAGCAGAGCGACTCACCCCAGTAGGCCAGGGCGAAGTCCGGCTCGGTGTTCTGGGCGGCTTGAAACTCGGTGATAGCCTGCTTCCAGCCAAAGCTGTGGAGGATGGCGACGCCCCGAAGAAAATGCTTTTGCGCTTCCGGTGTCGCCGACGTCTCGAAGTCGAGGTTCCCTACCTGCTCGAGCTGGGCCGACACGGGCCCGACGACGAGACAAGCGAACATCGCGAAAGCGATTCGACGAAGCATCGACCGTCCTCCTTCTGCCCGCCTCTTTTCGGGCCGGGCACCCACACTTTGCCGCGATCCTATCGCGAAGGACGGCGTGAGACCAGCAGCGAATCGCGGCAGGGTGGCCCGGGACGGCTCTCATGGCCGTCCCGAGCTGCGAAAAAACCTTACCCCTTCGTGTGGTGGATGGCGAAGGCGGCTCCTTGCGGATCCAGGCACTGTGCGATGAAGTCGCCGCCGGGAACCTCCATCGGGCCGTTGAGAACCTGGCCGCCGAGCTGTTTCACCGTCTCGACCCCCTTGTGTACATCCTTGACTCTCGCGTAATAGAGCCAGGCCGGGGGCCCAGGCATCTCGTCGGGCTTCCTGAAGATGCCCCCGAGCGGGAATTCGCCCCCCTTCTGCTTGTACATCTGGTACATGCCCGCCTCGCCCATGTCCATGGCCTCGGTCTTCTCCCAGCCAAAAAGCTTTTGGTAGAAGGAGAAAGCGGAATCGGGCTTCGTCGTTGCGAGCTCGTGCCAGGAGAACTCACCGAGCTTCGCCGGCGACGCCTCTCTGGGCGAGTCGCCCGCAGGGGCGTAAATGGCGATGAGGGCGCCCTGCGGGTCGGTAAAGACGCCGAAGCGGCCGACCTCGGGGATGTCGGTCGCGGGAACTTTGATTTTCGCGCCGAGCTCTTTGGCTTTGGCCAGTCTCTCGTCGACATCGGACGTGAGGACATAGGCAAGCCAATGCGGCGGGGCCCCGGCCTTTCTCGCGTCCTCTGGCAGGGCGTTCACACCTCCTATCGGGGTTCCGCCAACCGTCCACATCGTGTACGGCTGTCCTCCGAACTCCTGTGTCACCGTTCCCCAACCGACGAGCTTCTTATAGAAGGACTGCGCGGCACCGGGGTCCGTCGTCATGAGGTCGTACCAACAAAAGCGTCCCAGATCTGCGGACATAAATGGCTCCTTTCTCCGAGCTCACCGGTATCATGCCTCAAAAGCCGGAAGTTCGCCGGGCGACGGCACACCAGGCGCGATGGAGCGCGAGTTCCAGTGGGGAGTGAGCTACACTCTCGCCATGAGACGAGGCGTTTTCATCGCTCTTGCCATCGGAACGTTCTGTCCGCTTTACGGGCAGGATCTCGCCACCTTCGAGAAGTCGGTCACCGAGCATCGGCTCGAGAACGGTATGAGGTTCCTCATCGTCGAGCGCCGGGACGTTCCCGTCGTTTCGTTTCACCTCTACGCAGACGTCGGCTCGGTCGACGAGGAGCTCGGCATCACCGGAATGGCGCACATGTTCGAGCACATGGCGTTCAAGGGAACGACGACGATCGGAACCAGAGACTACGAGAGGGAGCAGGCAGCTCTCGACGCGGTGGACGAAGCGAACGCGCGCTTGCGCGAGGCGCGACTCTCGGGAGCCTCGCCCGAGCGAATCGAGAAGCTCGAGCGTGCCTTCGAGCAGGCTCAGGCGGATGCCGCCGAGTACAGCGCGAGTGACGAGCTCACGCAGGTCATCGAGCGCGCCGGGGGGGCGGGGCTCAACGCGACGACCTCTAACGACGCCACGCGATATTTCGTGAGTCTTCCCTCTAACAAATCAGAGCTTTGGTTCTCGCTCGAATCGGCCCGTTTTCTCGATCCCGTACTGCGTGAGTTCTACAAGGAGCGGGACGTGGTCATCGAGGAACGGCGCATGCGGGTCGAAAGCCAGCCGATTGGAAAACTCCTCGAGGATTTTCTTTCCGTCGCCTACCTGGCGCACCCCTACGGGCGGCAGGCGATCGGCTGGCGGTCGGACCTGGAGAATTTGACGCGACATCAGGCGGAGCTCTTTTTCGAAAAGCACTACACACCATCCGACCTGATCGCGGTCGTGGTCGGAGACGTCGAACCGGCTGTCGCGGTCGATTGGGCCGAGACCTACTTTGGCCGCATTCCCGAGCGGCCGGCAGCCGATCCGATCTGGACGGTGGAGCCGCCTCAGCAAGGCGAGCGGCGCACCACGGTCTATGCCGAGAGCCAGCCGGTTTTGCTCATCGGTTACCACAAACCGGCCCTGCTCCATCCCGACGACGCCGTCTTCGACGCGGTTCAGGATGTGTTGTCGGGGGGACGGACCTCGCGACTTTACCGCAGCCTGGTTCAGGACAAGAGGATTTCGGCCGGAGCGGGCGGGTTTCCAGGGTTTCCGGGCAACAAGTACCCGAACCTCTTCTTGTTCTTTTCCTTTCCGGCTCCAGGCCATACCAACGGGGAGAACGAAGAGGCCATGCTCGCGGAGATCGAGCTCTTGAAAGAGGAGCTCGTGAGCGAGGAGGAGCTGTCCCGCGTGAAGGCAAGGGCACGGGCTAATCTCATCGACGATCTCGATGGCAACTCAGGTCTCGCCGGCCAGCTCGCTGCCTACGAAGTCCTGACGGGCGACTGGCGGAACCTGTTCAAGAGCATCGAAGCGATCGATCGCGTGACGAGAGAGGATATCCAGAGGGTCGCGCGCGAGTACTTTACCCCGAGGAATCGTACTGTCGGTTATCTTTTGCCCGACGAGGAGGTTCGATGATGATTCGCGTCGTGCTCCTCACGTCGGTGCTCGGAGTCTTTGCCACCTCGTCCGCTTCCGCCCAGAAGTACTACAAGGACCTGGTTTATCCGCCGCTCGCCGAGCTCCAGGTGCCCGAAGTCACGCGGGTCGAGCTCGCGAACGGTTTGCGCCTCTACCTCGTCGAGGACCACTCGCTTCCAAAGGTCGAGGGAATGGCACTGATCCAGACGGGCTCGCGGCTCGAGCCGGCAACCAAGGTCGGCCTCGGGAGCATCGTGGGGCAGGTATTGCGGACCGGCGGCTCGGTGAATCGGTCCGGAGAAGAGATCGACAGGCTCCTAGAGAACGTCGGCTCGGTCATCGAGACCGGCGTCGGCACGACCTCCGGAAGCGCCACCCTTTTTGCGCTTTCCGAGCATGTTCCGCTCGTCGTCGCGATCCTGGCCGACGTGCTGCGCGATCCGGCCTTTCCCGAGGACAAGATCGAGCTGGCGAAAGTGCAAGAACGAACGGCGATTGCTCGTCGCAACGACGATGTCGCCGGAATCGCCAGTCGGGAGTTTCAGAAGGTTCTTTACGGCGGCGAGAGCCCTTACGCGCGCACCACCGAGTACGCGACGATCGAGTCGATATCTCGTGACGACTTGCTCGACTTCCATCGCAATTACTTCCTGCCGAATCGCATCCAGCTCGGTCTGTGGGGTGACTTCGAGACCTCGGATGTGCAGGCGCTGGTCGAGCGGCACTTCGGCTCATGGGAACGTGGCCCGTCGCCGGAGGCGGCTCTCCCGGAAGCGCCCCGCCCGACCCAGGGCAGGGTCTACTACATCTCCAAGGAAGACGTAAACCAGACGAACCTCCGCATCGGCCACCTCGGAGGCCGCTACGACGATCCCGATTACTTCGCTCTGACCGTCATGTCGGAAATCCTTGGCGGCGGTTTCTCCTCGCGCCTGTTCCAGAGTGTTCGCAGGCAAAGCGGCCTCGCCTACCGGGTGGGAGCCTCCTGGGACGCATCGTTCGACTACCCTGGGACTTTCACCGTCGCCAGCAGTACGAAATCCGAGAGCACCGTCGAGACCATCGAGGCGATTCTGGACGAGATCGAGCGGATCGTCGCGGAGCCCGTTTCCGAGGAGGAGCTCCGCATCGCGAAGGAGAGTCTCCTCAACTCCTTCGTATTCAACTTCGCGAGCCGGGGAGCCATCGTGCGCAGGCTCATGACGTACGACTATTACGGTTATCCCAGTGATTTCCTCCGGAAATACCAAGAAAGCATCGGCCGGGTGAGCGTCGACGACGTTCATCGTGTCGCGAGAAACCGTTTGAATGTCGGTGCGTTGCACGTTCTCGCCGTTGGACGCGAAGAAGACTTCGACGCTCCTCTGTCTACTCTGGGAGAAGTCGTCACCCTCGACATCACGATTCCCGAGCCCCCCGCCATGGAGGCTCCGCCACCAACCGAGGAGGCGCTCGCGAAGGGAAGAGAGATCCTCCGAAAGTTCGTCGCTTCGGTGGACGAGAGCGCTGGCCGACTCGGTGGGTTCAGCCTCTCGGGAGAGACCGTGCTGAAGACGCCCCAGGGAGATCTGCCCGCACGGTTCGAGATCCAATTCCGAGCGCCCGAACGCTACCGTGAATTGGCGGTGCTCCCCTTTGGCGAGATGGAGACCGTGCTCGACGGTCCGAACGGGTGGGCGTCGACGCCTCGCGGTGTTCAGGAGCTGGGTGAAGATCAGAAGCGACGCACCCGCGAGGGCATCTATCGACACTACCCCGGCCTCTTGTGGGCCGCGGCATCGGGAAAGGTGGAGGCCCAATCGCTCGCGGATGACGCGGTCCTGCTCCGTATTGGGGAAATGGCGATGCGCGGACGGTTCGACCGAGCCACCGGTCGTCTCTTCGAGCTATCTCTTCCCGGGACCAACCTGCAGGGAGCCCCGGTCACCGAGAAGCGCGAGTTCTCGCGTTATGACGAGAGAGGTTTTCCGATCGAGGTGCGCGTCTTCCACGACGGGGCTCTCGCGGCGGAAACCCGAATCGATTCGACCGCGATCGATCCCGATACCCCCGAAGAGCTCTTTCGAAAGCCGGAAGGAAGGTAGCTATGGGCAAGAGTGACGTGGCCCCGCTCGTGAGGCGTCTCGGGGCGATGCCCCAGGAGTCCGATGCCGTCACGTTGACGAGGGAAGAAGTGGGTCTTCTTCTCGACGTCGCCGACAAAGCCCGAACCCTGCTCGCGAACGCTTACGCGATGCCGGCCGACGAGCTCGGCGTCAGGCTCAAGTCGGAGGACGCGGTTCGCCTGCAGTGGGCGCTCCAGCAGATCGGAGCGGGCGAGGGTTGGTCTCCCGAAGCCCTGCAGGTTTGACCGATTGCCCGGGAGGCTCTGGCAGGCGATGAAAGACTACAGCCCAGTCTGCCGAGCGGCGGCCAATTCGTCTGCCGCGAGATCGGCGCGAATCGTCCGCATCGGGCTGCTTCGAAGTGATGGAGATGTGGGCACGAAGTGCGAATAAGCGCCGCGAAGGCGGAGCCGTGGCGGCCGGTCGATCACGGGTCCCGCCACGGCATTGAGCACTAATGGTCGCTCGTTTCGGTTCCCTTCAAGAAACGATCGAACCACGCGACGTAACGTTCGAGGCGATCCCGCAAGTAGCTTGGCTTTGTCAGACCGTGGTACTGGCCCGGGTAGATCACGAGCTGGGTCTCGACCCCGAGGCTCTTGAGAGCTTGATACATCTGCTCGGAGTTCAAAAGCGGTACGTTGAAGTCCTTCTCGCCACATAGGAAGAGCGTGGGCGTCCGGATGCGGTCGGCGTGATAGAACGGGTGGGAAATCTTCAGGTAAGGCTGAATGTCCTTCCAGGGCAAGCCGACCTCGTTCTCGTACTGGCGGATGTACTGGTCGGTGCCGTAGGCGGCCAGCATGTTCGAGACACTCGCGCCGCTCACGGCCGCCTTGAACCGGGAGTCTCGGGATAGGGTGTAATTCGTCGTCATCCCGCCGTAGCTCCAGCCTCCGATACCCAGGCGATCGGGGTCGGCGATGCCCTGGGCGACGAGGTGATCGACGGCGGCGAGCACGTCATGCACCTCGAGATTCCCCCAGTCGGCCTCGATCGCTCGCGTGAACGCGAGCCCGCGCCCCGAGCTGCCGCGGTAGTTGGGGGCAACGACGACGTAGCCGTTGGCCGCGAGGATCTGCCAGGTGAAGTCGAACTCGTAGCCGTCCTGCCCCACCGGCCCACCGTGGATGTAGGCGATGGTCGGATACTTTCGTCCCGGCTCGTAGCCTGGCGGCTTCACCATGACGCCGTGCACGATCGTGCCGTCGCGGCTCTCGAGCTCGATGCCCTCGAGCGCCCCGAGCTCGACCTGCTCCATGAGCTCATGGTTGTGCGTCGATAGGGTGCGCAGCGATCCGCCATCGAGCGCCATGACTTCACTGGGCTCATCCGGAGTCGACCCGACGAGGGCGAGGCGAGAACCGCTGAGGGTGAAATTACTCGCCACACCGCGGGCATCGACGAGCCGCTCGACGTCGCCTCCTGCCGCGGGAACTCGGGCAACCACCTGATTGCGATCGTCCTCGAGCAGGAAGTAGAGCGAGCTCCCGTCCGGGGACCACGTGGGGTTGGACACCGCGCGGTCGAGCTCAGGCGTGACGAGACGAGGCTCGCCCCCGGCAAGAGGAATCACCGCAAGCCTTGCCATGTCGTAAGAGGTGTAGCTCGCCGACGAGCCCATCAGGTAGGCGATCCGTTCTCCATCGGGGCTGAAGGCTGCGGGGCTTCCCCACCCCGGCTCGTTGTCCACACCCTCGAAACGCGTGAGCTGGCGCGGTGTGGCCCCCGCCTTGGCTTCGATCAGAAAGATGTCCCAATTCTCGTTCCGGTCCGGATCCCCCTGGCGCTTTGAGGAGAATGCGATCGATGAGCCGTCCGGCGACCATGAGGGCAGCCCCTCTTCATAGTCGCCCGGGGTGAGGAGGTCCGATTTCGCCGTGGCCACGTCGTACAGATACAGGTGATCCCGCAACCGGCGCAGATATCCGACGCGATCCTGCTTGAACTGATATCGGTCGATGACGATGGGCTTCGGAGTCTTCTTTTTCGCGGCCGTGCCGTTCTCGGCGGACTCGTCCGGGTCCGGATCCGAGGCGATGATGGCGAGCCGTCCGCCCTCGGGACTCCACGCGTAGTCCGACACGCCGCCGAGATAATCCGTCAGTTTCCGCGCCTCGCCTCCCGCCCGGTCGAGAAGCCAAACCTGACTCTTGGCATCTTCTTCAGTGCCTCGGCTTGCGAGAAAAGAAAGATAACGCCCGTCGGGACTGAACCGGGGACGGCTCTCGCTCTCGTCCGTATAAGTGAGCTGGATCGTTCGGCCGCCGTCCCAGCTCGTCATCCATAGATCCCCGCTCAACCGATCGTTCTCGAGATCCGAAGTGCGAACGACGTAGGCGATCCAATCCCCTTCAGGTGACAACTGGGGGTCGGAGACCGACCGGAGAGCGGCCAGGTCCGAAAAATCCAGACGGCGTTTTTCGGCAGCCATGGCCTTGTCGAAAGCTCCACGAGCGAAAACCACCAGGAAAACGCGGACCGCGAGCCGAATGAGCGCGTTTCTTGTCATGGGATCCTCATCCTTTGAAGAAGCGTACCGTACCAGACTCCGCTCTTACGCGCACCTTTTTCCCGGCTGATAGTATCTCGACGTGCGTCTGCCGCTCGAGCCACCCATCAGGCCCATGCTGGCCAAGTTGGTGGAGACGCTCCCCGAGGGAGAAGGCTGGCTCTACGAGCCGAAATGGGATGGATTCCGCGTATTGCTCTTTCGTGACGGGACGGAGTGGCTCCTGCAGAGCCGCGATCTGAAACCGTTGAATCGCTACTTCCCCGAGCTCGACTCGCCGGTCCACACCGAGCTGCCCGCGCGGGTGATCCTCGACGGGGAGCTCGTCATCGTGGGCGAGGCGGGGCTCGAGTTCGAGACCCTGCAACTCCGCATTCATCCCGCAGCTTCCCGCGTGAAGAAGCTTTCGGAACAGTATCCCGCGTCACTCGTTCTCTGGGATCTTCTTGGCGAGGGCGACGAAGATCTGAGTGCCAAACCCTTCGTCGAAAGGAGGATCCGGCTCGAGAACGTCCTCTCCGGCGCGCGACCACCGCTTCACTTGACGCCACTCACTCCCGACCGCACCTTGGCTGCGGATTGGTTCGAGCGGTTCGAGGGCGCGGGGCTCGATGGTGTCATGGCCAAGCGGAGCGAAGGTATCTACACACCCGGCAAGCGAACGATGCTCAAGGTCAAGCACAAGCGAACCGTCGACGTCGTTCTCGCGGGATTCCGCTGGCACAAGAATGCGCAAGGCTCCGCGGTGGGCTCGCTTCTGCTAGGCCTTTTCGACGAGAGCGGCAGGCTCCAGCACGTGGGCGTCGCGGCAAGCTTCACCGAAGCGAGACGTCGCGAGCTCTTGGAGGAGCTAGCGCCACTTCGCGAAGGCGCTCTCGACGACCACCCGTGGGGGTCGTGGGCCACTGCCGAGAGAGTTCCGGGGATGCAGAGCCGTTGGAGCCGCGGAAAGACGCTCGAATGGGAACCGCTCCGGCCGGAGCGCGTGCTCGAGGTCGCTTTCGACCACATGCAAGGCCAGCGCTTTCGCCACACGGCCCATTTCGTGCGCTGGCGTCCGGACAAACCGGTGACGGAGTGCACCTACGCTCAGCTCGACGTGACGCCGCCCTACGAGCTCGAACGCATCTTCTCCCGCGGATAGTCACAACCTGACGCCATTCCCCCCGTCGGCACCAGCCTTCGCTTGCTCCCTAGCTTTTTTCAGATGCATAATAGAGCAAAAAATGAGGATTTTTCAGCATGGCAAGAATTCAGCCGGTTCTGAGTGAAGCGGAAGCCGCCCTGGTGAATCAGATGGCGGCCCTGACTCGCACCAAGCGCACCGAAGTCATCAAGAACGCGATCGCGGTCTACCACTGGTTCCTGCGGCAGGCGATCACCGGCGCTCGCGTCGTGTCCCGCAAACCCACAGGAGAAGAAGTGGTGCTAGAAACTGCCGAGCTGGCTGCTGTGGAGGGCCAAGGCCAGCTACTGACGCCCGCGGAGCTTCGAGTACTGGCGAAGAAGCTGGCCGCGGTGAAGGACCCGGTGGAAGCCGCTCGATTGAAGGAGCGCCTCACCCGTGGCTTCTACGGGATCTGACTTTGCCGCACGTTAGCCGGCAGGGCATCCCACCGGCGCTGTTCCGGCATCTGCTGGATCGAATTCAAGAGCGCCGAATCGATGCAAGCCAGCTCGAGCTTCTGGCGAAGTGGCTCGATGGCCGGCCTGAAGTTCCGGAAGGTCCCTGGTACAAGAAGTTCTCGGGAATGACGGTCTGCGGGGAGGGGGACCTCGCGAAGACGTTCCTTCTGCCCTCCCAGACAGCCAAAGGGAAGCGGGTTCCCTGACCGTCGTCTACGGCTTTTTCGAATCTGGGTTAGCCCACGGGTCGTAGTCCGGATCGGGCGCTTCTTCGGGGGGACGCTTGTCAGCGGGCACGTTCCGAAGGTTGACGCGGATGCGCGTCCAGGTCGTGGAGCGTCCCCGCATCGCATCGACGAGAACGTCCTCGTCGGTCAAGTAAGAAGACGCCTCGGGGTGGCGCTCTCGCCACCGCGCCAGCCCGGCGAGCGCCTCTTCTTTCTTGGCAGCTTTGGCCACGGTGACGAGGGGCATCTTCCTTCGTTTGGACGGCTGAACGCGCGGAGGCTCTCCCTGTCGCTTCCGGTAGTGAGGAGGCCAGGGCGCGTCGCCGAGTCCTTCGGCTTCGTGGCGCGCCGAGAGCTCGAGAAGCGGCTCGAGAGAGCCTGCGGCGTCATCCATACCCGCGGTCAGATCGCCACGCGTCGCGAAGCGCTCGGGCATCGTCTTCAGGGTGAAATCGCCGAGCTCGCAGGAGGGAACTTCCTCCCAGGCGAGAGGCGCGGAGACTCTCGCATCCGGGGTCGGCCTCACCGAGTAGGCCGAAGCGACCGTCCGATCCTTGGCGTTCTGGTTGTAGTCGACGAAGACCCCGTGACGCTCCTCCTTCCACCATTTGCTGGTGATGAGCTCCGGTGCCCGGCGCTCCGCCTCCCGCGCCAGGGCCAGCGCCGCGCGCCGCACGTCGTCGAACTTCCAACGGCGCTCGATCCGCACGTTGACGTGGAGGCCTCGTGAGCCCGACGTCTTGGGCCAGCCGGCGAGGTGATGGTCGGTCAGTACCTCGCGCACGATGATGGCGGCCCGTCGCACTGCGTCCCAACCGACGCCTGGGCCGGGGTCGAGGTCCACCCGAAGCTCGTCGGGATGGTCCAGGTCGTCGGCGCGCACCGGATGGGGATTGAGGTCGATCGTGCCGAGATTCACGATCCAGGCGAGCTGGGCGAGCTCGGTCACGACGATCTCGTCGGCGGTGCGTCCCGATGGAAAAGACAAGCGCACCGTTTTTACCCATTCCGGCTTCTTCAGCGGAGCGCGCTTTTGAAAGAAGAAATCCCCTTCGATACCGTGCACGTAGCGCTTGAGCACGATGGGACGGTCGAAGATTCCGCGGAGAGCTCCTTCACCCACCTCGAGGTAGTACCGCACGAGGTCGAGCTTGGTGATACCGGCTTCGGGGAAGTAAATCTTTTCCGGGTTCGAAACCTTTACATCACGGCCGGATATCGTCAGATGCTCCGCCGCATCCTTCTTCGCCACCGGAGATGACTATAGACTCCTCGCGGGTCGAGCCCAAAACGGCGTGGAGAAAGAGATGAGCAGCGTCGGTGCTCGAATCGCTGGTTGCACTGTTCCGGGAGCCAGACAAGCTCACCCTACGACCTCGCTCCAGGTCGCGAAGGTAGGCGAGTATTGCGACGGGCCTTTCGGCTTGTCAATGGCTGGACGCGGCCGGGGACGTGTCCAGCCGGATGAACTCTCCCGAATCGACGACGCCGTCTCGCACGCGATACAGCGTCACGCCCGAGACGAGTTTCATCCCGTACTCGTGCCAGTCGGGCGGACGACGGCGGCGGTCTGATGGAAACGCGTCTCGAAGCTCGCGTCGCCGAACACCATCTCCTCGCGAGTCTGCAGGGGGGGTTCCGAGCGCCAGGGTATGACGGCGACCCTCGAACTTCTCGAGCACCTCGGCGAAGTTCGAGACCAGATGACGCAACTGCGGTCTTCCACCGATCTCGATCAAGCTCCCCGGGGCGTCGGTGTCGGGATAGTAGCCCCCAGGCTCTCGCGAGGGCCGAGAAGAACGGGATATGAAAGCGAAAGGAATATTTGCATTCACCTGCAGCGGTGCGGCCGACGAAACCGTGGCAAAAAGACCGAGCGCTGCTGCCGCGACAACCACCATTTTCCAACAGCTATTCATGATTCGCCTCCCGTGAATCGTTTTTGGAGTGATGGGTCTGTCGAGTCGCTAGCGCGATGCCAGCACGAACGGTGGTGGAACCGAGAGAGAGGGAGCCGTTGATGGGCTCACCTCGAGTGGCTGAGAACCACGGGAAGCCTCAGGGCGCCGGTCGGCGGAGCCGCTTCGAGTCGATCGGATCGAGAACGCCTCGGGGATCGCGTCAGGCGAGCGCCCGAAGACCGTTCATTTTTCGAGGAGCTTGAACGCGTGGTTCCAGCGGTTCCGACGGATCCCGTACAGGACCCAAACCATGCACATCGCCTCGAGATAGCGCGAAGCATCGATTCCGCCGACGTCGACGACTCCCCAGCCGAAATCGCGGAGAATCTCTCCTGTCTTCTCTTTGGCAAGCTCGTCGTTGCCGCAAATGAACATGTCGGGCGGACCGCCGGGGAAGCTCGGGCGGAACATGTGCGCGTTGCCCACGGTGTTGAATGCCTTGACGACTCGAGCTTCGGGAACGAGCCTCTGCACTATCTCGCCACCAGAATCGTTGCCCGTGACGGCGAGACGCGGCGTGCCCGCGGAGAAATCGAGAGGGTTCGTCGTGTCGATGAGAAGCTTGCCTCGCAATCGCTCGAGCCCCGCGGACCGCATCGCCTGTTCATTGGCCGTGCCGAGCGTTGCCAGAACGAGCACCTCGCCGTACGAAGCGGCGTCCGCGAATGTCCCCGCTGAAGCTTTCGGCCCCATCTCCTTCACCCAAGCGTTCGCTTTGACATTCGACGAAGTTCTCGACCCGATCAGGACTTCATGCCCAAGCGTGACAAATCCTCCGCCGAGCGCACGCCCGACGTCTCCCGTTCCCAAGACACCCACTCTCACGAAAATTCCTCCCTCCCCAGTTTCCGCGGGCGCAGCGCCGCCGTGATTCGGCCCGCCTCAGCTCGAACATCGACTGGTCGGGCTAGCGCGCGACCGCGGAAAGCTTCACGTTCAATCTCGTGGGTCTCTCCGACCTTCACGACCACGCGGCCAGAAAAACGACTGGTATCCATCCTTTTCGATCTCGATCGGGCGGAGCCCTTCGAGCAGATGGATCGAGATCGCACGCACCTTTGTGACGTTCCAGGGCTCGCCGTCGAGTAGCAGGCGCAGGCCATCCGGCTGCACCATCACTTCCAGACACCGAAATCCGTGCTCGCCGACAGGCTCGGAGCGGGCGTCGGCGACATGGCAGACGCGTCGGTCGGAGGGGGTGGTTCCGGGTTCGAAGCCTCCCACATCTGCAACCTTCGAATTCCATCATAGAGCAAGCGTCGGGCCACGCAAGCCCAGTGCACGAGGAAGACCTCGACGACACGCGGGCGATAGCCCACCGCGCGTCTTGCGACATCAAGATCCGTCGCCGTCGACGATGGCCCCGGGGCCGCTCGTGCAAGCGACCCGTCGAGGTACGCCGTCCTCTGCGGCGCGGCGGATTCCGCGGAGCATGCCCGCGAACACGAATCGGTGCAATGGCAGGACCGCGTACCAATAGAGTATTCCGAGGAGGCCCCGCGATCGGAAACGCGCCGTCTGGGTGAGCCGGGAGGCGCCGGGTCCGAGTGGCTCGACGGTGAGATCGAGGGTCGCTTCTCCCGGCAGTTTCATCTCCGCCCGTAGCTGGAGGCGTCGGTCCGGGACAACATCCGTCACGCGCCAGAAATCGATGGCGTCACCGTAATCGACTTTCTCGGGATGGCGGCGCCCGCGGCGAAGACCGGGTCCTCCCATGAGACGGTCCATGATGCCGCGGACCGTCCACAAGCCGTCCGCGGCATAGTAACCGTTCGCACCGCCGATCCGGCAGATGGCCTCGAACGTGGTCGTGGCTGGCGCGTCGACGCGGGTGGTGCGCTGGTCGGAGAAAGCCGTCCCTCCCGCCCAATCGGGGTCGCCGGGAAGGACCCCCGCATCGGACCATGCCGTTTGAACGCGGTTTGCTTCGACCGACTCGATTGCGGCGGCGATCGACTCCCGCACGCCGAGAAACCGGTGGCCGGTGAGGCGGCGGATCTCATCGTTCCGGCAGACGACGCGGTTCCGGAGCCCCTCGGCGAGCGGACGAGCGATGCGATGGCTAATCGGCGTGACCAGATGGATCCAGGCCGAGCTGAGTCGCGGCGTCAGAACGGGAACGGGAATGATGATCCGGTTCGGAAGCCCGAGAACGTCGGCCGTGGTCTGAAGGATGTCGCGGTAGGAGAGGACGTCGGCGCCGCCGATGTCGAACGTCCGTCCCTTCGTCTCCGGAATCCGAAGGACCTCCACGAGCAGGAACAGCACGTCGCGCACCGCGATGGGCTGGCATTCGGTGCGCACCCACTTCGGCGTCACCATGACCGGAAGGCGCTCGACGAGGTAACGCAAGGTCTCGAACGAGGCCGAGCCCGAGCCGATGATCATTGCCGCTCGGAGCGTCGTCACCGGTACGGACGTGGAAGCGAGCGCGGATTCCACCTCACGGCGCGAGCTCAGATGCTCGCTCAGATCGGCTCCGGTCTCACCCAGCCCGCCGAGATAGACGATGCGCTCGACGCCAGCGTGCTCCGCCGCCCGGGCGAACGTCTGAGCGAGCCTGCGGTCCACCTTCGCATAAGACCGGCCCGCCGTCTCCATCGAATGAACCAGGTAATAAGCGACACGACACTCTCTCATGACCCGATGGAGCGTCAGCGGGTCGGAGACGTTGCCCTCCTGGACGGTCAATCCGTCTCGTCGCGACCAGGGTCGTGCCCGAAGTTTTCGAGCACTTCGGGACAGACAAACGACGTGGTAGCCGGCATCGAGCAGACGCGGGACGAGACGACCCCCGATGTAACCCGTGGCACCGGTTACGAGGACCTTCGCGCCGCTCCGCGTTGCGTCCTTCGTCCATTTCACTTTCGTCGCGAAGGGCACCGAATTGGAGAGACCGCGACTCACGAGGTTGCGGTCATGGTGAGGGACTCGAGCCTCGTTCGGAGACTTCCGTAGTCGGGCAGGTAATGCGCGCCAACCTCCTCGAGAGTCTCACGGTAACTGGAAGCGCCTCGCCCTCCGACGAGAATCGTGACAGCGGGATCCAGGAGCTGGGACAGGCGCCGGAGCTCCGTGCGAAGGTGGGAGTCGTCGGTGGGAAAGACGATACTCAGGGCAATCGCACGAGCTCCCGACTGGCGGGCGGCCGCGGCGATTTCGTCCGCGGGGAGACTCGGGCCGAGGTACGCGACTCGCCATCCTTCCGAGGCTGCGGTTGCGGCGGCGAGGAGGGCGCCAATCTCATGGAGTTGTCCCGACGGAGTGGTGACGATGATCTGGGGTGCCGTACGGGCGGCGAGGAAAGCCCCATTGAGGCTGCCGAGGAAGGACCGGACCACCGCCGAGGCAAGGTGCTCGTGTGCCACTCTTAGCGACCCGTCACGCCAGGCATCACCGATCCGGTGCATCAGGGGAACGATGACTTGCTTCATGAGAGCGGGTCGACTCAGGGACACCGATGCTTGATCGAGCGCCCGCTGAAGTTCGTCGGTATCGAGCCGCCCGGCTGCATCGAGGGAATCGGCCAGAAGCCGTGCCCCGTCCGACGCGGAAGCCGTGTGAGGTGCGTCCTCGGCCGGCGTCGCGGGTGCCGCGTTCGCGGCGTTCTCGTCTTCTTCCACGAGACGCTTCAGCTCGGGCGTGGGGAGCCTGGCGATCTGTCCGATGCTCCTGCCCACTAGGGTCGCGCGCCGAAGAAGCGTGAGCCGCTCCAGGTCTTCATTCGAGTAGACCCTGCGATCCGTGGGTGTTCGCCGGGGCTCCACGGCTCCGTACCGTTTTTCCCAGGCCCGAATCACGTGGGCGCTCAGACCCGTGCGCCGCGCGACGACCCGGATGGGATGCCATTCCGCCATTTGTTTGGAGTATCGGACATTTGATAATTTATTGTCAATCCAAGCGTTACTTGTTTATGTAAGATATGTATTATACGTACGGTTGACTAAGGGTCGACTCCCTTCAGGCCAAAGACCCAATCGAACATCCGTGGGAGAGGCACTCAGAGGAATGAAAACGGCGCTCTGGTGGATCCGTCGGGATCTCCGGCTCGGGCACAATGTCGCGCTCGGCGCGGCGCTCGAGAACGCTGAGCGTGTCATTCCGGTCTTCGTTCTCGACCCGACGCTTCTCCGCTCACCCTACCTTTCCCAGAAGCGCTTCGCCTTTATTCTCGGCGGTCTTCGAGCTCTCGACGTCGCGCTGCGCGAGCGCGGCAGCCGTCTCGTCATTCGGAGCGGACCGCCTCACCGGGAGCTCCCACGCCTTCTTCACGAGACGAAGGCGGAAGCCGTTTATTGCGAGCACGATGTATCTCCTTACTCCCGAAAGCGGGATGTTTGGCTGAAAGCGTCGATCCCCCTGAAGGGCGTTTGGGGGCTTTCCTACCTGTCGCCCACTCAAGCCTGAGGCCCGACGGCAGGCCTTACACACAGTTCAGCGCCTATCGGCGCGCCTGGCTTCGCGCCGCAGCGGAGCGCTCGATGAGAGTTCGACGAGCTCCCCAAGCACTATGCGGTCCGGGCAAGCTCGATAGCGAGCCGTTGCCCCCGGCGGACCCGGCGTCCGATCCCTTCTCGTTCCCTCCCGGCGAGAAAGAGGCCAAGCGACGCCTCGCCCGCTTCCTCAGTGGCTCGATCGATTCGTATGCCGACGATCGGAACCGTCTCGATCTCGAAGGGACTTCGATGCTGTCGCCCTATCTGAGATTCGGAATGATCGCGTCCCAGCGGGCGGTGACGGCCGCTTTCGAGGCCGTCCAGAACGCCACGGAGCCGAGGACGCGGGAGGGGGCTGAGACCTGGCTCAGCGAGCTCATCTGGCGAGAGTTTTTCATCTCGATCCTCTACCACTTTCCCGCGGCCCGGGGGGAGAGCTTCCGGGCGGTAGGCCGATTCCTCCGGTGGCGTGACGATGAGGACGATTTCGCGGCCTGGTGCGCAGGTGAGACCGGCTATCCCGTGGTCGATGCCGGCATGCGCGAGCTATCCCGAACAGGTTTCATGCACAATCGCGCCCGAATGATCGCCGCCTCGTTCCTCACCAAACACCTCGTGATCGATTGGCGTCGGGGAGAGCTTTGGTTCATGCAGCACCTCCTCGACGGCGATCCCGCCGGCAACAACGGGGGCTGGCAGTGGACGGCGGGGACGGGAACGGATGCGGCCCCTTTCTTCCGTATTTTAAATCCTGTTCTCCAGGGGAAACGCTTCGACCCCAACGGCTGTTACGTAAAGCGCTGGCTGCCCGAGCTCGCGGAACGACCGCTGGACGTCATCCATGAGCCGACGCGGCCGATCGTGAATCATACCGAAGCTCGCGTGCGGGCCCTACGGGCATTCAAGACCGCTCAGCAACGGGCTCGAGCGAAGAAGTGAACGGGCGGCGGCGGCAAGAGAGCAGCGAGGAAAACGGAGCATCGGCAGCGTTGGCCACACGGGCGGTAAGAGGGCGGAAAGTTGCCCTTCCGCCCCCACCCCCGCACCTTAGGTTGACCGTCTAGGACGCATCCACGACGGGGAGCGGGCCGAGGGTTCCATTGAAGCTCCGGCCCACCGCAAAGATCGTGTAGGTCGTCCCTGCCAGAACTTCGACACCCGGGATGCTGAGCGCCACCGAGCTCGAGCCCGCGGGTCGCACTTCGAGATCGTAGGTTCCGCCCGGCACCTCGACGTACTCGCTCGCCTTTTGGAACGTCACGTCGGCGAACAGAACGGGACCGCCGGCGACAGCCACGTCGACTGCGCCGGTGTCGGCGCTCGTATGGACGAATCGGAGGCGGGCACCTTCGCCGAGAGAAAGGTCATCGAGAAGTACGAGGGGCGTCAGCGAATTGGAGGAGAGGAATCCAACCGCAGCTACGGTGTAAACACTCCCCGCCTGAAGGGCGACGGTGGCGTCGATTACGATGGGAGTCTCGGCACCCGCTGGCGTCACCTGGATTCGATATTCCCCCGCGTCGAGGTCGAGATAATCGCTCACGGCCTTGAAGGGAACGTCGCTCAAAACCAACGCACCGTTCACCCACACGTCGACCGGAGGAGCGTCGGTCGAAAGGTGAGCAACCCTCAGTCTGACAGGACCTACGAAGCGATTGGTGCTCGTCGAGAAAGATGATGTCGTTTCGGACGAGCCAGGAACGGCAGTTCGGGCAGTCTCCGCGGGGAGCGACGTCGGCGACGCCGGTGACGAACCGTCGCCGCATCCGAATCCGAAGAGAACGAGTAGGGCCGCAGGCGCCATCAAGAGCGCGATGTGTCTTTTAAGCACAACAAATCTCCTTGAATCTAATCCACAAAGTACGGGTGAAAAAAGGAAGGACGGAGCCGGGCGGCTCTTCGCCCGGCTCCGCCGGGTGTCATTCCGTCGGGGGAAGCATCACGGTGTCAATTACGTGGATGACTCCGTTCGAGGTCTCGATGTCCGCCTTGACGACCTTCGCATCGTTGATATGAACCCCGTCCCGGGTGTCGATCTTGACACTCTGGCCCTGGACGGTCTTCGCCGACTCGAGTTTCACGACGTCTTTCGACAGGACCCGTCCTGGAACCACATGGTAGGTGAGGATGGAGGTGAGCTTCGCCTTGTCCTTCAAGAGACCTTCGAGCGTCCTCGGGGGCAGCTTCGCGAAAGCTTCGTCGGTTGGCGCGAAGACAGTGAACGGTCCAGCGCCCTTGAGCGTATCGACCAGACCTGCGGTCTGGAGTGCCTTTACCAGGGTTGTAAACGAGCCCGAGGCGACCGCGGTTTCGACAATGTCGTTCGTATCCGTCGAAGCGACGGCCAGAGGGGACACGGCAAGTGCCAGGACAGCCACTAGCGCAATGATGGTTGATTTCATGGACTTTTTTTCCCTTTCGTTCGCCAGCTCCCAATAGAGCGTGGCTTTTCAATGGACGAAGTCTAGAGGGCCGGAGGTCGTTTGTCAAATATAAATCTAAGATATTAAATAGACTTTAGCGTTACGCCCGCGGCGGGGGGCATCTGGAGCGTCGTCAACACTCAGCGGGTAAAGGAGTTGCAGGCCCGAGGGCTCATGAATGCGGCGGGGCTCGAGGTCTTCGACGGTCGAGACCCGGCCAGGACGAAGAAGTGCTCCTGCGTAGCCACGCGCCAACACGTTCTCACTCGCTGATGCCGGCGAGCTCGGCGGCGCCACCGAGCCATTGCGGAGTACTCGGGAGCATTCTCGAGAACGTGTTCATCACTTTGCGCGCCTCCCCTCCGAGTGCCGACATCACATAGTAGGCACTTCCTTCCCTTTGGTGGCACAGAAACGCGATGTTCCTTCCGTCGGGAGACCAGCTGGGCCGCTGGCAGCCTCCGTTTAGGCCCTCGGTACGGTTGACCGGCGGTCCGCCGTCGATCTGCTGCACCAAGACGTTCCCGGTCAGGTTAGCCAAGCGGATCGGACTGGAGTCGTAGGCCAGCGTCACCCATCCGGCGACCACGTCGGTGAGTCCTCGGGACCGGTCGCCGAAGTGATTTGACGGGCGCTCTCGAACGTGGGGACCGCCGGGCCGGCAGGCCTTCCAGGGGCGTCCGTACGACACCGGTCGCCCATAGCGCCGCGAGCAGCCCGACCCCTGCGACCGCACTCCAGAGCGGCCAGCGACGCCGAGACGAGGAGGCGTGAGAGGAAAACTCTTCTGCCATCAACTCGACCGAATCGAGCGACTGGGCGAGCTCCTCGAGCTCGTTGCGCACCTCGATCGTGGTCTGATACCGCCGTGATGGGTCCTTGGCAAGACAGCGCTTGACGATGCGCGCCACGTCGCGCGGAAGCGATGGGACGAGTGCGTTCACCGGGCGGGGGTCGTCCTTGATGACGGCCGAGAGGGTCGACGCCGGCGTGTCTCCTCCGAACGGACGCTCACCCGTCAGCATTTCGTAGAAGGTGACACCCAGGGAGAAGATATCCGAGCGCGCGTCCACGGTCTTGCCTTCGGCCTGCTCGGGCGACATGTAGGCGACGGTCCCCAGTATCCGTCCTTCCCGCGTCAATTGCTCCGTGGGAAGATCGCTGTCGCCCCGCCGCCGCGCCGACTTGGGCGGCCGGCTTCGCCAGCCCGAAGTCCAGCACTTTGACCTTCCCGTCATTACCCACGATGATGTTGTCGGGCTTGAGGTCACGGTGTGTGATGCCGCTTTGATGGGCGGCCGAAACAGCGTCGACGAGCGGCAGCTCGAGGTTCAGGAACGCGCAGCGAGAACCCGCGCTTCGGAAGCGCGGAAGACAGCGTCCTGCCGGTGACGTGCTCCATCGTGATGAAATGCACACCACCTTCCTCTTCGACCGAGTAGACGTGAACGATGCCGGGGTGATTCAGCGCAGCGAGCTTTGGCTTCGCGCTCGAACCGGGCGCGTCGCTCTTCGTTCTCGGCTAGCTCGGGCGGGAGGACCTTCAAGGCGACCTTCCGGGCCAACTTGGTGTCTTCGGCCAGATAGACGTCGCCCAGGCCGCCCGAGCCGAGCTTCTCCACTATTCTGTTAGTGGGAAAGTGTCCGGCCAATCATGAGGTGCTGCCGGTTCGGCGATTGTAGGCGGGAATCGGGTGGCGTTCAATCAAAGTCGCCGGCGAACCGGCGGAACGCCTCGTTCGAGAGCGATTGTGAGGTTTGTCGCCTGCCTGGCTGAAACGCTTCGGTCGGAATGTGGACGGCGAGTTGGCGGAGATTACGGGTCATCAAAATGACGTCTAAACGCGAAGCTACAAGCGGGCTCCACGGAACGGCAAGTGAGTGCCCGGCCGGCCGAGAGTGACACGCTACAATGAAAATCGTGACAAACTCTCTCGCTCGAGCCAAGGGAACTGGTCAGCTCCTGCGCTCGCTCTTCGAGGCGACCGCTGGCGAAACAGGTGATGACTTTTTTCGAGCGCTCGTTCGTCAGCTCGCCGAGCTGCTGGAAAGCCGGCATGCGTTCATCTCGGAATTGCTACCGAGCGGCAGGCGCGCCCGTTCGCTGGCATATTGGGCGGACGGCCGGTACCTCGACCCTTTCGAGTATGACCTGGCAGGGAGCCCCTGCGAGACGGTGCTCGAGGGTAACATCGTTCACGTGCCGAACGGCCTCGTCGACCTGTACCCGAACGACAAGATCCTGGCGAAGCTTCGCTTCGTGAGCTACCTCGGGATCCCGCTCCTTTCACGAGAGGGGATCGTCCTCGGTCACGTCGCGGCCACGGACGACAAACCCATGTTGGAGAAGAGCAGGGACTACTCGACGTTCGAAGTCTTTGCCTCACGGGCAACTGCGGAGCTGGAGCGACGTCGGGCGGATGCCGCGCTCGCGAGAGTCCAGGCCAAGCTGATCCAGACGGAGAAGCTGGCGAGCCTGGGTCAGCTCACCGCCGGCGTGGCGCACGAGATCAACACCCCCACAGGAATCATCCAGAGCAATGCGGATCTGGCGAAGCGTCTGGTGGAGAGGCTTCGTGATTGCTTGGACGGGCGTGGGTCGAACGCTGAAGCGGACCGATATTTTGATGCGCTCGTCGACGCGATAGAGGCGGGTGCTGCCGCTAGCAGCCGCATTTCGGGGATCGTCTCGAACCTGAAGAAGTTCGCGCGCGTGGACACCGCCGAATACGAGGAGACCGATTTACGCGACGGGATCGAGAGTACTTTGACACTTCTCGCTTCCCAGATTCCTGCTGGAGTCGCGATCGAGAGGCGGTACGGGAACGTGCCCAAGATTCACTCGCATCCCGCAGAGCTGAACCAGGTATTCATGACTTTGTTGCAGAACGCTATCGATGCTGTCCAGGGGAAGGGAACGATCACCGTCACGACTTATTCGGACGATGCGCACCTTGAAGTCACCATCGCCGATGATGGGCCGGGCATTCCTCCGGAGATGTTGGATCATCTGTTCGAGATCGGTTTCTCCACGAAGGGCGCTCGTATCGGCATGCGCGTGGGGCTCTCCACCGCGCACCACATCATCGCGAACCACGATGGCGAGATTACCGTGGAGTGTGGGAAGACCGGCGGCACTACCTTCAGGATCTCCCTGCCGATACCAAGAGGCTAGATCAAACACGTGACGATTTCCTTTCAGTCAAGGGGCAGCCGAAAAGCCGCCTACTCCAGTGCACCCCGATAGAACCAGCGACGATACTCGCTCGGTGACACCGCGAGATGGCGACGGAAGCTGTGTCGAAGACGTTCGGCACTGCCAAAGCCCACCTCAAGGATCGACCGGTCCGGTCGCTGAGGAGACGGTGCGCGGCATCGAGTTGACCCGGCGCGCGAGCCGACGCACCGATAAGTCGGGCTCGAGGTTGTCGAGAATCCACTGCTGGAGGCGACGTAATCGCGGGTGCCCGGTCGCAGTCCGGATCGGGAGCTTCCTCGGGATGACGCTCGTCAGAGGAATAGACTCCTCGCGACGCGAGCCCAAAATGGCTCGGGGCAAGTCGGGTTAGACCTCGCTCTTTCCCCGGAACCGACTCGCGGATAGACTCCTACCGTGGCGAGCGCGAACGAATCGCTGATTGCGCTGTTCCGAGAGCTCGTGAAGCTCGCCATTCTGGACGAAGGCTCTCCCAATGCGTTTCGTGTACGGGCGTACGAGAACGCCATGGAGGCGGTTCGATCTCATGTGGGCGACTTGTCGGCCCTGTCGGAAGCCGAGCTCACGCGTATCGATGGCATTGGAAAGAGCACGGCGAAGAAGATCCGCGAGTTCTTCGAGGCGGGGAGAATCTCGAAGCTCGAAGAGCTCCGCAAGAAGTATCCCCCGGAGCTCGTCGAGCTGAGCCGGATCCCCGGGCTCGGGCCCAAGACTCTCCTTCGCCTGAGACGCGAGCTGGGCGTCCAGAATCTGGCGGATCTGCGAGCCGCGCTCGAAGCCAAGAAAATACGAGGCCTGACGGGCTTCGGCGCGAAGATGGAAGAGAAGCTTCTCCATGCCATGGAACGCATGGGGCAGTCCGGCAAGGAGAAACGCACCCCCATTGCCGAGGCCCTCCCCCTGGCGCGCCAGCTCACCGAAGAGCTCGAGAAGTTGCCCGAGGTCGAGCGCGCCCAGTTCTGCGGCAGCCTGCGTCGGTTCCGGGAGACGGTTGCCGATGTGGACATCGTCGTGGCCTCGACGAAGCCCGCGGCGGTGATGGAGAAGTTCGTGAATTTTTCCGGCGTGCGAGAGGTCATTGGAAGCGGCGAGACGAAGAGCTCGGTGCTGACTTCCTCGGGTCTCCAGGTGGACCTGCGCATCGTGGAGCCGCATCAGTTCGGGGCGGCTTGTCAGTACTTCACCGGCTCCAAAGCCCACAACATCAAGCTCAGACAGCTCGCTCTCGACCGCGGCTGGCTTCTGAACGAATATGGTCTCAGCGACGTCGAGACGGGGAAGGTCATCGCCTCGAAATCGGAAGAAGATATCTACGACGCTCTCGGCCTCGCGCTCATCCCACCTCCTCTGCGCGAGGATCGGGGAGAGATCGAGCGGGCGGCCGAAGGCACCTTGCCGCCACCGATTGGTCCGAAGCAACTTCGAGGCGACCTTCACGTTCACACTTCTCTTTCCGGCGACGGCCGGAGCTCTCTCGAGGACATCGTGGCGCGAGCCGCGGAGAGGGGATACGCCTATCTCGCCATCACCGACCATGCCGAGAATCTGGTGATGAACGGCGCCAGCCGAGAGCAGCTCGTGGAACAGCGCAAGCAAATCGATTCGCTGCAGAAGCGCTATCCCCGGATGACGCTCCTGCAAGGCGCCGAGCTGAACATCGGACCCGACGGCGGCCTGGACTACGACGAGCCGTTCCGGCGCGGACTCGACTGGTGCATCGCCGGAGTCCATTCCCATTTCGAGCTCGATGAAGTGAAGCAGACCCGTCGGGTGATCGCCGCGATGGAAGATCCGACGGTCGATGCCATCGCGCATCTGAGCGCCCGCATGATCGGAAAGCGTCCCGGGATCGAGCTCGACATCGACGCCGTGCTGAAGAAGGCGGCGGAGACTAAAAAGGCGATCGAGATCAACGCGTCTCTAGCCCGTCTCGATGCGTCGGTCGAGGTTCTCTATCGTGCTCACGAGCTGGACGTTGCCTTCGTGATCAGCACCGACTCGCACCACACGCGGGAGCTCGCCCGAATGGAGTGGGGCGCGTTGCAGGCAACCCGTGGGTGGGTCGATCGTTCGCGTATCGTCAACACCTGGCCGCGCCAGCGGTTTCTCCAGTGGGTGGCGCGCCATCGCCGCTGACGGAGTCCGTACGGGAGGTCCATTCAGCGGCGTTTGGCCGTTTCCAGATTTGGTGATGAAGTGATAGAGCGTTTGCTTGTGGAGGATTCAGGACAGGTCGACAGGCTAGTCGTCCATGAGCTTCTTGAGTGCTTCGGCGTGCGTTTCCAGGAACAAGCGGTCTTTTGGACGGTTCGCCTTCGCCTTGGACTCCACGATATGTTTGAGTCTGGCTACCGGAATCTCGACACCCTCCACTCGAAATACACGTCGTTCCCGCCAGACGTCATCGAACTCGAACCCCGCCATTTCCAGAGTCAAATCGATCTCGAGCCCTTCATCACCCGTGGCCTTGGTCAAAGCCCGTCGCTCGACGACACGTTCGGCCAAGAAATCGTCGAGCGGTTTGGCCACCGGCTCGTTGCCGGACCACAGTCGAAGGCCGACGGATTCACACGCCTGCCAAGCGGCAAGCAAGTTTGTTGCGTCGGACGGCAAAAACAGATCGCGATCCTCGGTCGTGAAGAGGGTCCCCCCCGACGTTGCGTAGTAGTTCGCTCCCCAGACCCGATTACGATGAATCGTACGTTGTTTCGGGATAGAGCGCGAACCAACTCTTCGAACGCGCTCACCTCGACCTATCGTAGTCGAACCGCTTTCGCAAAATGCGCCTTCGACTCTCGAATCGCTTTCGCGACCCAGGTCTTGTCCGTTCCGCTCTCGTTGCGTGGGTCGGATTCGACCCGCTCCACGGCCTTCAAGTACGCTTCGGACAACGGCACGTCGTTCTCGTCGCTGCGCGGTGCGGGCGCGTAGGCCAACGATTCAGGGGCTCGATTTGCCATGAGCAGCATTTTATCATCCGGGCAGCGGCACAAACCGCTCAGGGGCGGCTAGGTACGAGAGGCTCGAGCTCCTGGATCCAGTCGAAGACGACGTGGACGCACGCGGGAGCTTGCTCGAATGGAGTGGGGCACGGGACGCGTTTCCGGCAACCCCTGGGTGGGTCGATCGTTCGCGCATCGTCAAAATCTGGCCTCCCCAACGGTTTTTTCGGTGGGTCGCGAGCCATCGCCCGCTGAGGGAGCTCGTACGGGAGGTCCATTCCTTTGCGCCATCGTCTGTTTCTCTTGTCTCCGGCCAACTGCTCGGGAAAACGTGCTGGGCTTCTGCTGAGCCCTCGAGCGGATTTCGAGCTGGCCCGAAGACTCCGCAGCCCCGAGGGTGCCGCTCTGGGAGACGTGTTCAGCTTCATGAGCAACCTCTACTTTCGCGGCAAGCTGGCCTACGCCCGGGCGTTTGCCCGGCCGCCCCGGGACCTGCCGGGCAGCTTCGTCATCACGCCCGGCGGTGGCCTCTGCACGCCCGAGTCGCCCATCCGAAACGAAGACCTCCTTCGTTTCGGTCGCGTTCCCGTCGATCCGGGGGAGAGACGTTACCGAGCGCCTCTTCTCCGCGACCTGCGTCGGCTCGAACGCCTTTCGGCCGACGCCGATCTCGTTCTTCTGGGAAGCATCGCTTCGGACAAGTACGCGGGATTGCTCACTTCGGTTCTCGGGAGTCGCCTGCTCTTTCCCGTGGATTTCGTGGGACGTGGCGACATGAGTCGCGGAGGCCTCATGCTGCGTTGCGCCCGAGAGGACAAGGAGCTCCGCTACAAAAGCCTCCTCGGCGCCAACCGTCGAGGACCGCGCCCGCCGCGTCTCGCAGCGATGACGCGGACCCGTTCTCGGGGGTGATCGCTTCGGGAACTAGCGGCTCCACTTGGAGGTGTTGCCGAGCTCGAAGCCGTCCACGAAAATCGGGTCGATTCGCACGCAGTCGTAAGTCAGCGGGATGCGGGGGCCGGCTTCGATCATTTCGAAGTCGCTCACCAGGATCGCGGCGAGATCGAAGGTTCCGAGCAAACCCTCCCATTTCGCCGCGGTGAAGCGGTCGCTCTGTGCAGTCAAAGCGATGCTGCCACCGTCGGCGAGCAGGATGCCGTATCTCTGCATCGCGCGTGCCACGACGCGCGCGCCCTCGTTCGGGAGGGCGTTCAGAGGGAAGTCGGCGCGCAGTCGCAGCCGGGCGCCGTAAGGCGGAGCCGGCCATGGGGCGGACGGCGCGCCAGCGTGGGTCGCGGGATGGACGTAAACGCCGCCCCGAATGCGATGGTTCGGCAAGATGAACCGGATCGCGTGATCAATCGAGCCCGCCGCGACCTCGTCGGCGCTGAACAGAAGCGGCGCGATAGGAAAGCCCGCCGCGTCGGCGCTGGTGCATTGCTCGCCGCGCAGGCTCGGCGGGTAGGTGAGGCTCGTGTTCCAAACCACGAGACAGCTGGAGAAGACCTCCTGGTTGACGACGTCCAGGTCGCTGCTCCATAGCTCGAAGAGCCTGTGAGTCGGGGGATGGACGACGATCAGATGGCAGTCGCCGCCGGCGAGGCACTCGTAACCGGTCTCTCCTTCAAGAGCACCTCCGGGCGGCACCGGTACCGGCTCGACGTCACAGTCCGGCGTGTAGTACGTGACCTTGGGCGTGTGGGTCCAGAACGGTGTGGCGGCGTTCGCCTCGAGCACCTCGATCGAGAAGTCGATTCGCATCGACCCCGTGCCCCAGCCGCCGTTGGCGGAAAGCCACTGGATCACGTTCGCCGACTCGGTGTCCACGGGGGCGCCAGATATGTCCTGGTACCACACCGAGTCCAGCGGAAAGTAAGGTCCGCTTCCGGAGGCGGGCTGGGCCAGGAGCAAGCGGGGCGCGGCCAGAACAATTGCCAGCACCGTCGTCCCTGGTTGCCACCGGCCCGCTTCAACCACGTTCATCGCCACGAGGAGAAATCGTCGAGCTCGATCCAGCCGGTGCTGGAGGCAAGCGTTCCATCGATTGCCCCCCATTTGACGAAGTCGATGCGACCACCGCCGTTGTCGAGACTCGTGAGACCATCGAGCCCCGACCCATCGATCGCGATCAAGAACTCCCCGTCCCCCGCGCCCGCCCTCCAGGAAATGTGGATCTTGTGGAAGCCGGGAGGCAGTAGAAAGTCGGTGGAATGCTCCACTAATTCCCCAGCGACGTCGTCCCACGCGAGAATCGCCGCTCGGATTTCCGATAGGCTCCTCCGTAGCACGACGCGGAACCGAGATATTCCGTTCGCCGAATAACCGACGAAGTGCCCAATCTCGTCGCCCATGGCCAAACTCAGGCCGTCCACTCGCAGGGAGAACTCCGCATTGTAGGTCGTCTCGGCCGTCGGCATATCGTCTCTGACGTAGGCAAACGGTGACTTCACGAAGGGATCGATGCGGGCGACGAAGGACACGCCCGAGGCCACCGAGAAACCGTTCTGCAAGGTGACCCGATCTCCTGCTGTGAACGTCGCTCCCGGACTCACGACCTCGACGTTACCGGCAGTGATCGAGTTACAAGCAAGCTGGTTCGAGCTCACCGTGCCCGGAGGAACCACTACGTCGGATTGCGTGCAAGTAACCCCAACCGCGACCCGCAAGCCGAAGTCGCCGGTGAAAGCGGCGCCTCCCAGCACGTCCAGGGCGGCGCCGCCCCTCACGTCTCGTCCCGCCGAGATCGGTATCAGAAAAAGGATCAAGAACCAGGGACATCGCGTCGAGATCGCGTACCCTCTGGCCCGAGCCGTTGCCAATCAGGAATCCTCCTTTTCTTCATTGTAGCGAGACGGGCTTCTCGGCGTCTCGACCCGGTTCGCGGGCGTTCCCTCGGTAAAGCCCTCGGCCGCTCGCCTTTTCCTCCTGGGGTTCCGCTTTTCACCGGGTTGATTTACCGTTATCCCCACCCGACGCTGCCCTCGGGTGGATAGGGCACGGTTCCACGCAGCTGCGAGATCTTCTCGTCGGGGAACCTGGGGAGATAGAGCTGGTTTCGGTCGCGCCACTCGTTGACCTTCGCTTCCGCCCTCTTGGCGGCTTCCGGCGTTGGCTGATTGCCACGCTCCAGCGACACGGTCCGCGTCGGGTACGCGAGAGCCGTCCCCGCTTGGACGATGATATCCAGGATCCTGAGGTTCAGATCCTCTGCGACTTCGAGATAATCACTCCAATCGGTCGTCCTCACATAAGCGAATACCTCGAGGTCGAGAGAGCTGTCACCGTAGCCGATGAAACGAACGCGAGCCGGATCCGGGTCCACCCTCGGATTTGAATACAGCAGCTTTCGGACCTGGACCAGGACGTAGCGCACCTGATCGGGCGTGGCATCGTAACGAAGCCGGATCGTCGGGTGATACCAGATCCGTTCGCGCTCCGCGAAGTTCTCGAGCTGCATGTCGGCAAACGCAGCGTTCGCACATAAACGGCAGTAGGGTCCAGGGTCCTCCTCTTGCTCCAGCACATCCCTGACCCTGGGCTCCTGGGCGTGCGCTGGGTGCAACCCGAGCAGTTGCACAGTAATCCACGTTACGATCGCTGTCAGCACGAGGAAAGACAACCGGGACTCGCGATGTATGAAAAGACGCATAGTATCCTCCTCTATTTTCCGGAGAGCTGGATGCGAATCGTCTCCTATACCACTCGCCGTTTACGCGGGTCCAGTTCCCGGACAAGAATCGCCACCTTCACGGCTCGCCGCGGGACGGGAGCAAACGGAGGATTCGGAGCCGCTCCACAGGGCGCGCGCCTTCGCGACGATGCGACTCTGCGTTAAGATTTTCCTTGGTGGCGACAAGAAGGTTGACATGGCCTTGGTAAGAGATCGGACGAGCACCGGCGCTCGCCCAATTCGTTCAAGAAGGGACTTGGCCACGCGCAAATCGAGGCACCGAGTCACGCAATGAGAGGGTTCGCGTTCTCGATTGCTGTGATTCTGGCCGCGTACGCAGCCTCGAGCCAAGACGCTCCGCTCTTTACCGAGGATTTCCCCTCCGAGGAGTTCGTCGCTCGTCGGCAGAAGGTCTACGACGCCATTGGCCCGAACGCTCTGGCTCTCGTACAGGGGGCGCCTTCGCCGCCGGGCTATGTCCGCTTCCGGCAGACGAATTCCTTCTACTACTTGTCGGGCGTAGAGTCCCCTCACGCGTATCTTCTGCTCGACGGGACTCGACGCCGAACGTCGCTCTATCTCCCCCATCGAAACCTGAGGCGTGAGGCAAGCGAGGGGAAACTGCTCTCCGCCGAGGACGAGGATCTCGTCCGGCAGCTCACCGCGATAGAGCAGGTGTACGGCGTCGAGCTCCTGGCCGACCATTTGGCGCGGTTCGCTCGGGGAGGCAGGGTGCCTACTCTCTATACCCCGTTCGAGCCGGCAGAAATGCAGGCGACGAGCCGGGATCTCGCGACCCGTGCCGCTTCCGACATCGCAAGCGACCCATGGGACGGCCGGCCCACCCGTGAAGCCCATTTCTTGGCACGCATCCGCCAGCGATTCCCTCAACTCGACGTAGTGGATCTGTCTCCCGTTCTCGACGGTCTTCGCCTCGTCAAGAGTCCTCGCGAGATAGAGCTCATCCGCAAGGCGACACGGCTGTCGGGATTCGCGCTGATGGAAGCGATGCGCTCTACCGTGGCCGGTCTTTCTGAGTACGAGCTCGATGCGCTCGCGAAGCTCTTTTTCCACCGTGCTGGAGCTCAGGGTGACGCTTATTACTCGCTCATCGCCTCGGGAAAGAATGCCTGGTTTCCCCACTATCACCAGGGAAAGAAGAAGCTTCTCGACGGGGAGCTCCTTCTGATGGACTACGCTCCCGATGTCGGCTACTACACGAGCGACGTCACCCGCATGTGGCCCGTGAACGGTCGTTTCAACGACAGGCAACGGGAGCTATATGGTTTCTATCTCGAGTACTATCGGGCCATCCTCGACTCCATTCGCCCCGGCGACGTAAGCGCCATCATGGACGACGCGTCCCGCAGGATGGACGCGGTCCTCGGCCGGTGGCAATTCAGCAAGCCGATTTACCGCAGCGCGGCGACGAGATTCGTGGAAGCCTACAAGCAGAGGGCTAGGGAGCGCCCTTCCAGCTTGGGTCACGGCGTCGGCATGGCGGTACACGACGTCGGAGACGCCGACGGCGTGCTCCTGGCCGGAATGGTGTTCACCATCGAGCCGCAGTTCCGTATTCCCGAAGAGCAGATCTACATTCGTCTGGAGGACGTCATCTTGATCACCGATGGCGGCTCGGAGAACCTGTCGGCCTTCGTTCCCGTGGAAATCGATGAAATCGAGGCCCTCATGAAGGAAGAGGGGCTCCTTCAGATGTTCGAGCTTCCGCATTGACAGGCCGAGGGCGAGGCAGCGGCGAACCGCCGGTGTCATCGCTTTGCGCCGGGAACTTTCCGCCTTCTCGGGCGTTACCTCTGCGAGGTCGATTCTCATGGAATGGCTGACGGATTGGAGACACTCTCTTCGGGTCGTTGCCGCGCGTCCTGCCTTTAGCCTGCTAGTCATCATCCCGCTCGCGTTGGGTATCGGAGCGAACACGGCAATTTTCAGCGCGGTGCACGCGGTGCTCCTGCGCTCGCTCCCGTACGAGGATCCCGCTCGCCTCGTGCGCCTGTGGGAAGCGAGGCCGAGGATGGGCCCGGGAGCGGAAGAGATGGCCGCCTTCTCGATGGATCACTTTCGCGCCTGGCGCGAATCGAATGAAGTGTTCGACGGAATGGCGGCCTATGGGAATGCGAGCTTCAACCTGACCGGAGGTGCCGAGCCGATACGGATCGAAGGCCAACGAGTTTCCCCGTCCCTGTTTGCGATCCTGGGGGTGGAAGCTCTTCACGGTCGCGCGCTCTCTTCCGAGGAACGGACTCCTGGGAAGGACCGCGTCGCGGTGCTGAGCCACGGCCTCTGGCAGCGGACGTTTGGCGGTGACCCGTCTCTCGTCGGAGGAGCCATTCGTCTCGATGGCCGTCCCTACACCGTCGTCGGCGTCATGCCACCGGATTTTCGTTTCCCCGATGCCAGAAGCGAGCTCTGGGTGCCTCTTCCCGACGAAACCGCGGAGCCGTCTCGACCCGGCGAAATGCGCATCGAGCTCGTTCCCGTCATCGCCAGGCTCGCTCCGGGCGTTTCGATCGAGCGGGCCGAGGCCGAGGGAAGTGCTTTTCTCGACCACTACCGCGAGACGAGCGAGATGGCACGGCGGATGGACGAGGGCGTGAGCATCCATCTCACGTCACTCAAGGAGCAGCTCGTTCGTCCCATCCGACCGGCGCTTCTCGTGCTCTTTGTCGCTGTCGGCCTCGTGCTCCTCATTGCCTGTGCCAACGTCGCCGATCTTCTCCTCGTGCGCGCCCAGAGCCGTGACCGAGAGATCGCCGTACGGGCAGCGCTCGGTGCCGGTGGGGCTCGGATCGCCGCGAAGCTGATGATGGAGGGTCTCATCTACGCAATTCCAGCAGGTGCCCTGGGCGTGCTCATCGCTTGGTGGGGCGTTCGCGCGCTGTCTCTGCTGGTTCCTCCGGATCTCCCCCAACTCAACGAGCTTTCGATCGACGCCACCGTGCTCGCGTTCAACGTCGTCATCGCGTTGTCGACCTCTTTGCTCGTGGGGATGGTGCCAGCGGTACGGGCGCTTCGGTTGGACCTCGTGGCGGGTTTGACGGGGGTCGGGGGTACGACCTCGAGCGGCGGGGGCTCCAACGTTCTGGCCGCCGCCGAAGTTGCGATCGCGCTCGTCCTGCTCATGGCCGCGGGGCTCATGTTGCGAAGCTTCGAGACGCTCACACGCGTCGACCCCGGCTACCAGGCGAGGGACTTGCTGAGCTTTCGCCTCAGTCTGCCGCAGACTCAATACCCGGATGCGGTGGCCCGGAGAAGCTTCTACGATGCTCTGCGGGCTTCCGTGGAAGGCATTCCCGGTGTCACTGCTGTCGGTCTCGTCAATTCCCTTCCCCTCGATCGCTCGAGAATGATCACGGTGCTCGACATCGAGGGCAGGCCCCCGATTGCGGACCGAATGCAGATGCCCCGGGCGAGCGTTCGCATAGTTAGCCCGGGCTTCTTTCGCGCGATGGGAATCCGTCTCTTGCAAGGCCTCGATCACGAGGATCGTGACGACCCGTCGTCACCCGCCGCCGTCGTCGTGAACCAATCTCTCGTCGAGCGCTACTTCTCGAACGAGGAGCCCGTCGGGCAACGTCTCCGCAGCCTGGGAGAGATCGTGGGCGTCGTCGCCGACGTGCGTCAGGAAGGGCTCGACACGAGCCCGGAGCCCGAGATCTACCTGAGCTATCGCAACATGCCCGATCAGCTGTTGGAGAGCGTAATGAGCGCCGTCGTCCGTTACGACCGGCGCGTCAACGTCACGGCGGCGGTCGAAGCGCGCGTAAGGCAGCTCGACCCCGATCTTCCTCTGGCCGACGTTCGACAGATGGAAGCAAGGCTCTCCGATTCGGTGGCGCGGCCGCGTCTCTATGCGACACTCCTCACCGTCTTCGCCGCCTTCGCCCTCGTGCTGGCCGTTTCGGGCGTGTACGCGGTGATGAGCTATGTCTGGTCGAGGAGGCGACGGGAAAGCGCTGTGAGAATTGCACTCGGTGCGACGCCGCGAGACATCATGCGTCTGGTGCTGGCCGATGCGCTGCACATTCTGTTACTCGGACTCGGCGGAGGCGCCCTCGCCGCGATTGTCCTGACGCGGAGCCTTTCGAGCTTCTTGTTCGAAGTGACCGCGACCGACCCGGCAACGCTCGTCGCCGCAAGCGCAATCCTCGGAACCGCCGTCTTGGCTGCGGGTGCGGTACCCGCGATCCAGGCGTCGCGCCCCGATCCGGTGAAGGCGCTTCGTTACGAATAACGATATCGGCCCTTCCTCTCGGCCGCGATGGAGAAGACGGTGCGCCCCTCGCGTCGGTACTTGCGCTCGAAGCTCGTGCCCGCCGTCTCGCCGTCGGCGGCCGCCGACGGAGCGGTGAAGGGCACGACGGCCAATCCGGAAAGCTCGATGGCGTTTCGAATCACGGCAAAATACGCGGAATGATCGGTGGCGACTTGGAGCCTCGCGCCCACTCTCATCTTCGCTGCCAGAGACGTCACGAGATCCGGCTTCAACAAGCGCCGTCGGTGATGGCGTTTCTTGGGCCAGGGATCCGGGAAATAAATGTGGACGGCGGCGAGTGAGTCGTCCTCCAGGAACTCCCGGACGAAGACCTCCGCCTCGGCGAGGATCACCCGCGCGTTCGATCGGGCGTGGCGACGTAACCGATCGGCGGCGTAGATCCAGTACTTGTGGGCGCGCTCGACGCCGAGGAAACGGACGTCGGGACGCCGCTCCGACTCGGCGAGCAGAAAACCTCCCTTGCCGGACCCAACCTCGAGCTCGAAAGGTGCCTCGTCTCCGAAGACGGCCCGGGCGGTGAACGGCTTGGGGGTGTCCTCGAGTGTGAGGCCGAACGGGCCGGGCTGCAATTCTCTTTTGCGTCTCGAGCGCCCGCGACCCATCGTTGGTTATGACGTCCTGATCATGTTAAGCTAAAGGATTCCCGTCGGAGGGACCAGTAGCTGTTTAAATTACTTCCTTTAATCTAATCCGCGAACGAAAGGCTCCCCTCGGCCCCATTAGCTCGAAAAAACAGGAGAGATGAGTGAAAACGAACGTGCCCCCGTACGACCCTGTGGCGACTCGAAGCGGTGTCTGCTGGTCTTCCACGATTCCTTTTACCTTGCTCCATGTGGTCGCACTCGGAGTGTTCTGGGTCGGTGTGAGCCCGGTGGCGATCGCCGTATGCATGGCTCTGTTCTGGGCGCGCATGTTCGCAATCACCGGCTTCTACCACCGCTATCTCTCCCATAGAAGTTACAAGACGTCGCGGTGGTTCCAGTTCGTGTTTGCCCTCCTGGGGAACTCCGCGACCCAAAAGGGGCCGTTGTGGTGGGCGGCGCACCATCGGCATCACCATCTCTACTCGGACCAGGAGGACGACGTTCACTCGCCCACGAGGCGAGGATTCTTCTACTCCCACGTGGGCTGGGTTTTCGATCGCATCAACTCTGGCACACGCCTGCGCCTCGTCCCCGATCTGGCCAAGTTCCCCGAGCTCCGCGCTCTCGATCGGTTCGACGTCCTCGTTCCCGTTCTCCTGGGAGCGGCTTGTTTTGGGCTCGGCGTCCTCCTCGAGGCCAAAGCTCCCGGTCTCGGGACCTCGGGGGCCCAGATGCTCATCTGGGGTTTCTTCGTATCCACCGTGCTTCTGTCCCACAGCACCTTCACGATCAATTCGCTCTCGCACGTCTTCGGAAAGAGGCGCTTCGAGACCAAGGACACGAGCCGGAACAATCTCTTGCTTGCCCTGTTGACATTCGGCGAGGGCTGGCACAACAACCACCACCATTACCCGACTTCGGCGCGGCAGGGTTTCTACTGGTGGGAGATCGATATTACCTACTACGGTCTCTTGCTGCTTTCCAAGCTCGGTCTCATCTGGGATTTGAAGAGGGTACCTTCCCACATATTACGACAGGAGGCCGCGGCCGCCTGAAGCAGCTCATCGGGTCGAGAGACTAGCAGGCTGGTGAAAAAGCACAGTCCGGCCTGCGCGAGCGGAGCGAGCCCGGCGCGCCTGCCGCGCCGTGAGCAGCCCGAGCCGTGGCGGCTCGATCGATTGCGGGTCTCGCCACGGCACTGAGCACTGAGAGAGAAAGAAGGCGTTAGCCTCTTACCAGCCCAGGATCCACCCGAAGACCAGGGGAGCAACGATCGACGCATCGGACTCGATGACGTACTTCGGGCAGTCGACCGACAGCTTCCCCCAGGTGATCTTCTCGTTAGGTACTGCGCCGGAGTACCCTCCGTAGCTCGTCGTCGAGTCGGATATCTGACAGAAGTAACACCATCGGGGCACGTTCTCGCGCCTCAAGTCTTGATGCAGCATCGGCACGACGCAAATCGGGAAGTCTCCCGCGATACCGCCTCCGATCTGGAAGAACCCGACCCCGCCGGCTCGGGATTGTTTGGTGTACCAATCGGCAAAATCGATCATGTACTCGATTCCCGAGCGTAAGACCGTGGGGTCGGTATCCCCCAGGATGCAGTGAGCGGCGAAAATGTTGCCCAGGGTGGAATCCTCCCACCCGGGAACGAGGATCGGCAGGTTCCTCTCACAGGCGGCGACGATCCAGCTGTCCTTGGGATCGATCTGGTAGTGGTTCTCGAGCTTACCGCGAGAGATGAGATCGTACAGGTACTCGTGGGGGAAGTGGCGCTTGCCTCTCTGTCGTGCCTCGCTCCAGAGCTGGGAAATGTGATGCTCGATGCGGCGCATCGCCTCTTCTTCCGGAATACAGGTATCGGTCACGCGGTTGTAATGTCCTTCGAGAAGCATTCGTTCGTCGTCGGGAGAGAGGTCTCGATAGTTGGGTATCCGCTTGTAGTGATCGTGAGCGACCAGATTGAACAAGTCTTCTTCCAGGTTGGCTCCGGTGCAGCAAATGATGTGAACTTTGTCTCTGCGGATCATCTCCGCCAAAGAGAGGCCGAGCTCGCCGGTGCTCATGGCCCCGGCAAGAGTGATCATCATTCTGCCACCCTCGTCGATCACCTTCTCGTAGCCGATTGCCGCATCGACTAGGGTCGCGGCGTTGAAATGACGAAAGTTCCGCTGGATGAACTGCGAGACAGGTCCTTTGTCCATGAAACCCCCTCAGGCACCCGCGACCAAGGTGGCGCAGGACAGTCGATAGAGTACCCTCGCGCCGACGTTGGCATCCCATTCGCTTCCATCTCGGCCGGGCGCAACCTCGCACAGATCGAACCCGATGAGCGAACGCCCGCTCTCGAGGACGCGCTCGACGAGAAACAAGGCCTCTTCGTAGAGGAGTCCCCCGGGCACCGGGGTTCCCGTGCCGGGGCACAGGGCAGGGTCCAGTCCGTCGATATCGAAGCTCACGTAGACCGCCTGCGGCAGCTCCTCGATGATCTCGTTCACGACACTCGCCCAGGTCTCGCCCGAGAACCGCCTTCGAGCGAGGGTCCGATCCTCGAAGAGACGAATGCGTCCCGCACTTTCGTCGATCAACCGCCATTCCTCCTCGCATATGTCACGGATACCAACCTGAACCAGCTTCTGCACCGCGTCGATCTGGAGTGCGTTGCGCAGGATCGAGGCGTGGGAGTGAACGAACCCCTCATAGGCGTTCCGGAGATCGCAGTGGGCGTCGATGTGCAAGATCCCGAAAGATCCGTGTCGACCCGACAGGGCCTGCATCAAGCCGAGGGCGGTGCTATGGTCCCCGCCCAGAAGGCCGACCCGTTTTCCTTTCGTCAGTAGCTGCTCGGCTTCGTTTCGCACGCGGGAGACCATACGTTCGCACGCGGCATTCACTAGCTTCGTAACGTCGGTCCCCGCCTCTCCTGCGAGGACCCGCAGAACCATTTCTCGGGTTCGGTCGCTTTCTTCGCGAACCTCGGCGGAGATGGGCGCCATGGCGATTCCCGCCCTCCAGGCGTCGGGCCGAGCCGAATCGAAGAGGTCGACCTGCGCGGACGCGGCCAGAACCGCCTCGGGAGCGGAAGCTGTCCCGGCGCCGTAGGAGACGGTAGCCTCCCAGGGAACGGGAAGGATCACCAGGGCTGCGGAATCGACGTCGAAGGGAAGCCCCCACAAACTTCCCCGGCTGCCAGGGGCATTGGGATCGAATTCGCTCGTATCCCGATGGCCGGTTTCATTTCTCGACATGGCTCGTGGCCGTTGCCCGCGCGGGCGACGGACGTTCTGGCGGAGCCTCGGGGTCGCGACGATAGCCCAGGACTCTCAAGACCTGCTTGCTGCTCTGCTCCTCGTGGAGGACGCGGTAGTGGCGCGCGCCTTCTTCGTCGACGGATATGACCACGTGTTTGGGATCGGGCATCAAACAGTGATGGAGTCCTCCCACCCCGCTCAGGACTTCCTGGTAGGCACCGGTGTGAAAGAAGCCGATGTATTGTTGTTTTGGCGTCGCGGGCATGAAGATCGACTCGAGATGAGCCTCCTCGTTGTAGAAGTCGTCCCCGTCGCAGGTCATTCCGCCGATGCTGACCTTTTCGTAGCCCGCGCTCCAATTGTTGATGGGGAGGGTGATGAACCGGCGGCTCAATGCCCAGACGTCGGGAAGCATGCTGATGATGCTGCCGTCGATCATGAACCACTTTTCGCGATCGTTCTGTTGCTTGCGGCTCAGCACCTTGAACAAGGCGCCGCTGCTCTCGGCGACCGTGAAGCTTCCGAACTCGGTCGCGAGCGTCGGCTCCTCGACGTTGTGGTCGGTGCAGATTTCCTTGATGGTGCGAACGATCTCCTGCACCACGTAGGCATAGTCGAACTCGAACCCGAGCGAGTTGCGGAAGGGGAGTCCGCCGCCGATGTCGAGGATCTCGAGATCAGGAGCCACTTTCTTCAGTCGACAGTAGAGGCCGACAAAACGCCTCAGCTCGCTCCAGAAGAACGGGGTGTCGTGCATGCCGGTGTGCACAAAGAAGTGGAGTAGGCGCAGTTTCAGGCTCTGTTGTCGGGCCAGTCGTTGCTCGTAGAACGGGATGATGTCGTCCTCCCTCATCCCCAGCCGGCTCGTGTAGAAGCTGTGTACCGGGGGCTCCTCGGTCGCCATACGGATGCCAAGCGAGCAGGGTACTTCCAGCTCGTGCTCGTAGAAGTTCAGCTCTTCCTTGTTGTCGAGGATGGGAACGATGTTGTAGAAGCCGTCGTGGAGCATGTCGACGATATGCTGCTTGTACTCGTAATCCTTGAATCCGTTGCAGAGGATGAAGGTATCTTTCGACAGGTAACCAGTTCTCTCGAGCGTGTCGATGATCGGCATGTCGAGAGCCGAGGAAGTCTCGAGCTGGACGCCGGATTTCAGGACCTCGACCATCACGTGCTTGAAGTGTGAGCTCTTCGTGCAATAGCAATAGATGTACTTCCCCCGATAGTCGTACTTCTTCATCGCGTCCTCGAAGTACAGGCGGGCTTTTCGAATGTTTTCCGAGATGATCGGAAGGTAGGTGAACCGGACGGGCGTTTTGTACGTCTCGATGAGCTCCATCATGTTGATACCGTGAAAATAGAGCTCGTCGTCGATGACCTGGAACCCCTCGGGGGGGAACTCGAAGCTATGCGCCAGGAAGTCGTAAAAAGTCTGCATGGTCGATACAGGTTTGATTATACGAGTCGATCCGCACCGCCCACAAAAGGAATTTGGGGCGCCCGCGACCTCGAATCGGGCCGAGGGTGGGCCGAGTTGTCGTCACCCTGCTAGGTCCAAAATGGCGTCGCGCACCGCCGGCCAAGCCTTGGAGGTCGGAGCGATTGGCTCGAAATGCCCCGTGTCCTCCACCACGGTGAGCGCGACGGCGTCCCCCGCGCGTGCGCTTGCCGCGGCGAAATCGCGGGCGAAGGCGACGGGGACGATCGGATCGAGCGCCCCGTGCAAGAGGTGCTGCCGTACGCCGAGCGGAACGAGCTCGATGGGGGAGGCCTCGGCGTAGCGCCGAGGGAAAGCCTCGGGCGTACCTCCGATGAGCCGCCCCGCCATGTCGCCGCAGACGCTTTCGGCGAGGGCCCGCCTGAGATC
>DATIBD010000003.1:0-11599 GCA_035457705.1 Vicinamibacteria bacterium
GATCGTTTTGGCGCCAATCGGTGGGCTTGGATGGCACTCACCTGGTTCGCGAACGTGTTCTATAACGAAGCGCAACCACTCTTCTCGGTGCCCACATCCTGCGTCACACGACGTAGCCCGCTCGTGCCGCCCGGAAGGCGAACCCGTCGTCGCACCCCTTTTTGCGAACTACAGCAGATCACTGAATCTCGCTTCTGAGAGAACGAAAATGTTCTCGACTCTTCGGAGCTAGTAGCTGTTCGATAAGACTAACGTAGCTGTCTGGTGGCGTAGCACCGGAAGAATCTGCGACCTCTCGAACTACGTCCAACGCGCTCTCCGCAGCAACAATTGGGAATTCCGCCGAAAGTTCTAGAAGCTTTACCCGACTCCACTCATACAACGGATTAAACGAAATCTCAGGAGGTCCCTCGCTTGCGAACAGTGGAGAGTATTCTGTCGACGCGTGCTGAATCAGAAACACAAGTCGGCGGTCCAATTCCATGAGTTCCCGATAGTGCTGCCTCTGTGAACGGGTGAACCAATATAGCGACGCTGCTCCACTGACCTGATTCTCGGCGGTCGAACGATCAACTTTACGAACCAGATCGTCCGTTTCCGTACTGGGACGACGCGCAAGAATCCTGATCGCATTGGACCTCTGCACCACGCTAGAGCTCGGATCCGCAATGAGAGCACGGAAGTAATCTTCATCTTCGGTAATGCGAAAAAGGGCATCTTGGGCCCTCATGTTGATTTCCGTATCTGACCGTTCTCGCTCTACAATCTCCCGGAGATAGCCAGCCACTCTAGTACCACCCGACCTACCCGCTTCACGAAGTAGGTGATAAACGTCTGCGCGATCCCGCCCGTCCACTACTCGTTCTGCCCTAGACGCGAGGACGGCCAGCCTTGATTCCAATTCGCTCGTGCTCTCCTGACGAGCACGTGCCTCACAAACGGCACGAAAAATAGGAACCAGAAAAACGACGACGGCGCATCCAACGAGGAACCTTGGTGGCCAACGTTCAGTTTTCATCTGTTCATCTCCCCTTCAGTATAGTAAAGCCGTAGAGCGCGACCGTGGTGAGGAGCAGCACCGACACGGAGGCGGCGCGGCTCGCGACCGATGCGCGCTCTAGCGGACTGAAGCGCTCCTCGTGCTTTCCTGAAGGATCGCCACTCGAGGCTGCGCATCCGCGACGACCCCGACGAAGCGAACCGGCAAAGAGTCGGCTCGCGAAGCTCTCATTCAGCACGACGACGGGCTCGGAGCCCCGGAGGTCCGACTCGAGGGTCTTTCGGTCCTCTCTGTTGACAAAATAGTATACATTCTAGTAAGCTTACTATGTCCGGAGGGATTCTTTGTGGCCGCGATGGTTCGCATCAAGAGCGAGGATCACGAAATGCTGAAGAGGTTGGCCGATTCGACGGGTGCGACGATGTCTGACCTCATCAGTCGTGCGATCGAGGAGTTTCGGCGGAAGCATTTTCTGCAAGGGCTTTCGGAGGACTATCGGGCGTTGCGAGCTCGCGATGCCGAGTGGGCTGAGGAGCAGGAAGAGCGTGACGCTTGGGACGCCGCGAGCGGCGACGATATCGAGGAGTCCTAGGTCGTGGAGCGACCTTCGCGGGGCGACGTCTGGATGGTCGATTTGAATCCGGTCGTCGGTCGTGAACAAGCCGGGACGCGGCCTGCCGTGGTCTTGTCGGTAGACGAGCTCAACCAGAGCGCCGCCGATCTCGTGATCGTGCTTCCCGTGACCAGCCGTGAGAAGCGAGTGAGATCGCATGTCGAGGTGCGCGAGCGCGAAGCCGGACTTGCCGTGCGCAGCTTCGTTAAGTGCGAGGACATCCGGTCGATTTCGACTCGCCGGCTGGAGCGGCGCCTCGGATCCATCTCGGCTGATACGCTCGTTTCGATCGAGGACCGTCTGAGGATCCTTCTCGGGCTTTGACGGTTCTTCGAGGGTGGCGCGAAGAGATGCACGATTGAAAGACATAGAGACGCGGCGGCGTTTCCTGACAGCGTTCGCAGGCTCGAGCCTGCTCCCGGGCGTTCTCTGGGCGAAGCTCCAGGAATCGGGCGGAGGCGAGGTCGACGACGCCATGCTCGCCGATGCCGCCCGCGTGGCGGGCGTCGATCTTACCGCCGAGGAGCGGCGCGAGATGCTCGCGACCGTGAACAAGAACCTCGCGAACTATGAGAAGACGCGTGCGGTCGATCTGCCCTTCACCGTCGTTCCGCCGCTCTATTTCAATCCCGTCGTTCCGGGATCCTCGCTGCGCGGCGCCGCCGGTCGATTCCGTCCGAGAGCAACGCCGCGAGTGGCTCGACCCGCGAACGTCGAAGAGCTTGCCTTCTGGCCCGTGCTGCGTCTCGCGGCGCTCCTCGAGTCCCGCCAGTTAACCTCGCTCGAGCTCACCGAGCTCTACCTCGCGCGGCTCCAGCGCTATGATCCGCGCCTTCACTGCGTTGTCACGCTCACGGGAGAGCTAGCTCGCGAGCAGGCCCGCCGGGCCGACGAGGAGATCGCCGCGGGCCAGTACCGCGGGCCGCTCCACGGCATTCCTTGGGGCGCCAAGGACCTCATCGCCAAGCGCGGCTACAAGACGACGTGGGGATCGGAGGCCTTTCGCGATCAGTTGGTGGATCTGGATGCGACAGTCGTGACCCGGCTCGAGGAGGCAGGGGCCGTCCTCGTCGCCAAGCTCTCGACCGGCGAGCTCGCCCGGGGCGATCGATGGTTCGGCGGACAGACCCGGAACCCCTGGAACCTCGAGGAGGGCTCGGGCGGTTCGTCTGCCGGCCCTGGAGCGGCGACGGCGGCAGGCCTCGTCGGCTTCTCGCTCGGAACGGAGACGCTCGGCTCGATCATGGGCCCGTCGCGCATTTGCGGCGTGACCGGACTGCGACCTACCTTCGGACGGGTGAGCCGGCACGGCGTAATGCCCGCGGCATGGAGCCTGGACAAGGTCGGTCCGATGTGCCGGAGCGTCGAGGACTGCGCGCTGGTCCTCAGCGCCATCAGCGGCCCCGACGGCAGGGACCTCTCGCTCGCGGGCCGGTCGTTCGACTGGAACGAAGGTCTGAACATACGGACCCTTCGGGTCGGCTATCTGGAAGACGCGTTCGAGGAAGAACGCTCGGGCGAAGCCGCGTCGAAGGAGAACGACGAGGCAGTCCTCGAAGTCCTCCGCTCCCTCGGGGTGAAGCTCGAGCCCGTCACCCTTCCCGCTCACGCCGACCTGGACGCGCTCATGATGCTCCTCGTCGAAGAGGCGTCGTCCCTGGACGAGCTCACGCGGAGCGGGCGGGACAAGCTTCTCATCAAGGACCGGGACGAGCCCGAAGCGATGCTCCTTCGTGCGCATCGGCTCGTGCCCGGGGTGGAGTATTTCCAGATGAGCCGCCATCGGATGCGGCTGATGGAAGAGATGGCGCGACTCTTCGAGCGGGTCGACGTGTACGTTGCTCCTTTTCTCACTCCCTCGGGAAACCTCAACCTCCGCGCGACCAACGCCACCGGTCATCCGGGCGTTGCCGTGCCGACCGGACTCAATCCCAAGGGCACTCCGACGTCCATCCACCTCGTGGGGAAGCTCTACGGAGAGGCGGAGCTACTGACGCTGGCGATGGCCTACCAGGACGCGACCGGCCACCACCTCCAGTATCCGAATCTCGATTAGAAAGTGCTCAGTGCCGTGGCGGGACCCGCGATCGATCGTGCCGCCACGGCTCGGGCTGTTTACGGCGCGGCAATTATTCGCACATGCGCGCTCACATCTCATACCCACGAAGGAGTCCGATGCGGACGATTGCGCCGGGCTCGCTCCGCTCGCGCAGGCTGGACTGTGCTTTTTCATCAGCCTTGCTAGATCTCGTTCTTCACGACAGCGCCTCCCTTCATTACGAAGCGGACGCGCTGGAGCTCGGTGATATCCCGAAGGGGGTTTCCCTCTACGGCGATGAGATCGGCGAACTTTCCCGGCTCGACGCTCCCCACGCGGTCGGACCAGCCCAGGATCTCGGCGTTCAGGCTCGTGGCCGAGACAATGGCCGACATGGGCGGCTCGCCCAGCTCGACCCGGAGGGCGAGCTCCCGGGCGTTCTTTCCATGGGGATAGACGGGGGCATCAGTGGCGAGGCCGATGGGGAGACCGGCCCGGAGGGCACGCTGGAATCCTTCCAGCATGATGTCGCGAATCGTGCGCATACGCTCCTGCTCGGATTCGGGCATGACTTCCGTCCCGCCTTCGGTGATAACGAGAGTAGGAACGTAGAACGTCCGTCGCTCGCTCTTCTTCAGGAGCTCGATCGCCTCGTCGTCGAGGTAGGAGCCGTGATCCACGGTGCGTACGCCCGCCCGGATCGCGGCGTGAATCCCGGCCGCGGCGTGGGCATGGGCGGCAACCGGCCGTCCCCAGCGGGCCGCTTCGGTGACCGCGGCCCGGATCTCTTCATCGGAATACTGCTGAGAGGTCGGGAGGATTCCCTTGGAGAGAACGGCGCCGGTGACGAGGATCTTGATGAAGTCGGCGCCGTATTTGAAGTGGGTGCGCACCGCGGCCGTCACCTGGTCGGGACCGTCGGCGAGCGTCCTCACGATGGGAACGTCGACGTAGATCGAGAACTGGCGCGCGTCTCCCGCGCCGCCGGTCGAGGTGACGTAGTTCCCCGCCACCATCATGCGGGGCCCGGGAACGACTCCGGAGTCGACGGCGTTTCTCAACGCCACGTCCACGTAGGGCCAGGTTGGCCCCATGTCGCGAACAGTGGTGAAGCCCGCCATCAGCGTGACGAGGGCATTCTTCGCTCCGTACAGCGCCGACTCCGGAGGTGTCGTTTTGACGAGCGCGTCCTCCCAGTGCACGTCCTCGCGATCGGCGAGGTGGGTGTGGAGGTCGATGAGGCCGGGTAGGAGCGTCGCCTCGCCCAGATCGATCTCCACGGCACCCGGCGGAACGGAGAACCGGCTTCCGACCTCCCGGATTCGTTCTCCCTCGATGAGCACCATCGCGGGAACGAGAGGCTCCCTCCCGAGTCCGTCAATGAGACGCCCCGCTTTGACGACCGTGACTTGTGCCTGGGACCACGCGGAGAGCGTCAGGGCGAGGGTCGAGATCACCCAATTCTTCATCGCGCCATGGTATCAGCGATCTGAGATGGAGCGCTTCTGGTGAAGCCCGGATTACTGGTTGCCGTCACTCTCGAGTTGTTTCTCGCGGGTAGCCGTCGCGAGCCCGAGACGCCCCGCATCTCGTCCTCGTCACCGCCGCGGGAAAGAGTACCGGTGTCACGGTGTCCTCTCGATGGGCGGCGCACCGAGAACCACGTCGCCCTTCAGGATGGATACGGCCTTCTGGAGCTTCCCGGCGATGACGAAAAGCGCCTCTCGACACTTCGCCAGCGCTTCGATCTCGAGAGCCCGCAGGCGCTCGACGCGGCTCTCATCCACGCTCCCCCTTCGTCGAGAGAGAGGTAGAGCGCGTGCACGTCGTAAGCAGCGGGCTCGGGGCTCTGATCAAACTCGCTCGACCAGTCGGAAGCGCCGAAGCTCATTTGCCGCTCGGCGCGATAGGCGGCAGACGATAGCCGGGCCCCCCAGCTCATCGTCGATACTTCGCGGAGGGCCTCCAGGGCGGTTGCGGGAACGCCCCGCTCGACGCTCTCTCGCGCGCGCCGAAGAGCGAGAAAATCACTCAGGTACGGCGAGGTCTTCATCACCGCGCCTTCCGAGCTCAGACTGAAAAGCCAGGGGACGAGCTCGCGTCGTGCACGCATCAGGCGAATGTTCCGCGTGCGCCAGTACGCGCCCGCGACCTCGGTTGTCTCGAGTGCTCGCGTCCAGCGCTCCGCCTCGGCGACGGACTCACCGAGAACGTCCGCTCTTCGAACATCCTCGAGCGCCTCGAGGACGAAGCGGGCGACCTCGCCAAGATCGAAGGGAAGAGCTTCCGCGGCATCGACTCGCAGCAGAGTCAGAGCGGCGAGCCTCAGATCGTGCGGGAGATTCCCGTACGTCCCGGCGGAGATGCGATCTTGCTGCGTGTGGTAATAAGGAGAGAACGCGTCGGGACCGTCCTTTCCGTGGGCCTCGAACCACAGCAGATAGCCCGCCGAGGCGCCCCCTACGGCGGCGAGCGTCCAGGCGTCGACCCAATCGGTGACCCCAGGTCTCAACGTGACGCGATCGGAGAGACCGATGTCGCTAAGGAGCTTCCGGTGGAACGCCGAGGCCTCGAGCGTCCCGTAGAAATAGCCGCGCTCCGCCGGCCAGCCGGCACCGTCGACATTGAAGACGTACGCCAGGCGGGACGTGATCTCGGGATGCGCTCGGACGAAAGCGTGCGAGCCGCGAAGCCAGTCGAACTCCGCATCGGCGGCGCCGGTCTCCTCGCTCCCGAAGGAAACGAATAGGTGCGAGCGTCGAGGGGGCGTCGGGCGCGCGCTGATGACACGAGCGAGCTCGAGGACGACCGCGACCCCGACGGCATCGTCCTGAGCCCCGCGAAACCAACGGTCGTGGTGGGCCGTGGCCGCCACCCATTCGCCGGCAACGTCCGTTCCCTCGAGCACGCCAAGGACGTTCTCGGACTCGCCGAGCTCGGAATCGACGCGGTTCTCGAGCTCTAGCTCCACCGGTCCAGCGCCGAGCCTCCGCTTCAAGCCAGAAGCGTCGGCGATGGAGATCCCGACGCTCGGTATGGCGTCGTGATAGATGACCGTGTTCTGTTTCAGCGCGTCGTCGAGCGAGCGTCCGGGGTAGTCGTAAAAGATGATAGCGGAAGCTCCTCGAGCCGCCGCCTCGAAGATCGCGAAACCCGGCCACGAGGTCCACTCCACGAGAACGGCCCTTCCCGCTACGTCTCCGAGCTCCGAGTAATCGGCGGCCATTGCCTGACCAGCATCGACCAGAGATGTGAACAGGGGTTCGACCCTCGCCGCGGTTTCCCCGCCGGTACTCGATGCCGTCCCAATGGCCCCAGGTGCCTCCGCCGGAGTGCAGGGTGACCGAGTCGAGACGCTCCCTGTTCGCTGACAACCTCACCTCGCCATAGTCGAACGACCGCACGGGGAAGCGCTGGCGGCGCACTTCTAGGCCGAGCTTCTCGAGCTCGACGGCGATCACGTCGGCAAGCGCCTGCTCCTCCGGGCTTCCGGAAACAGCGCTCGCGAATCCGAGGGGCTCTGGGCGACGGTCTCGGAAAGGCGGCGGGTCATCACCTCGACGCGCCCGACGTCGAGCTGGCTCAAGAGCTCCGCCTCGGCTGAGCTCAGCTGGAACAGCACGACGAGACCGGCGATCGAGTGCAAGGCTAGAGCCTAAGGCGATGTACCCGGCTCCGTCAAAGCCACCTACTTCTGCAGTGAAGACGTTCCGCTCCGGCTGACTACCGGGAGCTTCACGTAGGAACTCTCGCGCTCGACCGTCCAGGTTGGCGGGTCATCGTCCTCTCCCACCGGTGCGAACGTATCTTTGTCGGCCCCGGCGAAGGCAAGGCGAATCCGATGGCCGGCGCGGAAGAGAACCGAAGTCGGATGCATCGCGATCGCGAGCTCGACGCTCTCGCCCGGCAGCATCGGGGACGCGGCGTCGCGAGACAGGTACGAATGGTAGGGACCGAACATCGCGTGAGGAGGCGTCTCATCCGAAACGTTGCGTTGGAGCGCGCGGAGCTGTCCTTCGGTGATGTAGAGCACGCGTCCCGATGGATCCACGTCCTCGAGATAGACGAAGAACGCTCCGTCGGGAGCGGTCGACGCCACTTCGAGATGCACGACCGGGGTTCCGGTCACCTCGAGGTCGTCCTCGAGGGGCTCGCTCGTATAGGTCAAGAGCTTTTCGTCTTCGCGCAAGCGATCGCTGTAGACCACGTCGGCACCCCCACGCTGGGTATACCAGCGATTCGTGGTTCCCGTGGTCGCCTCGGGATCGACGGTATAGCGGTCCGTCCCCGGTCCCGGCTCGAAGGCAAGTCGGGAGTCGGGGGCGAGATAGAGGCGCATGTAGTGGATTTCCAGCGGAGGCCAGACGCTCGTCTTCTTCCACTTCTCTTCGCCCAGCGTGTAGTAGAAGAGCGTGTGCTCCTCGGTCCCGTTGTCGACACCCTTGAGGTACCGATCGAAATAGCAGAGCGATTCGTTCAGCTGCGCCTCGGGACTCGGATCGGTCTCGAGATCGGGCGGTCGATAGGGGCTCGCGTGATAGCCCCCGCCGTGGCTCCACGGACCGATGATGGCTTTTTGAGGAACGGTCAAAGTCTTGAAGCGATGGAGAACTCCCTGCGCCGTGCCCGCGTCGAACCATCCGCCCCAGGAGAACATCGGCACCCCCGAGCGGTTCAAGTCGTCCCCACGCGCGTGGATACTCCAATCCAGCATCGAGACGCCCCAGACTTCGGCGACGTCGTCGCGGAACGAGATTTGACTCAGACCTTCGAAGACACCCGGCGCTTCCCGCCGGCCGTCCACCGCCGCCTCCACGAGCGAGCCGTCGTCTCCGTCGACGGGCTTCACCCCGCGAGGCGGATTGCCGCGCGGAACGTTGAGGTCCATTTCTTTCACCGAGTCGCCCCACCCCTGGCCGAAAGCGATATGGAAGACGCCGCCGGGAAAGTAGAGATCGGCGTAGGGGTCGAAGTCGGGGAAACGCGGAATGATCGCGCGGATTGCCGGGTGGCTCAGCTGGGCCATCCAATCGGCGGTGTTGGCGGTGTAGGACGTTCCGAATCCACCGATGCTACCGTTGGACCACGGTTGCGCGGCGATCCAATCGGCCAGCTCACCGAAATCGCGGACTTCATCGGGCGAACGATGGTATCGCCAGATGCCGAACGACGCCCCGGTCCCCCGCGAGTCGCCGGTGATGACCGCGTAGCCCCGCTGGGCAAAGAAACGTGCGGTGGAGCTCGGGCCATCCCCTTCGAACGCCCGCCAGTATCGTGTCATGGTGAGGATGGCTGGTATCTTCACGTCTTCCGGGAGCGGCTCGGGGAGCACGAGCTCGATGGCGATGCGAACGCCGTCACGCATCGGGACATGAAGGGACGCGAGCGAAACGTCGTCGTAAGCGACTTCGCTGCGTTCCCGGCATTCGCCGAAGGAAAACTCCGCGGGGGGCTCGGCTTGTTCGACCCGACAGGCGGTGAGGGCCGTGAGAACGAGGCAGGACCCGATAAGAGTCCGCTCTCGGTCGAAACGACTGATCGCTCCCCCGCCCGAAACGACTCTGGAGCGCATGCCGTCACCTCCGGCGCTCACGGATTCTACCCTGCCCAGAAGCGGGTGAGTTGCCCGCGCAGCTCGGCGGCTCCGCGAATCGGGATCGGCCTCCATTCGAGCGGCAGGAGCGCCCGGTAGCGCGCTTCGGCGAAGCGCTCGTCGATCAGCAGCAAGACCCCCCGGTCGGTCTCCGAGCGAATGACCCGGCCCGCGGCCTGGAGTACGCGGTTGACTCCGGGGTAAAGGTAAGCGAAGTCGTATCCCCGGCCGGATTCCCGCTCGAAGTGCTCCCGGATGTGCTCGCGCTCGGGCGATGGCGGTGGGAGGCCGACACCCACGACGGCCGCACCGGCGAGGCGCTCGCCAGGAAGATCGATGCCCTCCCCGAACACACCGCCGAGAACGGCGAAGCCGAGGAGAGCCCGGCCGTCGGCGTCGAACTGCGCCAGGAAGCGACTGCGCTCTCTCTCGCCCATATCGGGACGCTGGATGGAAACGGCGAGCTCGGGCCGCGAGGAAACGAAGCGCTCGTGAACGGCGTTCAAGTACTCATAAGACGGGAAATAGACGAGGTACTTCCCTTCCCGCGCGTCCACAAGCCCCGCGAGAAGCTCGGTCAGCCCGGCGCGGCTCTCTGCTCGTCGCCGGTATGTGGTCGGGATGCCGGATTCCACGAACACCGCCAGATTCTCGCGGGGAAAAGGCGACGCGAAACGAAGCGCGCGCGGCTTCTCACGACAGCCCAGAAGTCTCCAGAAGTAGCCGGGCGGCGTCAATGTCGCCGAGAAGAAAACCGCCGCTTTCGCGTCCCCGAGCCTCGCCGACAGCCGACGGGCCGGATCGGTGCAGAAGAGCTTCAGCCTCAGATCCCGTCCTCGCGGCTCGTAGCAAGCGATGTACTCGTCGCCCCAGTCGTCTGCCACCTTGAGAAAACGAATGGCGTCGAAGTAACGCTCGAGAAGGTCCCCGCGCCAGCTCCTCGGGCCGACCGCGAGCACCGGCTCGGCCGCGTCGACCAATCGGCGAAGGATGGACATCAGCTCGAAGGGCGGCTCGGCCCGGGAGTGCGTGCCGCGTTTTCGCGTTGCGAGCAGGAAGGCGTTCACCTCGCTGAGCGCGCGGTGGAGGTTCGGATGCTCTTTTCGGCTCACGAACCGACGAAGGTCGAGAAACGGTTTCTTTCGCAGCTCCGCCGAGAACATATCGCGCGCCCGGTCGACCAAGTTATGGGCTTCGTCCACGAGAAGCGCGAAGTCGAGCTTGCCGTCGTCGAAGAGCCGCCGTACGTAAGCTCTCGGATCGAAGACGTAGTTGTAGTCGCAGATGACGAGGTCCGCCCACGGGGTGAGCTCGAGCGAGAGCTCGAAGGGGCAAACGTGGTGCCGCCTTGCCAACTCCTCGATGACTTCCCGCGTCAGTAGATCCTGGTCGAGCGCGTCCCCCACGGCACCCTCGATGCGTTCGTAGAACCCGCGCGCGAACGAGCACTCGCCTCCGTTACAGGCCTTCTCCGGGTTGAAGCAGATCTTGTCCCTGGCGGTGAGCGTGACGGTTCTCAACCGGCTCCCGAGCTCGGACACGGCTTTTTCCGCCAGCGCTCGTCCCGTCGTCCGAGCCGTGACGTAGAAGAGCTTCTTGGTTCTTCCCTCGGAGAGTGCTTTGACCGCCGGGAAGAGCGTCGCCTGGGTCTTGCCGATGCCGGTCGCCGCCTGGAGAAGAAGCTCACCGCCGTCACGCAGCGCGCGATAGACGGCGATCGCTATCTCGCGCTGACCGCGACGGAATCGAGTGAACGGAAACTCCGTCGCTCGAATCGACGCATCCCGTTCCGCGACCCATGCGCTTTTCTGCCGATAGGCCACCAGAAACTTCGAGACCAGCCCACGGAAAATGCTCGCGAGCTCGCTCCGATGGTAGCCGCGACCGAGCTCCCGCACTTCTCCACTGTCGAGTGTGTAGTATGTGAGTCGCGCCTCGACGCTCTCGAGCCCCTTCTCCTCCGCGTACAGGTACGCGTAGACCTCGAGCTGGCCCCAGTGCTCCCTCTTGCCGTCGCGAGGAATCTCCTGCCGTGTCGGGACAGTTTTGATCTCCTCGACGAGGCTTCCGAGTGCCCCGTCGATTCGACCCTGGATCTCGAGGACGACGTCTTCCTCTTCGATGCGCCCGAACACCGGGAGCTCTTTTTCGTAGCCCTCGGGCCTCGATTCTTGAAGCCTCTGGTGCGCCCGGATGGCATCGAGCGAATGAGCTCGGCCGCCCGATTCGAGATTCAAATCGCCCGAGCGCAGGGAATGCTCGACGAGAGCCCGCACGGCGAGCGTGACGGTTTCCTTCACCGGGTCGCGCCGTCGGCTACGATCCGGGACTCCACGCTCGTCACCCCGACCACGG
>DATIBD010000004.1:0-13050 GCA_035457705.1 Vicinamibacteria bacterium
TCCCGTGCCGACATTGCTCGGTCTCACGGCTCGTTTCACGGGCTCCGTTCCCCGCGGCGTCTCGACGATGACGCTCACGGTGGACCGTGTGTTTCCACCGGTGTATCTCACCGTGCTCGACGAGGCAGGAAGCAACGTCACACCCACATCGTGTTGGACCGGGGCGCCGAGAGCGATCCGATCCCCGTGGAGGGTGGTGCCCCGTCGCCTGGCCCGATCGAAGTATCCTGGCGTTACTTCCGCCTCGGCGTGTCGCACATCGTGCCGGACGGGCTCGATCACCTGCTCTTCGTCTTCGGGCTTTTTCTTCTGACCCCTCGCCTGGGTTCGCTGCTCTTCCAGGTAAGTGCGTTCACGCTCGCCCATACGCTGACTCTCGCGCTCTCGAGTTATGGCGTGGTCCGACTGGCACCTTCTGTCGTCGAGCCGCTGATCGCGGTTTCTATAGCCTACGTTGCCGTCGAGAACGTTCTGACTCCGAAGCTCACCGTCTGGAGGCCTCTCGTCGTCTTTGGTTTCGGGCTGCTCCATGGGATGGGGTTTGCCGGAGTGCTCGGGGAGCTGGGCCTTCCTCGGCGAGATTTCCTGCTTGGACTCCTGAGCTTCAATGCGGGTGTGGAGGCTGGACAACTCATCGTGCTCGTGGCTGCATTCGTAATCGTGGGGTCGTTTCGCAACCAACCCTGGTATCGGTCACGGCTTACCGTCCCGCTCTCGCTCGTGATTGCGGCGGTCGGCCTGGTCTGGACCGTGGAAAGGGCCTTGGCATAGCGGCGCGCGGAAAAAGGGACCGGATTCGCCTTTCCGGTGTCCAGCGAGCCGAGGCCGTCACGACGAACGAAAAGACGCTGGTGCCATCAGCGCGGGGGCATTGCATCACCGCTCTCTACGAGATCGTGCCCTACAGCGGAGGCTTCGGGTCAAATCGCCATCGTGTAACAGACCGCCGTGCCCTCGAGCGCGACGACGCCGTCCTGTCGCGTCACGCGGGTGGCGAGCTTGGTGATCGGCTTGTCCTCGCGGACCTCGAGAATCTCGGCGTCCGGTGATCGTATCGCCGGGCCTTACCGGGGCCGTGAACTTCCAGTCCACCTGGAGAAAGACCGTTCCCGGGCCGGGAAGATCCTCCGCCACGACGACATTGAGGATGGAGCTAGTGACCCCTCCCTGCACGACGATTTCCCCGAAGCGCGACTTCTTCGCGGCGAGATCGTCATAGTGAAGCGGGTTCCGGTCACCGCTGATCTCGGTAAACAGGCGCACGTACTCCGGCCGAATCAAACGCGTCCGTTCGGCCGTCTGGCCCACGCGGGGCATGTCGTTTGCCCAAGCTAATGTTGCGTTCATCCTCGCGGCGGCCGGCGGCATCGTCTTCTTATCGGAGCCCGTTTCGCCGCAGCTCTTCGTCCGTCACTCGCCGTTCTCGGCGGAATCGGGCTCGGCGTTCACCGCTCCCAGCCGGACCACTCCAGACGGTACTTGCGACGGAGATCGCGGATCACGCCGGGAAGGATGCGCTCGCGTCTCGCGTCCTCGAGCAATTCCCGCATGGCGCGTCTGACCTGATCGGCTTGGGTCACGAGTCGTTCCCAGAGACCCTCGCACTGCGGCAGCTGCACCAGGAGGATGTCTTTGCCGCCATAACGCGTCGCTGTCGAGGGCCCGAGCACGGAGGGATTCTCCAGCACGACGAACCAGTTACGGCCCGTGTGCACGAGGAAGGGCGAGCCCGTTAGAACGGGAACCCCCAGGCCCGGCGGCGTCACGCCGATGAGGTAGCGGTTGTAACACGTGTCCATATAGCGCTCGAAAAGTGCGTCGACCTCGTCCGCGGCGCGTGATATCTCGGCGAAACGGGGTTCGTAGCTCTCTCCGCGCGCCCATTCCTCCTCGAGCGGAGAGCTCTCCGTTTCTTCAGGGGCCCGAGCGTCCGGTGTGGGGATTGAAGCCTCGTCGGCTGCGGTGCCCTTGCCGGAGCTCGTGTAGCTCACGACTTCCACCCCCGCTTCCGCGTTCTTCTCCCTGCGCTTTTTCTCTCTGGCGGCGACCTCGCCCAGGGATTGAGCTCCCATCAGAGCCGCGAACATCCACGTCAAAAGAGTCATGATCTTGGAACCAGTATACCCGCTCGCGGTGTCAATCCCGACCGCGAGGCTCCGCGCGATTGGGGTTAAGATGAGCGTCGCGATGATGCGCCGTGTCCTTCTCGCCGTCTTGTGCTCTTGCTTCTCGTCCTGTGGCCAGGGCGAACGACAGCCACTCGTGGTCTTGATCGGTCTCGACGGCGGGAGCCTCGACATCGTCGACGAGCTTCGCGCCGAAGAGCGCCTTCCGAATTTCGAGCGACTGATGGCCTCGGGGACTTCGGGACCGTTACAATCCTGGCCCTCTCGCCGCGTCATGCGCGAGAGCTCACGCCGCTACTTCGCTTCTCCGATCGTGTGGGCTTCCATCGCTACCGGAAAGGTCCCGGAAAAACACGGCATTCGCGACTTCGTGCTGCCCATCCCCGGCACGGCGTCGGTCTGGATGGGCTCCGAGGACGACCCGGCGCGAGCGGCGATTCGAATTCCGCAGATCGAGGGGCGGGCGCCCTTTGTGCTTCGGTTGAAGCTCCATAGTTACGAGCCGAACGGTGAGCAGGGTGTAGATGTCATCTGGAACGGCGAGCGTCTCGAGACGCTGCGGGTGCCGGTCGAGTGGACCGAGTTTTCCGTACCGGTAGCCGCCGCGGACCTTCGCTCCGGACAGAACCGACTCGAGCTCCTTTTTGCCCGCCAGAGCCGGCCCTCCGAAGCTGGTGATTCCTCCGATCGAAGGCGGCTCGCGGGAGAGCTAGCCTTCGTGAGCGTGATCGACGGGAAGGGAAAAGAGATCGTCTCCCTGAGCCCCGCCGTCTCGCGCGAGCACTTCGAGCGCGGGTTCTACGAGCCGCGAGGGAGACTTGCCGAGATTCAGAGTGTGCACTGGCGCGCCAAACCGGTGTGGATGCTTCTCGGCGACGCTGGGGTTTCCGTGGGAATCGTCGGGTACTGGGGTACGTGGCCCGCGTACGAAGTGAACGGCTTTCTGGTCTCATCGCGCATGGGAATCCGTGACCAGCGCAGCGGAAGCGGGAGGCTCACGTGGCCCGAAGATTTGGCTCGTGAGCTCGAGCCCCTCGCCCCGCTCGCCGAGGATCTCGCACCGACCTTAGAGCAGCTTCACGTTTCCGAGTGCGAGCCGCCGTTCATCGACCGAAGCTCGGTGCTGAAGAAGATCCTGATCCAAGACACCTACTACGTGCGGCTTGCGAAGCAACTCTTACCTCGCATGGATTCGGGATTGTTCACGATCTACTTGCGATCGCTCGACGTCGCGGGGCACGTCACCCTTCACTGGCGTGCCGGCGCCCCGCTCCCCGCCAACTGCCCTGACTCTCTGCGCGACGTGATGGACGAGACTTACGTAAAGGTAGATGCTTGGATCGGCGAGATCCTCGATGCGCTTCCTCGAGGGGCCACGGTAATCGTCGTCTCGGACCATGGGATGCAGCCGATCGAAGGCGCGGGCCATCACGCGCCCTTCGGGCTGTTCATCGCCAATGGAGAGAACATACGGCGCGGCCGGTCGTTCCACGGATCGACGGTTCTCGACGTCGCACCGACGCTCTTGCACGCGTTCGCTCAGCCCGTGCCTCTGGACATGGACGGTAATGTCCTGGCGGCGTTGTTCGAGGAAGACTGGCTTCGATCCAACCCGCTCCGTTTCACCGACGTGGACACTTCGATGTCGTTGGAGGGCGGTGAAACGACCGAAGCGAGTGAAGAGGTGCTCGAGGAGCTGCGGGCTCTCGGATACATCGAGTGACGGTTGACGCATCGCGCTCACTCGGGGAGGATCTCTCCGTGCGAAGGCGAACCGTTCTGAAATCGGGCGGCCTGGCTCTCGTCGGGCTTGGACTGGGTTGCAGCTCGAGGAGAGCAGCCGACATGGGGCCCAGGAGGCCTCCGATCCAGCTCCAGCCGCCCAACGTATCCTGGGATCGGGTGATCCGCACGACGGTCGGTCTGAGGCCCCACCGGGCTTCTGGGTTCGTGCTCAAAGCCGAGAAGCTCGGCGACAAGACACTCATCCACAACTACGGGCACGGCGGAGCGGGGATGTCCTTGTCCTGGGGCACGGCGCATGCGGCTGCGGACATCGCTCTGGATCACCTCGACCGCCGCGCCGCGGTTCTGGGTTGCGGTGTCGTCGGGCTCACGTCGGCACGCGAGCTTCAGCGCCGCGGTTTCGACGTCACCATCTACGCGGCCTCGGTGCCACCGGACACCACGTCGAACATGTCGCTCGCGGGCTTTACCCCGACGTCGGGCCTCGTCGAGCTCCGCTCACGCACTCCCGAATGGGAAGAACAGTTTCGCCGCGCGGTCACCATCGCCTACCGCCGGCTCCAGCTTCTCGTCGGGCCCAAGTATGGCATCACCTGGATACAAAACTACACGCCGACGGACGACGCGCGACTGGCATCCGGGTCGAACGTGCTGCTTCCGGCGGAGGTCGAGGTAGGTCAAGACCTCCTGCGGCCGGGAGAGCACCCTTTCCCCACGCAGTACGCCGTCATTCGCCCGATGATGCGGATCGAGCCTTCGATTTATCTCGACGCGCTCGTCCACGACTTCGTTTCTCTCGGGGGCAAGATCGTCATCCGAAGATTCGAGTCTCTCCGCGACATCGCGTGGCTCGCGGAGACGCTCGTCGTCAACTGCACCGGACTCGGCGCAAAGGAGCTCTTCGAGGACGAGGAGCTCGTGCCCCTCAAGGGGCAGCTCACGGTCGTCATCCCCCAACCCGAGGTGAGCTACGGCACCAACGGGGGCATTCACAGCCCGAGCGCAAGACCCGGCATCGGCATCCATATGATGCCGCGCACCGACGGGATCATCCTCGGCGGTACCTCCGAGCGTGACAACTGGTCGCTCGAGGTCAACGAAGAGGAGCGCAAACGCATCGTCGAAGGCCACATCGAGCTCTACCGAGCGATGCGATCCCCTCGGAAACTCTCGGCGACCTGACGAGGTGTAAGCGGCGTCGCGACGGATAATACCCGCATTCGGCGGTATACTCCCGCCCACGGAGGAGAGGGCCATGAGAACCAGGTGGATGATTTCGTGTCCGGCCGTGCTCGCGCTCGTCTATTTCGCGTGGATGACATCGAACGCTGCCGAGCCGGGCCGGATGTACAACACTGCCAAACAGAAATTGATGGACGGAAAACCGATCATTGGCGGCACGGTCTACACCTCGGATCCCAACATCTATTGCGCCATGGCCGACGCGGGCTTCGACTTCCTCTGGATCGAAATGCAGCACAGCCCCCTGACGTACTCGGACGTGGCGAAGATGATTCGGGCTTGCAAGGGCGCGAAGGCGATTCCCTTCATCCGTGTCCCCGATGCGACCGAGGGAGACATCCAGAAGGCCACGGATATCGGTGCTCTCGGCATCATCGTCCCCATGGTCGCGAGCGTCGAGGAGGCGGAGGCTGCCGTCAGATACGCGAAGTATCCTCCCCAGGGCCGTCGCAGTCGCGGCGGCGGACAGTATGGAGAGCTGTGGGGGGAGGATTATCGTGAGACGGTGAACGACAACATGATGGTCGTCGCCATGATCGAATCCCCGGATGGCATCGAGATCGCCGACCAGATTGCGGCGGTCCCCGGGGTGGATGTCGTGTTCGCCGCTAGCGGCGACATCGGAAGCTTCACCGGATACGCTCAGGACGATCCGAGGTACCAGACGCTCGTCGACCGGATCCGCGATGAAACGCTGAAGGCGGGAAAGAAGCTCGGGGGTCCGTTCAACTGGCACGACCGCGAGGGGTTCAGCTTCTTTCAGGCTTCGAGCGAGGCTGGCCTCATTCAGGCCGGTGCCAAAGCGCTTCTCGAGACCGCGAAGGGCGCCTATGAGTACTGACGCGTGTGTTCCGCAAGCGCGGTAGCGGTATAGACTGGCGTCATGCGCAGCGCGAAGATTGGTCGCAACCAGCGGTGTCCGTGCGGAAGCGGCAAGAAATACAAGCAATGCTGCGAGCGAAAGCAACGCCGGTTGGGCCCGGGGAGCTGGGCCGTCGTCGCGGCTCTCGCGGCCGCAGGCGCGGTCCTCGTGTTCTTCCTCTATAACCTCACTCAGGGCGACAGCGGTGCGACTGGTACAAGCTGTCCTCCCGGGCAAGTTTGGTCTCCCGAGCACGGGCACTGTCACGATATCTGACAGCGCTTGAGTCTGGCGGACATCCTGAAGTCAGCAGCATCACTGAAGGAACAATTGTGCGCCCGTTAGTGTCAAATGCTCCATGGAGTCTCTGCTCGATATTTGCAGTGACTGCGGCTGGACCACTACCGATTGGATCCTTTACGGAGTCCTGGCTGCGTTGATCGTGGGAGTCATTTGGCTGAGACGCTGGCGAATCCTTTAGAGGAACAGGAAATGAGCTTCTCACTCTGTGACGACTGCGGTTGGAGCGTTTGGGGGACCACGGAGTACGTCCTGGCCGGGTTGTTCGTGGTTGTGGCGGCGATTGCTGTAGCCGTGGTGGAGGCTCCAGCGGCATTGAGGCGAAGTCGTTCTTTCCTGCGAACCGCATTCTGCACCGCTCGAGGGCTGCTGCTGGGACGAAGCACTTTGCCAGATCGTTCGGGTTGACGAACGGATATGATCCTGCTCGCGATTGGCCCTGCCGTGCTCATCGATGCATCCGGGTTTCCGTGGTGCGATCGCCAGCGGGACGGCCGTGATTGACATTGCCCTCTGTCTGCCAAAGCACCGTTGCCTTTCGGGTGCACTCACATCGATGAGTGGTTGGAGGCCGACATACTGTCGCCGGTACCAAAAGTACGACTCGATTGAGCCTCGGTGTAATCCGTGTGGTCGGACTACTCGACGAGGCCACTACCACAATTGCATGGGCGACGGACTTTCTCACAATCGTTTTATTCTGGTACGTCTCCGAGCGTAGCTCGAGTAGAAGAGTGGCTCCTTACGATCGCGACTCGCGTAACTCGCGGATGTCGTTAGATGATTTCGACGTTCTGACGTTCGACTGCTATGGTACGCTCATCGACTGGGAGACGGGCATCTGGGATGCTTTGCAACCACTGATCGCCGCGAACGGCCGCAGCGACATCCTCCGGCTCAATGCTCTCGAGGCTTTTGCCGAGCTCGAAAGCCGTGAGGAGTTTGCGGCACCGGATCTCGTCTACACCGAGGTGTTGGCCCGTGTGCACCGAGCGCTTGCGGTGCGATTCGAGCTTCGGACGACCGGGGAGCTCGATACCGCGTTCGGCAGGTCGATCCCCCACTGGCCCGCCTTTCCCGATACCGCCGATGCGCTGCGGTATCTGAAGACCCGCTACCAGCTCGTGATCCTTTCCAACGTGAATCGCGACGGGTTTGCCGGGTCGAATCGGAAGCTCGGAGTCACGTTCGACGCGATTTACACCGCTGAGGACGTCGGCTCCTACAAGCCCGATCCCGCGAACTTCCAGTACATGCTCACCCGGCTCCGAACGGATCACGGTGTCGAGCCATCGAAGATTCTACACACGGCTCAGAGCCTGTTTCACGACCACGCGCCCGCCAAGGCGCTCGGTCTCGCGACCGCCTGGATCGATCGCCAGCGGCTGTCCCAAGGGGGAAGCTGGGGTGCGACGTTGAAGCCGGAGCAACGCCCCCAGCCCGACTTCGTCTTCTTCACGATGGCCGAGATGGCTGACGCCGTGCGAGGAGGGTGATCCCCGGACCCAACTGCCTGGACAACGTGGCGCAGCCGGCAATGTCCCTCAAGCCAGGCTTTAGATACTCCTAGCGACCGATTAAGATTCCAGGACCATGCCTTTTGCGTGGGTCGTGGCCGGACTGCTCCTCGCCCCTCATGCCGTTGCTCAGACGGAGAAGCCGTCACTCACCTGGGAGCGGTACATCGTCCTGGTTCGTCAGTACCAACAAGATGTGATCGATTGGAACCAAGCGCTCGTCCTGCTCGAGGACCGCGGCCGTCTCGAGTCCGCTGTTCGGAACCTGGGGTCATTTCCCCTCACGACGAAAGTGCTCAAAGCGGCCGTTCTGATGCACACGGAAGCGGCCGCCAAGCTGTCCGCACCGGGCGACGAGCGGGTCAGGGACCTTCAGATCGACGTCGCGAGAAACATCTTGCGGCTCGTCAACGAGCAGGACTTTTCCAGTAAGTGGCACCTGGCGGCCGGCTATTTCTATCAGAGCGTGCTAAGCCCCGGCCAAGCCCTCCATTTCTTCGACCGGCTTCGTGAGATGGCCCATGATGACGTGGAACTGCTCTTGGCAACGGCAATGGTCCACGAGACGTACGGTGCCTTCGAGTTGTCCAAGATCCCGAGGTGGACGCACCCGAACCCGGTGTTCGTGCAAAACCGCGCCGAACAGAGGCTCGTGGCCGAGACCCGCAGGCAGGCGCAGCAAAGCCTTCGGCAAGCAACGGAGTGGTACTCGAAGGCGATCGACCGAGTGCCTGCCGATGCCGTCGCCTATTTGCGGCGTGGCCATTGTTACTCGCTTCTTGGTCAACTGGAGCAAGCGATCGCGGATCTATCTCGCGCTTCGCAACTCGCCGAACGACCCTACGAGCGGGGGTTGGCCGAGCTCTTCCTGGGGCGGCTCTATCGCGAGAGCGAGAATCTAACCGCCTCGGTGTCTCACTATCGGAGGGCCGTGCGTGATTTGTCGGATTGGCAGGTCGGCTATCTCGCCTTGAGCGAGGTGCTCGAGGCGTCAGGGCAACGGGCGGAAAGCCGCGAAGCTCTCCAAAGTAGTTTGAGCGTGAAAGTCCAGCCCAACGATCCGTCTGGCGGCCTTTGGCAATACTACTTGAGGATGGACGCTTTCTCGGACATCGTCGCGGAGCTGCGGGAGGAGACCGTTCCATGATACGCGCAGGCGTCCTTGCCACGGTGATGATGACGCCATCCGCCGGGCCGCAAGCCTTTCGGGTGGACGTCACCGCGGTGCAGGTGGACGTCTTCGTCGGCCACGGGAAGAACGCCGTGCTAGGCCTCGCCGCCGACGATTTCGAGGTTCACGATAACGGCGTGCTCCAGGTGGTCGATCGGGTCGAGGCGAAGACCGTACCGGTGAATGCCTTGCTCGCACTCGACGTGAGCCACAGCGTCAGCGGCCAGAAGCTCGAGTACCTCAAAAGGGCGGCGACGACGATGTTGAACGGGCTCGAAACTGGGGATGGGGCGGCGTTGATTACCTTCTCCTCCGTAATCCAGGTGACGAGGGCGCTCGATGGATCCTTCGCCCGCTTGAATGACGAGATCGATCGAACGGCGGGATTCGGCTCGACATCTTTGAACGATGGCCTGTTCGCTACCTTCAAAATAGCGGAGGAGGTCGAACGCCCGTTCATCGTTGTGTTTACCGACGGTGAAGATCGATTCAGCTGGCTATCGAAGGACCAGGTGTACGATGCTGCGAAGCGGAGTGAAGCGACGGTTTTCGTGGTTGCCACGAAACAGACGCCACCGCGTTTCGCTTTGACGACCGACTTCTTCGAAGAGCTGGCTCAGATGTCGGGTGGCATTTTTTTCGAGGTGGATTCGTCACGCCTGCCGGAGATCTTCGCGTCCATTTTGGCGCAACTCAAGACCCGATACGTGTTGAGCTATCACCCGCGCGGAGATCTCGAGCCCGGTTGGCACGAGCTCGAGGTGCGCTTGCGCGGCCGCAGGGCGACGGTTCGTGCGCGGCGCGGCTACTACCGCGGCGCCCGGTGAGCCAACCCTTCTGAGCTCCACGCGTCTTTCTCGCACACGAGTCGCGAAGAACCAGTCGAACTGCTCAGCTGACGGCACGACGCGTGTACTCCACGAAGCGGCCGCATGGGCGAAAGCCGAGGCGCTCGTATACCGGTTGTCCTTCCGGTGAGGCCTGGAGCGTTCCCGTATTCATGCCGAGGCGCTTTCCGTCGGCAAGGGCGGTCCAGGTCAGGGCCATACCCAGACCCCTCCGACGAAACTTGGCGCTCGTCCCCACCATGTGGACTCCGGCGATGCCGTTTCCATGGAAGAGCTCGCTGACCGCCGCCGGCTCACTGTCCACGTAAGCTAGGTAGAAGCGCATCGGGCAATCGTCCGTGAGCACGACCGACTTCGAGCTCTCGAAAAACGCGCGCACATTCTCGTCGGCTGGGTCGGACAGCTCGGCCAGCACGGCGGCGAACGAGGAAAGCTCTTTCGACGTAGCGACGCGGCGAATGCTGGCTCCGGCGGGGGTGTCGAGATGGTCGGGGACCTCTGTCAGCGGGATCGTCATGCCAAGCTCGTACTCGGCGGCCCCGAGGCCGTGATCTTGGAGACGCGATTCGAGGTCGAGCGGTCGCGAGCAGGGTCCGACCCACCAGCTGAACGGGCGGCCTACGTCGCGGAAGTAGCCGAGCGCCTCGGCGATCCGTTCGTCGGCATCGTGTTCCGCCAGACGCGAGTGAAGGACCTTGTTGAACGAATCGTTTGCGAGCCCCGAGTCGACGATGACGAGACCGCCGCGCTCTTCGACCGTCATTCCCTCCAGCCGGCGCTGCAAGAACGCGACGTGGCCCAGCAAGTTGTCTTCCATGGCGTGCATGAGGGCGGAGGGGCTGGATTCGATCACCGTCGAGCTCATCGCACCGGCTCCACTGAGTTCAGCCACTTAGGGAACAAAACCGGCTCCGAGCGGCGGCCCCGGAGGCAGCGGATAGCGCGAGCGCGGCCGCGATCCCCACGTCGGAGTAGTGAGCCTCGAGGCCGTCGACTCGGGATCCTCGATGTAGCGGACGATGTCGCGCTCGGCCAGACGAAGATGAGCTTCCGTCACCGGGTCGTCGTCGTGACGCTCGCTCAGCGCTTGGCCCAACCGCTCGAGTCGATGGAGCACAACCGCTCTGACTTCGGGAGTCGCGTCGGCGTGGGCGCCGAGCCTCATCATGGCGTCGAGCGCCACCCGTTCCGCGACTCGCCGAAGGGAACGGTGGCGCCGATCGTCTTCACCGGGAGATTCCCAGGTGCTTTGTATTATGTCGTCCAACAGCTCCGGAAACGTCAAGGCATCATCCTGCCGGTCCGCGAAGGCGACGAGACGCGCGGCACGGTCGGGCTGGAGCATCTGCTCCAGCACCATCGCCGAGAGTATGCGGGCAGCTTGCAGCTGGTCGAAAGCGTAATCAGAGGACAGATCCTCGAGGGAGCCGTAGGGGCTCGGGGTGAGAACGCGGAGGATTCGCTCGGGGATCAAAAGGCCCGAAGGCTGAATGGCTTTCATGATGAGAGAAAGCAGTTCTCGCTGGAGCGCGGCCGGTACGATCTCGGTCGGCGGAATCGCCGAGAGATCGTCTCCTTTGACGACCCGGTTGTGGTACATGCCGCCTATGAAGTCGAGGGCGTGCTCGATGGCCCATCGGTGGTGCAGATAGGTCATCCAAAGCCTCATGTCGCGCAGCTCTCCGATCGGCTCTCCAGCACGAAGGATTCCAGGGCCGAAATACTGGAGCATGACATCGCGGGCGGCCATCGTCTCCCGAAGGTAGTCGGTCGGTGACGCGAGGTCGTCGTACCAGCTCCAGCGCGGATCCGTCGACGGCGTGTAGAGAATACCCTCCGCTCGCATCTCGTCGATAATGTCTTCGAGACCCGCTTCTTCCTCCTCGGGCGCGAGCTCCGTATACGCATAGCGGGCCATGAATCGGTCGTAGGCACCGACATCGGTGTGATAGGCCTCGCTGAGATCGAGGGAGCCATCGGCTGTCACGCGCACGCGCGGGGTGGGATACTCCATGACCGAGGCGCGATCGTTGATGCTGGAGTTCCAGTTGTGTCCGAAGCCGAGCGTGTGTCCGATCTCGTGAGCCGAGAGCACGGCTTGACGGGCCAGCGTCATCTCCTCGAGAGTCGGCTGTCCCTCGACTTGCGGCGCCAGAAAGTGCGCAACCGGGGGCATCCAGAGAGCGCAGTTGCCGTCGCCGGTGTCCGTCATCTGGTACGCCTGCCAGTAGTGGCCTATGGTCCGGATACGGTGCGAGTCCATTCGGGTCGTGGCGCCAAGAATTTCGCCGGTTCGGGGATCGGTGACGCCGCCTCCGCTCGAGAAACCACGCTCGTCCCGGTTCACCCAGAGAATGAACGCGTAGCGAATGTCCATCGGATCCAGCCCCGGCGGCGGATCCCTCACGTCCACCGCGTTGGAGAACCCCGCCGCTTCGAATGCGTGATTCCACCAGAGAACCCCCTCACGCATGGCGCTCCGCGTCGGTTCGGGAATGGCCGGGTCGAGGTAGTAGACGATGGGCTTCACCGGCTCGCTCCTCTCGGCCGTCGGGTCCTTCTTCTCCAACCGCCAGCGGCGGATCCATCGGACGTCGGGATCGCGATCGAACGGGGCCGCGTAGTCCTTGAAGCTCAAGCTCGAAACGCCGATGCGAGAATCGGCGTTTCTCGGTCGGTAGCCCGTAGGCGCTCGGAGGAACGAGTGGTGGACGCGCAGCGTGAGCGAGCGGCCATCGGGCGTTACGCCTCGCACCAGCGATCCCGGCTCGTCCGACTCGAAAGTCAGCGTCACTTCGATCTCGGTGTTGAGTGGAAATGCCCGGGTTCGTTCCATGAAGAAAGCGCTGCGTGCGCGATCGAGACGGAAGCTCCCTTGGTCGCGATCGCGAAGAAGACCTCGGATGTCCGTGGCATCCCTCATGAACAGCGGCGTCCCGTCGACGACCACCCTCCCCGACTCCTCGGACTCGACCGGAAGCGCGGCGAGCACCGAGGTCGCGAACGACTCGCGCACGTTGCGCTCGAGATCCGGGGGCCCACCCAGGGCGCGGTAGTCCAGGTTCTGTTGGACGACGTGGACGTGCGGTCCCGCCCGCTCGAAGCGCACGACCATTTGCTCGTTGATTCCCCGATCGATGCCGAGCTCGACCGAGCCCAATCCATGAGCAGTCGAGACGTAGTAGAGGACGTCTACACCGAATTCCGGCAGCTCGAGGAGAATGCGATCGGAAGCGGA
>DATIBD010000005.1:0-3589 GCA_035457705.1 Vicinamibacteria bacterium
GATCTTCGTGAGCGACGGGATCAAGACATCCGGCATCAATTTCTCCCTCCCCCGGAGCGCAGGCATCCTGGGCGTTACGACCGATGCGCAAACCGGGGACCCGCTCTCCGACGTAAGGGTCAGGCTTCTGGACCCCGCAGGCAACTGGTTCGACACCGCCTTCACCGATGATACGGGAACATTCTTTTTCAACGATTACATCGAACCCGGCACCTACTTCGCACACACGGATCTCACCACGGACTACTTCGACGAGGCATACGACGACATCGCTTGTGAGTCACAGTCCTGCGTGCTGTTCTTCGGCACGCCCATCTCGGTGTCATTGGGCGAGCTGCGGACCGACGTCGATTTCGCCCTCGAGAAACCCACCGCTACCTGCAGCCTCCGCCCGCATCTTTTTCTCAACGGCCTCGTGCTCTCGAATACCTACGAGGCCTACCAGACCATCACCAGCGCGGGAGCGGATTTCGGGGGATTCCCCGTCATCCTGCGAGCGCGAGATCGCGTGAGTCTCGGCAACGGATCACGAGTGCTGGCGGGAACCGGCCTCGTCGTGGAGCTCGCCCCCTTCGACGACTGCCCACCGTCGCCCTGAGGTGTACGTATCCACCTCGCCATGGGAATTCCGATCACCCGAAACTGATTTCGGGCTCAACCCGGCGTGGCCATCGGATAAAAAGCCCTCATGACGCTCTACGTGGCGCTTCTCGCCTGCGGTTTTCTCGCCGCATTGCTCGTCTACCGCTACGACCTGTATAACCGGGAGCCTTCGTACATGCTGCTCCTGACGGCCGGGCTCGGGGCCCTCGCGATGAAGGTGGGGGGCTCGGTCGAGCTTCTGGCGCTCACACGGCTGGGAATCGACGATCGCGTGGGTTTGGCCGCAGTAGCGGCGCTCGTCGAGGAGTGTGTTCGCTTCGTGCTGGTCGGGCTCATCGCGTTTTCGTCTCGACATTTCGACGATCCCATGGACGGGCTCGTATATGGGTCCGTCGCGGGTCTCGGGATGGGGCTCGAGGAGTCTTTCTATTTGCTCGATCTGGCGCGAGAGCCGAACATCCTGAGCCTTCCCGTCGAGCTAGTGCGACTGCTCGGGCACGTCGTCCTAGGTGGGATCGCGTGTTTCGGACTCGGGCTTTGGCGGGTGCGCTCCGAAGGCTATCGATCGACGGCGATACGCACCTTTCTGGTCGCGGTCGGACTTCACCTTCTCTGGGATTGGGTGGCGCTCGGCGCGGAGGACGCCATGCTCGCACCGTGGCTCGCGGCTGCCGCCGTCGCCATCATGCTCGCGGGCCTTCTCTATTATGGCCGTCTCGTCGTCGAGGGCTCCGAGCGCTCACGCCGGGTCTTCTCGCGCCTTCCGGTCAAGAAGCTCTGGGGCTGGCCATTCGACGTGCTGTTCGATCCGAGGGGGTCTCGATCGTCGTAGGAGTAAGCATAGCTGCTGCTTTATTGCACGTAGCCAAGGCTTCGAAGCCGTTGGAGCTCCTCGGCGCTGAGGCCTTCGGTGTCGGCGTCGGGCTCGATCCGTGCGGCGAGGGCGGCTTTACGCCACGCCTCGAGCTGCTCTTTCATGCGTTCGACGATCTGAGGCTCATCTTCGATGACGTTCTCCAGGTTGAGCGGATCCGTACTGTGATTGTAAAGCTCGCACTCGGGCCAGCCGTCCGGGCGCTCGTTGCGAATGAGCTTCCACCCTTGGGAAATGATCGCGAAGGAGGTAAGTTTCCTCACGTCATCGGCAAAGCCATCGGTGAATATCGCCGTCCCGCGAATGCAGGCTTCTGACTCCAACCGATCTCGGGGCGCGTCCCTTCGACGAGCACAGGGTCGGTAACGGCTAAACCTGGGCGAGCGCGAGCGGAGGCTTCAATTACTGGCTCGGTAACGGCACGGCTCTGCGCGTCGAGGCCAAGGGCCGCTACGATCTCGAGCTGGATGACCACATGCTCAGGCTCCGCGAGGGCCTCACGGCCTGACCGAGGCCGTCCCCAGGCACACCCGCCCGCTTACTGCGGAAACGCCGTCGGCGGGGTGTCCTCGTACCCTTCGCCCTCGAGCGCCACCATCATGGCGACGATGGCGTCGACTTCCTCTTCGGTGAGATTGAGCGGCCGGATCTTCGGATCCAGATACGGGTTCTTCTCACCACCCCGGTTGTAGAGCTCGACCACCTCGCGAAGCGTCTCGATGGAGCCGTCGTGCATGTACGGGGCTCGCTTCGTGACTTCGCGAACGGTCGGCGTCTTGAACGTACCGCGGTCCGTGTCGACCTCGGTCACGACGTACCGGCCAAGGTCCGCGAGCTCCTTGGTCTCGGGGTCCCACCCGACGCCGATGTTGTGAAAAAGCGTATCGGTAAAGTTGTAGCCGAGATGACACTGATTGCAGCCGCCTTTGTCGAAAAAAAGCTGGTCGCCGAGCTTGACCTGATCGGAGACCGCCGACTCATCGCCCGCCTTCCAGCGATCATACGGCGAGTTGCCGCTCATGCGGGTGCGCTCGTAGTCGGCGATGGCTTTCGCGACGCGGTCGGTGGTGATCTCTCGCGAGCCGAAGGCTTGCTCGAAGTAAGGCGCATAGCCCCCGATGTTGGACAACGTATCGATCATCTTCTCGGGGGTATTCCCCATCTCGATGGGGTTCGCGACGGGACCGAGCGCCTGCTCTTCGAGATTCGCGGCGCGGCCGTCCCAGAACGTGTGCGGCAGAAGCGCCCAGGCGGCGTTGATGAAGGTCGGCGCTTTGCGCCCGCCTTTCTGTCCGTGTATACCGGTCGAAACGGGCTCGGATTCCGAGAAGGCGTTCTCTGGCTTATGGCAGGTGACGCAGGCAACGGTATTGTCGGCAGACAGTCGTGTGTCGTAGTACAGCCAGCGACCGAGGCGTACCGTTTCAGGGGTCGGCGGATTTTCGAGATCGTCCCACGTGTGCGTGACGCCTAACGGCGGCTCAGGCAAAGGCTGGATGGGGTTAGCGGCCTCCCATGCGGGCGGCGGCGCCTCACCACAACCAAAGACGCACAACAACAGGGCAACAGCGATGCTGGCTCTCATTCTCCTCGCCTCCGTGGCGGAATGCTAACAAGGCCCGACGAGAAGGGTCAACATGTGGGCAACCCTCGACGGAATGCCGCATTTAATGCTCGATCGTCGATGTTTGCATTCACGCGGTGAATACTGTAAGTAGCTGCCCGTAAGGAGGTTCGTTAATGTCTTCGATCACCCAAACCGCCCGGGAGTTCTTCGAGGCTTGTGAAGCAGGCAAAGGCTGGGAAGCGTGCAAGAAATACTGCACTGCCGATGCGAGTTTTTCCGCTCAAGCGGAGCCACTCGCCGATGTCAAGACCTTGGAGCAATACACCGAGTGGATGAAGGGACTGGCCGCCATCATGTCCAACGCCGGTTACGATTTGAAATCGTTCGCCACCGACGAGAAGCGAAACAATGTGTGCGCTTTTGCCGTCTTCCACGCCACGCACACCGGAGAAGGTGGCCCCGTCCCGCCGACGGGCAAGAGCGTCGATACGGACTACGTCTACGTGATGGACTTCGAGGGAGGCAAGATTCGTCACATGACGAAG
>DATIBD010000006.1:0-6461 GCA_035457705.1 Vicinamibacteria bacterium
CTTTCGACGTTTTCGGCTTGCGGCGCTTCTGCTTCGCGAGATCGGGGTAGAGCCGCGAATAAACGCGCTCGCGCGCCTCCGGCAGCGTCGACAGTACCTCAGTCGTCGTGATTCCATGGCTCGAGAAGGCGCGCGCCACGCGCTCGCAAAGATCACGAAAGCGAACCTGCTCTGGGATCAAAAGGAGAGCGTTTCCCACCTTGACGACGGCAATGGGTGAGCCGGGATCGAGAGCCAGTGTCCGGCGGTACTCTTTGGGAATTGTGAGCTGCCCCTTCTCACCGAGCCGGGTGCTCCCAAGGAACTCGACACTGTCGCTGGTGTCCGTGGCCATCCGACCCTCCCAGTAAGAATTTCCTACCCAACAGCATCGCGGACTGACCATCGCAATCAAGCGCGCTGAAGTACGCCCCGTAAACATATCCCGAGCAACTCGTTCCGGAACGAGTAGCCTTGGTCATGCTTGCCGACGGTCGGCTTCATTTGGCCGCGCACCGTGCAGGCAAGAATTGTGCTTGACTCGCTCGCTTCGAGGGTGTACGAACAGCTCATCTCGGGTTTCATGCCACAATCCATCGAAGCCGAATAATCAGATCGACACACGGCTCGCCCGATGAAGCGGACGTTACTTCCACATCCGCCGGTCGAATCCAAACGCCTCGGGCGCGCGGATCTTCACACGGGGGAAATCCTTGTGAACGGGATTGAGGAGGTAGTTCGATTCCCTCGGCACGATTACCGAGGGCACCCGCAGCAACAGGGTCTCACCCGTGCGAGCCCAGCCGCTCCCAATGGCCTTCGTTTCCGCAGGCGGGGGTTCGGTGCGCCAGTTCGCCGGAAGTCGACCGCGCGGCAGTTGCGAAATGCGGACGTCTTCGGGAATCACGGCTTCGATCGCGACGAGCTCCAAATGAGTGTCGGCTGCGCTCAGGTGAACGAAGGTCTCGAGCGCCGCCAGAGAAAGAGCTCCCCCGAGGTAGACCACTGCCGTCCCGCGCTCGTTCCAGCGACCGCCGAAGCGACGAGCTCCCTCTCCATCGAACGCGGAGGCGGCATGCCTGGCTTTGACGAGACGCCAGAGGGAGAAGGACACGCTCAGCTGAAGACGCCGTACTCGATGCGGCCCAGGAGGTCTTCGACTTCCCGCGCCCCCACCTCGGTGCGCATTACCTCGAGAGGCACGCGGCCGCCCAGGCCGCGCTGGGGCTCGCGCAGCCACTCCCTCGCGCGACCCAGGTCCTCGAATGCCTCTTCGGCCATCGCGGCGAGACGCGCCAACCGGTAGAGCCGGTCGCCTTGAACCGGGGTCAGGCGGGCCGCGCGCCGCCCCGCCAGCCGCTGCAGCGTCTTGGCGCTGACGCCCAGGCACCGAGCGAGCTCGGCATCGGTGAGCCCGAGCCGTTCGCGCAGGTGCTCCGCGACGCTCCGGGGGAGGCCGCGCTCGATGAGCTCCGCCATGTCGAGCGTGGTGCGAACCCGGGTTCCCAGAGAGCGGTGGCCGCCCATCATGGAGACAATCGAATGTGTCGCCATCCGGACCTCCTTTGGTACATCTGTCCACTCATAGTAGGACATTTGACCATTACGAAGCAAGCGGGGCAGCAGGTTCCCGTGCCCGAGACCGTCCGTGGCTTCAAGGAGATCCTGGGCGGCCAGCACCACAGCGTGCCGGAAGGCATCCACCCTTCAATGCCCTTCTCCGTCGGAAGACGAGAGACTGCGCGGTCACGGGGTCTCACCGTCAACTCGCGGAAGACGGGCTTGGACCCAACCGCAAATCGTCATGGGATCGTCGACGAACGGCGGCACCTCCTCGCGAGTGCGCTCGACGGCGTCGTCGAGCAGGTCGCGTTGTCACCAGCGAGCGTATCGTTCGACGTGAGGTCATCCGATTGACGACTCTGCGTATAGTAGGCAACGACGTCTCCGTCGAGAAAGAACCCGCGTGCCTCGGGCACATCATGCAAAAAAGATCGCAATCTCTATTGACAGATTCACGAAGGTGTTTCGACAACGAGTGAGGATCGGATTTAGAACCCATCTCTAACGCGCGAGCCGACGACCTGACCACGTCGATTGCACGGAAGACTTCAAACGTCCAGATGAGGAGCGGCGTCCCTTACCGACCCTCTCAGTCCTCAAGAAAACCCCCTTGCTATAAAGGATCATGACGAAACAACGCACACTCGAATCGGTCCCCGACCACGAGCTTCTTCGCCGACTATCGGAGCTCGTCGCGCAATCGCGCCGAGTCGAGTCCGAGCTCGTGGCCCATATTGCCGAGGTCGACGAGCGACGACTCTTTGCAAGTCAGGCTTGCTCGTCGATGTTCAGTTATTGCACTCAGGTCCTGCACCTCTCGGAGAGCGAGGCCTATATGCGTATCGCCGCTGCCCGGGCGTCGCGGAAGTACGCCGTGCTTCTCGACATGCTCGCCGACGGGCGTCTTCACGTGAGCGGTATCTCAAGGCTTGCGCCCCATCTCACGGACGAAAACTGGAAGTCGGTTCTAGCCCGCGCCACGCACAAGTCCAAACGTCAAATCGAAGAGCTGATTGTCGAGCTCGAGCCCAAGCCCGACGTTCCAGCGAGCCTACGCAAGCTTCCCGAACGTCCGACAAAGCCGCCCCCGCCTTCGCAACCCGAGCAACTCGTTCCGGAACGAGTAACTTTTCTACACACTCCCGCGCCCAAGCCAGAGAGGGAACCCGAGGATCCGTCTCCGTCGCTCCCGAGACCCTCAGTACCGTCACCGCTGCCCCCGAACGTGGAACCGCTCGCGCCCGCACGCTACAAGGTCCAGTTCACCGCGAGCGCCGAGTTCCACGACAAGCTCGAGCGTCTCCAGGCGCTCATGCGCTCATCTGTGCCGGACGGCGATCTGGCGGCGCTCCTCGAGGACGCGGTGACGGAGAAGCTGGAGAAGCTCGAATCCAGGCGCTTTGGGAAGACGAAGGCTCCACGAAAGAATCTCGACCAGACGGATACGTCACCGTCCTCGCGGCATATCCCCGCCGCGGTGAGACGAGCGGTTCGAGAGCGCGATGGCGACCGCTGTACCTATCGCGACGGGAACGGCAGGCGTTGCCCCGAGACCCGAAGGCTCGAGTTCCACCACGAGAAGCCTTTCGGCCTAGGAGGTGACCACAGCCCCGATAACGTGCGCCTGGCCTGCAATGTTCACAACGCCCTGTTCGCGGAGCGCGACTACGGCAAGGAGAAGATGGCCCGGTATCGAACAAACGGTAGCCACCTATCCGAGCCCCCGCCGGTTTACTACGCGAACATTCATGCGGCGTTGGCGGCATCAGCACTCGAAGGACGTGCTCCGCCGGCATAGCTGGACCTCGCTGCGGATTGGGCTGTCCGCCCACGCCTCGGCGACGGCTCGCTGGAAGAAGACGCCTTCTTGCCGGTCCATCGGTTGGGGAACGCGGTGCGGGTCGAGAAGCGCTCCTGACGGCCCGCGGCCTCACCGAGAGTCGACGTTTCGATGGGCTATTAGACGCGACTCTGATTCCTAGCCGGCTTTCTCTTCTTGGATCTTTTCCTGCACCCAGAGGTTCAGCAGGGTTTGGGGAGAGACACCCCGACGCCTTGCGACGTCGCGAATCTTGTCTGCCAGAGCGGAGTCAATCGGGTAGTAGTTCACTTCAGCCTGGAGACTTACGGAGAATTCCACAGGTTCGGTCTGATCCCAGATACCATCGAGATCCTCTCGATCCCAATACTCTCCCATTTCCTTATAAGAAGTTGCCTTGGATATCGAGCTCTTATTTTTTTCATAGCGTTTCCGCTCTCCGCGGGTCATGTCGCGCGCCGAAATGACCACCGCAGCGTTTGTCGTCTTGTAGACGAAGAAGTATCTCCCATCGCCGATTGACAAGTCGTAACCTCGTATCCGAGTCCCCGCCGGTTTATTACTCGACCCCCTCGAGTGGCTAGAACCGTCATTCATCGACCGAGAGCGGTCGCTGAAGCATCGATCAGGGGAACATCGAGGTGTTTGCGCACCGAGCGGATCAATAGGGCATCGGCAGTAACGAGTTTCGCTTCGAGCTCTTCGGCGAGCGCGACGTAGGTTGCGTCGTACGCGGAAAAATTCTCGCGCAATGCGAAAATGCGCCCAAGCAAACCGAGGTGCCCGTGGCGTTCGATGTCCAGATCGAGTAAGTCGATGAGAGCATCAACCGCACGATGCGGCGCTAGCCCCTCCCGCATAACCGCACGACGCAGGATGGAAGCGACCTCCACGTCGCACAGGGCGGGTGCGTGAATCAAGTCTGCCGCGGTCTCGATCGCACCTCGAACCAGGCCGCCGCGACTCGTTCCCAGCAGATACTCGACGAGCGCGGAGGCGTCGACGACCAGGTGCATCAACTGCGCTCGCGACCCTCTCGCTCCTCCCTCAAGAGCTCAGCGGCCGGTCGTTTCAGGTCGAACTTGGGTCGCCCCGCTATTCGCGCGAAGACCTCCGATCGAGGAGGTCTCTGTACCTCGCGCTCCAGCAGAGACTGGATATAGTCCGTGAGCGACTGCCCGGAGATTCGAGCGCGGCGAACGAGCTCCCGGTGAAGCTTGTCGGGTACGTTGCGAACCTGGATCATCTTGGACACCGCTCCATTTTGCTACATGTGCAACACATGTGCAAGATATCGATCGAGACAGGCGGGAGTGTCCCGGCGGCTATTGGAAAAAACCCGCGCTCGAACGGTGGGGTTATCACCCACATCAAATCACGGAACTCGCTCCCGCGATGCCCTAAAGTGCAATTACCGAGACAACAGAATAAGTGGATTGAAAGAGATAGCGAGGGGTCGATGAGAAACGTGCTACCGGCCACGAGGCCGGGGAGGGTTTTCGGCGGGCAGACAGGGTGCCTCCCCAAACAAGCTCAACCGCCCAAAACCCGGCGCGTTTCGATTTCGTCTCGACAGCTACCCAACCTCGCTGTCGAGGCACTCGACCCCAAGCTCGTGAGCGCCTGGCGCGTAACCCGCGTCGGCGCACGAATCGTCAACGTCCGAGAATCAGCCGACGGTGGCACGAAGACGCTCGCCGCCGGCGACAACCGATCTCCCTCCCCTGACCTGGACGTGAAAGACGCAGCAGGTGTCGGCTGCGTCGACGGCGATGGTGAGAGCCTCGCCGTGGCGAGCAACGGCATGGACGTCGTCGGACCCTCCCCCCGATCCCAACCGACGACGTCAGGAACCTCGTTGGCGCCCCCCACGCCGCCGGGGCTTCGACCCCCGACGCAGCGTGCCGATGTCCCAGCGACACCATCGACCGGAACGTAACTGACCCCCCTCCTTCGTCGTGCAGCCGGTTCCCCAAGCCGGCTGCACGGCGGCGTTACGTTGTCGACCCCGCGCGTTCTCCTTACCTAGCTGAGTTTCATCCTCCAGCTCGGCGAGCGCCTTGTCGATCTCCGCCTGGAAGGCCGCGAACTGTTGCGCACCGCGGATGAAGCTCGAGACGCATCTCGACGACGTTTACTTCACCTCAAATGGCGTCACCGGACTAATGAACTCGACCAGAGTAATGCAGGTCACTTGGCTGGCATGACGTGACCTTCGTCTCGTGCAATCTCACTATGAAGTTGGTGCAAACGCGTAATTGAATCGCCACGCGCTCTGTTCTATTTTGCTGGCAGAAAAATAACGTTTCCGCAATCAACTACGTTGCCCTCCTTGTTGGCGAGAAACGGGCTGGATCGGGGCCGAAGCCGGACCGCACGGGCCGGCTGATCTAGCTGTCGAATTTGTCTGGCGTTTAATTCGAGAAGTGTTTGTGGCACTTCGTTGGGGTAAGTGTGTCGAGAAGACGTCATCGAGCCTCGAGAATAGTCCTTGAGGGTCTCGCTGAATCGGGGACGAGCTTGCGAACACGCCGGACGTTGTCTTCGCGTATCACTGCTGCCCATTGGATTGAATCGCTGCGCTTGACGTTGATGACCCTGTTTCAGCCGAGCTCGAGAGGATCGCATTGAAGCTTGTACTGGGGCTTGTAAGCAACATTGGCGTGAGGATAGCGACTCGTCGTGCGTGGGTGACTCTGTTCGTCCTGTTGTTGCCCATTTGGCACGCGTTTTCCCAGGTCACCGAGACCGAGAATGCCCCGCCTCTCGTGATTTCGAGTGTCGAGGACGCCATTTCACTCGGTGGTCGGCCCGTTCTGCGAATTCACGGAAATTTTTTCCTCGGCGCCGTCAGCGATCCAGCCTTTCCGAATGAGACGGATAGTCCTGTCAGAGTCTGGATCGCGGACGGGACCGGTCGGGTCACAGAACTTCTTGTGGCAGTCTACGACTCGTCCGCCGATCCTCCCGCAGAGATATTGCCCGGTGATTACTCTCCGCCGAACCTCATTCGAGGCATAAGTCTTCCTACCACCGATACGATCGTTGAGGCGTATCTGCCCCCATTCTGGAACTCTTGCTCTGCATCCAAGGGCCCACC
>DATIBD010000007.1:0-4423 GCA_035457705.1 Vicinamibacteria bacterium
AGAAGCCGTATCGTCGCTCGAATCGCTCTTCCCACAGGCGTTTGAGAGTCTCGAAGTAGGTATCGAGGAGTTGATAGAGGGAGGTGGCGCGGGGATTGCGGGGCCGGTAAGCGGGCGGGCAGGCGAGGGCCTGAGGTGGAAAGCCGGCGTGAGCGGCGACGCGGCCCATGCCGGTTGAGGACGAAATCCGTCCTCGAGGACCACCCGCAGGAGGGAGCCGGCGACCTTCTCAGGGCCGCTCGGCGACGTGGCACAAGTCTGGGATCTGACGGGATCGCCGGATGCCGACGGAACACCTCGGAGGGAAGGTCCAGGGGAGCTGGGACAAAGTGTACGGCGAGAACCGCTAGCTTCGGCGGCCCGCCGGACGGCAACCTTCGAAACAACGCTTCCAGTAGGGAGCGGAGCGCCACACTGGGTGACCGTTTCGGATTCTAGCCAACCCCCGCGGCACGATTCTGGTCAATACTGGTCCCACAGGATGGCAGGGCTCAGAACTGCCAACGGACGCCGACTTTCACCGTACGCGGCGGGAGGGCGGCGATCACCGTGCCGAAGTTTCCTCCCGTTCTCTGGGCGAAGGCGGTCACCGGATTACCAACCTCGAGCACGTATATCGGTGGAGCCAGAACCTCTAGAACCGATGTAGAATTTCCCCTCTTCGCGCCGAAAAGGGGGGTCGATGCACGGCCGGTATTACGTGGGCGAGTGGCTGGTGGAGCCGGAGCAGGGGCGGTCCACGACTTGAGCGCGGGCACGGTTCGCGAGCTGCATTGGGGCACCGGTGATGTTACGGCGATCGCCCTCGACGCATCGGGCACCGTGGCAGCCGGCGGAAGCGCCGACGGAGTCGTGCTGGTCGGAAGGGTCGACGGAGGAGGGCCACACTTGCTTGTGGGACACCGAGGGTCGATCGACGAGATCGCCATCTCTCCGGACCTGCGGTGGATCGTCACGACCGGAGAGGACCAGACGCTCCGCCTGTGGCCCATGCCGGACCTCTCGACGCCACCGCTCCACACGCTACTCATCGACGAGCTCGTCGGGAAGCTGAAAGCTCTCACCAACCTCCGCGCCGTCCGGGAACCTTCCTCCAGCACGGGCTGGAAGGTGGAGGTCGGTCCGTTTCCCGGGTGGGCCGAGCTCCCTCGGCCTGTGATAGTGGTGGATGATGGTATACCGTAGGAGCGACGCCGTGCTCGCCGAGCTCACGAAGCGTTCGAACCGCCAGCTCGCGGAGGGCCGTCGAGCAAAAAGTCGCTCCACGACATCGCGGGAAATCCTGCTCGCTCGACCGCGCTACGCCCGTCCGATGTGCAGAGCACGAGCGGCCGGAACGATGGATTCCGCCGGGTGAACTCTCCGAGGCCCCTGAGGTCGAACGAGGAGACCGACCCGGTGGCCACCTGAACGACCCACGCCCCCCAGCTCCCTTCGAGAACCGCATCCACCTCGAGGGGCTCCTCGCGCCAATAGGTCACGCGTTGCCCCCGGTTCCACGCGTGGGCGAGGCACGCGTTCTCGATCCACGTTCCGAACCTTTGCGATTCCGTCGAGTGATCGGGAATCCCGCGCGGGTCGACGACGGCGAGCAAGGCGTTGTTGAGGGTGATGAGCTTCGGAGGCGCGGCTCTCTGGCGCGCGGGACGCGGAGAGTGCTTGACGAGCGCAGCGACGAGAAAGGCGTCCTCGAGCAGTTGCAGGTAGTGAGCGATAGTCTCGATGGCTCCTTTGTCCCGGAGCTGGCCCTGAACCTTTTGAAGGGAAACGATCTCCGCCGGGGAGGACGCGCAGACACCGAACACTTGACGAAGGAGCGCCGGCTTCCTGATGGCGGCGAGGGCAAGAACGTCACGACCGATCGCGGGCTCGACGATGGCATCGCGCACGTAGGCGGACCAGCGTCCGATGTCCTGTCGCAGTTCAAAAGCTCCGGGATACGAACCCATCTTCACGAAGTGATCCGTGGCTTCCGCCGGCTCGAGGCCGAAGACTTCGGAAAGCGACGAAGCCGACCAGTGCGCGAGCGTGATTCGCTCGAACCGTCCGGCAAGGCTTTCGCGCGAACCGGTCGAGAGCCGCAGCGCCGACGAGCCCGTGGCGACGACGTGAACGGCGCGTTTGCGGCGACGAAAGCGATCCCACTCGCCTTTCAGGCGAGCCGCCCACTCGGGCAAAAGATGAACTTCGTCGAGCAACAGGATCGCTCGTCCCTCTCGGACCGCGGTTTCCTCGGCGCGGACCCAGAATCGCTCCCAGAAACCGGGCACGGCAGCCTCGGGACCGTCCGCGGCGGCGTAGAGGGCGGTCTGCCCGTGCCGTTCCGCCAGCTCGAGAAGGAGCGTGGTTTTTCCGACTTGCCGCGGGCCGGCGAGGAGCTGGATCCGACCTGGCGCCGGCTCGGCTAGCCGCTGCGTCAGAAGCGCCAGGCACTCGGTAAATCCCAGACGGAACTCTTTGATAGACATAATCGAATAATTATTCGACTATGTCCTAAAATCAAATACCCGGACGTCTTTCGACTGGAGTGTAGCCGTAGCCGGGATTTGCGGGCTGTCGATTAGAATTTCCCCTCTTCGCGTCGAAAAGGGGGTCGATGCACGGCCGGTATTACGTGGGCGGGTGGCTGGTGGAGCGGAGCAGGAGCGGCTTGTCCACGGGAGAGAGACGTCGAGATCTCTGGCCCGTTCCGGACGTCAGTGAGGTCCCGCTCCACCGGCGAAGCCGCGAGGAACTTCTCGCCAGCTCGCGCACGGACCAACGTTCGTGCCGTCGCCGACGAGAGAGCCCCGACGGGCTGGAAGCTCGAAGTCGGGCCCTTTCCCGGCTGGACGAAGCGCCCGGTGCCGTAGCTCGCATCTCGTTGTTTCATAGCGGCTTGCTCCTCTCTGAGAATTTCTGAGAAAACAAGACCTCATCCCTGAGGACTTCCGAGGACCGCTCCTGCTACTCCTCGCACGTGACGCGAAGAGGGGCGATGGCAAAAGAGAGCGCACTCTGGCTGGTACTGGTGATGGGAACAGGTGTGGCGAATGGAGAGGAGACGCGAACGTTCGAGACCATTCATCTCGTCTGGCTCGATCCGCACGGGCTCTTCTACGACTTCGAGCGAGCGCGGGACGAGGCCGATACCATCTTCCGGGACCTGGGCGTGAGCGTACGCTGGGAGGTGGGAACGGACCCGCGGCCCTCGACCGGCGGCGAGGTTCGGGTCCAGGCCGTCCTCATGCTCTCGGAGCCTTCCGGATGGGGGATCGCGCCGACCGCGATGGGGGTCGTTCTCCTCCCGGACCGAAGCCGGCCGGAGTCGGTCTTCTTGTTCTACCCCGCGATCCTCCGGAGCGTCGGTCTCGCGCACAGGAAGGGCTCGATGCTGAGTCCGAGCGAGAGGAAGGACCTCGCCCGTGCGGTGGGACGTGTCCTCGTCCACGAGATCGTCCACGCGATTGCGCCGACCCTCACGCACGCCGACGAGGGACTCATGCATGATGCGCTCCTCTCGGCGTCCCTGCTGAAGAGCCGAATCGAGATCGACGAGCGCACGCGAAGGGCGTTTCGAAAAGCGGCGGAGACGGAGTAGAAACGTGGGCAGCAGGTTCACCGTCGGGCCATTCATCGTGCATTCCAGCAAGAACGTCATCGAGCGTGACGGCCACCGGGTGCGGATCGAGCCGAAGGCGATGCGGGTACTCGTTCATCTCGCCTCACGGGTGGGGGAAAACGTGGGAAGAGACGAGCTCCTGCACGTGGTCTGGAACGGCTCGTCGGTGCGAGCGGAGGCGCTGTCGAACGTCATCTGGGAGATACGGAGGGCGCTCGGGGACGACCCTCGCGAGCCGGACTTCATCCAGACCGTTCTGCGGAAGGGTTATCGACTCGTCGCGCCGGTGGCGCGGCGAGAAACCGTTACGACGTGGGCGCGAGCGCTCATCGCAAGACTCCATCCCCCAGGTCGTTCTCCTTTCCTCGACGGCAAGCGATCGGCTTTGCAGAAGCTCCTGGAGTCCCGATTCGGTGCGCTTCCCCTCGATGTCGCGAACGCGATCTCTTCGCTGAGCTCCTCCGAGGAGATCGATCGAGCTATCGACGCCTCTCTCAAAGCGAGCTCCCCCGACTCCTTGATACAATCCCTGCCGATTCGAGGGAGGTCTGAGGAAAAGAGATGAGAATTCGCACACTTGGGAACCTGCTGGTCCTGTCCGCCTGTGTGAGCCCGCCGCTCGCGGCGCAGCCGAAAGAAGACGTGATCCGTGGAATCGAGGCGCTGTCCGATGAGCTCGGCCCATCTTCTGCTCAAGGTACGGCTGGATGTCGCCTCGTTGACTTCACCGTCCGTCAGGGCGTTGTCCTCTGCTCGGCAGGTCGCACGAAGCCGGTTGGCGTAGACGCCGTAGAAACGGACCAGGTGTTTTTTCGGCTCGGG
>DATIBD010000008.1:0-25425 GCA_035457705.1 Vicinamibacteria bacterium
GTCTTCTCGTCCGGCTTGGGCTCGTCCGGGTTGAGGAACGGGCTTCGAGCATAGAAGGAATCGTTTCGGTAGTACGAATAGGCGCGGCCCGAGAGGTCATTGGTTCCGCTGCGGCTGACCATGTTGATGATGGCGCCGCCGCCCCCGCCGAACTCGGCCGCGTACATGTTTCCGAGTACTTGGTACTCGGAGATGATATCGAGAACCATGCGGACCTGAGTTCCCTGGCTTCCGCCGAGACGGTCGTCGTTGTTGTAGGAGCCGTCCATCTGATACACGTTGCTCCAGGGGGTCGCGCCGTTCGCGCTCACCTGGCCGCCCTCGAACGTGGATCCCGCCGGATTGGGGGTCATGCCGGGGACGAGCTGGGTTAGCGCGGTGAAGTTCCGGAAGTTGGAAGGGGTTTCATCGATCTCCCGGCCGCTCAAGGTTCCCCCGAGCTTGTTGCTCGTCACCTCGACGAGCGGCGACTCACCGGTGACCGTGATGACTTCCTCGATCGAAGCGAGCTGAAGGCTGAAGTTCTGCGTGACTTCCGCGCCCGAAGACAGCACATAGCCCGTGAGGAGCAGGGTTTGGAAGCCCTGCATCAGGACCTCGATGTCGTACGTTCCTGGCGGCAAGTTCCCGACGATGTAGCTGCCGTTGCCAGCGGTCACGGCGGTGCGGGTGAAACCCGTGTTTTGTTCCTTGAACGTGATGGTGACCCCAGGAAGCGCGAGCCCGTCGGGATCGGTGGCGTGTCCTGAGACCTCCGTGTTCTGCTGCGCGGATGCGATGAACGATAGAAACAGCATGCCGAGAACGATCGTTCCCAGTTTTAGAGTGCGAAAACGGACCATGACGCCCTCCCTTTGAGGTCCTGATCTATGAAGCCAGGAAGGCGCTACACACCGCCTCCCTTTGGCGGAGATGGTACTCGCCACTCACCTGACCGCGCGTCGAGGAATGTAATACCTTGTAGACAAATGTAGTTTCGGCTCCGATAAGTTGAATCGGGCTAGTGGACTCATTCTACGGAATTTCATTCATTGTCCGGGTATTAATACGAGCCATTGAATCGGGCGTTCGCGGGAATCTCTACGTTTCTCGGACCAACGGTCGAGAAACGTACCGAGACTCGGGGCACGAACGCTAGGGCACGGCAAACTTTGCGACGTTGCGTCTTCGGGCTCTTGCGTTTTTTCTGCTAGATTTCTTAATCGTGCTTCTGGAATGCAGTACTACGGCACGAGCTTGTAGCCGATTCCGTAAGCGGTGAGAATGTGGCGGGGGTTGTGGTAGTTGGTTTCCAGCTTCTTCCGAAGACCCACGACCAGGTTGTCGACGGCTCGCGATGACGCCAAAGGGGAATAGCCGAGCGCTTCCGCGAGGAGCTCGTCGCGGGTCACTACCTCTCCCATTCGCGCGGCCAGACAGCGCAGCACCTCGAACTCGCGGAACGAGAGACGCACCGGCTTGCCTTTTCTCAGCACGACCTGGCGCTCCAAATCGATCTCGACTCCGCTGAGGGACAAAACGTGTTTCTCGGCCTGCCGCGCGCCGGCACGACGCAGGAGCGCTTTCACCCGTGCCGACAGCTCCCGCAGGCTGAAGGGCTTCAGTACGTAATCGTCGGCTCCCACCTCGAACCCGAGCACTCGCTCTCCCTCTTCCTTCTTGACGGTCAGGAGGAGGACGGGAACGTCCAAACCGGCGCGCCGGATGCGACGGCAAATGTCGTAGCCGTTCATCCTTGGCAACATGATGTCGAGGATGATGAGGTCGGGGACGAGCGACAAGGCGAGCTCCAGGCCGGTGACGCCGTCTTCGGCCGCGGAGACGCGGTAGCCCTCGAACTCGAAGTTCATCCGCAGACCGTCCCTGAGCTGGGCTTCGTCCTCGATCACCAGAAGGTGGTGGCTCACCTCAATCCTCGTCGAAAGCCACCGGGAGCCGTACCGTGAATCGGCTCCCTTTACCGAGCTCACTCTCGACCTCGATGCGGCCTCCATGAGACGCTACCACCGATTGCGCGATCGAAAGCCCCAATCCCGCGCCCTTGACATCGTCGTGAGATTGGCCCCGGTAGAACCTTTCGAACACGTGGGGTAGGTCCTCGGGAGGGATCCCCGCACCCCGGTCGGCGACTTCGATCGCTACCATGCCGTTTTCCCGTTGGGCTCCCAGAACAATGGGCTTATCTGGCCCACTGTATTTGGAGGCGTTGTCGAGAAGACTATAGACGACCCGCACCAACGCGCTGTGATTTCCGTGGATTCGGGGAAGCGCGTCCGGAAGATTGACGTCGACGGGGTGGGGCGTGCGAGTCCATTCCTTCATCTCGATAGCTTCTTGCACGATGTCCTGGAGATCGCATGGCTCGAACCGGGTCACGCTTTGCTCCGCTTCCAGGCGAGAGAAATCCAGGATCTCTTCCAGCATATCGCCGAGGATCTCTGCCTGCTGCCGTAGCGAGCGATAAAAGAGCTTGCGCTCCAATTTCCGAGGGACGCGGTCGAGCTCGAGCATCTCCGAGTACAGGCGAATGTTCGACAACGGAGTCTTGAGCTCGTGAGAGATACCCGAAATGAAGCGCGATTTGAGGTCCGAAAGCTTCGCCTCCCGGGCGGAAGACCGGGCCATCAGGGCGGAACCGATGGCTAGGACGATCAGTCCCGCTCCCACGATCGCGATATTGCCGAGGGCTCCCCGGTGGAGGATCTCCTGCACTCCGACGGCGTCCGAATGACCGACCGAGAGGAGCCAGCGAGGTACGTCTGTCGTTTGGATGCCTTCCGACGGCAACGTGAACGTCATCGGGATCTCGATCGCAGACTCGACCGCGGCCGCGGTAACATTCGTGCCGATAATGGGCTCGTCGTTTTCACCCAGGAGCGTCAAGGGTGCTTCCATGTCTCCCAAAAACTCTCGGACCGCCGGTACGAGGACCTGCTCGGCGAACGCGGGAAGGAAGTCACGGGCGAAGCCAACGCGATCGACCATGAAGCCTGCAATACCCTGGAGCGTTCTCTCCTCGTCGTCCAAGATTCTGTGGATCACGACCTGGCAGGTGGGATTCTCACCCACGCACAAGAACTCGCCCCAGCGCCCCTTGCCCTCGCCGAGGAACCACACCTCATCGGGCAAGTAGTGCAGTCTCTCCGGATCGGATACGAAACCGCCGCCGACGGGATGGTAGAAGAGCGCTTCTCCGTGCGGCATCGACTCGGTCCAGACGAAGAATCGATCGACGTAGGCGAATCGCTCGTGTCCCCTGTTGAAGAGCTGGGCCACGGGCTCGAAATCCAAGGACATCAAGTCGGCGTGACCGACCGCGGGCAAGACCGTGAGGCGCGCTCTCGTCATCTCGTCCGCCAGAATCGACCTCGCGCGTTGACCGGCTTCTCGGTTCCGCTGGTTCTCGATCATCTCCGAGCGCGTCTGAAGCTCGAGAATCCACCGGTACTGGACGAGAGCGATCGCGACGAGAGGTGCACCGAAAGCGAGGATTGGGAGGAGCCCACCCGTGAAAGAAAATTTGAAGGCCATCGTCGTCCTACCTCCGGCGACGCGAGACGTGAGAGTTATCCTACCTCGTGCCGATCCAAACTTCTACAGTTCGGCCCGCCGCGTCTTGAAATTTGCGCCGCGCGCAAGATTTGCTTGCTGTGAACCGGTGACGGCGTTTATGGTGAAAGAGCCTCGAGGGATCGATTCGGATTTTCGAACGTGCGACTGCGAGCGCGTGCTTGGTGGTGACGACGAGAGTGATGCGCACTTGCTTCTTCCCGTTTTCCCTGTCTCCCGTCGCGCTGGCCGCGTGCCTGTCCGCCACCTTCGCTCAGGGAGAAGCCTCGGCCCAGGAGCACGATGATTCCTCGAACCGAAGCGATCCCCCGCGCGTCGAGATATTCGGGCCTCCGCCCCCGAAACCGCCCGAAGTACTGACGCGCGACGCCAGCGGCCGTGCCACGCTCCGCGCAACGCGACTCGACGAGCCGATCGTCCTCGACGGGAAGCTCGACGACGCCGTCTACTCGACGGTTCCGCCCTATACCGACTTCATTCAGCAGGAGCCGAACGAGGGAGTACTCGCGACCGAGCAGACCGAAGCCTGGATCTTCTTCGACGATCGCCACGTTTACGTGGCGGCGCGATGCTGGGACAGCCATCCGGAGCGTATCGTCGCCAACGAGATGCGACGGGATCACGACGGTCTGAACCAGAACTCGAACTTCGTCGTCGCATTGGACCCCTTTTACGACCGAAGAAACGGCTTCTACTTCCAGACGAATCCGCTTGGGGCAATACGGGACCTGGCCATCATGGATGAAGGGCTCGCCCGCAACACCGACTGGAACACAGTCTGGGACGCGAAAGCGAGCCGGTTCGAGAACGGGTGGACGCTCGAGATGGCCATACCGTTCAAGTCCCTGCGGTACCGGAGAACGAGAGAGCAGATCTGGGGAGTGCAGATGCGTCGCACCGTGAGATGGAAGAACGAAGTGTCCTACATCTCACCCATCCCCGCCGCCTACGGAGGGCGCGGGATTCACCGGTACTCCGAGGCCGCAACACTCGTCGGAATCGAAGTGCCGCTCGACTCCCGCAACATCGAGCTCAAACCCTACGGGCTCTCGTCGCTCACGACCGACAACACCGCCGACGAGCCGTTCTCGAACGATCTCAGCGGGGACGCCGGCTTCGACGCGAAATACGGCATCACCAACGGCCTCGTCGCCGACTTCACCTACAACACCGACTTCGCCCAGATCGAGGAGGATGAAGAACAAATCAACCTCACCCGTTTCAGCCTCTTTTTCCCCGAAAAGCGCGACTTCTTTCTCGAAGGGCAGGGGATTTTCGCCTTCGGCGGCATCGAAGACGCGAGTGCCCGACGAGCGCGGCGCGGCAATGCGAACAACGATCTGACCCCGATCCTCTTCTTCAGTCGCCGCATCGGGCTTACGGAAGACGGCATCGATCCGATTCGGGTGGGCGGCCGCGTGACCGGCCGCGCCGGAGCCTATCGCATCGGCGCCCTCGATATCGGCACACGAGGCAGCACTGCCGCCGGAATATCAGCGACCAACTTTTCCGTCTTCAGGATACGCCGGGATATTTTGAGGAGGAGCGACATAGGAGTCATCGCCACTCATCGTACGACGTCTTTGACCGAGGGCGCCGATGCCAACTCGGTCGTGGGCTTCGATGGGAACTTCGCTTTCTATCAGAACGTACGGCTCAACGGGTTTTTCGGCGTTAGCCGCACCCCGAAGGCGGAAGGCACCGTGGGAGGGTTCGACAACGACGCAACGACCTACTCGGGAAAATTCGATTACGATGCCGACCGATATGGGTTGACCCTCGAGCACTTGAAGGTAGGCCGCGACTTCCGCCCGGAGCTCGGCTTTCTGCGGCGCGAGGCTTTCCGCAGAAACTTCGCAAGCGCGAGGTTCAGCCCGCGACCGCGTTCCATCGAATGGATACGACGCCTCGTCTTCGAGTCCGAGATCGACTACATCACCGACAACGACCGTCGTCTCGAGACCAGACGCATTCAGGGGACTTTTCGCGTCGAGCACGAGAACGGCGATCGGTCCTGGGTCGATTACACGAACGATTTCGAGTATTTGCCGGAGGAGTTCGAGATCTCCGAGGGCATCGTGTTGCCCGTTGCCGAGTACCGCTTTCAAGACGTGCGGGTCGCGTACGAATTCGGTCCACAGCGAGTCGTTCCCGGAACCCTGAGCTTTCGAACAGGAGGGTTCTTCAGCGGCGACCGACAGGAGTTGAGCTACGATGGGCGCGTCGAGGTCACGTCACAATTTGCCGTCGAGCCCCGCCTGGCCTTCAACTGGGTCGACCTCGTCGAAGGCAGCTTTACCGCGAAGCTCTTGAGCGCGCGGGTGAGCTACGCGTTCACGCCCAGAACGTTCGTGAGCAGTCTCGTTCAGTTCAACTCCAGCTCGGATTCTTTCAGCGGGAGCGTGAGATTCCGTTGGGAATACGAGCCGGGAAGCGACTTCTTCATCGTCTATAGCGAGGGCTGGAACGAGCTTTCGGGTGATTCGTTCCTGGCGACTCGCACCCTGGCGTTCAAGCTCACCAAGCTGTTCCGCTTCTGAAATCGTCGGCGCGCTCGATACTCGAGGCCCGGGTGACATTTGCAGACAAACTCTTACCGTGTCCGACTCGGAGCCGGGTCGTATCCGTCCAGAATGACGTGTGCCCGCCGAGGTTTGCCAGGAAGCGGATGAGCAGGGTGATGAACAACACAGCCCACCCTGCGCGAGCGGAGCGAGCCCGGCGCGCCTGCCGCGCCGTAAACAGTCCGAGCCGTGGCGGCCGATCGACCACAGGTCCCGCCACGGCAGTGAGCACTTCAAGAATGCGTCGATTCTCGGCATGGAATGACGCCGTATCGGGGGATAGGTTGCAAACGAGATCGACAAAAGGAACGAGCACGTGAGCGCCGCCTGGCTGGCGGTCCTCGGACTTGCCGCAATCGGGCTAGGCTATCGTTACTACTCCAGGTTCATCGCCGAGCGCGTCTACCAGCTCGATCCCGACTACCAGACTCCTTCGCGTGCGATGGAAGACGGTCTGGACTACGTCCCCACCCACCGGATCGTCCTCTGGGGACACCATTTCACCGCGGTGGCCGGGGCCGCTCCGATCATCGGACCCGGTATCGCCGTCATTTGGGGTTGGGTGCCCGCGTTCTTGTGGGTCGTCCTGGGAACGATTTTCTTCGCCGGCGTTCACGACTTCGGAGCGATCTGGGCGAGCGTTCGCAATCGGGCACGGTCGATCGGAGCCCTGACGGGCGACGTCGTTGGAGAGCGGGCGCGAAATCTCTTCATGGTCGTCATCTTCCTGCTGCTCCTCATGGTCAACGCAGTCTTTGCCGTGGCCATCGCCGACGCGTTGCAGACGACCCCGTCGAGCGTGATCCCCGCGTGGAGCGCTGTCGCCGTGGCGCTGGTCCTCGGAATTCTCATCTATCGACTCCACGTCAATATCTTCTGGCCATCCGCTGTCGGGACGGTCATTCTCTACGTCGTGATCTACGTCGGTGAGCTCGTTCCGGTAACCCTTCCAGAAAGCTTCCTCGGCCTCGGCCCGGAGCCGCAATGGATTCTGATTCTCTTCGGCTACGCGGCGATCGCGTCCCTCCTTCCCGTTTGGCTGCTTTTGCAGCCGCGGGACTATATCAATGGAATCCAGCTCTTCATCGGACTCGGATTGCTCTATGGAGCGGTCCTGATAGCACGTCCAGCAATCGTGGCGCCTGCATTCAACTTCGAAACGCCCGCAGGGACACCACCGATCGCACCCCTTCTGTTCGTCACCATAGCGTGTGGAGCGGTATCGGGTTTTCACGGGCTCGTGGGCTCGGGCACCACGTCCAAGCAGCTCAACAACGAGGCGGATGCTCGCTTCGTCGGCTACCTCGGGTCTTCCGGTGAGGGGGCGCTCGCTCTCATGGCCATCATCGCCGCGACCGCGGGATTCGTCTCCGCGGAGGATTGGCACGGCGTCTACCACGAGTTCGGACAAGGAGGCATCGACGCTTTCGTCACCGGTGGCTCTCTCATCGTGAGCAATGGCACCGGACTTCCGCGACCGTTCGCGGCGACGCTTCTCACCGTGATGGCGGTTCTATTCGCGGGCACGACGATGGACGCCGGCGTGCGCCTCCAACGCTATATCGTGCAGGAGTGGGGAACGATATTCGACATCGGACCCCTCCGGAATGGCTACGTGGCGACGGTGGTCGCGGTCACGAGCTGTCTCGCGCTCGCTTTCGGCGCGGGCGGGGCCGAGGGAACCGGGGGTATGATCCTGTGGCCGCTGTTCGGCACCACGAACCAAATCCTGGCCGGTCTGACGCTCCTCGTGATCAGCGTCATTCTCGTGAAGCTGGGAAGACGCTCGCGCTACACGTTGGTGCCGATGATCTTCGTCACGTCGATGGCGTTTCTTTCCGCGCTCTATCAGCTCTGGGACTTGTACGAGCGGGGCAACTATCTTCTGGTCGCGGTCGACATCTTGATCATTTTGGCGACGATCTGGGTGATGCTCGAAGCGGCCGCGGCGTTCGCCAAAGAGCGCCGCGCCCGGGCCGTCGTTGCGCCCGCTAGAGGGTCTTGAGGAGCCGCGGCGCCGATCGTCCGCGGCCCCTCGATCTCTTTGGGCTAGCTCACGGAGAGGTCGGCTCGCCGCTGAGCTTTCGCCACCTACCGACCAGGTGCGCCGGATTGGCACCGGCCTTCGGCCGGTACTTCTGCACCCGACCCACGTGAACGTCCGCGGTATAGAGATTCCCCTCGCTGTCGGCGCTGAACTGATGCACGCCCCAGTTGCCTCCGGGGAAGGCGCCGAACGTCCCCCAATCGTAGAGAAGCTGCCCGTCGAGGTTGAACTTGAGGAACTTCTGGGTGATCCCGTCGCTAATCCACAGGTGCTGATCTTCCGACATGTAGATGTAGTAGGGGCGCTTGATGTCTCGCCACTCGTCGAGGAACTTGCCGTTCTCGTCGAACACCTGGATGCGGGAGTTCGCGCGGTCGGCGACGTAGACGCGCCGGTTGTCGTCGATCGCGATCCCGTGCACCGTGTTCATATAGCTGGGTCGCGTCTCGTTGGGGGCGTTGCCTTTTTGTCCCCACGTCATGAGGAATTTCCCGTCCTTGTCGAACTTCACGACCCGGGTGTTGGTGTAGCCATCACTGATGAAGAACGTGCCGTCCGGTAGCCAGGCGACGTCGGTCGGCCGGCCAAAATGGGTTTCGTCGTTTCCGGGCTCTCGAAACTTTCCGAGCTGCATGACGATCTTTTTCCCGTCTCTCGTGAACTTCGTGACCTGATGGGCGCCGTCATCGACTATCCAAACGTGGCGCTCCGGGTCGTAGGGGTTGATCTTGACCCGATGCGGCCGGACGAACATGGAGTTGTGCTGGTCCCAGTTCTCGACGAGCTTGCCCTCGCGATTCACGATGTAGAGCACGTGAGTCCACTTCGGGTGCCGCTCCGCGTCGTCGCGAGAGAGGTCGTAACCCGACGCATTGCGACTGGGGACCAGGCTCTGGTACTCGCCGAATGAGCCATCCGTCACCTCTGGCAGGCAGCCCCGGGCGAAGATGAAGACTCGGTCGGGGCTTTCCGCAAAGATCCCCGCCGAGGAGCCGATTTGGTACCCCTCACCGCAAGGGTTCTGCGGCCAGCCGGGAACCACTTCGTACGGACCCGTCTCGTTGCCGCCGCCCTTCGATTTCTGTGCCAGGAGCGGTGTCGCCGCGAGTAGCAGACACGAGCTCACAAGCGTGAGGGTGGCGCCATTTTTTTTCATCATTTTTCCTCCTTCGAGCGAAGGGCTCGTCCGGGCGAACGTCGCCCCTGGTGTGGCCATGCTCCGAGACTTTTACAATCTCGGCCCCGTATTCGGAAGTATCGGAAGGTAACAAGTTGTCAGAAATTGTCGCAACCAGCATCATTGGGGACACGGACGACGGATAGTTTCCCGGTCCCCAAACCGTTGGTTGTGCACGGATTGCGCGGAAAACTTGCTGGAGTGAACGAGGACGTCGCTAGTCTGCCTCGGGCAGCTCGTACGGAAATCGGTGGATTTCGCGCACGCATTCCGAAAGCGCCTTGAGCAAGGTGCCGCCCCAGCCGCTCGGGCGAAACGGGGCGGTCTTCTGATTGGTCTGCTTGTCGGTCTGGGCGAAGAATCGCATCGAATGGTCTTCCGGATTTTGCACGTATTCCCGGACCGTAATCATAAACTCGACGTCTCCGGCCGGCTGCCGTTTCTTCATCGAGAAAAAGTGCAGTTTTGCCAGCTCGTCGTCGTCTTCGGTCTGGGCGTAGGTCCACGAGTCGCTCATCGTCTTCTTCCTTTCTTGATAGGCTCGATACAGAACGTCGTCCCCCCGAAGCCTCGCGGTGCAACGTCGACACAGGATTGTCTGAATTCATCGCCCTGCTAGCGCAATCGCTCGAGCGTGTACTCGTTGCACGTGAATTCCGAGCCAGGAATCGGCTCTGCATTTGGAGCGAAGGTATCGACGCCGGGAGGAAAGAGGGCACCCGTGCAACCGAGAAAGGCGGTCCCAAAGGGGGGATCGAAGGAGATCACGTACTTCGTCGCCGCCACGCCGACGAAGATCTCCCCGTCGAAAGCGATGTTGACCGAGCTCGCTACGATCTTTCGGTTCCCGGCTCTCTTCCATGTACCCAGCGTGTCGCTGAAAGACTCGCCGATGACCCCGAGGCTCAAGAACTGTTCGGACAGGATTACGGTCACGTTGCCGTCGCGGCCAAGCTGCAGGATCACGGCGTCGTCCCCGCCGTTCGACAAATACGTCCCCGCGACTCGTTCCCCGAAGTCGGATCGATTCTCGGCGATGGCCAAGCCAACGGCCGATGACAAGACGAACGTTGCGGTCGAAACGAGTAAAACGAGCTGGCGCATCACGGTCTCCTTTCGGGGTCTCAGTCCACACCGCGGCCTCTTCAGAGCGAAATTTGAATCGCGCGCTCCGCCGAGCCTTACGGCGGACCAAGGATGGGTTTTTTTCCTTCCAACCCGGTCGAATTCTAAACCAGGTAATGCAGGCGATGCTCGCCAGCTCCGCAGAACGAAGCATCGCTGTTGGTCCGGTTCGTTTGCGCGCAGGGATTCCCCTACAACGTACCGATCCGGTACGCCGACATGGGTCGCGGCGACTCACGGAAGAAAGGCCAACCGAGCTCGATAACTCGTTCCCACCATGGAGTTTGCCTTATCCCGCGGGCACTTTCTGGCCAGCGATCAATTCGAAAACCGACAACGGGAGCTCCTTGTTCTCTGGCACGCGACTTGCGTAACCCCAACCAGAACCGATCCGTATGCGCGCGGTGCTGGCAACCCCAAGATCTACTTAGAGGACCATCCTGAAAGAGAAACTCGGAGAAATACTCGTCGGCTGCGGGCTCATTACTCCGGAACAGCTCGAGGAGTGCCTCGAGTGCCAGCGAGCGGAGCGAAAGCGGCTGGGAGCGATCGTCGTCGAAAAGGGTTATGCCAAGGAAATCGACATCGCCCGGGCCCTGGCGAAGAAGCTCGCCCTTCCGTTCGTCGACTTGAGCTCGACGGACATAGAGGCCGAGGCGGTCGCCGCCGTCGACGAGAAGCTGGCGCGAAAGCACCAGGTGTTTCCGATCAAGCTCGCCGAGAAGGGCATCAGTCTCGCGATGTCCGACCCGCTGGACATGTACGCGCTCGAGGACGTCCGCTTCCACACCGGGTACGAGGTTCTTCCGGTCATCAGCCTGTCGAAAGCGATCAACGCGGCGATCAACCGGCATTACAACGTCGCCGAGACGCTGAACGCCCTCATCGGGGACATGCCTCCCCAGTCGATAGCGATCGAGGTCATCAACAAGGGCGAGCCGCGGCTCGATGAACAAAAGCTTCGCCGGTTGAGCGAGGCCCTCCCGGTAGTGCGCGTCGTCAATCTCATCCTGGCCGAGGCCATCCGGGAAAAAGCGAGCGACATTCACATCGAGCCCGGAGAAAAGCAGCTCATGGTTCGCACCCGGGTGGATGGAATCCTGCAAAACCGGATGACGCTCCCGAAATGGATCCAGCCGGCGGTGACTTCTCGAATCAAGATCATCTCTCGACTGGACATCGCCGAGAAGCGGCTTCCTCAAGACGGCCGGCTCCAGGTGCGCATCGACGGTCAGCGGGTCGATCTCCGTATCTCCACGCTTCCCGCGAAGCACGGCGAAAAAGTAGTCGTTCGCGTGCTTCCGCGGACCGCGCTTCCGTCGCTCGAGAAGCTCGGAATGGACGAAGAGACCTTGTCGGCGTTCCGGGAGCTCGTGAACCAACCCCAGGGTGTGGTGCTCGTCACCGGTCCGACGGGCAGCGGCAAGACGACGACCCTGTACGCCGCGCTCGGCGAGATGAAGGTCCGCACGCTGAACATCGTCACTCTCGAAGATCCGATCGAGTTCGGGATCGACGCGATCAATCAGGTGCAGATCAACGAGAAAGCAGGGCTCAGTTTTGCCGTCGGGCTCCGCTCCGTGCTGCGTCAAGACCCGGACGTCATTTACGTCGGAGAAATGAGAGACGAGGAGACCGCTTCGGTGGCTCTGAAAGCGTCGCTGACCGGCCACCTGGTGCTCTCGACTCTGCACACGAGTACGGCGTCTTCCGCCGTCGCGCGCTTGGTGGACATGGGCATCCCTCCTTATCTCGTGGGCTCGGCGGTGACCGCGGTGTTGTCTCAAAGGCTCCTCCGGGTCATTTGCGAGCATTGCAAGGTGCCCACTTCGTATACCGACAGCGAGCTTGCTGGGCTCAAGACGATCCTGACGCGACGCAACAAGGCGGACTGGCGACTGGCCCTTCACCCGAGTGTGGAGCGCATCGAGTCGGGCCACTTCAAAGCATGGGTCGACAAGCTTATGAGCGTCAACCGGCCGGCAAGGCCGCTGCAGCTCTACGAGGGTGAGGGCTGTTCGGAATGCTCCGGAACCGGCTACTCGGGTCGTACCGGCGTCTTCGAGCTCCTTCGAGTCACCTCTTCGGTACGCGAGCTCATCTACCACAAGGCCTCCGAGGACAAGATCGTCAAGGCCGCCGAGAATTTCGGCATGCGGAGCCTTCTTCACAAGGCGTGTGACCTGCTCATCGCCGGCGAGACATCGCTCGAAGAGGTCGTTCGCGTGATGGCGACCGAGCGAACCAATGAGCTCATCTGCAAGCGGTGCGGAGCCGAGCTGGAGTCCGACTTCGTTGGCTGCCCCTACTGCGGGTTGTCGAGTTTGCGGTCCTGCCGGTCGTGCGGCCACCGGATCGAGCCCGAGTGGAAGTTCTGCGCCTACTGCAGGCAGCCGCTCGAAGTCCGCGCCTCGGCCCCTGGGTTTGGCCAGAGCGGATAAGGTCCTCCCGCGCGAGAGAAGATCCCGAGAATCTCGGGAAGACTGCTGAATCCGTCGTAGTCACTCATCGGGTGAGGCCCGACCAGGCCTGCGTCGCACGAACCCGCCCGTGCGCACGAGCGGAGCTCGAAAGCCAGGTGTAGCGAGCAACGTTCTCTTTCTGCTGAAAAAACGGGAAAAACGCCGACGCGTCCGTCTTCACTATCAGGGAGCTGCCTCCGGGCAAATGGGTGCGCTGAATGGTGCTGGACGGAGCGACGCAGGCTAGGGCGATCTACGACGCCAACCTCGATCTCATCGAGAAAGTCGTGCGGCGGGTGGCCCGACGAAACCGTCTATCTGCGGACGAAGCCGAACAACTGAGATCGGACGTCCATTTCAAGCTGCTTCGCGATAATTGCACTTGCTTGGGTAAGTTGCGCCATGTCAATCGCTTGGAGCCGTTTCTTGTCGTGCTGGCGACCAACGAGCTCCGCGACGCACGGATAAAGAAATGGGGCCGCTGGAGACCTCCCACCGCCGTAGAGCGGATGGGTCGTGTGGCGGGGCTCCTGTATCGGCAGGTGGATCGCAACGGATGCTCCATGAACGAAGCGATCGAAAGGGTCCGTTCGAAAGTGGGGCTCACGATATCTCGTGAAGAGCTTGCCTCGGTGGCTGCAAGACTCCCGGGGACGAGACAGCGGAGGTTCGTTCTATCTTGTGAGCCCGACGAGCTGCCCGCACCGGCGAGCGTCGAAGAGGTGGAGTCGAACACGCTTCGTCGCGAGCTTGCACCGCTGGCCAGGAAGGCAAGAGCGGCATTAACGAAGGCCCTCTCCAATCTGGAAACTGAAGAACGCATCCTTCTCAAGTTGTTCTATTTGAAAGGCTTGCGGTGGTCGGAAATCGGCCGGGCGCGCGCCTTCGACAGGAAGCGGATTTTTCGCGCCAAAGACTCCATGCATAGCCGATTACAAAAGGCGCTGAAGGCAGAAGGCCTTGGGTGGGATGAGCTCGAGGGGATGCTGAATCATCGCCTTCTCGACATGGACCTAGACGAGGAGCTCGACCACTCGTCGGAATCCAGCGAGGCGGAACGTCCTACGCATTGAGGTGGATCAATTGAAGAAGCAACGAGAGCTGGAGGAGCTGGCCCTCGAGGATCTGGCCGCTTTCATCGACGGAACGATGACGGCGGCGGAGCGCGGGCAGTTCTTGACCAGGCTGGACACGGACGACGATGCGCTCGAGCTTCTTGCCGAGACTCTTCAGAACATTCGGGATCTCCCAGAACCCGAATCTCCCGAAGAGCCGTTACCATGCTTTTCTTTGCCCGAGCCACTTAGGCCCGGAGCAGAAAACGGCAGGACGGTGGCGGCCGATCCGCTGAGTCGATGGCTCCCAGCGGCTGCGATGTTGCTGCTCGCCCTTGTAGGGGTATTTGCCTTGCAACGGGACAGCACCACGCTTCCGGTCGATGAGTTGTTCCAACCCGCCGCGGGTGACCTCCGTCTCCGAGGGAAGGGAGTGGAAGCACGTTCGTGGAGCGACGTCCGGGGTGCTGAAGGAGTGGCGGGTTTTCGCCTCGGCGTCGAGCTCGTCGACCTCCATGTGGCGGCGATCGTGGACGACAGGGCTCTTCACCGGAGCGTTCTCTCGCGGATCGACTCGATCGTGGAAGATTCTGGAAAAGGGTCGAGTCTTTCCGAAGTGCTGGCGTCGGCTGATGAGAGGTCGAGCGAGGTCAAAGAGCTCGAGCAGCATCTCGAAAGTGAGTTCGACCCACCCTTACTGGCTTACGGAAAATGGGCCGAGAGCGCTCGGATAGCGGCAGGAAGCGGCAGCGCGAAGTTCTTCACGAGCCCGCGATTTCGCGAATTCATTCTCGAGGTTCGTCAGCTGAACATGAGTGACTACGTTCGCGAGCAGATCGACCGCGCCGAGATATTGCTCGATCAACCAATAGGTCCGGATGAATTTAGGGAGCTCGAAGCCGTATTCACCTCCATCGTCAATCTGAGCGGAGGCTTATGATCGCGTCAGGAGACTTTGGAAGACGGTCCTCGGCCGCAGGGATCATCGTTCTCCGAGCCGCCACTTGCGTATCCCTTCTCGCCACTTGCGTCTGCAAAGAGAATGCTGGATCGGACCGTGTGATCCGGGTTCGGCTCTACCGGGGCACCACGCAAAGTGATGAGCTCGGGTGGCGAGAGCAAGTTTCGGTAGGGGATGTGCTGTCCCTCGAAGTCGAGCTTACCAGACCTCTTTATATATACGTCTGGAACCGGGATTCCACGGGCCACGAGACCTTGCTTTTTCCGCTGACCCATCTCGACACGGGCAATCCTCTCGCTTCCGGACACGTATACCGTCTCCCCGGGCCTAGCGGCGGGATAGACCGGTTCTGGGAAGTCGAGAGCGGCGGTGGCGACGAGCAGCTGTGGGTTGTTGCGGCCGAGTCTGCCGTCGGCACCGACAGCATCCCCGACTCGGCAAAAAATCGCGTCCTCCAAGAGCTCGGATCCATGCTGCTGGCATCGGAGTCGACCGAGCATGATTCCGCCGCACCCGAGCGAGCCCGGGGCTTCTTGTCGGAGGAAGTGACGTTGCCACGAGGGGAAACGGTTTGGGTGAGCTTCATCGAGCTCAGAGGGGAGAGTTGATGGCGCTGCTCGTGGCGATTACTTTTGGCGTCGTTTCTTGGGCCACCGCGTCGGGACAGGCCGAGGACGTCCGAAGCCTGTTCGAGGCTTCGGCTATGGGGGCGGATCGAATCCTGGCTGAGCAGGAGTTGTCCAGTGAAGAAGGCGAGGCACTTCGGAGGGCGATAACCGATTACGGCGCGGTTTCCCGGGACATCGTTCCTGTGCTGGTGGATGTTGTCAGGGACCGGATCGATGCTGGAAAGCTCGGCGGACCGACACTCACGCTCGCGTTGAGCGCTCTTCACCTGGCTGAATCGGTGTATGGGCCGGACGATCCCCACCTCGCGGAGCCGTTATTGATCCAAGTGGGCTATTTGCTTCACGTCGACTCGAAATGGCGGGCGGCAAAAGAAGCGTTCGAGTGGGCGCTCAGACTGCTTGAGAAGTCCAAGGGTCCCGAGAGTCCAGAGGTGGCCGACGTCATGTCTCGCCTTGCTGGAGTGCTTTTCGATCTCGATCAAACACAAGACGCAGTGAGTATGGCCCAGCGCGCGCTTCGAATTCGCGAGACGAACTTCGGCGAATCGGATCCACGCCTGGTCCAGGAGATTTACCGGCTGGGCAACTTGCTGTTCATGCAGGGAAGGTATCGGGAATCTGCCGCTCGTTACCAGCGGGCGATCGACATTCTCGAACGAGCGTCCGAGCTCGACGAGATGGCGCTCGCACGCGGCCTAAACAACCTGGGAGAGACCTATCGCCGCTTGGGACGTCTCGACGCGTCGGAAACGATTCTTCGCCGTGCGCTCAGGATTCGATTGCGCACGGATCACCCGGAAGAATCACCTTGGCCCGAGTCGGCATCGACGTACACGTCTCTGGGGGAGCTGCTGCAAGACAAAGGTGAGTTTTCGCAAGCTCGACGATATTTCGAAGCGGCCCTGGAGATAATGCCGGACTGGTTCGGCAAAGATGCACACCGCTACGCCGAAACGTTGAGCATGCTCGCCGTCCTGCTGGAGGAGACCGGAAACTGGGAGAAGGCTCTGGAGCTACAAAGCCAAAGTCTCGGGATCCGGTTGTCCAAGCTGGCCTCCGACCGCGATCCCAGGATCGCTCGCACGCGGTTCCGTCTGGGCTCTCTCTTCATCCAGGAGGGCAACCTGACAAGGGCAGGCAAGGAGCTCGAGCTCGCCCAAAGCATTCAGGAAGAGAAGCTTCCGTTGGACCATACGGACCTCGCCGAAACTCTCGTGACGAAAGCCGAGTGGCACGAGATCCGTAACGAGCTCCGTTCGGCAGAAGCCGAGCTCGAACGCGCCATTTCGATCTACGAGCGGCTGTCTCCCGATCACGCGGCGCTGATCGAGCCTCTAGAGCAACTCGCCCGCGTGCGTCGAAAGCTAGACGATGTGAATGGCGCCGAGAGCGCCGTTGCCCGGGGCGTCCGCATCGCAGAGAGCTTCTATGGTCCGGAGAGTCCGAACCTCGCACGTCTCCTCCACGAACGCTCTCTCCTGCTGTCGCGCCATGGGTACACGGAAGATGCTCTCCGGACGGTTCTGAAGGCGGAAAGCATCGCCCGGGGACACGTCTGGGCGACAGTCCACGCCCTTCCCGAACAACAAGCACTGAACTTCATCGATTCCCAGCGAGGGAACCTCGACCTCGCCTTATCTTTGCTCGAGGATGCCGGTGAGCCCTTGGAGCCGCTCGTGCGCTCGACTTGGGACGCTCTCATTCGATCCCGGGCTCTGGTCCTTGAGTCCCTCGTAGCCCGAGCCCGCGTGGTTCGCGCGCAGACCGATCCCGCGCTTCGCCAGTGGGCTCGTGCCCTTTCGGAGGCGAGGAGTCGTCTCGCCGGGCTCCTCGTCCGTTCTCCCGGCGATGTGCCGCATGGAACCCGAGCGGCGATCATCCACGAAACAAGGCTCGAGATCGAGCAGTCGGAGCGCAAGCTTTCCGAAGCCAGCGAGGCATTTCTGCGGTCTCGCTCGGAGGACGAGATTGGACTTCCGGAAGTAACCCGGGCTCTACCATCGGATGCGGCTCTCGTGGCGTTCGTCCGCTATCGGCACATGAGTTGGACCGCGACGTTATCGGAGGATCGCTATGCCGCGTTCGTACTCCCCGGCAGAGGTAAGCGCGTAACGTTCGTGCCTCTTGGATCGGCGGACGCGATCGATACCACCGTGCGCGAATGGCGGGAGCTCATTCCCGCTGGGCTCGACGGATTGCAGGCGTCGGAGACCGCGTTACGGAGCATCGGAGCCCGGTTGCACGGCAAAGCCTGGCAGCCACTGACGGCGGCTCTCGGCGAAGACGAGTTGTTGTTCCTCGTACCGGATGGCAGCTTGAATCTCGTGAACTTCGGGGCCCTTCCATCAGAGGGGAATCGATACCTCATCGAGTCCGGCCCGCTTCTGCACGTGCTCGGCACGGAGCGCGACGTAGTCACGCTCCAGGACGTGGGTCCGAAGGCCCACGGATTGCTTGCCTTTGGAGGCGCGGATTTCGATGCCGTAACTCCTGGTCGGTCGACACGAGATACCGCAACGCCCGAAATCTACACGGTGTCCGCAACCCGGGCTCTGAAAGAGTGTGCACTCGAGACGCGGCGTTTCTCGCCACTGCCCGGGACGATGCAAGAGGTCTCGGACATCGTCGAGATCTGGAGGGGACTCGGAAACGGGCGAGGCTCTAGAGGCGAGGCGGTCTCCTTCACGGGAATCGATGCGAGCGAGGCAAACTGGAAACGCCATGCATCCAGCTTTCGGATACTCCACCTCGCCACGCATGGCTTCTTTCAAGGAGCAGATTGCGTCGACCCTCGTCGCGGTGCACGCGGCATTGGCGGAGCGAGCGCGGCTCTGATTCCGAGCTATCACCAGTACGCTCTGTCGGGACTCGCTCTTGCCGGAGCCAACCGCACCGGGCCGCTCGGTCCAAATCAAGAGGACGGCTTCTTGACCGCGCTCGAAGCGGCCAGCGAGGACCTCTCCCATGTCGAATGGGCGGTCTTGTCCGCGTGCGACACCGGGGTCGCTGAAGTGCGGGCCGGAGAAGGCACGTTTGGCCTTCGGCGGGCATTCGCCATCGCCGGTGTCCGCACTCTCATCATGAGCCTTTGGACCGTTCAAGATGTCGACACCCCCGAGTGGATGAGAGAGTTATATCACGCGCGCCTGCGGGATTCGCTCGGCACGGCACAAGCGGCTCGACGAGCGGGCCTCAACCTTCTTGCGTCGCGGCGCGAGAAAGGCCTGAGCACGCACCCCGTCTTCTGGGGAGGATTCATCGCCTCGGGCGATTGGAAGTAATAGAGGGGTCGTATTCATTCAAAGGAGGAATCGAATGCCAGGAAAGACTAATCTCATAGAGCTCGTTTTCGACAAGGACGGAAAGACCAGCCTTCGCATCCATAAGGTCATATGGCAACTGATCCGTGGATCCAATCGGGTCCCCAACGAGGCGGAAGAGGAATCATACGTCTCTCTAGATCTTGGTCCGAGTGATCTCGGGGAAATCGAGATCACCCTTCCCTTCGGACCGGTAGACATCGATTGCCGTTGCCCCATACGGTTGCAGGAGCCCGGCGGAGGAATAACTCCCTCCGTGGACCCGGAACGACCCACAAAGTGACGTCGCTCGTGCCAGGCGAAACTCTGTCGTTGCTCTCGAGCCGAAGGCTCCATCTCATCGTCATGCCGACCGAGCAGTGCAACTTCCGGTGCACGTACTGCTACGAAGACTTCGAGCTACCACGCATGCGACCGGAGATCGTGGCGGGCCTCGAGGCATTCATCCGCCGGCGGGCGCCGGAGCTTCACCAGCTCGAGGTCGAGTGGTTCGGGGGCGAGCCGCTTCTCGCCTATGACATCGTTCAGCGCATCCAGGAAGTAATGATGGAGCTCAAACGAAGACACCAGGGGCTCGCCGTCCACAGCGGGATGACTACGAACGCGTTCTTTCTCGACGCAGAGAAACTCCGGAGGCTGACGGCTCTAGGCGTACGACGCTACCAAGTGACTCTGGACGGGCCCGAAGAGGTTCATGATCGTCATCGTGTCCGGGCCGACGGCGGCGGAACATTTGCGACGATCTGGCGAAACCTGGTCAATGCTCAGAGTGAATCGTGCCCTTTCGAGCTCGTCGTGCGGATTCACGTGACCCGCGAGAACCAGGACGCCGTTCGCCTGCTCCTGTGTGAGTGCAGTCGTGTATTCGGGCGCGATCGAAGATTCACGTTCTTCGTCAGACCGCTGAGCCGCCTTGGTGGCCCGAACGACATGTCGCTGCCGGTGCTCGATGCGGAAGAATCCCTTTCGACGATTGCTGGGCTCCGCGATGAGGCCGGCTCGCTTGGCCTCGCACGGCTTGGCGACGCGAGCGGCGGCGAAGGTCCGAATCCCGTCTGCTACGCCGCCGCGGCGAACTCCTTCGTGGTCCGTGCCAACGGTGAGCTCGCGAAGTGTACGGTGGCCCTAAACGACGGGCGCAACCGCGTCGGGGTGCTTCATGAGGACGGCACCGTGGACATCGACGGGACGAAAATGGCGCCATGGCTCCGAGGTCTGTTTTCTGGCGACGAAACGGAGCTCCATTGCCCGAAATTGGCCTTCGCCGACGAGCCCGAGCCGGTGTCGATTATGCTCTGACATAGTTCGCCGAGATAGTTGTCGGCAACGTCCGCGTGAGCTCTTACCCGGAGGCCTGTTTGCTGTCAGCTGGTGCGCTTGTGATACCAGCAGAGCGGTCCCGATAGCCAGGGAGCACTCCATTCCTTCCAGACTTTCTCGACGGGTGTAGTGTTCTTGGTCACGGGAAAATTCGAAGCGTGATCGTCCCCTAGAGTGAACGAGCAAAGACTTGGATGACAGAACCGTTGAACAGGCTTACCGTTGCCGCGCCAGAGGTATACAGAACCCCAGAGCGCGTCGACGTGGATCGCGACTCGAATACCTTCCGACCCCGGATGGCCCCGTCGAACCCTCGCCTGGATTCATCCCCGGTACTCGGGAGGTACGAGCTTCTCGCGAGAATCGGAGAAGGGGGAATGGGACGGGTGTACACCGCATGGGACCCCGCGCTCCGACGGAAGGTCGTGTTGAAACTCCTCTGTCTGCGAGATGCTTGTGAGAGTGTGAAGGCGCATTTCGAGGGCGAGGTTCGTGCCCTGGCTATGCTCTCGAATCCAAACGTCGTCACGATCTACGACTTTTGTACAGTCGGGGAAACGTGCTTCGCGGTCATGGAGTACCTGGATGGGCTGACGCTCCGTGAGAGGATGAAGAAGGGAGCGTTACCGGTAAGCAAGTGCCTTGGGATCGCGAGCCAGATCAGCGAAGCTCTCGCGGCCGCCCACCATCGAGGCATAGTACATCGCGACGTGAAGCCGGAGAACATACTGGTCGCAAAGGGCGAGCGGGTAAAGCTTCTGGACTTCGGGCTATCGAAACGCTGCCCTCCCGTCGGGAGAAACGAAGATGGAGGTGACGCGGGCAGCGAAGAAGCGGGCCGCCTGGTAGGAACCGTTGCGTACATGTCTCCAGAGCAGGCACGCGGTGATGACGTGGATGTGCACTCGGACATCTTCTCTTTTGGGATTGTTCTGTACGAAATGGTGACCGGAGTGCACCCGTTTGCTCGGGAAACGGTGACGGATACCCTCGCGGCCATTGTCGGCGATCAGCCGGCAAAGGTGCCCGGGCGCAGTGGGCTGCGCGACAGACTCAAGCAGTTTGCGCTGCGCTGCCTGTGCAAAGTCCCGAAGAAGCGGTACACATCGTGCCACCTGGCCCGCTTACCCGGAAGGCTTCATCGAGAGTGCCGCTGTTCCTTGGCTAAGAACAGAACGGTTACGTGAGCTGCCGAAAGACGATGCCTTCACGTTACGATGTGCTTCGAAGACGGTGCGGGTGAAATCGCGCGGCCAAATTTTGACAATCCCGGCCTTTGCATCTAGGATGGCTCAGTCTTTGGATCGGGGGAGGGTTCCAATGACACCGCCCGCTTCGCGACATTCCTGGCCCTGCCATTCCTGCGGACGCCGGGTGCCGGCGCACATCGAGGAGTGCCGATGCGGGGCGGGGAAGCCCCACGCTCCTCTTGGCGAGCCGGCGGGCCACCCCGGCGAGCGTCTCTCGCTCGCCACGCGAAAGAGCCTGTCCTGGCAGTGGGTGGGTTGGGGCGTGGCTGTCGCCCTCGCGCTCACGATCGGGTGGCAATCCCTGAGGTCTTCGCGCTCGCCCACGGCTCGTCCGGACGAGGTTTCGACGCCGCAATCGCCGAGCACGCCGGTGGCACCAGGCACTCTGCCGGCGGCTTTGGATTTGTCGGAAGGCGACCAAAGCGCGGTCGACAGAGGTTCCGATCCGCTGCCTTTCGAGGACATCATGGCCACTGTGCTGCCCGCCGTGGTGTCCATCGAAACGAGCAGAGGAGTTGGGAGCGGGTTTTTCATCGACCGAAGAACGGTTGTCACCAACCATCACGTCCTCGGTGTCGGCTTGCCCACGATATACCTGTCCGACGGCGAGAAAATCCAGGGAAACGTCTGGAAGAAGTCGGAAGAAACGGATCTCGCCATCATTCGAGTCGATCGAGGCTCTTCCGACCAGCCGCTTCTTGAGCTCGGCCATACCAAAGACCTCCGTGTGGGCCAAGAGGTCTATGCCGTCGGCTCGGCCATGGGCCTTCTCGAGAATACGGTGACCCGAGGCATCGTCAGCGCACTCCGGTCGGTTGGCGAGTTCACTCTCATTCAAACCGATGCGGCGATCAATCCGGGCAACAGCGGCGGACCTCTCATCGACAGAAACGGGCGGGTCGTCGGGATAACGACTCTCAAGGTGCTCGAGGGCGAGTCCCTGGGTTTTGCGGTGGCCGCCCAGCACGTCACCGATCTGCTCGAAGGTCGAGACCCAGCGGTGTTTCTTGCAGGCTCGGCGCGTGGGCGAGGATGGGAATCGAGCCGAAAGGAGGACTACGAGAATACGTTGAACGAGCTCGTCGGGCGCGTCGCTCCACTGTCGGCTCGGTGGGACGCACTGTGGGGCGAGTGTTCTGACAGGGCCTCCGACGACTTCGTGATGGGCGGGTCCGATTTGAACACCTGGAGTCCCAGCGCCGATACGGCGTTCGTTACGGGGTTTTCGACCTACACCGGCGAACAGCGCCTGTACCGCGAGGTTCACACCTGGGAGCACCACTGCCAGACCGGCTACTTCGGCATTGTTCGGGACGTCTACTCGATCGTCAGGGCCTATGACATCGTCTACCAGGAGTATGACGAGTTCGTCTCCGAGCACCGCATGCTACATAAGGTTCGCCGCCAGCTGCCGATGCCCGCGGAGCTCGAGGCCGCGTTGCATGTTCGGTGAACGCCGCCCCGCGAGCCTGGGGTGCAATCGTCGAGGCGGCGGCATTTTCCCGAAGACGAACTGACTCTATATATAATGTAGCCGCCGCCAGAACCGTCACCACGGTTTCCACTCGCGTTCGTGGGATTCGCCCAGGGAGAAGATTGTGACAGGGATATCATTCAGGAGGACACCGGGATCGCCGCGGGCGTCCGACCCGACTCTCAGTCGCGGAGCCGCTGGACTTCTGGCTTCGATGCTAATGATTGCCCTGGGTGGGTGCTGCGATCAGGCCATTCTGACGAACCAGCTACCTCAAGGACAGGTGGGGGCTGCCTATCTTGCTTCTCTGCGAGCCGAATGTGACGTGGGCCAGTGGTTCCTGATCTCGGGAACGCTTCCACCCGGCGTGGGTTTCAACGACGATGGGGTCATCAGCGGCGTCCCGAGCCGCGCGGGAATCTTCACGTTCACCGTGGGCGTCACCAAGACGGGGAGCGTTGCCCCGTCGGACGTGAACGTCTCCAAAGGATTCGAGATCGTCGTGGTCGAATAGCGCCTGGCTGGGCCGCGTCCACCGGGGGAGACCCGTGGGCAGCCCGGGGTCGAGCCCGGAATCGACAGGGCTAGCAGCATACGAATCCCTCCTTCTGTTCTCGAAAATAGCCACCGGGACCTGACGAAGAGATCGCACAGCAGCCGCTCTAGCATCCACTGTAATGTGACAGTTGACAATGCGACAGTTACTGTTGTATTATTGGGCGATGGCACCTGACGAATACTCAATCGGTGAGCTGGCCGACCTCGGCGGCGTTTCGAGGCGCACCGTTCGTTACTACGTCCAGGAGGGTCTCGTCCCCCCTCCGCACGGTTTGGGCCGGGGCGCGCGGTATGATCGCGCCCATCTCGAGCAGCTTTTGCGTGTAAAGGCTCTGCAGGAGCGCGGACTCACGCTCGACGAGGTTCGGCGAGCGATTGGCTCCAAGCAGGAGCTGCCCGCCTCGGAGGTCGTGCCCGAGCAAATCCCGCGGTCTCACTGGACCCGCGTCGAGATTCTGCCCGGGCTCGAGCTTCAGGTGTCGAGCCGGCACCGGATTCCGTCCCCAGCCCAGCTCGAGGAGCTCGTCCACTGGTGCCGTCGTCATTTCCGTCAAGAAAGGGAGGAAGACCATGCGTAACCCGACGTCTCATACCGAGACTGCCGTAGGCCTCTTGGGAAGGAAAGGGGAACCGATTCCGCTCGAAGGGGTCCGAGTCGAAGCATCGATTCGAGATTTCTGCAGCCGGGTCACGATGACTCAGCGTTATCGAAATCGGGAGTCTCATCCCGTCGAGGCAGTCTATGTCTTCCCGTTGGATGAGATGGCGGCGGTCTCCGGCTTCGCGGCCTGGATCGACGGTGTCGCGGTCTTTGGCGAGGTGAAGGACCGTGACGAAGCGTTCGACGCATACGACGAGGCACTCGCCGACGGCCACGGCGCGTATCTTCTCGATCAAGAGAAGCCAGACGTCTTCACAGCCAGCATCGGGAACCTCCCGCCCGATAAAGAAGTGCTCGTGAAGCTGACCTACGTGGCCGAGCTCACCCGAGAAGGGGACGATCTCCGATTCGTTCTTCCCACGACGGTCTCTCCTCGCTACGCTCCGCCCGAGGACCTCAAGGGTGTCGGAAGGCCCCCTGCCGAAGCCGTGAACCCTCCCGTCGAATGGAGCGTGCCGTATGGTCTCGATCTCACGGTCTCGATCGACATGCGAAGCGCCATCCGCTCCGTCGAGTCCCCGTCTCACCCCATCGCCGTCGAGGTAGATGGGCCGACCGCCAATGTGCGGCTCGGAGAAAGGCGGACCGCGATGGATCGAGACTTCGTGCTCCTGGTCCGCTTCGCCGAGCCCGAAAAACCCCGGGCATGGATCGAACAGACCGAGGACGGCGAGTCCGTCGCGATGCTCGCGTTCCAGCCGAAGCTCGAGACCCAGGAGGCGCCTTGTGAGCTCGTCTTTCTCGTCGACCGCTCGGGCTCCATGATGGGAACCTCCTTCGAGGAGGCCCGCAACGCCCTCCAGCTTTGTTTGAGAAGTCTTTCGGAGCCAACCTGGTTCAACATCGTGGGCTTCGGCTCCAGCCATCAGATGCTCTTTCCCGAAAGCGTTCCCTACGGCGAAAAAACACTGGCTGAGGCGAGCCGCCACGTCGAGAGTGTCGAGGCCGATCTCGGAGGAACCGAGATCTTGCCCGCGCTCGAATCCGTGCTCTCCGCCCCAGCGCGGAGGGAGCTTCCGCGGCAGCTCTTCATCCTGACCGACGGCGAGGTCACGAACACCGAGGCCGTGATCGCCCTGATACGCAAGCACTCCGACACGACGCGGGTCTTCACCTTCGGAATCGGCGCCGGGGCAAGCCATCACCTCGTTCGCGGAATGGCCCGCGCAGGAGAGGGCGCCGCCGAGTTCATCTATCCGGGCGAGCGCATCGAATCGAAGGTGCTGCGCCAGTTGAAGCGAGCGCTCGCGCC
>DATIBD010000009.1:0-7332 GCA_035457705.1 Vicinamibacteria bacterium
TCGGAAGAGGAAGTCGACCGTCGGGCCGAAGTTGTCTCCTCTCCATAGCCAGGCCTGCTCGAGATCCTTGAAGTTCCCGGCATCGATCTGATTCAGAGGTGAGTAGCGAGTGTGCCCAGCGTCTCCACCGATGTAGCGCCACTCGCCAAACGAGCTACCGCGCTCCTGCGCGGTAGCGGCTGCGCCCGCGGCCAGCACGAGCACGACGCACGGAAGAATCGTGCCGCGCTTTGGTGAGCCACCCGCATTCGTGATCACGATGAGCTCCTCCTGACGCACGACGTTCGCGAAGATATCACGGCGGTCTGGTCGCTCGCTTCTCGGGCGTCTCAATTCCGTAGGTGCGGCGGGGTTCCGTACGGATTCAGCTCGGCCAGGTTCACGTTCTCGTATGGGAGAGCATCCAGGAACGTGGTCTCATCAGATCATCCTCCCGTCGCGGCCGAATCGTCGTGAAGGCGGATTCTATCAGCTCGACCACGACGGCGAGGCTCGGAGGGGTATCCTTTCGCTACCCGAACGGGACACGGTATAGACTCTTCAAAGCGAAGGAGTACCATGCGAGTCGTCACGATCATCCAGACGATTGGCCTTTCGTTCTCATTCATCGGCGCGCTTGCCGAACGCGGGCAAGTGGCTCACGCGCAGTCCTGGACACCACCCTCCAGGGAGGAGCGCTGCCCTACCAAGTGGGGGGCCGGAGACGAGCGGGGCGCGGCGAACCATATGGGCCCCGAAACCGTTCTCCGAGCGGCTCGACTGATCCGCACCGGGGAAGTCATCGAGCTGGGACATGTCCTCTCGGAGTCGGTACCGCTGGGCGACCGGACCTTCGGCCTTTACATGAAGCCAACGCGGATGAACCCCCAAAGCAACGGCAGGGGCTCGAACGAAGAGCTGATCGTGGCCGAGATGGGCCAGGTGGGAACCCAGTTCGACGGCTTCGCCCATCAGACCATCGGCGACGAGCTCTACAACTGCTACGACCTTCATGAGGTCATGACTCGAGGAGGCTTCACGCGCCTCGGCATCGAGAACGTCGGCACACTCATGACGCGCGGCGTGCTCATCGACGTCGCAGCGCTCAAAGGCGTAGAAATCCTTCCCGACCGTTACGAGATCACGGCCGCGGATCTGGAGCAGGCTCTGGAGCGGCAGGACGTGACGATCCAGGCGGGCGACGCCGTTCTGATCCACACGGGCTGGGGCAGGCTCTACGAAAGCGAGCCAGAACGTTTTTCCGCCGGCGGACCCGGGATCGGCATCGCGGCCGCCAAGTGGCTCGTCGAACAAGACCCGATGCTCGTCGGTGCCGACAACGCTCCTGTCGAGGTCTCACCGAATCCCGACCCCGCGGTTTCGCTTCCGGTTCACCAGATCATGCTCGTCGTCAACGGGATCCATCTGGTGGAGCGAATGAAGCTCGATGAGCTGCGGTCGAGACAGGTACACGAGTTCGCCTTCGTCGTACAACCTCTCAAGCTTCGAGGAGCCACCGGTTCGACCGTCGCGCCCGTGGCGATTCGCTGATCGAGAGTCTCATTCGACGCCAACTCACTCGAGCCAATGGGCGCGGAGGACTCGCTCGATCTCCGGGACTGCTAGATTTGCTTCGAGCCATCGCGGCATGGTCAGGGTCGTGCCTCCTTTGAGTCTTCACCGGGCGGCCGAACAATCTTATTAAGGAGGTCGTTTTTCAACCCGGGGGGGAACCGCGTTCATCCGGGACGCTTCTTCCGACCCGAGAACGTGAGGATTGAGCTCGGCGTCCCGATCCCAGCCGGCGGCTCGCGCAGGTGTGGGCGGATACATGGCATTGGAACTGGCTTGTTATATGGTATGTTGGTCACCATGAAATCTACCATCGACAAAGGCGGTCGACTCGTGATCCCCAAGGCGGTTCGGATGGCGGCCGGACTGGAGCCTGGAACGGAGGTCGAGTTTCGAGTCGTGGACGGACGAGTGGAGATCGTCCCGTCACCGCTCGAAGTGCGGCTCGAACGGCGCGGTCGGTTTCTGGTGGCCGTGCCGCAGGAGCCGGTTCCGACTGTTACCTCGGCGGCGGTCGAAGAAGGCATCCAGGATCTGCGTGAGGGCCGCTTGGACGACGAGCGAGACTAGTGCCTCGCTACGTGTGCGACACCAACTGTTTGATTGCAACGATTAGCCCGTGGCATGAGCATCACGAGCGCACGCGTTCCGAGCTCGAAAGGCGCGCCGACGCCGGCGAGGAGCTGCGACTCGCCGCTCAATCCATCGTCGAAGCCTTTGCGGTTGTAACGCGACTTCCGTCTCGTCACCGCCTGAAGCCCTCCGATGCCCTTTCGTTAATCGAGTCCAATTGGGGGCAGACGACGCTCGTCCATTTGACGGGTCGTGAGGTCTGGAACGCACTTCGCCGAGCCCGGACTGGTGGCGTCGTCGGTGGAAGAACGTATGACCTGCTCTTGGCGATGGCCGCGTTGAAAGCGAACGCGTCGACGATCCTGACGTGGAACGTCAGACACTTCGAACTGTTCAAGGATGACATCGACGTGATCACGCCAAAGTAGTGATCATCGTTCCGGGCGTGTCGCGATCAAAGTCCTGCCTGACGAGCTCGTGGCCGACCGGGAGTCGCTTCGATCGGATCCCTAGATCGGCTGCGATGGCTCCGCAGGAAGACAGGTTATCTTTGACGAAGCACAGATCGGTGTCACACGCATTCGTCGAATGCGAGGCCCTATCCGGCTTTCCGTACCGTTCGAATCCGTCGCAGGGCTTCTGCTTCGTCCTTCAGCGCATGGTGGAGATCCCAGCGAAGCTGCAAATTCATCCAGAAGGCGGGAGTGTTCCCGAAGAATTTGCCCAATCGCAGAGCGGTACCAGGCGTAATGCCGCGCTTTCCATTTACGAGCTCGTTCACCCTCTGGTAGGGCACACGGATGCCTTCCGCGAGCTCGCGCTGAGAGATGCCCATCGGCTTTAGGAACTCCTCGAGGAGCATCTCTCCCGGATGGGTGGGCTCGCGATGTGTCGGAATACGAATCATGCCAGCCTCCTTTTCTAACCTTTGTGATAATCGACGATTTCCACGGCGTCGGCACCCTCATCCGTTCACCGAAAGCAGACGCGATAGTGATCGTTGATGCGAATGCTGAACTGCCCATTGCGTTCCCCCGAGAGCGCCTCGAGATGGTTTCCCGGGTAGAATTCGCATCTCATCGAGGCGCGTGACCGAGTTCAATGGCTCCAGCTTCCGCGCTGCAGGCTTCCAAAGCTCGCGCGGACTGGTGCTTCGCGCCGATTTGGTAGAGGCGAAGGACGCGATCACAAAACCATAGTAACACGGATATCATGCTACTTTCTCCATCGGCGTAATCCAGATCTCGGGGCCGGGAATCCGCTGGTCCGGACGCCATGGGGCGTGATAGAAGGCGCCCCATGAAGCGCGAGGATGTGAACCAAAACCGCCGCCAGCTCCTGAAATGGCTCGCCGGAAGCCCGGCTTCGCCTGCGCTGGTCTTCCGCTCTTCTCCGCTCCTCAAACGGTGCGCCGCTACGCTGGGAAGGGCGACGGACTCATCGCGTCTCCCGAGGACGCCATCAACGTGTTCGACTTCGAGCGGATTGCCGAAAGCGTTCTTCCGCCGGCCCACTGGGGCTATATGGCGACGGGCACCGACAACGACGCGACGATCCAGGCGAACCGCGACGGTTTCCTGAAGTGGCGGCTCCGGCCGCGTCGGCTTGTCGACGTCAGCAAGATCGACATGTCCGTTGACGTCCTCGGGAAGCGCTGGCCGACGCCGATCGTCATCGCGCCCACGTCGAGTAACGTAGCCTTCCATCGGGACGGCGAGATCGCCGTCGCGCGCGCCGCGAAGGCGAAGAAGCACCTCCAGGTGCTCTCGAACGTCGCATCAACGTCCATCGAGGACGTCAACGCGGCTCGAGGTGAGCCCGTCTGGTTCCAGCTCTATCCCATCGCGAGCTGGGACGTCACCAAGTCCGTCGTCTCGCGCGCCGAGAAGGCCGGCTGTCCAGCGATCGTGCTCACCGTGGATCTCCTCGGGGGCAGCAATCGAGAGACGTTGAAGCGCTTCGCCATGAAGGACACGCGGGACTGCACGGCCTGCCACGGCGACGAGAGACAACACACCCCGAACTACGACGGGCTCGAACGTCCTGCGAACGACACTTACCAGACCACGCTCACGTGGGACTTCGCGCGCCGGCTCCGCGATTCCACGTCGATGAAGGTCCTCATCAAGGGAATCGTCACCCCCGAGGACGCCGGGCGAGAGGGCCCTTGATCCCGGGAAACAGGCCAGTCGTGATGGGCACGCCTTCGTCGAGGACGAATGCGACTTTGTTGACGTCGCGCGACTTCAGGACCGCCACGATGTTGGAGGCACCTTCTGGCCCGCCCACCTCCTCGTCCTGCCCGAAGGCGAGGTAGATGGTGCGCTTCGGCTTGAAGCCCAGCTTCAGCTGCATCTCGACTGCTTCCAGGATCCCCTGGACCGTGATCTTGTCGTCGAGCCTTCGCTGGTCGAGCCACTGTGTGGCCAGGGCGGTCTTGGCCCGGCCGCGCCGACACGAGCGTGACCCGGTGCGCGAGCGCCCCGTCCAAGGGCTCGAGGAGCCGCGGCGGTCCACGAGGCCGACCCGCGCGGGACGCCGCGTGAGCTTCGTGCGGATGAGCACGCTCTCTGGTCGTTGGGTTGGCGCTGATGGCATCACAATCGACAGCTCTGGCGCATGTCGACCTTCAAGATCCCCGTAGAACACCGACGGATCGAGCCCATTGTCGAAGTAGTTCGCATCACTATTCGCCACGATGCGATACAGCGTCGAGGAAATGTCGGGCTTGTCGAGATCGCTCATGCCCGACGGCGGACTGACGGCTCTCATCTGAGAGAAGATCGGGCCAACGGGCGCGCATAGCTTTCCGTCCTTCGGATTTCTTGAGTTGCCCCCTTTGGACGGTCGCGGGCCGATCGATTCTCGAGCGAAAGTGGCCATGAAGCGCCCTCCGCAACGAGGAGGCGACTGCGGCGTCTTGCACGCCCGATCCTCCTCAACGCATCGCCGGTATCGTAGGCGAGCGCCCGCCGCCGAGGAATCCGTGAAACTACTCAAATATTCGTCATTCTTGGACGCCCCAGGACGAAGGGGCGCGGAACAAATCGACGCCTGAAAGGACTGCAGACGGCGCGCTCGAGCTCGTGTGCTAGCAAATGCCTCCAGGCGATCGCTCAGGTCACGGTCGGCCGCCATCTCCCGAGCCCATGAATGGTCAGAAAAGCGACGCGAGCCGGGACGGCTTGTTGGTTTGTTGCGTGGGACACGCGTGGTGACGCGCTAGAATGAGACACGAGTCACGACGGGCGACTTTTCCTGGGGCGCTTCGGTCGGGTCAACGAGCTTTTCACGAAGATCGCAATAAAATTTGTGCGAAATACAGCCTAGCGTTCTGAGAGATCCTGCAAGAGACGAGGGAGACATGACGGGGAAGAAAGTCGTTCTTACGGCTCCACTAACCGAGATGGCGGACAGCGCGGGCTACTTCATCCAGATGGGCGCGGCTTCGATGCCGATATGGATGGAGTGGGTGTTGAACCGGAAGTACCCGGCGTGGAAGGAAGTCGAACGGTACGAGGACGGTTCCGCAAAAGTAGCACCGGCGGGGCTGAGGATTCTCGAGAAGGTGCTCGCGCGCGACCTCGGCGAAGACGACGTGGTGATCTGCTACCCTCAGGACCTCGATCGGTTCATCGGTCCCGAGACCCGCGCGGTCGCCATCTCGACCCACAATCCTCTTGGGGTGACGTTCGCCGCCGGCGTCTATACCTCGATGTTCGGGAGCTCGAAGCAGCCGATCAACTCCGTATACGCGCGGGAGGTCTTCGATCGGCTCGCGAAAAGCCCCCATCGAGCGACGTTCAAAGTCCTGCTCGGTGGTTCCGGCGCATGGCAGATTCGTGAGACGGGCACCGCGGACGAGCTTGGAATCGACTGCGTCATTGACGGGCGAAGCGAGGGGGCGGCGCCCCTGTTTCGCAAAGTCTTGAACGGTGAGCCACTCCCTGCCACCGTCGATCTCGACCACCCCCTCGGCGCGGCCGACATCGTGTTCCCGGACAAGCCCACGACGTTCGGGGTCGTCGAGATGACGACGGGCTGCGGTCGTCGCTGCCGTTTCTGTATGCCGGATCTCAATCCCCAGATCGCGCTGCCGAGAGAAGGCATCCTGGCGGCGGTCCGCGCGAACGCCGAGGGGGGCAACAAACAGGTTTCGCTCGCCACGGAGGACATGTTCATCTGGGGGCAGGTGCAATCCGATGTGCCTTTCTTCTTCCCGAACCGCGAGGCGCTCCTCGAGCTGTACTCGGACGTCGCCAACCAGGAAGGGGTGGAGCAGGTCGTGCTGAGCCACTCGACGATGGCCCCCGCGGTGGTCGACCCCGTTCTCATCGAGAAGCTCACCGAGCTCCTCATCGACAAGAGCCCGCTACGAATCTCATCGGTCAGCCGGCATCCCGACAAGAAGGTCTTGACGCCTCTCATCGGCCTCGAGACGGGGTCGCCCCGCATGGCCAAGCAGATCATGCCGAGCAAAGCGGTACCCTTCGACGTGGAAGACTGGCCGAGCGTCGTGATTCGCGGACTCGAGGTTCTGAATCGAAATCACTGGTTCCCAATGATGACGCTCATCGTGGGCAATCCGGACGAGACCGACGAGGACGTGATGGCGACGCTCGACCTGGTGTACGAGATGGAGCGTCGGGACCTGTTCGCTTTTCTCGTGCCCTCGGTGTTCACGCCGCTCGAAGGAACGCGCATGAAGAATCAGCGGGGCGTCAGCCGCACCCGGGACCTGAGCCCCCTGCAGTGGCAGCTGATGATGAAGTGCTGGAAGTTCAACCTTCGCCCCGGTGTCAACACGAGGTGGGCCCGGTGGGCGTTCCGGATGGGCGGACTCAGCTTGTGGGCGATGAAGCTCCGTCGGACCAACGGGCCGAATTTCAAATGGGCGATGATGAACTTTTCCGGGGTCTTCCCCGAACGGTGGATGCAGCGCTGGGGCAAGCTGCACCGCCCGAGACCGTTGAAGCTCAAGACGCGGGCGGAGCTCCTTCGATCCCTGCGACCGAGCTACTGGAAGTACTTGCGTGCCGACACCGGTGACGTGCCCGACGCCACGGCGACCGCAACCCAACCGCTGAGCCGACCCCCCGAAGCCAGGGAACGTCCCGCGAGCTCTTCGACGGCGGCGCCGTGACCCGAGCGGCGGCTCCGGGCTGTGTTCTGGAGACGTTCGTTCGCTGACACACGAGGCCGCGCCCG
>DATIBD010000010.1:0-9585 GCA_035457705.1 Vicinamibacteria bacterium
ACGGCGGACAGTTGCGAAGCTCGACGCCGTCGCCTTCGCACGCCCGCAGGAATCGGACGATCTCTCGATCCACGAGGACGACGTCCCTCAGATCGAGCACGAGGGCGCGACCCACCGATTCGGCCGCCAGGAGCGCGGACAGCTCGCTCACGTTCTCGGCTCTGAGTCGACCGCTCATGGTGAACACGATGTCTCCATTCGTGCTGCGCTGGATTTTCAGCATCGCTCCTCGACCCTCACCAAGAGCAATCGCGATGCCAGCGCAAGGTGCTGAATCGAAAGGAGTCGAGGGGAGTGTCCATTGGCGAGATCTCGCCAATGGCGAAATGCTGGACAACAACGAAAACGAAACGGACTACTTCTCTGCGGCGGTCGCCCTCAACGAGATCGAGTTCAACAATCGCGTGGGCAACCGGGCTCGCGCTGGGGCAGCGCATTCATCGCCGTCGCCGGCGTAGGAGCGGCGTTTCTAGTGAACGTCGCGTCGTTCCTCGGCGTAATCGTTGTGGTTGCACGATGGAAAAGCCCTGTTCCCTGGCGATCGACGCCAGCAGAGACGCTCTTGGGTGCCCCGATCGCTGGCCGCCCCATGATAATCGCGTCGAAGATCCTCATCGCATCCCCATCACTACCGCGACCGCGACCGCGATCGCGAGCGCGTCCTCGACGAACGCGGCCGGGTGGTCATTGCCGAAGGCGGCCGCCATCTTCCCGCGTAGCGCGCGCCCGCCAAGGGTGCCAATCCCGGCGCCCACGATCCCGGCGATCGCGCCAAGGAGACCCGAGCCGGCCGACGCGCCGATGGCCCCGCCGCACACCGCGCCCGAGACGATGCGCCCGCCGAATTGGAACGGCACGGTGCGGCTCGGGGTAAACGGAAGCTGGTCGGCCACGAGCTCGCCCAGCGCCAGCGCTGACCAGATCCAGCGCGCCCAGGGATGGCCAAAGACGAGCAACCACCCGCCGCTTGCTTCCAGCCAGCCCAGAAACGCGGCCCAGGCCAGGGCAGCCGGCGCCAGGAAGGTGCGGGACCCGGCGACGACGCCCAGCAGCAGGGCGAGCCCCAGCGCGGCGACGTTCATGGCGGTCCTCCTCTCGAGGGTCGTATCGGCCGGTGGCGGAGAGGATACTCCAAGCAGAAGGCGTCGGTTCGAAAAAAAGCACCGTGAGTCGATTCGATCTTTTGCTAGGCTGCAACCGGGACTCACTCCGAAGGTGCCCGATCCAATCTGAACGACGCACGGAGGCCATGATGAATACTCAGGTCGATATGAAGCTCGAAGCCGTCGTGATTCCGGTGTCCGACGTCGATCGCGCCAAGCGCTTTTACGGCAGCGTGGGGTGGCGGCTGGACGCCGATTTCGCGTTCGACAACGGCTTCAGGGTGATCCAGGTCACGCCGCCGGGCTCGGGATGCTCGGTCCAGTTCGGCACGAACGTCACTTCGGCCGAGCCGGGCTCGGCCGAGGGCCTGTACCTGGTCGTCTCCGACATCGAGGCGGCCCGCGAGGCTCTCGTCGCCCGCGGCGCGGGGGTCAGCGAGGTGTTCCACCCCGAAACGCCGGGAGCCCAGTTCCAACCCGAGGGCACGAGCGGTCGCGTCCCAGGGCCCGCGCCCGACCACCAAAGCTACGGCTCGTTCGCAACGTTCCGCGATCCCGACGGCAACGCCTGGCTGCTACAAGAGATCCGGACGCGGCTTCCCGGGCGAGGGTTCAACCCGGACGTGGACACGCTCACGGAGCTTTTCCGCGAAACGGAGAAGCGCCACGGAGAGTACGAACGAAGCGCTCCGAAGCACCATTGGTCGGGGTGGTATGCCGCCTACGTCGTTGCCCGCGAGCGCGGGAGGACTCCCGACGAGGCCGCGAAAGATGCCGCCCTCCACATGGAGGAGACTCGCGACGCGACGGGCTAGAGGACGGCCGGCACGTTGAGATGACTGTTGGATGGCCCGGAGATCGATGAAGTCGGTTCCCCTTGGTTGCTCTCACTCACGAAACGCAGCGATTTGTGCGGCGGCGACGTCCGCTCCGGAGGCGGGGTCGAGGTCCACCTTGCGCCTGAGCTTCTCGACAAACGCGGCACCGGCTGCCTGGCCAAGCTCGGTTTCTCCAGATGCAGAACGACACGATGATCTTCGTCGAATCCATCATGGATGCGTACGACGCCCTCGCCCCGTACATCCAATGTTGACGCCACCAACCGGCCCGTGATACCGCTTTGTATCCTCGTTCACCGGATCCGCCGATCCCAGGACTTCCGAATTCGACTGCTAGGAAAGGAAGTGGCGTTCTCATGAGACTCCTTTGGGTGTGCGCCGCTCTCGCGGGCGCAGGCTCGGCGACGCAGCCGCCGGCAATTTCTCTTCCGGAGTATCTGAGGAGAAATCAGTTCACCCAGAAGGACCTGGAGGCCATCGAGCGCGGCGCGGCGGTCGCGAAGCTCGTCCAGGTGGAAGAGAAGACCGAGACCCGCATCCTGGGAGTGGTGAAGATCCGCGGAAACCCCGAGGACTACGTCGCTCGACAGCGCGACATCGTGAAATTCGAGCGGGGCACCGGCGTGCTCCAGATCGGCCATTTCCGCGACCCCGCCACCGCGGCCGACCTCGACGGTCTTACGCTCGACGAAGAGGACTTCGAGGACTTGAAGAACTGCCGGCCGGGAGAATGCGATATCAAGCTGAGCGACTCGAGCATCGAGGCCTTCCGCAAGCTCGACTGGGAAGCGCCGGACGTCCATTCCACCGCGGAACAGGCGGCACGCCGCATGCTCGCCGACTTCCTGAACGCCTACCGGAGTGGTGGAAACGAGGCCTTGAGCGCGTTCCACGACAAGAAGAAGCCCCTCCTGGTGAAGGAACAGTTCGAATCGATGATCGAGATGCGAGACCTTCCCACGTATTTCCCGAGCCTGCACGCGTTCTTGAAGGATTACCCCCGGGCCACGATCCCCGGAAGCGAAGAGCTCTTCTACTGGTCCAAGGTGGACTTCGGGCTCAAGCCCGTCGTTCGTCTGAACCACGTGGTGATCTACCGGCCGAAAGAGATCGAGGCCGTTCCCTGCGTCATCGCTTCGAAAATGATCTACACCACGCACTACTTCAATACCGGCCTCGAGTTGAAGTTCCTGGTGGTTTCGGGGGATTCACCCGGCTCCTATTATCTGGTGTCCATGAATCAGTCCCGTAGCGATGGCCTCACCGGCTTCATCGGCACCTTCGCCGGCGGGCGAATCCGCGGGAAGGCCCGGGAGGGGTCGGAGAAGTATCTTGCGGCGGTCAAGAAGATCATGGAGGCTGGGATGTGAGTTCGAAGAAACTCAGAAGAGGAATCCGGCCCCGAGGACGAGGATGAGCCGCCGGTAGGTCACGTCGAGCTCCGGGTCGTTCGCCCTGCAAGGGGCGCCTCCGAAGGAGTAGGTCATCCCCAGCGTGACCTCCTGCCGCCACCTCGAACCGTCGCTCTCGACCCCAGCTCCGGGTGTTGATGGAGTCGGCTTCAGTCCCCGATAAGCCTCAGGCCGTCGCCGCTGCTTCGATTCGCTTCGCGAACCCGCGCGCCTTGAACGCGAGGATGACAAGGACCAACCCGAAGGCGACGGCGTAGGCGGCGATGAGCCAGAGGACGGCGAGGGCGCCGACGCCCGGTCTCGCCGCCAACAGCAGGCCGAAAATCACCGAGGCCAGGCCGCCGAGCCCGAGCCAGAGCTCGCCCTCGATTTCCTTCCGCAGCCGGATCGCGGCCACGATCGTGAGAAGGCCGGTAGCGATCGCCCAGATGGCGATGTAGAAGAGGAGCGCCAGGGCGGTGATCCCGGGGTTGAAAAACGTCAGGACACCGAGAGCGACTCCCGCGAACCCCGCCAGCAGGAGGAGCCACCAGTTCTCGTTCTCGTTCCGTCCTCCGATCGCGGTCACCACGTTTCCGAACCCGTCCGCGAGGATGAAGGCGCCGAAGAGGAGCACGAGAGAGAAGAGCGAGATCCCCGGCCAGGCGAAAACCATGATGCCGAACAAGATGGACACCGCTCCCCGAATGAGAAGCATCCACCAGTAGCGCGAAAGCACCTTTGCGAACATGGCTACCTCCTTACGAGCGGGAACGTAGCAAATTCGAGCCCGGCAGGCTACGATAATTCGGAGAAAGCATCCGTGCGTACCTCCGCTCGGCCCTCACCGGATCAACCGTGCGCGGGATGGAAAGGACCCGGCTGGGCATCGGGCGATCGAAGCCATCTCCACGGGACTGATCGAAATCGAACCGCTTCTTCTGGCTCTTCCAGGACTTCCAGGAGAACCCCTCGACGCGGCGATCGATTCCTCAACCCCGATGGCACCTGGCGATGATGAGCGTGATGTCGTCCTGTTGCTCCTGAGGGTTAAATCGCCGAACGTCCTCGGCGATCGATCGAAGGGCGTCGGGGGATGACGATTCCCGGTGACGGCGAAGCGATTCGATCAGCCGCTGCTCTCCGAATTCCTCTCCCGCGCCGTTGAACGATTCCGTGACGCCGTCGGTGTAAAGAGCGAGGATGTCTCCGGAGAAGAGTCGGCGCTCTCCGATGGAGCAGTCCCAATCCTCGAAAAGGCCCAGCACCGTGCCCGTGGAGTCGAGCCTCTCGACGGTGTCGTCGCTCCGGATGAGAAGGCCCGCCAGGTGACCGCAGTTCGCATAGCGCAACCGTCCAAGACGGTCGTCGTATTCGGCGAAGAACAGAGTGGCGTAAGCGCTCTCGACGGTGTTCTCGTAGAAGAGCTGGTTCAGAGACCGCAGAAACCGCTGGGGCTGTTCCACAGCGATGACACACTGGCTGCGCAGATTCGCCTGGAGATTCGCCATTAGAAGAGCGGCGGCGATTCCCTTTCCCGCGATGTCAGAGACGACGAGGCCGAGCCGATCTTGGCCCAGGTTCAAGAAATCGTAGTAGTCGCCTCCGACCTTCCGCGCCTGAATGCAGATACCCGCGTATTCGAGGGTGTCGCAGTGCGGAAGCGTTTGCGGGAAGAGCCGGGCCTGTACCTTGGTAGCGATCTCCAGCTCGTGGGCGACGCGACGCTCGGACTCGATCTTCTCGAGCACGGCGCGCCGCTGAGCCTCGACGGCCTCGGTCTCCTCGTCAAAGCTCACGAGGGCGAAGGAGTTTCCGTCGACGTCCTCGAACCGGGTGAAAACGCCTCCCCAGATCGTCGCCAGGTTCTCGGGAGGTGCCAGCCGCTCCTCGTACTTGAGTCGCCGGAGGCGTGGCGTGTGATGAAAGCGGACTCCACGACTCCGCCACTCACGGAACTTGGCGGCGACGTCTTCGGTCACGAAAACGACCTGCGTCGGACGGCCGATGAGCTTGTACTCCGCAGATCCGGGCTTCGGCGCGATGAGCGAGAGCACCGCGGTCCCATCGGGAGGGGCGACGGCGACCCACCGCCGGCCCGACTGGAGCCGGCCGTCGAAGGCGAGGTCGAACCCGAGCTGGTCGCGGTAAAAGCGCAGACTTCGCTCCTGATCCTTGACGAAGATCCGGACCGCGTGGATTCGAAGATGGGGGTCCCCCCGGTCTAGGCGAACCCTGAGAGGTTGCCCCCGCGACGCTGAAGGAGAGTCGGCCAAGAGCCGTCATTATAGAATCGGTCGGCCGCTCCGACCTAGGGCCGATCGACCCGCCCTTCTTTCGAAATTCCCTGACGGGACGATCAGAAACCTCAGCTAAGACTGGATTACTCTAGGTCGAGCGGACTCCCTGGCTTGCCGACATGGTGATACCGGCAGCGAAGCGGTCGGCGTTGGATCGCCTGATGAAGCCCGGAAGCCGATTGACACCCGAGAGCTCCGAAGCGTACACAGCCAGCCTGTGGGGAGGTTCGCATGAAGAACAGATGCGTGAGTTTCATCGCGATTATTCTTTTGTTAGCGTGTGTATGTGGCTGCCGCCGCACCCCCGACAATCGCCAGGACCGAGCCGATATCGAAAGGGGTTTCAGCAAGTATCTGCAATCGCTAAATACAGCGGACGTTGCGCTCGCATCGGAGGTCTGGTTGCAGAGCCCGGATGTGCTGGTTGTGACGCCTGTCGGCCGCTTCCAAGGCTGGGACAGCGTGCGCGAAGATATCTACGTCAATGGAATGCAGAAGGAATTCGTGGAGCGCAACGTTCAGGCCAGCAACGTCAGTATCGTCGTGGCCGGTGATGCCGCCTGGCTCGTCTATGATTTTGTGTTCACTGCGAATCGTGGCGATGGACAACCTCTGACATCCAAGGGTTGGGAGAGCCACGGATATTTGAGAACGGAAGACGGCTGGCGCATCGCTCATCTTCACTATTCCGTTGTGCGGCCAGCCTCATAGACTGGACTCAATTCATTCAGGTCCATTCAATTAATAACCTCGGAACAAGGTCGCGCTTTAGGGCCACATTGCCCCAACCAATCGACGCGATCCTTTCTGCCACGGTTTCGGCATCGCTGATACTCCTCACCGAGGGTGTGCTCACCACGTTGGGGGGGCGAATCCGGTGATCAGAAGAGACAGCCCGATTCCGAGTCCAGCTGGTGCCGCCAAGTCCAGCTTTTCGCAAGCAGACCTCGTGGCTCCTTCCGGCGATGCTGCGTGACGCGCCTATTGAAGCGGGGGAGAAGGCTTGCCCGACGAGCCGCGTCTTATCGAGTCTTGTCCAGAGAGAAGGTACGGCGCACTCCCTGTTCGAACATTCCCGCGGGGAGAAATCGCCTTAAACGGAGGACGGATTTCGCTTGCTGTCCAATCGGGTAGCGTAGCCGCGGAGAATTACTGGAAAGGATCTCGAGCAAACTTTCGGCCACAAGCTCCGGGCCAGGACTCTTCTCTTCAGAAGCGCGGATCGCATCGAGGGCCCGGTGCCGCCATGGGTCGTACTCGGCTATCCGATTCGCTCCGACTTGCCGGTGGTGCATCATCGGCGTTTTGAGAAAGCCCGCCTCGGTCAGGGACACGTGAATGTGGAACGGCTTGACTTCGTGTCATAAGGCTTCTGTGTATCCTTCCAGAGCGAACTTGCTGGCGGAATAGAACCCCAGGAACGGAATCGACGACAGACCGGATAGCGAGCCACGTTGATGATGTGCCCGTGCTTCTGCCGGCGCATCAGCGGCAGAACCGCGTTGACCATCCTGACGACGCCGAAGAAATTGGTTTCGAACTGAGCCCTCGCTTCCTCGGATGAAAGCTCTTCCAAAGCACCGGCCAGCTCGAACCCGGCGTTATTGATCAGCACGTCCAGGCCGCCCCCTCGATGGGAAACGGCCTCGACGCAGGCCTGCACCGAGTCGTCGCTGCGCACATCCAGAGGCAGCATCTCCATGTCCGGGATTATTTCGGCGCCGGCTGGATTACGGCTCGTTCAAAGACCCAGTAGCTCCGTTGAGAAAGCAATCGAGCCGTGGATCGCCCGACCCCAGACGAAGCTCCCGTAACGAGTACAACTCGCTGGCTGGACATCTCAGACCTCCGATTTCGTCCTGCGTGCTCCGAGCAGAATTTGGAACACGAGGGCGTGCGTCACAAGGAGAAGCGGCACGAGCACGGTGGGAATGAAGTACGCCGCCCCCTGCAGGCCCGGTACGACCCCGACGCCCAGACGATTGCCCTGATAGAACGCGTTGAGGAGATCCGCGGCGCCGACGACGTTGAACAGCCAGACGATGAAGATGAAAAGCCGACTCCCGAGCGCTGCGATCGCAAGGAGCGCGAGCAGGGACGTCGCAAGATCCCCATAGGCAGCAGGACGCGCGAAGGAATCCGGCAGGTCCGGCGAGACCACGCCGGGCACGAGAAATGCCAGTCCCACGAACCGAAAAGCGTGCAACAGGAGCAGCGGTCGAAGCGCTTCTGGGCGTGGCTTATCCCACAGCGTGGGCCAGATGTATCGTGCGGCGACCATTCCCCAGCCAACCAAGCCCAGGAGAACACTGATCCCGAATACCAACGGTGGTTGCATCATCGCCTCCCTGCTGATGAGGCGGGAGTTTCAGCGGAAGCGCATCGGGCCATTTTCGGCTGCATTTCTCGGGCTGTCGCTTTCTCGCCGCCGCGAAACGAAGTCATCCCTCCACCGACTCCGGTTCTCGGCGCTGGGCCAAAAGCGTGATGTGCGCCATGGCCACCATGGGAACGAAAAAGCATGGGATCAATGCGAACGGAAGTCGTTGCATTAGCGCGGTGGTGATCGAAGAAGTGAACCCGGGCCACAGATAGAGGGTGCCGAGGAAGACGGCGCTCAGGAAATCCGCGATGCCGCACAGGTTCCAGACGAGAAATCCCGTACCGAAGCGAAACCGCGGATCAGCGGCGACGCGCGCGGCGATCCAGGGAGCGGTAGCCGCCATGGCGATGTCACCCAGACCGGCGGGCCAGGCGAACCCGCCCGGCAAGAGCCCTTCCTGGTGAGCCATCAAAATCCCAGGCCGATGAAACGCCAGCCATTCACGGCGACAAGGAACACCGGTGGAATCGCGACCACCACCCGACGCCAGCCGGGAATGCGCAGGCCTGCCAGGAACAGCAGAATCGGTGTCAGGAAGGCGACCGCCACCCCCAAGGGCCGCTCATCGGGTCCGCTGATGAAGGTGCCGTTCGCTGCAAGCACAGAGACCGCGGCAAACCAGACCAGCACGGCGAACAGCAGGATCCAATGCCTCGCGGTCATGCTTACCTCCTCGCGTCGCACCGAGCAATTATTCGCGGGATAAGGGCCCTCGAAGCGCTCGTTCTGTCGCGATCCATCCCTCGCGAGCGCCGGGATGATGTGGCGACCAGCCCGATGCGCGCCGAAAACCGCCCATGGCTCACGCTTTCGTCGGTCTCTCCTTTGCCGACGTCGCTTTTGCTTTCGCATCTCGGTCGAGATTTCGGAAGGCGGCCACTCCAGCGTCGGACACCTCGACCCACTTCTGGTCAGGCGAGGCCTCGGCTTCGTAGTTGTCGTGCCAGTTCCACCATTTGTACGGCGGGGTCTGCGGGTAGCCCTCGGGCGAGTCCTCCCACTCCTCCTGGCGCCCGAGCGCGGTCAGGTCGAGGTAGCTCCAGGTGGTCCCCATCGCCTCGTCGCCGCGGTTGTTGATGAAGTAGGTGCGGAACACCTTGTCGCCTTCGCGGATGAATGCGTTGTGGCCATGCCACTCGTCCACGCCGAAGTCGGTATCGAAGCTGTCGGTGATGGTGTACCACGGCATCTTCCAACCCATTCGTGCCTTCAGGCGCTCGATGTCCTTCTGTGGCGCGCGCGAGGCGTACGCGAGTGTGGTGTCGCGGGTGTTCAGATGGGCCAGGTGGGCGACCTGGTCGGCGCCCAGGGAGCAGCCGCGGCAGGCGTGCTCGGGCCAACCGAACACCCCAGGCTCGAAGAAGGCGCGATAGACGATCAACTGCCTGCGGCCCTCGAACAGGTCGAGCAGGCTAACCTTACCCTTGGGCCCGTCGAACTCGTACCTCTTCTCCACCGCTAGCCACGGCATCCATCGACGCTCGGCGGCAAGCGCATCACGGGAGCGGGTGAAGGCCTTCTCCTTCACGAGGAGATGTTGGCGCGCAGCCTCCCACTCTTGCTGCGACA
>DATIBD010000011.1:0-69472 GCA_035457705.1 Vicinamibacteria bacterium
CTCTTCTCCCGGGTCACGATCTCTCTCGATGCGACGAGCCGGGACTCCTATCGGTCGGTACGCGGCTTGGACGCCCTCGCCGCCGTGGAGGACGGCGTCGCCCGGCTCCGCCGCTTGGCTCCCGAGCTTCCCGTTGCGGCACGTTCGACGCTCCACAAATGGAACTTTCGCGAGCTTCCGCGGCTCGTCGAAAAAGCGCGCACCATGGAGCTCGACTCCATCTCGTTTCTCGCCGCGGACGTTTCGACCTTGGCTTTCGGACGACACCATCTTCCCACCGCCGACGATTTGATCCTGGACACGAACGAGGTCGACGAGATGCGGTCGATCGTCGAAGACACCATCGAGAACGAGGCCGAAGCCTTTCGGTCGGGGCGAATCGCCGAAAGCCCCGACAAGCTCCGCCGAATCCCGGCTTACTACGCCGCTCTTTTGGGTGAGGGACCGTTTCCGCGCGTCTCCTGCAACGCGCCCTGGATCTCGGCAGTGATCGAGGCGAATGGTGACGTTCGACCCTGCTTCTTTCACGCGGTGGTCGGGTCCTTGCGGGAAAGACCGCTGACCGAGATCCTCAGGGAGGATCTTCCCGCCTTTCGCAGCGAGCTGGACGTCGAAAGAAACAGCCTGTGTCAGCGATGTGTGTGCTCGATTCGAGTCGGCCCCAGGAGCCCGTTATGGCACTGACCGCGGAAGCCCTGATTGAGACCCAAAGGGCCTTCGACACCGTCGCCGATATCTACGATGAGGACAACGAGAGAAATCCGGTACTTCGCGAGATGCGACGCCACACGCGAAACGCCGTGCGCGAGCTCGCGCCGGAAGGATCCACGCTACTCGATCTCGGCTGCGGCCCGGGAGCCGATGCCGAGTTCTTCGGCCGCCGAGGCTACCGGGTGGCAGCCATCGACTGGTCGCCCGAGATGGCTCAGGAGGCACAGAGGAGAGCTCGTGCTTCGGGACTCGAGGATCGGGTCACCGTGCGTCACCTGGGGATTCACGAGCTCGACCGGCTTGGCGACGCCACATTTGCTTGCGCCTATTCCAGCCTGGGACCGCTGAACTGTGTCCCCGACCTCGCGGCCGCCGCCCGCCTGATTGGCGAACGCCTCTGCCCCAGAGGATGCCTCGTCGCTTCCGTGATCGGTCGTATTTGTCCCTGGGAGATTGCCCTCTACGGTCTCCGTCGAGATTTCGACCGTATCCGCGTGAGGTTCTCGCCGGACTTCGTTCCCGTTCCCTTCTACGGCCGAACCGTTTGGACTCGCTACTACGACCCGACGGAGTTGGAGACGGCGTTCGCCGCCTCGGGTTTCACCCGAGTCTCCCTCCGGTCGCTCGGGCTACTGATGCCGCCGCCCTACCTTTCGGGATTTGCCGAGCGCCATCCGAGGTGGCTCGCGCTGCTCGGACGCGTCGAGGACTGGATCGGCTCCTGGCCGCTCTTTCGGCGCTGGGGCGACCACTTTCTCATCGTGATGCGGAAAGCGTGATCCTCTTCTACAATCCCCTCTCGACGACACCCGGCAAGCAGCCGCTGCCGCTTTCGTTGATGTCGCTCGCCGCCGTGGTCGAGGGGAATGAGCCCTGGCAGCTCGTCGACGGAAATCTCGTCCCCGACCCCGCCCCGGCCATCATCGCCGCGGCTCGCGAGGCTCGGCTCGCCTCGCCCGTCCTCGCGGTCACGGTGATGCCCGGACCTCAGCTCACGCAAGCGGTCTCCGTTTGTCGACGCGTGCGCGCCGAGCTTCCGGAGCTTCCCATCGTCTGGGGCGGGTACTTCCCGACTCAGCACAGCGAAACGGTCCTCGAGTCGCCATACGTCGATTTCGTCATTCGCTCTCAAGGCGAGATGGCGCTCCTCGAGCTCCTGCTGGTCCTGCGCTCGGGCGGGTCGTTCGCAAACGTCGGCAGCCTGTCCTGGAAGGACGACGTTGGCGGCATCGTCCACAATTCCCTTCGCCCTCTGAAATCCCTGAACGATCTGCCGGAACTGCCCTACCACCGGGTCGCGATGGCGAACTACATTCGCGGGGACTATCTGGGCTCCCGCACCGTCGCCCACAACTCGTCGTTCGGCTGTCCGTTCGCGTGCAACTTCTGCGCCGTGGTCTCCATGTCGAATCGCAATTGGATCGCGCAGTCGCCCGCCCGGGTCGAGCGTGCGCTCCGAGGTCTTGCCCGAGCGTACGACATCGACGCCGTCCAGATGCACGACATGGATTTCTTCGTCTCCGAGGAACGCACTGCGGAGATCGCCGACCGCATAGCGGACCTCGGCATCGGATGGTGGGGACTCGGCCGGGTCGATACTCTCATGCACTACTCGGACGCCACCTGGCGAAAAATGGAGCGATCGGGATTGAAGATGGTCTTCTCGGGCGTCGAGTCGGGCTCGGACGAGATGCTCGAGCGAATGAACAAGGGCGGTAAGGCTTCGGCCCACCTGGCCATCGATCTCGCCCGGCGCATGCGCGAGCACGCCATCGTTCCCGAGTTCTCATTCGTGCTCGGATCTCCGCCGGACCCTCTGGAAGACACCCAGCGCACTTTCGAGCTCATTCGGAAGATCAAACGGGTGAATCCCGCGACCGAGATCGTGCTCTACATGTATACGCCCGTGGCGCTCGAGGGGACACTCTATCTGGAGGCGCGGCAACAAGGTTTCGCCTTTCCCGAAACGCTCGAGGAGTGGGCCTCGGATCGTTGGCGCGAGCTCTCGATGCGACGAGGCGATCGTCTTCCCTGGGTTCCACCACAGGTCAGGCGCCGGGTTCGCAACTTCGAGCGAGTTCTCAATGCGTTCTATCCGACGATCACCGATGACCGGCTGACGCGGTATCGCCGTGCCGTACTGAGAGCGATCAGCTCGTGGCGTTATCTTTTCCAGATTTACCGAGCGCCGTACGAGCTCCGGGTGCTCCATCGGCTCTGGAGATATCAGCGCCCCGAGACCACGGGGTTCTGACCGGTGTTCTTTCGTCGGCCTCGCACTCTGGAACCCCAGGAAGCTTACGCTCTTTGGGCCGACACCTACCCTCCCTTCGCCCACAACGCGCTCATGGAGGTCGAGCAGGACGCCATGGAGAGAATGCTTCGCCCACTCATGGCGCACCGCGTCCTCGATGTCGGCACCGGCTCGGGCCGCTACCTTCGCCTGCTCGCCCGCTCGGGCGCTCGAATGATCGTAGGGCTCGACCTATCGGCGGCCATGCTCGAGCGCGCTCGCGACCTGTCGGTCCCATTGGTCCGGGCCGACGCCCGGCGACTGCCGGTCGCAGCCGGGTCTTTCGACCTCATCCTGGCCTCGCTCATGGTGGGAGACATCGACGACCTTCCCGCTTGGACGCACGAGATGTCGAGCGCGCTCCGACCGGGCGGCTCTCTCCTCTACTCGGATTTCCATCCTTCGTGGGTGGAGGCAGGTTGGCGTCGGACTTTCGAGACGCGCGACGGCCGATCGTGGATCGTGCCCTACAGCCCCCACGGCCTCGACGACCACCGGAGGTCCGTCACTCGAGCGGGACTCGAGATCGTCCACATGGAAGAGCCGATGTGGAAAGAGCGGCCAGTGCTGGTGGTCTTGCGGGCCGTGAAAAAATAGAGCCGTGTGGCGAAGGTCCGTCTGTCTCGCCAACGCTCGAATCTTCACCGGGGGACGGCTTTCGAACTCGATCCGCTTTTCGTCACGCGTTCTCGAGGTCGGCGCTACGCCTCGGCGAGGCGATGTCGTCGTCGACCTTGACGGCGCCTTCGTCCTTCCGGGTCTCGTCAACGCACACGACCACCTCGAGCTGAATCATTTCGGGAGGCTGAAGTTTCGTCCGACCTACCAGAGCGCGTCCGAATGGATCGATGACATGCGGCCGAGGCTTCGAGAGGATCCACGAATCCGGGAGGGCCGAGAGCAGCCGCTTTCCGATCGCCTGTTAATCGGAGGGCTCAAGAATCTTCTTTCCGGCGTCACCACCGTCGCCCACCACAACCCTTTCTATCGAGAGCTCCGCCGTTGGTTTCCCACTCGCGTCGTGCGCCGATATGGTTGGGCCCACTCTTTCTTCCTCGAGGGTCAGCCGGTCGGAGCCAACGGCGAGATGGCCACGGAGGTGAAACAGGCCTATCGGGCCACGCCTTCGGAAGCGCCGTTCCTCGTTCACGTCGCCGAAGGAATCGATCGTAGCTCCCGCGAAGAGCTGAAGCGCCTCGACGAGATCGGATGTCTCGCCAATAACACCGTTCTCGTGCACGGCGTCGGCATGTCTTTCGAGGATTGGGGGCTCGCTCGGGAACGAGGAGCGGGCCTGGTGTGGTGTCCTTCGTCGAATGAATTCCTGTTCGGGTGCACGGTATCGGTGCCCGCTTTTCTCCTCGGCTCGCTCGGCAAAGCCGCGCCGATCTGCCTCGGAACCGATTCACGCCTGACGGGCCCTCGCGATCTGCTCGAGGAGCTCCGCGCCGCGCGCGAAGCGGCGCCGTCGGTCACACCGACCGAGCTCCTTGGAATGGTCACGACTACGCCGGCCCGTTTGCTCCGGTTGCCGCACGCGGGCGATCTCGTCCCAGGGGCCCCGGCGGATTTCATTATCGTCCCTCGGCTCGACGAGGATCCCGCCGGAGCTCTCCTCGCCGCTCGAAGAAGCGATCTTCTGCTCGTGAGCTTGGGGGGACGTCCGCTCGTGGGAGCTCCGGAGATGTCGCCGATCTTCACGGCGCGCCGCGTTGCGACGCGAACGGGACAGCTCGATGGCGCCGCGCGGCTCTTCGACCGAGCGCTGGCGCGTCGCATGGCGCGCTCGGCGATTGCCGAGAGTGGGCTCGAGCTGCTCTAATCTCGGAATCAAAACGCCAGGTCGGCCACTCGCGTCGCGTTCGCCATCAACGTGAAGGTCAGGTTCTTGGCGGGAAGGCTCGGGAACGTCGTGCCGTCGACGAAATAGAGGTTGTCGAAATCCCGACTGCGGCAGACCTCGTCGGTTGTCGGCCCCGACCCGCTCGTGGACATCGGAATCGTTCCCGCGTAGTGCACGCTCGCCCCCATGGGGCGAATATGTGTGGCATTCTTGGGGGCGATGCAGCCGAGCTTGCGGAGAATGCGTCGAAAGCGCTTCGTGACCCGCGCGATCTTGGCGCTCTCGTTCGGCTCGGGAACATACTCGACCCGAAGCGTCGTCGATTCGCCGTTCCCGTCGACCTCGATCGACAGCTGATTCTCCTCTCGCCGGCGATCGGAGAAGTTGACGTTCAGCATCGCGAGGGCGCCGTGAATGTCTCGAAAAAGAGAGAGGCCGGTGCGCATCGACGTGGGAAAACTCGCGACGATGGGATGGATGAGCGCGGTCTTCAACGTCGTCACCAGACCATAGACGCGATCCCGTGCGTGTTCGGCGTCGAGCGCGATCACGACCTGCTGGTACTGATAGCTCTCGGGATCGAACGGTTTGCCGATGAGGCCGAGGTTGACGAAAGGCATGAGCACCTGGCGATTGTCCAAAAGGCCCCGAAGCGTGAGCCGCTCGCCCGAATCCCGGTGGACGGCGTCCAGGAAGATCTTGGACGATGAAAGCGTTCCCGCGGCGAGAACGAGAGCTCCCACATCGACCTCGAGCCGGGTGTCATCGGTCACCGATCGTGCCACCACCTTGCGGACACGGTTGTTGGAGCCGAAAACGAAGTGGCTGACGTGCACGTCGGGTACATAGGTGAAACGGTCGTGCGCGAGGCACTCGCTCAACGTCAACGTGGGTACGTAAATCGAGTGGTTGGGGCACCCCCAGCGGCAGCGCCCGAGGTAGCCGCACGCCTTGCGGCCATTCAGATCCCGGCTCAGCGTCGCGACGCGTGCCCGGCCGACGTAGCATCCGTGGCTCCCGTTGAGAGCGGTTTTGCGCATCCGATAGGTCTCGAGGAGGACGCGCGAATGCTCGTCGAGAGTGAGAGGCGGAAGCAAACCATCTTGAACTGGGTAGAACCGAGTCAAGTCGTCCGCTTCGCCCGTCACCCCGATTCGCCTTGCCACCGTCTCGTAGTAGGGCTCGAGGTCGGCATAGGTGAACGGGTAGTCCTCGAGATCCGCGTCGTTCAAAGGGTAGCAGCCGGCACACCAGATTTCGCCGAGCCCTCCGGCGGCAAAGGAAACCAGCGGGCTGAAGCCCGAGGTGGCGAGCTGGAAGCGGTCGAGCGGCTCCACCACGTAGTGTTGATTCGGGGCCAGCGCGTAATACTCCTCGTCATCATCGGGAAACGTGAGTGCCTCGTAATCCTTTCCCAGAAAGAACTGGACCGGGTCGCTCACGCCGGTCTTGAGCTGCTCGAACGTCTCGGCGACGCCCAACGGCTCCGGACGTCGGCGACCCACGTCGAGCATCACGACACGACGGCCCTTTTCGAGGGCGGTCAGCGCGAAGTGCACCCCGCTCGCACCGGAACCGACGACGACTACCGGATCCAACTCACTCATCCCTGACTCGGACCGGGCCCAGCCATCGCATCGCGAGACCGAGAGCCGCGAGCGGCGGAGTGGCGATGAGCAAACACAGGGCGTGGGAGCTCGCTCTTGCCCAAAGCTTGGCCCAGATCCACGCACCGGAGCCGCCGGTGGCGGAATCGATTCGTCGGAAAGCCGATGGATCGCACTCGAGCAACGCCACCATCAGGACGAGCTTCTTGCGCACGATGGAACGTCTCCGAAAGACGCTCGTGTAGGCGTCGACGAGCCTCGTCGCCGCGGGCGAGAGTCGGGACAAACTCAACAGGACACCGTCGAACCGATTGCCGGGAACGTTCGTCCGTGCGTCGGGACGTTCGTGGTAGCGGACGTATTGCTCCTTTAGATAATCGCTCGGCACGTCTCCCGTCAGGAAACGATGGAAAAGGTCGCATTCGCGCTGGAGCTCCGCCACGCGATCGAGGGCGGACGGCGGGGGAGAAGGAAGACGCAGGACTGCGTCCAAGCCCTTCATTCGTGTTTTGCGCTCGTCCACGAAAGAGCTGGGCTCTACGGTCCCGTCGTTCGCAAAAAGGGCCAGCTGGCCGCTCGTCAGCGGAAGAACAGGCAGAAGCAGGGGCTCGAGCAGACTCAGGGAGGTTCGAACGGCGCCGAGAGGTAGATGCAGCGGCCTGCTCGCCCGACCGAATCGAGCCCGCCCGATCGAGCTCATGAGCTCTTCGATGGTCATGACCTCGGGACCGCCCAGCTCGATGATCTCTCCCCGGAAGCGCCCCTCCGAGAGGATCGACATGATGGAGTCGATCAGATCGTCGACGAAGATGGGCTGGACCGGGGTCGTGCCGTCACCGAATACGGGCATGAGCCACCCGCCAGCCATCCGGGCAAGCCCCTCGGCCACGGGCGATCCGGGGCCGGTCACGATCGTGGGCCGGAGAATCGTGAAGGCCACGCCGCTTCGGGCGACGATTTGCTCCGCCTCGCGCTTCGAGTGCGCGTAGAAGTAACGCTGTTCGTCCCGGTACTTCACCGCGATCGTGCTGACGTGAAGGAGCTGCCGCACCCCCGCCGCCTTGGCGGCGTCGACCAGCGCCCGGGTGCCCTCTCGGTTCACTCTAAAATAATCGGTCGGCTTTGCCTTCCCGGTTACTGCCGCCAGATGGACCACGGTGTCGCAGCCTCGGAGCGCGTCCAGATAGGCGGCCGGCGTCCCGAGATCTCCACCGACGAGATCGAATCCGGACGCAGAGGCACCGTGGAGAGCGGGAGCAGACGGGTCCCGTACGAGACAAGCCACTCGCACGTAACGCGTGCGTTCCAGCCGCTGCAACAGACGCCGACCCACGTAGCCAGTCGCCCCGGTGATGAAAAGGGACGGCCTCGAGCGGCCAGGCTTGGAGGCGGGCCCCCGCTCACTCGATTCGACGGCGGATTTCGAGCTCTCCACCTCTCGAGCGATCCCGCTCTTCAAAAGGCCTTTCCTGATGGGATGAGGAGCGCCGCGCGTCGAAGGAGAGCCATGCGGGGCGCTATGTTATTCCAGATCGACGAGTGAGTCATTCGTCATCGATTCCGGCGGTAAACCTCCTTCAGCAGGAATCGAGAGTTCCCGTTGTACTTTCTCGTTGGGGGTACGGCTCTCTCGATGCCGATTCTCACGAGGAGGTCGGTGGGCCCGACCCGGACGTAACCCTCTCTCTCTCCGCCGCTTTCCTGCGCGCTCAAGATGTAATCGTATTCGCCTCGAGAACAGGTTCCCTTCGCTGCGTAGAAGACGAGGGTGTGGTGACCTACCCCGTATCTCTGAAAAGGGAAGAGACGATAAATCGATTCCGCGAGGTCGACCTGGGTCCGGTAATCGGTCGCCTCGATGCAGGTTCGAGCTCCCAGAGCCTTGGCTTCCTGATTCACGACATAGCGTAAGGGGAAGATCGCCGCCACGATGGCGAGCATGCATGCCAGGTAGACGACTTTGACGTAGCGGGCCTTATCGGGATCCATCGAATTCAGCGTTCTCAAGAAAGGAACCAGAAAGAGAAGGGCCACGCTCGTGAAGTAGTGAGGGTTGTACCTTCCGAAGAAAAAGACCGCCACGACGTACACTATGCCCGTGAGGTAGACGGCGCGTGAGAGGCCATCCCTTTTCCCGATCCAGGGAACGAAGAGGATGGGAAGGACGCCCGTCATCATGAGCAAATACTTGACGTGAGGAACATAGCGGACCGGCACGAGGAGATCCGTCCAGGAAAAATAGTCGAGCATGCCCGCCAGGGACCACCTGTGGGATCCGAGGGGATGAAACCGGTCGTAGAGCGCCACCAGTCCGAGGTAACCGCCGTAAATGAACAGGAATCCGAGAGCGAGGAGGACCACGCGTTTCTTTCTCGGTTCCGTGCAGAACAACGTCGCCAACAGGAAAAACGCCAAACCGATCCCGTTCGCCACCGAGAGCGAGGCGAAGAAGCAGGAGATGAGGAACCAGAGGGGCTCCTTCTCGACGAAGAAATAGACGGCCGAAAGGAGGTAGAAGGTGACCAGCGTGTCCACGTGGGTCGGCTCGGCGATGTCGGCGAAGTGCGGATGCCAGGTCGAATAGAAGACATTGAAAATGGCGAAGAGCGCGATGCCACCGCTAATCACAAACCGGTCCAATCGACGATCGCGCGCCGAAAGCACCCCCACCAGCGCGGCAATCAGAACGTAGATTCCGAACAGGACGATGAAGAACGGCAGCCGAACCGCCGCGGGGATCTCGCCCACGTGCAGGATGGAAAGCACGTTCGAGTAGGCGAAGAACATGAACCGGGGGTAGAAGCCGTAGTGGCCGTTCTCGAGGTCCCAGTACGGGAAGACGTTCGTTTTGAGACTCCGCGAGAACTCGAAGCTTTCCGTGCCGTCGCCAGAAAAATTCTCGGGGTAGACCTTGCCGTGCAGGAGCAGGAGCAGGGCCAAGACCACCGCGCCCCCGCTCACCAGGGGTAACGTCGACCGGTCGAGAGGTAACGAGAACGATCGCCGGTCGAGAACGGCCCAGACGAGAGCGATGACAAAGTAGGCCAGCACCATCCACGTCCTCGACAACTCTACTGACACCAGCTTCAAGACCGAGAACAGGACGGTATAGAGGACGAGCGACATCAGGGCCGATTTGATCAGGAGCTCCGCCGGGCTCCGATCGTCGGTCTTCGCGATCCACAGCAAGCCCGGCGTGAGGTAGACCATGGAATAACCGGCTATGGAGGCCAGGACGTTTGCCGCCTGGGAGAGCCAATCGCCGGTGAAGTCGATGTTCACGGCGTCGAACAAGGTCGACGCCCGCACCGCTTCGAGCCGCACCAGAAGAACATAGGCCGCGCCTTGAAGGAGGCTGAAGGTAAGGAGTGCTCCTTTGCCTACACGCCGAGCCTTCACGTTGGACTGAGAGCTAGCGAACATAACCGAGCGCGCGCAGCGCGCGAAGCTCTTCGGGAGTCCAGGGCGCCTTTTCCGCCGCTTGAAACTGCCTGCCTAACGCTCGATGCGCCATCCACTGGCGCCGCAAGAGCGCTTCGTATCGCTCGACCCGTCGAGGATGAAGCTCGTTGACGCTATGCATCGCGAACGGGTCCGCCTCCAGGTCGTAGAGCAGCAGGCGGGGCACGTTCGGAAAGTACGGCTGTGAATACAAACGGCCGCCCGCGGGTACTGCGTGGCGGCCGAGTCGCGGATCCGCGCCTTCGGCTGTGGGTCCAATCTCGAGCGAAGCTCCCCAACGCCCGTCGATCATCTCGATGTTCCCGACGAGCTCCCCGGTTTTGCCGTTCCAGCGGAACTCGTCCAGGATGACGGGCCTCGTCTCGAATCCGTCCTCGCCCAGCAGCAGCGGTGCGAGCGACTGGCCCTGCGTCACACTCGGTGGGGGAAGCTTCACCAGATCGAGCACTGTCGGAAGAAGGTCGATCATCGACACGGGCTGGCGGAAGCGCTGGCCGGCGGCGATGTGTCCCGGCCAGACGAAGATCAGAGGGATCCGAGTCTCAAGCGAACCGAAGAGGGCTCCCTCCCAGTCCGGTGGCTCGGGGTCGAGGAGACCGCGACCGAAGCGGGGGAAGGTCGCCGCCGGGTGGCCATGATCGGAGGCGATGACGAGAAGAGTCCTCGACCACTCACCGGAAGCCTTCAACCGCTCGACGAATCGGCCGAGCTGTTCGTCCTGCTGCGTCATCGCCTCGTCGTAGAGGCCGCGCAAAACGTCGTAGAATTCGTGCGCGTCGATGCCGGCACGGGCGAGCTCCTCGCGGTAGCCGGCGTATATGCTCGTACTCCACACGGCACCTCCTTGGATTTTGCTTTCCCACGCGGCGAGCTTCGCGCGACGCTCGGCAGAAACGTACCGACCGGCAAAGGGATTTACCGACGGGTAAGGCGCGTGCACATCCGTCGTCTGAAAGTGGGCCCAGTAGGGCTCGGCGGGATAGTGCTCGCCAAACCACCGGAAGCGCTCGTGCAGCCCAGCGGACGAAGGGCGGTCGCGCCCATACACCTCCCCAATCACGTCGGCTCCGTGCTCCGGCCCGATGCTGAGTGCGGCATTGGGGTTGCTCGTGAAAGCGGCAGTCAGGTAGCCGCCGGCGTGCAGGTGCTCCGCGAGCGTCGTAACGCTCGGCGGCACGGGCGAGGATTCGGGCCGAAATCCGCCCAGCACGCTGTGGTGCAGCGACGTCACGAACGACGCCGTCGAAGGTTGCGTCCACGTCGAGTTGCTGTGCGCCCGCTCGAAGAGGGCACCTTCTGCGGCAATCTTCTCAAGATTAGGCGTCGTCTGCCTTTCGTAACCGTAGACGCTCATGAAATCGGCCCCGGCCCCGTCGATGACGTAGAGAATGACGTTGGGCTTGTCGGAACGTCGGGCCCCGCTGAGCGTCGGCGCACTCCACAAGGCGACGGTGCCGTCCCGTTCCGCCGTCGCCTCGAGCGAAAGCGATGCGACGTGTCCGCCGAAAGGCGCGAGGTCCAGACTGCGCTGGCCCCACTCCGCAGGGTCCGAGTACGACTCTTCGAAGAGAGTCTCCTCGGCACCCCCGTCGGGCCGGACCGTGATCGTGAAGGTCACCGGCAGGTCGTCGCGCACGACGCCGAGGCCGAAGTCGAACCGAGCCCCTTCGGGCACCATGACACGAAACGAGAGTCGCGCCGGGGTGTGGGCATAGAGCGAGCGGCGTGCCGAGCGGCCGGCGAAACCGTAGGAATCACGAAGGGACATCGTGGTGGCCCACGTGAGCTGCTCCGCAGCCGGTATGGCAGTCACGGAAACGATATCGATGCCGGAGGCTCGCGGAACGGCGAACGCGATGCCGATCCGCGTGGCTCGCTCGTTCTCGTCGAGATCTTCGGGACGGCGAACGGGAAAAACGTACGTGAGAAGCGCTCCGTCGGAGAACGCGGGCGCGATCTCGGAGGAGACCATCAAGCTCGAGATGGCGCTCTCGGGGATCATGTCATCTTCAAGCTCGAGCAAGACCGTGGCTCCTCGGATCGGATCGGCGGCGCGCACGCGGAGCACGATAGCTCCCCAGGCATCCGGTACCCCCTCTTCGAGCTCTGTGTACACACCTCCAATGAGAACGTCACCGAACCGGCTCACCTCGCCGAAAGAGACACCAAGGCCGCCCTCTTCGTGGAAAAGGGTGCAGGAAGGTACGGAAGCACCTTGGGACTGCGCTCTCTGCTCGCGAGGCGCCGGCAGCGAGAGCGGCTTCCAACCGGCGACGCCCCCGTCAAAGGTCCAGTCGCGTTGCCCTGGCAAGTCCGTGGGCGGCAGAGCCGAGTCGACCATGGCGGATTCGAGGTGGTCCTCGAGATGGATGGGAGTTTCCGATTCAATCGGGATCGGGACGTCCGGACCGCCGCAGCTCGCGAAGGCGAAACCCAGGCTAGCCGGGAGCAGGCAGCGCTGGTAGCATGGAATCATGCTCAAATGCTCAAAGTGTGGGCGGACGTTCGAGCCGCCGACCCGTGTCTGTCCCGACGACGGAACGCTCCTCAAAAACCCCGTTGCTCCGGAAGAGCAGCCCATCGGTCGAACGCTCGATGGTAAATACCGCATCGACGGGTTCCTCAAACGCGGCGGCATGGGCGCCGTCTATCGAGGCACTCACCTTCTGCTCGGCAAGCCCGTTGCCATCAAGCTCATCCGGCAGGAGATCGTAACCTCGAGCGACATGATCGAGCGATTCTTTCGCGAGGCCAGGGCGGCGGCGAAGCTGAGCCATCCTAACATCGTCACCGTCCACGACCTGGGTCAGACGGAAGATGGCACTCTCTACATCATTATGGAGCTCGTCGAGGGGTCGAGCTTGAAAGAGATCATCCAGAAGGAGGGTCCGCTTGCCACCGAGCGCGCCCTGACGCTCGCGAGAGGCGTTGCCAGCGCGCTCGCTCTGGCCCACCGCAAGGACATCGTTCATCGCGATCTCAAACCCCAGAACATCATGATCTCGCGCGACAGCGAGGGCCACGAGTCCCCCAAACTGCTGGATTTCGGCATCGCCAAAACCCTCGAGCCCGACACTCCGGCGCTCACCTCCACGGGGATGGTGCTCGGGACTCCGCACTATATGTCCGCCGAGCAAGCGAAAGGAAAGCCGGCGGATCGCCGCAGCGACCTCTACGCCCTGGGCATCATTCTCTACGAGATGCTCGTTGGGAAGGTGCCGTTCGACGACTCGTCGATCCCGGCGATCCTGGTCAAGCATTTGACCGAGCCGCCGAAGCCGCCGACCACCCTGAGAGCCGGGATCCCAGAAGCGGTGGAAGCCCTGGTCCTGCGCTGTCTCGAGAAAGAGCCCGAGAAGCGCTTTCAGAGCGCGGAAGAGCTCATCGGTGCCCTGGCGACTCTGGACCTAACGGCAGTTTCGCCCGTGTCGGAGACGACTCGCGGGGTGACCCCGGTCAAACCACAGCTCCCGCCCGTACCGGCCTCTCCGCCGCCGCACACGATGGCCGGTGCCGCTTCGGTGGCCGCCCCTCGATTGCATGTGGACAGCGGCACGGTGCGGGCCCACGAGATCGAAGTCAGCGCCAAGGGCAGCCGCCTCGGCGTCATGATCGCAGCCGTTCTCTTGCTCGCTGGTGGGGCCGCTGCGGCGTACTTCCTGACGAGACCGTCACCCACGGAGGTTCCGGCCGAGCCCGAGCCGGTCGCAGCGGCATCGATCGCCAAGCCCCCGATGGAGCTCGAGCCCGAGGCCGCTGTCGCCCCGGAGCCCGATCCCGAACCCCCTTCGACGGCCGCGGCTGCGAAAGAGCCGGTGGCATCTCCACCCCTGTCGAAGTCGGCGTCGGTGACGAAGCCCTTGAGCGCCGAGCCCGCGCCGCCTCCCGCGCCACCGGTGGCCGCACAGCCGTTGCCCGAGCCCGAACCGGCACCGCCCCCGCGAGCGCCCACTTTCAGCATCGATTGTCAGGGCGTTCGGGATGCGTGCGGTACGATGCGTACGGTGCTGCGAGACGCTTTGCAGGAAAAGGGCATGCAGCCCGCGCGTCCGGAACAAGCGGAGCTGCTCGTGGCGCTCGAAGTGGAGGAAATCGAATCCCATGCCGAAGAGCAGTTCGGCACCACTTTCGTCACGCGCACCTATTCGGTAGCGGGAGACGCCGACGTGCCCCGGTTCGGAGATCTCGTCCCTCTCCCGGCGCACACGTTCAGCTTCGACACCCGGTTCGGGCAGGACAAGCTGCGGGAACAAGCGCGCGTCTTCTCATCGGACGCCGCCGAAGAGCTCTCGGGTTACTGGTCATCCAAGATCGGAGAGCGATAAACCCCGCGAAGAAGAATGTGCTCGCGGGCGCGAGACCCGCGAGCACCGAGCCAAAGCTCCTACTTCTTGCGCACGACGTCGGTCGCCTTCGCCGCTCCGGTGAAGCTCATGATGGAGAATCGATCCTTCACGTCGACGATCTGACCCTCCCCCGTTTCGGACTCGTCGGCACCGAGCACGGCGCCGGTGTCGGGATCGACGAGCTCCTCGCCCCTCGATACCACGGCGAACTTGTCGCCGACCTGGATGCCGGACATCTCGCCCATGTTGATCCAGGCCTGATTACCCTCGACCTTGATGATCTTCCCCTCGACCCCGGCCATGACGCCGCCCGCGCTCAGCTTGGCGAGAGACTTGCTCTCGGCGAACTGGGCAACCACCTTGGCGGAAGCCGCTTCAATCGCCTCGCTCGCAATACCCCATTCGTCTTCGCGGCTCAAGCTCGCGCCCTTGAAAACGCCTCCGCCCTTCTTCACGTCGCCATCAGCGGCGACGGCGACGATACGCTCGGCGGTCGTCGTATCGATGAGCCTCAAGTTGATCGTCGCTTCCGCCTTGGTATAGGCGCCTCCGATCCCGCCGAAACCACCTTTGGTGGTGTTGATGGCGAACTTGTCGATGCCCCCGGTGAGGATGTATTTAACCCCGAGGATCTGCCCGACCTTTGCCGCCGTTTGCTGATCCAGCGCTCCCGAGGTCGCGAGGCCCTGCTCTTTCATGACCATGTCGAGCTTCTCGCGCTCGATGATGCTGAATTGCTGCGATAACTTCTCGTTCTCAGAAAAAGCCGTGTCGATATGGTTCCGCGCCGCCGGCCCGAGATCATCGTAGAACCACCAGCTGCGCTCCGCGTTGTTCTCGAAATCCCAGATGGCGATTCGAATCTTGCCCTGGGCGTGGATGGTTGCCGGAACGAAGGCCCCGGCCAGCACGAACGCCAGCGTGAGGCGAAACGACTTCATCATGATTGGACCTCCTGAGCCCGCAAAGATGTGGTTGCTGTGAGTTTCTATGAGGGTAACACACGCTCGGTTTTGCGGCCATGCTCAAATCGGCGGGCGCCCGAGGTGATGATCCGTCCTGGACTGAAACGCGTGGGCTAGCAGCAGGATCTCCAAAGCGTCCCCCTTCGACGGCATGAGTTTGCTCTGCGATGCTCTGCGTGTCAATCTCCCGTTCTCACGTGGCCTCCCATCGCACGCGATCCATGACCTCTCTGTTCGCTGGGGCCGCCATCTCTGCGACGGGTTACCTGGCGGTCATCACCGTCGTTCCGTTGATCGCGGAGGACGTTCTCGGCGGGCCGAGGTGGAGCGGAGTCCCGTCGGCCGTCGCGATCCTCGGGACCGCGTTCGGCACCAGCGCCCTTTCCGCGATCATGGCGCGCCACGGCCGACGCCGGGGGCTTCTCGTCGGCTATTCCGTCTCGTCGATCGCCGCACTCGTTGCCGCCGCGGCCGCGGCGAGCTCGCTGTTTCCCTTGCTTGCCCTCGCGGTTTTCTCGATCGGCGCCGGTTACAGCGCGAGCCGACTGACGCGCTACGCCGCCGCCGATCTCTATGAGCCCGCTCGACAATCTTCGGCCATCGGATGGATGGTCTGGGCGGGGACGATCGGCTCCGTCCTCGGGCCGATGCTTCTCGAGCCAACCCGGCAGTTGAGCGAATGGTTGGGTATCGCCGAATCGGTGGGACCTTTCGTTCTTGCGACCATCACCTTCGGAGTTTCCTGGCTCGTTCTTCTGGTGGCCCTTCCAACCAGCGAGGTAGCGCGGATGCCGGTCACGACCGGGATGGAACCCTCGGTTCTTTCGCGACCGGCGCGAACCGCGCTCATCGCCCTCGTGACGGCGCAGGGAGTGATGGTTCTCATCATGACGATGACCCCGATACACGTCCGCGCGGGAGGAAACGGGCTCGTCACCATCGGGGGTGTCATCGCGTCCCACACGTTTGGGATGTACGCGCTGTCTCCCGTCTCCGGTTTCCTGAGCGATCGGTTGGGACGCATCCCGGTGATCCTGGCGGCGAGCGTGATCCTCACCGCTTCGGGTGTTTTGGCCGCGAGCACCACATCGCTCGCCGTACCGCTCTTCCTGCTCGGATTCGGTTGGAACCTCGCTTTCGTCGCCGGGAGCGCGCTTCTGACGGAGAGCACTCCCGAAACCAGGCGGGTGAGAGTCCAGGGGCTCGCCGATGCCTTGAGCTGGACAACCGCGGCGGTGGCGGGTGCGAGCTCAGGGGTTCTCCTCAGCGAGGTCGGTTTCGCAACGCTGAGCTATATCGGTGCATTTCTCGCGCTCGTGCCCGCGATCGCCATCGGTCTCGGTCGAGGCCGATGAACGCCTTCGACGAAGTGTACCGGATCGTGCGCGACATCCCGAGAGGCCGTGTCATGAGCTACGGTCAAATCGCTCGGCTGCTCGAGCGGCCTCTGTCCGCCCGCGCGGTCGGGTGGGCGATGAGCCAGTGCCCGGCGAACGTACCCTGGCAGCGGGTCGTCAACGCCTCGGGCGGGATCTCGACGGAGCATCTTCATGATCCCCCGGACCTGCAAAGACGACTGCTCGAAGCGGAAGGGATCCCGTTCGGCAAGAACGGAAAGCTCTCGCTGTCCCGTTATCGCTTCGAGCCTCGCCCGCGAAGGATCCAAAAGAGGAAGTGAGTACGGGCCCCGTCAGCAACCGCGGGAAAAGAACCAGATCGTGAGCTCGCCCGAGGCCGCGTGGGCCGGAATCCATCCGCTCGCGGTGACTTTCGGCTCCTCGGCCGACTCGCAAAACGAATGGCTCATCACCTCGACGTCGACCCAAAGCTCCTCCCCGACCCGGCGAAATCCGAGGACACGGACGTTCGGTTCGGCTCGATTCGACTCGTCGGCGCGAGGCTCTCGCTCCGCCTCGCGTGTTTCGGCCCCCGGCGACTTCGCCAGACGTCCGTCCCACCCGCTCGTGAGATACGTGAGACGGTCCTCGAGCAGCCGCTCGAGCGGAAAGAATTCATCTCGCTCTGAAGCTCGCATCCAGGCAGCCCCATCGTCGACCAGAATCTGGAACCAGCCACCGCGATTCTGCACGACGATCGCCGCCGGAGCTTCGTAGTCATACTCCTTGGTCGGAAGCCCCGACACACGTCCCGCCCCGGGTCGATAGACGCTCACTCTCAACCCCTCGCACCCGCCGATCGCGTGAAACGTCCAGTATGTTTCGACGCGGATCCACCCGACGGTCTCGTTGGAGTCGGGCGCTCGATAGAGAGTGATCTCCTCCGGTGCGAATTCGTCACACGGAAAGTCACCAAACACCTCGGGCAATGACAGCAATCCGATGACCCGATCGGCGGCGAAAGCTGGCCCCGAAACCATCAGGAGCACGAGCCCGATCGTAGTCCTCATGTGCGTCTCGTTCTAGAGTACTCAATGCCGTGGCGGGACCCGTGATCGACCGGCCGCCACGGCTCGGCCTTTGCGGCGCTTATTCGCACTTCGTGCTCACATCTCATTCCTTCGAAGTAGCCCGATGCGGACGATTCGCGCCGATCTCGCGGCAGAAGTTTTGGCCACCGCTCGGCAGGCTGGACTGTACTTTTTCATCAGCCTGTTAGTGCTCACTTCGCCCACGGATCGAGTATCACTCGATCGAGATCTCGGGACAAGCGCGCGGCGACACGCCCTTCGGCGACATGCGAAGCGGTGGCTTCACGGATTAGGCAGGGCCAGATTCGTGGCTTGGACGTTCGGTCGGCGAACCCTTTTTCAACTTGAACGCGACCGAGTAGGGGCAGAACTGGCTCCTCTTCAGAGACTCTTCTTTTTCGATGAGGTGATACCTATCTTCCGTGATCCTCGGCTCTTCGAAATCGACCACGGCAAAACCCGCGTCGATGAATGCTTTCCAGTAGTCCGAGAGGGGTCGGTGAAACCAGATGAAATCGGACGTGAAGTGTCCCCAGGGGGGATCGGTGCATCGCTGCCGCTGAAAATATGGGAAGTCCCACACGTAGCTCACGCCTCCGTCGTCGCGCTCGTGGGCGCGCCCCGCCGGAAAGCAGGGATGGGAAAAGACGAGCACCGCGAGACCTCCCGGCTTCAGAACGCGGTGGAACGCCTGCACGGCTCCCCGAAGATCGGGCGTGTCCATCAGCACGTAGTTGGCAACGATCAGATCGAACTCCTCGTCCTCGACCGTCGAGAGCTCGGAACAGGAATCCACTCGGAAGTCCCCCGCGGGGTCAGTCGCCCGTGCAATCGCGATCATCCGCTCCGAGAAGTCGATACCGGTGACTCGAGCACCGCGTTCCGCGAGCTGGATCGACAAATATCCCGTCCCGCAGCCTGCGTCGAGGACCTTCAGCCCACGAACGTCGCCGGCGAAATGCCACAGGACTGGATCGGAGTTCAGCCTGCGATTCGCGTCTCCTTCGCGGCCGACCTGGATCTGCCAGTCTTGAGCGATTCGGTTCCAGAACTCTCGAAGACCCTCGAACTCACTATTCATCGCCATTGTTCTCCACCGGGCGGTTACTGACTGGGGTGCCGGCGCGATCTCACTAGAGTTCAATGCCGTGGCGGGACCCCCGATCGATCGGGCCGCCACGGCTCGGGCTTCTAACGGCGCGGCAGGCGCGCCGGGCTCGCTCAGCTCGCGCAGGGTGGGCCGAGTTTCTCATCACTCTGCTATTTGCTCACACGATGGAGCGTGATCGGAATCAAGCTCGTTCCGTGCGGGGTCGCGAAGAGGGTGTCGTCTCGCTGTGAGAGCTCATAGGTCTGCAAGACAGATATCTCGACGGCAGTTTCGAAACAGGTTACGAGGCCGTCGGTCGCGAGCACCCCATCGTGCCGAACACCGCCTTTGGCGAGCTCGATCCCGCGGTCACCGTCACAGAGCGTCCAGTAGGTATCCCGCGCGGCGACCTCGACGACGCTATCTCGATCGTGGTCCGTGATCGAGATCGTACGCTTGCTCCCGTCGTTGACGTCGACCCCTTCCCATAGGCCGAGAAACGGACGATTCGACTTCTTGTTGGTGCCCCCCGCAGCGAGCAGGACGACCGAGACCGTCGCAATCGACAGAACACTCAACGCGCGTTTCATGAGAATCTCCTTTCTCGAACCATTCAGTTGGCGCCGAGGGGTGGCGGAACGGAATCCGGGATGAAGGCGTCGGCGAGGCTCATTTCCGCGTTTTGGACCTTCAAGATCCAGACTGTTTTCAACGGTACGTGGCTCTCGGAGCTAAACGAGATAGTCCCGGTGACGCCTTCGAACTCATCGGTGCGCTCGAGCGCGCGAAAGATTCCGTTCCGATTCTGCGGTCGCGCACGACGAAGGACATCTACCGTGAGACGGGCAGCATCGTAGCCGAGGGCGGCGAAGGCGTCCGGAGGTGGAACGCCGTAAGCATCGCGATAGGCCGCGATGAACGCCTTCGCCTCGGGAGTACCGGTCTCCTCGGAAAGCCAGGCGTGGGTCGTAAGCCAGACGCTGCTCGTCGGCGTTGGTAACGGCCCCGAACCCCCTTCGAGAAGCTCCGGCGTGTCGAGACCGTCTCCACCGAGAATCGGCTGCATGACCCCCGAGCCGCGAAGCGACGCCACCACGTCTCCGATGCAATCGGGAAGGCCCGCCAGGTACACGAAATCCGGCGCCATCGGAAGTCCGCTTACGAGCCCCGCCTGCACGGAGAGGTCACATCCAGCGTAGGAGACGTCCAGGAGCACATTGCCGCCGAGCTCCTCGAACCGCGTCCTGAAATAACGCGGCAGCGTTCTCGTGTACTGAGACGTCGAATCCCACAGGATCGCGACCGAGGCCCCAAACTCGCGACGCGCGAACTCCGCGCCCGCCGCCGCTTGCGTGTTGTCACCGAATGGCGTGAGAAAGACGTACTCACCCACGACTTCGGGAAGGGAGGGGTCGGTCGCACCAACCGAAAGGAAGGGCACGCGCTCGCGCTGAAAGTGGGGACCGGCAATCGAGACCGAATCGTTGTCGGTGAAGCCCGCCGCCATCGAAACGCTCGAGGCCGCCGACTGCGCCGCTTCTCTGGTTGTCTCCGGGTCGGACTTCGTATCGAGCAGAGCGACGAAAGGAAGAAGGCCGTTCCCGGTCGCCTCCTGGAGACCGAGAAGGAAGCCGTTCATCGCAGGTCGCCCGATGCTCGCCTGAGCTCCCTCGAGGTCGAGCAGCACCGCAGTATCCGTCGTTCGCGTTTCCTGGTGCGTCTTGCCACGCTTCTTCTGCTCCGAGGCGGTGACGAGAGCCGCGTGCGCGCCGATGAGTACGAAGACGAGCGTGGCCGTACGGGACTGTCGAAGCATGATTTCCCCCCCATGATGTCGCATTCGTTGCGACGCAATTCCACATATCACGAAAACGCTTCAGTTCTCGCGAAGGATCCAGTCCGGAGGAACGGGCTCGTCTCCGAAGATCGACTTCGGCAGATCTCGGGTGAGAGCCCATCGGTGGAGCCAGGTGATGCCGCCCGAACCCTCGTATCGATCCTCGGACCCGAAGGCCGGATGCGTCAACGCTCGGTCGAGCGAAACGAATCGATAGCCCCTCTCCTCGAGCCATCCCAGAAGCTCGCCGAGCCAGTCGCCGTTCAGCGCGTAGGCGTGCACGAGCAAAACGTGCGGGATTTCCTCGCCCACGATTGCCAATGTCTGTTCCTCGTAATAGACGACGATCGCCTTCATGTACCGGAGGTACTCTTCCGCGATGCGCTTCCTCTCCGTGTCGGACGACGCCTCGGCATAGGCGAAGCCGAACATCCATTCCTGGTTATCGATCGTCACCGGTGCCACCCGGTATGCGTGAGCCTTCAGGAAGGCGGTGGTGCGATCGCGGATGGCGACACTCCTGCCGGTGTGGAGGAAGGGATGCCGAAAGTACCGGGGCGTCTTCCCGTGCCGGGCGAGAAGCGGCCGCAGGACTCGTTCACCTTTGAGAATATCCTGTTCCCAGGTCGAGACGTCGACGCGATGAAGATCGAGGTGCGCGTAGCCGTGGTTGCCCAGATCGAAGCCGGCCTCGAGCCATCGCCCGAGAAGCTCGACCCGAGCGGGATCGATCTCGCCATCGACTTCGAGCTTCTGCTCGTTCACGAAGCCGGTCGCGGGTACGCCATACTCTCGGAACGTCGCGAGAATGTCGCTCGTGATTCGTCGCGCCTGCTCGATGGACCAGTCGCTGCGCAGAACCACGGGTAGATCGTCCATCGTGATGGCGATTTCTCGTTCGGTCGCGTTCGCGGACGCCGAAAGCCCCAGGGACAGGAAAAATCGAGGTACGAACCTTGCCAAACGTTCTCCGATCGCAATCATGATACTCCGTGCGGATCGCTCGGCGTGCCAAAGAGATGCTTGAAAAATCTCTCCGGCCCGTTGAGAAAGTCACGGGTTACCAGGAAGTGCTCCGTCTCGCGGTAGGCGATCTCGCGGATGCGATCGCCGTCGAGGCTGTAAAGAACGGCCCCGGGATAGCTGAGAATGATCGGTGAATGAGTCGAGATCAGAAACTGAGCCTGACGGGGTGTGGCCAGGTCGTGGACGACCTTGAGGAACGAGAGCTGTCGTTGCGGCGAGAGTGCGGCCTCCGGCTCATCGAGAATGTAGATTCCCTGTTCGAAACGATTGACGAAGAGGGAGAGGAAGGACTCGCCGTGGGATTGTTCGTGCAGCGACTTTCCGCCGTACGCCCGCAAGTTCGAGACCTCATCGATGTAGGTGGCGAAGTTGTAGAAGCACTCGGCGCGCATGAAGAAACCCTCGGTTACCTTCGGTTGCCAGGACAATCTCAAGGCCTGCGCCATGGGGGATCTGTCGGCAAAAGTCGCGCGGTGATGATCGCGGTTGCCGCCCTCGGGATTGAACCCGCAGCACTCGGCGAGCGCTTCGAGAAGTGTCGACTTGCCGCTGCCGTTCTCGCCTACGAAGAAGGTCACGTTGCTCCTGAAAGTCAGGTCGATCCCGTGTGAGAAGGCACGGATGTTAAAGGGAAACTCGGAGCCGGCGAACTGTTCGGGCGGACTCACGACACTGCGGAGGAAGGGCGCACCCGTGTCCCGTGGAGGCACCATTCTCCTGCGTCTCGAGGTCATCGCTCCACACCAGCGTGCTCAGTGCCGTGGCGGGACCCGCTGGTCGATCGGCCGCCACGGCTCGGGCTGCTTACGGAGCGGCGACTTTGCGGCGAGCGGCACTTCGAAGCAGCCCCGCAACATCTCGTTCCTTCGAAGCAGCCCGAGTGCGGACGATTGCGCCCGGCTCGCTCCGCTCGCGCAGGGTGGGCTGAGTTTTTCATCACCCTGCTATGCCACGAGGCAGCCACCGTCGAACTCGCCTGCAGTAGGCCTCGTAGTCCTCACCGAAGGTTCGGCGGAGCGTGGGCTCTTCGTAGAGTCGCACGAAAGAGTGCGTGATGATGAAGAACAAGAGAGCGTAACCCGCGAGAATCCACGACTCGAAGAATATCGCCGCCCCGGCAAGGGAAATGCCCGCACCCAGATACATGGGATTGCGAACGAATCGGTAAGGGCCTCGGATTACCAGGCGGCGCGGGGGGTCGAATGGAGCTGGCGTTCCCTTTCCAACGAAGGCGAAGGTGAGAACACAGGACAGCGCCAGAACGACTCCACAAGCGGTGACGACGCCGCCGGCGCCCTGGACAGCTCCGATTTCATCGGGAGAATGGACCCCCGCCGTGGCAAGAATCCTCGCGGGAACGAAAACGAGCACGAAGCCGATGAAGAGAGTGGCATAAGTAACCGCTCGAACCAGTATCAACATGACGGCCTGGGTCGACAGCTCCTATGACCCGGTAACGGAATCGATGACCATGAGATCCGCCTCGCTGACGCCGACTCGCGTGAAAAGAATCTCGGTCTCGTCGGGAGCAACCCAGATGCCGGACTTGTAGAGGAGCCGGGGCTCCCGCCGCCACGTGGTGGTCCGGCCCGTTTCCAGATCGTAGCGCGCGATCTCGGGCTCGTCCGGGACGGGTCGACGCACATAGTAGATGGCCTTTTCCCGGACTTGCCAATTGTTCCAGTCGACGGGCTGGAGGTCGTCGAGCACCAGTTCTTCCCGCGCATGCGGCGCCTTTAGATCGAGCCGCCAGAGGCCTGCGGTGTCGGCCTTCCCGAAATAGAGACTCGAACCGTCGGGAGACGGCTGGCCGACGCGGCCGCCGTCTCTAGTAATCTGGTCGACGCGATTGGTTTCGAGCTCGAGCCGCCAGATTTGCCACGCGCCGTTTCGAGTGGAACCGAAGTAGAGCGAGAGCCCATCGGGGGCCCAAGCTGGCGCGAAGTCATCCGCGACCGCGTCGGTCAGTCGCCGGGACTCCCCCGCTCCCACGTCCACGATGTAGAGGTCGAAATTTCCGGCCGCAGGCGTCGCGAACGCAATCGACAGTCCGTCGGGAGAATATCGCGGCGTGTGAGTGTACGCGCCGCCGAAGCCCGTCAGCCGGGTTGGGTCTCCGCCCTCCCGGCCGGCGGTCCAGACCTCGGCGCTCCCGCTTCGATCGGAGATGAAGGTGATGTGCCTGCCATCGGGCGACCGGCTCGCGTCCCACTCGTACCGCGTGGAGGGAACGAGACGCGTGGCACCTCCATCACCGGGACGAGCGCTCCAGATCTCCGCACTGCTTCGCCAGGCCTCGTAAACGAGCCGGCCGCTCGCGCTCACCCTCGGCTCGTCGGCTCCGCCCACGGCCCCGGAAACTGGCGTCCAGCCAGTGCCGTCTCTCGCGACTCGCCAGAGGGCGAACTCGCCGCCCCGATTCGACGAAACCACGAATCCCCTGCCGTCGGGAAGCCAGTCGAAGCCGTGAATCTTCAGATGGTCATGCGTCACTCGCGTGGTGGCTCCCGACGCGAAAGTGTGTATATAAAGGTCCTCCACGCCCAGAGCGGGCGACACCGTGAACGCTATCGTCGTGGCGTCGGGGCCGAAGGCGAGCTCCTCGACGCTCGCCGTGGCGTCCTCGGGGCTCGGCAGAGATTTTCTTTCCCTCGTTGCGAGGTCGAAGAGAAACGCGCGTCCCGGTGAACCGGATCCTTCTCGAACGGTATAGGCGAGCCGATCTCCCTTGGGCGCCCAATCGATCCCGAGGACCTCTCCCGACCCGCAGGACACCAGGCGGGCCACGGCACCGCCGAACGGCGAGATGACGTAGATACCAGACTCGGATTCCGCCTCTCGCACAAAGGCGATGCGTCCTCCGTCGGGCGACCAGACGGGACGGTGCTCGTCCTCCGCGGAGTCGGTGAGTCGCAGGCTAGAGCCGGAGCCGATGGACTGCACATAGAGCTCGCGCGAGGCACCGGGCACCTCTCTCCGGACGTAAGCCACCTGGCCTCCCGACGGCGAGATGGCTGGCCACTGCTCGATTCCCGGAGTCGACGTGACGGGCGAGGAAAGGCGCTCCACGTCGGCGGAACCGGGACGACGGGAATACCCGATGAGCCAGGCGAGTGAAACGCAAAGGACTACGACCACAGCGAGGGTCGCGGAGCGAGGAAGGAGGCTGAACTCTCCGGAGGCGACGACGAGTCGATAACCCACTTTGGGAACGGTCTCGATCCGCACGCCGCCGTCGCCGTTGCTCACGAGCTTCCGGAGCTGAGACACCGAGCGAACGAGGGCATCGTCGCTTACGACGACGTCACCCCAGCACTCTTCCAGGAGCCTTTCTCGTCCGACGGTTTCGCCGCGACGGCGGTGCAGCGAGACGAGAACCTGCATGACGCGCGGCTCAACGCGCAACTGACCCTCGGCGCGAACGATTTCGCAAGCGGAAGGGCGAACTCGCAGAACACCCAGCTCGAAATCGGCTTCCTGCGCGAGGTTGATAACTGGATTCTCCACGTCGGCTCTCATTCTAGAGGTCGCTCGCCTCCTCGGCTCGCTCCGGCGCGCGCTCCTCCATCGTATCCAGAGAATAGCTTAACGATGCGGGCGGCATTCATCGGAAAACCATCGGGTAGTCATCGGGTCGCGGAGCGCGTTTCCGTGGAAGACTCTGGGGAACGAAGGGGGCAATGGTCTGATGTCGCGATTCCTTATTTGGCTAACCACAGCGTTTCTGTTCGTTCCCGGTGGCGCCGTCGCGGAGTCGGTTCTCACCGGAGATCTGCCGCGACAGGCAAACCTCGAGTTCCGGACCCGCGCCGTGGACGGCGGCCTCGAGGTGCTCGACCTCGCCGACCGCTCACCCGCGGCTTCCGCTGGAGTCCAGGATGGTGACGTCATCGTCGCGGTAAACGGACGGACGTTCGCGAAGCCGTACGTCGGAGAGGATCTGCTCCGGCGGCTCGACGGTGGAGACCGAGCGCGTCTGTCTATCAGAAGGGGCTCGAGCCAGGTGGAAGTCGAGTTCCGTCCGCAAGCAGAACCTCTCGAAAACCTGGAAGGCGTCACCAGCACCTACGCGGTCCTGGACGTTCCCGACGGCAGTCGACTCCGCACCATCGTGACCCGCCCCGACGGAGCGGTCGGCCGACTCCCCGCTGTCTTCCTGGTGCAGTGGGTCTCGTGCGGCTCGATCGAGATTCGGAGTCCGGGCGCCACCCGGGACGTGATCCGAGCGATGGCGGAGCGAACCGGGGCCGCGCTGCTGCGCGTGGAACGTTCGGCGACGGGCGATAGCGAAGGCCCGGCCTGTCACGAGCTCGATTACGACACCGAGCTCACCCATTACCGTCACGCCTTCGACGCACTCACGCGTCAGGAGGGCATCGACCCCCAGCGGATCGTCATCATGGGAATGAGCCTCGGAAGCACCGTCGCGCCGCTCGTCGCTCGCGGCAAGACGATCGCCGGCATCACCGTGGGCGGCGGCGGTGCTCTGACGTACTTCGAGCGCATGGTCAACTTCGATCGCATCAACCTGGAACGAAGGCCCGTACCGCCGGAGGACATCCACGAGATCCTGGTGAAACGGATCCTCTTCCAGACCGAGTACCTGCTACGGAAAAAGAGCCCCGAGCAGATCGCTGTGGAATTTCCCGAGCTCGCCGACGTCTGGGCGGGCATCCTCGGGGCGGGCGACGGCGTCCATTACGGCCGGCCTTACGCGTATCACCAACAGGCGGCGGAGAAGAATTGGCTCGAGGCCTGGACCACGATCGACGCTCCTGTGCTCGTGACGTTCGGTGAGCTGGACCAGTTCGAGATGCGCCACGGGCACGAGCTCATCGTACAGACGGTCAACCGCATCCGGCCAGGAAGCGCCGGTTTCGTCTCCTTCGCGAACATGGATCACGACTACGGCGTCTACGCGAGCGCGGAGGACGCCTACAGCTGGACGTACGGTCCGAGCGCCCCGGGGCACGACGCTCCGGAGCTCGTCATTGGCACGGTGCTGCGCTGGCTTCGCGACACCGTGGGTTTTTCGACCGTGCAGCTGGACTAAACCGCACACTACCGCGTCACCACGGTGATCTCGCGAACCCTCTCGCGGACCGATTCCGCTTTTCCTTGTTCCTCGAGACGCCGCCAGAGACGCTCTACGGTGGCCTCGTCAACGAGGCCGGGAGGTGAGCCCGAAGCCGGAATCGATAGGCCTTCGGCCTCGCGAAACGCATCGACCGCGGCAACGAGCTCCGCCGTGTACGCGATCGGATCGTCCCCTGGCCCGGGCGCAGTCTTCACGTGTCCGAGCGCGTGCAACATGATTTGGAGCTGCAAGACGTCCTTGCCGACGAACTGCTGTAGCACGCGAAATCCGAGCGACTGACTGATCGTGTCGTAGACCCGCCTGAGCTCGGCAACCGGTGTTTCGTGCTCGCACACGTTGATGTGCGTCGAGATTCCGTCTCGCCGCCGCGAGTGACCGTCTCTCGGGTCCGCGACGATGACTGCCGCCGACTGAGTGCGACCCTTGCGTGCATCGCCCCCCGCCGCCTGTCCCGCCTCGAGGGCGGCGATGAGGCGATCCGCCAGGTGGCGATGGCTTCTCTCCGACTCCTCGAAGGAACGAGCCACCCCTTCGAGTACTTCGGGGCCGACGAGCAAGTTTCCCTGAGTCACGTAGCTCGCTCCTGCGCGATGCCCCGACCACGCCCGCGTCTCCGAGCCGGTATACTGTGCCGATCCGGACGTCAATCCGATGAGCCCGATTTGGCGTCTTTCGGCGCTCTCGTCTGCCGCGAGGGCTCGTTCGAGCGCCACCTCCGCCGAGTGCCCCTGCTCGAGGAGGTCGAGCAGCTCGGCTCCGTACTCGGTGCGCGTGCTCGCCTGGGTCGCCACCGCGCCCACGCCGGCCCTGACCCAGGGGACGCCGTTTCCCACGCAGGGATTTCGTGTCGTAACCGCGACACCCACTTCGCCGGTCACGGGATCGACCGCGGCAATGGAGAACGTGTGGTCAACGCGCTCTTCGCCCGCGAACATGAACAGCCCAAGAAGGAGCAGGAGAGACATCGAGCGCTTCTATCTTGACTGGACCGTGGGGGGAGTGCGGAACGCCAGGGCGGGAGAGAAGGGTGCGACGCGTTTCGCGTTCAATGGAATCGACACCGTGAACGACGTTCCCCTTCCGACCACGCTTTCGACCTCGATCTTCCCACCGTGGTTCTCCATGATTCGGTAGCTGATCGAAAGCCCCAGGCCCGTTCCCACGCCGACTCCTTTCGTCGTGTAACCCGGATCGAAGATCCGCGAGAGAGACTCGGGCGGAATCCCCTGGCCGGTGTCGGCGATACGTACCAGGACGGCGTCTCCTCGTCGGAAAGCCTCGACATCGATGATGCCCTGGTCCTCGATGGCCTGGATCCCATTGACGATCAGGTTCATGAAGACCTGGTTGAGCTGCCCGGGGAAGCAACCCACGAGCGGAACGTCCTCATATCGCTTGCGGATCTCGATTCGCCCATCGGTTTGATGTTCGACCAGGGCGAGTGTCTCGTCGAGTCCCTCTCGCACGTCAGCGAGTTTCCACTCCGATTCGTCCAGGCGTGCGAACTTCCTGAGATTCGAAACGATGCCGATGATCCGGCGGCAAGCGGCCTCGGTAACGAGGTTCATTTCGCGAGCCCGCGCCAGGGCCCGACCGATCTCTCCGTCCCTCCCACCGTTCGCCGAAACCGCCTGCTCGACGGTCTCGAAGGCGCGGCGCTCGCTCTGCGTGTTGCTGAGAATCGCTCCGATGGGCGTATTCAGCTCATGTGCCACCCCCGCGACCAGCTGGCCCAGAGCGGCCATCTTCTCCGATTGAATGAGCTGTGTCTGCGTTTCTCTCAGCTCCCGGGTCTGCTGCTCGAGCTTCTGGAAATCCACGAATCGCTGGTAGGCGACGGAAATGGCGTCGGCGAACTCCTGGAGGGTCCGGACGTCGTCTTCGGAGGGTGGGAGCTCGGGACCCGAACCGATGAATACCGTGCCGTGCGAGAATGGCACGTTGACGAGATAGCGCAGATTGGCGGGGAAGTTCGTGCCCTCGCAAGAGATGTGGCTCCCATCGCAAGTGGCAACCCCCACGCGCTTGCTGGTCCAGAAATCGAAGAGCGTGGAGGAATCCGGAAGCTCTATCATTTCCAGCTCGTGCAGTGAAGACGCATCCGTTTCTCGAGTCTTGATGATCTTCACGGTGCCGGCCCTCGTGTCGGCGATCGTGATGCCGCAAACCGAGAACGATAGACCGAGCCGCAGAAGCTCGCGACGCATGACGTCGATGGCGCGCGCCAGGTCGTCTGGCTCGTTCATCAGGAACACCTCGCGGACCACCTTGCTCACCGCGCGGCCGAGCCGGAGCTCGCGGTTCTGCTCTTCGAGCGCGAGCTTCTCCATCGCTCCGAGCAGGTCGGCCGGCGTCATGCGCACGTGCCTTAGATCGGCCTCGTAAATCCAGCGGATGATGCCATTGCGATCGACGAGAATTGCCGTGGGGAAGGCGACGTCGCCGCCGTGCCTGGAGTGGCGGATGTTCAGCCGGTCGAGAAGCTTTCGGTCGACGTCCGATAGAAACGTGAAGTCGGCGCCGAGCTCTTCACGAAACCGAGCCGCGGCATCGGGAGGATCGACACCAATGGCGAAGACGATGACGCCGGCGTCGCCCACCCGCTTTTGAAATCTCTGGAGCTCCCCGAGCTCCCGGGTGCAGAATGGTCACCAGTTTCCCCGATAGAAGAGATACAGGGCGGCCGACTTCCCCTCGAGTGTCGCGGAGTCGAAGCAACCACCAGCCGAGTCGGTGAGCTCGAAACGAGGTAGTTTGTCTCCCACTCGAACGCTCAGCTCACTTCGCGGAAAGCGCGCGCCGGATAACAGATACGCGACGAGGACGCTCAACGCTGCAAGCTCGAGAGCGAAGAGAACGAGCGCACCGATCCCCCCTTCCCGCGCGACGGCGGCGAGCCCGAGGAGCGCGGAGACTCCGATCAAAAGGATGCTCTCGTAGGGGACCCGATGATACACACCGCGACGCAAGTTGAGATAATGTACGGCGGCCGCCGCCGCGAGGCTCAACGCGCCGGCAATGGCAAGCATCTTCCAATCCATACTAACGCAATTCGGGAAAGAACTTACGGAGCACGTCTTCTCGCGGCGGTGCTGTGACGAGCGACCCGATCACGACCGCGGTCGTACTGCCGAGCAACAGGTAAACCACGGGAAGGAATCCGAAAACCGTATATTCGCCCTGACCAGCGGTCGAGCGCCAGAAGAACGTGATCCAAAGAATCGTAACGGTGAAGATGCCGGCGAGAGCACCCGCGGCAGTGCTCCGTTTCCAGAAGAGCGCGGCCAGCAGGACGGGGAACAGACCAGCGAATCCGCTGAGCGACCAGGTGCCCACGTTGAAGATCGATCGCGTCGTAATTTGGGACAGCACGAAAACCACGACGAGAAAAAGAGTCACGAAGATTCGACCGACCAGCACTTGTTTCGATTCCGAGAGTCGATCGTGGAACCCGAAATGGCGCACGATGTCCTGGGTGAACAGCGTTCCCGCCGCCAGCGTCTGGGAATCGACCGAGGACATGATGGCCGCCAGGACCCCAGCCGCGAGGAGTCCAGCCAGTAGACCGGAGGCGTGCCGGAGAATCAGATGTACCAGCACCGGCCCTTCGAGCGGAGGGGGGAAGTCGATATTTCCCACGACGCCCAGTACGACGCTCGGCACCCAGACGATGGTGATGCATAGCGGGTAGAGCGTGATGGCGATACGAAACGTGCGAGCGCTTTTCGCCGTGAGCCAGTGGCTGAAAACATGAGGAAAGACCCCGACGGAAAGCGGGATCAGCAGGTACGAGACCATACGTCGGAGCTCGACCGGACCCTTTCCGATGGCAAGAAGCTCGCCGCGATCGGGCGACAGCGCCGCGAATGCCTGGCCGAGCCCACCGTAACGGTCGAGGACGACGAAGAGCGCGATCGCACCGAACGCCATGAAGAAGAGCGTCTGAAAAGTATTCGCCCACGCCGTGCTCCTCATCCCTCCGTGGGCCACGTACAGCAAGATGACTCCGCACATCACCAGGCTACCGACCCAGGGCGGGAGGCCACCATTTCCGGCGCCGGTGAGCGCCCAAAGGACGTCACCCGCACCCTTGACGCCGATCAGGACATAGGGAAGCAGCAATCCGATGAGCACCACGAAAAGAACGAGCGCGACCGCCTCCGACTGATAACGCTCACGGAAGAACTGCACTTGAGTGAGAAATCCGTGACGTTTTCCGAGCCACCAAGACCGAGTTCCCACGAAGTAGAGAACGAGTGGTGCCACGATCGCCGAGCTCGATCCCATCAGCGCGAACACCACGATGCCTTGGAGATGGGCCTCGGAGGACGCGCCGAGGAGGGTGAACGCGGTCATGTGGGTTCCGAACACCGTCATCAGGAGCACGAAGCTTCCGATGGACCGGCTGGCCACGAAATAGTCCTCGCTCGTCCCCGAGAACAAACGCTCGGCGGCGCGGCCGATGAACAGGACGGCGAGGAGATAGACGAGGACGACGCCGAGAACCGAGCTCACGTCAGTCTTCGTCGAGGAACCGCGGCCAGGCCCGCCGCACGACGAAGAGCATCAGGGGCGACAGCGCGAGGCTCAGGAGGACGTGGTAGAGGAGGTTCTTGGGAAAGCCGAGGACGATGGCGGCGTCGTCCCACATCCAGATGTTGAAGTACAGGACGAGAAGCAACGCGAGAACGGCCCAGAGCCAGGCGGGATAGTGCATCGATCGAACACATTAGCACAGGCAATCGACTCGTGAACGTGGCCCGCGGCTCGCGACCTTGATACGATTTGCGCCCTATGAAAGCCGCACTCGTTGTTCTCTCTGCCATCGTTCCGATGAGACTGCTGGCCCAGGAGGCATTGTGGCCCGGGGCGCGCTATGACGAGAGCGTGCCGAGCTTCGAGACCGTACTGGGTCACGGGCCAGGCGAACGGATCGTTTCCCACGCCGAGATTCTTCGCTATCTGGAGGCGCTCGCGGAGGCGGTTCCTGGCCGAGTGCGGATCTTCGAGTATGCTCGCTCCTGGGAAGGGCGCGCACTCGTCTATGCCGTGATCGGCTCCGAAGAGAATATCGCTCGACTCGAGTCGATTCGTGAGAATCGAAAGCGTCTGGCGGATCCGCGCAACACGAGCGCGGCCGAGGCTGCCGAGCTCTTCGACTCCGAGCCGGCGGTGACGTGGCTCGCCTACGGCGTGCACGGAAACGAGATCTCCTCGCCCGATGCCGCGCTCTTCACCGCGTACCACCTGCTCGCTTCTCGTGAAGATCCCATCGTGGAGACGATCCTGAAAGAGACGCTGGTCGTCCTGGTACCGACGCAGAACCCCGACGGGCGTGACCGATTCGTAAACCACTTTCGGGTTGCCGAGGGGCTCGTTCCCGACCCCCATCCCTCGGCTGCCGAGCACGACGAGCCCTGGCCCGGCGGGCGCACGAATCACTACTACTTCGACCTCAATCGCGACTGGCTCGCCCTCACCCAGCCCGAGACGCGAGGCCACGTGAAGGCGTTGCTTTCCTGGCACCCCCAGGTCTTCATCGACCTTCACGAGATGGGTGGAAACTCGACCTACTACTTCACGCCGGAAGCCGTCCCTTACAATCCGCACATCACTGCCGCGCAGCGCGAGGCACTCGACATCTATGGACGCAACAACGCCAAGTGGTTCGACGAGCGCGGTTTTCTCTATTTCACCCGCGAGGTCTACGACGCTTTCTACCCCGGCTACGGGGCGAGCTGGCCCCTATTCCATGGAACCATCGCCGCGACGTACGAGCAGGCGTCTGCCCGGGGACTCGTCTTCCGGCGCAACGACGGAACGGACCTTCATTTTCGTGACGGCGTGCGCCATCACTTCGTCGCATCGATCGCGACGGCGGAGACGACGGCGCGCAACCGAAGACGGTTCCTCGTGGACTTCTGGGAGCACCGCCGCAGCGCCATCGATGAGGGGCGTAGCGAGAGCCCCCGGGCCTACGTCCTCCCGAGCGCTCGGGATAGGGCCGCCGTCCAGAAGCTCGCCGGAATCCTCGTCGAGCAAGGAATCGAGGTGAGCCGCGCCAAGACTGGCTTCGCCGGCTGCGGTTCCCGGGATTTCCCCGAGGGAAGCTTCGTCGTCGATCTGGCTCAACCCGCCAAACGACTCGTGCGTACCATTCTCGATCCCGACGTGCCGCTCGGCGAGGACTTCGTCCGCGAGCAGGAGCGCCGCCGGAAGAAGAACCTCCCCGACGAGATCTACGACGTAACCGGATGGTCGCTGCCGCAGATGTTCGACGTCGAGGCAGTCGCCTGCGAGGCGCTTCCCGCGGGAGACTTCGAGCCGGCGGCCGAAGCACGGATCGCGCCCGGCGCGATGGAAGGTGGACGAGCCGACGTCGCCTATCTCGTTCCCTGGGGGATCGCGGGCGGACGCTTGCTCGCCGCAGCCCTTCGCGAGGACCTCCGGGCGATGAGCTCCGACCGCGAGATCGAGCAAAACGGGCGAACCTACCCGCGCGGCACGCTCGTCTTCGCGGTGAAGCAGAATCCCCAAAATCTGTACGAGACGCTCGAACGTCTCGCGCAGGCAACGGGCGCCGAGGTCGTGGCGACGAGCACGGGATGGGTCGAAAGGGGCGTCAACTTCGGAAGTCGCAACGTCCATCATGTTCGCGCCCCTCGGATCGCTCTCGCTTGGGATACCCCCACGTCTCCCAACTCGGCGGGTGCGACCCGCTTCGTCATCGAGCGACAGTTCGGCTACCCCGTCACTTCGATTCGAGCCCGACGCTTCGGCTCCACGGATTTCCGTGCGTTCGACGTGCTCATCCTGCCGGACGGAGATTACGGCGACGCGGTCGAGAATGGCACCACGGAAGCCCTGAAGCGGTGGGTGCAAGCGGGCGGAACGCTCATCGGATTAGGAGGGGCCGTGGAGTATCTCGTGAGTGCGGGACATCTGGACTCGAAGCGAGAGAACCAACCGGAGCAAGAGAACGATCCCAAGAAGGAAGGAGACCCGCCTCCGGGCATGCTGCTCGCGTCCGAGGACGATTACCTTGCAGCGATCGAGCCCAAGCAGGAGCGTCCCGATCCCGTCGCCGGCGTGATGGTCAGGGTAAACCTCGATCGAGAGCACTGGCTCACCGCCGGAATGGGGGAGACGACTCACGCCCTGGTGACCGGCCGGTCGATCTTCACGCCGCTGACGCTCGACAAGGGAGAGAACCCCGCCATCTTCGCCGGGCCGGATGCTCTCGTTGCCGGCGGGTACCTTTGGGAGCCGAATCGCAAGCAACTCGCCTTCAAGCCCCTCGCCATGGTCGAGCCGAGTGGCGACGGCCTCGTCATCGGCATCACCGCCGACCCGAGCTACCGCGCTTACCTGGATGGGTTGAACCTGCTGATCCTGAACGCGATTTTCCGAGGGCCGGCCCGCGCCAGACCGCCGGTGCTGCTCGCCCCCATCAACTAACCCCGGGCGGCGTTTGCGCGAATGGCAGCCGCGAGAAACCTTGTGAGACCGCCGGCGTGCCGGTCGATTCGCGACTCGAACCGCTCGTCGGCCAGGTAGAGATCTGCGAGCCCCCGGTGGGCGTCCCGGTCGCACGGATAGAACCACCGAACGATTTGCAAGCGGTGCCGTTCCGCCAGCTCGAGCACTTCGGGATCATCGGGCTCCGCGCCCTTCGCCATCTTTCCCGCCAACTCCTGGAGAAGGGCATCCCCCTCCGCTTTGATCCGAGCCCAATCGTCGTCCGAGTATTCCCTGGTTCGTCGCGCCGCTTCCTGATACGCCGGGGTGTCGCCCCATCGCTGACGCGCTTCCTCTTCGTACTCCTCCGGATCGAATCCATCGAACAGTTTCTCGACATTCATTTCCTGCCCTCCTTCGAGCTCTTCGAGGGCCAGCTCCACGGAGCGAATCATGGCTTCAAGCCGTCGCGCGCGCCGTGAAAGCTCCTGCCGCTGCGTGACGAGCGCCTTGTGGCGGTCGAACCCAGGCTCGTCGAGCACCCGCCGGATTTGCTCGAGGGAGAAACCCAGCTCCCGCCAGACGAGAATGTGCTGCAGCCGGTAGAGGTCGGCCTCGCCATAGAAGCGATATCCGGCCTCGCTGCGCGCGCTCGGCACGAGAAGCCCGATCCGGTCGTAGTGGTGGAGCGTCCGGACCGTGACGCCGGCGAGGCGCGCCAATTCCTTCACCCGGTAGCTCTCGACCCTCATGTTTGGAACCTTAGGCCCTCACGCGAGGTGAGGGTCAAGACTTTTCTTCAGGCGTCGTCAACCTTGGATCGGCCGTGGTCCCGGCGAGAAACAGCCAGGTCTCGACGACGGTGTCGGGGTTGAGCGAGACGCTCTCGATCCCTTCATCGAGCAGCCATTTAGCGAAATCGGGAAAGTCGGATGGACCTTGCCCGCAGATGCCGACGTATTTCCCACGCCTCTTGCAGGTTTGGATCGCCTGGTGTAGCAGGGCCTTCACGGCGGGGTCGCGCTCGTCGAAAGATGCGGCAACGAGGGCCGAGTCACGATCGAGCGCGAGGGTTAGCTGGGTCAGATCGTTCGAGCCGATCGAAAAGCCGTCGAAGTGATCGAGAAACGCGTCGGCAAGGATGACATTGGAGGGGATCTCGCACATCATGATGACCCTCAGTTCGTTCTCCCCCCGCACCAGACCGCATCGGCCGAGGGCGTCGACGACCGATTTCCCTTCGGCAACGGTGCGCACGAAGGGAATCATGACCTCCACGTTGGTGAAGCCCATGTCTTCCCGTACTCTTTTCACCGCGCGGCACTCGAGGGCGAAACACTCAGCAAAGAAGCTCGATACGTACCGCGACGCGCCGCGGAAGCCGATCATCGGATTGTCTTCCTTGGGCTCATACCGGTCTCCGCCGAGGAGGTGGGCGTATTCGTTCGACTTGAAATCGGACAACCGCACGATGACCGGCTCGGGATGAAAAGCAGCCGCCAGCATGGCGATTCCCTCCGTGAGCTTGTCGACATAGAAGCTCACCGGGTCGGAATAGCCGGCGATGCGCTCACCGATTCGTTCCTTGAGCTCATCGGGCAGGTCTTCGAACTCCAGGAGCGCCTTGGGGTGTATGCCGATCGTGTTGTTGATGACGAACTCCAGCCGGGCGAGACCCACTCCGGCGTGAGGAAGCGAAGCGAATTGAAACGCCCGATCGGGGTTGGCGACGTTCATCATGACCTTGAGGGGAATCTCGGGCATGGCCTCGAGGTCGATGCGCTCGATATTAAAATCCGCCACACCGTCGTAGACATAGCCGGTGTCGCCCTCGGCACAGCTCACCGTCACCGTTGCCCCATCGCCGATCGCGCTCGTGGCCTCCGAGCATCCCACGACGGCGGGGATTCCGAGCTCCCGAGCGATGATGGCGGCGTGGCAAGTGCGGCCGCCTCGGTTCGTGACGATGGCAGCCGCGCGCTTCATGACCGGCTCCCAGTCCGGGTCGGTCATGTCGGTCACCAGTACCTCGCCGGCGACGACCGCGCTCATTCCCGACACGTTCTCGATGACCCGCGCCTTTCCCGAGGCGACTTTCTGGCCCACCGCGCGACCTTCGACCAGGAGCTTGCCTCGTGCCTTGATCCGATAGCGCTCGAGTGACTGGCCCCCGTGACTCTTCACGGTCTCGGGACGCGCCTGCACGATGTAAATCTGGCCGTCGATTCCGTCCTTGGCCCACTCGATGTCCATGGGGCGTCCGTAGTGCTTCTCGATGAGTAGCGCGGTTCGCCCGAACTCCTCGAGCTCTCGATCATCGAGAACGAACCGGTGCTGATCCGCCTCGTCGACCGAGACCCATCGCACGGTTTCCCCCGGGACAGGACTCTCGGCGTAGACGACCTTCGATGTCTTGTGGCCGAGCGTGCGCGAGAGAACGGCCGGACGGCCCGCCTCGAGGTTGCCCTTGTGCAGGTAGAACTCATCCGGATTCACCGAGCCTTGCACCAACGCTTCGCCGAGACCGTAGCTTCCGGTGACGAACACGACGTCACGAAAGCCCGATTCGGTGTCGAGGGTAAAGGCCACGCCGCTCGATGCGAGATCGCTTCTCACCATGCGCTGCACCCCGGCGGAGATGCTGACTTCGTCGTGGCGAAATCCCCGATGGACGCGATAGGCGATGGCGCGATCGTTGAAGAGCGAGGCGAAGACCATTTTGACCGAGAGAAGCACGTTGTCGATCCCTCGAACGTTCAAGTAGGTTTCCTGCTGGCCAGCGAAGGAGGCATCCGGCATATCCTCGGCCGTGGCCGAAGAGCGGACGGCGACTGGCGTCTGGCCACCCGCGTCCAGCCGGCGATAGGCGTCGGCGATTTCCTCGCGAACCCCCTGAGGCAATTCCCCGGCGAGTACTGCCTCCCGGATCTCCCGCCCGACCCGGCCGAGAGCCTGCACGTCGTCGACGTCCAGGTTATCGAGTTTGTCGCCCATCAAAGCCGTCAGCCCCGTGGCCTCGAGGAAGGCGCGGAAAGCCTCGGTGTGAGTGGCGAATCCCCCGGGGACCTTCACCCCGGCGCTTCGAAGATGGCGGATCATCTCCCCCAGGGAAGCGTTCTTCCCCCCCACGATCGCCAGATCGTCCATGCCGACGTCGCTCAAGGTCTTGACGTATTGCCCCATAGCACTACCCTCTCTTACTTAATACAATACCAGGTGATCGATGCGAACGATGTTCTACATCTCCGACCGAACGGCGATCACCGCCGAGACGATCGGTCACAGCCTCCTGGCACAGTTCGCCGGCACCACCGACTATCGGGAAGTCACGATTCCCTACGTGGATTCCCTGGAGAAGGCGGCCCAGGTGGTCGAGCGAATCAACGCCGCGGCACTCGAGGACGCGGCCAGGCCGATCGTCTTCAGCACGCTGGCCGAGCCCGAGAGCCGCCGGGTCATCATTCAGTCAGACGCCCACGTCCTCGACTTGTTTCACGTGTTTCTCGAGCCGATCGAGCGGGCTCTCGACGCAAAGCCGCTGATCACTCGCACCCGCTCACACCGCATCAGCAACCTTTCATCGTACGAGTCGCGAATCGGCGCCATCGACTTCAGTTTGCAACACGACGACGGCGCGCGCGTCAAGGACTACGACAAGGCCGATCTCATCATGGTAGGCGTTTCACGCTCGGGTAAGACACCGGCGTGCCTCTACCTCGCGATGCAGTTCGGCATCCGCGCGGCGAACTACCCCATCACCGAGGACGACTTCGAATCGGACGCCCTCCCCCACCCCGTCCGTCCTTACTTCGAAAAGGTTCACGGCCTCACCATCGATCCAAAGAGGCTGGCGAGCATCCGCGAGGAGCGTCGTCCGGGAAGCCGTTATGCTTCCGTGGAGCAGTGTCGCATCGAGGTTCGGAAGGCGGAGAGCTTGTTTCGCTCGCTCGACATTCCCTTCATCAACACGACGAGCACCTCGGTCGAAGAGATCGCGACCCGCGTCGTCCAGACGCGAGGCCTCGAGCGCCATGCCGTCTAGCTGCTTTGCGTTTTGTGCTACGGCAAGTAGCGGCCCAGCCGCTCGACGGCTGCCGCGCCGGTGTAGTGGAAGTCCTTGAGGCACCGGTCGCGCCGGTCCTTCGCCCGAATCCGGTCGCCGAGCGAAAGCTCGCTTGCTTCCGTGAACGCGGCAGCCATGGCCTGAGCCGCGTGATGCAGGGCCTCGTTGCATTGATAGAAGGTCTCGACGGCAAATAGAGCGTCCTTGGGCAATACCTTCGGGAGACGCTCGCGCAAGCGGGAGTAATCCAGCGGCTCAACGGGCTCCGTTTCCAGAGAAGCGAGGACCGCACGGATCTCGGGTACCAGCGTTCGGGCGACCTCCGCCGCCTCACGACGGCGAGAGCGCTCTCGAAGGGCATGGGCGACGAGGACGGTGAGCCCTGCGACGAGGAGGATAATCGCCTGCGTCTCGCTCACGCCGTCGCTCGCTTGTGCGATAGATGGCGCGCGAGCACGAATCCCAACACGGCGGCGAGTAGCACGAGGCCAATGGTCGGGTAGTGCTCTCTCAATGTTTCCACGGCACGGTCCCCGAGGCGTACGGCGACGTAGGCCTCTCCGAGGAAACGAACCATTCGTCCGGCGAGAACAGTGGCGGTAAACCGCCGCCAGTCCATGCGCAATACCCCAGCGACCAGGATGAAGGGCTTTGTCGGAAAGGGCGGGGGGCCGAGCATAGCCACCAAGATGGCTAACACGTCGTTCTGCCGAACCTTTGCCTTGACCCATTCCTGTTTGGTCTTCGAGAACCTCGCCATCATCGCATCGCCGCCCGTTCGCGCGATGCGGTAGAGCACCAGGCATCCCGCCGCGGAGCCCGCGGCGGCGAGAAAGGCGATGAGAACGAAGAGGTTGGGGCGCTGCCAGGCCAGAAGCATGACGACGAGGTCGACACCTCCGGGTAGCGGAACCCCCGCCGAGTCGAGAAATGCGATGAGGACGAGCCCAGGAAGGCCGAGGGCGAGCAGTTGCTGCTTGAGGGACTCCATTACGGGTCTTGTCGTGGCCTGCCGCGAAGGCGGATCGATCGCCAGTCCCGACGACCGAAATTAGAATTCCAGCTTAGCACTCCGTCCCGTTCCTGCTTACACTGGCGGCGAACCAGGCCTGGGAAACCCAGATCCACGGCCTATCCCGGGATTGCATTCCCTTGGCTTCGTGAGTAGTATTACAGACCGCTCCGGGCTCGAGATGCGATTTGGCTCCTGCGGTGCCTTCCGTGTCGTCCGAGCTCCAGCACGACAAGCGAAACAGGAGTAGATCATGTCACAGTGGAAGAACATGCGGCGATTTTTCGTCCTTTCGGTGGCCGTCCTTTCCCTAAGCGCGCTTCATGTTTCGGCACAAGAATACGTCGACATCCGGCGACTCGGTACGAGTAACGCCATCAGCCGGCCGGGCCCGTCTACCGGAGATGAGCTCAAGCAAGTATTTCGCACGAATCGGGCGGACTACGAGAAGGTTCTCGCCGACGCCCGCTGGCCCGGGGATCCGAACGATCTCTTCCGCGCGGTCGAGAGCGGCTCGTTCAGCGAAGCGAGCTACCCCGTGGGCCACACCTTTGAGTGGATGGCCGTGCGCAAGAATGGAGTCGCACAGCCGACGCGTCCCATCCGCTGGGCGGGCGCTGCCCCGTTCGAGGCCTTCGAGATCCGGTTCGAATCGCGAGGGCAAGAGCATCGCTTCCTCATTCCAAAAGCCTGCGGCAACCTGGCGCTCGTCCAGATGCGACCGGTCGAGCCCCAGATCGATCTGGAAGCGCTCACTCCCAGGCTTCGCGTTCAGAGCCCCAATAACTGTACCGGTGCGAACGTCACCGTGGACGTCACGCTCGGCGGCAGCATGCCGGAGGGAGGCCGGCTCGAGCTGACGCACACGCGTCCGAACGGGCAGAGGGAGACGATCAACCCAAGCCCCGCCGGTGGCGGTCAGCGGTGGACCGGTCAGCTCAATGACGCCGGTGCTCACACTTTCACCGCCGTGGTCCATACGCCAGCGGGCCCGACCCGGCAGGTCACCGAGCGGGTGACCCTCGAGCCCTGCGAGCCCACGTGCAACATTCAGGTCACCCCGCCCCCGATCGATCCTACGCCCAAGGCGGGACGCGCTTCGATCGGGCTCGACATGTGCTCGAGCTCGGCCAGAGTCGGGACGCTCACGACGAGGACGCTGAAGATTCACCACACGCCCGTCGATGGGCCCGAGCAGCTCGTCGAGACGCTTTCGCTCGAGAGCGAGTGTCGCGCAAGCTACCTTCTCCCTCAGTACGGTAGCTATCGTTTCGAGGGCGAGGTGGTCGACGACCGAGGAATGAGAGCGACCTGCCAGGCGGACTACACCCTGGTGAAGCCCGAAGCGAAGCTCGCGCCTTTCGTTACCGTATTCGGCGGCAAGGAGCGGCGGGTGCGTGAGCTCGACGCGGCGACGGGCCAGCCCGCGGGTGACAACCCTGCGGGGGGGACGACCTTCTCCGGCTTCTGCTCCGGGCTCTTCGGTGGCACCTTTGGCGTCGCGTATCCCGTCGCCGATGGCGGCGCCCAGGTGTTCGGCCAGGTCGGAGTCGCGGTGAACACCGAAGACACCGGGCTTACGTCTCTGTTCGCCGATTTCGGTATCGACAAGAACTTCGAGGGAGGCTTCCTCGGAGCGGGTATCGGGGTATGGGATTTCACCCACAGCGATACCGTCGACGGAAGCTTCTTCGTCCATGGCGGGTTCAACGTCACCGAGAGCCTGCAGTTCAAGCTCGAAGGCAGGCTCTTCATGAGCGAGCTTGGCGATATCGAGAACAACTACGCGTTCTTCGGAGGTATCCGCTACTTCTTCAGGCGCTGAAGCAATCCGTGAATCTCGGGGGAGCTCCACTCTAGCAGGGTGGTGACAAGTGAGACCACCCTGCGCGAGCGGAGCGAGCCCGGCGCGCTTGTCGCGCCGTAAGCAGCCCGAGCCGTGGCGGCCGGTCGATTGCAGGTCCCGCCACGGCATTAAGCACTCTAAGGCTCCCCCGTTTTCTTTTTATGGAGACAGGGAAGCGCCCGGATCGATGAGGACCTCGCCGGGAACGGAGACGCCTTTGGCGATAAAGAACGACCCGTCTAGGAAGGTCCCGGCGTTCATTTCTTCTTCTTTTTGCGCGGCGTTTTCTTGGCCGGAGCGACCACCCCCCGCAGGTGAGCGATCACCTCGTCCACGTGCCCCGCGACCCGAACCGGCGACCAAGCTGCCGCGATCCGACCTTTTTCGTCGACGACGAACGTCGAGCGGATCGTCCCCAGGAACTTTCGACCGTACAAGCTCTTTGCGCCGTACGCCCCGTAGCCTTTCGCCGTGAGATTTTCTGGGTCGGACAGCAGATCGAAACGGAGACCGTGCTTGGTCTGGAACCGGCGATGGGACTCGAGCGAATCCTTGGAAATCCCGAAGACCAAAGCACCCTCCGTCCGGAGCCGAGCGAGGTTGTCCTGAAAATCACAGGCCTCCCGGGTGCAGCCCGGGGTGTCGTCCTTTGGGTAGAAATACAGCACGAACTTGCGGCCCTTCAGGCTCGAGAGCGAGACGTCGGAGCCAGACGTCGACGGCAGCCGGAACGAGGGGGCTTTGTCACCCGGTTTCAGCATCGATTGGAACCTCCACGCCTATTCTACCGGGTCCTATAATGATGCCGTGCTGGAGCTTCCCGACGAACTTCGAAACGAGATGTGGCAGAAGGTCCGGCGCGCGATCGAGGAGTATTCCCGGGAGCTCGAGCACCTTCGCGTAGCTCCCCCTTCCGATCCGCGACCGGTGCGACGGCTCTTGGAGGACGTCGATTTCAGCCGCCCCATGAGCGTGGGAGAGGCGCTGGATCGAGTCCTCGAGGGCCTTCGTCATCATCAGGTACACAACGGCCATCCTCGTTACTTCGGTTTGTTCAATCCCGCCACGTCAACGATGAGCGTGGCCGCGGATGCCCTTGCGGCCGCTTTCAATCCTCAGCTCGCCGCCTGGACCCACGCGCCTTTTGCCTGTGAGGTCGAGCGTCTCCTGATCCGTGAGCTGGGCGTGAAGTTTGGCTACCCTCGCGAGCTCGTCGGGGGCTCTTTCACGACCGGGGGGGCGGAAGCCAACCATACGGCGCTCCTGATGGCGCTCGTCCGACATTTTCCCCGCTTCGTGGAGGACGGCGTACGATCGCTGCCGGCTCAGCCGACTCTCTACGTTTCCTCGGAGAGCCATCATTCGTTCTCGAAGGCGGCCCGGCTGTGTGGACTGGGCACCTCCGCTGTGCGTCAAGTCGAGGTCGACGAGAGCTTCGTCATGGATCCCGAAGCGCTTCGCGCCCTGGTCCGCGACGACCGGAAAGCGGGACGCCACCCGCTCTTCGCCGTGGCGACTCTGGGAACGACCGGAGCCGGTCTCGTCGATCCGGTCGACGCGATCGCCCATGTGGGGCATGAAGAGGGTTTATGGGTTCACGCGGACGCGGCCTGGGGCGGAGCGGCGATTCTCGTCCCGGAGCTTCGCCCTCTACTTCAAGGCGTCGAGCGGGCCGACTCCATCACCTTCGACGCTCACAAATGGCTCGCGGTCCCGATGGGAGCGGGGATGTTCTTCACCCGACACCCTGAGCTCCTCGAGGAAGTCTTCGGCGTGGTGGCCGGGTACATGCCGCGGGCCGGCGAGGGGATCGATGTGCGCGAGCCCCACCGCTCGTCGATGCAATGGACGCGCCGGTTCATCGGCCTGAAGCTCTTCCTCACGCTCCTCGTGGCGGGCTTCGACGGCTACGCCACCATGATTCGCGAAATGGTGCGTCTCGGCGACGTCCTGCGAGAACGGCTAACCGACGGTGGATGGGACATCGTCAATCGCACGAGGCTTCCGGTCGTGTGCTTTTGCGACCGGCGAGCACCGGGTACCGAAGCCGTAAGGGCCATTTCGGACGCGGTCGTCGAGAGCGGAGATGCCTGGACGTCCGTTACTCTCGTCGGAGGTCGGATTCCAGCCCTCCGAGCGTGCGTCACGAATTTTCACACCCGGGAGATCGACCTCGACTTCCTGCTCCGGTGCCTTTCCGAGGCTCGACGGCGGGTTCTCGAATCAATTTCTTGAATAGGAAGAGAATCCGCCAGAAAAACGGCCAAGGATCGACTCTCCTGAAGTTTCCTGAACGATCGAGAAGTAATGGTTAGCAGAACCTGACCCGGGACCAGCGCTTTTCGAGCCATGGATAGATTGGAGGAGTTCGTAGAAGTCTTTCATAGCAGAGAGTGGGACGGGATCGAACCGCGTGCTAGATTCCAGTTAGTGTAAGCCCCGAAAGGATGGTCGGGCCATGTCGTTCGAGCGCGAATTCCGAATCGCCGAGTGGGTGGTAAAGCCGCACTCCAACACCATCGTCGGCCCCCAGGGCGAGGCACACGTGGAGCCAAAGGCGATGCAGGTGCTCGGGCTGCTTGCGTCTCACCAGGGCGAGGTCGTATCGAAACAGGAGATTCTGAAGGCCGTATGGGACGGGACTTTCGTCTCCGACGAAGTATTGCCAAATGCCATCTGGGAAGTCCGCAAAGCGCTAGGAGACGACGCACGAAAACCGCGCTTCATCCAAACGCTCCCGAAAAAGGGCTATCGGCTCATTGCTTCCGTCGAAGTCCCTGGCGCTGATGCCGAGCGGTTCTCGTCCGACGGAAGCCGCGCCCTCAAGCTTCTGAGCTGGCGCTCGGTGCCGGCGGTGCTGTTACTGGGCGTCGTCGCCGCGAGCGCATTGATTCTGCGAAGCGAGGCCGACGCCCCGCGCCACGATCCCTTCTCGGTGCTGGTGATGGACTTCGAGAATCACACGAAGGACGAGGAGTTGGAGTGGCTCTCGACCGGTGCCCCAACCATGCTGCGAACCGGTCTAGCAGAAGTATCCGGGCTGACGGTCGTCAGCTCGCAGCGTCTCGAACAGGTACTCAACGAGCTGGACTCGAACGGGGGTTCCCGTCACGAAGTCGCACGACGGGCGGGGGCGGGGGCCGTCGTTCTCGGAACGATATTCCGGCTCGGGCCCGAGTATCGAATCGACGTGCAAATCGAGAACGTCGACGACGCTCGCATCCTTTCCGCGCACAGCGTGCGGGGCGAGGACGTGTTCCGGCTCATGGACGATTTGACGGCCCACGTCCGAGACAGCCTTCGATTCGATAGTCCATCGAAAGAGCCAGTGACACCCATCAAGGATATGACGACCGCCTCCCTCGACGCCTTTCGACTCTACAACGAGGGGGTCGAAGCGCGACGCCACTTGAGGATTGCCGATGCGCGCCGGGCGCTCACCGAAGCGGTGCGCATCGATCCCGATTTCGCCCTCGCCCTCGCGGAGCTTCAGATGGTTGCGGCACTCGGCCGCGATGAAGCCGCCTATCGGGATCTCCAGCAACGGGTGCTCGAGCTCAAGGATCGTCTCCCGCCCAACCAGCGGCTGCTCCTCGAGTCCACCGAGATGGGGAAGGAGGATCCAGAGCGCGCCGAGACCGAGCTCCTGGAGCTCATCGGGCAAAGGCCGGACGAGGAAGAGGCCTACATGATTCTTTCCCACCTCTACCTGGATTCGCGGGAGATGGAGAAGGGCCTTCGAATTCTCGAGCGCGGGGTCACGAACCTGCCGTACTCAGGGTACCTGCGTTTGTACTATGGCTACGCTCTGCTCAAGCTGAGCCGTTTTCCCGAAGCGATCCACGAGTTCGAAGCTTACGCACGGATCAACCCCGATGAGGCCAATCCCCTAGACAGCCTCGGTGAGGCCCATTTGATCGCTGGGAGCCCCGAGCCGGCGCTCGATTACTACAGGAGGGCGCTCGAGATCGATCCCACCTTCGCCTCGTCCCACATCGGCCGTTCCTGGGCCTTCGCATCAACCGGCCGATTCGACGACGCCCTCGCGGAGATGGACGCCATCGATGACAACCTGCCCCCCGGCTACTCCCCGAACGAGGTCGTCGTGCAGCGCGCCTACGTTCTGTCGAGAGCCGGGCGTTACCGCGAGGCCGAAGCCCTTCTCGAGGAAGTCCATACCAAGGCCCTCGAGAGCGAAAGCACGGCAGTTCAGGCGGTCGTCCGATTGCTTCAAGCGCTCTTCGCGATCGAGAAGAACCAGCTCGACGAAGCGATTGCCAAGGCCAGTGCCGCCCGCGCGGTTCTTCCCGCAGACAACGACTCCCCGAACGCCAATCGTCTGCGAAAGCTCGCGGCCCTCCTCGAAGGCATCGCGGCGAGCCGTTTGGGACAGCCTGAACGGGCGGGAGCGAATCTCGCGGTCATGGGCTCACCCGACGGACGCGATCCCCGCGAACGATGGTGGTACCACCTCTTGCTCGGCGAGATTGCCCTCGGTCGGAACGATCCGAGGGCCGCCTTCACGGCATTCGACGAGGGGACGCCCCGACGCAAGATGGAGTTCAACGTGACCAAACTCCTCGAAGACCTCGGTGGGAGCCTGCCGTTCCGTGACGGTGCCGCGAGAGCAAAGGCGCTCCAAGGGGACTACGAGCGCGCCGTCGAGCTCTACGAACGGCTGCTACGTCCCGGCATCGGCCAGGTGTGGACGGCCATGCTCGAGCCGCGGTATCACCTCGAGCTCGCCCGCCTGCATCGCGAGAACGGCAACAAAGGAGAAGCGTCGAAGCACTACGGGAGGTTCCTGAGCCTCTGGTCCAAAGCGGACAGCAACTGCCCCGAGCTGAGCGAAGCCGAGCAATACCTCGCTTCCTCTTGAACGCGATCACCCTACCGAAGCTCCTCCGCGATCTGATCGGCGAGGTAACGAATCTCCCCTTCGGTGATGACGAGGGGCGGAAGAAGCCGCAGCACCGTCTTGCCCGCGGGAAGCGCGAGCACACCCCTTTGCTGTAACGCTCTGAGGATGGGCGTCACCTTCTCACGGAGCTCGACGCCGATCATCAGTCCCAGATGCCTTACCTCGCGCACCCGGGAAAGTTTCTTCGGCTCGATGAGGGAAACGAGGAGATCTCCGCGTTCGCGCGCACGCTCGTCCAGACGATGCCGTTTCATGAAGTCGATGGCGGCGGAGGCCGCGGCGCAGCAGAGAGGATTGCCGCCGAACGTCGAGCCATGAAGGCCCGTGGGAGCGGCGACCGCGTCGGATACGAGCGTTGCCCCCATGGGAAGGCCTCCGGCAATTCCCTTGGCGACGCACATCATGTCGGGCTCGAGGTCGAAATGCATCGAGGCAAACATTCGCCCGGTGCGGCAGAAACCCGTTTGCACTTCGTCGACGATGAGCATCGCCCCACGCTCGCGACACACCCTCCGCGCCGTTGCGAAGTATTCCCCGTCTCCGACGTGAATGCCTCCCTCCCCCTGCACGATCTCGAGGATGACGCCGGCGGTTCGCTCCGTCACTGCCTCTTCGAGCCTCGAGCAGTCGTTGAAGGGTACATGAGTGAAACCTGGCACGAGAGGAGCGAATTCCTGCTTGTACTTCGGCTCGTAAGTGGCCGAGAGCGCCCCCAGAGTCCGTCCATGGAAGGCACGCATGGCGCAGACGAACTCCTCGCGTCCGGTCGTATAGCGGGCGAACTTGATGGCCGCCTCGAGAGCTTCCGTGCCGGAGTTGCACAAGAAGGCGCGAGTGAGCGATTTCGGGGCGATGGCGACGAGCTTCTGCAACAGCTTGGAGCGAACGTCCGAGGAGAAGGCCCCGGGGCAGGACACGAGCTTGCGCGCTTGTTCGCCCACGGCTCGGGCTACCTCTTCGTTGGCGTGACCGACGTTCGCGACTCCGTAGGCACCTGCGGCGTCGAGGTATTCACGTCCCTCGTGATCCCAGACCTTGGCATCTTTGCCACGTACGATCTGAATGCCTCGCTTGGGGTATATGTCCAGCTCGTAAGGAGACTCGACCGCAGAACGATCCGTGCTCGTCGCGCTCATCGGATCCACGTGCCTCGATGCTGAAGCGCCTGCTCGATGGGGCGGCTGACGCGCGCGTCGGCGAGGATGACTTCTTTTACCCCCCCTCGAAGCGCCTCGGCGGCCGCCAGGGTCTTTTTCTTCATCCTTCCTTCCGCATATCTTGCCTCTTCGTCGAGTCGTTCGCTCGAAATCGTCTCGATGAGCGAGGTGGGATCATTCTTGTCGCGGAGCAGCCCGGGAACGTTGGAAAGGATGACGAGCCTCTCGGCCTCGAGGGCCACTGCCAAACTCGCGGCGGCTCGATCCCCGTCGACGTTGATGGGCTCTCGCTCCTCGCTCAGGGCCGGGGGACAGACGAGCGGCACGTATCCCGCGTCGAGCAACAACCCCAGGAGATCGACGTTCACCGAGTGAATCTTTCCCGAGAGATCGTCGCGGACGACGAGGCGTCTTGCTCCCTCGACCACTCGGAGCGCCTTCTTGCGCTCCCCGCCGAAGAGCGCGCCATCGACCCCGGAGAGGCCGACCGCGTTGATACCCAGGCGGTGACACAGGGCCACGAGCGTCTTGTTGACCTTGCCGCAATAGACCATGAGGAAGATGTTCAGCGTTTCCCTGTCGGTGTACCGGCTCTCGTGCCCCGATTCGGAAATCAACGTTCGTGGCGGCTTTCCGAGCCGCCTGGAGAGCTCGTCCATCTCGTCGTGCGCGCCATGCACGACGACGAAGCGGAGCCCCAGCTCGAGGTATCTCTTCATGTCGACGAAAACGCCCTGATGATCGATGTCCTTACCACCCCCGACCTTGACCACGGTCACGGGAACCGACATGTCTCTCCGTTCCCGATGGGCACCCACCCATCTCGCCCAGGAATCGGCTCGGAACAAACGACCAGCGGCTCCCGGGGCTCGCGGCGTCGGTAGTGCATCGTGAAGTATTCGGCGTCTTCGGTGAAGCGCGAATGGACGAGGACCGATTGGCCGTCGCTCAAGATGAGGTTCATCGCGCGAACGTAGTCGGTACGCTTCTCGATGATGCGCGTCGCTCTCCGGAGCGCGTTCTCCATCCCTCGGCCGTTTTCGAAGCGCTTGATAAAGTTGAAGACCTTCTCTGCCCCTATCCGCCCGCGCTCACGGATGCGCACCCCCCGGAGCTCGCCGTTGAACGCGAATACGTTGGTGCCGTCGGAGAACGGCATGTTGTTCTCGACGCGGATCCCCCCGTCACGAAAGGCGCTGCGGGCGTGCGCCACGAGCAGTCGCGTCCGTGGCAAGTCGGGCAGGACATCCTCCCAGATGGGACGGATGCTCTTGTGGATTTCCCACCGGCCTTTCGCGCGGAACGCGCACCCCCATCCGTGGCCCTGGTACTCGCGACTCCGCCTCGCCACGAGGGCGAACCCCGACAGGAGGGGCGCGATGTCGATGGCCACCGGCGACTGGACCGCGAGCAACCGGCACATGTCGTCAGGGATGAAGCCCGGCGAACTCGAGGGCGGTCGTTTCCTCGAAGCCGTGCAGGATATTGAAGGCCTGTACCGCCTGGCCCGCGGCCCCTTTTCCCAGATTGTCGATCGCGCTCATCACGACGAGTCGCCGAGTGCCGTCTTCGCGCTCGAAACCGATATCGCAGTAGTTCGTGCCGGCCACGAGCTTCGGCTCGGGGTAGCGATGGATGGAATCCCTCTCTTTCACGATGCGGACGAACGGCTCGTTCCCGTAATCTTCGCGGTAGAGCCGCCAGATGTCTTTCTCGGGGAGATCGTCTTTCAGTACGACGTGGCAGGTGGCGAGCGCGCCCCTCACCATCTCGACGGCCGTGACCGAGAAATAGAGGCTCGCCGCGTCTTCCAGGCCGAGCTCCTGCAGTATCTCCGCTACGTGGCGATGGCCCGTGGGCTTGAAAGACCGCACGCAGCCGGAACGCTCGGGATGGTGGGACGCGTCGGATGCCTGATTTCCCGCTTCGCTCGAGCCGACTTTCACCTCGACCACCGTCCTCCCCGGTTCGACCAGTTCCCGGCGAAAGAGCGGACGAAGGGCGAGGATGGTCACTGTGGCGTTGCACCCCGCGCTCGAAACGTAGCGAGCCGTCCTCATCTCCTCACGATGGAGCTCGGGAATGCCGTAGACGAACTCGGAAAGCCACTGGGGATGAAGATGGGACTTTCCGTAGAACCTCTCGTACGCCCCGGGGGCGCTGAGGCGAAAGTCCGCGCTCAGGTCGATGATGCGCCCGGCCTTGTCGCGAAGATAGGGCATTCGCTCCATCGTTTCGCCGTGGGGCAGACAGCAGAAGAGCAGGTCGCAAGGCTCGAGATCCTCGATCCGGGTGAAGGCTAGCTGGGTGCGTCCTCTGAGGTTCGGGTGCGCTCGAGTCGCGTAGCGTCCGAACAGGCGCTCGGAGGTGATTTGCTCCAGCTCCACCTCCGGATGGGCCAAGAGCAACCGCAGGAGCTCTCCGCCGACATAACCGGAGGCCCCGACGATCGAGACGGAGATCTTACCGGCCACGCCGAGACTCTTCGGCCACTCCGAGCGTGTAATCGACGATAGCTCTCGGGATGTCGACCCCGGTCACCGAGACGCTGTTCTTGAACTCCATCGTGTAGTTCACCTCGTTCGCGAGAAGACCTTGGTCCGTCTCGAACAGATCCACCGCCACGACTCCGCCGCCAACCGCCCGTGCGGCACGCAACGAGATGTCGGCTAGCTCCTCGGTGACGGGACAGTTCTCGGCGCTCGCGCCTCGCGCGGTGTTGGTGATCCAGTGGCTCGAGCTCCGATAGATGGCCGCGATGCAGCGGTCTCCCACCACGAAGCTCCGGATGTCTCGTCCGGGCTTGTCCACATATTTCTGGATGTAGAAGATCGAATGATGGTAGGTGCCCAGAACCGTCTTGTGCTCGAGGAGCGACTCGGCCGCGTCGCGGTCGTTGACCTTGGAGAGCATCCGGCCCCAGGATCCGACCGCGGGCTTGAGGACCACGGGATAGCCGCATCGCTCGATGGCCTCGAGCGCGGTCTCCTCGGTGAAGGCGACTCGCACCTCGGGCTGGGGCACGGCGTGCTCCTGGAGAGCGACGGAGGTCAGCAGCTTGTCTCCGCAAATGAAGCCCACCTTCGAGGTGTTGACGCACGTGACACCGGTGCTCTCGAGAAGCCGCATCGTGTGAACCGCGCGCGAGTGGTTGATACACCGCTCGAGGACGACGTCGACGGGGAACGCGTCCTCGCCGAGGCGGAAGTGCAGCTTGCGCACATCCATCATCACCGTTTCCACGTTGCTCCGCTGCCCGAGCTCCGCGAGGAGCATCTTCTCGTCGGGCCGGATCAGCGAGTAAAGAAACCCAACCCTGATCATCGCAAGCGGACCGGCCTTACTGGCCCCAGTCTTCCTCGGCGGTCGGGGCTTCGGCGAGCTCGAGCGGATCGACCGACGTCACCTCGAGCTCGGTCCCGCAGTCCCTGCACTCGACGAGCTCCCCGGCAACCAGATCTTCGCCCAGTGCGACTCGGGCCTCGCACACGGGGCAATCGACGGACATGCTCCTCCTCCTCGTCTCATTTTTCGCGATCGAAACTGGAGTATAGGTCGAGTGACATTACGACGACAAGCCAACGATGAGCCATTGAAGGGAAGCCACCCTCGCATTATCATCAGCCGGCCCGAAGAAGGGGGTTTCCATGCGTTTCGCCGCCATGGTGGTTTTCGCGCTCGGCGCGATCCAAGAACAGGACATCACCAGCATCGAGTCCGTGGAGAAAGCTCCACCCCGCGCCGAAGGGACTGGTCCGTACGAGAGGCTCATTCTGAGAGGTGCGACGCTGATCGATGGGAGCGGGGCCCCACCGGTGGGTCCCGTCGATATCGTGATCGCTCGGAACCGCATCGTGACCATCCAGAGCGTCGGCTACCCCGGTGTCGCCATCGAGGAGGCGGGCCGACCGAAGGCCGAGCCGGGCGACGAGGAGCTCGACCTCGAGGGCCTTTACGTCCTGCCCGGATTCGTGGACATGCATGGCCACGTCGGTGGGGCCCCGCAGGGAACACCCTCGGAGTATGTATTCAAGCTCTGGATGGGCCACGGCATCACGACGGTTCGAGACCCGGGGAGCCTGAACGGCGCCGATTGGATGAAAGAGCACAAGGAGAAGAGCGCGAGCAACGAGATCACCGCACCGCGGCTCGAAAGCTACGTAGCTTTCGGCCAGGGATACGGTGAGGCGATCTCGTCTCCGGAGCAGGCCCGAGGCTGGGTCCGTGAGATCGCCAGTGCGGGTGCGGACGGCATCAAATTCCTCGGTGAGCGTCCCGATATCATGCAGGCCGCGCTCGACGAGGCGCGCCAGCAGGGTCTCCGGACCGCCTGCCATCACTCGCAGCTCAACGTCGCCTGGAACAACGTCCTCGATTCCGCGAGGTGGGGACTCACGACGATGGAACATTGGTATGGTCTTCCCGAGGCATTGTTCACCGACCGAACCGTCCAGGATTTTCCTCTCGACTACAACTACAACAACGAACAGGACCGCTTCGGCAACGCAGGGCGTCTCTGGGCTCAGGCGGCACCGCCGTTCAGCGACCACTGGAACGCCGTGATGAACGAGCTGGTCGAGCTCGACTTCACTATCGTTCCGACTTTCACCATATACGAAGCGAGCCGTGACGAAATGCGGGCGCGGCGGGCGGACTGGCACGACGAGTACACGCTTCCTTCGCTGTGGAAGTTCTATCAGCCGAACCGAAGAGCGCACGGCTCGTACTGGTTCTACTGGACGACGGAGGACGAGCTCGCCTGGAAGCAGAATTACCGGTTGTGGATGACGTTCGTGAACGAGTTCAAGAACCGCGGGGGCCGGGTGGCGACCGGTTCCGACTCGGGCTTCATCTACAAGCTCTACGGCTTCGACTACATTCGCGAGCTCGAGCTTCTCAGGGAGGCAGGCTTTCATCCTCTCGAGGTCATTCGTGCGGCGACGCTGAAGGGCGCCGAGGCCCTCGGGCTGGAGCACGAGATCGGAACCGTCGAGGTCGGAAAGCTCGCCGACCTGGTCGTGGTCGAAGAGAACCCCCTCGCAAACCTCAAAGTCCTCTACGGCACCGGCGCCATCAAGCTCGATGACGACAACAAGCCCATCCGGGTCGGCTGTGTCAAGCTGACCATCAAGGACGGAATCGTCTACGACGCGAAATCCCTTCTCGCGGACGTGCGGGCGATGGTTGCTCGGGCGAAAGCGACCGAATCCACGACGACCACCGGCGCGGAACGTTGAGAGAGGCATTCGACGACAACAGGTCGATCTGGCTTTCGGGAAAACCTCCGTACGAGAGCGCACCTCCGCTCGGAAGGGACATCGTTCTCGACGTGGCGATCATCGGCGGCGGTTTCACCGGGGTGTCGACCGCCTATCACCTTTCGAAACGTTACCCCGACCGAGGGATCGCGATTCTCGAGGCACGGGTCATCGCGAACGGAGCGAGCGGCCGCAATGGCGGCCAGATGCTGAACTGGGTTCAGGGCGTCGACAACCGGGACCTGGATCAAGCAAAGAAGATTTACGCGATCACCCAGGAAGGCATCGAGGGCATCGTCTCTCTGATCGGTGAGCACCATCTCGAGGTTCCCCATCGTCGCGACGGCCACCTGGATGTTTTTACGAGCAACGAGAGTGCGGAGGCCGGGCAGGCCGAGGTCGAACGCTTGAGAACCGCGGGCCTGCCGCTGCGGTTCCTCGACGTTCGCGAGCTTCGAGACTACATCGAGCTCGAGGGGGCGACCGGTGCCGTTCTCGACCCTGGCGGCGGTCAGCTCGACGGGGTCGCCTTTTTGCGCGGTTTGCGTCCAATCCTGGAATCGCGCGGGGTGCGGGTGTACGAATCGACGCCAGTCACCCGAGTTCGCGAAGGATCCACGGTCGAGCTCGAGACGCCGAGGGGCCGGGTCCGCGCCAGGGCCGTCGTCCTGGCAACGAACGCATACACGCCGCATCTGGGTTATTTTCGCAACGTGCTCGTGCCGCTGCTCTCCCACGTCGTCGCGACCGATCGGCAAGAGGAGCCTACCTGGCGGACGTTGGGCTGGAAAAAGGCTTCGGGCTTCACCGACGACCGCGGGCGCCTGTCGTACGGAACTCTGGCGTCGAGTGGCCAGCTCCTCTTCGGGGGCGGGAGCAACGAGAGCTACGACTATGTCTACGCGAACGGCACTCGTCTACCGAGCGTCCCGCCACGGGCTTTCGAGGCGTGCCGCCGCCACCTCGAGAGCTATCTGCCAAGGCTGAAAGGCGTGCCTCTGGTGCACCGATGGAGCGGGCCGGTCGCGCTCACGATGTCGAGGCTGTGCACGATGGGAGCTCGAGGAGCGCACCAGAATATCTACTTCGCGCTGGGTTACAGCGGCCACGGAGTGACTCTCGCCAACCTGGCCGGGCGCGTTTTGACCGACGTCTACGGCGGCCAAGGCGAACGGTGGCAAGGCTATCCCTTTTACCAGCAAAAGCTGCGGTTCATACCGCCGGAGCCCTTTCGCTGGCTCGGCTATCATCTGTACACGCGTCTCACCGGACGTTCGCCGCGCTCCCGCAAGTGATATCGAATTCTGTTTCCGATATTCGACTCACTCCGGCAGACGCTCGTACACGGAGCGGATCACGACCGGCTCCTTCAGGCCTTTGAGCTCGAAGGTTGACGTCACGACGAGCGTTTGTCCGTCGGGAGCCAACTCGTACGTCCAGAGCATTTCTCCGCGTGACATCTTTTCTCGAATCCATACGGAGTTTCCTCTCAGCTCTGCCGTGGTCTCCAGCTCGGTGCCATTGGGCATTTCTCGCTTGTGCTTTTGGCCGTCGAGATAATAGATCTGGAGCCGCTGGCCCCGATCCACTCGCAGCTCCGCGCCGTCGAACTCGACGACCAGCTCGTCCCCGGAGTCAACCTCCATCGGTCCACCGCGGCGGCCCTCGGGTCCATCTCGACGTCCAGTCTCTCCGGGGGCGACTCCGCCGGGAGGTAGCTCTCCCGGGCGGCCACCCCGCTCTCTCTCGGTTCGCATCCGTTCGAAAGCCAATCGCATCTTCTCGTCCGCGTCGTCGCTTCGCTCCGGGTCGCGTTCCCAGACGCCTGAGAACCCGGTCAGTTGAGCCGTCAGCGCCAGAACCATCACACCCATTCCCATGAAACTTTTCCCTCGGTTGGCTCGTCAAAAGAACAGTACAACAGAAAAGGAGACAAGAAAATGTACGCGGACAACAATTTTGGCCGCAGGCGGCCCGAGGGTTGGGCGGAGCGCAGGCGGTTCTTCCGAAAGCTACTGGAACGAGCCCGAAACGAGGCCCACGACAAACAAAACGATACGGCGAAACGGCCTTGACGAGCCATTGAACGGGGATTGACCACTTCGAATGGGTCTTTCCCCCCACGCCTCGCAGTTCCGTCCTCGATTCCCCTGACATGAAGGATCTGTTGGAGGATTCTGTCCGGCGGGCAAGGATCTATCTCGACGGTCTGTCCGAGCGCAGTGTCGCTCCGAGAACCGAAGACATCACTAGGCTTCGCGAGCTTCGTATCTCGCTTCCCGACCACCCCACCTCCCCCGAGGAGGTCCTGAAGACGCTCGATGAGGTCGGCTCACCCGCGACGGTCGCGAGCGCGGGTCCAAGATACTTCGGCTTCGTAACCGGCGGAGCCCTCCCCGCGAGTCTCGCCGCCAGCGTACTCGCCAGCGCCTGGGATCAGAATGCTCACCTGAGCGTCAGCTCTCCCATCGCCGCGGCTCTCGAGGACGTCGCATTGGGGTGGATTCGAGATCTGCTCTCCCTTTCGCCGGAGTGGGGTGGGGGCTTCGTCACGGGCACGACGATGGGGAACTTCGCCTGCCTCGCCGCGGCGCGCCACCACGTTCTGGCGAATTCAGGGTGGGACGTCGAAGCGATGGGGCTTTTCGGCGCGCCGAAGATTCAAGTTATCGTGGGTGACGAAGTCCATGCCACTCTGCTGAAGGCGCTCGCACTTCTCGGGCTCGGGCGAGATCGGGTCGTTCGCGTTCCCGTCGACGATCAGGGCCGAATGAGAGCGGACTCGCTGCCCGATGATCTCTCGCCCCCGAGCATCGTCTGCCTCCAGGCGGGAAACGTGAATACCGGTGCTTTCGATCCCATCCGTCCGATCACGCGTTGGGCTCGTCGCGGAGGCGCTTGGGTCCATGTCGATGGCGCATTCGGGCTCTGGGCGGCGGTCTCACCGAAGACTGCGGGGCTGACGGACGGAATTTCAGAGGTCGATTCGATTGCGACCGACCTTCACAAATGGCCGAACGCTCCCTACGACAGCGGCCTCTCCCTCTATCGAAGGCCTGAGGACGCGCGACGAGCGCTTTCGATGACCGCGGCCTACCTGCCCGCAAGCGATGACAGACAGCCCTGCCACTATACGCCCGAGTCGTCCAGAAGAGCTCGCGGCGTCGAGATCTGGGCCGTGCTTCTTTCGCTCGGGCGCTCCGGCATCGATGCCCTGGTCGAGCGCTGTTGTCGCCTCGCAGGTCGTTTCGCCGAGGGATTCTCCAAGGCCGGCTTCGAGGTATTGAACGAGGTCGTGCTCAACCAGGTGCTCGTCTCGTTTGGGGACGACGCCACGACCAGGGCCGTCATCCAGGCCGTTCAAGACGAGGGAACCTGCTGGTGCGGCGGAACGTTCTGGCAAGGTCGGGCCGCGATGCGGGTGAGCGTCTCTTCCTGGGCGACCACGGATCAAGACGTCGAGAGGAGTCTCGACGCCATCATCCGCGTCGCCCGACGAGTCAGTACTTAGGCAGGGAAGGATCGATCCGATCCGCCCACGCCAGAATACCCCCCTCCAGGTTGCGCACGCGGGTGAACCCCGCACCCATCAGGAATTCGGTCGCCTTGGCGCTCCGAGCACCACTGCGACAGTGGATCACGATGTCGCGGGCCGAGTCGAGACGGTGCACCTCGTGGGGAAGGCGTCCCAGAGGGATGAGCGTCGCCTGTTCCAGATGAACGATGTCCCACTCGTGCGGCTCCCGTACGTCGAGGACAAAGACGCCGCTGTCGGAATCGAGGAGCTGCTTCAGCTCTTCCACGGTGACGGTTGGAACCGACCCTCGCGCGGCCTCCACGGGTTGTGCGGGGATGCCGCAAAACGCCTCGTAATCGATGAGCTCTCGGATGGTTGGACGCTGACCACAAATTGGGCAGTCGGGGTCCTTTCGCTGCCTCAGCTCGCGAAACCGCATCTCCAGAGCATCGAACACGAGAAGCCTGCCGATCATCGAATCGCCCTTCTGGAGCGCCAGCTTGATGACCTCGAGCGCCTGGAGCGAGCCCACGATTCCGGGGAGGACACCCAGGACACCGCCTTCGGCGCAGCTCGGCACGAGACCCGGGGGCGGTGGCTCGGGATACAGGCACCGATAGCAGGGCCCTCGCTCGGCGTAGAACACCGACACCTGTCCTTCGAAACGGAATATGCTGCCGTAAACGTTTGGTTTCCCGAGCAAGACACAGGCGTCGTTGACGAGATAACGCGTGGGGAAATTGTCCGTTCCATCGACGATGATATCGTAGTCACCGAACAGCTCGAGAGCGTTTTCGGAGGACAAGCGTGCCTCGTGGGGCACGAGGTCGATGTGCGGGTTGATGCCGGAAAGCCTCTGGATGGTGGCGTCGAGCTTCGGTCGGCCCACGTCGTTTGCTGAGTACGTCACCTGTCGCTGCAAGTTCGACAGGTCGACGCGATCGAAATCCACGATCCCGATTCGACCGATCCCCGCCGCCGCCAGGTACATTCCGAGAGGCGCTCCGAGTCCGCCGGCACCGACCATGAGGACGCGGGCTTGCTTCAGCTTCGCCTGCCCTTCCATGCCGACTTCGGGCATGATGAGGTGACGGCTGTAGCGCTGAATCTCCTCGTGGGAGAAGCTCACCTCCTGACGGTGGGGAACGGCCGCCGTCGCCCCACCGGCAATCGACGGTACGATGCTCACCACATCGTTCTCCTGCACTCGGGTGTCTCCTCGGGAGAGCGAACGGACGTCTTCTTCGTTGACGTAAACGTTCACGAAGCTCCGAAGCTGCCCGGCCTCGTCGAAGAGATGCTTCCTGAGCTCGCCGTAGCGCTCGATCAGACGATCGAGCAGCTCACCGACGTTTCTGCCCTCGACCTCGACGGCGGCTTTTTGTTCAGTATAGGGCCTCAAGGGTGTGGGAATCAGCACCTTCACCGCCATGGAATCACTCCTTTCGTTGAATCGCTTCTTCGAGAAACTCGCTCCGGTCCTCGGCGAGAACGAACGAGCGCATGTCACTGGGCTCGCCCCTCTCGACCGAGAGAATGACGTATGAAAAGAACGGAAAGGCATGGGCGAGATCGTAGTCCGACGGAAAAGCCGGATGGTCGGGATGAGAGTGATAGAACCCGAGCAACGTTTGCCCGTATCTCTCTGCCTCCTCCTCCGCCCGGCGATAGTCCTCGGGGGTCACGATGAACCGCCGATGGCGCTCGTCCCCTCGGGCATTCCTCATGGCCTCAACCCGCACCACGACTCGGTACCCAGGCGGCGTGACGTGCCCGTACATCACACCGCAGGCCTCGTCACCGTAGACCGCACGCCCATGGCGGCGGATCTCTCGAGCCGATTCGTCCGGGAGCTCGATCACGAAAAGGGACCTTCCAGAAGCGACCGGTTGCCCCCATCGGGAAAGATCGTGACGACCACGCCGCTCTCGATCGACTCCGCCACCCTTAGCGCCGCGATCAGCGCGGCCGCGGACGAAACACTCACGAAGAGACCCTCCTCGCGACCGAGCCGTTTCGCCATTTCGAAGGCTTCTTCGGTGCCGACCTCGAGACGTTCATCCGCGAGGTCGGGGTCGTAGATTGACGGCACACGGCTCGAAGCCATGTGTTTCCACCCCTCGATGCCGTGGAGAGGCTGGCTCGGCTCGACGGAAATGGCTTTCAGCGCCGGGGAATATTCCTTCAGCCGTCTCGTCGTTCCGACGAACGTACCGCTCGTGCCGAGGCCGCAGACGAAATGCGTCACGCGCCCCTCGGTCTGACGCCAGATCTCCTGCGCGGTCGTCCGATAGTGCGCTTGCCAATTGGCATCGTTTCCGTACTGGTTCGGATAGAAATAAGCATCGGAGGCTTCGGCGTACAGGCGGGAAGCTTCCGCGATCGCTCCGTCGGTTCCCTCCAGTGCGCTCGTCTCGACGAGCTCTGCGCCATAAGCTCGGAGCACGAGTTTTCTTTCCAGGCTCGCGCTCCTGGGGATACAGAGCTTCACCCGGTACCCGAGGGCGGCTCCGAGCATGGCGAGAGCGATGCCGGTGTTTCCGCTCGTGGCCTCGAGGATCGTCTTCTCGCGCGTCAGCTCGCCACGCTTCTCCCCTTGACGGAGCATCTCGAGAGCGGGACGATCTTTGACCGATCCGCCGGGGTTGAACCATTCGGCTTTGGCGTAGACCTCCACCCCACTGAGGCTAGCCGTAAGACGTCGAATGAGGAGGAGAGGAGTGTTGCCGATCAGCTCGGTGACGGAGCGGGGCTCCGCGAGAGAGCGGTCGGCGTAGAGGGCCGCTTGGGCCTGCGACATGGAGGTTGCTCCATGCCCGCCATCGTACTAACGATGACTATTCTTGTCAAAATTATTGGAATCGGGCAAACGCCTCGGAGACCGGTCAAGCTCCTCGCGTTACAATAGTCCTGCCAATCCGCCAAGTCTCTCGGCACGATGACGTTCCACCGACGAGTCGTCCTATCGCTCATAGCGCTCTGCTTCGTCGCTCTCATCGCCCTTTTCCTTCTGGCGCAAACTCCATTTTTTGCCCGACGAGTGGCGGACTGGATCGAGCGGTCGACCGACGGGGGGCTCCGAATCGGAGAGCTCAGCTACGAGCTCTGGAGAGGGGAGGTCATATTTCGTGACCTCGAGTGGAGCTCGGCCGCTCTCACCGCCGAGGTTCCCGAGGTCGATGTCGAGCTCTCCCTGTCCGGGAAACACCGTGTCGTCGTGCAGCGTCCTCGCGCCACCTGGCTTGGCGGCACCGCAGAAGGCGGTGGCACGATCTCGCTTCCGCTCCTACCGCCGGTAAGCGTCACGATCGTCGACGGCTCGTTCTTCATGGATCGCCTGGAAGTAACGTCCGTGGAAGCCTCGTTCGATGAGACCGGCGGAACGGTCCGGGCCGAGCGCATCGCGTTGTCCGAGCTCGAGCCTCTGACGGCGGCGGCCGATTTCTCCCTCGGGCAGAACCTCGTAGCCTTTCGAGACCTTCGGGTCACCGGGTACGGTGGCGCGGCGGAAGCAACCGGGAGGCTCGATCTCGAATCCGATCGGCAATCTTTCGAAGTGCACGTCGAGAACGTCGATCTCGCTCGAATCGACGAACGACTCTCGAGTCGGCTCGCGGGAACGTTCTCGGGGGAGGTTCGAGAGTGGGACTACCGAACGCTCGAGGGCGCGGGCTCGGTGACACTTCAACCCGACCCAGCGGGTGACATCACTCTCGAAGTGAGTGGAGGGACGGTCCGATTCGAGGCGCCGCAGATGCTCGTCCGGGGCGTCGCCATCTCGGCCACGGGAGAGATCGGAGAGACCATCGATGCTCGATATCAGGCGCGGCTGACGGAGCTTCCGGAAGCGGTAGAAGGTGCCATCCTCGTTCAGGGCACCGTGTCGGGATCGTTCGAAGCACTACGGTCGGATGCAACTTTTCGTGGCGAAAACGTTCGGATCGAGGGCATTCCCCTCGAGCTTCGAGGCTCGGCGCGCTGGGCGGAGGGGCGAGTTCGGTTGCGGGACGTGATGATCGCACACGAGAGCGGAGCGACGATCCAGATCGATGGGGAGGTCGCAGATGCACTCGACCTCACGGGCCGGGCGGCCTATGAAAATGAACCGCTGGGCCTGACGGCGGAAGCGGCGCTCGCCATCACGGGTGAAATGACGAAGCCGAGCGTCCGAGGATCGTTCGATGCCGCAATGGGTGAGGGACGGCTCAGCGGCGAGGGTCGTTTCGACCCGTCGACGCGCCGGATCGAGCTCCGGGGCGAGGGGGGCGGAATCGCGATCACGGCCGTTCCCGAGGTGACGGGAAGGTTCGACGCGTTGAGCTTCGAAGTCGTGGGAACACTCGATCAGCCGGACGTGGAGGTCAAGGGTCGGCTCGTCGAAGCCTCTTATCGAGATGTTCCACTTCCCGACCTCTCCCTGTCAGGCCACACGGACGGCACGACGCTCTCGATAGACGGCTCTCCAATCCTGACCGCCACGATTCGCCTCGAGGCTCCATACGAGACCGAGGCGACGATTTCTCTCGACGCACTCCCGTTGACGGAGCTCGCGCGCACACTACCGCAGGGAGCCGAGACGGAGCTCCGGGTTTCTGGAAACGCTCGGCTGGCGTTTCCTTTGACCGACCTCGAGTCCGTTCGATATGGGATCGACGCCACGAGCGCGCTCGGAGTCTATCGCGGCGTCTTTTTCGGAGCGAGCTCTCCTTTCTTCATCGAAGGGGACCTGGAAGCTTTCTCCGTGCGGGAGCTGACCCTCGTAGGCGAGGACACGGCGGTAGGTCTCGAAGGCGTCGTCCCTCTGGTGCCAGAAGGCCATGTCGACCTCGACGCGCGCGGAGCCGTTCGACTCGACCTGTTGAACCTCTGGTTCCCCGAGGCCGAGCTTTCGGGACGGGCCAATGCTTCGCTCCACGTAGAAGGAGTGCTCGCGGAGCCCGAGTGGAATGGGGACCTCGACATCGACGATGCCCGCGGCAAGCTCGGAGAGCTCGAGATTGCCGGAGGGCGGCTCACGATCGAAGGTCGTCGCGAACCCCCCGACCCGGCGGATATCCGTTTTCGCGCCGAGGGCGTCGTCGCCCGAACGAAGGCCGCCGAGGCGGAGCTCACGTTTTTCGGGGAAGTCACCAGTGAAGACGCTCAGAACCTCGAGACGCTCAAGGGTCAGGGAAGTCTGGAACGAGTCATCATCCGTGGCCCCGAGCTCGAGGTCGAGAACGACAGTCCCGCCCAATGGAGTCTGGAACGAGGCACGGCGAGACTCGACGGCCTGCGTTTCGGGAATCTCTCAATCGCTGCGGAAGCGAGGCCCTTCGGCGAGAGCGTGGAATGGTCCGCAAATCTGGACGGGACGCTCGACCATGCGCTCGTGAACCCGTTCGTTTCCGATCTCGGACTGACTTATTCCGGAACCACTTCCCTGAGGCTTACGGCGGCGGGCCAAGGTGGAGAGATTACTCTCGGCGGCGAGGGGTCCTGGAGCGGCGCGCGGCTCGTTCTTCAGGATCCCCCGCTCGTCTTCAGTAACGTGAGCGGTGCCTTCACGCTGGAAGGCTCTAGCATCCTCCTGGAGACGCTGACAGCGGACGCGGGCGGAGGCAAGATCTCGGCCTCGGGAAACGTCGCCCTATCGGGCGCGAGCCTGGCAAACGTCGACCTGACCGCCCGAGCGAGCTCGGTCCGCTTGAGCTACCCCGAAGGGCTGAGGAGCGAGCTCGACGGCTCGATTCACTTGACCGGCGGCGAGGACCGACTGCGGCTCAGCGGCGAAGTGGATCTCTCCCGGGCGGTGTTCAGCCGCGATATCGATGTCCAGAGCGAGCTTCTCCACTCGATCGAAGACTTCAGCGCCGTTGCCGAGCCGGATTCTTTCGCGGAGTCCATTCTGCTCGACATCCGGGTGCGCGCGATTGAGGGACTTCGCATCGAGAACAATCTCGCTCAAATGGAGACCACGGCGAACCTGTCGCTCGGAGGAACGCTCGGAACGCCCGAGGTTCAGGGAATCGTCTCTGCCGCGTCGGAGGGAAGTTTCCGCTTCGGTCGCAACGACTATCGGATCGAGTCGGGACGCATCGAGCTCGACGGCTATCCTACAGAGCCCGCCCGAATCGACATTCAAGCGCGCACGTCGGTCTCCGGCTACGACATTCACCTGCACGTCCATGGGACCACGGACGACCTCATCACCAGCCTCAGTGCACCCGACGATCCCGAGTTGTCCCAAGCCGACATCGCCTCCCTTCTCGTCACCGGTCGGACGCTCGAGAACGTCTCCAGCGAGAGCCGTGAGATTCTCGGAGAGCAGATGGCCTCTTACCTCGGATCGACCCTTGGGGACCTCGCCGAGATCGGTCTCGCCAATGCGCTTCCTTTTCAGATCGTTACCGTCGAGCCGGCATTGATTGCCGCCGAGGCAGACCCCTCGGCGCGATTCACGTTGGGCGCGGCATTGACCGATGAGCTGACCGTGGTCTACTCGATCGGCCTCGATGATGCCGAGAACCAGATCTGGATCGTCGACTACGAGCTCCCGCGGCGCGCGAGAACGCAGCTCGTTCGCCGCGAGGATAACGAGTTCAGCATCGGTCTGACCCAGAAACTGACCTACGACCCCGGAAGACGCGGTCGAGGAGAGGAGAGGGGCCTCCGCGCCTCGAGCGTTCGTGTGGACTACGGCGGGGAGGAACCACCGGAGAGCCATCCCGAGATTCTCCGCAAGCTGAAGCCCAAACCCGGCGAGCGCTACGACTACTGGAAATCCTGGGAGGAATCGGAGCGCATTCGTAAGCGACTCAGCCAGGAAGGCTACCTCGAAGCCACCGTCGACGTGGTGACGACCTCCTGCGGAGCGCGGTGCATCGACGTTGTCTACCAGGTCGACCTCGGTGTGCCCGTCGCGTTTCTCTGGGCAGGTGACACGGTCGATGACGCGTTGAAGAGAGCTGTCGTCGCGTCGTGGAATGGACGGCTGGGTGAAGGCTTCGTGGCCTCCGACCTGGTGACCGTGGCCGAAGGCGGCCTCTTCGAGCGCGGCTACTATCTAGCTCACGTGGAGGCCTCGACGCAGCGGACGGAGCACGGTGTGACCGTCACCGTCGATTTCGAGACGGGGCCTCGCGGGAAGAGTGTATCGGTCGACTTCCCGGGAATCACGGCAGTTCCCGAAAGCGTGCTTCGGACGTCGCTCCCCAAGCCAACCTCGGCTGATTTCTACCAGCTTCTTACGACGAGACGCCCGCGCTTGAAACAGCTCCTCGAGCTTCGCTACGCATCGTTCGGCTATCTTTCGGCCCGGATCGAAGAGCCCGAGCGGCAGTTCAATGACACGACCGGCGAGCTTCACGTAACGATCCCGATCGTCGAGGGTTCGCTGTTTCGCGTGGACGGCGTAGAGCTCGAGGGTGTGAGATCCCTCGAAGAAGCCACGCTTCGAGCTCGCATCCCGCTTCAGAATGGGGCCCCGTTCCGTCCCCCGGATTTCGGTCAATCCCGAGCCGCGATCGCTACGTACTATCGCCAGCAGGGGTTTCCTGACGTAAGCGTTACCGCGAGCGTGCTCCAGCGCGATGCGCCGGACCGGCTCGGCGCGCGCTACACGGTCTCGGAAGGAGCTCGGGCAACGGTGGGAAACGTGACGGTGGCCGGAAACGAAGGCACGAACGAGGGCGTCATTCTCCGAGAGGTTGCCCTGACGCCGGGCGAGCCCATTCGGGTCTCGGAGGTCAACGAGACGCAAAGAAGGCTCTACGAGCTCAGGGCCTTCCGCTCCGCCGAGGTCGTCGTCTCGGATCCGAGCCCCGGTGAGGCGGAGCGGAACGTGACGGTCCGGGTTCAAGAGGCGCCTCCCCTCGCATTCGACTACGGCGCGCGGATCGCAACCGACGGCCTCTTCGAGGTCGTGACCGAAGTAACATCGCCGAACCTTTTCGGGCGCGCGCACCGAGCGGGTCTTCGAGCGCTCCTTGCATCGAACAACCGCACGTTTCGATTCGGATACCACACACCCTACTTTGCCCGATACAAGCTGATGACCGACTTCTTCGTCGAGCGAGCGATCCTCGAAGAGCCTGCCACGGACGAGAACGATATCGCTTTCATCGACCGGACCTGGACCTTTACCGCCCAGCAGCTCAAGAGGATCACCGAGCGGTTGGACGCGCAATGGAGCTACGGATTCAATCGGGTGGCGACCGAGCTCGACGATCCCTTCCTGGGACCGACGACCATCGTGAGCAACCGAGGTATCGTAACCACCTCTCTGATATCCGACCGCCGTGACAACGTCGTTCGACCCCATCGGGGAAGCTTGACGAGCACGACGTTTCAAGCCTCCCACCCGTACGGTGACTCGCCCATTGCTCCCTTCGTTAAACTGTACGCTCAGCTCTATGCGTTCATGTCCGTCGCCCGCGACATCGTCTGGGCATCCGGCTATCGGGTCGGGGTCGCCAACAGCTTCGGACAGAACCTGATCGAAGAGGATCGCTTCCAAGCCGGGGGTCCCAACTCGGTGCGGGGGTTCGAACAGGGGTCGCTCGGCCCGGTCGACGACATCCTCCAGCGACCGATCGGAGGCGCGGGCCTTCTCGTCTTCAACCAGGAAATTCGATTCCCCATCGCCTGGCGCCTCAGCGGAGCCGGCTTCTGGGACGCGGGGAACGCTTTCGAAAAGGCTTCCGACTTGAGCCTGACCGACCTGCGCCACAGCGTCGGCGCCGGTGTGCGCCTGGAGCTGGCTTTCGGTTTGATCCGGCTCGACTGGGCTCGAGTGGTCGACCGCCGTCCCGGTGAGCCCGCGTCCCAGTTCATCTTCAGCCTCGGCCACGCCTTCTGATCGGGAGCAGGCTGATGAAAAGAACGCCCAGCCCGCGCGAGCGGAGCGAGCCCGGCGCGCTTGCCGCGCCGTAAGCAGCCCGAGCCGTGGCGGCCGAACGATTACAGGTCCCGCCACGGCATTGAACCTAGAAGCGGCGTTTGATCTGTCCGCGCCAGTTCACATAGCTTCTCCTCATGAAGAACGAGCTCGCCTTCGCATTCGTGGCCACTTGTCTCTCCGCAGAACCGTCTCTCGCTCAACGGGCCGAGCTCGTCCTCGCCGGCGGACGGGTGATGGATCCGGAGACGGGGCTCGACGCGATCCGGAACGTCGGTATCGCCGCCGGAAGCATCGTCGCCGTGAGCGAGGCGCCGCTCGAAGGCAACGAGGTTCTCGATGTGAGGGGCCTCGTCGTCGCCCCGGGCTTCATCGATCTCCACGCGCACGGACAAGATCCCGTCAGCAACCGGCTCCAGGCCCAGGATGGCGTCACCACCGCGCTCGAGATGGAGATCGGCGTTTATCCCGTCGGTGCGTGGCTCGCTTCCAGGGAGGACACGGCACCGATTCACTTCGGGGCCACGGTGTCGCACGTGGGCGCGCGGGCAAAGCTCATGCACGACGTCGATCTCGGGAGCTGGGCGATGCTCCCTCCCGACTCCACGTTCTCTCTCGAGCACCGGGACTTCGCTTACGCCGAAGCGAGCGACTCACGGCTCGACGAGCTGAAGACGCTCATGGTGCGCGGGCTCGAGGAAGGCGGGCTCGGCTTCGGCCTGGGAATCACCTACACCCCCGGGGCCTCGCGGGAGGAGATTCTCGCTTTGTTCGAGCTCGCGGCGAAGAATGGCGTTCCGATCTACGTACATACTCGGGGAGAGGGATCGGGAGGGACGCTGGGCGCCTTTCAGGAGGTCATCGCGGATGCGGCGGTGACGGGCGCCTCTCTGCACATCGTCCACATGAACAGCTCGGCTGGCGAGAGTGCGCGCACGACGCTCGCGATGATCCGAGGTGCTCGAGAACGAGGTCTCGACGTGACGACCGAGGCCTACCCCTACACCGCCGGTTCCACTCGACTCGAGTCGGCCCTCTTCGATTCCTGGGAGGAACGGAGCGACGAAGACTACGCGAACCTCCAGTGGACCGCGACCGGCGAGCGACTCACGAGCAAGACGTTCGAGATCTATCGTGAGGAGGGAGGCTGGGTCATCATCCACGGAGGACGGACGGAAGAGACGAATGCCTGGATCGTCGCTCAGCCCGACGTGATGGTGGCGAGCGACGGAATTCCCTTCCTCTACGGTCCGGCCCATCCGAGGGGTGCGGGGACGTTCGCCCGGATCCTCGGCCACTACAGCCGGGAGCGAGACGTCATCGGGTTGATGCCGGCACTGGCGAAAATGACGTTCTTACCCGCACGGCGGCTCGAGGACGCCGCTCCGGTAATGAAGAAGAAGGGCCGCGTCCAAGAGGGGATGGACGCGGACTTGACGATCTTCAATCCCGAGACCGTCCTGGACCGCTCGAGCTACGAGGACGGCGACGTCCCCTCCACCGGAATCGCCCACGTGCTCGTGTCCGGCACGTTCGTCGTCCGTGATGGCGAGCTCGTCGCGGACGCCCTGCCTGGGCGGGCCATCCGCGGCGAGCGCTGACTCATCGGATCAGAGCTTCGACAGGAAAGATCGCACGGCCGCCGCCTCCGGGGCGTCGGGCGCGAGCTCGATGAACCGCTTCAAATGGGGGATCATCAAGTCCCTCTTGTCGGAGTCCCGGTAAGCCATCCCCAGGTAGTAGTGGGCGTAGGCGTGGGCCGGCGCGAGCTTCGTCGCGGTCTCGAGCTCGCGGATGGCACCATCGCGGTTGTTCAGCTTCGTGTACACCAGCCCCAAGCCGAAATGCGCCTCGGCATTGTCAGAATTCTTGGCGAGCGCCTTTTCCAACGGCTCTTTCGCGCCTGCGGCGTCGCCCGAGCGAACGCGCGCCAGACCGACGTAGGTAAGGATTTCCTCGTTATCCGGATTTCCTTCCAGCTCGGACGACAGCACTCGGGCCGCGTCGCCGTACTTGCCCTCTTTGTAGAGCTGTACGCCCTGGGATTGTGCCCAGGCGGAAGTAGCCAGCAAAGTGAGCCAAATCCATCGTTTCACGGTCGTCCCATCCTTTCGCATCGTGTCCTCCAGAGAAGACAGAATCGGGAACTATCCCGAGATTCTGCCTATGTATGCTGCATGAGTCGTGCCATCCGTCGGCTCAGAGGAACGTCACGATCTCCTCGAGCTCTTTTTTCGTGATCCTGGGAACCCGCGCATCCTCCGCCGGATAGCCGACGACGAGAATGAGGAACGCCCGCTCGTGCGCCGGCCGGCCCAGAATCTCGTTCAGGAAACCCATGGGACTCGGGGTATGCGTGAGCGAGACCAGGCCCGCGTTGTGCACGGCCGCAATGAGAAACCCCGTCGCGATGCCCACCGATTCCGAGACGTAATAGTGCTTGATCTTGCGCCCATCTTTCGCCACCCCGTGGCTCTGCGCGAAGATCACGATGAGATACGGCGCGGTCTCGAGAAAAGGCTTGTGCTCGTCGGTTCCCAGAAGAGAAAGCGCCTCCAACCACTCGTCCGGCGCGCGGCCGCTGTAGAACGCACGTTCTTCCTCCTCGGCGGCGTCCCGGATCGCCTTCTTGATCGCCGGTTGGGTGACGACGACGAAGTGCCACGGCTGCTGGTTTGCGCCGCTTGGGGCCGTGGAGGCCGCTCTCAGGCAGTCCTCCACAATCTCCCTGGGTACCGGTCGCGAGGAGAAGTCACGCACGGTGCGGCGACGGGTCAGCTTGTCGTGAAATTCCTTTGCCCGATGTCTCATCGCTTCGAGCGACAGCTCCGTGAACACGAGAGACTCGAACACAGGTTTTGTCATCGAGCCACATCTTAACCCCAGGAGAAGCCCGAGTAAGGGTATATTCTCGTATCGTGTACGAGGCTTTGAGATGAGACTTCTCGCGCTCGCCATCCTGAGTGGACTTTCATGTGCCGGGGTAACGCTCGCGCTTTGTTACCTACATGGCGGCGGCGGCCTCGGTATCGATGGAGCTGTCTCGATGCTGGCCGGTTTGGCAGGGGTAGTGGGTTTTCTTGCCGGGTTGCTGGCCTTCAACGGGTAGCGCCGCTCGACGACGCACCGTGCCCATCGACACGATCCGCGTAAACCGGGCTCGCCCAAGCCGCGCCTCCGTCTGACTGGACCACCCGAACATAAACGTACTCACCGGGGGTCAGACAGGGTAGATCGATCGTTTCCGAAAGGTCGCGGCGGTCGTTGCCGGGAACCGACCGGACTACGCTTCCGCTCCGAACGATGTCGATGCGATCGACGGGTGCGGTCGCCGCGGCGGCGAAGCGGAGCTCCTGCATCGCTGCGCCTGACGGGGAGACCGACGAGCCCATCGGCTCGCCGTCGAGCCACATGCGAAGCCAGATCCGTGGTCCGTTCGTAGCGTACGCACGGCGCGCGCGAAGAGCATCGAGAACCGCTTCCCGGGTGAGCTCCTCGGCAAAGATCGCCGCGAGTCCTCCGCTCGGTGACGCCAGGTGCGCCAGACCGGGGTGTCCATCGTGACTGTCCCCGCTCCCCACGAAACCGAAACGGGCGCCCCGATCGAGGACATCCCGAACGAAGTTGCCTTCCACGGCGCTGTAGATCTTTCCCGGTGAATCGGACGCTTCGCTCGAGCCATGGACGGAAACGATCTCCGTGACCGGCTCGATCGTCGGATCGGGGAGGTAGCTCCAGTCGGTCGACACCGGCCCGCCCGCGGAGTGGTGCGCCACGGTAATCGCCGAGTGACCCTCGAGAGCCTTCCAGAGGAGCGCCGGCGTCTCGTATCGCGGATCGAGAGCACTCAGGATCTCCCCCTCTTCCTCGAAATAGAGCACGTGCCGATGGCCGTGTACCCAGTTGGTCCACTCGTAACCGGCGAGCGCAAGAAAGCGACCGGGCTCTTCGAAAGCGCGCGCATCCCGTCGGATGCGCTCCCACATCTCGGGGTTCTGGTCGATGAAACGCATTCCCCAATGATCGTGATCCGTGAGCGCCACGAGGTCGAGCGCGGCGATGTCGCGCGCGTAGGCATAGTAGTCCTCGGGCGTCCCCGTGCCATCCGAGAGCTGCGAATGTCCATGCAGATCACCCCAGAGGATCCGGGGGATGCCTTCGCGCACGACGAGAGGGTTGCTCTCCGCCTCGAGGCCGTTCGCGCTCGCCGCGCGAACGCGGTAGACGCCCGGTTTTTCGACGAGCACCTCAAGGGGCTGACCGGGAATCAGATGCTTCGGTAGCGGAAGCCCGGCGGCGTCTTCGACCGCTATTGTGTCCTGGAGCTCCACTCCGGCATTCCCGAGACCATCCAGGACGACGACACTCAGTTTCACCCTGGAGCCCGGCCGCGCCGTACTGGGGAAAATCAACAAGAGTCGAGCCGGACCGCCGGCGAGAACGTCGACTCGGGGCGAGTCCTGAAGGAGGGCACGAACGCCGTCGCCGTCGCCGTCGACCGCAAGCCAGATGGGAGAGTCGCGTTCGGCGAATCGGTCGACGCGCGCTCCCGAGGCTCCCGCCCCATAAACGATGCGGACCCGCTCGCCTTCCGCCAGGGCTCGTCCGCTGACGTGAAAGGCGATCATCCCGCCGGCCGCGAGCACCGGATCGAAT
>DATIBD010000012.1:0-43627 GCA_035457705.1 Vicinamibacteria bacterium
CTTCGTACTCCGTGCCACCAATCCAAACGGATCCAATTCGGCGACTCTTCTCTTGGTCGTAGCCTTCAGAATCTCCACACAGCGTGCCGCAACCACTTCGTGATCGCCCGGGGTCATCATCCAGACACCGATCTCGAGCCGGGGAGCGTTGCCTTCACTCGGGCGCGCCTCGATGCGCGGCTCGCCTTCGCGCAGCAGACGAGCGAGCTCGTCTCGCGTGAGCGCTATATGACTTGGATCCCAGTTGATGGCCGCGTGCGGCACCTCGTTGGCGATCTCGGGAACGAAACGCGCTCCCGTCACCCCGTCGATCCCTTCGACCGCCGACAGGATGTGGCTCACCCGCGACTCCCATTCCTTCCAGTCCGCGTCGTGATCGCGGGCGACGTAGAGCTCGAGCGCTTTGGTCAAGCCCACGATCTCCTCCTTCCCGACTTTCGCGATCCGTGCCACGGAGTCCGAGTGAGGAGAGCCATTCAGAAAAGCCGCGCGCACGAGGTCCTTTCTTCCAATCAGAAGGCCCGAGCATTGCGGCCCTTTCAACCCTTTGCCACCGCTGAAGGCGACGAGGTCGAATCCCATGCCAGCGAGATCGGTCAGGTTTCGCGCGGGAGGCAGGTCGGCCGCGGCGTCGATGAGCGTGGGCACGCCCGTCTTCTTCCCCGCCTCGACCAGCTCCTCGCGAGTGATGGGACTTCGGTTCGCCGCCAGGTTGAGAAAGAACAGCATCGCCGTGCGGTTCCCGATCGCCGCATAGAGCTCCTCCTTGCTCGCGACCTCGACGATCTTCACTCCGACGTTACGGATCGCGTGGTCGTAGCCGAACCGGTGACCCTGGGGGAAGATGACCTCGTTTTTCAGCCCTACGATGTCGGGAACGCGCCGGATCGCCTCCTCGTCCTCGCCACACACACAAGCGGCGGTCGCGAGCGTCAGCGCCGCGGCGCAGCCTGCCGTCACCAGAGCGGCCTCGGAGCCGACGAGCGACGCGATGCGGGTTCCAGCCGCTTCCTGGAGCTCGGGGATGGATACGTAGCTGCGAGCGGCCGACTCCATCGCCTCGATGACCGCCCGGTCCATGATCGAGGCGGAGAGCGCGGTGTATGTGCCGGCAGCGTTGATGAACGGCCGGACCCCGAGCTCCCGGTACACGTCGTTTACCGTTTCGCCGCGCACAATCCCCGGAGCGAAGCCCCGAGAAGCGGGAATAGCCGAGACCGAGGCAATGAATCCGCGACGGGAAAGGGTGTTCTTCATCTCGCTCTCCTGTTCAGAATAGCCAGCGAAAGCTGACTGCCGTCCACACCGCGCTCCCCATCTTCTTGAACGCTCCCCCGATCCGCTTGAACTGGACGTCCTTGACGTCTTCGTTGGACAGCAGGCTCCGATACTCGTGAGAGTTCCAGCTAGGGAACCAAATCGCGTTGAGGAGTCTCTTCGGCGTCTCCTTCCAGACCTGGCTGGAGATACGGCCCATGACGTACTCGTCCTGCTTCAGCTCGGGATCGAGCTCGGCGAGTATCCCCGAAATCGTGAGTTGCGATTTTACGAAGATGGCGGCCTCGTACCGGATCGAATGCCCCTCGCGCGCGAGCACCGCCATCACCTCGTCGAGAAGCTCGAACAGGCCCTCACCCTGAATCTTGGGGAGCTCCTTGTCGAGCAACGCCTTCATCCGGGCGCGGTCTTCGGGGCTTTCGGGCTCCCACTCGACGAGAACGTCGACGTTATTGGCCAGCCTCTTCGTGTTCCGGAGGTGGAGGCCTACCAGGAGCTGGGTAAGCTTCTCGCGCTCCTCCCGATCGAACTCGGCGGCGAGGCCCCAGTCGATGAGGGCGATACGAAAGGGATCGCCGCCGTCCTCGACGTGAAAGACATTGCCCGCGTGGGGATCGCCGTGAAAGAACGAGGCGTCTTTCTCGGAAAAGAGCACGTCGAAAGTCAGGGTGTCGCTGACGCGACGAGCGAGGCGTGCTCGCTCCTTCGGGTGACCGGGGAACGCGTCGGTCACCTTGACACCCTCGATGAAGTCCATGCAGGTGACGCTGGCCGAGGAGAACGGGAGAACTTCGGGAATCACGACCGCATCGTTGTCCCGATAATAGAGCGCGGCTCGTCTCAAGTTCTCCCTCTCGTCCAGGACTTTTACTTCGCGCGAGAGCGCTTCACGGATCTCCTCGAACGTGTCGACCAACGGCATCGCGCCGATCTCGTAGAAGTCGGCATGGTTCTCGAGATAGCGAAGCACGGCGTCGAGAATGGTCAGGTCCTGCTCCAGAGCCGATACCGCTCGCGGCTTCAGCACCTTGCAGGCCGCGCGCAGGGGCTCCCCCGACTCGCCGACGTAGCGAGCTTCCACCACGGCACCGACGCTCGCTTCGGCGAGAACACGGTCCGCGAAAACGATCTGATACCGTTCGACGGTCGAGGAGTCGATCTCCCGACCGATCACCTCCATCACCTCGTCATAGCCGATCGTCTCGAGCCCATTCTCGATGGTCTGGAGCGCATTACGGAAATCGGGATCGAGCGACGGGTTGCGGGCCAGTATCTGTGCGAGCTTCTGGAGACTGGGCGTTTCGGCGATGAAGTTGAGCACGCGCTGGCCTCGATCGGCATCGACGGGGAGGCGCAGCTGTGAGATCACCCGCTCGAGGAAACGTTTCTCCTCGAGCCCATCGAGGAAGACGAGAAACGCGTCGTGGACCAGAGGGAGCCAGTCCGAGGCAGCCTTGGGGATGACCTCCAGCACCCTCGAGCTATGGAGCAGCAGACTCGCGATGCGCGGCCGAAACCGTTGCCACTCCACCTCGTCGACCAGCGCCAACGCCTTTTCCAGGTCCGGGGCCTTGAAAAGCTCGGAGCGGGCCGGCTCGGGCACCGACGTGGCAAGCTCGAGCAGGAGTGCCCGCCCCTCGGCCTCGACATCGAAGCCCTGCTCGTAGTGAGACAGGGGCGTCGGGAGGTCGTACTGGGTCTCCCCCGCGAGCGAGAGTGCGAGAAGAATGAACGTTGGAAGCAATTGAGACGACGAGCCGGAAGGTTAACCGAAGCGGTCGAGCGACGCAACTCCTGGTGAGTTCACAGTCGACAGTCTAGAGTCGAGTTCTGGCTCTCTCGGTGCCACCCTCGCTCGTGAAGTATCATCCCAACTCGTAGTGACTGCCCTCGCGACGCTTACCATCTTCTTTGCACCGGGCCTCCTGATCGTATCGGTCTTCGCCCGGCAGCCGAAGGCCGGACTCACTCTGGCCGAGCAGCTGTATGTCGCCTTCGCCGGGAGTCTGCTCGTTTCGGGATGGATCGGGCTCCTCCTCGCCGAGCTCGGCCATTTCTCGGCCGTCAACGTGGCGGCAGTCGACGCGGTCGTTGTGGTAATCGGCGCGATTGCGGTGAGGAAGCGGATTCGGCTCGAGGCCGGAGGCTTTCATAGGGGCGAGTTCATCGTCCCCGCCGCCATCTTGGCGTTCGCGAGCGTCGTTTATTTTCCGCCGTTCGAGCACATCCTCGGTGGCCGCGACCCGGGCATCTACGTCAACGCCGGCTTTCATCTCGCCCGGGAGGGAACTCTGGTCTATGTCGACCCCGTGATCGAGAGCCTCCCGGTGGAGGCACGGCCGCTCGTGTTTCCTGACAAGGAGCTTCCCCCTTGGAGTTACGAGAGATTCCAGGGTTTTCGTCTGGAGCATCCCGATACGGCGAGGGTCTCTCCACACGGACTTCATCTGTATCCGGTCTGGATCGGGATGGCCTCCTCGTTGTTCCAGATGAAGTCCGGGCTGTGGGTGACGCCATACTTCGCTATCCTGGGCGTGCTCGGCCTCTTCTTCGCGCTCAACCGGTTGTTCGGCCTCGAGCCGGCAGCCTGGGCGGCAGGCCTCCTCACCGTGTTCGAGATTCAGATCTGGTTCGCGCGATTTCCCAATTCCGAAGTCGTCGTCCAGTTTCTCTTCACGTTCGGCCTGCTGTGCTTCTTCTTCATGAACGAGCAGCGCTCGTCGCTTGCGGGCAGCCTCGCAGGATTCGCCTTCGCCTCGACGTTCCTGGCGCGCTTCGAGACCGTGCTCTTCGCGATCCCGATTGCAATCTTTCTTGGATGGAAACGCATTCGGCGCGAGCTGGGAAGACCGGAGATTGCGTTCGTCTTGATCTTCGCGCTGGTCTCCACCCACGCCGTCGTGCACGATCGTCTGTTCGCCTGGCCGTACGTGTCGAGCATCCTCGGACGCCACTACTGGCGTTTCATCGGCGACAATATCGTCGTTCTCGCCGCGGTCGGCCTGCTGCTCTTCTTCGCCGCGGATCGTCTCGTGATCAAGGTGCCTCCGCGCGTCTTGGACGCGATCGAGTCCCCGGCGGTCCGGCTGGGCTCGGCTCTTGGTCTCTTCGCCGTAGCTCTCTATGCCTATTTCGTCAGGCCCGTCTGGCACGGCGCGCGCACGGCACCGCACGACGCGGAAGCCTTTTTTCGCATGGGGTGGTATCTCTACCCCGCCGGGATGGCGCTCGTGACCGCGGGTTTCATGGGTCTCGTCGTCCGGGCCAAGAGAGCTCAGGCGTTCTTCGTTCTGATCGCTCTGACGTTCTCGTTCTTCTTCTTCTATAAGGTGCGCGTCTGGCACGATCACTACTTCGCCATGAGGCGCTTCATCCCCGTGGTCCTCCCCGCCTTCTTCTCCGGAATCGGGGTGTTTATCGGAACCTTCCGGTCGGTTGCAGGCTCGCTCGTCAAATGGGGCGCGCGCGCGGTCGCGGCCGGTCTGCTCCTCGTGTATCTCGCTGCCGGCGCCCGCCTCTGGCGTCACAACGAGTTCCGGGGCAGCCTCGCTTTCGTGGAAGACCTCGCGCGCCATATCGGGGACGACGACATCGTCTTCTTTCCCCGTCAGGAGGGGCTTCACCTCCTCGAGCTTCCGCTCGCCCATCTGGAGGGAAGAAACGTCCTCGAGTTCTACACGTTGAAGCCCGATCGCGCGCTACTCGAGCGACTCCTGGCGTCATGGCGCAGCCGCTATCAGGACGTCTATTTCGTCACCAATTACAAGATCTCTCTTTCGGGCCTCTTTACCCGGCACGTGAAAGATTTCTGGCTGGCAACGGAAAAATACGAGTACGCCTACACGAGACCTCCTCGAGGACCGGAGCCATTTCACCTCCGGTTCACGCTTTCGAAAGCCGTAGACCTCGAAGACCTCGCCAGGCGCGTCCCCCCACTCGAGCGGCTGGACGTCGGGGGGAGCGACGACCTTCAAGTCGCTTGGTTTCACGAGAAGGAGCTCGAGGAAGATGGCACGACCTATCGCTGGAGCCAGAGAACGTCCTCGATCTTCCTGCCGCAGGTTGGAGCGGAAACGAGAGCCCTGACTCTACGAATGGCGGCCCCTAAAGAGGACGACACCCCACTCTACCCGGTCGACGTCGCAATCGATGGTCAGTCGATCGCGTCGATCGAGCCGACGCGGAGCTATGCGACCTATGAGCTCGCGATTCCGCCGCGCGATGCCCGAACCTACGCCATCCTGACGCTCACGACCCAGACGTGGCGGCCTTCGCGAGCTCTTGCGGGCGCGAGCGACGTCCGCGATCTCGGCGTTCGGCTCGACTGGGTCGATCTTCGGTAAATCTTCAAACGGGCGGTTCGTACCGTTCGTAGAGCCAGTCGAGCGCCCCGTCGATCTCCTCCCACGCATCGTTCAGCGCGTCGAAGCAGTTTTGGGCATGAACGACGTCTTCTTCATCCGACGGGAAGTCGGGCTCGAAATCCAGCAGCATTTCCGCTGCGAGAGGGTTTTTCGAAGTCGCCGCGTCGAGCGCCTTCCGCGCTTTCGGCTTGTCGCCCACCTGGGCGAAGATGGCCAGAGCCCGGCCGTACGCCCAGACAGGCTCCGCGTCTTTGCCCTGCGCCTTGGCCAGCCCTTCGGCCTCCTTGAATTGCCCCGCCGCAAAGAGGGCCGAGAACAGCTCGTAGCGGACTCCCTGATGGTCGCTCCGGTCGAGAGCGAGAAGCTGTGTATAGCACGCGATCGCCGTCTTCCAATCTCCTACCTCCGCCATCAGATCGGCCATCCCGTGGAGCGCGCGGAGAAAGGGTCTGGCGGGATAGTGATTCCAAAGCTCGTCGGCGGGCACGTCGTGCCGTCCCGATTCGAGAACCTCTTCCCCCGCCTCGAGCGCCCGGCCATAGGACTCCATCGCCTGCCCGACGTCGCCCGCGAGCTCGGCTTGCAGTACGAGAGCGTCGACGCACGCGGGGTCGATCCGGAGGGCCTCGTGGACGAGCTGTATTTGACGCCGCCCCCAGGCGTCGAGAGCCTGAAAGAAGATTTCCTGGGCGCGCTCGGCATCGGTTCGGGGCTCGAATGGAATCTCGTCGAGGGGCATACCCGTCAGCCCGTTTTGGAACACGGACCGCACGTCATCGAAGGACGCATCCGGCCGACCCTCCAACTTTCGCGCCAGAAGAAAATGGAGGCGCTCGAAAACACGCGGATCGGGCAGGATGCCCCTTTGAACGAGCTCCTCTCGTGTGGGAGGCTCGAGCAGAAAAGGAAGAGTGAACCTGTAGCCCGACCTCTCCCATTTGCCTTTGTCGATTTCTTCGGGACCGCTCTGGGCGAGCACGCTCATGAGGCCCGTCAAGAAATCCAGAATACGGGGGCTCGGTCTCTTGATCCGATGGCGCGACTGAATGCACAGGGCGACGGGGTATGCTTGGTCGTCGGCCACTTCGAGATCGTTCTCCACCCAGAGCTCTGCATCCTTCAGAGGCATCTGAGACACGTCGTCGAAGCTCAAATGCCAGAAACCCTTTCTGGCGGGGGACCGTCCCGAAGAAACGTCCCAAAAGCTCTTCTCGTTGTCGAAGAAGCCGATCCCTCTCATCGAGCGCCCGTTGCCGAGGACGACGGCGTAGCCGAGGCCCGGAGGCGCTCCCGCCCGGATCTCGATGAGGTCGCGATTCGTCAGATGCCGCCAAGGAGCGGCTTCGTAGAATGCTCGCGCCGCCTCGGCAAAACGGCGCATCGCTTCCACGGTGACTCCCCCGACCTCGAGAGCGCCGGGGATATCCGCGCCGGAAGCTTGCTTGGCGAAAAGCGCGAGAAACTTGTCCACGCCATCGAGTCGCTCGGTGGGCACGACGTCGACCTCGTTCCCGAGCCGCTCGGATAGCAAGCGGGCCAAGGTCGCCTCCCGAACCTCGATTCGGTTCGGCTTTCGTCCGAGATCTTCGATCATCTCCTCGAGTTCGGAGAGGAGGTCCTCGTCGCTTCCCCGCTCCATTTGTATCGAACCGGACTTGGTGTGTCCGTCGAGCGAGACCCAAAGCGGCAACCAGGGGTGTCCGGGTCTCGAATCCTTCTTCGTCACCCAAATAGGCGACTCGAACCAGCCGCCTTGCCATACATCCGGGCCGGAGACGGAGCGTGACCCCTTCATATGCGGCCGGAGCTTATCCCAGGTCCCGGCCGAACGCTATCCCACGCGAAGGATCGCGAGCGGCTTTTGTCGGACGACGTCGAGGGTGACCGCGACTCCGACGAGGCTCACGGCGAGAGCGGCGATGAGAACGGCGGCGAGATTCGAGACGAGCTCGGGACGAAAAGGCACTTCGAGGATGCGGTTGCTGAGCAGAAAGGCCAGCACCCCTCCGCCCACGGCGCCGATGATCCCGGCGATGGCACCGAGGGTCCCGTACTCGAGGAGCATCATCGTCGCGACCCTACGCCGGCTCGCTCCCAGAGTGCGGAAGATTGCGGTCTCGTAGCGTCGCTGATACTTGGTCATCGCCACCGAGCCGAGAAGAATCATGGCCCCCGATAGCAGAGCCACGCTCCCCACGACGGAGATCGCGAGTGAGACTTTGTCGACGACCTGAGCGAGCGCGTCCAGAACGTCTCGCAGATCCACGATCGAGATGTTGTAGTAATCCGCGACCAGATCGCGCTGGAACCGAGCCCGTTCCATCGGGTCGCGAGGCCCCTTGATGAACCCCGCATAGGTGTTGGGTACGTCCTCGAGCCCGCCCGGGCGGAACACGAACATGAAGCCACCGTTACGGGCGTCGCTCCACTCGACGTCCCGGATGCTCGTCACCTTCGCCACGATTCGACGCCCCATGATGTCGAAAGTCATCCGATCGCCGACGTCGATCTGATATCGATCGCGGAGGCTCGACTCGATCGAGACTTCGGGATCGGAGGAGTGAGCGCCGTCCCAGAAGGCACCGTCGAGAATTCGCTCGTTGTCCTCGAGATGATTCCGGTAGGTGATCGTGTATTCCCGGCCGAGAGAGCCCTGCTCTCGAACCGCCTCGTAGTCGTCGAGCTGGACGGCCGCTCCGGCCACGCCGACGACTCGGGCCCGAAGCACCGGGACCAGCTTCACCGTCTCGGCACCGAGTCGCCGGGCTCGCCCTTCGAGCGTCGCCGCCTGATCCGGCTGAATGTCGATGAAGAACATGTCGGGCGCGTCGTCGCGAAGCTCGATGGCGAACTGCTCGAGAAGGTTCGACTGGATATTGCGAACCGCCAGCACGAAGCAACATCCCAACCCCACGGCCAGAAGGACGACACGGGTCTGATTTCCCGGCCGGCTCACGTTCAATACGGCATGCCTCAAGGGAAAGTATGCCTTTCGAGCAAGGGGTGAGACCACCTTCACGAGGCCGACGCCCGCCAGGTGAAGTGCCACGGCGACGGCAACGAACGTGGCGCAAACGTACCATCCGATACGCAGCGATCCCGCTTGCCAGACGGCGAGACCGACGAGGGCGACCACGAGAACCGCACCGGCGACGATTTGCGCGCGGTCGATTCTTCTTCGCTTCGTCGAAGGGCTCAGGTTCCCTTCCGGGCGCAGCAGCCACAGCGGGCGCACGAGCCGCACGTGCAGAAGCGGAATGAGCGAGAACAGGGCCGAGACGAGGAGCCCCACTCCCACTCCCTGAACGACCGCCGATGTCGTCAAGCCGTACTCGACGTCCTTCAAATCGAAGCCGAGCCCGCTCGGAATCAACGAAACGGCGACCTGGGCGATGAGCAGCCCCAAAGCGCTCCCCACGACACTCAGGAAGAAAACCTGACAGGCGTAGATGAGAAGCACCTGCCGCGTCGTCGCCCCGAGACACTTGAGGATGGCAATACTCTTGAGCTTCTGGGCGATGAAGACGCGGATGACGCTCCAGACGCCCACACCCCCGAGAATCAGGATGACGAAACCCGCGAGACTCAGGTAGCTCTCACCCCGATCGAGCCGGCGCGCGAGTCGATCGCCCGCGTCGCGAAACGAACGTACCCTGACGAACTCGTTGGCGAGCGCGCCCTCGAGGTCCCAGACGAGCTCCTGCACCTCGTCGCCGTCGACCCGAACCAGAATCTGCCAGCGCAGCCGGCTTCCGAAATCATAGAGTCCGGTGCTCTCGACGTCGGCATAATCGATGAAGACGCGCGGTCCCATGGTGAACATGCTCAAGCTTCGCCCCGCTTCGCGCACGATGACGTCGCGGATGGTGAAGCTCGCGTCGCCGATGCGAATGGTGTCACCGACATCGACGTCGAGGCGGGTCAGAAGCTCGGGGCGTACGACCGCGCCCCGATTCCGAAGGAGCGAATGCTCGTAGGGCCTGCCGCCCCGGAGCTCCATCGTGCCGTAGTAGGGGAACGCCTCCTCGACCGCGCGAAGCTCGATCATCGTTGCCACCTGGCTCTCGTCGTCGTCGGGCCGCGCCATCGTCGTCGTCTCGATCGACTGCGTCGTCGCCATAGCGCCGTGACGCTCGAGCTTCTCGTCGATGATGTAGAGCGCGTTCTCGCTGAACGGCCGCTCCGTCCAGATCAGGACGTCGGCCGCCGTGAGAGTCTTGGACTCCTGCAGAAGAGCGGCACTCACACTCTGGATCATCGAGCGCAGTGCCACCATCGACGCAACCCCGATGGCGATACAGAGGAAAAAGAACAGGAGACGGCCGATCGAGGAGCGCATCTCCCGAACCGCCATGCGGAAGACGAACTTCATGGCCTGGGGTGATGGGAGCCTGCCGAGCGGCAACCGTTGCATCTGCTGCGAGATCGGCGCGCAGCGCCGCGAAAGGCCGAGCCGTGGAGGGCACCGCTTTCGCCTCCGAAAGGCGGCGAAAGCGAGCGTGGCCGATAGGCCACGAGTCCCTCCACGGCATTAAGCATGCGATGCTGTGCGCCGCACCCTGGCCGGCTCTTCGAGCCGCTCGACCGATCCCCCTTTCAGGACGAGGATGCGGTCCGACTCGGCCGCCAAATCCAGGTCGTGAGTAGCGAGTACGATGGTCGTCCCGCGGCTCTCGTGAACTTCGAGAAGGATCTCGACGATGTGGCGTCCGTTGACGGCATCGAGGTTTCCCGTGGGCTCATCGGCGAGAAGAATGGGCGGATCGTTCGCCAGCGCTCGCGCGAGCGCTACCCGCTGCTGCTCGCCTCCGGAAAGCTGCGATGGATAGTGATGTGCTCGATCGGACAGACCGACTTCGTCGAGCAGCTCTCGCGACCTCGCTTCGGCGCCAGCGATCCCGGCGATCTCCATCGGCACGAGAACGTTCTCGAACGCCGTCAGAGACGGAAGAAGGTGGAAGAACTGGAACACGAACCCGATTTTCTCGCCGCGAAGCCTCGCGAGCCGATCTTCGCTCAAGCCGGAGAGGTCTTCGCCATCGATGTGGATGAGTCCCGACGTCGGCGCATCGAGGCCCGCCATGAGACCCAGCAACGTCGACTTCCCGCTTCCTGACGGCCCCACCACCGAGAGAAACTGGCCGGCGGGAACCTCGAGATCGAGCGCGCGAAGAATGGTGAGCTCCTCGGTCCCGCTGCGAACGACTTTGGTAACGCCTTGGAGCCTTATCATGGGGCGGTCTTCAGGAGAGGCTTCAGGTACGACCAGACATTCTCGGCCACCACGCGTGCGCCTTTGGCGTTGGGGTGCTTGCCATCCGGCTGGTTGAGCGACGGGACACCGATGACACCCTGGAGCAGCGATGGCATCAGGGTGACGTCGTGCTCCTGGGCGACCTCGGGGAAAACGGCGACGAAGTCTCGCACGTAGCGATCCCTCGCGTCCGGAGGTGCCTGGAAGCCGGCCAGCAACACAGTGATGTCGCGCGATTTCGCCTCCTCGACCATCGTCGCGAGATTCTTCTTCATTTCCCGCGGGGGCAGTCCGCGGAGTCCGTCGTTGCCTCCTAGCGCGAGGATAATTGCCTCGACGTCAGGCTGGTCGAGAACCCAGGAGAGACGGCGGACACCTCCCGCGCTCGTCTCCCCGGAAACGCCGGCGTTGATGACTTCGTAAGGGTATCCTTCCCGATCGATCATCTCCTGGAGCACTGCGGGGTAGGCTTCGTCGAGACCGATCCCGAAGCCAGCGGTCAGACTGTCGCCGAAAGCGATGATTTTTCTCTGGTCGCTCCGTTCCGACTCTTCCGCAACCGGAGGGGCGGGCGCCAGATTCTCCTCCTCCGCCGAATCGCATCCAAATTGGAGCGCCAGAACCGAGATCAGAAAAAACGCAGAGGCGTAACGACGCAATGGCGCAAAGCTCATTCGCCCTACACGACCTCCAGAGCCTCTCTTCGTTCCCCAATCACCCTGCTTCGCATCACCCTTTAGCCTAACGTTCGGGGACTGGCGGCGCCAGCCCATTTTGCGCCGTGGCGGGAGTCCAGGAGTCACTTTGCGGGGGAAATGCGCTTCTCGCTAGAATGCCCGACATGGCCCAACTCACCAATCCCGCGCCCCTGACCGATGAAATACAACGGCAGTTCGAGAAGGCTCGCGCCGCGCACGCGCTCAGGCCCCTCACGGAAGACGAGAGCGGAAGCGGAGTCGAACGGCTTCCTGACGGCGTGTATGGCTTCACCTATTCGCCCGCGGAGCCGAACTTTCCTCTGTTTCGGCAGCGTGACCTCCGCTCGTTCGAGACGCACAAGCTCGCTGACTCGAGCGTCTTCTTGCTGGGCTTCCTCACCGCCGAAGAGAAAACCGGCTTCGATGCCTCGCAGGCCGCGAGGCTCACCCTCCACCTGTTCCCCGAGCCCAAGGGTGACGCAACGCACCTCGTGAGCATCCCGATGAGACGGGTCCTGAGCCACGTCGAGAACTCGGCGCGGGAGGGCAAGGGGCTCGTGCTAGAAATCGGCCCAACGAGCTGAGGTGACCGCTATAGGTTAGTAGCAGTTCACGCGCCGGACGTCAGCTCGTGGAGGGCGCATTCTCCGCTTCGAGCTCATCCAGAATCACCGTCTCGATGCCCGCGACTCTCTTGTAAGCAGGATCGTTGGAGATGAATCCCGTCGCCTCACTCGCAAGAGCGGTAGCGGCCTGCAAGGCGTCGGGAGTCTTCAGGTTGTGATCCGCCCGCAATCGGGCTGCCCGGTCCGCGACCGCGAGCGAGGGGGCGACCCACTCCAGGTGTGGGTAAGTGATCAGCAAAGCATAGAATTGGTTGACGCGGTTCAGATCGGACAGGCGATAGGGCTGAACCAACAGCTCCAGCATCGACACTGTGGAAGTGACCGCCTGTCCTTTCGGCCCTTCGACCCAGGCCAGGATCGGCCGGACCAGGGCTAAATACTTGGGATTCTCCTCCACAGCGTAAATGAATACGCTGGTATCCAGGCCGAGTTTGCGGTGGCGGTTCAGAAATTCGGCGAGCCGAAGCCCGCTCACCGCCAGCTCTCCCGCTCCTTTTCGAGATAATCAGGAGGGAAGAGGCCCTTCCCAATTCCTATCACCGCTTTCGAGTGCTTTTTTGGCTTGGGGAGCAGGATGGCAGTGTCTTCGCGAACGACTAACAAGAGTCGATCCCCTGACTTGAGCCCCAAGGCCGCACGCACCTCTCGAGGGATAACGATTTGGTTTTTCGATGAGAGCTTAACTTCCGTCACCGCTTTACATTATAGCCAAAGGTAAAGTGCCGCACAATTGGTGGCGAGGAGTTGTTCTAGAGGTCCGTCCTATTCATTCAGCAAGATCGAATGGTTGCGGCGTCACGGGTTGGCTAAGGTCGGATCGATCTCAGCCGTTAGCGTCGCACCGTTCCCGGCCGAGGAGCCATTGTCGAATATAACGCTTTCTCCGGCTCGCAAGGTCAGCCCGGCCGGTGCCATGATCTGAACGTTGGTGCCCAGCGTGAGAGTTTGACACGCGGTGATGGTTTGCACGCTGTTAAGAACGCTGTCGCTCAATAGCAAGTGATTGGCAAAACCGCAGGTACCGAAGACGCCGAGGACGGTATCCGTGTCGCTCGCGCTGTTGTTGGCTGGATTGAGCTCGGCAACGCCCATCGGGGCCGATATCGTGGCGGTGTTCGTGATCTCGTCGCTCTCACTACCGGTGAACGTGCAGGTGGCCGTGTACGTTGCAAGGCTTCCTACGGGCAGATCGATCGTATCCAGCAAGTTGCCGTTCACCGGGCCCGCCGTGCAGCTCGCTCCGCCGCTCGCGGAACAGCTCCAAGAGCACCCCGTCAGATCGGTCGGGAAATTGTCGGTCACCGTCGCGCCTGAAACCGGCGAAGGCCCCGCATTCGTGGCAACCAGGGTATAGGTCACGTTGTCGCCCGGTTCCACGAACTCCACGCCGTCGTTCTTGGTGAGCGAGAGATCCGCAGCCGCAACGCCAGCCAGAGTCAGAATGCCGCCGTTGATGCCATCGTTTCCGCGCTGATAGAGCTCGAGGAAATGCGGCTGGGTCGAGCTCGCGACGAGATCGCCCCAAGACCCGAATCCATCGTCCGAGCCGTGGTCCTGGAGGATATTATCGTCCGCGACGCCGACCACCGCCCCGACGATCCCGGTGGGCGTGATGGTATTCCCGAGCACGTCGTCGCAGGGGAACCCGCACCCCCTTCCTTTGGCGTAGGTCACAAAGTACCGGTCCGCGAGGTGATTGTAAGCGGCGTGGGGACGCCACTCGGGGATGGGATTACCCTGGGTTGCGATATTGAACTCCGGTACCAGCGCACTTCCTGAGCCGTCCCAAATCTGGGCCCGAACGTTGAAATTGATTCCAGGCTGTCCCGTCTCGTAGGCAATCAGGAAGTCCCCGGTCTGGGAGTTCGCGGCCACCGAGGGACGCTGCCCATTCGATCTAATCGAGAGGACATTCGATATGGGAATGCCTTGACCGTCGAAATAGCGAATTCTGACGTCACTACTGCTCTCATTCACAAAACCGGTCCAGACGACCAGGAAACGCTGGGAAATGGGATTCCAATCGACGTGGGGAGAGTGGGGTACCAGAGGATTGCTGCTGAGGTCGAAGGTAAGCCCCCCGCCCACGAGGTTGCTGGCGGCATTCGGATCACCGTCGACCATCTGCACACCGATATGGGCGTTGACCGCGCCTCCGCGTCTTCCCCACGTCACCATGAAGAGATCGTCCGTGGGGTTGTAAGCGATTCGAGGAAGCGTCTGGTCGCCAGCCCCGCCGGCGATGAAAAATTCCGTGGGGCCGATCCGGGCTCCCGAGGCGTTAAGGAATTGTCCGTAAATGTCGCCACCGCCGGTTTCCGCGTCCGTCCAAACAACGAGGTAGACGTTCCGAGTGCTGTTGTAGGCGACATCCGGAGTGATGGTGTTGCTGTCGACGTCGCTAATGGTGAAAAGCCCCGGGGCGATCTGAGCTCCGGTCGCGTCAAGCCGCACCCCGTTGATGACATCAGGCACACCGCCGAGATCCGAAAAGACCACCAGGTACTGGTTCAAGGCCGTGTTGTGGGCACCCCGGACGTACCATTGGGTGCCGGCCGGATTCAGGATCGGTCCCGGCGGGAGGCTCGCCCACCCGGTGGGGGCGAACGAGAGAACGAGAATGGTTGCGATCAACAAGTTGAAGAATCGGAAAAGTTCTTTCAAGGAGCCTCTCTCCTGTAAATAACGCGGCGACTGATGGAAGTCCGACGACGCGCTCTAGACACAAAAACTGTGCGGTGCTTCACACCGCCTCTCGATGGGGGTGGGGGGGGTAGGGCGATTTTTCTGTCGCTAGGACGCCAGGGCACTAAGCGTCCCGACATGCAAGCTCGATCCCGCAGCAGAAACTCACCGGATAGGTAACGGTATCTCAGCTCCCGATCCCGTGTCAACCGATCGCGAATTGACCGGCCCTCCGGCGACTCCCTACAATGAGCCCTCTCGATGAGATCGACCGGCCCCGACGTCTCGATGCCCCGGCTCCCGGGGACATCGGCATGAGCGACGCGCCACCCGTCCCGTTCTCCGATTTGCCCTCGTTCTTTCTCGCCGCACGGTATGGGTTCGTGCTGCTCTACGCGGGTCTCGTATGGCTCCTGGCTCGTAGGCCTCACGCGGGACTCCTGGCGACGGGAGCGGTCGGCTTGGCTCTCTACGCGTGGGCCGTTCTCGAGTGGCCCTTGCAGAGACTCTACGCATTCGCCCCGCCCTTCGATCGCATGTTCAACGTGGCCATGGGAGCGACTGCCGCGACCGGACATTCGCCGTTCGAGAGCTATCAGGTGGCCGCCGCCGATCTCGAGCCGTTCTGGCGTCTCGTTCTGAAAGGGATTTCGCTCGGGCGACCGGAGAACGTTCTCGCCTTCTACACTTACTTCACGCCGGTCGTGATGGTCTTGCTCGCGTCGTCGCTGTATTTCGGCTTTCGCGATGCAAACGCTGGCGAAGGCGCCAGCGAAGACCGTCGCTTCGAGGCCGCTCTCGTCGTCTTCTTCGCCCTTCTCCTCAATTCCTCCCCCTACGAGCAGTTCGGCGTGTTCCGGTCCTTCTGGCCGATGAACTTCCTGCTCAAGCCGAACCACGTGCTCGGCTTCGTCTTTCTGCCGTGGATCGTTCGCGGCGTGAGCCGTCCTGGCGGATGGACCGGAGCCCTGACCTCTGGCGTTCTTCTCTCCGTCCTCAGCTGGGTTTTCCTCATGCATTGGAGTTTCGTTCTGGTCGGGCTTCTTTGCTACCCCTTCGTCGCGCGCAGTCTGGGCCGGCCGGCACAGACGAGGCGGGTCCTGTTGGCGGTCGCGCTTTCGTTCATAGCCGCCCTTCCCTACGTCATTTTTCTCTTCTCCAACTTCCATTGGGGCCACGGCGGGGCGGTCGCAGACAAGGTATGGCTTCAATTGGGCTACGAGGAGGGTTTCTACAACGTCTTTGCCGTCGGATACGAGCATGGCGCCGTCTTTCTCTTCTCTCTCATCGGGATCGCGGGTATGGTGAAACGCCGTCTCGGATCCGATCTCGTCTGGCTCGCTCTTCTCGCCGGCTGCGTGCTCGGTTGGGCCGGCTATCTCGTACTCTTCGCGGTCGACAAGATCATCGAGCCGGACGAGTTTTACTTCTATACCCGGTTTCTTCTCACTTTGGCCGCCGGATCCGGCGCCTTCTTCTTGTGGCGCAAAGCGCGCGAGTGGCTTTCCCTGGAAGGAAAGGCTTCGTCGCGCGCCCTTTGCCTGGGTTTGGTCCTGCTTCTTCCTCAAGCGTTTCCCTATTGGTGGAACCCGTTGAAGATGGACCGCTACTACGAGCTCGCGCTATCTCCCCTGCCGAATGAGATGGTGGAGATGGCCCGGTGGATTCGCGATGAGACCTCGCCGGATGCGGTCTTCGTGGCGGGCGGGGCGACGTCGCTCTGGATCGCTTCGCTCTCGGGAAGACGAGTTCTCACGACGGCCAACTTTCGTCCCACCTTCGATTTCGAAGAGCGAGTCGAGCTCGAGCGTCGGATGATCGTCGAAGGAGAGGAAGCCGCCTTCCGTGAAGCGCAAGCGCGTTTCGGAGTCAGCCACCTGGCCATCGACCCTGCCTACCTGGAGGCTTTGGGCGTCAATCTGGAGTCACTCGAATCGATGTCGTGGCTCCGGATGCTCTACCAGCAGGACGCGCAGCGGATCTTCTCGATTCGAGTTTCAGGGGCGGGCCAGGCACCACCGTGATCGGCGATACATTCAGCGTTCATTTCGTTGCCTTTCGCTATCTCCTGGCGGGCCTCGTCGCCGGCACGCTCTGGTGGGCTCTGCGGCGAAGATCGGTCGGACCCGCGCTCGTGGGGATGGTGCTCACCGGTGGGGTGCTCTGGCTCTTCACGTGGTTACCCCTCCAGCAGCCATACGGCCTTCAGCCCGGCTCCCCGGCAGCGTTCGAGCTGGCGACGGTGACGACAGGGGTTGCGAGTGGGCGCGACCAGGAATCCTGGATCGCGGGCCGACGAAGTCCGCGACCTGGCTGGAGTTTTCTCGTCGGTACGGTGGCGGGCCGCGACGTCCCCGCGGTTGAAGATCTCCACGAGCTCGCTCCATTGATTCTCTTGGTGCTCGCACCGCTCGGCTTCTACTTCGCGTTGTCCATCGCGGGACACGATCGGTGGGAAGCCGCATGCGGAGCCTTCGCCGCCGTCTTCGCTTCCTCGCTTCCTCTCGATGTGTTTCGTCCCTTTGGGCTCGTCTTCCGGACGTTTTTCATCGCCCCGTACCGCGGTGCGGCGCTGCTGATCGCGGTGCTGGCCCTGGGCACTTGCTGGCGCGCGGGTCGCTGGGGCATTGGGCTCGCGTCACTGCTCCTCGGCCTCGTGGGCTGGATCGATCTGACAGTCCTCGTCTGGGCGCTCGTCGCCCTGGTCGCGTTCGAGATTGCAGGGAAACTACTCCCCCCCTCCGAACGCTCGTTCCGCTGGATGGCGATTCCGATCGCCCTCTTGAGTGCGCTGCCGCAGTGTCTCGCCTGGCTTCGAAGCGACCTTCTGGTGCGCGGTCCGTCCCCAGAAGAAGCAGAAGCCTACCGGCTCGCTTTCCGCGATCTGTTCGCGGTGTCGGCAGACATGGAATGGATCTTCGTCCTGGCCGTTTTCGCCGTTCCGTTCGTGTGGCGGCGAGCGAACCGCCTCGATCGAGGCCTCGTATCCCTCGCGTTCGCGGCCTACCTGCTCTGGGGTCTCCTCGCGGTGACGTTCTCCCGGGGTCTCTATTTCGAGCCGGACGGTGTTTTTCACTTGCTTCGGGTGAGCGTGGCGATTCTGGCCGGTGTCGGCGGCTATCACGCCGCCCTGTGGCTCGGTGCTCGTATAGAGACCGACGACCCGAATGCTCACCGCCTGCGTCGTTGGGTGTCGTCTCTTCCGGCCGAGCCGCGCGCGTTCGCCTTGGTGGTCCTCTTCCTGCTGCCCCATAGCGCCGTTTTTCTCTGGCATCCCCTTCGAGTGGATCCTCTGTATTACCCGAGCTTTCAATATCCGGTCGACACCTCCATCGAGCGGCTCGAGCGCTGGTTGCTGGCCCACACCGACGGCGTCGAGATCGTTCTGACGGGCAACGACACCGGCGAATGGGTGGCCGCGCTGACAGGCCGAAGAGTGCTCTCCGGCATCCGAGTCCTGCCCCGCGAAGATCGCCGCGCCTTCAGCCGCGAGCTGCGGCAGCTATTTCTGTCGGGCGACCCCGGGGCAATGCGCCGGGCCGTGGCCAAGCTCGGATTCTCGGTGATCGTTATCGATCCATCGCTTCGCGAGGTCTACTGGCAGCTCGACGAGGCCCAGATGGAAGCGAGCGGGGTCGTGTACAAGGTCCATCAGATCGGAGACCGCTACTCCATCTATCGATTGCGCTAGCCTCGATTAGCGTTCGTGTCGACGCCGATGGAGAATCCCGAGCTCTATCTGCTAACTGTATTTGTTTCGGACCAGCTCGCCACGCTCAAGTCCGGAATCGCACCGAAGTCCGGGTCACTGGTCAGCACGCGGAGCCCGCGCACGCGTGCCGTCGCAGCGATCCATATGTCATTCTCTCCGATTGGCGTCCCCGAATCCCAGAGCAGCGCCTTCAGCCGGCCATAATCCTTCGCGATATCTCGTGATGCCGGAAGAATGTCGTGAAGAGTCGAAATCACGTCTTCGAACGCCGAGGTCAGATTCTCTTTCCGATGGCCTTCCGCGAGTCGCGAGAGACCGAAACGCACCTCACCCTCCACAATCACGGATGTAAAGATCTCCGTTCTAGGTTCGAGTTTTCCAAGGAAGGCATCGAGCTGCTCGTCGCCGGCCATGGCGGCACTAACCGCCGGCGTGTCGAGCAGGAGATCGGTCAAGCTAGGGAGCTCCAATCGGCTGTTTGCTCACCCTCGACGATCAGACGCTCGAGCTCCGCCGCATCCTCGGGGCTAGCTCTCCGAGATTGAACGACCGCTCGGAGAGCATCGACACCCTTGTTTCTGTCGTCGACCCGCGTCGGTTCTCCGACCTCTGCAATCGTTCGCTCGAGAGCAGATTCGGGCACTCGCACCATACCGCCGACCTTCACGTAACCGAGCTTGCCCGACCAGATGTACCGCCGCACGGTTTGCGGATGACAGCGCAAGCGTTTCGCGACTTCTTCGACGGTCAGGAGCTCTGTGGCTGGCATCTCATGAAGTGTACTAAATTACCCCACAAAGTACAATTATGCCTATTTACAATGTCTGTACTTTCACCTAGACGCAGGCGTGACATGATGAGCCAGAGGTTCCTAGTCGTTCGAAAGAGGGAAGCGTCTGCACCGGTTGCCATGCTCTCCCCCTTTGGGCCTGCTCCACATTCCAGCCGTAGCTATCGAGGTGCTGAAGGATCGAGAGAAAACCCAACACGGACCTCTGAATACTCCTGGCCAGACAGCAGCACTCCGAAGGCCGATGGAAACAACTAGCAGCCTTGTCCCTTACTGGCGCAGCGTGCCTGCCTTGTGCTACACACGCCGCGCAGAACCAAGATGTTCCACGAGCACAAAGTCTTCGTCACGGTGCCCGCCTTCGACGAGCAGGAGCGTATCGAGTCCACGCTCACCGGCGTACCAGACTTCGTGGACCGCATCGTGGTCGTCGACGATGGAAGCTCCGACAGCACCGGTGAGCGCGTCGAGCGGCGCCGGAATCAAGATCCTCGCATCGTCCTCTTGCGACACCAGCGGAAAGCCGGTGTGGGCGCGGCCACTCTAACGGGGTTTCGCTGGTCGGCCGAGAATGGAGCCGACGTCGTGGTCAAGATGGACGGAGATGGGCAAATGAACCCCACTCATCTACCCGAGCTATTGGAGCCACTCGTGGCCGGTCAGGTCGATTACGTCAAAGGAAACCGTTTTCTCGACGCATCCGAGCTCCAGTCCATGCCCAAATTGAGGCTCTTGGGGAATTTCTTCCTGACCTTCCTGACCAAGCTGGCATCGGGCTACTGGAGTGTGTTCGATCCCCAGAACGGATTCGTAGCACTTCGTACCGAGACACTCGACCGGTTGCCACTCGACGGACTGGCTAACGGTTACTTTTTCGAGAACGACATGCTGGTGCGCCTGAACGTGGCCAGTTGCCGGGTAAGAGACGTACGCATCCCAGCTCGCTACACCGGCGAAAAGTCCAAGATGAGCCTCTGGCGCGTGGCCGTGACCTTTCCGCTCCTGCTCGCCCACCGATTCTGGTACCGGATCTATCAAAAGTACGTTCTCAGAGATTTCTCTCCCATCGCCCTTTTCTACGGTTTGGGGATTCCTCTTCTGGTCTGGGGTTTCTTCTTCGGTCTCGCCGTCTGGGTTCACTCCATCGTCTACAGTCAGGTGGCCACGGTGGGAACCGTGATGCTTTCCGCTCTCCCGGTCATCGTCGGCCTCCAACTCGTGCTCCAGGCCATCGTTCTCGAGATACAGGAGAGCAAGGTTTCGTAATTGTCAGGACTCGTTCGCATTCCCCGCGAGACGTTTCTCGAGCTCGGGGACTCCGTGAAACAGCGCATCTACACAGACGCCAATCCCCTCGTTCGTTGGATCTTCTGGAAGCGGCTGGAAGGCCTCCTCGCTCTCGCCCGCGGATTGCCCACGCAGCGCGCCCTCGATTTCGGATGCGGGGAGGGAGCCTTTCTCCCTACTCTGTGCGCGAATTTCGCGCAGGTCGTCGGAATCGATCTGGACGTCCGGGCAGCAGGGTCCATCGCGAAGGAGTATCGACTGTCCAACCTGACGCTGATCCAAGCACGCGCTCAGAAACTTCCCCTAGCCGACCGCGAGTTCGATCTCGTCGTGGCGGCGGACGTGCTCGAGCACTTCCCGGAGCTCGACTCGGCTGTCGAGGAGCTCGAGCGCGTGCTCGCTCCCGGAGGCCGGCTGGTCGTGAGCGCTCCGTCCGAGAACGTGCTCTATGAATGGGGAAGAAAGATTTTCGGCTTTACCAAGCCCGATGATCACTACCACGTCCCCGCAGACATCGAGGCCGCCCTGGGACGCCGTTTGCGGCTAGCCGGCAAGCGGTATCTTCCGCTGGATCTCCGTGAGGAGATATCAGCGTTCGTGCTGTTATCGTTCTCCAAGCCGCTCACCGAGGGGATGGGGCACTCAGAATCCTTCTGAATGAGCTCCGGCCGCAGTGGTCGGGCGCCTGTTCCCCCCGGAGCACCACCCCGTTAGGAGCAAAACCATTCGATACAAAGATACGAGATGCCTCCTTCCGCCGATTTTCAGCAGGAGCTCGAGATCTGTCTCCGTTCACGGACTCCGTTCCTCTACGTGGTGTCCTTCGAGGAAAGGAAAAACCCTCGAGGAGCTCAAGGTTCTCCGCAAGCGCCGGGACACGGCGCTCTAGAGGTGGGATCAGGCGGACTATTTCCGTGTGGTGGTGGGGCCTGGCTCCGCGCCCGAGGCTCGCGAACCCTTCACCGCGCTCGACGCCGTCGTGAGCTCTTCGAGCTCCTACTCAGAGCACACGCGAGCATCGGAGCCGAGCCCGCCAAGAGGCCCATCGTTCACCTACGTCCCCCTCGAGCCGGAAGAAGATTCCCGCGAATCGCTTCCCAACCAACCTTGTCCGGATGATTGACCGTACCTGCCAGAACCTCGCGATCATCAAGATGTCACATTTGTTGCATCGTCATGCTATGATTGGAGCATGCGGACGACAATCAATCTCGACGACGACGTGAGTGCCGCCATCGAGCAGCTTCGAAAGAAGGCGAATCTGGGAGTCAGCGAGGCGGTCAATCAGCTGATCCGGCGAGGTCTCAACGCGCAGAAGAGGCGGCAGCCCTTCGTGCAGCGAACTCGTTCGCTGGGCCTGCGAATCGACGTGACGAACGTCGCCGAGGCGCTCGAGCTGCTCGAAGGCCCCGCGGCCCTCTGATGCTGGTCGATGCGAATCTCTTGCTTTATGCGGTGGACGAGCGCAGTCGCTTTCATCGGGCCAGCTTCGAGTGGCTCACCTCCTCGTTGAACGGAGACAAACGCGTCGCCCTGCCGTGGCTCAGCCTCGCCGCATTTTTGCGAATCTCGACAAATCCCCGCGCCTCCGCGGAGCCCCTCACTCCTTCCGACGCGTGGGAGCTGGTGGCAAACTGGCTGAGCCACGATCTGACTTGGATTCCGAATCCGACGGACCGTCACGCCGATGTGCTCGGCTCACTCGTCCAGCGCTACGACCTGCGCGCCAACATGATAAACGATGCCCAACTGGCAGCTCTCGCCATAGAGCACGGCCTTCGGCTCTATTCGGCCGACACCGATTTCGCCCGTTTCTCCGAGATCGATTGGGTCAACCCGCTCGCGTGAAGCGGAGCTTCGTCGTCTACGGCACGGACCCCGTCGAGGGGCGCTTCACATCGAGCAAGTCGTAACCGGTGCTGCCGGGCCGTTTTCGCTCAGGGCGCGCGGTCGACCCACACGTCGTCCCGATCGTCGCGGTACACGGACTCGAAGCCCGCTCGCGCGAGCGCCTTCGCGTACTCGTCGCCCCAGGGAAGACCGCGGGGCAAGCAAACCCCCTTGACGTCGTAGGTCGCGACGCCGTTCATGAAAGAACCGACGTCGAGCGCTCGGCCGATCCGCGGCGTTACCGCCGAGGTCAAGGTCATCCTTCGCGTGACCTCACGCTGTCCCAGCTCCTTCACATACGATTTCAGATAATCCGGCCGAACCACCAGCGGATACGGATGATGGTGGAACGTGGTCAGCCAGGGCGTGACCCGGAGCGGAGCGATGACGGACGCTCCGGGGCGGACGTGACGCACCAGCGCCGCGGCCGCTCGGTAGTCCCGCGGCACTTTGAGCTCGAAGGGCGCGACCGCGGTACCGTTCGCTTTGCTGAGGACGTAGATCCGCGGAGCCAGGCCGAGTGAAGCCAGGAGCAGCGCCGTCGTCGATGCGATCCCCACGCCGAGCCGCCAGGCGGTACCGCGCAACCGGAGCGGCGCGGTGAGCGTGACGGCCAGAAAGGCCGGGAGCGGAATCAGCCAAAAGCCGCGCCAGAAGGTGGGCTCGGAAGTGATCCGACGGGCCAGCGTCGATGCCGTGTAGGGATTGAACAGGAGCAGCACCAGGCCGAGCGGGAAAAGGATGCAGAACCGCCGGGCCGTTCCCGCGGCGACGAAGCGCCAGGCCGTCAGCAAGGCGACCGCCGACAGGAGCGCGACCATGGAGTCACCCAGAACCGCGTGGACGGCTCCTGTGATCAGCTCGTGGGACCCTTTGACGCTCGGATAGACGACCGACAGCCTGTCGGTGGTCGTCCTGCTCAATCCGAGCGCGAGGAGCACCGGGTAGAGCGAGGTGAGGGCTCCGCCGGCAGCGACGATCGCGCCTCGCCGCGTGAACGTCAGACCGCAGACCAGTCCGAGGCCGGCAACCAAGGGCACGATCCAGAGGGCGGTCACGGTGAGACCGACGGAAGCGACCGATGCCGCGGCCAGACGGAGCCAGCGCGAGCGACCGGGCCGCGCGGAATACTCGAGGGCATAGGCCACCAGCAAGGGGACCATCACCGACAAGAAAATTCCCTTTCCCTGCTGGAGCCGCACGAAGGCGAAGTTGCTGTACCACCGGTGGGTCTCGCCGACGACCACGAAGATCAGCACGACGACGACCAGGCCGATGGCCCAGCGATCGGGAATCAGGTGCTTCAGCAGTCGAGCGTAGGCCAGCACCACGAGCACGGCGGCGAGCGCCGGAAACGCGAGGTGACTCCAGGTGATCGCCGGGACTCCGGTCAGGTAGGCCAGAGCGCCCCAGGCCAGCTCGAGCGACTGGACCCGATAGACCGACAATAGGAGAGGCAGACCCGGAATGCCGTGCAGAGAGTCAGTGGCCAGCAGAGGCTCGTTCGGCGCGTCGGCGGCCCCTACGGCGACGCCAATGTAGTACGCATCGTCCATGTCGGGTCGTTGCGCGGTCAAGGTGACCACGACCGCCCCAACTGCCAGCAGCCACACCAGCGCCTGCGAGCCTCGGTGGCACGAGGTCTCGGGAGCCGCGGGCGACGCGGATCGGCCGCCGCGGACAAGCAGGAGCGCCAGATAAATCAGCACCACCCACCAGGCGACGTTCAGCGATCGGCTGACGACGGGTGCGACGAAGACGGCCGCCAGGGCGACGAGCCACGTCACATCGGACGCGGCGAAGCCGGTCACCGCGAGCGGCGCGCCCTCCGCGGGCCTCGACGGCTCGTCTCCGCTCCGCCGAGTACATATTGCACGTAACGCTCGAACGGAAAGGACCGCGCCCGCCGAGACCGCCGCGGCGAGCGCGATCCCGATCAGCACGATCAGGCTCTGACCGGCGAAGACGACTCCGTGGCACAGGATGGTCCACGCGGCAAATACGAGACATGCGGCGTCGACGAGGCGATCGGCGAGGGGTCGGCTCGCCCGGTTGGCTTCCTCCACCTCGTCTTATCCGGATCGCGCTGGCGCTCGTCTCCGCGACGGCGTCCGCGAGTTGAGCGTCCGGTCGGGCCCGTTCATCACGTCCAAATCAACATGCGACCCGCACGGCAACCATGGAATGGCAAGCGAGGAGGAGACTACCTCACATTCCCCAGTCTGCGCAGCTTATCGATCTCGTCCTCTGACAGGGTCCGGATCGGGGCCTCGGCGGTCCCGCTGGCCAGGACCAGCTCCCATGAGTCGGGAGGACGATGTGCCGGCGTTCCGAGGATGCTCAGTTTCGCGCGGTGCTCGACGGGAGGAGCTGAAGGCGCTGAGCTCGACGCGCTGACGCTCCTTTCCTGCTAATCTTGACTCATGCGGTCTTCATCGAACATTACCGAGTGGACAGCGGAGCAGGTCGCGGACGCGAAGCGGTGGGTCGAGATCTGGAAAAAAGCCGGCCCGAAGCTCGAACGATTGCGGCGAGAGGAATTGCGCCGGCTGGATCCGCAAAGCTCTATCGAGCTTCTCTGCGGCCCGGCGGACTATACCGTTCCGCCGAGAGCCCCGAAGCCGACATCCGGCCTGGTGGAACAGCAGCGGTGGTTCCAAAAGGCCCTTTGCCGTGATTGAGCTGGTTCGCGCGGCTTCCGACCTCCAAACGTTGTGCGAGGCGGAAAGCTGGCGGTTCTGCTTCATCGGTGGTCTGGCGGTGCAGCGTTGGGGCGAACCACGGGAGACGGTCGACGTGGATCTGACGCTGCTGACGGGTTTCGGCGGCGAGGAGCCATTCATCGAGAGACTGCTTCAGCAGTATGCCGGCAGAGTCGATGATCCAGCGGAGTTCGCTCGAACCAACCGGGTTCTGCTGCTACGGGCTCCGACCGGCGTCGGTATCGACATCGCCCTGGGGGCACTTCCCTTCGAGGAGTCCCTCGTCTCTCGCTCCAGTTTGTTTGCCTTTCCGGGACCGGTGCGGCTGCGAACCTGCTCGGCCGAGGACCTCATCGTCCTGAAAGCATTCGCTTCCCGCCCCCGCGATTGGATCGATGTCGACGGCATCATCATACGGCAGACCGGGAAGCTCGACTGGGCGTACATCGACCGGGAGCTCGGCCCGCTCGCCGAGCTGAAGGGCGAACCCGAGATCCTGAGCGAGCTCGAAAAGCGCCGACGGGAGCTGGAGCTCTAGCAATCCGGAAGGGTCCATTGCGAGGTCGCGGGGACCTTTCCCTACCTCACATAACCCAGACTGCGAAGCTTATCGATCTCCTCCTCGGACAGCGCCCGGGTGGGCGCCTCGGCGGTCCCGCTGGCCATGAAGCGGTCGAGCTCATCCGCGAGCGCGTTCATGGCCGGCGGCTTCCCTTCTGCCAGGTCGTCGTGCTCGCCGGGATCCCGCGATAGATCGTAGAGCCGATACTCCCCGCTCAGCCGGTTGTAGTGGAGCTTCAGCTCCCGATGGCGTACTGCCCTCGTGATGTCGTGCTCCATGTTGTTGTGGTCGGCCTCCGAGAAGAGGTATCGCCCCTCGAGCTCTCCGCCGTTCTTCGACCAAAGAGTGGTCAAGGACACGCCGTCGAGCCCTTCCGGAGCAGAGATACCGGCGCACTCGAGAAGCGTGGGAGCCACGTCCACGAGAGACACTGGCGTTCGGATGCGGCGGCCCGGCGGAATGCCGGGGCCGCGCAGGAGGAGAGGGATCCGCAGGACTTCTTGGAACTGGGTCTTCCCGTGGAGGACCCCCCCATGCTCGAAGAACTCCTCACCGTGGTCGGAGGTTACGACGAGAAGGGTGTCATCGAGCATTCCTCGCTCACGGAGGAAGGCGAGGAGCCGGCCGAGCTCGTCGTCCATCTGCCGAATCCCCGCGTCGTAGCGATCGATCAGGTTGGGAGCGTCGCCGGCGCCGAGATCCAGCTTCCCCTCGCGGTGAGCGATCAGCTGGGCGGTCGACCCGTCCGCGATCCCCTCGTAAGGACGGAGGAACAGGTCCTCGTATCGGGGAAGCGAGACGTAGTCGCTGTGGACGTCATAATAATGTACGAACAGGAAGAGCGGATCGTCCCCGGCCGCGTCGATCCAGCTCATCGCCTGGTCGGTGATTGCCGTCGAAGGCTCACGCCGCTCCACGTCTTCCTCCACGTAACGGAACTTCTGGAAGCCTCGGTCGAGGCCGAAAGCCGGGCTCAGGTTGTGCGAGCTCACGACCGCCGCCGTGGCGTAGCCAGCATGAGAGAACCACTGAGGGAGCGTCTTTCGATCCGAGGCGAGGTAGCGTTCGTGCGAGGTCAGCCCGTGCCGGCGGGGATAGAGACCCGTAAGAAGGCTGGCGTGGGAGGGAAGGGTCCAGGGCGATGCGGACGTCGCGTCCTCGAGCACCGTCGACTCGCTGGCGAGGGCGTCGAGGATCAGAGAGGTGGGCCTCTCGTAGCCGTAAAACCCCAGATGATCGGCCCGGAGGGTGTCGATGGAGATCAGCACCACACGTTTCGGGCTCTCGGTTGCGCCGGCGCAAGCGAGAGACAGCGCCAGGACGCCGAGCGTCAGGCTACGGAACATAGCCGAGCTTCCGAAGCGCCTCGAGGGTCGCCTCGTCGAGTGTCGCCGGTTGAGCGGTATCGCCTGGCGGAGGAAGCGCGGCGAGGTACTTTTCGAGCAGAGCCACGGCGTTGCCCGTTCGCTCCGGCTCGGTCGCCGAGAGGTCGTTTTGCTCGTTGCCGTCGGCCTCGATGTCATAGAGGGCGCGCTCTCCGACACCGTTCCAGAGGAGCTTGTAACGCCCGAGGTAGAGCGCTCGCCAGCTCCCTTCTGCGCTCATGAACGGGAGCGGGTCGACTTCAGCGATGAGAGGATGTTCTCTCGCCGGCGGAACTCCCCCCTGGATCCCCCGAGGAACTGGCAGGCCCAGCCGATCGAGGATCATGGGCAGGACATCGACGTGGTGGACACCCACGTCGGTACGCTCGGCCGGCCGTTCCGACCCAGGATATTTGACGAGGAAGGGTACGCGGATCTCCTCCTCGAAGAGGGTGGCCCCGTGGCCCATTTTCCCGTGCTCACCGAGGAGCTCCCCGTGGTCGGCGGTCACGACGATGAGAGTCTTCTCGAAGGCGCCGAGGGTCTTCATCCCGGCGAGAAGACGGCCGATGTGATGATCCATGTAGAGGATCTCCTCGTCGTAACGATCGCTCGGCTCGTCGCCGAAGGTTCCTCGGAAGGGAGCCGGGGCGTCGTAGGGTCCATGGGGGTCGAAGTAGTTGAGAAACAGGAAGAAGGGCTTCCCGTCGTTCTCTTCGAGAAAACTTAGCGCCGAGCTCGTCACCTCGCTAGCCAGTTTTCCGTTCACGTCCACGATCTCGTCGTCGTCGTAACGCTCGAACCCCTGGCTCAGTCCGAACACCCGCTTCATCCATGGACCACCGACGACGGCACCGGTCCGGTAGCCGGCTTCACGAAGGATGGCGGCGAGCGTCGTCTCCCCGGGCGAAAGCCCCGAGGCGCGGTAGCCGTCCCATTCCTCCGGCCCCGCGATGGCTTGCGTGAGCCTCAGAGGTCCTTCGGGATCGTATCGGGCGCCATGGCTCGTGGGGAACTTGCCGGTGAAGATCGATGCGTGCGAGGGGAGGGTCCAGCTCGACGCCGCCACGGCCCGAGTAAACACGACGGAGCTTTCCGCGAGGGTGTCGAGATTCGGGCTCGTTGCCCTCTCGTACCCGTAGAATCCAAGGCGGTCTCTCCGCGCGGTATCGAGCGTAACGACCAAAACATTGGGGCGTTCGATTCGGCTGCGACAGCCGAGGAAGCCGACACACACGACCGCGGCGATGGACAACACGTCGCGAACGCTTCTCGAGCTCACTGACCTCGTATGCGCTTTCCCTCTCGCAGTGCCTGTCTTGCCCCCTCGAGATTGCTCCTTGCTCTCACGTCATCGGGGGCTAGCTCGACGGCTTTCTCGAAACTCTTCAGAGCCTCGTCCAGCCTGCCCTGGCGGACGAGCGAGACGCCGAGGTTGGTGTACGCGTCGGCGTTCGTCGGCTCGAGCGACACTGCCCGGTGGAAATGTTCCGTCGCTTCGACGACGGCACCCCTTTGCGACAAGGCCATCCCCAAATTGTTGTGGGTCTCGGCGAGACCTGGGGCAATGGCGAGCGCGACTTCGAACCGGGCGACCGCGTCATCGAGCCGCCCCAGGCTGGCGAGAGCAACGCCCCAGCCGTTGTGCGCGGCGACGTATTCGGGATCGAGCTCGACCGCGCTTCGGTAGCAGGATATCGCTTCGTCGAGACGGCCTCGGCCCGCGTAGGTGAGCCCGAGGCTGTAGTGAGCCTCCGGATTGTTCGAATCCAGGCTCAGCGATTTTCGAAAGGAGTCCGCCGCTCGATCGAGATCACCCCGGCTCGCGAACAGAAGTCCGAGGCTGTAGTATGTCGCGGCGCGATCGGGGTTCAAGGTGCGCGCTCTCTCCAAGTGAGCGAAGGCTTCGTCGAGCTCGTTGGCGTTCGCGAAAGCGAGACCGAGATGATAGTGAGCCTCTTCGTCCTCGGGCTCGAGGCGAACCGCCTGCTTCAGATGGGAGATGGCATCCGCGACGTTTCCCTCCCTGAGCGCTGCTTGGCCCCAGGAGAAGTGGGCCGGCGCGTAGTCCGGGCGGCTTGCGAGCGCCATCTCGAAATGGCGGATCGCCTCGGCGAGCTGTCCCGCGCTCATCAACGCCACACCCCAGTGGGTGTGCAGGCGGGCCGGGTCGGAGGGCCTTGTCGCCGCATCGCGGAAGTGGGCCATCGCCTCGTCGAATCTCCCATGATGGCTCATCGCCATTCCGAGATCGACGAGCGCGTCGCCGTCTCCGGGCGACAAAGCGGCGGCTTCGCGAAAATGAACGAGCGCCTGGCTCGCGTCTCCGAGCTCGAGAAGAAGCCGCCCGAGCTCGGAGTGCGTCCCGCTCGAGCTGGGGTCGAGACGAAGTGCCGTGCGGTACAGGTCCAGTGCCTCTTGCGTCCGGCCCCGTCGCGACCGAACGGCCGCCAGCGCCGAGTAAGCCTCGGCCGCGCCCGCATGGAGGCGAATTGCCTCCCGAAGCTCGGTTTCGGCCTTCTCGAGGTTTCCGCGATTCAGGTACGCGACTCCGAGATTGATGTGGGCGAGGGCGTTGTCGCCGTCGATGGCGAGCGCGTGCTCGAACAGCGACACGCTGTCCCGCCAGACTCGGACCTGTGCCGAAGCGGCAACCGACATCGCCAGAACGCCGGCCCCGCCGACGGCGATCGGAACCAAACGAGGGAGCCCCCAGAGATTCACCAGCTCGGCAACACCGAACGCGACGACGATGCTGAGCCCGACGAAGGGAATGTAGGTGTAGCGGTCGGCCATGGCTTGCTGGCCGACCTGGACGAGACCGATGACCGGTACGAGAGTTCCCACGTACCACAGCCAGCCGACGGAAACGAAAACCAGTCGAGGGTCTCGCCGCGCCAGAACGAGTGCGGTGAGACTCGCTCCGGCGAGCGCCGCGACCGACGCTGCCACTTTCCACCATTCGAGGGTGTCACCGGGATGCGGGTAGTAGGGGGAAAGGTGCAGCGGCCAGAAGGCCCTTCCGATGTAGGCGACGTAGGTAACGAGCGCGTTCGAGAGTCTCGCCGAGAAAGAATATGTTTGAAACGACTGCACCGCCCCCGCCGAGCGCTGCACCAGGAAAGTGACGACGCTCGAAACGAAGACGAGTGCGAACAGCGGGACTTTCTCGAGAAGGAGCCGCGACCAAGACGCTTTCGTGAGCCGGCGGAGTGGCCAGATATCCAGGAGCAGAAGCACGAAAGGAAGCGTGACCAACATTGGCTTCGACAGGAGGCCGAGTGCCAGAAAGAGGGCAACGAGCGACATCTTCCTGGCTCCCGGCCTTTCGGCGTACCGGCTGTAGGCCAAAAGCGTGAGCATCCAGAACAGGCCGCTCAGCACGTCCTTTCTCTCCGAGGCCCAGGCCACCGATTCCACATGAAGGGGATGGAGGCCGAACACCGCGGCGACGAAAGCACTTGGCCAGACGGAGCCCGTCATGCGCGAGAAGACGGTGAACAGAAGGACGACGCTCGCCGCGTGGAGCGCGACGTTCACAGCGTGAAACCATTGCGGAGAGATCCCAAAGAGCTCGTAATCGAGCATGAGCGAAAGCCAGGTGATGGGATGCCAGTTGGCGCCGCGGGAGGTCGTGAACGCCCAAGCCAGGCCTTCCGGGCTCAGCCCCAGCTCGAGGTTGGGATTATCGGAGATGTAATAGTCGTCGTCGTAATCGACGAGCTCGTTCTCGAAGACGGGAACGTAGACGAGGGCGGTGGCTACTGCCAGAGCCATAGCCACGAGGGATTTCTGAGCGTTCGCCATGGCGTCGAGTCTTCTGTTCGATACTACCTTAAGGCGCGGAACGGCTTTCGAGGAAGGACAGCATGGACCGGGCGCGCTCGAGGCGCTGGTCGTCGCCTGTTCGTGACGCGGCTTCCGCGAGCCCCTCGTAACCGTCTCGATTTCGCGGGTTGAGATCCACCGCGCGCTCGTAGAGCTCTGCCGCCTTCTCGGCGTTTCCCGAGCGGAGCTCGAAACGGCCGTAATTATTGAAGTGAACGAAAACTTCGGGCTCGAGCGACACGAGGGCTTCGAAGGCCTTTCGAGCCGCTGCCGCCTCGTCGAGCTCGGCGCTCGCGATGGCAAGCACCTTCTGCGCGCGGGGAGCGTCGGGACGTTTCGATACGATGGCCCCGGACTGCTCGGCGGCCAGCGCGTAGTCTCCTCGCCGCAGACTCGACTCCGCCAGAAGGGCAGCCGCCTCGGCATCAAGCGGGGATTTCAGCAGGACCATGCGCGCCAGGTTCGCCATCGCTGGGAGCTCGCCGCGCTCGCCCGCGATGTCCGAGGCCAGCACGAGCGCCTCCCGGTTCTCCGGCTGGATGCGAAGGGCCTGAGCGAGATTGTTCATGGCTTCGTCCAGGCGGCCGTACTCGCGATGGAGCTGCGCCATCGCGATGCGCGCGTCGACGGGAGCGGCATCCGCCCACAGCAGTTTGAGGCGCTCCGCCGCCTCCTCCGAACGCGCCGAGGCAACCGCGGCCCGCACGAGACCCTCTTGAGCATCCAGCGATCGTGGATCGAGGTCGAGCGAGAGCGAATAGGTCTCGAAGGCCCAGTCGTAGCTCTCCGCATCGAAGAGGCCCCGTCCTCGGGCTCGCAGGTCGCGGGCCGATGGCGGAACGCGCAGCGCTTCGAAAGGCCCAGCCCGCTCCTCGGCGGCCAGCGCCTCCAGACGTTCCCGATTCGAGCGACTGGTATCGGCGTGCATCGCCCTCGGAGCGCGGAACTCCAGCACCGGTCGGTCGTCGGTGTGCCGCAGGGCCCCTCGAGCCCACCCGGAGAGCACGGGAGTCGACATGGTGTACAGCAAGCCGATCCCGGTCGGGCCAAGGATGCCCACTTCGGTGAGATCGTCCGTCACCGCCTGCCGCTCGATGCGCGACTCGATGACGTCGCTCGAAGGAATGCCGAAGCCTCCATTCGAGCCGAGGAGCAACACGTCGCTTTCGCTGAGCACGAAGAGCGCCGTTGCCTCGAAGACGTCGGTGAAGGTTCCAACGAGCGTTCTCAGATCGTCCTCGGGGAAGTTGTAGAGGTGCGCCCACTGGCAGAACAGGCCCGACGACGAAAGTCGCGTCTTGGCGAGGGCGAACCACTCGCGCGTGAAGAGTCCGGAGACACCGGCCATCCACGGGTTCGAAGGCTCGGAAATGACGACGTCGTACCGCCGATCGGTCAGCAGCAAATGGTTCCGACCATCGCCCACGATCAGACGAAAGCGAGGGTCCTCGGTCGGCTGGTGATTGACCTCGGAAAAGAAACGTTGCGCCTCGACGACACCGGTCGAGATTTCGACGACTTCGAGCCGGTCGATCGGATGAGTCAGCACCGATCCGGCGGTGACGCCGCTTCCGAGTCCGACGACGAGCACGTTCCGCGGCTCTGGGTGGAGCAGAAGCGGCAGATGGGCCAGCATCCTCTGCGTGAGGAGATCCTCGCGGTTGGTCGCGTCCACCTTGCCGTCGACCGCGAGCGAGATCCTCGTTCCGATGCGCTTCACCGAGACGGTGGTCGCCCGGTCTTCCTCGTGAAACAGGAGCTCGCCCCTTCGGAGAAAGTCGAGAAATTCGCCTGGCTCCAGGTAAGACGCATATTTGTATAGGCCGCCCGCCATGATCTCCGGGTCCCACCGCGGGAGCACCGCGAACGCCGCCACGATGGCCGCTGGAGCCGCCACGAGAAGGGTGCGCCGCGGAGACGCGACGACGGCTGCTGCCACCGCGTGGGCGAACGCGGCGAGATAGAGCGTCGCTTCGGCCGAAAGAAGTGGAAGGGCGATGAAACCCGCGAGGAGCGAGCCCACCACCGCGCCGGCCGTGTTTCCCGCGAGGGTGAGCCCGCTCGCGCGGGCCGGGGCGCCCCCGACCATCGTGACGGCGAGCGGAAACGTCGCACCGAAGCAGAGGCTCGGGATCAGGAGAAGGCCCAATACGTGCAGAAACTCGATCGTCAAGAGGGTGGGCATGGCGTCCGCGTAGGCGCGAACGAGCTCTCCCAAGGGAATCACCAGGCGCGGCAGGACGGCGATGATGCCCACGGAGGCCAGGGCCGCCAGCAATTGAACCGCAAAGAGACCTTTGTTCAACCGAGCGCCTAAGGAGCTCCCGAGCGCGATTCCCGCGATCACCGACGCGACGATAAATGAGAACCCGTAACTCGTCGGCCCCATCACCAGAACGATGCTTCGGGTCCACGCGACCTCACTCATCAGCGCTCCGAGTCCCGAGAGAAACGCGACGATGAGTGCGACGCGCGAGCCCGCCGAAAGGCGCGGCCGGGAACGAATCTCGCCCGGCTCCGCCGACCCGCGAACCGACAGTGCCAATCCCGCGGCCCCGAAGTTAAACGCAACCGCGAGAAACGTCGTGGCCCGAAGGCCGAGAGCCTCGATCAGGAAGACCCCAGCGGCAAGACTCCCGAGCACGGCGCCGGACGTGTTGGCCGCATAGAGAATGCCCGCCGAGCGCCCAACTCCACTTGGGATCGAGCGCTCTCGATGCGCCGCGAGAACGGGAAGTGTCGCTCCCATGAGGGTGGTGGGGATCAGGAGCAAAACAGCCGCCACGAGAACCCGGGCCAGACCCAATAGAGGCGCCTCTTCCGCGATGAGTCGAAAGGCAGGCGTCAGTCCGGCGAGCAACGGCGGAAACGCCAAAGCGACAGCCGCGGTTCCCACCTCGAGGAGTGCGAACAGCCGCGGAAGTCTCTCGCTCCCCTGAGCATCGGCCCAGCGGGCGGCGAGGACGCTCCCCGCACCGAGCCCAGCCATGAAGATCGCGAGTACGGTTGCGACGGCCTCGAAGGTATTACCCAGAACGAGCGAGAGGTGCCGGATCCACACCAGTTGATAGACCAGTGCGGCCGCGCCCGACAGGAACAGGGCGAAGCTCAACCGGATGGAAATCCCCATTTTGACGGCAAGTCTACCCGAATGGCGGAGGTTGCGGTCGTTTCGCGTAGATCGGATGATGGCGGCCCTGGAACTCTATAAGACCGCTCGGGTCGACGAGCTGACCGAGCTCGCTTGGAAGCTCGTGCCGGTGGATATCGCCCGGGCGAGCCGCTTGGGAGAGGAGTCTCTCGCCCTCGCCCAGGCACTCGGCTACGACCGTGGTGCGGGCCGTGCTCTCGTTGCGCTGGCCAGCAAGGATTTCTTCATGGCCGAGTACGACGCCGCACTCTCCAAGGTTCATGAGGGGCTGCGCCTGCTGGTGCTCACCGACGATGTCGTGGCGCAGGGAAGGATGCTTCTCATGAAGGGGCTCGTGCACTGGAGCCTGGGGGACTATGATTCGGCGCTCGAAGCCCTCTTCGCCTCGCTCGAGCGGGCGGACGCCGCATCGGAAAAAGAGCTGACCGGCTGGGCGCTCACCTCGCTCGGCGGAGTCTTCGAAGCCCTCTCCGATCTCACGAAGGCGATCGCGCTCCACGCCCGCGCCTACGCGACCTTCACCGAGGTCGGATACAAAGTCGGTCGAGCTCGCGCCTTGAGCGGCTTGGGGGCCGTGTACTACCGCCAGGGTCGCCTCGGCGCGGCCCTCGAGCAACACCTCGAAAGCTTGCGACTCTTTCGCGAAGTCCCGAGTGAGCTGAGCGAGGCGCGTGCTCTCAATGACCTGGGCGTGATTCACACGAAGCGCGGCGATTTCGCAAAGGCCCTGGAATGTTTGAACGATGCGCTACACATACGTGAGCGCTTCGGCAACAAACCGGCGGTCATCACCACGGTCATCCACCTCGGTGAGCTCTTCCTCGATCAGGGGGATATCGACGAGGCTGTGCGCCATCTGAGACGTGCCGTCGGTCTCGCATCGGAAGCGGCCGCCAAACCGAAGCTCACCCTCGCCCACGAGCTCCTGTCGCGAGCCTACGAGAACGCTTCCGATTTCGAGCTGGCCCTGCGACATCAACGGCTGTCGCAGGAAACGAAGGAGGAAGTCTTCAACGCCGAGACAGCGACGAGGCTCCAGAATCTGCAGATCCGCCACGAGGTCGAACGAGCGGAGAAGGAGGCGGAGATCCAACGACTTCGCAACGTGGAGCTCGCCGGAGCGCTCGCGAACCTCGAGAAAACGCAGGCCCAGCTCGTTCAATCGGAGAAAATGGCCGCGCTCGGAAGACTCGTCGCGGGGGTGGCCCATGAGATGAACTCTCCCCTGGGTGTCGCCGCGAGCAGCATCGACGTCGTCCGAAGATGGCTCGACCGGATGGCGCCCACACTGGATTCGTCTGCGGTCGAAGTGCTGGAAACGAGCACCCGGATGGCACTCTCCGGTATCGAAAGGCTCGAACAAACGATCGCGAGCTTGAGGGCTTTTTCCCAGGTCGACCGCTCGCCCCGCCGGCGGTTCGATCTGAACGACGGGATCGACAGCACTCTCGCGCTGCTCGAGCCGCAATGGGCAGGTCGCGTCCTGGTTAGCCGTCGGTTCGGTCGGCTCCCGTTGCTGCTCGGCCATCCACACGAGCTCAACCAGGCCTTCATGACGCTTCTTGTCAACGCCGGTGATTCCATCGAAGGAACCGGCACGGTGACGATCGAAAGCAAAGCGACCGATGGCGAAGTCCGTATCGTGATCCGTGACACCGGGCGTGGGATACCTCGCGATCGTCTCCCGCAGGTTTTCGACGTGGGCTTCAGCCACAAGGGCTCTCGTGTGCGGATGCACACGGGGCTCGCCTCGGTCCACGCTACCATCGTGGAGCTCCACGGGGGCACGGTCGAGGTCGAGAGCGAGCCCGGGGAGGGAACGGTGTTCACAATCACACTCCCTCTGGTCTATCCACCGGACGTTTGACGGCCCTTTCGCACACGAGTACTGTGGGTTCATGTCACGGGCTCTCGCCGTGTTGCTGCTGTTGGCGCCCGTCGCGACCGCCCAGAACAATCCCGACGGCGTCGTGGGTCAATCGAGCTGCAAAACCTGTCACGCCGACGTTCATGCGAAATGGGATGCATCGCGCCACAGCAAGATGGTTCAGCCGGCAACCGTGAAGAGCGTCCTCGGCGACTTCGAGCTCGAGACCGTGCGGCTCCGGGGGAAGGACTACGGGCTGCGGACCGAAGGCGGAGTGTTCTACATCTCCGAGGCCTTCTTTACGGGCAGACGGCGCGAGCACCAGGTTCGCTACACGCTCGGCAATCGGCGCATCCAGCATTACCTTTCGACGCTCGAAGACGGGCGCATCATCGTCCTTCCGCCCACCTGGGACGTGCTGCGCAAGGAGTGGTTCCACAACCTCGATATCGCCGCACCCGATCAACAGGAGGGCGAGATTCCCGTGCAGCTCTGGAACAAGAACTGTTTCGGCTGCCACGTGAGCGAGGAAGTCAAAAACTACGGCGGCGGCGCCGAGCGTCGCTACGACACCGAATGGCTGGACTTCGGAACGAGCTGCGAGAGGTGCCACGGCCCCGGTCGATCACACGTCGAACGCTACCTCAACGGCAGCTCGGCCTCGACGGGCAACGACATCGTGGTTCCCACACGGCTCGACCACGACCGCAACTCGATGGTCTGCGCCCAATGCCACTCGTTTCGCGATGTGATCGCGTTCGGATTCACCCCGGGGGAAGACTATTACGACTACTTCATGCCGCTTCTCGAGTACAGTCAGGAGCCGAGCAAGGATCCGACCTGGTGGCCCGACGGCAAGACCCGGCGTTTCTCGACCAATGCGCTCGGTATCTGGCAGAGCGAGTGCTTTCTCGAAGGCGGAGTCGCTTGCACGACCTGTCACGCCGACGCCCACGAGCCCGAGATCGAGACCAACCTCCAGCTCCGGCCCGACAAGCGCGTCCTTTGCACGCGCTGCCACGAGGAGATTGGCAACGACGTCTCCGCCCACACGTTCCACGATGAGTCGAGCACGGGAAGCTCCTGCGTCGATTGCCACATGCCACGCTCCGTCGTCAGCATCAAGGCCAAGATACGGGATCACAGCATCAGCGTTCCCGCACCCGAGAACACGGTCCACTACGGCATTCCTAATGCGTGCAACCTCTGTCACGAGGACCAAACGCCCGAGTGGGCAATCGAGACGCTCGAGAAGTGGTATCCGGGGAGCAGGAAGCGAGACAAGGTCCAATCGCGTGCGATGGCGTTCGCCGGGGCGCGAGCGGGAGAACCGGGCGCCACCGAGCGTTTGCTCGCACTTTTTCGAGACCTAGACCAAGGCCCTATTCCGCGAGCCAACGCGCTCGGGTACTTGGGCCGGCTCCAGGATCCTCGCGTCTTTCCAACCCTCGCAGGAGCGCTCGAGGACGAGCACCCCTTGGTGCGCGGGATCGCCGCACTCCAGATGGGTGGGCTCCCCGCGGCTTACAAGCAGCCGGCGACCATCCTCCTGAGCCGTGCCATCGTGGACGAAACGCGGCTCGTGCGGATGAATGCCGCGATCTCACTTCTCAATCTGGGTATAACCAAGCTCGATGGCGAGGCGGGAGAACGCTTCGAGGAAGCGAAACGCGACCACGTCGCTCGCGGCGCGTTTCACTCGGACGACGCGGCGCAGCTCATGAATCTCGGCCGGCTCCACGTGCTGAACGGCGAGCCCCAGCGGGCCGAGGAAGTTTTCGAGAACAGCTACGCGCTCGATCCGGAGCAACCCGGCATCCGCTTCTTCATGGCCGTCACTCGTCTCAGCCAGGATCGAAAAAACGAGGCGCGCAAGCTTCTCGAAAACGTCGAGGAGGACGACCCGTTCGCCCAGGCGGCTCGAGCTCTGCTCGAACGCCTCAGGGATTGAGCGTCACCACCCGTCGAGAAGCCCCCCATCGAACCACTCCCAGAGGACGTAGAACACGACGGCATCGGTCCGCAGCTCTCGGTCGTTCACCGCCACCCGATAGCCGACGTTCGCGAGGATGTGCTGCCGGGTGTTCAGCGAGACCTGCATCTGAGGCAAAAGCGTCCAATCCGTCCTCTCCTCCTCATAGGTTCCCACGACCTCGATCATCGGAGTGAAAGTGCGTCCAAACTCACTGGAGACGAAGGTCTTGCCCAAGGCGGCCCGCCAAAATACAGCGTCTTCCGGAACCTCGACCCCTCCCTGGAATTGGACGAAGGAGTCGAACGGTAGGAGGCGCGCCACGAGAATGGACGGCTCGAAGAGAATGTCGTGAGTTCGATCTTCCCTGGCAGGAAATACGACCTCACCGAGAACGCTCACGATCGAGCCCCGTTCCAGACTGTGATGGAGAGCCCGCTTGACCCCGAAAGAGACCTCGCTGAGGCCATCGGAGTCGAACGTGAGGCCCCCCTCCCACTGGTTGCGTGCCCCGAAGCGACGCTCGTAGAGAAACTGGGTGACGAAAAGCTCGCTCTCTACGCTCGTCGACAACACCACTTCGTCTTCCAGATAGGCTTTCTCTGTCTCGAGCGCTAGCGGCGGGTTGAGCTCTCCCCGCGGCCAGCTGTCGTCGGGGCAGAACCCGCGCATGTGATCGAGAATGAGTTGAATCTGCTCCGGGTTGAAGGCTTCCTGGTAGGCGGGCATGACGGAGCTGAACCCTCTCACGGGACCGCCGGCATGGGTCACGGCCATCCAGTCGACATCCGGCTCGCGGGTCGCGAAGCTGCAATCCGTGAAATCCGGCAGGGGGACGTCGAAGCCTACCTGCGAGGGATCGACTCCCCTTCCATCCTCACCGTGGCAGCTCGCGCAGGCCACACGGTAGAGACCGTCTCCCGTCGCGGGAAACTGCGGCTGAACGACGAGCAACAGGACGACGACGCTCACGCTCGAGCTCCATGCGCTCCGAGCAGGACCTTGCCGGGAAGCTCATCCGTGCGCGTCCCTTTCTCGAGCAGGATGCGACCGTTCGCGAGAACGATCTCGAACCCCTGCGCGTACTGATGGGGCTCGGCGAATGTCGCCCGGTCCGCGACGGTGCTCGAGTCGAAGACGACGACGTCGGCATAGAAACCCTCGGACAGGCGTCCGCGCTCCCCGAGCGAGAACCGCGTGGCGGGCAAGCTCGTCATTTTTCGCACGGCCTCCTGCAGCATCATGATCCGCTTCTCTCGCACATACATTCCCAAGACCCTGGCGAACGTTCCGTACGAGCGTGGGTGAGGATTGCCTTCCGCCAGCGGGCCGTAGTCGGCGAGAGCGGAGCCGTCCGATGCCGGCATGCACTTCGGATGCGCGAGGATACGCTCCGTGTTCTCCTCGCTCATGCCAAAGCCCACCATCCCCACCCGGTTGTCTTCTTCCACGATGAGCCGCCGCGTCGCGACGAAGGGATCCTCGCCGGTGTCCTGGACGATCTGGGCAATCGTCTTGCCCTCGAACGGCTTGTTCTTTGCCGACGGAACGGAGGAGACCATGACGGCGTCCCACGAACCGAGGAGCGCCACTTTGTCCGCCACCGCCTCGCGGATGCGCGGCCAAATCGACGCGTCTCCGAGCCTCTCGATGAACTTCGGCGTGCCGCCTTCCCGGCTCCAGAGTGGCATGAGGTTCGCGAGGCTCGTGCTGTAGGCTATATACGGATAGCGATCCAAACTCACAGAGACGCCCCGCGCCTCGGCGGCATCCAGCACCTCGAACAGGCGATCGACCTTGTCCCAGTTGCGTCTTCCCTGGCATTTCAGGTGCGATATGTGAAGTCCGACGCCCGCTCTCTCGGCAATCAAGACGGCTTCCTCGACGGACTCGACGACCCGGTCGTCCTCGTTCCGCAAGTGGGTCGCGTAGAGACCGCGGGTCCCGCGCATGATGGCGCACAGCTCCGCGATCTCGTCGGCCGAGGCAAAGCCGCCGGGCGTGTACTCCAGGCCGCTCGATATCCCGAGCGCACCGTTCTCGAGCGCTCCGGCGGCGAGCCGGCGCATCAACGCAAGCTCGCCCTCGTTCGCCGCGCGGTCGGTCATGGCGAGAACGTCCCCTCGAATGGTGCCCTGACCGACGAACGAAGCCACGTTCACCGCGATGCCCGAAGTCTGGAGCTCTCGAAGCTTTTCGACGAACTGGGCGGGCTCGTACGAGCCTCCATCCATGCCGAGAATCTCGGTCGTGACGCCTTGCCGGACCTTGCTCTCCGCCTTGGGGTTCGTCAGAAGCTCGTCCTCGCTGTGGGTGTGGACGTCGATGAAACCGGGACTCACGACGAGCCCGGAAACATCGATAGTACGGTGAGCGACCGACGCCGAAAGGTCACCGATCGCAACGATGCGCTCGCCACCGATCCCGACGTCGGCAACTCGGCCGGGGGCACCCGTGCCGTCGACGACGAGACCTCCGCGCAGCACCAGGTCGAGCTTCCGATCTTGGCGGACACCGAGGAGCCCCGCTCCTACCGTGCTCGCGAGAAACTCCCGTCGGTTCACAATCTTGACAGCATATCGCGGAAGTCGTTTAATTCACGCATTCGAGGTTTTTTGATATTGGATTTCACTTTCAGAAGCGGTACAATGAGGAAGGTATCGCCGTGATCGTTTGCCACTGCTGGGGAATCACCGATCGGGACATCTGCCGTTTGGCGGATGAGCGCGCCCGCTCCTCGGGCGATGCGGCCGCCGTGATTCCCGCAGGCAACGACTGCGGAACGTGCCGGCCCCTGGTCGAGGCCCTTCTTGCCAAAAGGGAGCGCAGACCAGAGCACCGCCGCCCAACTCCCCAGCTCGTCGACGCCTGAAGGCTGCCTGCTAAGGCACGGGTACCGAGGCACTCGCCCAAGTGGTATGCTGGGCCGCATGAAAGGCGACTCCGAGATCATCGAAACGCTCAACGCAGTCCTGACCTCCGAGCTTACGGCGATCAATCAGTACTTCGTGCACGCGAAGATGTGCGAGAACTGGGGCTATCGAAAGCTCGCGAAGAAGAAGCGCGAGGAATCGATAGAAGAAATGAAACACGCCGACGAGCTGATCGAGAGAATCCTGTTCCTCGACGGGATACCCAACATGCAGCGGTTGAACCCGGTCCGCGTCGGCGAGGAGCCAGTCGAGCAGCACAAGCTGGACCTCGATCTCGAGCTGGAGGCCCAAAAAAGGCTCAACGACGGCATCGCTCTCTGCCGGGACAAAGCCGACAACGGCTCGCGAGAGCTTCTCGAGCGGATCCTCGAGGACGAGGAAGAAGGCATCGACTGGCTCGAGGCGCAACTCCACCTCGTGAACGAGGTCGGAAGAGAACGTTACCTCGCCGAGCAGATGAACGAGTGAGCTAGTCCTTCTTCGAGAACACCGGCGGGGCTTCGGGGATGGCGACGCCGTCGTGTCGCGGCTCGGACGCTCCGAAATGCACTCCCTGGCCGTTGGACATCACCGCCTGGCCGAAACCGAATCCGCCGCTCCTGGGCTCGGCCACCTCGATCTCGTGGCCGCGTTTCGATAGCTCGGCCCGAACCGCCTCGGGGACGAGCGGCTCCATGCTGACGTCGCAGCCGTCGAAGCTCCCCTTGGTGAAGCGGCCCGCCTCGAGTGCTTCCTGGATGTTCAGACCGAAATCGACGACGTCCGCCACGAACTGGGCGTGTGCCTGCGCCTGGTTCCATCCTCCCATGATGCCGAAGCCGATCCGCACGTCGTCCTTTTCCATGAAGGCGGGAATGATCGTGTGAAGGGGTCTCTTCCTGGGCTCGAGCGTGTTCGGTTGGCCGGGCTCGAGCGTGAACAGCGCCCCTCGATTGTGGAGCATGAAACCCGTACCTTTGGGGACGAGCCCTGACCCGAAGCCCGAGTAGTTGCTCTGGATCAGTGAAACGATGTTCCCTTCCTTGTCGATGACCGTGAGATAGATCGTGTCACCGCCCTCGGCATCGGTGATGCTCCGGAACTCGGAAGGCGTCACCGCGCAGGCGGCACGGGTGAGATCGATCTGTTTCGCGCGCTCGGCGGCGTGAGCCTTGTCGAGCATCTGAGGAACGGGGATGGGTGAGAAGCGGGGGTCCCCGACGTAGTGGAGCATGTCGGCGTAGGCGAGCTTCTTCGCCTCGATCATCACGTGAAGCGCATCCGCGCTGTGGAAGCCGAATTCACCGAGAGGAAAGCGCTCCATCAAGTTCAGCATCATGAGCGCCGCGATACCCTGCGTGTTCGGTCCGATCTCGTAAACCGTCCAACCTCGGTAGGTCGTGCTGATCGGGGTGACCCATTCGGGCTCGAACTCCGTGAGATCCGCGGCGGCGAAGGCCCCGTCCATCTCTTCGGAGATGGCAAGGATGGCCTCGGCGGTCTTCCCATGGTAGTAGCCGTCTCTTCCCTTTTCCGCGATGCGCCGGAGCGACGCGGCCAGGTCGGGGTTGCGAAAGATCTCACCGGGCTTCGGGGCGCGACCGTCGATGAGAAACGTCTCGGCCGCGTTGGGGTGGCTCTTGTGGAGATCTTCCGAGCGGGCCCAGCCTCTCGCGATGACTTCCGAGACCGGAAATCCGTTCTCGGCGTAATGAATGGCGGGGGCGAGGATCTCCTGAAACTCGAGCGAGCCGAGACGCGCTCGGAGCGCGTGCCAGCCCGCCACGACGCCGGGCACGGTCACGGCGTAGATGCCCCGGTGGGGCATCTCTTCGATGTTCCTCGACGCCAGGAACTCGGGCGTCATCCCCTTCGGCGCCCAGCCGCTCGAGTTCAGGCCATGAATCTCGCCGGTCTTCGCCAGGTAGACGATGGCAAACAGATCGCCTCCGATGCCATTGCCGGTGGGCTCCATGAGCCCGATGGTCGCATTCGCCGCGATGGCGGCGTCGATCGCGTTGCCGCCTCGCTCGAGGATCTGAACCCCCGCTCGTGCGGCAAGAGGCTGGCTCGCGGCGACGATGCCATATTGAGTCGCGACCATGGAACGTCCCACGATCGGCTTGGCATCCTCGTCGCCGTAGCCGACCGCGGAGCCCGTTGCGACCATTACCAGGAAGAGGGCGGGGCTCGTCATGTTCGGGTCCTCCTTATCGGTCATTCTATGATCGCTCCGAGGACGAGGCCAATTACCCGGTTGTGTCGGGTGGCCCGACCGGGAGGATGATCGCAAGAGCCCGATCTCTGACCTCGAGGCGGACGGGCGTCTCGCCCGCGGGCTCGCCGTCGAGCTGACAGCGAACCGGCACGTCTGACTCGATCGTAAGGCGATCCGTCTTGAAATGCTCGACGTCTTCGAAACTCAGATGCCGCCGCTGGAGCACGCCCAGGAGATAACGAAGATAGTCCCGGCGCTTGCCTCCCTCGAAGACGACGACGTGAAACCGCGCCTCGTCCATTCGCGCATCGGGAGTAATGAAATAACGCGGGCCGAAGCGGGCGAGCTTTCCCACGATGACTCCGGTGCCTCGGTGCTCCCGCCCATCCGCCAGGACGCGGAGCGGACTCATCGGGTAGCTCGCGAGCAGCCGGAAGCCCGCGAGCCAGAAGGCGAGCACCCCGAGC
>DATIBD010000013.1:0-90581 GCA_035457705.1 Vicinamibacteria bacterium
TCGCCTTCCGGGCGGCACGAGCGGGCTACGTCGTGTGACGCAGGATGTGGGCACCGAGAAGAGTGGTTGCGCTTCGTTATAGAACACGTTCGCGAACCAGGTGAGTGCCATCCAAGCCCACCGATTGGCGCCAAAACGATCACTTACCCTCGCTAGAAAGCGGGTTCGGACTCGACGCGATCTGAGTCGCCGCGAGGGATATTGGCTGCGCAAGATTTTCGTCGCGGCCGGGCGGGTCCGGGTTCGTGTCCTGACTCCGGCCCGAGGCTATAATCTCAATCGTGAATTCCCGGAAAGCAGAACGAAGAGCCCTCTTTCTCACTTTCGAGGACGAGGACCGGTGGGAATGGTACGAGATGACGCCGGCGGAGCGCTTCGCCGAGTCCCAGCGCCTGTGGGCCACGTTCTTGTTACTCGGAGGAAGTTGTGAGCCTGAGCCCGATTCCCAGAGTCCTTTCTACTTTCCAGCGGAGGCGGGTTCGGGCACTTCTGATGGGCGGTCAGGCGTGCATCCTCTACGGGGCGGCGGAATTCACCCGAGACATCGATTTCGCCGTAGCGGTGGCGCCGAAAAACCTTAGCCGACTCCGCGCCGCATTCGAAAAGCTTGAGGCCGAGCCGGTTTTTTTCCCTCCACTCTCGGCCTCCGTCCTTGCAAGAGGTCACGCCTGTCATTTCCGCTGCCTCGCCGCGGGTCTCAACAGGTTGCGAGTCGACGTCATGTCCAAGATGAGGGGCGTCGATCCCTTCGACAAGCTCTGGAAACGAAGGGAGGTGGTGGACCTCCCCGGAGTGGGCCGAGTATCGGTCCTGGCTTTGCCCGACCTGGTACGCGCGAAAAAGACCCAGCGGGACAAAGACTGGCCGATGATACGCCGGCTGATCGAGGCCGACATCGCTCGAGCTCCAAGCAAACCTGGACCGGGGAGACTCGCCTTTTGGTTTCGTGAATGCCGGACGTTCGAGCTGCTGTCGGATCTGGCACGACGCTATCCGCGGCTCGCCAAGAGGGTGGCAGTCCACCGGCCTGTGCTCCGAGCGGTACTAAGGGGAGATCCAGCCAGGACTGCGATGCTCCTCAGACGGGAGGAGGATCGGGAACGAGAGCGGGACCGCCTCTACTGGGCTCCCCTGAAAGCGGAGCTCGAGCGGTGGCGTCTGAGTCGACCCAAAGGAGAATGAAAACATCTGGAGAGAGCCTCCTAGCGCACGGGATTCCTGTCACACTTGGAGTGGCAGACGGGCCGACGATATTAGAACTGGTGTTCTGCTTCAGCGGAAATGAGGCACTTTGACGGTGCCGGGGTTCTCACCATAGGCTCTAGCTGCGTTGAAACCAATGAAGATCTTGGTGAGGACACGATGACAGCGGCACTCTTGCTCGCGATCGGAAGCCTCGTTCTCGAGACCGACGTTGGTGCGACGATGCGGGACGGCGTCGTGCTGATGGCCGACGTCCTCAGGCCCGAGGCACCCGGACGCTATCCCGCCATACTGATTCGAACTCCGTATGGAAAATCGTACGAGTGGCGCGACGACGGGTTCGCCTTCCGGGCGGCACGAGCGGGCTACGTCGTCGTGACTCAGGACGTGCGGGGACGCTACGCATCGGGAGGGGTGTTCGACCCGTACCGCCAGGAAGGCAAGGACGGCTACGACACCGTCGAGTGGGTGGCTCGGCTTCCGTACGTCAACGGCCGCGTCGGCATGGCGGGTCTGTCGTACCCCGGAGCGGTCCAGTGGCTCGCGGCCATGGAGTCGCCGCCGCATCTGGTCGCCATCGCGCCCTCGATGTGCTTTTCCACCGGCCGGCGGTTCTTTTATTTCGGGGGCACCTTCGACCTCTCTTGGATCGGCTGGTTCTATCGGAACATCGCTCCCGACGTGCGTCGCCGCAACGGGCTCTCGGGTCCGAAGACGTGGGAGGAAGCCGATGCTCTCTGGGAGAGGAACGAGGAAGAGTGGTTGCGCTTTCTGCCGCTCGCGGAGCTGCCTGCTTTGCAGGGGGTCGCGCCGTCGTACTACGAATGGCTCTCCCATCCCGACGATGACGGGTATTGGGATTTCGCCGATGTCGAGGCGAGATACGAGAGCATCAGCGTACCCGCGCTGAATCTCTCGGGTTGGCACGACGAGGGTTACGGACCGATGGGTGCGGTGAACAATTATGCCGGCACCAAGGACAATGGCAGCTGGCTGGTGATGGGCCCCTGGACTCACGGCACTCCGCGGCTCAATCGAATTCGTGAGGGCGAGCTCGATTTCGGCGTCAACGCGGGCCTCGACTACGAGCTTCTCTTGATGCGCTGGTTCGACTTCTGGCTCAAGAACGAGGCGAACGGGCTCAACTCGGAAAAGCCCGTGCGGATCTTCGTGATGGGCGAGAACCGGTGGCGCGAGGAGGATAATTGGCCCCTTTCGCGAGCGAGCGCGACTCCTTATTACCTACGCGCTTCCGGGGCCCTTCGGCTCGAGCCGCCCGAAGAGGACGATGCGAGCACAGCCTATGATTACGACCCGGCCGACCCGGTCATCGACCCCCACGGCGGCGTCCAGGGCCCGTTCGACCAGAGCCCGCTCGAGTCCCGTGGCGATGTCCTCGTCTACGAGACCGAGCCTCTGACGGCGGACGTCGAGGTCACCGGGCCCATCGAAGCGATCCTGTTCGTCTCGTCCTCCGCCAGGGACACGGATCTCATCGTACGCTTGCTCGACGTGCACCCCGACGGTCGTGCCTACAATCTCATGAGCCCCACCGTCGAGGTCGAGCGCGTCAGATATCGGGAGGGGGAGGACAGGCCCTCACTTCTCGAGCCCGGCGAGATCGTCGAGCTCCGTTTCGATTCGATGGTCACGTCGAACCTCTTCGCGAGCGGGCATCGGATCCGCCTCCAGGTGACGAGCAGCCTCTTTCCGCATTTCGATCGGAATCTCAACACCGGCGAGCCGTTCACCCAAAGCAAACGCATGGTCGTCGCGCACCAGTTGATTTACCACGACCGCGAGCGCCCTTCGCGAATTGTGCTTCCGATCGTACCGCGGTAGTAAGGCGAGCTTGGAAATGACCGCCGCGCTCGGTTTCGCTCCACACTCGGGATGGGCGGCTGTCGTCGCGGTGGCGGGAGATGCCGGCCATCCAACGGTCGTGTATCGCGGGCGGATCGAGATGGCCGATTCCACTCGCCGCGATTCCCGGCAGCCCTATCACGCGGTCGAATCGCTCCCACTCGTCGAGGCGGAGAGGCGATTGGCAGACTTCAGCGCGAGCGCGTTGCGCCTAGCGGTCGGCAGCGTTTCGAAGATCGCGGACGAGCTGCGCGCGAAGAATTCACCCATCGAGGCGGCCGGTATCCTCGATTCGTCGGGTCGCAAGGGAGGAAATCTGGAGGCGATTCTCGCATCTCATGCCCTCATCCATACCGCCGACGGCGATCATTTCCGCGAAGCCCTGGAGGCGGCGTGCCAGCGAAGCGACCTTCGAGTCGTACGCGTCCGCAAATCCGATCTTCTGACGCGTGCCCTGGCGGTTCTGGGAACTTCCTCGTCCAAGCTCGAGGAGGCGGTGCGCGCCATGGGAAAGCCGTTCGGACCGCCATGGGGAGCCGACCAGAAGTCCGCGGCGCTTCTCGCGTGGCTCCTGCTCGCCGATCCGATCTCGTCGACTACGGCGGCGAGGCGTGAATCGTGATCGCCTGCCCCGTCACGATGTGGTCCGATTCGATGCGATTCCACCGCCTGAGATCCTCGATCGAAACCCCGAAGCGTCTCGCAATCGTGGACAGCGTATCTCCTCGACGGATGCGATACGTGAGGGCGCCACCCGCGGGGGCCGCATCCTCGGCTTGCGCCGAGACCGCCGACTCTCGCACGACGAGCTTCTGACCGGGATAGATACGGCTCGATCGGTGGTGGAGTCCGTTCAGGCTTCTGAGCTTCGACAGACCGATGTCATGCGCGTCCGCGATCTGACCGAGCGTGTCGCCTTCACGTACGACATAGACGTCCTCCAAGCTGGCCGGAGCGCGCCTCGCGCGGCTCGGCGGCGCCGTCGTCGGCGAAACGACGAGGCGTTGTCCAGGATGGATGCGAGTCTCTCCTGAGGAGAGCCCGTTTAGGCGTCGGAGATCGGCCAGCGACATCCGGAACGACGAAGCGATCGCCCCCAAGGTGTCTCCGCGACGCACCACGTAGACGTCGCCGCCGTCCAGCTCGAGGCTCTCGCGACGAGTGACCATCGTTTCACTCCCCTGCGAGCCGCTCGGAACCGGAACCGTCAAGACCTGACCGGGGTGAATGAGCGAGCGGCTGCGTATGTGATTTGCGCTCGCGAGCGCCTCGACCGTGGTCCCGTATCTGCTTGCGATTCTCGACAGCGTGTCTCCGCGTCGAACGACGTGGGTTCCGAAGCGTACCCTCTCGTCCACGGGGATGGCGGCGATCGCCTCCCTGAAATCATGGGCCGTACCTTTGGGCACCCGCAACGGATAGTCGCTCTGGTCGAGAGGAGTGACCCATCGCCGCAGCTCCGGATTCAGCCGCTTCAACTCTTCTACGTCCGTACCAACCGACTGCGCTGCGGTCTCGAGGTCGATCGGATGTTCGAGCCGTACGACGTCGTAATCACGAGGCGAAGCGGTCGAGGGTGTGAAGCCGTAGGCGACGGGATCCTTGGCAATCACGACGGCTGCGAGAATCAGGGGAACGTAGCTACGTGTCTCGCGCGGCAGGCGTCGTCTGGCGGAGATCGTCCAGAAATCCCTGCTTCCGGTCTGGGCGATCGCACGATGGACGCGTCGCGCGCCCGCGTTGTAGGCCGCCATTGCCAGGTACCAATCGTCGAACTCCTCCATCAGGTCTCGGAGGTGCCGGGCGGCGGCTCGAGTCGCCTTCTCGGGATCGAACCGGTCGTCGATCCAGAAATCCTGCCGCAGTCCGTAAAGGTGTCCGGTCGCGCTGATGAACTGCCAGATCCCCCGCGCGCCGGCACGGGAGAGCGCTCTGTCCTTGAAACCGCTCTCGATCATCGCGAGGTACACCAGATCGCGCGGAAGTCCCTCCTCGGCGAAGACCCCCCGAAACATCGAAAGGTATTGGCCCGAGCGGTCGAGTGCTTCCTGGAACCATTCGCGCCTGGGACCCTGGAACATCTTGATGATCGACTCCACCCTCGCGTTCACGACCACGGGCAGGTCGTAGCCCCGGTCCAAGAGATCGCTCTCCCGTTCCGCCGCCTCGAGTGCGCTCGCGGACTCCATCCGAGAGACCTCGCTCGTCAGGACGTCGACGGCGGCCTCCTCGGCTGGTTCGGACGTGGCCATCGCGTCGGCCATCCGGGCTTGATGGATGCGCTCCGCCTCGTGGATTGTAGCGATCGCCTCGTCGTAGAGGGCTTTGGCCTCCGGTGTCGATTCGACGCCACCGGGGATGGTCAAAAGGAGGTCCAGCGCGCGATCGAAGGCCAGTCGCGCAGCTGCCCATCGACCTTCTGCGGCGAGGGTCTCACCGCGTTCGAGCTCACGCCGTGTCTGCTCGATGGTTTCGGCGTGGAGCGAAGCAACCACACCGTGAGGAGGCTGCGTCGCATCGGTGCTGATTGAGCGCTTCGACGAGCAGCCGATGACGAATGCTGAGAGCGAAATCACGAGGACGAGACGAGGATGAACCGGCACGCTGATTGCCCCTTACGATTCTTGGTTGACTAGACTCGCAGGAAGACGTTGTTCTCGTTGCCGAGCTCGCGAGCCGACGGTGTAATCACCGTCCCGGCACCGACGGGAAGCTTCCGGCCTTCGCTCAGCGCCGAGCGCACGTCCTCCTCGGATACGAATTCGAGCGCGGCGACCGGGGGGGGAGTCGGCGCCGCTTCGATCCCTTCCAACGATGAAACCTCCCGCGGCGCTGGCGACTCGCCTCGCGCTCGCGCGGGAAGTCCGCGCACTTCCAGAAATCGAGATATCCGTTGCTCCAGGTTCTTGGAGGTGTAGGCCTCACGGCGAACAGACTCGGGCACGGTGCGTTCTCCCGGATAGCCGTAGGCCTCGAGTGCCATCCCGATGTCCACCGGCCGGATCCCATAGGCGAGCCGCTTGATGTTGATGAGATGCATCGGAGTGATGTTGTCCGAAGTGATGTTTCCGCCGTGGGCACCGCATCCGAGAGTCATGGCCGGACTCAATCCGGTGCTGAAGCCGACCGCACCGTGAGTGGCGGTCGAGTTGGCCACGATCCTGAACGCCGGCTTCTCGAGCGCGAACTGTCGGATGACCTTGTCGTCCGTCGAATGGATGGCCAGGGTGTGTCCCATGCCTCCATACCGTAATATCTCCTTCGCCCGTTCACAACCTTCTTTCCAGTCGCCGACGACGTAGAACGCGAGAATGGGTGCGAGCTTCTCGATCGAAAGGGGATAGTCGCGGCCAACACCGCCGAGCTCCGCGACCAGCACGCGAGTCGTTTCCGGGACGTCGAAGCCGGCCTTCCGCGCGATGAACGCCGCGCTCTTGCCCACGATCTCCGGATTGGCCAGCCGAGATGGAAGGACGGCAACCTTGGAAACCAGGTCGATCTGATTCGAGTCGAGAAAGAAGCCCCCTTCCTCGACCACCGCCTGACGGACCGCAGGCTCGATGGCACGATCGCAGATGAGCGCCTGCTCCGAACAGCACAGGGTCCCGTTGTCGTAGCTCTTGCCGGTGAGAACGTCCCTCACCGCTCTCGCCACGTCGGCAGTGGATTCGATGTAGGCGGGCACGTTTCCCGGACCCACGCCGAATGCCGGTTTTCCCGAGCTGTAAGCCGCACGCACCAGACCCATCCCACCCGTCGCCAGCACGACGGAAGTGCGTCGGTGGCTCATGAGCTCACGAGTCCCTTCGAGAGACACTTCGGTCATGCAGTCGACCACGCCGTCCGGCGCTCCGGCGGCCGCGGCTGCCCGTTTCATGATCTCGGACGTCTCCCGGATGCAATTTCTTGCCGCGGGGTGCGGCGAGAGCACGATGGCGTTTCTCGACTTGAGAGCGATGAGAACCTTGTAGATGGCGGTGGAGGTCGGGTTGGTCGACGGAACGACCGCGGCGATCACCCCGACGGGCTCCGCAATCTCGATCACCTTGGTCTCGGGAATCTCGCGGATGATCCCGACGGTCTTCATATCTCGGATGAACCGGTAGACGTCTTCGGCGGCGAACTTGTTCTTGATGAACTTGTGCTCGACGACTCCGAATCCCGTCTCCTCGACCGCGAGACGCGCGAGGTCGTAAGAGGCTTTCGAGGCGGCCCGAGCGGCAGCGCCAACGATCGCGTCGACTTGCTCCTGAGTGAAATGCGCGTAGCGGTCCCACGCCTCGCGAGCCCGCAGGACGAGCTCGCGAGCCTGCTGGATCGAGCGGAGGTCCTCGTCGAGCTTCATCGGCCGGACCGGGTGATGACTTCGGTTTCAGAATGGGGACTCGAGATCAAGCGCATGCCGTCGTACGCCACGTTTTCGAGAGACCCTCGGATGCATCGACCCACATCTGCAGGAACGCACTGGTGCGGACCTCCAAGCGCTTCACCCTCGCGTCGCATTCTCCCTCTAACCCGTTCCAGCCATTAGGCTGCCTCACTCTACGCTCGACTATAACAGAGCGGTGAAAATTGGATCAACAAATCCGGCATCGTTGACGGGTCAGTCACGCTGTGACATACTCCCCGCTTTGCGCGGCGCCATCCTCTCGGCGTTCGCCCGAAGGAGAATGATCGGAATGCATCACCACGACAGGATCTTCGTGAACACCCGCCGGATCTGCTTGGCTGCGGCGCTCATAGCTGCCGTTGGCCTCGCGGGCTGCGGCGGCCGCGGCGGAGAACCGGTCGAGAGTCGGCCCATCACCCCGCATGCGGAGTTCAACAAGTCGCGGGCACCAATCGGGAGCCCGGTGGAGATCACATACCGTTTCGACGTGGGTGCCGATTCGGCGCCCGTCCCGAAGGATTATCACGTCTTCGTCCACTTTCTCGACTCCCACAATGCGCTCCTGTTTACCGACGACCACGTACCACCCGAGCCCACGAGCTCCTGGAAGGCCGGCTCCACCGTCGAGTACAAGCGCACTCTATTCATCCCCCTCTATCCTTATCTGGGGACGGCGACGGTGAGTATGGGACTCTACGATCCCGGAACGAACGAGAGACTGGGGCTCGCCGGTTCGGACGACGGGAACAACGCGTACCGTGTCGCCCAACTCCAGCTTCTCGACCAGAAGGAGAACATTTTTCTCGTCTACAAGGAAGGATGGCATCAGCTCGAATCGGCGCCCGAGAACCCGAGCATCGAATGGCAATGGACCAAGAAGGAAGCCGTCTGCTCGTTCCGGAATCCGAAGCGAGAGAGCATCCTCTACATCGAGGCCGACACGAACGTGAACGCGTTCCCCGAGGAGCCCCTCCAGGTGTCTCTCGTCGTTGGCGAGACCGAGATCGGTTCCCTGAAGGTCGAGACGCGAGACACCTTCCTCAAGAAGATCCCGATTCCGCTGAGCGCCCTGGGGGGGGAGGATTGGGTCGACCTCCGCATCGTCAACAGCGAGTCCTTCGTACCCTCGGGGCTTGGACTCGCAATCGACGATCGTGAGCTCGGCCTGAGAGTCTATCATCTCTACGTCGAGGCCCTCGACGGGACATAGAGTACTCAGTGCCGTGGCGGGACCCGAGCTCGACCGGCCGCCACGGCTCGAGCTGCTTACGGCGCGACAAGCGCGCCGGGCTCGCTGCGCTCGCATCAGGGTGGGCTGAATTTTCCATCACCCTGCTCCGTACTCAGTGCCGTGGCGGGAGCTGCGCTGGATAGCTAGGCCGGGTGACAAGTTGGAAACGAATTAGCCTCAGCGATCCGTGTCTTCCGTCAGCTCGATCTCGAGCTTGAGGCGCACCGGCTCGCCGTTCGCTCGCCAGGGAAGCTCCAGTTTCGCTACCGTCTCGATCGTATGGCTCGAGCCGAGGCCTACGAGCTTGAGGTCGGCAAACACGCTCGACGCGCTACGCATGAGGTCTCTGGGAACGTAAGCTTTGGCTCGCCCCTCGACGACGAGCGGAGGGCGAGCGGAGGGAGTTTCCCCGCTTCGGTTTCCTGGGGTTGCCTCGCGAAGGCTCGGGAGCTCGTTCTCGCCGAGTCGAGACTCCGCCGATGTCCCGGGAGCCCTTCTGTTGTCGTCACGCCCCAGGCTGGCTTCGCCCGTGTCAGCCTCGGTCGGCCGGATCGAGCCTGCTGGTCGAATCTCTCGAGCGACGCTCGCGGCGCCGCGCGGTTCGACGTCGGCGAGCCTTTCCCGGCTGGGAGCGCTCGTCCGCGCCAGGGCAACCGCCACGGGTTGTGGCCGTTCCCGGCGCTCCGGGGGGCGCGAGACGGTAACCTCTCGTGACGGGCGCTCTCCGGAAATCTTCCGATGGACGGCAGCCAGGGTCTTTTTCGAGATCGCCTTCAGTGTCTCGAACACGCCGACCCCGTGCAGCGCCGCTCCCTCGTATACGTCGAACCCTCCTCGATTCAGGTGGCGATTGAGCGTCTCGACGGAGAGGATGTTTCGAAGATCGCGTTTGTTGTATTGGAAGACGAAAGGAATGTTGTCGATCGGATGGTTCAGCTCGGCAAGGTTCCTCTCGAGGTTCTGGAAGCTTTCGAGGTTCGCGTCGAGAGCCGGTTCTTGAGAATCCGCGACGAAGACGATTCCATCGACGCCTTTGAGCACGAGCTTGCGCGTCGTATTGTAAAAGACCTGCCCGGGAACGGTGTAGAGCTGAACGCGAACACGCATACCGCCGATCGTGCCCACCTCGAGAGGAAGCAGATCGAAGAAGAGCGTCCGATCCGCCTCGGTCTCCAGACTGACCATCTCCCCGCGCGAGCTCGGATCCGTCCAGCTATGGATATGCTGGAGGTTCGTCGTCTTCCCACACAGGCCGGGGCCGTAATACACGATCTTCGCCGACACCTGCATGGTGGTGTAGTTGAAGAAAACCACCCCTTTTTGCCCCTTATTGGTTGGATTATCAGTCAGATACGAATAACCAATTCTAGCGAGTTCGACTCGGACTCGTCAAGCCTGCCGGCCACGTGGGCGTCAACAGTCGACAGTCGTGAGTCAACCGAAGGCACCTCGCGGGTTTTCTCGACTGTCAATGACTGTCGGCTGGGCCCGCTGGCTAGAAGCGGCGCCACTCCCGATCGGGCTACAATGGCGAGTCGTCGAGAGACGAGGTAAAGGAGCATGGAGAAAATCGCGCTCGTCCCCGCGTTCGCCGCGGGCTTCATATCGTTCATATCGCCCTGCGTTCTGCCGATCGTGCCCGGCTACATTTCCTTCATTTCCGGCGCATCACTTCAGGAGCTGCAGAGCCACCTGAGTTTGGACCAGAAACGGCGACGAGAGCTCTTGTATCGCGTGGCAGCCAACAGTCTGTTCTTCGTGATTGGCTTCTCCATCGTCTTCGTCGCAATGGGGGCCTCGGCGACCTACGTCGGTCAGTGGTTTGCCACCAACCGGGTGACTCTGGCTCGAATCGCCGGTGCGGTGATTATCGTGCTGGGCCTGCACACGATGGGACTCACACCCATCAAATGGTTGAACTACGAGAAGCGGTTTCATGCGCAATCGAAACGAGTGGGGATTCTCGGCTCTCTCCTAATCGGGCTCGCCTTCGCCTTCGGCTGGTCACCCTGCATCGGTCCGATCCTCGCGGGGGTGCTGGTTATCGCATCCCAGCAGGAAACGGTGGGGCAGGGGGTGCTGCTGCTCACGGCCTACTCGCTCGGGCTGGGAATTCCATTTTTGGTGACGGGTCTCGCCATCAATCGATTCCTCGGCTTCTTCGGGAAAATCAAGAAACACATGAGGCTGGTGGAAGTGGTAGCGGGAGCGATGCTCGTTGCCGTCGGGATCCTCGTCGCCACTGACAGTCTGCAGATGCTTTCACAGTACTTCACGTTCCTTCCCGTTCTCGGTTGAGCGTCGGGAGCGTGCTAATATTGAGAGCACTCTTTGACAGGCTCAGGAGGCAGAACGAAATGAAGTTCGCTCTCACACTCTCTCTGGTTCTCGCGGCTTCGGCGACGCTTTACGCACTCCAAGAAAGCAGCAGCGGTACTTGGGAAGTTCCCGACGAGGCAAAAGCTGTCGAGAACCCCGTGGAGAACACGCCTGAGGCCCTCAGCGCAGGAGCAGAGCTCTTCAAGAAACACTGCGTGATGTGCCACGGCGAGTCAGGAAAGGGTGATGGTCCAGCGACGCAATTCATCAAGCCGGCCCCGCCGGACGTCACAACGGCCGACGCGCGCAATCGCTTGACCGACGGTGAGATCTTCTACAAGATGACGGTGGGAAAACAACCCATGCCGCCAATGAACCGAAAGATGAGCGAAACCGAACGTTGGCAAGTCGTGCACTACCTGCGCAGCTTGCAAGCGAATTAAGCTCGAGGTGTTCGGATGAAGTCTCTCTTCGCTGCTGCCAACCTGCTCGTTCTCGTCTCCTTGGCGTGTGCCGTTCCCGAGGGCGCGCAGGAGTCGGGAGGAAGCGGTGGAAATGGGCTCAAACCCGCGCCTGACCTCGTGCTGGACCGAGTCGACGGTAATGGGCAGCTGGCCCTGTCGGACCATAAGGGCAAAGTCGTACTCGTGGACCTATGGGCCACGTGGTGCGCCCCTTGCATCGCCGAGCTGCCGACCCTGCAGAAGATGGCGGAGCGTTTCGGCCCTGATGATTTCCTTATGCTCGGAGTCGTTCTCGAATCCGGCGACGCCGATGAGATCCGCGCGTTCGTCGAAGACAAGGGGATTCATTATCCACAGGTGATCGGGGTGGACGGCACTAAAGAGTCCTTCGGTCCATTTCTCGGTTACCCGACGAAGTATCTCATCGACCGCGAGGGTCGAGTCGTGAAACGTTACTTTGGAGCGGTGGGCGATGGCCTCGGATCCGACATCGAGGGTTTGATCGAGACGGGACGGCTTGCGAAAGAGCCCACGAGCTGAGCCCATTCTTCCTCCCAAGTCACGGTAGCGATCTCCGCTCACAAGCGGTATATTCATATTAAAAGCGCTTTCGATACCACGAAAGCCCTGATCCAGTGAACACTCAGTAGAATACGTAGAGTCCCGAAATCGGTATTTGGCTCGTTCGGGAGGAGCCCTATCCAGTGGCCAACGATCAAGAAACGATACTGGCAGCAAAAGCCACCCTCGACGGAAAGCTCGAGGGAATCGACATCACCCTCAGAGGCAAGTTTCACGGGGACGTGAAAGCGAGTGGAACGGTGCGGATCGTCGAAGGGTCCGTCGTCGACGCCAAGGTCGAGGCTAGCAGAGTAGAGATCAGCGGCAAGTTCCACGGCGAAGTTAACAGCAGGGAATTGCGGCTTCTTGGGCCGGCGCGCGCTTCGGGAACGTTTCGCGCCGTCAAACTTGGCGTCGAGGAAGGCAGTCTCATCGATGGGGAGTTCGAGATCGGCGAATCGGCGCTGAAGGCTGCCTCGGAGTCGTCGCCTATCGAGCAGCGACGCTGACCGAGCTCGACCGAGAAGGGCTCCGGAGAGCAACCATGGAAGAGCCCGAGCGAGTGCGGACCGCAATGATCATTCTGACGTGCCCGTGGTGCGGACGCGCGGTGAAAGTCTTCGGTCGCGTCCGTCGGGTTTTGTGTGCGTGCGGAGAGATCCTCATGGAGAACGAACCGTCGGCCAAGGGTTCCAACGACCGGGCCAAATGAGCGACTGTAGAGAGGGGGAGGGCGAGTGGCGAAGAAGGTTACCAAGAAGGCAGCGGCTACGAAGAAACCCGCCAAGAAAAAGAAAACGTCGACTCGGGCTCCCGGGGCCAAGGCGAGTCGTGAGAAGGCGACCGAGATCGTTTTTTCCTACGGTGAGATCGACTTCTTGCGAAAAATTACGAAGAGAGATGTCGAAGAAACTTCGCCGCGCGAGCGAAAGGCGCGGCTGTCTCTCAGGGACAAGCTTCTCGACATCAATTTCAGCGTTCCCGCCGTGGGAGCCGGTGGTCTCATCGTCGTCGAGCTCGGACGCGGCGAGGTCGATTTCCTGCAGCGCATCACCAAAGAGGTCTACAGCTTCATCACCGCGGAAGAGCGCCGGGCGCGGCTCATCCTGCGAGAGAAGATACTGATCGCGGTCGAGAAGGTGACGGGCAAGAAAATCCTTCCCGAAGAGCCCCTTTGAGGTCTAGGGCGTTACGGCACCGCCAGCAAAAGACGAACCAAATTCGCACTGTTGCACAGGCCCGAGGCTGCTAGTTGAGCGCGACTTTCAGAGGATCATCCAATCGCACGTTGACTTGGGCCCCCACGGGAAGACGAATCTCTTCGCCCTTGGTCGTCAGTACGACGCTGGTGCCTCCTGCGCCGCCGACGGCTGCGCCAATTGCTGCGCCCTTCTTTCCTCCGATGATTCCGCCGACGATGGCCCCCACACCCGTCGCACCGCCAATGATTGTCGCATCCTTCTTCTTTCCACTCTTGGCCTCTTGCTCCACGAAACTCGTGCGGATATCCTCGAGGCCGGTTGAAGTCCGGATTCGGTCGAAAGTGAAAGCGAGCCTGGCGCGGCCTTTGACACGCCCCGATGCTTCCACTTCGGTAACCCGACCCTGGACGTAAGCTCCTTCCCCGAGGGCCAGCTGTCCAGCCGCGTAGAGCGGCGCGAGCGTGCGGGCTTGAATCTCGTCCCCCACTCGGTTGGCGGACGAGTCCAGCGCCGTCAGGAGCTCGAGCTCGAGAATCGTTCCGTCCGGGATCTCGACCTCGACCATCTTGGGTGGCGAGGTTGGTTTCGGCCGCGTGGTCACGGGCTCGGTGCGCGAAGGAGGTCGAGGTGTCTCACGCTCCGAGCGTGTCGGCGAGACGGACTCCGCCGGAGAACTGGACACCGCTTCCGACTCGGCGGCGTCTTCCTGAGATGCCGCGGTTCCGCCGGGGCCGGACTCGTTATCGGCAGCGGTGCACGCGCCGAGTGCAAGGAGGACGGTGATGGGTAAAAGACGGAGCAGCCAGGTTGTCATGGGTTTCTCCTTCCTGCATGGTCGCCCGGGCGCGCTCGCGATCCTGTGATCTAGATCAATGAGGCCGGATCTTCACACTTCGGTGAACCGACACGTTCGAGACTCGTATTGGAATTCCACCATGGTGGAGCTTTCCCTTCCCGATTGAAGGACTTCCAGCTCCAGCCGCCCCGTCTCGTCCTCTCGGAAGATGCCTACATAGTCGGCGTCTCTCGCTGTGATGGTCTTCGGGTCTCCCGTCGCCGCGACCGCCAGAACGTCCATGGAGGTCGCGAGGGTCCTGAGCTGGGAGGCAATCGATGACGTCGAATCGCGCGAAGAAATTCTTTCCAGGGCGTCCACCACGAGAAGACAGCTCGACTCGGTGCTCCCCTGGAGGAGCCGGAGCTTTTTCAGAAGCTCGCGTACGAGTTGGATGTCGAGGCGGCCCTTGACTTCGTAGACGAAGACTCTCTTGAGCCACGCGGCCGCGTTCCTCCCCGCCGCTTCGATGCGCTGCCATTCCTGAGAATCTTTCTTCAAACGCCCCTTCTCGATGTCGTCGACCGGCACCGCCGCTAGGCGCGCGAGAGTCCGGATTCTAAGCTGGGTCTTGGGTCGCGTCGCTGCGAGGTAGAGGCATCGAAGCTCTGTTCCCGCCGCCATCTGGTCGGTGAGTTGTTTGAGGAAGTCGGCCTGCCGCCGATTGTCCCCGTCCGACAGCAAAACGAGACCAGGGCCGAGGCCGCCGAGCCCTTCGTCGATTCGAGCGAAACCGGTGTCGAACGTTCTGCCTTGTTGGGAAGCGATCTGATCAAGGTAACTCGACCAATCGTCTCCCTCGGAGCTGAGAAGGGAGTCCTCGACCGGTTGGTGGCTGCTCTGCGCCTGAGAAGTCGGAGCGGGTGCAGGTTGTGAGGCTCGGGGGGCAGTGATCGATGGTGCAGAGCTCGGTGGATCGATCAATACGGGTTCGGGAAACTCTGACGGTTCGGGAGGACTCGAGGACGCCGCGGGGGGAACCGCCACGGCGCTGTCACTCGAGCGACGGTACTCGTCATCGATTCGCTTCCGGACTTCTTCGACCGAGCGCACCATGGTCGTACCGATTTTCTGGTGAAACGTTGGTTCCGAGGGGACGGATCTGGTGGGGCCACCGGGTGTAACGCTGGGAACGATGCCCGACCGCGAGCGTTCCCGGAGTCGTCCTACCCAGCCGTTCAAGTCGCCGAGCGAGGGCAAACTGCCATTGAACAGCTGCTCGATGGCGAGACTGCTGGGTAGATCGGCGAACGTCTTTTGGAGCTCCTCTTCGAGGTTGGCAGAGATGACGTAGTCCCCGCGCAGATGCATCTCCGACAGCGTCAGGAAGACGGCCTTGTTGACGGGAAAATAAAAATCTTCGTCGGACAGGCTGTCGAGTATCTTGTACTTCAACTCCGAGCCTGCCGTATTGATGGTGAGGCAAAGCGTCTTGAGGACCGATGTCTCGAGCGACCGTAGCTCCTCCGCGCCTATCGTCTCAGACGGCCCCTGGTTCTGAGCCATGAGTGCAACCTTCCCGTCAGCTTGAACTGGGTTATTTCCAGGATTTTCTTAATTTAGCAGGTTCGTGGATAGGCCAGCAAGTTGCACTTCCGTGGCGGTATCGTCCGGACTTTGACATGCTGTATACTGGTGCTCAACTAAATCCAGCACTATCAGCTATTAGCCATGGTCTACGAGCCCGGAGAATCTAAGCAAGGCTCACTAGGCTACGGGTTCGGAGCGAGGCGGTAAACGATGGACGAGCTGAATCAAGGTGCTCCGGCCGCCCCCGGCGCCGGATCCCACGGGCAATCTTCGAATACTGCGGAGGCGAACGCCCTCCATGGAGCGGTCGAGCTACTCGCGCAAGGATATCTGGAGCAGTCCACCGCTGCCTTCCGTGCCGTACTCGAGAGCTATCCGAACTGCGTCGAGGCGCGAGAGCTCCTCGAGGTCGCCTACAAAGCTTCTTCTGAAGCCCGCTCCCCGGTGGACGTGGTGAAGGCGTTGAAAACTGGCTCGGAAGCTTTCAGCGAAGGTAGGCAGCGCGAGGCCATAGAAGTTTGGAAGCAGTGTCTGGCGCAGGAGCCGGCGAACCGGCTACTCCAGAAGCTCGTCCTCTTGTCCACGACTTGGTCTCCAGAACGGAGAAACGCGTACGCTCAGGAGATCCTGTCGCCCGAAGCCGGTCTGATGAACGAAGCGCGGGCGGAGGAGGTCGAGGCCCTCGTCAAGGTCGCCGCGATGGTCTATCCCGAGTCGTCGCCAGAGGACACGATCGCCCTGGAGCCACCCGTGCCTTCGACCGGCCCGGCCAAAGAGCTCAGGCAGGAGGCCCGATCTAAAAAGGCCCCCGTAGAATCCGCCACGGCGCCGATCGCCACGTCTCCTAGAGGTGAGGTGACGAGACGCCCTCTCGGGCGCGCTCGCCGACGGAGTGCGTGGCCCGTTGCTGGTTTGGCCATCGCGATCGCCGTCTTGTCGGTTGCTATCGGCTACGGGGTCTTTCCTCGGGCCGGGTCGATTCCCTCCGGTCGACTCGAGAGCGCCGCTCAACTCGCGAGCTCGGGCCAGCACTTGCAGGCCGTCTCGGCTTACGACGCAATTCTCGAGCAGTTCGGGGATCACGTGGAAGTCTATCTCGGCCGCGGTCGCGCGCGACTTGCCGCGGGGGATACCGAGTCGGGACTCGCCGACCTGGAGATGGCCCTTCGAATCGATCCCGGCAATACAGCGATCGCGGAGGAGATCGCCGATGTTCTCTATTCGGAAGGAAACTTTTTGCCGGCCATCGAACACTACGAGAAGGCGTTTTCGGGGGGCGGAGGGAGTGTGGAGGCTCGGTATCGCACAGCCGTCAGTCTCGTTCAGGTGGGGCGTGGAGATGAAGCGCTCGAGCTCCTGGCGTTCGTGGTCGAGCGAGATCCAGCCCACGGAGAGGCGCGGTTTCTCCTCGGCCAGCTCCTCAACGAACGTGGGCGCTACGCAGAGGCGGAGCGAGCATTTCGGGAAGCCCAGCCCCATGTCGAGGCCGGTAGCGATTTTCTAGCACAGCTGGGAGTCGCACTGCTCGAGCAAGGACGGCTGGAAGAGGCCGAGGAGGGGGCCCGGAGCTTCATCCAGTCCTATCCGGGCGACCCGAGAGCGCGGGCGATTCTCGGTGAAGTCTATCTCGCCAGAGAGCAGTACGAGCCCGCTCGAGACCAACTGATTCAAGCCCTCCGGATCGACCCGAGGGAGCCCCGAGCCCAGATCGCGCTGGGGCGCACCTGGCTCGCGATCGGAAAGAGCCGGCAGGACGCACAGGATCTCGCCAAGGCGCGTCAGCTTCTCCAGAGTGCCAAAGGGGTTCACGAAGGCAAGCGCCTCCTGGCGCTCGGTCAGGTGTCGATGGCCGAGGGAGATCTGAAGGCGGCCGAGAGTGCATTACTGCAATCAATCGAGCAGGGCGGGCCTCCGCTAGCGGCTCATCTATCGCTCGCCGAGGTGAGAGCGCGCAGCCAGGATCTGGTCGGTGCCGCTGAACACCTTCAACAGGCTTCGGCCGTCGACCCGCAGGACGCATCGATCTCGATGTCGCTCGCGATCGTCTATCTGCAGTTGCGCGAAACGAGCCGAGCCGCAGAGCAGTTCCTGAAGACGATTCATGCCATTGGCCTTCTTGCGCCTCCTGGCGCAGACAGCGGGCCCGTCGTGCTGCCAGAGCCGTACGTCCCCCTCCCCCGACGATTCGACGTGAACCGTGCTATTCGAGACGCATACGGTGACGCCCTGAAACGGAGAGAGGACGATCCGACGGCAACAGAGCTCAAGACGCTCGCCGAGCTCACGAGCTTCGTCCTCGCCGGGTAGATCCGTTTCCTCGAATCCGGTCCTCTCCCCCAGAGACGGGATGGGGGATTCGTAGGATTGAATTTCTGTAGTCTTCTCAGCCGCGAGTGGGATACTTGCTCGACGATCGCCCGCGGCAGATTCCCCTCTCGCTCGATCGCACGAACTTCGCAAGCGCGGCGGCATGTGGGGAGGCGAGCGCTTCGATCTCTACCAGCGCGTCCTCGAGAGCCGCTTTCGAGCGGAACAGGATCCGGTAGGCGCGTTTCAGAATGCTCAGGTCATCGATGCCGAAGCCGGCTCGGCGCAGCCCGACGACATTCAACCCCACGGCTCGCGCCGGCATGCCATCGACGGTGATATAGGGTGGAACGTCGCGGTTGACCTTTGACCCTCCACCGATCATGGCCAGCTCGCCGATCCGGGAAAACTGGTGCACGACCACCCCCCCGGAAACGAACGCTCGCGGGCCAATCACGATGTGCCCCGCGAGTGCCACGTAGCTCGCGATGATCGCCTCGTCACCGATCTCGCAATCGTGCGCCACGTGCCCGTAGCCCATGATGAAACACCCCCGGCCGACGCGGGTGACGCCTTCCTCCCGCACGCTTCGATGAACGGTCGCGAATTCCCGAATGACGCAGTCGTCACCGATGACCGCGAAGCTGCGAGCGCCATCGAACTTCAGATCCTGGGGTTCGCCCGCTAGCACAGCACCCTCGTGAACCTGCACTCGCCGACCGAGTCGGAGTCCAGCCTTCAGAACTGCGTTGGTTTCGATGCGGCTCCCCTCACCGATTTCCACGTCCGCTTCCACGACCACATGAGGGCCCACTTCCACGTTCTCGGCGAGCCGGGCATCGGAATGCACGATGGCGGTCGGGTGAATGGGCATGTTAGAGGCAGTCGGCCTTTCAGCCGGAGCTCGTGTACTGCCGCGCCAGCGCCTCGATCTCCTCGTCTTCGAGAATCCGATTGGAAGACTTGGCTTTCTCGAACACGGCCTTCACGAGATCGTCGTCGAGGGGAAGGCCGCGCGAGCTGAGCCAATAGTGTACGTTCGAAAGACCACTCATCGGCCCGACTTCGATTTCTTGTGACAATCCAAATTCCCCTGCGGGTACGCCCGAGTAGACGCGGTCGGCGAGCCACGTGTCTTTTTTGTTCAGCGCTTTGATCACTGCAGCGGCATGCACTCCGGTGCCGGTCCGGAAAGCGTCTTCACCGACCACGGGATAGTTGGCGGGAATTGGCACTCCCACGGCCTCGGAGACGAGGCGGCAGTATTCCGCCAGGCGGCTCAAGTCGTTGTCGATACGCCCCTCGAGCTTCAAGTTGACGAGCAGAATGTCCATCGGTGTATTCCCGCAACGCTCGCCGATGCCGAGCGCACAGGCATGCACCCGGTCGACCCCGGCTTCGATTGCCGCGAGGCTGTTGGGAATCGATAGTCCTCGGTCGCGATGGCCGTGCCAATCGATCTTGACGTCCTCTCGCGTATCCGCGACCACTTCTTTCATGAAGCCTACGAGCGCTCGCACGCCCGACGGTGTCGCGTGGCCGACCGTGTCGGTCACGACCACCCGCCTGGCGCCGCATTCGATTGCCGTCGTGTAGAGCTTTCGAATCGTCTCGGGCCTGGCTCGGGTCGTATCTTCGGTGACGTACATGTTGGGGAGGCCGCTGTCCACGGTGTACCGCACGGCGTCCTCGGTGTGCCGCAGGAGTCGGTCGAGCTCCCACCCTTCGGCGTACTGGCGGATCGGACTCGAACCGATGAACGTGGCCGCTTCGATCGGGATGCCGGCCTCCTGTGACACCTCGACGATCGGCTCGATGTCGGCTCGAAGGGTGCGCGCCGCACAGTTCGCCGAGATCTTCATTCCGTGCTCGGCGATCTCCCGCGCGAGACGGAGGACCTGCTTCTTCACATGCGGGCCGGCGCCGGGAAGGCCGATGTCGACCGCGTGGATCCCGAGCGCCTCCATCATGTGGAGGATCTCAATCTTCTTCTCGATTGGCGGGGAGGTGACCGAAGGGCTCTGCAGACCGTCCCGTAACGTTTCATCGTCGAACTCGATGGGTTTCCTCGTGGACGAATCGACCTCGCCCACGCGGTTCCAGTCGTATACGAGATCGCTCTCCCTAGGCTCCATCGATTTCCCCATCGTGCTCAATGCCGTAGCGGGACCCGCGGTCGATCGGCCGCCACGGCTCGGCGTTTGCGGCGCTTATTCGCACTTCGTGCTCACATCTCATCTCTTCGAAGCAGCCCGATGCGGACGATTCGCGCTGACGTCGCGGCAGATGTCTTGGCCACCGCTCGGCAGGCTGGGCCGTACTTTTTCATCAGCCTGCATGAATTATAAACGCTTGCTCGTGGCCGTGCCCACCCACGGCATCGATGTCGGAAAACCGAGAGAGTTCGGCTGCTTTGACGCGGGAGCACGCCTCTCGATATGCTCTGTCGGCGCGAGATGAAAGAATCCATCCAGCCAGAATTCACCAAGGAGTCTCTCCTGGACTACGCCGCCTCGCAGCGAGGAAGTTTCGAGAAATCGCTGCGTGAGCTCGTCGAGATTCCGAGCGTGTCCGCCGACGCGAAGCACCGCGGAGACGTCGCTGGCGTCGTATCCCACGCCGCCGACCTCCTTCGCCGCATGGGTGCCGACGCCAAGGTGATCGAAACGGGCGGCCACCCGATGTTGCACGGTCGCTTCCACCAGGATGCTGCCTATCCGACCGTCACCGTGTACAACCATCTTGACGTTCAGCCCGCGGAGCGAAGCGACGGATGGGACACCGAACCGTTTCGCTTCACCGGGAAAGACGGTCGCTACTGGGGCCGCGGCACCACGGACGACAAAGGTCCGGCCCTGACGGCGCTCTGGGGCGCCAAATACGCTGTGGCTCGCGGTGCGCGAGTCAACATCCAATTGCTTTGGGAGGCCGAGGAAGAGATCGGAAGTCCCCATTTCGAATCCACCATCAAGCAACATCGCGAGCGGCTGAGCACCGACACCGTCGTCGTGTCGGACACCGTCTGGGTGTCCCGCTCGCGACCGGCTTGTCCCGCTGGATTGCGCGGACTTCAGGGATTTCGCTTCTTCCTAGAGACCGGAGCCACCGACCAGCACTCGGGAACTTCCGGAGGCGCCGCACGAAACCCCGTAGCCGAGCTCTGCCAGCTCATCGCCGAATGCTTCGACGCGAGAACCGGGGAGGTCAAAATCCCGGGGTTCTACGACGATGTGGTGATGCCCAGCGACGCGGAGCTCGAGGATTTGAAGAAGTCGGGTTTCAGCACCGCGACGTTCAAGAAGGATCATCAGTTCAAATCGCTTCGAGTCACCGACCCGCTCGAAGTGATGAAGCGCATCTGGTGCATGCCCACGTTCGAGGTCCACGGCATCGCCGGCGGCTACCAGGGCCCGGGAGTGAAGACCGTCGTTCCGCCGAGAGCGACGGCAATCGTATCTTGCCGACTCGTCCCTGACATGGACTGCAAGAAAATCGCGAGACTGGTCAAGGAATTCGTAAAGAAGGCCAACCCCGACGTCCGGGTCGAGGCGGAGCACGGGCTGCCCCCGTACCAGGGCCGCACGAGCGGACCGCATGCCGACGCGATTCGCGCGGCGATGAGGTTTGCGTTCGGCCGAGAGCCCGTCTTCGTCCGCGAGGGCGGTTCCATCGGAGCCGTCGTGTCGATGGAGAAAGTCCTCGACGCGCCCGTATACTTCCTCGGCCTTTCTCTTCCCGAGCACGGCTACCACGCGCCCAACGAGAATTACGACTGGCGGCAGGCCGAGGGCGGCATCGTTGCCTTCGCCGATTACTTCCGCCGTGTCGCCAACATGGGTCGCTGAGGGGCCGCGAACGCCCGGTACGTCTGGGCGGCGGTGTACGACGTTGCGTCTCGGAGAACGGCCATGAACCCGCCTGACCGTCGTACCGAAAGGCAGTCAAGCTTCGCCGGGAGCCGCTCTGGCAACCTATGAAGAGCTTGCGAGCGCTGCGAGCTTGAGGACGGTGCTCCAGTTTCGGGCGGTGCCGCTCCCGCCGAGCTTCCGTTCGATCAGGGCGTTCGTGAGCCGAGACCGGCCCACTCCGTCCGGGTAGACGATGTACGCCTGTCGGCCCGAAACTCGCAAGACTTCCGAGCCGATGATCGCAGCCTCGAGAGATTTTACCGCCGCCGCCTTCGGCCGCTGCTTCAAACACAGCACGAGAAGATGGCTCGGATCTTTTTTCGCTTCTTCCGGAAACGGGTTGCGCGCGACGATCGTTTTCCACTCCGCGGCAGTTCGTACGAAGAACACGGTTTCGATGCCGAGATGTTTTTTGGTCGCCTTTTCCAGCAGCCGCTCCAGGGCCGGGGCGTCTGCTCGGTCCGTTCGAAAGACGACATTCCCACTCTGCAACAAAGACTGAACGTCGTCGAATCCGAGCTCGCCGAAGAGCGCACGAAGCTCTGCCATCGAAACTCTCTTGTGGCCGCCAACGTTGATTCCTCGGAGAAGCGCAATGTAAACGCCCATGACGGATCTGGCTAAGCCTGCCAGGATAGCATTCCCAGGTCAATACAGGCGACTCGTGCGCGATGAGCGCAGGCTGACGGGGGCCCATCCCGACGTGGTAAAGCTCGAGTAACGACTCCGCCTCCATCCTGGTCAGCCCTGGTTTGTCACCGTCGTCCGGACTTAGAATGGCGATCAGCCAGACGACGAGCTCTCACGAAACCGGAGTTACGACCGAGATTACTGATGAAGATCAACATCCTCGGCGGTGGGCCCGCCGGACTCTTCTTGTCCATCCTGATGAAGGAAGCCAATCACGGCGACGAGATCACCGTCATCGAGCGCGATGGTCCCAACGATACTTTTGGCTGGGGAATCGTCTTCTCGGCCGAGACCTTCGATTTCCTCGAGGACGTCCAACCCGCGATTCTTTCCGACATCAAATCAGCCAGCGAGACCTGGGACAACGTGGTCGTGGGCTACCGGGACGAGACGATTCTCGTTTCTGGGAACCGCTTCTCGGGAATAGCGCGCCTCACGTTTTTGAACATACTTCACGAACATTGCCGCCGGCTTGGCGTGGAGCTGAAGTTCCACACGAACGTCGAGACCCCCGAGCGGATCGCCGAGCTCGCCGATTGCGATCTCCTTGTGGGCGCCGACGGTGCCAATAGCACGGTCCGTCAGACCTACGCAGAGTTCTTCTGCCCGTCGGTGGACTTGCGACGGAACCGGTATATCTGGCTGGGAACGAACAAGGTCTTCGATGGCCTGAACATGCTCTTCCGGGAGAACGAGGCGGGATTGTTCATCGCCCATGCTTACCGATTCAGCAAGACGACGAGCACCTTCATCGTGGAATGCCCTCCCGAGACCTGGTGGAGGGCGGGATTCTCAACAATGTCGGACGACGAGACCTGTGCCTACCTGGCGGCCGTTTGGCGGAAAGAGCTCGATGGGCAGCCGCTCCGCTCCAACAATTTCGTCCGGTGGCTCAATTTCCCGCTGATCCAGAACAAGCGGTGGAGCCACAGGAACATCGTCCTCCTGGGTGACGCCCTCCACACCGCTCATTTTTCCATCGGATCCGGAACCAAGCTGGCTCTCGAGGACGCCATCGCTCTGGCCCCCTTATTTCGAGAGCATCGGCGAGTGGAAGACGCCCTCTCTCACTTCCAGCGGGTCCGACAACCCGTGGTCGAGAAGTTCCAGGCCGCGGCGTACAACAGCTTGACCTGGCTCGAGAAGGTGGAAGCCGAAATGGCGCTGCCGGCGGTCCCGTTCGCGTACCGGCTCATGACTCGAAGCCAGCGCGTGAGCTACCGGCGAATCCAGCAGGGCGATCCCGGGTTCGTTCGGAGGTACGACCGCTGGCGGGACGAGCAGCCACCCGTGGGCGCGATCCCGGCCGGGTTCATGGATCTGTTTCAAAAAAAGTCCATCGGGCATCTGGCGAGCCTGATGTCCGACGGCAAACCGCACGTCACATCCGTCTGGGTCGACTACGATGGCGAGTATCTCCTGATCAACTCCGCCAAAGGCCGACAGAAAGACCTCAATATGGAGAAGCGCCGTCACGTGGCCGTCGAGATCGACGACCCCGACAACGTGAACCGGTTTCTCTCCGTCCGCGGGGAGGTCGTGGACGTCGTCGAGCGAGGGGCCGACGAGCACCTCGACAAGCTGGCGCTACGGTATCTCAACCGCGACAGGTACCCTCAGAGCATGCGCTATCCGGGTGAAGTCCGCCGCGTCTACAAGATCCGGTTGGACCACGTGTTCGTCTGGGATCCCTTCGGCAGTTAGAGTTAGTTAGACCTCACCGGCTGGCGCTCCCCCCGGTCGGGTGAGCGGGCGCTTCGTCCCACCACCAAAGAGGTTGGAGCTTCTTCGGTGTCGGCCAGATTCGATCGAGGGTTGCGCCTTCGAAGAGCTCTCCGTTCTTCATGACCAGGCGAACGCTGTTCGAGTTGCGGATGTCTTCGAGCGGGTTCTTGTCGAGAACAACGAGATCGGCGAGCTTGCCGGGCTCGATGCTTCCGATGTCGTCGGCGAGCCCGATGATCTCGGCGCCGTGCAGCGTCGCCGCCCTGAGAGTTTCGAGAGGGGAGAGCCCTCCGCTCGAGAGCGACCAGAGCTCCCAGTGATACCCGAGACCCTGGAGCTGCCCGTGGCTTCCCACACCGACCCGACCCCCGGCGCGGACGATTTTCGCCGCCGACTCCGCAATTTTCGGAAAGACGTGTTCTTCCTTGCGAAACCAGGGCCGCCTCTGGGTGTGGTCGTCGATCAAGTTGTGGGGAAGAAATCGATTGAGCTTCTCGTCTCCGTGCACGTCGAGAGACGTGTAGTAGTAGTTCTCCGCCCAGGGACCCCCGTAAGCCACGAGAAGCGTGGGCGTATAGCTGATGCCGGCCTGGGCGAAGAGCTCGACGACGTCCTTGTAGAGAGGCACGATGGGAAGGCTGTGCTCGTTGCCGCTGAACCCGTCGAGAGCGTGGGTGATGTCGAGCTTGAGATCGAGGGCCCCTTCGGTGGTCGGCATCATCTCCAGCTCTTTCGCCGCTTGGACAACGAGCTGGCGCTGGCGCCGGTTCCCCACGATGTAGGACTTGAGGTTCCGCGTTCGGTAGTAATCTCGATAGCGGCTGAGAACGCTTCGAGCCTGCTCGATCTTCTCGAAACGGTTGTCGGAGAAGATGCCGGGTCCGGTCGAGTAGGCCCTTGGTCCGAGAATGACCCCAGCGTCCGCGAGATCTTGATAGGCGAACATGTCGTTGGTCATCGTCTGTACGTCGAGGCCGGCCGTGACCCCGTAGGCAAGGTTGGCGAGAAAACTCCAGTTCTGAACGTCGAGAACGCCGCGACGAATCTCGAACCAGTGCGCATGAGTGTCGACGAAGCCGGGGACGATGGTCGCTCCGCTGAGGTCCATGACGCGCGCCCCTTCGGGAGGGTTGCCGAGAGGACCAACGGAAACGATGCGGTTTCCCGAGACGACGATGTCGGCGTTCTCGAGCACCCCGTCCTCCCGCATGGTGATCACGCGGGCGCCGCGAAGGACCACGGTCCCGCTGGGCACCGGTCGTTCCCGCTCGATGACGACCTCTATCTTCTCGATTCGAGCCTCCGACTCGGCCGGAACGAAGGGCGCATCCTCCTCGGGGGGCGTGAAGCTCACGCTCTCGAGGGGCCGGGTGAAAAAGCTGGAGCCGATGGCCCAGGTGATCGTCTTTCCGTCATCGGCCCATCCGAAGTAGTCGGCGCCCACGTCGGTCAGCTTTTTCACGGGAACACTAGGCTTGGTGATATCGACCGCCAGCGCCTCTGCACCGACCTCAGTAACGGCGACGAGATACAGCTGGTTGGCGACGTGCACCAGGGCCCATCGTCCGTCGGGGCTCATGCGCGCGTCGTCGGCTCCGACGGGCTCCTCGGCGAAGTAGATACCCGGGCCGGTTACTTTGAGGTGCTCACGACGGTCGGACCCGTCGAAACGAATCGAAACCAGCCCGTGCTCACCCGAGGTGAAGGGATCCGCGGAAAGGTAGAGGAAGACGCGGTCGGGATTGTGGGTGAAATGCGGTTTTCCGAGTCCGCGCGCCGGAAGCACGAGGCTCGCCTCGCCGCCGGTCGAGGGCAGCCACACCAGATCCATCCCCGGTGGTTTATCGAAGTCCTCCGGGCGCGAAAAGCGGTCGTAGGCGCTCGCCCGAAGGGCGACGATTCGGTCCCCACCAGGAGAGAAGACGGGATCGGAGTAGAACGCCGGCGATGTCGTGAGCCTCTGGGGAGGGCCTCCGTCAGCGCTCACTTTCCAAACGTGCCCTTCTCCTCCGGACCAGGTCACATACGCGATCGTCGACCCATCTGGGGCCCACGCCGGTTGAAAGGCGGGTGCGCTTTCTTCCGATATCGCCTGCGGCATTCCCGAGGGCAGCTCCATGACGTAAACGCGGGTGAGAGAGGAAAACGCGAGCCGCGTTCCATCGGGCGAAACCGACGGGTCCTGAATCAGCCGGGAACGGAGAGGACCCTCTTCGACGCGACGAGGGAAACGAAGGCGCGGACCGAGGTCCTGGGCGACCTTGGCGGTGAAGGGAACGGGCGTCGAACGTCCCGTTCGAATGTCCACGCGATGGATGCGCCCCCCGTAGCTGAGGACGAGAGCGGTGCCGTCGGGAGTAAACGCGTAGCCGGGGAGAAGATCCCGGGTGAAGGCCGACTCCTGGTCGTCGCGCTGAACGGGATAAATGAGCCAACGATCTTCACCGCCCTCGAGATCGCGAATCCTGAGCCCCGTCTCGCCGTCGAAGCGCGTTCCATAAACGAGCTTCTTGCCGTCGGGAGAGAGCGCGGGCCTCACGCCGCTTCCCTGGGCCTGCGTCAGGATGTCCTCGACCCCCGTGGACAGATCGCGTCGAGCGATTTGCCAGAGGGGGAACGTGGCGTTGTACTGAAAGCTTCCCTGCCTTCGGCCGTAATACAGGTAGCGACCGTCGGGAGAGGCGACCGCGCCCAGGGCGTTGTGCCTCTGGTTTCTCGGCGTTTTCGGCTCGGGTTTCGCCTTCGTGATCTGAACCCCCGCACCTCCCGCAAGGTGATACATCCAGAGCTCGTACGTCGACTGTCCCCAGTTGGTGCGAGAAGCAATGACGTAGTTTCCGTCCGCCGACCAGCTCGGCGAGGCGAACTCGGCGTCCTCGTCCTGGGAGAGCTTCTTGGGCTCGGTCCCGTCCGATCTCATGATCCATACGTTTTCCGCTCCGTCGCGATCCGAAAGAAAGGCAATTTTTTCACCGTCGGGAGAAAAGCGAGGCTGGCTGTCGAACGCGAGACCGCTCGTGATGGGTCGTGCTTCACCGCCCGAGATGGGGACGAGATAGAGATCGCCCAGGATCTCGAGCACCAGCTGCTCTCCGTCGGGAGAGACGTCGAGGGAGAGCCACGTCGCCTCGTCGGTCACGAACTCGATATGGCGCGTGGGCTCGAGAGGGAGCTTCTTGTCGTCTTCAGGCTTTTTGGTTTGAGCGAGGCCGGGAACCGAAAGGGTGAGGATCATGGCGGCAAGCGGGGACTTCATTCCGGTCGAAACCTCCTGCATTCGAGTGCCCCTAAGATATCCTGCCGGGCTTTCAACCACCAGATTCACTGCTCTTCGGAGACCAACGAGCGGGAGCCGAGGCGGCTCGATGCGGAGGAGTCCGAGAGCGTGTCGGTCCAGCGTGGCAGCCGCCGGTGGAACGTTTACGACCGGGCCACCGTCACGGCGGCGGGAAGTTCAACGTGCACTCCGGATCCAGCTCAATCGAGAGGCTCGCTCCGGATCTCACGGAAAAACCGTTACGAAGAACGACGATGTGGCCCGCCCGAAGCAAGACCGACGCCGGCGCCAGGATCGTGAAATTGGGCCCTGCGGTGATGGAATTGCAAGCCACATAGTAGCGGTTGTCGTTCACCGTGACGTTCGTTAGAACGAGATCCGGCAGAAGGTAGTCCACACGAAGCAGAGGCGCTCCGTCGGGGTCGCCATCAACGGACATAGCCGTACGCGTTCCCGAGCCGGTAACGATCAGCGCGAGGGCGTTGCCGTTCGACCAACCGGAACGATTGACGATCTCCTGTACGATTGGGGAGATGTCCGGACTGCGCTGGGCGACGGTGGTGCCTCCAATCATCGTCCACGGAAGTGGAGACCAGCTAACCGCCGCGCCGGTGCGTGGTCTCGCCGAAACATTGCCTGTGGACGACGAAAAGGTCGGAGTATTCGAGGAGCTCACGCCTTCGATGAGGAGGGACGACGGTTCGGAGCCCGTCTCATCCGATCGAAACTGGACGAAGGCTCCCGCGATCTTGGCGCCGGGAGGAACGGCCACTCCCCGGAAACGGACTCCCACCGCGTCGTTGTTCTGAGCGCCCATGTCGAGGTCGCTGCTTTCGAGGTTTACGCTCCCGCCCGCGGTCTCTTCGGCGTCGTCCGAGCTCTGATCCACGGCCACTTGCGCCGCCGTCGTGATGCCCGTCCCGGACACGGTAATTACCACGTCGTCGCTGGCCGTTAGCTCGCCGTCGTCCGCCGTGATCCGGAGGACATAGGTTCCCGCAAAGAAGAACCGCGCGATGGTATCCACGGCGGAAGGGTTGACGAACTGCACCACGCCGGGACCGCTCTGCTGACTCCAGTACGTCGTCAGCGCGGGGGGGCCGGGTAGGCCGTCATCGACGGCGATCGCGTCGAGGATCGCGTTGAACGGCAACGTGACCTGTTGGTTTGGACCGGCCCAGACGATGGGTGCTTCGTTGCGCGAAAACGGCGGAAGGGAGAGCTCGTATACCTTCCCGTCGTTCTCCTGTGGATTCGTATCATTGTCGATTCCCCGATCGGCGATGTACAGGCTCGTCGCCAGCGAATCCACACTGCCGGGTCCGAGAGCCAGCCCGGCCGGCTTGCGCGCGTTCGCGGCCGAGATGTCGATGATCCTCATCAGAGTCCCGCCGGTGGTCACATGCGCCACGGCGGTTGGCGGTTTGCCCACCACGTACAGCGCGTCGTTGAGGAGATCGTACTCGATCCCCTCGGGATCGGTTATGCCGAAGATGGCGGTATCGAAGCTAGTTGCCTGGTCGTCACCCGTCGGAGGCACTCCATCGAATGTCCCGTTGGCGCCCGGAGCCACGCGGTACACCTCGCTGTTCACTCCATCCGCGATGAAGAGCGCGCCGGTGACCGTGTCGTAGGCCACGCCCTCGGGATCGGCACTCCCAAAAGGAGAAGTTCGAAAAGAAGTGGCGCGATCATCCGCCGTTCCATAGAGCGCGTCAGCACCCGGGTTCAGCTCATAAACTCTCGGCGACGTATCGTCGCTGATATAGAGGTGGAGGTTATCGGGATTAAAGGCGAGTCCTGCCGGCTCGTCCGAGTACGGGAGGGTGGTGAAGGTGCCGCCGAGGTTTCCTTGGAGCGCGAGATCGAACATGTTCGCGCCCTGATAGATCGGCATCTCATCCACTTCCCCGTCACTTATCAGGAGTCTTCCCGTCGAGCCGAGGTAAGCGATTCCGGACGGATCCGGGCTGGGCGGAGAGAAACCCGAGGTGTGGATCGTCCGCACGAGAGTGGCGACGTCGTTGGCGGGTGGAGGTGGTGGGAGCTCGATGAACGACAACTCGAGAACTGCGACCCTTCCTTTGCCAGCATGGGTACCGGAAAGGTACAGGGACATCTGCGATGGATCGTCGGTCGAGTCGCTGCTCGCGGCAAATGCCAGACTCCGAGTCTCGATCACGCCGAGGGAAGACAGGTCCCGATAAGCCAGGACCGCCCCGGTTGGTCCGAGCTCGTAGAGTCGCCTTTCGGTGGCATCAAACGAATGGAGATGTCCGGTCGCGGGATCGAAGGCCAGTCCTTGGAGGTCGCCGACACGGCCCTCCAGCAAGATTTCCGACACGGAAGCAGCTTCGAGGCTCCCATCATCAGGAACCTCGAGATGCACGATACGCGACTGGGGGCCGTCGAGCACGTAAAAGTCCCCACTCTCCGGATCGACCGTCAGGCCTCTGGGGGTCTCCACGTTCAGAGCGCTGGCATCGAAGCGTTCGACCGTGCCCGGGTCGAGCGAGCCGTCCGGGCGCATCGCTACGCGGAGCCACTGTCGCCTGCTCCCGCTAAGAGCCAACAGGCGATCCCCCTTGCGTTCAACGGCTGCGTTGAGAGGATCAAGGCCCTCGACGTCGATGTCCCGTATCCCTTCCGGACCCGACGCGGCAGGCGCGTCGAGCTCTCGCACGAGCCTCAGGTAGCCAGAACGGCTCTGCGCTTGCACGGCACTGCGCGGTTGGTGAACAAAGGCGAAAACGATCAGAAGGCTCCCCAGGCTCCTGCCGAAGATGCGATATCGTCCCTGATTCATGCGATTCACCGTGACCTACCGATTTGGAGTGGCGAAAGCAGACCGCAACCGGCTAGGCACACACGACCTGTCGCCGGTCAGCTTTCCATCCCAAGACGCCCCAAACCACGACGTCTTGCCTATCGGCGAGTATCGGTCACGGGGGGACCTGACACCGACAGCGCAAACAAATCCGAGTCTAAGGCGAAATGTACACTCTTTCTGCAAGACATGTCAATGCTTTCGAGGCGTCGAGCGCGTAGCGGATTGCCTCCCGGCCTCCAAGGAAGTACCCTCTCCACGAAATTCGGCGCGAACGCCGTGTCGTAACCCTGTGTACCGATGTTTGGGACAGCCGGTCCGAGGAGCCAAGTCGCCATGAAACGGTGGGCAGCGATCGCATTCGTCGGCGTGAGCCTCTCGATCGAGGCGGAGCCGATAGAGGGCCAGACGAGGGATGCCGACATCGTCCTTGCCGGTGGACGCGTCATGGATCCGGAGACGGGACTCGATGCCCGTCGGAACGTGGGAATTCGCGCGGATCGAATCGCAGAGATCTCACCCGAGCCCTTGTCCGGGAGCATGGTGGTCGACGTCTCCGGCCTCGTGGTCGCGCCCGGCTTCATCGATCCCCACGCGCACGGCCAGACCAACGAGGCACACCGTTTCCAGGCCCATGACGGGGTGACCACAGCGCTCGAGCTCGAGTCCGGTCGTCCTTTTCTGCGTGAGTGGCTCGAGACCAAAGAGGGAAAGACGCTCATCAATTACGGCGCCACCATGGCGCAGAGCGCGCTTCGTTGGATGGCGATGGAGAAGTATCGAGACGTCGCTCGGGAGGCGCGCAGGATCGTCGAGACCGAGGGCTTCGACGATCCGCGGCTTCGGGAAGTGCTTGGCGAGGGGTTCTCGGCACGTTACGAATCGCTCACGTCGTCGGAGCTCGAGGCGATGGCTGAAGGACTCTCGGCCGAGCTCGCTGCGGGAGCGCTCGGGATCGGCGTGCCTGTGGGTTACTACCCGGGTGCGACTCGGGAAGAGATATTCCGCGTTTACGAGCTTGCCGCGGAACTGGAAGTCCCGGTATATACGCACGTGCGCGATCCCAACCTGGCTGCCATCCAGGAAGCCATCGCCAATGCCGCCGCGACCGGGGCCTCGGTCCACATCGTGCACCTGAACAGCATGGCGCTAGGACGAATCGGAGTGGCACTCGACATGGTGCGCTCGGCGCAGCTGCATGGTCTGGACATCACCACCGAGCTCTATCCCTACACGGCCGGCTCCACGAGCCTCGAGTCGACCCTCTTCGACGAAGGCTGGCAAGAAGTCTGGGGCATCGATTACGGCGACATTCAGTGGGAAGCGACGGGCGAACGGCTGACTTCGGAAACGTTCGAGAAGTACCGCAAAGAGGGCGGCACGGTCATCATTCACATGATGAAGGAGGAGTGGATCGACCTGGGCTTGAAAGCACCCTTCACCATGATCGGGTCGGATGGAATGCCCTACCATCCGAAAGCGCACCCGCGTTCGGCGGGAACCTACGCGCGTGTCCTCGGTCGTTACGTGCGCGAGCGCAAGGCACTCGATCTCATGGAAGCCCTGGCCAAGATGACCCTGATGCCTGCCCGGCGACTGGAAGGCGTCGCCCCGATGATGCGGACGAAGGGTCGGATTCAAGTCGGGTGCGACGCCGACATCACGGTGTTCGACCCCGAGACCGTCCTCGACACGGCGACGTTCGAGAGCGGGCTCTCCGAGTCCAAGGGAATCGAGCACGTTCTGGTGAACGGCACATTCGTCGTTCGGGACGGCGATACTGTGCCGAATGTTTTTCCCGGGCGCGCGGTACTGGGAAAGTATCGCCACTGAGCATGGCCTGTACGCATGCCGAATGGGGTTATGAAAGCCGGGTTACCTATCTCTCGCCGTAATCTTCTTCTTGGAGGTGCGGCTTTGGCGGCGAGCGTCTGCCGGCGCCGCGAGCTGAACCTCACCGAGCTCACCGCCACCGACGCCGTTAAGGCGATGCGGGAGGGAGAGCTTCGTGCCGAGGATTACGCCTCCGCACTTCTCCAGCGGTGCGAGGCGGGCAAGCATCTCAACGCCTTCATCACGCTCGAGCCGGAGCACGTTCTCGGAGCGGCACGTGCGGCCGACCGGAAGCGTGATTCCGGAGCCGTGCTCGGACCGCTCCATGGCCTTCCGATTCCCATCAAGGACAGCGTGAACACGAAGGACTTTCCCACCACCGCGGGAACGTCAGCGCTCAGGAACTTTCGACCCAGAGAAGACGCCCCTATCGTTCGAACGCTCGTCGAGGCCGGTGCCATCGTGCTCGGAAAGACCAGCATTCACGAGCTCTCGTTCGGCTGGACGAGCAACAATCTCGCGTTCGGGGCAGTGCGCAATCCCTACGATACGACTCGAATCCCCGGAGGGAGCACCGGGGGAACCGCGGCGGCGGTCGCGGCACGCATGGCGCCTCTGGGCGTGGCGGAGGATACCGAAGGGTCGATTCGCGTGCCTGCCGCGCTGTGCGGGATCTGCGGCTTCCGCCCGACGACCGGCCGGTACCCGTCCCAAGGGGTCGTTCCCATCACCCCGCTCTTTGATCAGGTCGGGCCTCACGCCCGAACGGTGCGGGACTGCATCTTGTTCGACACGGTCGTCACCGGGGAGACCGCTCATCTGGAGGTGGCTAACTTGGCCGGAGCCCGCCTGGCGCTCGATCGGCGTTACTTCTTCGAGGGGCTCGATCCCGAAGTCGAGCGGCTGACGGAAGAGGCTCTGCGGAGGCTTCGAGACGCGGGCGCCGTACTCGTGGAAGCAGAGCTTCCCGATCTCGAACGGTTCGTGCGGACGATCACCGCCCCGGTCGAGTACCACGACGTCGTACCCATGGTGACCAAGTACCTGGAAGAATACGACACGGGCGTCTCGTTCGAAGAGCTTCTCGCCATGGCGAGCGACGACATCAAACGGGAGTTCGCGCTCTACGCCATTCCTGGCGCCGAGCAGGGTACCTCCGAAGAAGCCTACGAGGCCGCGCTCGAGCACCTTCCCGCCCTCCAAGAAACCTACCGCGCCTATTATCGCGAGAACGACGTGGCTGCGATCGTGTTCCCCACGACGCTCGTCCCCGCGCCGCTCATCGGCCAGGATGCGGAGGTGGAGATCCGCGGCGAGAGTGTTTCCTTCGTGACGGCGATCTCACGGAACATCGGACCAGGAAGCACCGCCGGGCTTCCCGGTCTCGTCCTTCCAGCCGGGCTCACGCGAGACGGGCTGCCCGTGGGTCTCGAGCTCGACGGCCCTGAGGGAAACGACCGAGATCTGCTCGCACTCGGTCTCGCTGTGGAGGCCATTCTCGGTCCTCTTCCCGCGCCAACGCTCTAGCCTCTGGATCAAGTCGCTGCGCCGGGGCTCAGAGCACCAGATTCACCAACCGGTCAGGCACATAGATGGTGTTGCGAATCTTTCTGCCCTCGACGAACCGCTTGACGCTCTCATTGGCTAGAGCGCGCTCCAAGACTTCTTCCCGAGTCAGTCCCGGCACCACCTGGAGGCGGCCCCTCACTTTTCCGTTGATTTGAATCACGAGCTCGACTTGCTGCTCCTGGGCCAGATGCTCGTCGAACGCGGGCCACGACGCGTCGAACACAGTGCTCTCGTGGCCCAGCCGCTCCCAGCACTCCTCGGCGAAGTGCGGCGCGAGGGGTGCGAGCAGGACAACTAGGGGCTCGACCAACGGGGAGGAGGACGCCTCTCCATGAGCCCTGAGTAGATTGACGTACTCCATCAGCTTCGCGATCGCGGTGTTGTACCGAAGCTCCTCCATGTCCGCCCCGACGCCCCGGATGGTTTGATGCAGCTTGCGCAGCGCCACGGCAGGGGGGGATTGGACTTCCACTTTGGCCTTCGCGACCAGCCCCCAGACCTTGTCGAGAAACCGGCGAATCCCCGAGAGCCCCTCGTCGCGGAAGTCGCCGCCCTCTTGATACGGACCCAGAAACATCAAGTACATGCGGAAGGTGTCCGCGCCCCAAGTGGCGATATAGTTGTCCGGGATCACCACGTTGCCTCGGGACTTCGACATTTTGGCGCCGTCCTTGACGATCGTTCCGTGAGCCCGGAACCGGGTAAACGGCTCCTCGAACGGCAAATGGCCGAGGTCGTTGAGCGCCATGGTTACGAATCGCGCGTACATCAAATGGAGAACGGCATGCTCGTTGCCGCCGATGTACGAGTCGACCGGAAGCCACTTGTCCGTCAGTCCCTCGTCGAACGGCCGGGAGTCGACCTCAGTCGAGGGATAGCGCAGGAAATACCAGGCGGAATCGAGGAACGTGTCGGAGACGTCCGTCTCGCGGTGCGCGCTCCGTCCGCACTTCGGACAGGGAGCACGGTACCAGTCCTTGGCCCGCGCCAGCGGCGAGATTCCACTCGCATTCGGCCGGAAATCATCGAGCGGCGGAAGAAGCACCGGAAGGTCCCGCTCAGGGACGGGAACGATCCCGCAGCCAGCGCAATAGATGATGGGTATCGGAGGGCCCCAATACCGCTGGCGAGAGATACACCAGTCATGAAGACGGTACTGCACCTTCTTGACCCCGGCATGCTGGCCTTCCAGCCATGCCGTGATCGTCGGCGCGGCTTCGCGACACGGCATCCCGTCGAACTTGCCGCTTCCGACGAGCGTCCCGTCCCAGCCGGCAAAGCCGACCCCTTCTTCCTTGGGGTCATCCGGCTCCACCACCTGCTTCACTTCGAGGCCGTACTTGCGCGCGAAATCGAGGTCGCGTGCGTCGTGTGCCGGCACCGCCATGATCGCCCCGGTGCCGTACTCCATCAATACATAATCGGCGACCCAAACGGGAACTGCGTCGCCACTGGCGGGATTCCTCGCATAGGATCCCGTGAAGACACCTGTTTTTTCCTTCTCTCCAATCCGACGGGAGACGAGGTCCATCGCCGCGGCCTCACGACGGTACGCGTCGACTTCGTTGCGTTGCTCGACTGACGTCAGCCCATCCACCAGCGGGTGCTCCGGCGCCACCACGACGTAGCTGGCGCCGAAAACCGTGTCAGGGCGCGTCGTGAACACCGGGATCGAGAGGCCGTTCGGCGTCTCGAACAGGAGCTCGGCGCCTTCAGAGCGGCCGATCCAGTTCACCTGCATCGTGCGGGTCGAGTCCGACCAGTCGAGCCACTCGTGGTTTGCCAGCAGCCGCTCGGCGTAGTCGGTGATCTTGAAGAACCACTGTTCGAGCAAACGCAGTTCGACGGCGATCCCCGGATGGCGCTCACACATCCCGGCGATCACCTGCTCGTTGGCCAGCACCGTCTTGCACTCCGGACACCAGTTGACCGGCGCCCGCTTTCTCACGGCGAGCCCCGCCTCGTGGAGCTTCAGGAAGATCCATTGCGTCCATTTGTAATAACGTGGATCCGTGGTCTGCACTTCGTGGTCCCAGTCGAGCATGAGGCCGCAGCGCTTCAGCTGGTCGCGGAAGCGCGCGATGTTCCTCGGGATGAGCTCGGCCGGATGGGCGTTCACCTTGAGCGCGTAGTTCTCCGAGTGGATGCCGAACGCGTCGAAGCCAATGGGCTCGAACACATCCCAGCCCTGCAACCTCCGGAGGCGTCCGTGTACGTCAGCGCCGACGAAAGCGAACAGATTGCCGACATGCAGCCCCTCGGCCGATGGATAGGGATACATCATGAGGTTGAAATAGGGCCGCCGGGCGCTTCGCAAATCCACGGAGTTCGTCCGCCGCTCGTCCCACCGCTCCCGCCACTTTCGCTCCACGGCGGACGGGTCGTAGCTCTCCATCTCAGCGCGATCCTCGGGCAATCCAGAAATGTAACACTCGTCCAGGCTCTCCGGCTCAACCGATGAGCTCGAGAAGCGTCGTAGCGATGACCTCGGTCGATTTCACCAGGTCGTCGATCTCGCAGTACTCATCCACCTGATGCGCGAGCTCCAGGATTCCGGGACCGTAAGCGACGCAGTGCGGGATGCCTCCGATCCGCGTCACGTGCTTGTGGTCGTAGGTGCCGGGGCTTGCGATGATGGACGCCTCTCGTCCGACGACGGCCGATATGGTCCTCTTCAGAGCTCCGATCAGCGGGGAGTCGGGAGGGGTTTGCACCGGGTGAACCACCATGAGCTCGCGCAGATCGAACCGCCGATCCGGGCCGTTCCCGAGTTTGTCGAGTAGCGAAGCGATCTCGCCCCGCGCGGTCTCCAAACCTTCCTCGAGCAGGAAGCGCCGGTCGAATACGGCGGAGCATCGATCGGCGACGCATGGAGTCTGAGGATCCTCGCCCGCTTGCCCTCCGATGATCGAGTTCACGTTCAGCGTGGCCTGGCGGGCCCCTTCGGGGACCACGGGCATGCTGGTCCGTCGCTTTCCCAACGCGGGAAGAAGCTCGCGTCGAATGGCCTCGAGAAAGAGACTCATTTGCTCGATGGCGCTCACGCCGAGAAACGGCATGCTGCCGTGGGCGACGCGGCCATGGGCGGTGACCTCGAACCAGTAGACTCCGCGATGGCCGACGCAGATCCGGTCCACTCCGAGGGGCTCGGGAATGATGACGTAATCGGTGCGTTCCTTGGTGAGCCGTCCCGTCTCGCAGAGCCAGGCGACGCCCGCGTAGCCTCCGCTTTCCTCGTCGATGGTACCGCTCAGCTCGACGCTTCCGCGAAGGCGGATTCCCGCACGGCGAATGCACTCGACGGCGTAGAGGGCGGCAGCGATCCCCGCCTTCATGTCCGCCGTACCCCGCCCATAGATGCGGCCTGCGCGTACGATCCCCGCGAAGGGATCGAGAGTCCATCCATCTCCCGCGGGTACCACGTCGAGGTGCCCGTTCAGGTGAACGACCGGGCGCGCCTCTTCCCCCGGGAGAACACCCACGACATTGACCCGAGGGTGGGCCGCGCTGTGCTCGGGGCGGCCTTCGGCGACGACGTAGTCCACCTCGAACCCGCAGTGGGCGAGACGATGCCCGAGCGTTTCCGTCGCCTCCCGATAGAGGTTTCCCGGCGGATTGACGCTCGGGACGCGAACGAGCTCGGAGGCGAAATCGACGAGCTCGTCTCGAGCTTTCTCGATCTCTCGCCGTACCGCTTCGACCCGGTCCAAGGCTCAACGACCGAATAAGTAACGAACGCCGATCTGGATCTCGCGCCCCGGATAATACGCAACAGGGGTTCCGAAGTCGGGACCCGAGACCGAGTTGACGTTCAGTACGTTGGCCTGGTTCGTGAGGTTGAAGGCTTCGACCAGGATGCCGAAGGAATGGTCGTTCGCTACACGAAAGACCTTCTCGACGCGGAGATCGATGTTGAACAGAGGATCGGTCCGGAAGTCGTTGCGCGGAACGCTCACGTCGCGCTGATCGACGAGGCCGTCGCCGTCCTGATCCGTGATCCCGCGCGGATTGAACGCCGCCCCGCTCTGCCAGTTCAAGATACCGCTGACGCTGATGTCCCCGGGCAAATTGACCGAGCCGTTGGTGACGAAGATGTGAGGCGCGGAGAGGTTCGAGGGTCCGTAGTCGTTCTCGGGATCGTTGTTGTCGCTGAAGCCCGAGCCCGCGGCACCGGTAAGCAGATTGTCCCGCGCTCTCGAGCCCGTGTAGGAGATTCCGAACATATAGCGATCGCTGAAGCGTTTGCGCACTTCGATCACGACGCCATCGTAGTCGATGCGGCCGTCGTAGGTCACCTGGCTGATTCGGGGTCCTCCGTCGGTGGTTCGGCCGAAGTTGGGATCGCCGGGAGCGACGTCGTAGAGGTTGGTAATGCGGCGGGTGAGGAGGTCACGGCTTCGACGATGAACGTACGTCACTGAAAGGCTCAGGTCGGGCGTGACCTGCCGGTCGACCCCGACGTTGAAAGCGCGGGTCCAGGGCGTTTTCGCCTCGGAGTAGCGCGATACGTCGCGGCTCAGAGCGAGCGGACCTCGGGGGAAGAAGGATAGCACTCCGTCGCCCACGATCGATCCGCCGGGAACGTCGAAGAACTCCCAGTCCGTCCCTGGATAAGTGGATTCGAGGAGCGCGACCGCTTGTTCGGGGCTGAGGCCCGAAAGCTGCTGAATGTTGTCCGCCGTCACGACCGGAGGTAGCGAAGGATCGGAGACGGCGATTCCCAGGAGCTCGTAGAGGGCGAGCGGGTTCGCACGGAGATCGTCGGCAAACGTCCGGTAGTTGGGATTCTCCGCCGGCGTTCTCCCCCCGCCTCCGGTGGGAAAGCCGGACGTGATCACGAGGTCGATGAGAGAGTCGGTATAGTCCACACCGAGACGGGGAAGCGCCACGTCGAAAGCGGAACGGGTGAAGATCCCGCCGAGCTCGGGAACGGTGGCCGCGGCATTGAGGAGGTTCCGATCGAAGAAGATGCCAAAATTCGCCTTGACGACGGTCAGGTGCTCTGCGCCGATGTCCCAAGCGAACCCGGCACGAGGAGCGAGGTTGTTCTTGTCGTCTCCGAAGAGGCTGGACCAGTCGTACCGTAAGCCCAGGTTGAGGGTAAGATCGGAGCGAGGCCGCCACTCGTCCTGGAAGAAGATCCCGATTCCGTTGTCCTTCATGTCGAGATCGAGGCTTCCATCGGGATTGGCGGAAAGGGTGAAGAACCGGGCCGCGGACTGCTCGAATCCGAACTGTTCGAAGAGCGCGCCCTGGATGTCGGCCGCGTTCGGAGCGAGAAATGCGGCGGAGTACTCGACGTCGTTCGTGACCTCGTTGAAGCCCGTGAGGTCTGCCCGTGTCCAATCCCAGCCGAGCTTGAACTGATGGTCGCCGTTCCAATGGTCTTTGAACAGGCTCAACGCCTGGCTGACCTGGAGACGACCCAGATTGCGCTCGAACTTTCCTCCGAAGGGGGACGCCGTCTGGAGAAAGCCGCTCCGGAGCAGCACGAGCACGGGCTCGAGACGCTCGTTCCGCTCGAGATTGTTTCCGCCCCGGCCATCGATGAACCGGAAGTTCGTCTCGAGAAACGAGACATTGTTGATGGTCCAACTCTCGCGCGCCGTAAAGCCCGTCGACTCCCGCAGCTCGGTCCTCTCCGCGCTCGGCAGCGCGATGGTGCCGGCGATGGGAGAGCTGATCTCGCCGGATACGTCATCCTTGGTGCGGTTCAACGAGAACGTGAGGCGATTGGACGGATTGAGGTTCCAGTCGAGCTTGAACAGACCTGTAAACCCGTCGGTCTTGGGCCCGAGCCCGAAGTCCTCCACGCCGGAGGGGGTCGCGAGACCCTGCTGGACGAAATCCGCAATCTGGGAACGATCGATGTTGACGCCGCGAGTCTCGTCGAGAACCTCGAACGAGCCGAAGAAAAAAGCCCGGTCGGAGGAAATCGGACCCCCGAGCGTCCCGCCCCATTGCTGTCGCTCGAGCTTGGGGACTTCCTGGTCGGGGACGTTCGAGGAGTCCAGGGCGTCGTCGCGGAAGAATCCGAAAGCGCTCCCCGCCAACTGGTTGGTCCCCGAGCGGGTAATGATATTGACGACGCCGCCCTGGGCGCGGCCGAACTCCGCCTCGTACCCCGTGGTGATGACCTCGAACTCCTGAATCGAATCCTGGGTGTATCGCTGGAAGGCGCCTCCGACGAGCGGATCGTTATTGTCGGCTCCGTCCACGACGTAGGAGACCGCCGAGCCGCGTTCTCCGAAGATCGAGACTTCCTGTCCCTGACTGCCTTCGGGGAGCGATTTGGCGCCCGGCACGAGCGTGATCAGGTCCTCGAAATTCCTCCCGTTGAGGGGAAGGACGTCGATGGCATCAGTCGATACCCGGGAGGACACGTCGGCCCGGGTCGTTTCCACTTGCGGGGCCCTGGCGGAGACCTCCACCGTTTCCGATACCGCGGCCACGTCGAGCGTCACGTCGAGCGCGACCTCCTGATTGACGGCAACTTCGATCTCGCTGTGAACGGATGGATTGAACCCCGGAAGCTCGAATCGGACCGAGTAGAGTCCCGCCGGCAGCAGCGAGAGTCGGTAGGCTCCGACGTCGTTGGTGACCGTGGCGAGGCTTTCACGCTGAAGAGCGGGGCTCGTGGCGACGACCGTGGCGCCGGGCAAGATGGCTCCGCTCGCGTCACGAACCACGCCGAAAATGGAGCCGGTGATCTGCGCGTCGGCGTGCTCCGGTGAGGCGCAGATAACGAAGAAGACCCCGATCGGGAGGGTGAGGGAAATCGCTCGGCGAAACATGACCGGCCTCCTTTGAGATTATGGGTGCTATCACAGACATATAAGGTTGTCAAACTTTGTAGAATTTTGGTAGCATTGCAGCGCGGGCGCATGCCACGAGTTCCCGAGAGGCGAGTGAAACGAGCGAAGCCACCGCGCCGTCTCCCCGGAGACAAGCCGCCGCGTTACCTGACCATTGGCCAGACCGCACGGCTTCTCGGCCTGAGCCCCTCCACCCTTCGTCTGTGGGAGAACGTGGGGCTCGTGCGTCCCGCCCGCACGGACGGAAGATACCGTCTCTACGGCACGAAGGCGCTCGAGCGGTTGAAGCGGATCCAGTACCTCAGGACGGCGAAGCATCTCAACATAGCGGCGATCCGTCATTTACTCGGGGAAGACAAGGGTACCGTGCCGCCTTCCGTCGAGCCTCGTTTAGGGATCAAGCTCAGGCAGCTTCGCAAGCGACGTCGGTTGAAGCTTCGTGAGGTGGCGTCCCGAGCCGAGATCTCGACGGGCTTTCTCAGCGCCATCGAGCGTTCACGAGCTAATCCCTCGGTGGCGACGATTCATCGGCTCGCCGGGGTGCTCGGCGTGAACGTGCACCAGCTGTTCGATCACGAAAAGGCGACGAAACGCGTCGTGCATCCGAAGGAGCGCCGCGTCTACCAACCGCAGCCCGGAGTGCGGGTCGAGTTCCTGGCGACGAGCACGACGGCCCTGAAGTCCATGCTGTTCCGCGTCGCGCCCGGCGCTGGGAGCGAGGGCGCCTACTTTCACGAAGGGGAGGAGTTTCTCTATGTCCTCGAGGGACAGCTCGAGATATGGTTGGACGAGATGGATCGCTACGTACTCGAGCCGGGAGACACCCTGTCGTTTCAGAGCTCTTACGGACATCGCTGGCTCAACCCTTCGAAAACGACGGAGGCGGTCCTCATCTGGGTCAACACCACGCCGCCGATGGAATGAACGGAGAGAACTCATGAGCAGACTGGCCCCGGTTTTACTCGTAACCTGCAGCCTTGGGCTCGGCGCGCCGGCGTTTGGACAGGGGGGATTGACTGCCGTCGAAGGAATCCGCGTCGGGCATCACACGTTATCGGAGGCCCCCACGGGCTGCACGGTAGTTCTCGCGGGGACGGGAGCGGTGGCCGCCGTCGACGTGCGCGGTGGCGCTCCAGGAACGCGCGAGACCGATCTCCTGAGCCCGGAGAACATGGTCCAGGAAGCTCACGCCATCGTCCTCTCGGGTGGAAGCGCGTTCGGACTCGACGCGGCCACCGGAGTCATGCGCTATCTGGAGGAGAAAGGAATCGGCTTCGACGTGGGGGTCGCCAAGGTGCCGATCGTGCCGGCCGCAATTCTCTTCGACCTCGGATTGAGCGCGAAAGCCGGCGTGCGGCCGGGGGCGGACTGCGGGTACAAGGCTGCTGCGGCCGCGGACGCGGGACCGATTTCTGAGGGAAGCGTCGGAGCTGGTGCCGGCGCGACGGTGGGAAAGCTCGGTGGACTGGGAATGGCGATGAAGGGGGGTATCGGCACCTGGTCCTTCAGTCTCGGCGACGGGCTCGTCGTCGCCGCCCTCATCGCCGTCAACTCCGTGGGCGACGTCGTGGACCCGGACAGCGGCCGAATCGTGGCGGGCGTGCGCAAGCCGGATGGAGGCTTCGCCGACGCCCGCGAGATAGTGCGTGCGGGTCTGCCGACACGAGACCGCCGCGGCGAAAACACGACCATCGGCGTCGTCGCCACGAATGCCCGGCTGACTCAGGCTCAAGCGACGAAAGTTGCCCAGATGGCGCAAGACGGTCTCTCGCGCACGATCTATCCCGTGCACACGCCCTTCGACGGCGACACGATTTTCGTCCTCGCCACCGGCACGCTGGAAGGCGACGTCAATTTGCTCTCCGTCGGCGCGCTCGCCGCGGACGCGACTGCCCAGGCGGTGCTGCGCGCCGTGCGTGAGGCGGAAGGAGTGGCCGGATTCCCCTCGGTGCGCGACCTCGAGCCGAAGGGAGTCAAAGAATGAGCCGCCAATCCGTGTTCAGCCTCGATGGGCGTGTCGTGGCCGTGATCGGCGCCGGATCGGGAATTGGAGAAGCGATCGCGCTCGGCTGCGCCCGACAAGGGGCTACGACGATCTGTCTCGACGTCGACGAGAAGGCGGCGCGCCGTGTCGCCGACGCCGTCGCCTCCGAGGGCGGGCGGGCCGAGGCGTCGGTGCTCGACGTGCGCGAGAGGGCGAAAGTCGCGAGCCGGCTCGGCGCGGTGCGAGAGACGCATTCGCGACTCGACGGGGTCGTTACCACGCCGGGGATCAACTTCCGCAAGCCGCTTCTCTCCTATACCGAAGACGAGTTCGACAAGGTCGTGAGCTTGAACCTCAAAGGAACGTTTAACGTGCTCCAGGTCGCGGGAGAGATTCTGGGAGCGCAAGGCCACGGAAGCATCGTGGCCTTGTCCTCGATCCGCTCGCAGGTGGTGGAACCGGGACAATCGGTCTACGCGATGACCAAGGCGGGAATCGTTCAGCTCGTGCGAACGCTCGCGTCGGAGCTAGGATCCAGGGGCGTCCGCGTCAACGCCGTCGCTCCAGGCGTCGTCGAAACGCCGCTGACCGCCCCGATCAAGGCGAACGAAGACTGGTACCGAGCCTATGCTGAAAAGAACGTTCTGAAGCGGTGGGCGCGAGCGGACGAGCTCGCCGGACCCACGGTCTTCCTTCTCTCGAACGCGGCCAGCTACGTGACGGGATCGGTTCTCTTCGTCGACGGAGGATGGACGGCGGCTGACGGCCGCTTCGATCCGCCGGGGATGTGAACGAACTTTAGCGTCTCCTCCAACTCGGCAGGCGTCCCGGAGTCCAGGGCGCGTCGGCGACATCCAGCTTTTGCTCGAGCGCTCTGACGTCGATGTCGATGAGCGTCCGTAGATCCTCGAGCACGGGCTCGAAAGCATCGGCGGCGATTCGGTAGTTGGCTCGGCTCGTCTCGGTTGGCGCCGAAGTCGATTGCCACTGTGCCGATACGATGTCCTGGACTCTCTCGAGGATACCAAGGGGGGCGGGCTCGGCGCGGGATTCGATAGTATCGTCTCCGGATAAAGCAACGTCGATGTCATAGAGCCGGTCCTCGAGAGCGCGCGTTTCGTCGAGCAAAGATGGGTCGGCTTCGGGCGCCTGGAGGACGGCTTTTTCGATGTAATCCAGCCGCTCGCGCGTGTTCTCGACGGCACGCACGGCACCGAGCACGGCGCGCTGGAGGGCCGCCGTCTCCTGTTGAAAGGCCAGAAGAGCAGCCTTGTCCTCGGCGGGTAGAGTCGCGGTGCCGAGCGCTACGGTCTCGAAGCGCTGCGGCTCGCCGAGTGGTGTGACGACACCTCCGACGCGCTTCGAGAGCGAGACCTCGTAGGTACCGGGGACCACCATCGGCCCTTGCGGTGGGGAGGCGAACGGGTTGTCGGGAGGGGTCTCTTTAAGCCGCGTGGGACGCGAGTCGGGAAACCGAAGGTCCCAGGCGACGCGGTGAAAGCCCTTTGACTCGGGCCCTTCGAGTCGCCGTACGACGTTGCCTTCGCCGTCGCGCACCGTCAGGAAGATCGCTGGCTCCGTTTCGCGGTCCTCCGCACGAAGCGCGTCCCAGCTCGGGTAGCGGATCGTCCCGCCCTCGCCCTCGATGCGCTTTTCTTCGTCCTGGCGCCTTTTCTTGCGCGTTTTTAGCTCGTCCCTGAGATAGTAAGTAAAGACGGCTCCGAATGGCGGGTTGTCCGCGGTATAGAACGAATCGCCCTGGAACGACTTGCCGCGCAGACCGAGGGGCGTGGACTCCATGTACATCCAGGTGCGCTTGACGGGGAAGAGAAGTGCTTCGCTTCGGAGCGACTCGGCGCCGGAGCGGCGGAGGGGCGAGTAATCGTCCAGGATGTAGAAGCCGCGGCCGAAAGTGCCGAGGACGATGTCGTTCTCACGACGCTGGATCGCGATGTCACGCACGGAGATGGTCGGAAGACCCCCGCTGAGCTCGATCCACTGCGCACCCCCATCGACGGTGAAATAAACGCCGAACTCCGTTCCGGCAAAGAGGAGGTTCGGGTTCTCGTGATCCTCGACGACGGTGTAGACCGATCCGTTCCCGGGAAGGTTGCCGCTGATGGATACGAAATTCGCGCCGCGGTCGGCGCTCTTGAACAGATACGGCTTGAAATCTCCCATCTTGTGGTTGTCGAAGGCGGCGTAGAGAGTGTCGGTGTCGTGAACCGAGGCCGCCAACCGACTGACGTACGTACGTTCCGGAACTTCTCGCGGAAGCTCGGTACGGAACCAGTCGGCACCTCCGTTCGCCGTCGTTTGGATGAGCCCGTCGTCGGTGCCGACGTAGATGAGGCCCTCGACGAGAGGGGATTCGGAAAGCGAGACGATGCTTCCGTACATCGAGGTGGAGTTGTTCTTGGCAACGGCATCGACGCTCCAGACTTTGCCCATCACCTCGAGAGCGTTTCGGTCGATGCCGGCGCTCAGATCGGGACTCACCGGCCGCCAGGAGTCGCCGCGGTCTTCGCTTCGAAACAGGCGATTGGCGGCGAAGTACAGCCGGGTCGGCGAATGGGGACTGATGATGATGGGAGAATCCCAGTTCCATTTGAGCTCGCTCTCGCCGGCGCCGGGCTGGGGTTGGATGAAGGTCTCCTCGCCGCTCTTTCGATCGAAACGCACGAGCCCGCCGTGCTGGGATTGCGCGTAGAGGATGTCCGGATTCTCGGGGTCGATGACCGTCTCGAAGCCGTCACCGCCTCGCGTTACGAACCAGTCGGCGTTGATGATGCCGTGTGCAGTCGTGGTGCGCGAAGGACCACCGAGGCTGAAGTTGTCCTGCGTTCCGCCGTAGACGTTGTAGAAGGGCGTGTCGTTGTCGACCTCGACGCGATAGAACTGGGTGATGGGAAGATTGGCCTTGAAATGCCAGGTCGCGCCTCGGTCGAAGCTCTCGTAGACACCCCCGTCGCAGCCCGCAAGGAGATAATCCGTGTCCTCGGGATCAATATAGAGCGCGTGGTTGTCGACGTGCTTGAAGTTCTCGCCCACCCGCGCGAAGGTCTTGCCGCCGTCCTCGCTCACCATCATCCACGTATCCATGGAATAGACCCGCTCTGCTCTGAGGGGGTCGGCGATGAGCTCTTGATAGTATTGCGGGCTTCCGCTCACGTGGTCGCCCCGCTTCTCCCAGTTCCACCCGCCGTCGAGCGACCGAAAGACCCCACCCTTGTCCTCGGTGGCTTCGATGATGGCGTAGACGACGTCTGGCTCTGCGGGTGACTGAGCGAGGCCGATCCGGCCGACATCGCCGGTGGGCAGACCCTTCGTTACCTTCGCCCAGCTCGCGCCGGCATCCGTGGACTTGTAGATAGCGGATTCTGGTCCGCCGTCGATGAGCGTCCAGACGTGACGGCGCCGCTGATAGGACGCGGCGACGAGCACGTCGGGGTTGCGGGGATCCATCACGACGTCGGTTACACCCGTGTTCTCGCTGATCTCGAGGACCAGGCTCCAGGTTTCGCCTCCGTCGGTCGTCTTGTAGAGACCGCGCTCGCCTCCGGATCGCCAGAGAGGGCCCTGTGAAGCCACGTAGACCGTCTTCGAATCGCGCGGGTCGACGACGATCTCCGCTATGTGCTCGGACGTTTGGAGTCCCATGTTCTTCCAGCTCTTGCCGCCATCGAGCGACTTGTAGACGCCATCGCCATAGGAGACGCTCCTCTGGCTGTTGTTCTCGCCCGTTCCGACCCAGACGACGAGAGGGTTATTGGGATCGATCGTGATGCAACCGATCGAATAGGAGGGCTGGTCGTCGAAGATCGGCGTCCAGGTCGTGCCCGAATTCGTCGTCTTCCACACACCCCCGGAGGCAGCCGCAACGTAGTAAGTCTTGCGATCCGTCGGATGGACGGCGATGTCCACGATCCGGCCCGATGTGAGGGCGGGGCCGATGGAGCGGAAGCGAAGCCCCTCAAAGGTCGACGAGGTTATGGCATCGTCGGCAGGCTGCTGGGCCAAAGCGAGTGCGAGCGTGATGGCTGGGATCAAGTAAGTCCTCCTGTCAAAACGAGCTCTCGGGAGGTCTCCAAGAGCTCCGTTTTCTCTCGAATACCGTAGGTCAAAGGCAGCTGCGCGACGCCGAGGAGCCGCCGCATGATCTCGACGCCGGCGAATCTCCGGATCTGAGTGGTGAAACGGAGATCTCCGTCAGCGTCCAAGACTGCGTCGCGAAGTGATGGCGGCTGCCGGGCGAGGTAGAGGTGCGCCAACAGGACACCCACGTCGAAGCTCGGCTCGCCGAGGAAACAGAACTCGGGGTCGATGACGCGGATGCCTGACTCGGTCCGAAGCCAGCTTCCGGGAAAGTAATCTCCATGCACCAAGTGCTCCCCGTCGGCGAGATAGAGCTTGCCGAGCTCCTTGACCTGGGCTATGTAATCAAGGTTGCGTTTGAGGGAAAGCGCGGCCTCGCCAAGGCCCGGCGTTATGGCATCGAGGTCGAGGCCGTTGTCCTCGACCAGCGGCAGTTCAAAGATGTGCTGGTGGTTGAGCGCGCGCATTTCCCGGTTGGCGAAGACTCGTTTCCGCTCGCTCTCGAGCGCATCGAAAGGCTCGTGCAGTGTCGCGGCATAGCTCAAGAGCTCTCTCAGCTCCCTTTCCGCCAACGTCGCCCCGGCATAGAGGTCGGTGAAGTCCTGGGCTTCGCCCAGATCCTCGAGCACGACGACACGCGCTTTCCGATCGGCACCTAGGAGCTTGGGCATCGCGTCGCGCAGGCGCGAACGTGTCGAGACCGTTTCGTAGAACGCAATTTCGACCAGGGCACGATCTGCGGGAGCCGCAATCTGCGGGTATTTCTCGACCCATGGTCTCGCCTGCTTCAGGATGAAGGTGCGCTCGGCGGTGGCGAGTCGAAGGGTCAAGTTCATGTTGCCCTCGCCTGCCCGGGTGATCGAGACGAGCGCTTCTCGCTTGCCGAGAAACCCTTCCTCTCGAGCGTAGCGTTCGAGGCCCGCGACATCCGCCGGGTTCACGAGAAAAGCAATGCGGTCAGGTTGCTTCGAGCTCTGCACCGGAGCGAGATTCTAGCGTTTGAGAGCACGTGGCGCGAGGGTGGCGAGTTGGGTGTAATTAAGATAACTTCCCTGGACGTGCCTGTCGCGCCGCGTGCGATTCCCTGGCTTGTCTTGTCGATCCTGTGCCTCGTGCCGGGAGCGCTGGCGCAGGACGAGGGCGGGAAAAACTCGACGACACCGCCGGTGGTCATCCATGGACCGCCGCCACCAGAACCTCCCGCCGTTTTGTCACGCGACGATCGCGGCCGCGTCACGATAAGAGCCACGCGCATCGCCGAGCCCATCGTGCTCGACGGGAAGCTGGACGAGCTCCTCTACCGTCAAGTCCCTCCGGTGAACGGCTTCGTCCAGCAGGAGCCCAACGAGGGTGCCCCCGCGACCGAGGACACGGACGCCTGGATCTTCTTCGATGACGAAAACGTCTATATCTCGGCGCGATGCTGGGACAGCCATCCCGAACGGATGATCGCCAACGAGATGCGGCGGGATCATCGGAACATCTTCCAGAACGAGAATTTCACGATTGTCCTCGATACCTTCTACGACCGGCGCAACGGCTTCTTCTTTCAGACGAACCCGCTCGGGGCTTTGCGCGATCAAGAGGTGGGTGACGAAGGCAACCAGAACAACAATGACTGGAACACGGTGTGGCACGTCAGAGCGAGCAAATTCGATCGCGGCTGGGTGCTGGAGGTCGCGATCCCTTTCAAATCGCTGCGCTACAAGGAGGGTCGTGACCAGATCTGGGGAATCAATCTCAAGCGCTCGGTCCGATGGAAGAACGAAGAGAGCTTCATCTCCCCGGTGGCCGCCTCCCACCGGTTCCGCGGTGTCTATCGTTTCTCCGAGGCCGCGACCCTCGTCGGTATTCAAGCCCCTCTGTCGTCCCGCAATCTCGAGCTCAAGCCCTATGGGATTAGCTCCGTCGTCACCGACAAGGAAGCGGAGCCACAGCAGCTGAACGACTTCGGGGCCGCCGTCGGTTTCGACCTGAAGTACGGCCTCACCAAGAGCCTCATCGCGGACTTCACCTACAACACGGACTTCGCCCAGGTGGAGGAGGACGAACAGCAGGTCAACTTGACCCGATTCAGCCTGTTCTTTCCCGAGAAGCGCGAGGTCTTCCTCGAGGGGCAGAGCATCTTCGCTTTCGGTGGCGTGCAGCAGCAGGGCAACTTCGGAAACCGCCCGGGAGGGCAGAACGAAGAGGTGACGCCCATCATGTTCTTCAGTCGCAGTATCGGACTGACGGAAGACGGTGAGGATCCGATCATCGCGGGCGGGCGGGTCACCGGCAGGACCGGACCGTTTCGCATCGGGGCGCTGAACATTCAGACGGAAGGGATCGAGGGCACGTCGGTCGACCCTACGAACTCCTCGGTCTTTCGGCTGAGGCGAGACATATTGAGCCGTAGCGATATTGGCGTCATCGCGACTCACCGCACGACGTCGCTCACCGAGGGCGCGAGCGCCAACAGCCTCGCGGGCGTCGACGCGAACTTCGCGTTCTTCCAGAACCTGAAGCTGAACACCTATTATGCCGTCAGTCGAACGCCGCTCGTCGAGACGGAAGCGAGCTTGGGAGGATCGGAGGTCAGCTATCTCGGAAGGCTCGACTACGGCGGAGATCGCTACGGTTTGCAACTCGAGCACCTGAAGGTGGGGGAGAGCTTCCGGCCAGAGCTCGGTTTCGTGAGGCGAGAAGCCTTCGAGAGGAGTTTCGTGCAGGGGCGATTCAGCCCCCGGCCGAGCTCGATCGATTGGGTTCGACGCTTCACCTTTCAGGGAGAGCTCGATTACATCACCGGAGAGCCGACGGGTATCGTCGAGACCCGTCGCATCCAGGGACGATTCGAGACCGAGCTGGAGTCGGGCGGCGAAGCTTCATTCGAGTACAACCACCAGTACGAGTTCCTCCCAGAAGAGTTCGAGATTTACGAGGGAATCTTTCTTCCCGTGGGCTCCTACGAGTTCCAGGACATTCTCCTGGCTTACCGCTTCGGCGCGCAGTTCGCCGTGCCGGGGTTCGTGTCTTTCCGCACGGGAAGCTTCTTCGACGGCGACCGGCAGGAGTTCGCCTATAGCGGCCGAATCGAGGTCTCGCCCAAGTTGTCGATCGAGCCGAGGACCTCCTTGAGCATCGTCGATCTCGTGGAAGGGTCGTTCACCGCGACTCTCGTCAGCTCAAGAGTCAACTTCACGCTGAGTCCACGCACGGCGATTTCCGCCCTCGTCCAGTACAACTCGAGCGACGACACGATGACCTCGAGCGCTCGACTGAGATGGGAGTACGAGCCTGGCAGTGATCTCTTCGTCGTGTATACCGACGGCCGAGACACGAGCTTCGGCGGGTTTCCCGCGATCGCGAGCCGTACGTTCGCGGTGAAGTTTACGAAGTTGTTTCGATTTTAGCCCCGCCCTGTCGCGAGCGACCTCAAAACACGATGGCCGGTTATTAGCGCATGGAAACGAATCAGGAATCCTCGAGCTCGTCCCGGTAGACCTCGTCCACATTCAGGCGCACGCCGACCGAAGCTAGAGCGAGGAGGCCGCCCCTTTCCGCCGTGGTGACGCTCCAGCCGGAATCCTCACGCCGGTGCAGAGTGAGCTGCGGCTCTCGATGAGAAGCGATCAGCACCTCGCGCAGACTCGGGAGATTCTTGTAGTGCCGCAGCTTCTCGTTCCGGTCGTATTCCTCCGTCGAAGGGCTAGTGACCTCGACGAGGAGAAGGGGATTTACGACGGCCAGCGCATCGTCAGTCGCACGCTCGGTTCTCCCGCAGACGACGGCGGCGTCCGGGTAGGTGGAAAGTCCCGTTGCGGGAACGCGAACCCGAAGATCGGACGTGAACATCCGGCAGCCGCGAGGGAGCCGACTACGGATTGCGGAAATCAACGCCGCCGCAAGCGCGGCGTGATCAGGCGAGCCGCCCGCCATGGCGTAGATCTCGCCGTCGAGGTACTCATGACGGACCGAGCTCTCCTCCTCGAGGGAGAGGTACTCCGCGTAGGTGTAATTGACCCGGCGTACCGTGGACATCGGCGGCAGTATAACAGCCCGGAAGCGAGACAGGCGCGAGCCCTAAAGTGACCAGGCCAACAAAAAATCCCCGTCCCTCGAAAAGAACAGTTGCTTTTCAAGCCGGATGACCCCACTTGGCCGGTGCTCGAGTTTAGCTGCGCCAACGCCAGGAACGAAGGCCCAAGCTCTCCGTTAGGGTGGACAAATAGTTAGCACGCTTGACTTGCAAGTAATACCTTAAAAGCTACTCCGTCCGGAACGAGTAACCTCTTTACTCATCAACGCCTTACCGGTCCCCAGCTAGGCGTCGTGTTCTCATCGAATGTCACCTGGCGCAAGTTCGATCCGTCACGATGGATGGTGAAGATTTGCGAGGTTCCGCTTCGCGTGGAGGTGAACACGAGGTGGCCGCCGTTCGGCGCCCAGCTCGGACTTTCGTTCATGCCTCGTCCCGCGGTGAGCTGGCGAGCCTGTTTCGTGACGAAGTTGTAGATGACGATGTCGAAGCGTGCCCCTTCGATTCGTGACGCGTACGCGATCTCGGCGAACCCTTCTTTCGTGGACGGCGACCAGGCGGGCTCCGCGTTGTAGCTCCCAGGAAGAGGTAGACGTCTCAAGTTGAGGCCCTCGTCATCCATGACGTAGATCTGCGGGGAGCCGCTCCGATCCGACGTGAAGGCTATCTCCTTTCCCGTCGGCGACCAGGTAGGGGAGACGTCGCTCGACGGATGCACCGTCAGCCGGCGCAGATTGGAGCCGTCCCGGTTCATCACGTAGATCTCGGCGTCACCTTCGTGGCTCGAAGAAAAGGCGATTCGGCTTCCGTCGGGTGAGAAGGCACCACTCGTTACCATGTTGGTGCCTTGAAAGAGCTGTCTGGTCCCTCCGGGGCCCACGAGCGCCAACGCTGGCGCGGCTTGCTTCCTTGGGTACGAGACGAAGCTCAGCTCGCGGCCGTCGGGAGACCATCGCGGCGCGAGATCGAGGAAGTGGTCCCTTGTGACCGGCTTCTGTTGGTAGCCATCGTAGTCCATTTGGTAGATGGCCTTGTCTCCTCCTCGATTGCTGGCAAATGCAATCAAGGTGCTGGCGATACCTTCCTGACCCGCCTTGGAGAGGATGTCGTCCGCGATTCGGTGTGCAAGCCGTCGAGCAGAATGGATGGTCGTATACTCCGTGCCGAAGATCATCTCGCGACGGTTGCCCAAGTAAATCCGTACGCGGCAGAGGAGCTCGTTGCCGCGATGCGAGGTCTCGCCCTCCACCTCGAGGTCCGCGATTCCGGTGACGACACGGTAGACTGCCGCAAAGTCGAGGTCCGCCCTTAGAACCTCGGTAATCTCGGAGGCCAACGCTCTCGACTGATCGTCGACACCCGTGAAATCACGGACCGCGAGCGACACCGCTCCTTTTTGAACCATATCGACGAAAATCTCGTCGGGCGCGGGCGATGTCTGTAGCCAACCAAACGCCACGAGCGGGAGCAGGAACGGGAAGACGCGCGGCACTTCGAGAGTCTAGCCGATCCCCCATCGGTCGAGTATCATGCCCGTCATGTGGGAGCTTCTCCTGTCGATCGCGCTCGCCGCGCCCGTCCATGTTCTCATCGACACCGAGCTCGGTGAGATCGAGGTCGCGGTCGATACCGAAGCCGCCCCGGTGACGGCGGCCAACTTTCTCCGCTACGTCGACGCCGGACACTATGACGGAGGACAATTCCATCGTACGGTGACGATGGATAACCAGCCGACCAACGACGTCAAGATCGAGGTCATCCAGGCTAGCGTCAACACCGCGATGGAATCCGAGAGCTTCGAGCCCATCCCGCTCGAGCGCACGACGAAGACGGGTCTCTCGCATCTCGACGGAGTCGTTTCCATGGCTCGTGATGGGCCGGACTCAGCGACGTCGAGCTTCTTTTTCTGCATCGGCGACCAGCCCGAGCTGGATTTCGGAGGGAAGCGAAACCCGGATGGGCAGGGGTTCGCCGCCTTCGGTCGCATCACCCGAGGCTCTGAGGTCGTGAAGAAGATCCAGAGCTCGCCCGCAGAAGGTCAGAGCTTGATGCCGCCGATTCGGATTCGCGCGATCCGAAGGCGGTGAACTCTGCGCTTGCAACCGAGAGGCAGGCTCAATTATCGTCCCGGTCCATGACGTCGCCGGTCGATAGGCGCGTCGCGCTGAAGACGCTGGGTGCGACTGCGCTCGCGAGCTTCGCTCCCAATGAGCTCCTTGCTGTCGCGCGATCTCTACACACTCAGATCGACGAGCAGCGGTACGTGTTCAAGAGTCTCGACGTCGAACAGGGTGAGCTCGTCGCGGTCGTCACCGAGCTGATCATTCCCGAAACGGACACACCCGGAGCGCGCGCGGCACGGGTGGACGCGTTCATCGACCTCATGTTGACCGAGTGGTTCGCCGACGACGAACGCCACCGATTCCTGCAGGGACTCGCGCGACTGGCCAACCAGGACTTCCTTCGGAAGGACGGGGCGCAACGGGTCGCGATTCTGAGGGCGCTCGAGGAAGAGGCGCTCGCAGCTCCAGAGCCCTCTCCCGATGCTCCCGCCAAAGCCCCGTTCTTTTCCGTGATGAAGTGGTTGACGCTCTACGGCTACTTCACGTCGAAGGTCGCGATGGAACAGGAGCTCGATCCCGTCCTCTTCCACGGTACTTATGAGGGCTGCGCCCCTCTCCGGAGGTGAGGTGGTGCAGAGAGTCTATGATGCCATCGTCGTCGGCTCGGGAATCACCGGCGGGTGGGCCGCCAAGGAGCTGACCGAAAAAGGCCTCGAGACCCTCGTACTCGAGGCGGGAGGGCCCATCGACCCTGACCGTGACTACGTCGAGCACGTTCAGCCTTGGCAGCAACGTTTTCGCGGGCTACGTGACCGGGCGCGGCAATCACGAGATCAGCCGATACAGAAGAACTGCTACGCGTGCGACGAGTGGTCGAGTCGCTTCTTCGTGAACGACCGGGAAAACCCGTACACGTACGCGGAGGACATGCCCTTCCATTGGATTAGGGGAAGACACGTAGGCGGGCGCTCGATCATGTGGGCGCGCCAGACGTACCGCTGGAGCGATCTCGACTTCGAGGCGAACACCAAGGAAGGAATCGGCGTGGACTGGCCGATTCGCTACCACGACATCGAGCCCTGGTACGACTACGTCGAAGAGTTCGCCGGCATCAGCGGACAGGCCGAGGGCCTGCCCCACCTTCCCGACGGGAAGTTCCTCCCCCCGATGGAGCTGAACTGTGCCGAAAGAGTGGTCAAGGAGGCGCTGGTGGGAAAGTTCGCCGACGAGCGAACGCTGACGATTGGACGCTGCGCCGTATTGACCAAAGAGCACAACGGGCGAGCGCCGTGCCACTACTGCGGGCCCTGCCACCGCGGTTGCATCACGCGGTCGTACTTCTCGAGCCTGAACGCGACTCTCCCGGCAGCCCGGGCGACGGGCCGGCTCACGCTCAGGCCGCACAGCGTGGTTCACAGCCTCGTCTACGATGAGGGTCTCGATCGCATCACCGGCGTTCGCATAATCGACGGCCAGACTCACGAGGCTTTCGAGGTGCCGGCGCGTCTCGTCTTCCTGTGCGCATCGGCGCTCGAATCGACTCGAATTCTGCTCAACTCGAAAACGGCGCGCTTCTCGGAAGGCCTCGCCAATTCCAGCGGGACTCTCGGCCGCTTCCTGATGGATCACGTCATGGGTGGAGGGGCGGAGGGAACGATTCCGGGCCACGAGGACCGCGTTCCGTATGGGCAGCGCCCGAACGGGCTGTACGTTCCGAGATTTCGCAACGTCAAGACGAAGTCGCCATTCCTGAGGGGCTACGGCTTTCAGGGAGGCGGTTTTCGCGAACGCTGGGAGCATGGGCTCGAGACGCCTGGCTTCGGCGCCGATTTCAAGCACGCGCTTCGGAGCTACGGCCCGTGGAAGCTGCGACTCTACGGCTTCGGCGAATGCCTTCCGCATGCCGAAAATCGCGTCAGCCTCGACCCCGAGGTCGTGGATCGCTGGGGCATTCCCGCTCTCAGGGTCGACATGCGCTGGGGCGAGAACGAGCGGGCACTCCTAAAGGATATGGCGCTCACCGCGGCGGAGATTCTCGAAGTCGCGGGAGCCAGGACAATCGAAACTTTCGTCGAGGACAACCCACCGGGGCTCACGATCCACGAGATGGGGACGGCCCGCATGGGCCGCGATCCGAAGAGCTCCGTCTTGAACGGATTCAACCAGTCCCACGACGTCCCGAATCTCTTCCTCACGGACGGAGCCTGCATGACGTCGTCTTCGTGCGTCAATCCGTCCATTACCTATATGGCCCTTACCGCCCGCGCGTGCGAATACGCGGTGAAGCAAATGGATCTGGGGCACATTTGATTCGTCCGCTGTTTTTGGTTCTGTTTTCGACGGCGACGTCCTCAGGTGCCCAGCAGTGGTCTCATTACGGGGCGGATGCCGCCGCAACGCGTTACGCGCCGCACGATCAGATTCACGCGGGAAACGTGGAGAATCTGGAGGTCGCGTGGATCTTCCGCACCGATAACTTCGGCCCCGAGCCCGAGATCAAGGGCGAGACGACGCCGATCTTCATCGATGGTGTCCTCTATGCGACCGCGGGGCTGACGCGCAGCATCGTAGCCATCGACCCTGGGAGCGGTGAGCTCTTGTGGATGTACCGCTTGGATGAAGGCGAAAGAGGTGCCAAAGCGCCACGAAGGTTCTCCGGACGTGGCGTCGCCTCCTGGAGCGACGGCGACAAAGACAGACGGATCTACTTCGTCACCATCGGCTACCAGCTCGTCGCCCTCGATGCGATTACCGGCCACCCCATCGGTGCTTTCGGCGTGGACGGTGTCGTCGACCTCATGCGAGACGTCGCCGGCGACGTCGATCCGGTGGGGTGCCATCGGATCGAGCTCTCCGCCCGTGGTTGTGGGAGACGTCGTCATCGTTGGGCCGGCCTTCCACCCGGGCTTCCGCCCACCGGGGAGCACCTCTGGATGCAACCGAACGGCGACACTCCGGCGTGGATTCGTGATCATCCCGCGCTCGAAGGAGTCGACGTCGGGCGCACGGGCTCGCCGTCACGCGCGGGAATACTGGTGACGAAGACGCTCGTGCTTGCCGGCGAAGGCTGGGGCGGGGGACGCGGTTTCTACGCTTACGACAAGCGAACGGGCGAAGTGCTGGCCCGCATCGAGCTTCCGGGCGTTCAGACGGGCGTTCCCATGAGCTATCACCACGAAGGCCGACAATACGTGGTCGTGAGCGTCGGCGATCCCGCGACCAGGACCCCCGCACAGCTCGTGGCCCTGGCCTTGCCGCGGTCCGATTAGAGCTAGCGCTCGAGCTTCCGCCAACCCGGCTCGAAGACGAGCGTGATCGGCTGCGAGCTCCGCCCTTCGGTGACCACATTCATCACGAGGTGCTGACCGTCTCGAGTCACGTCGTAAGGCCCGCCCAAACACGAGAGGGGGACCAAACTTATGGTCGATACCCCCTGGTATAAACGGTCCGCGTCGTCGATGAGTGTCCGTCCAGCGCTCCCTCTCTAAGCGTCTCGACGACAAGCGATGCCTCCCACGGAGGCCCGCTCGCCGGATGGAGCCATAGGGTCTGAGTGACCTGACTCGTGAGCCAGCGCGCGTCACCGTCGTCGTCAGCGTTCTCGGGATTCGGAAACAGATAGCGTGTCGTGAGGACCAGCCGGTTCCCGTCCCAGGCCGCGGTCGAAACGTGGGCCGGAACCGTTCGACCCATCGTAACGGAGTTCTCGGTCTCCGATCCATCCAGCTCGAAGCGGTACCGTACGAGGGGTTGTATTTCGCGCGGCTCGAATATCACCCGCTCCACCTCCAGACGTTCTGCGGTGTGCACGATGGAGATCCGGTCACCCCAGCCGCTTCCGAGGGATGGAACCGGCGGAGGGGCGAGTTGCCCCGTGGGCGGCGTGGAACTGAGAATCGTCGTGGACCAGGTACCCGAAAAGTCGGGGCTCGGAAGCGCCTCCGAGCGAGGGCCAAGAGGCATCCGATCCGTGCGCGAATAGGTCGCGACCGGACTTCCCGAGCCTCGCGGAGGCGGCATGTACGGATCATCGACGCCGCCAGGCACGCGGGGATGAAGCACGAGAGACGCCTCGTACCGCGCCACGATCCCATCCATGACGCTTGCGACCCACGGATAGAAATCCTTGACGTCGATCTCCTCTCGGGGGTCGACGCGCAGATCGAACAATCGCACGAGGTTGTCCGAATCGGGCTCCAGCTCGGTGCGGAAGAGATACCACATCTTCCAGTCCCGCCATTTCACCGCCATGACGTGCCCCTCTCGAGCGATGAACAGCGTGCTGTCACGGGCGGAGTGCGGCCGCTTTCCCTCGAGAAAGGGGAGTTGATCGACGCCGTCGACGATGCGGTCGTCCGGCACGATTTCCGGCGCCCCGACGGCCGCCGCGATCGTCGGGAAGAGGTCGACCTCGTGCACGATCTCGTTGGACACACGTCCCGGGGGAATCCGTCCGGGCCAACGGATCACACAGGGAGTCCGAATCCCGCCTTCCATCGCGGAGTTGTAGTAGCCGCGCCAGGGCCCTGCATTTCCGCGCCACGGGCGTCTCATTTCAGCTCCGTTGTCGCTGCACCAGAAGACCAGCGTCTCGTCCTCGATGCCCAGTCGCTCGAGCGCCGCCAAAACCAGGCCTACGTTGTGGTCGACGTCCGCCATGGAATCGCCGATATCGCCGGCTCCCGTCGCGCCCGCGAAGTCGGGATGCGGCAGCGCGGGGAAATGAATCTGGGTCATCGGATAGACGAAGAAAAATGGCCGTCTCTCGACAACGTTTCGTTCCATGAACGCGATGCCGCGCTGGGCGGCTTCACGGTCGATCGTACGTCGCGTCTCGAGGTTGTACGGCTTCACCCGTCGAGAAGGCTCTCCCGCTCTTCCCTCCCAGATGTAGGGAAGCTCGGCCCTCTCGGAGTCGAAGCCCTCGAAGGAGGTGAACTGCGCGGTGTGACTCGTCCCGGGGATTCCCCACCACTCGTCGAATCCCTGGTGTACTGGCTCCCTCCGGCCTTCCCAATCGTCACCGCCCACGTGCCACTTCCCAAAAAGGGCCGTCTGGTACCCGATCGTCTGAAGCGCCTCGGCGATCGTCACCTCCCACAACGTCATCCCCCCGCGATACCCTTCACCCGTCCGGGGGGCGTATCGACCCGTGAGCATCGCGATGCGGGAGACGACGCAGGAGTATTCCACATTGAAGTTGGTGAGACGGATGCCCTCCTGGGCGATGCGATCGATGTTCGGTGTGGGGACGCCCCGTGCGCCGCCGTAGGAGCTCACTTCACCGATTCCGAGATTGTCCGGGAACATCAGCACGATGTTGGGACGCCTCCGATCAGGAGCGTCCTGGGCCCGAGTCGTGGCGCACGAGACGACGGAGGCCAACACGAGCCCTTTGAGCAGAGCAGTGGAGCGCAGGGCTCGAAGCGGCCGGAACGCCGAAAGGTGGATGCAGGAGCCGACTCTCATCTGTCAGATGGTAATCGCCGACGTTCCTTTTGTCGATGGCCCGTGCTTCTTCCTTGGGCAATGAACGCGCTCAGCAGTTCCTCCCGCTCACGGCGATTCTGTTCCGTGACGTCGGCCGCGGCTTTGTGGAACACCTGCAGGAGGTTTTCCTCGAGCCCTCTAGCCATTTCCTTTTCGAACAGGCGTCCGAGTAGTCGTGCGCGCCGTCAGCCTCGGGGATTCCAGGCGCCGCGTGCGACCGCAGGGACGAATTCGCCGAGCTCGGCTTCGGCCAGGTTCACGGTTTGGCCGCGCTCCGCGCTCATGTAGGCGGCCATCAGCAGCTCGGCCACGTGCAGACCGTCTTCGAAGTTCTCTCGAGGGCGCTCTCCGCGCGAGAACGCCTGCACCATGTGCCGGTTCTCGCCGACGTAGCCGTAGCTGGCAGCCTCGTCGGCCACGACGGGCATGAGGCCGAGCTCGGCGTTTTGTTTTTCGACGAGGTCCTCGCCCTCCTTTTGCGCGAGCTCACGGCTGAAGAAAAGCGACAGCTCCGTCGCGAGCGTATCGATCTTCATGGAGTACTCCGGCCCGAGAAGCTCCATCGAGAGGCGAAGGCCGGGACCGACGTAGCTCCAGGAGGTCGTCGCTTCGACGATAAGGGGCGTCTCGTCCTCGTCCACGTACTCCACGAGCGCACGGGAGAAGTCTTCCGAAGGCGAGCGCGCGTAATCGAGCCCCTTGCCGTAGCCTTCCCTGAGCTTCCGCGCATACTTCGGCCGCTGCCATTTCAAACAGGCGATTTGCGCCGTGACTTTCTTCGGTGTCAGGCTCGCTCTCGGCTTGCCCGGCGGGGTCAAGAGAAAGCGGGCGGTCTCGACGGAATGGCACATCATGTCGTTGAGGACACCACCGCCCTGGAGGTCGCCGCGCCAGAACCACGCGGCGTGAGGACCGCTGTGCTCTTCCGCCGCTCGGGCGAGATAAGGTCGTCCGGCCACTGCCGCGCCGCGAGCCCAGACCAACTCCTTGCCGCGGACCACGGACGGGGCGAAGACCTGGTTTTCGAGGTACCCATCCAGTACTCGGGCACGCCGGACCAGCTCGAGCATCGTCCTGGCTTCGGCCACGTTGCGGCCGAGCGGCTTTTCGCAGGCAACGCCGACGAGCTCACCTCGCTTCGATTCGAGCGCCTCGACGATCGCCTCCATGTTGGCGATCCGCTCGTGGTTGGGACCACAGATCCATATGCATTCGATCGACGGGTCCGCGACCATTTCGCCTATGGACGCGAAGGCTCGAGCCTCGCCAACGCCCTTGTCTCTCGCCCGTTGAGCTGCCCGCTCCGCGTGCTCGGAGTTCGGGCTAAAGACACCCCGAACGTCGACGTTCCGAACCGCGATCAGGGAATCGATATGAAATCCCGTCACGAAACCGCTTCCAATGAATCCAATGCCCAGCGGGCCCTTTTTCATCGCCCTTCTCCCCTGAAGGCCGGAGTCTGCCAGAAAACTCGAGTTGCGTCGACCTGGGCTGGAATTTGACGAGTTACTTACCGGTCGGTAAAATACGCGGATGCTCAGGACAGGAGCCCAGATCGTCTGGGACGTGCTCGGTCAGGAGGGCGTGCGCTGCGTCTTCGGCTATCCGGGCGGCGCCATCCTTCCTATTTATGACGCCCTGCTGGGCTCGTCGATCCACCATGTGCTGGTTCGGCACGAGCAGGGCGCGGCCCACATGGCCGATGGCTACGCGCGCGCGTCGGGCGAGGTCGGAGTCGCCATGGCTACCTCGGGCCCCGGCGCGACGAACCTCGTCACCGGGATCGCTACCGCGATGCTCGACTCTTCCTCAGTGGTGTTCATAACGGGGCAAGTTTCGAGCCGCGTCATCGGAACTGACGCGTTCCAGGAGACCGACATCACGGGTGTCACGCTTCCGATCACCAAGCACAACTTTCTCGTCACCCGAACCGAGGACGTGGGACCGACGCTCCGGAAGGCTTTCCACATAGCGCGCACGGGTCGTCCCGGCCCGGTTCTCGTCGACATCACGAAAGACGCCCAGCAGGGCACGCTGGACTACGAGCCGGACGAAGCGCCGGTCGAGCTCCCCGAACGTTCGCCCCAAGACACGCTCACTCGCGATGCTCTCGACGAGGCGGCGGGTTTGGTGAGCTCGGCGAAAAGACCGCTCGTACTCGCCGGGCGCGGTGTCATGCTCGCCGGGGCGACCGATCTCCTGCAGGACTTCGTGGAGCGCACACGGATCCCGGTGGCCATGACGCTTCTCGGCATCGGGGGCTTTCCCGCGACCCATGCTCTGAACCTGGGCATGATGGGGATGCACGGCGAGGCGTGGGTGAACCGCGCCATCCAGAGCGCCGACGTGCTTCTCGCCATCGGGATGCGATTCGACGATCGCGTCACCGGAGACCCCACGAAATTCGCCACCTCGGCGAAGAAGATCCACCTCGAGATCGACCGTTCGGAGATCAACAAGGTCATCCGCGTCGACGTTCCTTTGGTTGGAGATCTCCGAGAGACGCTTTCGCAGCTCGCTCCAAGGATCAGCACCACCGACCTGTCACCCTGGCATTCTTTCATCGAAGACCTGAAGGGGGACACGGCGGTGCGCGACATCCAAACGCTGCCCGACAGCGGCCACCTCTATGCGGCCCACGTGATCAGTGATTTGTGGAACCTCACCGAGGGCCAGGCTCTCGTCGTTACTGACGTTGGCCAACACCAGATGTGGGAAGCACAGTACTACAAGCACGACTACCCGCGGAAGCTGATCACCTCGGGCGGGCTCGGGACCATGGGCTTCGCCCTTCCCGCCGCCCTCGGCGCCAAGTTCGCAAAGCCCGAAGAGGAAGTCTGGGTCATCGTGGGCGACGGAGGCTTTCAAATGACGGCGGCAGAGCTATCGACCTGCGCTCAGGAGAACATGAAGTTGAACGTCGCCGTGATCAACAACGGTTACCTCGGGATGGTTCGCCAGTGGCAGGAGTTCTTTTACGACAAGCGCTACGCGGCCACCCCCATGTCCAACCCGGATTTTGTCAAGCTTGCCGATGCTCACGGACTTCCGGGCTTCCGCGTCGAGAAGCGGTCCGAGATAGCCGAAGCGGTCTCGAGGGCTCGCGCGTTACGTGAGACCGCGGTTATCGACTTCCGCGTCGAGAGGGAAGACACCGTGTACCCAATGGTGGCACCCGGCAAGACCATCGAGGACATGATCCGGCGTCCCGTCCCGGTTCTCGAGTAGCGTGGATACCCGATCGAGACCTCGAACCTTCGTGGTGCTGGTGGAGAACGTGCCCGGGGTCCTGGATCGGGTCGCGTCCCTGTTCCGGAGGCGCAGCTACAACATCGAGTCGCTGACCGTGGGCCACACCGACCGGCCCGACGTGTCGCATATCACTATCGTCATGAACGCAGACGATCGGGTCGCGAGCCTCGTCGAAGCCAATCTATACAAGCTCGTGAACGTGCTCGAGGTCAAGGATGTCTCCGACGTTGCCTGCGTCGCCCGCGACCTGGCGTTGATCAAGGTTCGGGCAGACCACTCGAATCGCTCCGAGATCATGCAGGTCGCCGAGGTCTTCCGTGCGCGTGTCGTGGACGTGAGCCCCGAGGCCCTTATTTTCGAGATCACGGGATCCGAGGACAAGGTCGAAAGCCTGGTCGATGTGCTGAGACCTTATGGCATCTTGGAAATGGCGCGCACCGGAATCGTCGCCATGGCGCGGTCGGTCGCGACGGTGACCGTATGACAGCGGATTGAAAGGAGCTTTGGATGGCAAGGATTTACTACGATAAGGACGCGAACCTCGACCTGATCCGGCGTAAGAAAGTTGGAGTCGTGGGCTACGGCTCGCAAGGGCATGCTCACGCGCTCAACCTCAAGGAGAGCGGTGTGGACGTTCGGGTCGGGCTCCATCCCGAGAGTCGGAGCCGGGCCAAGGCGCAGGCGGACGGCCTCTCGGTATCGAGCGTGAAAGACGTTGCCGCCTGGGCCGACGTCGTCATGGTGTTGGCTCCGGATACCCGCCAGCCCCAGATTTACCGCAAGGAGATCGAGCCTGGCCTGAAAGCGGGCAAGACGCTGATGTTCGCTCACGGGTTCAGCATCCATTACGAGACAGTGACCCCGCCGGCGGAGATCGATGTATCGATGATCGCTCCCAAGGCGCCAGGGCACCGGGTTCGGGAAACCTATTGTGAAGGTGAGGGAACTCCGGCGCTCGTGGCGATTCATCAGGACGCCTCGGGGAAAGCCCTCGATCTCGCGCTTTCTTACGCCAAAGGCATCGGCGTCACGCGGGCGGGAGTGCTGGCGACGACCTTTGCCGAAGAGACCGAGACGGATCTCTTCGGAGAGCAGACGGTGCTTTGCGGGGGAGTGAGTCATCTCGTGAAGGCGGGATTCGACACGCTCGTGGAAGCTGGCTACCAGCCGGAGATGGCGTATTTCGAGTGTCTCCATGAGCTCAAGTTGATCGTCGACCTCATGTATCGCGGGGGTATCAACTACATGCGCTACTCGGTCAGCGACACGGCCGAGCATGGAGATTACTCCGGAGGCCCGCGCGTCATCACCGAGCAGACGCGCCAGGAGATGAAGAAGATCCTGGAAGAGATCCGAAACGGAACCTACGCGAAAAAATGGATCGAGGAGAACGAGAAAGGCCGCCCGTGGTTCGACAAGGTGCGGCTCGAAGAGCAGAACCACCTCATCGAGCGCGTCGGTGCCGAGTTGAGAAAGATGATGCCGTTTCTCGACCCCGTCACGGTGAAGCCAGGCGAGGGGCCCATTCCCGCAAAGGCGGAGGAAAAGTCGACGGTGGGGGCCTGATTCTCGAATCAGGAAGCCGTTAATCCAGATCGAGCGAGGCGTAGAGTTCGGGCTCGAGATTGAACATCACGCGCGCTTCGATGACCGTCTCGAGCCGTGTCGCTCAAACCAGGAGATCGTGCTCGAAAGGGCAATCACCGCGGCACCGGACGAGCCCCTCGCTCCGATACTTCTGGTAGCCGTCGGGGAAAATAGTGACGACCGTCTCGAACCGTTCTTTGATGCGCTGTGCGGCGAGAAAGTTGGCGCCGGACGAGATGCCGACGCAGCACGCGAAGGCCGCGGAAAGGTAGTGTGCGGCGTTTTTGGCGGCGCCGCTCTCGATACAGATCACCTCGTCGACCTCGGGCGACACGCCCCCGTTTCCGTCACTCACAATCTCGGGGATGAAACCGTCGCCGATCCCGTAGATGCCATGGCTGGCCGGCTCGCCTCCGCTCATGACCGCAGATTCCGCCGGCTCGACCGCGACGAGCTTGGCGTTGGGAAACGCTTCTCGGATGGCGGCGCCGACGCCCATCAGTGTTCCCCCGGTGCCCACGCCGGACACAAAGGCGTCGATGCTCGCATCGGTGTGCTCGGCGATCTGTCTCAGAATCTCCGCTCCCGTCGTCACCCGATGGCATTCGACGTTGAGAGGGTTCGAGAACTGATCGGGATTGAAGTGTCCCGGCTTCGACGCGAGCTCGTCGCGCACCGCCGCGGCTTCCGCAAAGCTCCCCTTTTCCGAGACCGACACGAGCGTCGCCCCGAGTCTCGTGATGATCTCTTTCCGTTCGGCGGTCATGTTCTCGGGCATGACGATCGTCACCTCGTGACCACGCGCGCGCCCGAAGTACGAGAGCGCAATACCGGTATTGCCGCTCGATGCCTCGACGATACGATCCCCTTCGCGGAGCAGCCCCCGCTTCGTGCTCTCGTCGAGGATGTACGTCGCGATGCGGTCTTTGATGCTCCCGCAAGGATTCGTACATTCGAGCTTGGTGTAAACGCCATCGATCGATAGCATCGGCGTGTTGCCGACCTTCACCATGGTGCGCCTCCTGCCCCAGACTGCGCGTAATGGCGCGAAAATCGAGCTAAAGCTCGCGCCGCTAGCGGCGTCATGAGAACGTTGCAAAAGCCGCGCCGTCACTAACCTCTACCTGCGCGAGCGGAGCGAGCCCGGCACGCCTGCCGCGCCGTAGGCAGCCCGAGCCGTGGCGGCACGATCGATTACGGGTCCGCCACGGCATTGAGTATTAGCCGCGTTCCGCGTCGGAAGCGCGCTTTATTTTGCGACGGGTGCGGCGCGGTGGTTCCGGCTCGCGCTCCTCGATTGCTTCTTCGACGGGACGCCAATCCTCGGGTGGGTCTTTCCCGCGCATCTCGAAGAGAAACCGTGACGGCATCGCCTGAGCACGTTTCCCGTATCGTGCGCGTTCCGAGACGTAGCTGAGCGTCAAGGAGCGCATCGCGCGCGTGATCCCGACGTAGGCCAAACGACGTTCCTCTTCGATGCCCCCGTCCGCGACCGAGCGCGCATGCGGCAAGAGACCCTCCTCGAGCCCCACGAGAAACACCCGGGGGAACTCGAGGCCTTTGGCCGAGTGGAGCGTCATCAACGTGACGGCGTCGCCGCCGTCTTGCCTGTCGGTACTCGCGTCTTCGGCACTCGAGAGGGCGAGCTCCTCGAGAAATCCCGCGAGGCTCGGTGTCTTCGACCGGCGGGTGTGATTCTCGGCGAAGTTCAAGACTTCTTCGACCGCGGCCCAACGGGCCTCTCGCGTCATGGGGTCCGGGTAGACCCGACGGATCTCGCTCCGGTAGTCGAGAGCTTCTAGAAGCTCGGAGATTCCGGCGACGAGGTCCGCACCGTCCCGGGCGAGACCCGACCCGCTGAGAGCTCGCGACAACCTGCGATAACCGTCGAGAGCCTGCGGGCTCAATCCGTCGACCTTGCCGCTTTCGAGCATCGCAGCGACCGGCAATCCGGCTTCGGTTGCCGCGTCGAGCGCACGCGCGACCGCCGTCTTGCCGACGCCGCGGGGCGGGGTATTGATGATTCTGAGAAGCGCGGTCTCGTCGTGAGGGTTCACCACGAGCTTCAGAAATGCCAGGATGTCGCGCACCTCTTTGCGGTCGAAAAACGACATGCCTCCCACGAGAACGTAAGGCACGCCGGCCGAACGCATCTCGGCTTCGAAGGCGCGCGGCTGGGTCTGAGTCCGAAAGAGCACGGCAAAGTCCGAAAGCTTCGCCTCTCGTCGCCGGACGCTCGTCGCGATCTCCTCGACGACGAACCGCGCCTCGGTCATCTCGTCGCGAAGTCGGCTCACGCGTACCGGAGGCCCGTCTCCGATGGCCGATTGGAGCGCTTTGTCGTGGCGCGACGCGTTGTTCCGGATGACGGCGTTCGCCGCATCGAGGATGGGTTTCGTGGAGCGGTAGTTGAGCTCGAGGCGCAGGATCTTGGAGCCTTTGAAGTCGCGATGAAAGCCGAGGATCTTCTGGATGTCCGCCCCGCGCCAGCCGTAAATGGACTGATCGTCGTCACCGACGACGCACAGATTCTTGTGGCCCGAGCAGATTTCTCGGACGATCTCGTACTGTGGGTGATTGGTGTCCTGGTACTCGTCGACGAGGACGTACCGGTACTGCTTGCGAAACGACGCGCGCACTCTTTTGTCGGACCGCAGAAGATCGAGCGCCCGGACGAGGAGGTCGTCGAAGTCCACCGTCCGCGAGCGCGCGAGCTGCTCTTGGTAGCGCGTCCAGACCGCGGCCACGAGCTCGTCCCTGTCGCTCGTCGCCGACGCCCGAAACGATTCCGGTGACTCGAGCCGGTTCTTCGCGTAGGAGATGCGGGACAGAACCGCCGACGGATGCATCGACGTCTCGGAGTATCGGAGCTCTCGCATCGCGGACCTGATCCCGTTTAACTGGTCGGACGCATCCGCGATCGTGAAAGTGTGCGGCAGCCCGACGGATTCACCGTGCGCCTTGAGTGCACGTAGACAGAACGCGTGGAACGTCCCGACGGTGAGCCGGCGTGCGCTCTCACCCACGAGAGCCCGGACGCGCTCTTTCATCTCCGCGGCGGCCTTGTTCGTGAACGTCATCGCGAGCACGTTCTCCGGAGCGACACCTCGCTGTAGTAGATGCGCAATCCGCGTCGTGATGACGCGCGTTTTGCCCGTGCCGGCCCCGGCGAGTACCAGCAAGGGGCCCTCGGTGGTGAGAACCGCCTCGCGCTGGTACGGGTTCAGCCCCTGGAGATGGTCTCGGGACGCAGTGTTCTCGATGGGGTAGCGGGAGGTGCTCAAGCTTCGGGGGCTCTGCGAAAATTCGTGGGATGACCTCGATGCAACCGATGAACTATAACGTGGCAGCGCGGAACCGCCAACCCTGGGCTTCGGCCGCTATAAGACACCAGCGCCCAAGCTGCAGCCACCGGGGCTCAGGCGAACCGTCGACGACGGGCGCGGCGCCGCGGCTTTTTGGAGCTCGGCGGCGTAGCTCGTCGTTCCGGGTTGGCTCGGTGTGGGCGGCGGAAACCACCGGCGCGAGATGGTCGCGGTTGTCCACGGTGTGAGCTGGGCTCGAATCCTGGAATCACCTCGCTTGGAATCTGGCGGGAGAGCAAACGCTGGATTGCGATGAGGAGCTCGGTCTCCTCGCTCGAGACGAGAGAGACGGCTTCGCCCGCCTCTCCAGCGCGACCCGTTCGTCCGATGCGGTGCACGTAATCTTCGGGGACGTGCGGAAGCTCATAGTTGACGACGTAGGGCAAACGCTCGATGTCGAGCCCTCTGGCCGCGATGTCGGTGGCGACGAGGACGTCCACGTTGCCGCGCTTGAAGCTCGTGAGGATACGCGTGCGCGCGCCTTGCGTCTTATCGCTGTGGATCGCGTCGGCGCAGATGCCGTCCCTCTTCAAGTTGCGGGTCAACCGGTCGGCGCCGCGCTTGGTTCGACAGAACACGAGTGTCTTTCCCGCGTCGCGCGAGCCGATGAGATGAGTGAGGAGAGCCTCCTTGCGTGAACGATCCACGGGGTGGACGAGCTGGCTCACATTGTCGGCTGTCGGCCGGCTGGCGGCGATTTGCACCGTCACCGGGTCTCGGAGGAAGCGGTCTGCGAGCTCGCGAACTTCCTTGGACACGGTCGCGGAAAACAGCAAGCTCTGGCGCTCGGAAGGAAGCTCCGCGAGGATCTTGCGGATATCGTGGATGAACCCCATGTCGAGCATACGGTCGCCTTCGTCCAGGACGAGGATCTCGACCTTGCTGAGATCCACGGTACCTTGTCGGACGTGATCGAGGAGTCGCCCCGGCGTAGCGATCAGGACATCGACGCCGCGACGGAGTGCCTTCGCCTGGGGGAAGAAGCCCACGCCGCCGAAGACGACGGTGGAGCTCGAGCGAAGATACCGCCCATAGGTCTTCACGCTCTCTTGGACCTGCGCCGCGAGCTCGCGCGTCGGTGCAAGGATGAGAGCTCGCACGGCGCCCCGCGGTACACGTTTCGCAGAGGCCTCGTTCAGCCGCTGTAGCATGGGCAGCGTAAATCCCGCGGTTTTTCCGGTGCCCGTTTGGGCGCGGCCGATGAGATCGCTCCCTCGCAGGATGAGCGGTATACACCGTTCCTGAATCGGCGTGGGCTCGACGTAGCCCTGTTCGGAAATGGCGCGAAGAAGGTCGGCCGACAGGCCGAGCGCATCAAAGGGTGTAGACAAAAAGGTAGCTCCTGAATCGGCCTACCCGGCGCTCACGCGCGGGACCGATCTAGGCGAAAACGTTGTTGTTCGGGGGAAGCCGGAAAAGGATTACCGCGAAAAGCCCGGCGCAGATCGGAATGCGTCCTAACTCGCAGCGACTATAACACGAATCGCCCGGCTCACCAAGACCAGGCCTTACCGACCCGGTAAGGTTCGACCGGACGGTGGGAAGGTGGGGGCGGGCTCAGCTCGAATAGATCGACCACGCCCAGCCGTTCGAAACGACGTGTTCTTCGAGCTCGAGCGTCGACAGGCGCAATTCCGAATCGTGAGTCAGCAAACAGAGTTTTGTGCCAGACGCGAACGATGCGACGACGAACTGCGCGAGCGCTTCCTGGTTCCCGTCGGGATAATTGAAAACAAACCCGACGCGGCTACGTTGGATCGCTCCGAGCTCATAAGTGTTATTCCGGCGGTAGTCGCCACGGATGACGCGCAACCGTTCGGGACGATCGACCAAACGGTTTCGCGTCAACGTCTCCAGGTTGGCGTTCGCCCGGTGATAGAGCCCCACGTCGGATTCGATGCCGACCACGTCGAGCTCGGGCACCACGTGCGCCAATGCCGCGAGAACCCGCCCATCACCGGTGCCCGCGTCGACAACCGTCGTCCGTCCAAGGAGTGGGCGCCGGAAAACATCGTGGAGCTTCATGTCCGTCAACAACGCGACGAGCACGGTGTGCGGCATCGGTACCCACTGGCCGAGCGCGGTGATGCGCAGAGGCAGGCCCTGGCGATGGCGTGCTTCGGAGTCGACGAAGACGCGCTCCAGCGCCTTCAGGCGACGACCGTGTCGTGAGAACAGTTGATGCAAGAACTCCTCGGACACATCGTAGCTGAGGTTGTCGATTATTGGAAAACCTACTGGGATTCCGCCGTGTTCTCTTACCTCTTACTCTCAGCGACAAGGCCAGGGAGTGTCCCATGTACCATTTGACCCCTTCTGAGTCATTTGTTCCCTCGCACGATCGTCCGAGCCTCAACCGCTGACGATCGGCGATATGCTCCGCTCTTCCGTTGCGAAAGCCCCGGAGCACCTGGTAGCGCGATGCAAATCGCTGCTCGAGCGGCCTTCCAGTGGTATCATTTGGCGCGCTGAGCGAGGGGCGATGATCGGACCGACGCTGTCTCACGCCATCGCTGTCGGCCACCACGTCAACCACCACAGGGGGGTCCTAGCGGTGCTGAAGCCGGACGGCGCGGGTGGGTTCACGGTGGAAGAGCTCGACCGCGAGCCGAACTCGATCTTCCATGACGGGGCTTTCGAGAAGGAGACGCTCGTGACCTTCACCGATGCCCTCGGCCGGTTCACCTGGAACGTCGTCCCCGACCCGGTCGCGAACCTGCCACTGCCGTGAAGCTCGAGAACGGATCGTCTTTCGGCGCCTACCGGGTCGTCGGGCTTCTCGGCGCGGGAGGGATGGGCGAGGTCTATCGAGCCCACGACCCGAAGCTCAGGCGCGACGTCGCCCTCAAAATCGTCCCTGAGCTCTTCGCCTGGGACGAAGAGAGGATGAAGCGTTTCGAGCGGGAAGCCCACGTCCTCGCGTCGCTCAACCATCCGAACATCGAAGCAATCTACGGCCTCGAAGAATCGGGGGATGAAAGAGCGCTCGTGCTCGAGCTCGTGGAAGGTCCGACCCTTGCCGAGCGCATCGCGCAAGGACCGATACCCCTCGAAGAGTCTCTCGCCATCGCGAGGCAGATGGTCGACGCCCTGGACACGGCCCACGAGAAGGGCATTGTGCATCGCGACCTGAAGCCGGGAAACGTGAAGCTGACCCCGGAAGGAAACGTCAAGATCCTGGATTTCGGCCTCGCGAAACCTCTGCTGGAAACGACGTCCTCGAGCGGGGATGCTTCCTCCTTGTCGCAATCCCCCACGCTGATGAAGGGCACCCAAGCGGGCGTCATTCTGGGGACGGCGAGCTACATGTCGCCCGAGCAAGCTCGCGGAAAACAGGTGGACAAGCGCGCCGACCTCTGGGCGTTGGGGGTCATCCTCTACGAGATGCTCACGGGAGCGCGGCTCTTCGACGGGGAGACGATCTCGGACACGCTCGCGGCGGTGCTGACGCGAGATCCCGACTGGAGCCGCCTTCCGAAAGAAACACCGGCGGCGACCCGGCGTCTTCTCTCGCACCTGCTCGAGCGCGATCCGAAAAAGCGCTTGCGGGATGTGGGCGACGCGCGTTTCGATCTCGAACCGGGAGTTTCCTCGGACGTGGTGCGGACCATGGAGCCGAAGGGGACGCGACGGCGATGGCTCCTCGTCGGTCTCGTCGGCGTCCTGCTGGCAACCGCTCTCGCCTACCAGCTCGGCCGGCATGCCGTGAGTCAGTCGTCGATGCCGTCGTTTCGCCCCCTTACGTTCCGTCGGGGGACGGTGGATACCGCGCGGTTCGCTCCGGACGGCGGGACCGTTTTCTATTCCGCGGCGTGGGATGGTCGCGCTTCGGCACTATTCTCGACGAGGCTCGAGAGCCCCGAGTCTTCCGCGCTGGATTTACCGTCTGGATGGCTCGTAGGGGTCGTACCGGGAGAGCTCGCTTTCCTTTCCGTGAACCAGACGCTCGCTCGCGCACCGCTCGGCTCTGGAGCGCCCCGAGAGGTTCTCACCCATGTACAGTGGGCCGATTGGTCTCGGGACGGCTCGAGCTTCGCCGTGGTGCATGCCGTTGAAGGGAGCGTACGACTGGAGTTTCCCGTCGGGACGGTCGTGTTCGAAACGGCCACCGGGGGGATCCTGCGTCCCAGCATCTCGCCTTCCGGTGATCGAGTGGCGTTCGTGGAGGCGCTCATTGCGGGTTACACGCGGGGTCGGGTTCGTGTTGTCGGCCGCGACGGCAGCATCGTGGCGAGCTCCAAGGAATACAACAGCTTCTCGGGTCTCTCCTGGCGGAGCGATCGAGAAGTCTGGTTCTCGGCGCAGGATTCTGGGAAGGAGTTCGTCGTTTTTGCCCTGTCGCTCTCGGGCGAGGTGCGCGAGGTGCTCCGCACTCCCGGCTCCCTCGCGCTCCATGACATCTCGCCCGACGGGCGCTTGCTCGTCTCTCAGTTCAAGGGACGCTTCGAAACGGTGGGCCTCGCTCCGGGAGATGCCGAAGAGAGGGATCTGACCTGGCTCGACCGGACTTACATCGAGGACCTCACTCCGGACGGCCGAACGATCGTGTTCCACGAGGGCGGCATCGGTGGGGAAATGATTGCCCGAGATGCACAAGGGATGGCCTTCCTGCGTGGCACGGACGGCTCTCCCGCGGTGCGCCTCGGGATGGGCCAGCCCCTCGCGATCTCTCCCGATGGCAGATGGGCGATCCTCATGAGCGGGGAAAATGCGCGCATCACGCTCTATCCCACTGGTGCGGGGAGCTCGAGAGACCTTCCGGCGGCGAACATTCGTCAATATTATGATGCCTGGTGGTTTCCCGATGGGCGCCACGTTCTTATCGCGGCCAACGAAGAAGATCGTCCTCGGCGACTCTTCGTCCAGGATCTCGAGGGAGGGGATCCTCAAGCCCTGACACCTGAGGGAGTGTGGACCGAAGAGAACAGCATCTCACCCGACGGCAAGTGGGTCGCCGCCTTCGCTCCGGACGAGCCTATGTCGCTCTATCCCGTCGAGGAAGGTGAGGTCCGAGGCCTTCCCGGGATCGCTCCCGACGAGTACGTCCTTCGTTGGAGCACCGATGGAAGCCACGTGTTCGTCAGCAAGCGTCGTGTCGATGGACCGGTCGTACCCATTTTCCGTCTCGACGTCGGGACCGGTGAGCGCGCATTGTGGAAGGAATTGGCGCCGCGCGATCCATCGGGTGTTACCGGAATCGCGTGGATTTGCCTCACCCCCGACGGCAAGTCCTACGCCTACACCTATGGCCGCGTCCTCTCCGACCTCTACCTGGTCGAAAATGCGCGTTGAAAGACAAGGACCGCAGCCTCCTATAAACTAGATGAAACTTAGTCCGATGAAGACGATGAACGTCCCGACAAGAGTTAGTTAAATTTCAGCGAAAGAGCGCCGTACGTTCAATGGGTCCTCACTTACCGGAGATGCTCAGGCCCAGGAGCGAGACGACACCGTCCGTGCTTTGATATCGTTTCCCGCGGGGGTCGAGTCACGAAGGAGGTTGCGATGACAGAGGTTGCTCCGGTGCCGCCGGAAGGACAACTCATGCAGGCGATGTTCGGGTTCATGGTCTCACGGGGCGTAGCCGCGGCGGCGGAGCTGGATGTGGCGGACGCGCTACGCGACGGCCCGCTCTACTACACCGAGCTGGCCGGGGCCGTCGGCGCGGATCAACGCGCCTTACATCGCGTGATGCGCATGCTTACGGCCGTCGGCGTGTTCGCCGAGCCGGAGCCTGGAAAGTATGCCTTGAATGAAGTTTCGGAGCTGTTGCGAAACGACAATCCTGCCTCGTTTCGCGATATGGCGGCGATGATCACTTCCGAGTCACACTGGATGCCGTGGGGACGCCTCACCGATACGCTTCGGTCGGGCAAGTCCGGACCGCAGCACGCCTTCGGGACCGATATTTTCGCGTGGTTCCAGCGAGACGAGAACAAGGACCAGTGGAACCTCTTCAATGCGGCCATGACGAGCTTCTCCACCGCCACCAGTCAGGCGGTCGCGGAGAGCTACGACTTCTCGGGCTTCCGGAAGATCGTGGACATCGGCGGTGGACATGGCTTCCTCTTGAAATCGATCCTCGGTAAGGCGCCCCAAGCCCGGGGAGTCCTGTTCGACCTTCCCGGCGTGGTCGACGGCGACGACCGCGACGAGCTCGGAGAGCGTATCGAGCGCGTCGGCGGCGATTTCTTCGAGGCTGTTCCCGGGGGCGGTGACTGCTACACGATGAAGCACATCATCCACGATTGGAGTGACGATCACTGCCGGAAGCTCCTGAGCAACGTTGCCAAGGTCATGCATCCGAGCGGGAGCGTGCTGGTCCTCGAGATTGTAATGCCCGAGAGCCCCGAGCCCCATCCGGCGAAGTTCATGGACGTCAACATGCTGGCGATGACGGAAGGTGGCTGCGAGCGCACCGAGAAAGAATACGCGGCTCTATTCGAGTCGTCGGGCCTCGCGCTGAAAGCGATTCACCCGACGAAGAGCCCGGTGAGCATCGTCGAAGCCAAGAAAGCCTGAGTCACGCGGCGGAGAGGGGGGACATTCCTCATCAAGGGTAGAGCGTCGGTTGCAAGAGTATGCCGACCCATTGGAATGTCGACCCGGGACGCCGTCACGTTCCAGCCTTGAGGCCTCTTTCCCTTGCCGCTCGAGCCGAGCCGCTGGTAATCTGGAATCCGATGAAGGCGGAGCTTGAAGCCGAGCGAGCCATCGATGGTCTCGTAGACGAGTACCGCGATCAGTGTCTCTGGTTTCTTCGCCCCGACTTCTATCCGCGCACTCTCGAGGAACGACTGAGGGTTCTCGATACGATTCAACGCTATGGCGACCGCAACGCCTTCCTGCGCGCGGCTGAGGCTAGACAATGGCTCTTACAGCGATCCAGCGAGAGGTCTGCCGTCTCATAGCCGACACCCGCATCGCATCGGGAGAGAGCTACGTCGCCGGTGCGGCCGCGTTGAACGAGCTCCTAAAATCGCCGCGGCTGTCGAGAGACCTCGACCCCTTTCACGACACCGACGAGGCCCTCGAGACGAGCTGGCGGACGGACCGAGAATCTCTCGAAGCGAATGGATTCGCGGTTCAGGTTCTTCGCGAGCGCTCGTTCTTCGTTGAAGCTCGGGTCAGCCGCGAGAAACGGTCCGTCGTCCTGCAATGGGCCCGCGACAGCGCGTATCGTTTCTACCCTCTGCTCCAGGACGACGATTTCGGACTGGTGTTGCACCCTTTCGACCTTGCGACGAACAAGGTGTTGGCGCTCATCGGGCGGCTGGAGGTTCGAGACTGGGTCGACGTCATTCATTGCGACCGAACGCTCCAGCCTCTGGGTTACCTCGCCTGGGCGGCCTGCGGCAAGGACCCTGGTTTCTCTCCGCAAGCCATCCTTCAGCAGGCGGCCCGCTCGACTCGCTACTCGGAGGAGGAAGTTCTGTCGCTCGATTTCGAGGGGAGCCCGCCCGACGCAGCCGAGCTCTCGAAATCGTGGCACCGAGCGCTCGAAGAGGCCCAGAAGACCTTAGCGCTTCTTCCGCCCAAGGAGGCGGGGAAGTGCGTTCTTTTGAAAGACGACGGGCTCTTCCGCGGCGGTTTCTCGGAATTGAAAGTGGCGGTTACGGAAGAACGGTTGCATTTTCATCCGGGTAGCATTCGCGGGACGCTTCCTACTCTCGTCCGCTGAGAGCGGAGAACCGAGCAACTCAGTTTCTAACCGGGACAAGGCGTTCGCGCTCGTCGAATCGGTTCGTAACGAGAATCAGCGAGGGAGGGTCCCCCGACGGGTCGGCTCATCGTGAACCGCTTTCCATCGGGGAAGACACCAGACAGCCTTGGAGCGGTAGAAGCAACGTGCTGCCACATCCCGTTCAGCGAGCCCGGGGACGTTGAGCTTGCGGGCTTCGACTTTCACGCGAAGCTCCTCGCATGAGAGACTCTGTTGACATAATAAGGTCGCGTCGCGATGGCAATCGAATCGGGTACACGACTGGGCTCATACCGGATTGTCACGCCGCTCGGCGCGGGCGGGATGGGAGAGGTGTATCGCGCCCGGGACGTCCGGCTGGGGCGCGAGGTCGCGCTCAAAGTGCTGCCCACCGAGGTGGCCTCTGACCCCAATCGGCTCGCCAGGTTTCATCGGGAGGCGCAGACGCTCGCTGGCCTCAACCATCCCAACATCGTCACGCTTTTCACGGTCGAAGAAGAAGACGGCACGCCGTTTCTGACGATGGAGCTGGTCGAGGGCCAGAGCCTCGACCGGCATATCGCATCGGGTGGCTGGCCCGCGGCGCGTGTCATCGAGCTGGGCATCGCTATCGCCGACGCACTGGCTGCGGCGCACGAGAAGGGGGTCGTACACCGCGACCTGAAACCGGGAAACGTGATGCTCACCCGTGAAGGACGGGCAAAAATCCTCGACTTTGGCCTCGCGAAGTACGACGCGACGAGCGGCGCAGTCAATAGCCAGGCATCGACCGAAGCTCCTCTCTCGATCGCCGGCGAGGTCAGGGGAACCGTGCCTTACATGTCGCCGGAGCAGGTACGCGGCCAGGTCGTCGACAGCCGTTCGGACTTGTTCGCGCTCGGCATCCTGCTCTACGAGCTGGCAACGGGCCGACGACCGTTCCAGGGGGGCACCGCCGCCGTGATCATGACCGCGATCCTGCGCGATGCACCGGTGCCGCTTTTGTCCGAGCGTTCCGACGCACCTCCGGCGCTCGACCGGATCATCGCTCGCTGCCTGGAAAAGGAGCCTTCCGCCCGTTTCCAGACCGCACGCGATTTGAGCGACGAGCTGCGCCGCGTGCAGCTGGCCACGGAGGCTGGAGCGTTTCTCAAGCCGCCACCGACGCCGTCCACGCCGCTCGTCGGCCGTGAGACGGCTCTCGCCTCTGCCGCCGAGCGGCTGCGCGACGGCGCACGCGTCTTGTCGATTACGGGCTACGGAGGCGTAGGCAAGACGCGATTTGCGATCGAGATCTTTCGCCGCATGGCCTCCGAGTATGCCGGCGGTGCGGCGTTCGTCTCGCTCGCCTCCGTTACCTCGGCCGCCGAGGTCTTGACGACGATTGCTGTGACGCTCGAGATCGCCCAGGCACACGGCCGCTCCGCGCTCGACGCGCTCTGTACGGTCATCGGGGATCGCCGCGTGCTTCTGGTCCTCGACAATCTGGAGCAGGTGCTCGATGTCGCGGAGGATATTGCCGCCTTCGTCTCCCGCTGCCCTTCGTTACAAGTGATTGCCACGAGCCGTGCGCCGCTCAAGATCGGTGCGGAGTCAGAGTTCGAGCTCCCGCCCCTCGAGCTTCCGGCGTCGGATTCGGACACACAGTCTCCCGAGGTGTTGGGAGAGTTCCCATCCATCGCACTCTTCGTCGAGCGCGCCGCCAGAGTGAAGCCTGGGTTCGCCCTCACCGCCGAGCACGCATCGGCGATCACCGGGATCTGTCGCCGTCTGGACGGCCTCCCGCTGGCCCTCGAGCTCGCGGCCGCGCGCGCGCGGATTCTCGAGCCGGCCGTCCTGCTGCAACGACTCGACCATGCGCTCGACCTCCTCACGTCGGGCGATCGCGATCTTCCACTCCGCCAACGGACGCTACGCGCGACGATCAGCTGGAGCTACTCCCTTCTCGGCGCCGCCGAACAGCGACTGCTGCGCCGTGTGTCGGTATTCCACGAAGGCTGGACCCTCGAGGCGATGGAACGGGTCTGCTACGACGAGGCCGACAGGCATCGGGCGCTCGACGAGCTCGACTCGCTCGTCGAGAAGGGGCTCGTGCGCGTCGTGGGCGCGGGCGATCGGTATTCGCTCCTCGAGACGATCCGGGCGTTTGCCTCCGAGCAGCTGCATGCGGGTGGGGAAGTGGAGTCCGTCCGGAACGCGCATGCCGATTATTTCCTGAAGCTCGCCGCCAGCTTGGACGAGGCGTTCCGCGGACGCGGGCAGATCGAGGCGGCGCGACGCGCTCGCAGCGACAACGCGAACACGCTGGCCGCCCTGCACTGGCTCAGTGCCGCGGCGAGCACCGGAGAGCTTTCGGCACTCGAGACCGGGCTTCAGCTCTGCGGACACATGAACTGGTTCTGGCACATCGGAGGCCTGCACTTCACCGGGCGTGGCCTGCTGGATCCGCTACTCGAGCTCGCTCGCGATCGTCCGTCGAGTCGAGGCCGTGCCCTCGCAAGAATGGCGGCGGGCATGATCTCCACGACCACAGGCGAGTGGGAACGCTCGCTCGGTGAGTGGCAAGGAGCATACGACGATGGCACGGCGATTGGCGATGAGGCGATTACGGCCGAGGCCGCTATGGGCGTGGGGTATTGCCACCTGAGTGCGGGTCGCATGGAAGAAGCGGGTACGAGCCTCAAGGAGTCGATGACTCTAAGCGCCAACAGCGTGAGCGACTTCGTGCACGCCCTTTCGATGACCCTCGACGGAATGCGCCTCTTCGCGATGGGCAATCTGGAGGCAGGCATCGACACGCTCGAGCGGGCGCGACGGACCCAGGATCGCATCCACGACTACGAAGGTGGTGGGCTCGCGCTGAGCTTCCTGGCGCAAATAACCTTTGCGAAGGGCGATCACGCAAGCTCTCTCTCGTTGTATCGCGACGCGCTCCGCGCTTTCGAGACGGTGGGCGATCGCCCGGAGCTCGCGCGTGTGTACAGCGAAATGGGATGGACCGCGCTTGCCGCCGCGGACACGCGAACCGCACAGGACTCGTTTAGGCGGGCGGTTCAGGCGGCTGAAGAGGTCGGCAGTCCTCGCGGCACCGGCCTCGCCTTATTGGGGCTCGCGGCGGTCGAAGCGTCGGAAGGCCGGGAGGAGCGCGCCGTGACCATCGCGGCGGCCGCGAAAGCCTTATCCGATCGTGCCGGCGTGGTGGTCGAGCATCCGATGGATCCGACTGTCGCGGACCGGATCGAGGCGCTCAAGGCGTCGATCCCAAAGAGCACGCTGGCTGGGCTCGTGGCCAGCGCGAGCACGCTATCACCGACAACGATTCTCGCCATGCTCGCCGAGCGGGAGCCCCATCCGTAAGCCCCAGGCGCGCCGCCCGCAGGCTGGAGCTGAATGGGAAGGTGGGGAGTACCGGATGAATGGGCCCTGGGGCTCTCTCGCTTCATTTTCACCGCGCACCTTTCCCGGCCGGTACCGGCTCGAGGTCGGGAAAACCGACCACGAGAGTTCGTCGACGACGTCGAGATCTTCTCCGGCGAGGCAACCGCGATGAAGGTGCAGCTCGTCCCGTCACCGTAGCGCCCGCCCGTGGGAGGTACCGCCTGCGGGCTGAGGCGACACCCTTCCCGCGCGCGGTCCACGGGCGGGCGTCCAGAGCCGGTCCACGCCGGGCGACTTGGAGCGCTTCTGCAACACGCGTATCCTTGTGTCGAAGCATCCATGTCCGCCCATTCCCAGCGCATCGTGTGGAAGCCGATTGCGGCGCTTCCTCAGGACGAGGTTCCCAATAACGGCTCGCTCGCCGCACTGGACGCGCAGCGGAAAGACAGCTTCCGCACGCAGAGTAAAAACCCCCCATCAGCCACGACCAGGTCTTGGCCGGAACCAGCGTGAGCACCGAGGATTTCGCCGAGGTTTCACGAGCGACGGGGCTCGACGGTATCGAGGTCATGAGTGCCAGGTGGTTGAAGCATTCGTTCGCTCCCCATATGCACGACTTCTACGCCGTCAGCCTCAATTACGGCGGCCGCGGCGCGTTCGATTGCCGGAATGACCTTCGTGATGCCGCACCCGGCAGCTGCAACTTGATTGCTCCCGGCGAACTGCACACCGGTCACGCGACCTCGCGAATGGGCTGGCTTTACCGCAACCTTCACATCGAGAGCGATGCGATGATCCGTCTCCTGGAGAGTCTCGAATGGCATGGACCGATCGGTCTCGGATTCGAGAATCCCGTGGTCTTCGACGACATCCTCGCCTCCAGGCTCGCGCGCGCTTTCGCTAGCTTCAGCGAGCCGAGCTCGCTGCTGCAGAACGAGTCGTTGTTGATGTCCGTCGTAGCGCGTCTGGGAACGCACCACTTCGTTCGAGGGCATGCGCTCCGCGATGCGGGGTGGGAGCACGGGGCGGTGCGGCGAGTGAAGGAGTGGCTCGAAAATCACTTCGATCAGAACGCCTCCATACATTCGCTCGCCGCTGTCGCAGGTCTGAGCCCTTACTATCTCGTACGAGCTTTCCATCGACAGGTGGGAATACCGCCTCACCGGTATCAGACCGTCGTCCGTATCCATCGTGCGCGAAAGCTTCTGAAGTCGGGGGCTGCGATTGCAGAAGTGGCGCAGCGAACGGGCTTTTGCGACCAGAGTCACTTGACCCGCTGGTTCAAGAGGACCCTTGGGGTCACTCCGGGCCGGTACGCTGAGGGCGCCTCTCGTTCCCCCGGACGCGAGGGGCCGAAAGAGAGCGAGCCACGTCGCGAATCACTTCCAGGAGAAAGTCCACATCCTTCCGACGCAGACGGTGATTGACGCTGCATGCGCGTAGCGCCGTCCTCCCGGCGACCCGCGTCTTGGACACGAAGACCCTGCCGTCGTCTCGAAGCGCGTCCGCGAGCAGATCGTTCAGCCGATCCAGATAATCCGAATCCGAGTGGGCGGCGGTCTCGGGAGTGCGGTATTGGAAGCACACAACCGAGAGAGGGACGGGAGCGAGGCGAACGAAGTCCCGCGACTGGTCGATCCGCTCGGCGAGGTAGCGCATAATCTCGATGTTGCTCTCAATCGCGTCGCGCAGTTTCCGCGCGCCGTAGGCCCTGAGAGTCATCCAGACGTTGAGCGCCCGGAAGCCTCTCGAGAGCTGCGGACCACAATCCTTGAAATCAAGAGAGGCGTCGCTCTCGTCCCTCTCATCGCGCAGATAGTCCGCGGTTATACGGAACGTCTCCGGGAGAGCCCGTGGTTCGCGGACGAGGATGCAGGCTGCCTCAACCGGCAGATACATCCATTTGTGAGGATTGACCACGAGCGAGTCCGCGCGCTCCATCCCGCGGAACAGTCGTCCGGCGGCCTCGGTCGCTGCCGCCGGTCCACCGTAGGAGGCGTCCACGTGAAACCACAGGCCCTGCTCCCGACAAAAGTCCGCCAGTGCCTCCAGCGGGTCCACGGCCCCGGTGTTGGTCGTCCCGGCGTTGCCCACGACGCAAAATGGATGAAATCCGCCCTTACGGTCCTCTTGCACGCGTCGAAGGAGGGCCTCCAGATCGATGGTGAAATCCTCTGCGACGGCGATCCTGCGCAGTTGATTGCGGCCCATTCCCAAGAGCGCCATGCTCTTGTCGAGCGATGCATGTCCTTCCTGCGACACGAAAGCGGTGAGAGGCGCTCCCGGCTTCATTCCAAGCGATGCTGCGTCGAAGGTGGCCTTTCGCGTGCGAGCGACCGCGAGGGCGACGAAGTTGCCCGCCGAGCCACCGCTCAGAAGACAACCTCCTGCTCGCGGTGCATACCCGAGGAGCTCCGCTATCCAGCGGATCACCTGCCGTTCCATCTCCGACGCCGAGGGAGAGAACTCCCACTTCGCACAGACTTGGTTCATTGCAGCTGCAATCAGCGAGCCGAGGATCGCCGCCTGGTTTCCGCATCCGTTGATATATCCAAAAAAGCGGGGAGTCAGAGACAGGGTGGAGTTTGCGATGACGTCCGTCTCGACCGCCCGCAGGATCGTTTCCATCGACGCGGGCTCCTCTGGGAGGGGCTCCTCAAACAGCGACGCAATCGAGGACCGGCTGCTCGCGGGCGTGACCCGGGCCCGGTCGAGGCCCTCGTACAGTCGAATGACGATTTCCGCGGCCATCAGCAAGTCGGCACGAAATCTGTCAAGGCCCGAGTCCAGGGTCGTTCCCGACGAGGCCTGTTCGCTCATTGACGGTTCCATTTGGGCGCAGGATAGCGTTCAGCCGCTTCTCGGTCTTGAACGAAATTGCCCATTTCGTCGAGGTCCGACCCGTCGGTGAAGCCCTGTTCGCTCGGTTGTGGACGGATAGGCCGTTGTATCCAACGTGCAGATGCGATCGTGCAGGAAGCTACCGGCGTTGTAAGATTGGCGTCAGAGAGTTGCTGCTTGCTGGCTCATTCTTGCGAGGGGTGAGTCGTTCGCGGGCTCGCAGCTATATGAGCCGATCTGTCCAAAGAGTTCGTCTCCCAGGATTTCATCGAACACTTCCTCGAAGGTCTGAAGAAAGCGGGTCTCGACATCCCTGGCGAGAGGAAAGAGTCGCCCCCCGGGTGATTTGTCGACTCCGCCGGCACCAACCGTTCCAGCTCGCGGAACCAGTACCGGGGCGGCGGATGTCGCCGCCCGCATCGAGACACCCGGCTATCGGGAGGCTCTCGACACTTGGCGGGACGTGGTTGCCACGAAGCTCATCCGACGGAGGCATTGGCTCTCGCGGGACTTTCGAATCCTTCGGTGAGGACTAAGAGCTTTCGAACCAAAAGGCGTACACCGGGATGGGGGCGTTCGCATCAACGTCTCCCCGGACCCATTCGCCATTCATAAAAGCTCCTGCGGCAATCTACCCACCTAGATTGTTATCAATGCGCCATTAGATCCGATCTTGAAACGCCGCCGTACGTTTCAGTTAGCGAAACGTCACGCTCGAACCGCGTGGAATCGCGTTTTGGGGAGTTCGATTCTCCGTGGAACGCCGAGTTGACGAGCGCGCCGCTCAGACGGCATAGTGCGCGCATGTCCCACAGGCACGCCATTTGGGGTTTCGCGATGCTTTGCGCAAGCACAGGCTTCGCGCAGAGCCGGGGAACGCTGAGCATCGACGCTGTTGTCGATATCAAGCACCCATCGAGTCCGGTTTTCTCTCCCGACGGCCGCCGCCTCGCCTTCGTTTGGGAGCGCGCCGGTGTCCAGAATGTCTACGTCTCGGATCTTTCGAGCGGTTCAGGGGATCCTCGGCCGCTCACGGCATACAACGAAGGCGGAGTCGACGCGCTGTTCTGGAGCCCGGATGGCTCCAGAGTCCTTTTCGACCGGGAAGGCTCCGTGTGGACGGTCGACGCGAACACGGGCCGCGACACGAGGCCACTGTGGAACGACGCCGCCCCGGCTTACGGCTATGTCCCGTCACCGGACGGCAATCGCATCGCCTACTCGCGCGAACGCGACCTTTGGGTTCGTCCCGTGCAAGAGGGCGTCGAGCAGAGGTTGACGCGAACGCCGGAGCGCAACGAAGGCGGCATCGCCTGGTCACCCGACGGAACGCGCATCGCGTTCGTCACCTCTTCCTCCGAGCGCCACGAGAACGCCCCCGACTATTCCGGTGCCAAGATCCTCTATGCATGGTTCGACCGACGTACAGGCGACGTCGCCGTCGTTACGGCCGACGGTGACGGCTCGCCCGTCTCCGTCTTTCCGGATCAGATATTTCGAGAGAGCGCGCCCCGTTGGATCGACGACGCGCGTCTCGTCTTCGAGCGCGTTCACGACGACACGACCCGACGCGAGATCGTCGTCGCCGATGCCCTTTCCGGCCGGGGCGAGGTCGTCCTGCGCGAGATCGAAGAAAAATGGTGGAGCATTCCAGGCACGGCCGAGCCGGGGGCGATCCCTTCGCCCGATGGGAAATGGCTCGCCTTCCTCAGCGACCGCGACGGATGGGATCACGTCTATGTCCTGCCGACAGGGGGCGGTGAGCCCATCGCCATCACCCGTGGGCACTTCGAGGCATGGCGCCCCTCCTGGTCTCCGGATGGAAAACGACTCGCGTTCGACGCCAACGAGGCCGAGCACCCCGGTACCCGGCATCTCTATGTCGTGGAGCTCGGAGACGATCCCGGCAAACGGGCACCGCAAAAGTTGACACAGGGCCGTGGCACGAACGTCGCAGCGGTCTGGTCCCCGGACAGCAAGACCCTCGTCTATCAGCATACCGATCCCGAGAATTCCGCCGACCTCTTCGCCGTCTCCGCAGAAGCCGGAGCGACTCCCAGGAGGCTCAGCGACTCTCTGCCGGCCGGAATCGACCGCTCGCGTCTCGTGGCGCCGGAGCTCATCTGGTATCCGGCCACCGATGGTCAGAAGGTCCCCGCCTATCTGTTCGTGCCGAACGACCTCGATCGTGCGAAGAAACATCCCGCGATCGTCTGGGTCCATGGCGACGGACACAATCAGAACTACGATGGCTGGCACATCCAGAGAAACTACGCCGTCTACTATTCGTTTCACCAGTATCTGCTCCAGCGAGGTTACGTCGTGATTGCTCCCGACTACCGCGGCAGCATCGGTTACGGCAAAGACTGGCGCCAGGGAGTCTTTCTCGACGTGGGCGGAAAGGACTCCGAGGACGCCACCGAGGCTGCGACCTATTTGAAGTCGCTCGATTATGTCGACCCCGATCGCATCGGCATCTGGGGATTGAGCTATGGCGGCTTCTTCACCCTCCTTTCGCTCGTGAATGCACCCAAGACGTTCGCCTGTGGGGTCGACGTCGCCGGCGTAGTCGACTACCGGATGTACTACGAAGACCCTTATCAAGGTCGCTGGACTTACGGACGGCTCCGCGCGCCCGAGGACAATCCGGCCGCCTACGACGTCGCCTCGCCCCTGAGCCGCATGGACCGCCTCGAGCGACCGCTTCTCATTCTGCATGGGACCGCGGACGTCAATGTCCCCTACCTGCATTCCGTGCGTCTCATCGATGATCTGCTGGCGAGAAAGAAGGATTTCGAGTTCATGGCGTACCCTGGCGAGTTTCACTATTTCACCCGCGAGCGCGTTCTAACCGACGCCTGGCGACGCGTGGAACGGTTCTTCGACGAGCATTTGAAATAAGGAGAGCTCTTCATGCCCCTGTGTCTCGACCGACGAAGTTTCTTGCGTACCTCGGCGGGTGTCGCGGCGGCGGCCGCGTCCGTCACACTCCCCGACACGGCATCCGCGCAGAGCAGCGGAGAAGGTCCGCTCCCGGCACCCATTCGCGGGTTGAGGTCGATGATGGATGGCATCCAACCCATCACCGATGCCGAGCGGCTCGCACGTATCGAGAAGGCGCGAAAGCTGATGGTGGACAATGGCATCGATGCCGTCTTCATCGAGCCGGGCTCGAGCCTCTTCTACTACACCGGCGTCCGCTGGGGTACGAGCGAGAGGATGTTCGGCTTCGTTCTTCCCTGCAAGGGCGAGCCCGCCTATATCTGTCCAAAATTCGAGGAGGCCCGGGCGCGGGAGCTCACGAAGTTCTCGAACGACATCAGGACGTGGGAGGAGGATGAGAGCCCCTACGCGCGCGTTGCGCAGATCTTCCGGGATCGTGGGGTGGCGAGCGGCATCATCGCTATGGAGGAGCGCGTACGCTTCTTCCTCTATGACGGCATTCGGAAGGAGGCGCCCGGCGCCACCTACGTGAGCGCCGATCCGGTGACGGCCGGGTGTCGTATCTTCAAGTCCCCCGCGGAGATCGCTCTCATGCAGCGCGCCTCAGACATCACGATTGCCGCCTACCGGGCGAGCTTCGAAACGCTCCATGAAGGCATGACGCAGTTCGAGTTCAGGGACTACGTCAGCGCTGCTTTCCACGCGCTCGGTGTCGACGGCGGAGCCACGGTCCAGTTCGGCCAGTACACCGCCTTTCCTCACGGAAGCATCACCCCTCAGAAGCTGAAGGAAGGTGACGTCGTCCTCGTCGACGGTGGGTGCGGTGTCGAGGGCTATCGCTCCGACATCACGCGCACGACGGTCTTCGGCAAGCCGACCCAGCGCCAGACGGAGGTCTGGAACCTGGAGAAGAAGGCGCAGGCCGCCGCCTTCGAGGCCGCGAAGGTCGGGGTACCTTGCGAGGCCGTGGATGCCGCCGCGCGCAAGGTGATCACCGACGCCGGCTTTGGTCCCGATTACAAGGTCCCGGGGCTCCCGCATCGCACCGGCCATGGAATCGGCCTCGACGGTCACGAGTGGGTCAATCTCGTTCGCGGGAACAAGATGCCACTCGCTCCCGGCATGTGCTTCAGCAACGAGCCGATGATCGCGATCTACGGCGAGTTCGGAATCCGCCTCGAGGACTGCATGTACATCGCGGAGAGCGGGGCGAAGTTCTTCAGCCAGCCGAGCCCCGCCATCGATCGGCCCTTCGCCTGATCGTGACGTTCGCGCAGTGGACCTTTCGTGTCGCAGGCGTCTACGGCCTTCTCGTCACATTGCCGCAGTACTTACTCGACGGGCGGATCGGGCGCGCCACGCCGCCGCCCATCACCACCCTGAGTTCTTCTACGGCTTTGCAGGAGTCGTGATCGCCTGGCAGCTCGCACTCGTCCTCGCCACACTCTTCACCGCGGCCTATATCAACACGAAGCCGAACGGAACGGTACTTTTCGCCGACTGTTTCTCGATGAAATTCAGAACGGCCTCGTGCTACCGAGGCCTGCCTATTCTTTATACAACCACGCTCCTGCCAGCGTACCGACTGGACCTTCCACGAGTCCCCAGGCCACGGGCAGCCACGCCAGCTTGGGAGTAATCACGCCTGTGAATCCGGCCGCGAGGTAGACCCCGGACCACAAATGGGCGAGCACCCAAACCGCCAATCCCGCACAAATGGCGGTTCTGGGGCCCGCACCGTAGCGCGGACGAATCGCGGCGTAGAGCCACACGGCGGCAATGCCCAGCACGAAGGTCATGGCGATCAGCGCAATGAGCTGCCAGGCCTGTGGTTCCTGCGGGACGCCCAGCGACTTGAACAGATCGACCCCGTCCTGCCCGAGCGCGCCACCATGCAGCGCGGCTTCGCTGATGTTCATCACCAAGCCTGCTACGAGACCTCCTGCGATTACGCGTCCCCAGTTCACCTCTACCATCGTCTGCTCCTCCTTGTTATGCTTCGGCATTGTTATGCCTCAGCGTTCGGTGGTTGCGATCAACGCGTCGAAGTAGGCACGTAATTGCGCGACTGACGCATCAAACGGATCGAGGTTCCCCCGTGCGCGCGCCTGCATGACGGCCCCTTCCATCACCGTGAGAATGAATGTGGCCAGCTGGGCGCGGTCCACCGATGGGGGAAGCCGGTCGCCGGCTGCCACGAGGCAGTCGCGCACCGCCGCGCGCCAGTTCTCGAAATTCTGCGCGATCTTCTCCCTCGCGGCGGGAATGTGATCGCCCACTTCGAGTGAGAGATTGCCGATGGGGCATCCGCCCGTGCAGGCGGTGTAGCTCAGGCCCCGGCGGTAGCCGTCGAGAATGCCGAACACGCGCTCGATGGGATCGGAAACGGTGCGGAACACCGGGTCCATCACTTCCGACAAGTTGGCGAGATACCAGTCGAGCACCCCCAGCAACAAGGCCTCTTTGCTCTTGAAGAAGTAGTAGAGGCTCCCCGGATTGACGTTGGCCTTCTCCACGATCTCCGCGATGCTAGTGGCCTCGTACCCCTGGAGCCAGAAGAGCTCGCGGGCAGCGGTGAGGATGCGGTCCCGCGTAGGGGCAATCTCTTGAACGGTTTGAGGCATTAGTTGAGCATTCAACTAACTCATGTGGTAGTCACGTGTCAAGACCCAACCATTCAACCGATACGCGCGCTCCGGCCGCTACAGGTTCCCCTGTCGCATCTCCTCCATGAGGAAATCGCAGGAGCGGACCGCGAGCGTCATGATGGTGAGGGTCGGATTCTGGCAGGCGCCCGAAGGGAACCCCGCGCCGTCCATGACGAAGAGGTTGTCGATGTCGTGCGCTTGCTGGAACTGGTTCAAAACGGACGTCTTCGGGTTGTTCCCCATCCGCGCCACGCCGAGCTCGTGGATGCCATAACCCGGCACGCGGTCGGGGTGCGCGTAGGGCTCGATGTTCTCGGCGCCTGCGGCTTCGAGCATCTCGGCCGCGGTGACAGCCATATCCTGCACCATCGTTCGCTCGTTCTCGCCCCAGGCCATGTCGACGTGCAGGACCGGTATCCCGTAAGTGTCGACCGTGCTCTCGTCGATGCTCACGTGGTTCTGATGGTAAGGCAGACACTCGCCGAAGCCCGAGAAGCCGACGCGCGTCACCGGGTCGAGCAGTTGTCGCATCCAGTCCTCACCGAAACCGGGGGCTCCCCACGAGAGCTCGACGCTGTTCCCGCCCTGAAACCCGTACCCTCGGAGAAAATCCTTGCTTCGCGGTCCGTTCATCGTGTTGCGGAAGCGAATGACGTACATCTTTCGAATCCTTCGGTGAGGACTAAGAGCTTTCGAACCAAAACGGCGTACACCGGGATGGGGGCGTTCGCATCAACGTCTCCCCGGACCGGCCTCGCGAGCTCACGATGCATGTCCGCATCCTCGCTGGGCGGGAGATGAGCCCGTTCCGAGCGATCCCTATCGGTTCGTGAAGCCGAGTGAAAGCGAAGCCCGAGCTCGAGGTGAACGGAGACCCGTTTGAAGAGGTCCCCATGCCTGAGAGCGTCCGCGCCTGCTGGCCGGCATGCCGCTCCACGAAGGCGTTAACCAGCGGAAGCTTTTCCCGTTCACAATCACACCACCGTTTACCCTAACGACACCGAGGGAATTCAGCGGCTCGCCTTTTATCTCATACGCCAGCTCACAGACGGGCTCCGGCGGGAGCACCCCGATCGTCTCATCCACGGGACGCATCGCGTTCTCACGCTGGACCCATCAACAGTACTTCTATCAGATGAGGCTCGGCTCGGCCGACGAGCACGAGCAGATCTCGATGAGCAAGGGTGACAACTCCTCGCAGCGCTTCTCGCGCGATGGGAAGAGGATCGTGTTCCAGTCCGGTCGAGCCGGCCATTCGGCGATTTGGCTCCACGATTGGGAGACCGGCACCGAACAGCCGCTGACCAGCCCGCAGGGGCAAATCGAAGACCGCACTCCCGAGTGGTCGCCCGACGGAGCCGAGGTAGTGTTTCTCTCGAACCGGGAAGGTCCGTTCCAGCTCTGGGTGACGAGCGTGGAAGGTGGCGCCCCCCGCCGCATGTCGGAGCAAGCGATCCCGTCGGTGGGCCTTCGTGATGCCGAATCCGAGAAAGGGGCTGGCCCTAGCGGAGCCGAGACTCCAGCACGTTTGTTTCCCAGATTGCCCCTCGGGTATGTTTGTCGACTGAAGACCCTTTCATGTCCACGTCGGATCCGAGAACCCGAAACCTGATCCGCTACGGCGGGAGCTTCCTGCCAGGTCTCGCCACCGCGTCGGCCGGCGTCTATGTCCAGATGGAAGACGGGCGGCGGGTGCTCGACTTCACCTCGGGACAGATGAGCGGCATCCTCGGTCACTCGCACCCGGCGGTCGTCGAGTGCATCCGTCGGGAGAGCGAGTCCCTGATTCATCTCTTCTCCGGGATGCTGTCGAAGCCGGTGGTGGAACTCGCGGAAAAGCTTTCGAGCTTGCTCCCGGATTCGCTGAGCAAGGTGCTGCTCCTCACGACTGGAGCGGAGTCGAACGAGGCGGCGCTCCGGCTCGCCAAGCTGTACACCGGAGGCTTCGAAGTCCTCGCGTTCGACGCCGCCTGGCACGGCATGACCGGCGCCGTCGCCTCCACGACACTCTCGGCAAGCCGCAAGGGATACGGTCCGGGAATGCCCGGAGTGCTCGCGCTCCCCACTCCCAATCGGTACCGGCGACCTCCGGGCGCGGGCGACGGTTACGAGCTCCAGATGCTCGACACATGGTTTCAGGTGCTCGACCGGCAGAGCGTCGGGGCTTATGCCGCCGCGATGGTGGAGCCGCTCCTCTCGTCGGGTGGAATGATCGAGCCTCCGGAGGGCTACCTGGAGAAGCTCAAGGGCAAGTGCCAAGAGCGGGGCATGCTCCTCATCTTCGACGAAGCCCAGACCGGGATGGGCCGAACGGGGAAGATGTTCGCCTTCGAGCATCACGACGTGGTCCCCGACATCCTCACGCTCTCGAAGACCCTCGGGGCCGGGCTCCCGCTCGCGGCTACCATCACCAGCCCCGAGATCGAGGAGAAGTGTCACGAGCGCGGATTCCTCTTCTACACCACTCATGTGTCCGATCCGCTTCCGGCGGCGGTGGGTTGCACGGTCGTCGATGTGATCCTGAGGGAACGGCTCGCCGACCATGCGCGAGAGATGGGGAGCTACTTCGCAGGAGGCCTGCGCGAGCTCCAGGCGCGGCACGAGTGCATCGGCGATGTCCGGGGCCGGGGCCTCATGCTCGGGGTCGAGCTCGTGGCCGACCGGGAGTCGAAGCGTCCCGTTCCCGAGTTCGGCGCCGCGGTGTCGAGGCGGTGCTTTGAGCTCGGTCTCTCCATGAACATCACGCAGCTTCCGGGAAGGGGCGGGACCTTCCGCATGGCGCCTCCGCTTATCATTCAGAAGCCGGAGATCGAGATGGCGCTCGAGATCCTCGACCGGGCGCTCCGCGATACGTACGCCGCGTCCACCGAGCTTCGCTGAGACGAACGTCCCGAGGCCGGCGCCGCTGCGGAAGCGTCGGGAAATTCCCCTCGCGGCCCGCGGTGACCTGGCACCCTTCTTGCTGCCTTGCTCTCATGTCTGCGCGGGCCTGCCTCCTTTCGCTTCTGCTCGGAGCCATTCCCGCAGTCGAGCCGGCGTTCGCCTACCGTTCACGGTCAATGACGTCGGAGACGCCAGCGACAACAATGCCGGCGACGGCGTTTGCGCGACGGCGGAGCGGTTTGCACGCTGCGGGCCGCGATCGAGGAGGTCTCGGTCAAATCTCAGTCGCGAAAGGTTGACGGGAGCACGGATAAGGTAGCAAGCCCTTCGGCATCGTCGGGATAGACGGTGGTTCGATCATGAACGGAAAAACCCGAGTTTCTCCACGAAAGGAGCAGGTCGATACGCTCTTGCGAAATGAGCTCGCGCTGTCGAAGGAGGCGGAGGATCTTGCGCCGGAAGGTGTCGTCGCGCATATCATCACTCGTCTTGACAGAATTATGTACATTATTTATCCTCCAAGAATGAGCCTGACATCGAAAGACATCGTACCTCTCACAAGGGCTCGGGCGAAGCTGACCGAGCTGGTAGAGGAAGTGCACGCCGAGGGGACCGAGAAGATCATCACCAGGAACGGTGAAAGCTGTGCCGCATTGATCGACGCACGGCGGCTGGATCACTATCATCAACTCGAAAGAGAGCACATCCATCTCACATTGCTCGAAGAAGCTGTCCGTGGTCTGGACGATCTCGAGGCGGGGCGGACTCTGAGTTTGGCGAAGCTGAAATCGAAACATGGCCGCTAGCCGGCCGATCTTTACTCGAAACTTCTCGTCCAACCTGACTGACATCCAGGATTTCCTTGGGACGGAGGGAGCCGCCTATTTCGCCGGGTTCTTCGAGCGTTTCGTCGACGAGATCGTTCCCAACGCCTGTCGATTCCCTCGCTCGGGACGGTCGTTCCTCGAGCGCGCCATCCGCTCCCGCGAAGCCGAGCGTCTCGCAGAGAGGCTCTCGCGACGGCTTCGAAAGGGCGACGATCTGCGCGAGCTCATCGTTGATGACTTCCTCGTACTCTACCTGGTGCGGGGAGAGCGCATCGTGTTCCTTTCCATCAAGCACCATCGCCAGTTGTCCTACGACCTGAAGACGTTCTGGCGAGAATGAAGCGCGCAGGAAGGCCTTCGCATGCTGGCCGGGGTGCCGCATTTTCCGATGCTCCAATGGCTGGTCGCGATGTCGTTGGTGCACGGAGGCAAACGCTATGAGGCCTTACGGGTACTGCAGGCCCCCCCGGAACCGACACCGACCATTTCGGGCCAGGCGTGCCGGTTCGTCCGCCTGGCGCTCGAAGGCCACGTCGACGAGGCCGAGGCCTGCTTCGACCCGGACCTGCTCTCCCGCGCCCGGAACGTCGAGTTCTGGTGCATGTGGGTCAGTGAATGCTACGCGCTCATCGGGCGGCAGGATCCGGCGATCGACTGGATGGAGGCCGCATTCCAGAAGGGATTCTGGAACTATCCGTATGTCGCACGACACAGCACGACGCTCCGATTGCTGGACGGCGATCCTCGATTCGTGGCTCTGCTCGGGCGGATGAAGACGGCGTGGGAGGGCTTCGTGCCGTAAGCTGGGGCTCCGCGTGCATTGCCCTTGAACGAGTTTTGTGCTTCAAGTCTATCGAAAAGGCTCCCACAAAAGTGGCCGTTTTCACTTCGGCTAGTCCCCCCTTACCGGCTCGCTCCGCCCGCCACCTCTCCCCCCGTCGGGGGGAGAGGTCGATGGCGCATGAGCGCCATCG
>DATIBD010000014.1:0-51216 GCA_035457705.1 Vicinamibacteria bacterium
CGACCAGCACATGATCGAACAGATCGAACAGAAGGTGGTGAACCGCTTGAGGCAGGTGACGTCGGCCATCCGTCAGGCTGGCGCAAACCAGGTGGACATCATCACCTCGGCAGCAGAGAAAGAAGCGGCCGTCGAGTTCGCACGTGCCGAAGCCGTCCGCCCGAGGCTCGTGGGCCAAACGCTCGGCGAGATCGGGAAAAACCAGGCCGTGCTGACCGCGCTGATGGAAGTGCTGGAAACGGAGCGTGTCGTTCAAGGGAAGAGCGACCTCACGCTCGTTCCCGGCGGAAGCGCCTCTCTGGTGACCCAGCTCCTGCAGCAATAGCAGGCTGCGCGAACCCGTACGATCACCCGACGCCGCGTCCCGCTCATGAACTCATCGTGAAAACCGGGGTGAAGGCGCTTCATCCGTCGATGAGCATCGTGGCGGACGTTCTCGGGTACTCGCGTGCCGAGCCCAGAAACACCCACCTCTCTCGAACGACCGTCCTTGTCATCGTCCCGGGTTACGATACTTGCGAGATCCAGCAGGCTGATGAAAAAGTAAAGTCCAGCCTGCGCGAGCGGAGCGAGCCCGGCGCGCTTGCCGCGCCGTAAGCAGCCTGAGCCGTGGCGGTACGCTCGATACGGGTCCCGCGACGACATTGAGCACAGAAAGAAGTGAGAACACCCATAACGTGTCCGCGTTGCGGAACGGTCTTTGACTCGAGCCAAGGGTTTCTGCGCCCCGAGGGCTTTCTCTGCGGCGGCTGCTATCGAGAGAAATGCAAGGATCCCACCTACGTCGCCGAGATGGAGCGTCAGCTAACCGGGCTCTTTTTGACGATCGCGGACGGCGCTCGATTCGGGCCCGAGAAGGCACCCTCGCGCCAAGAGGCGCCCCTGACACCCGCAAGCCCCGCAGATCGGCTGGCCTGTGAGTCGCTCGTAGGGCTCTCCGTCGGAGACGCCCTCGGCGCCCGTTTCGAGGGAGATGCTTTCGAACGCGGACGCCTCGCGGCCGTCCTCGAGCCAGACGGGCCGGCGGTATGGACTGACGATACGCAGATGGCTCGTTCCATCGTGGACGTTCTACTCACCGCCCGCACGATCGACCAGGACAGGCTGGCCCGATTGTTCGGTCTCCGGTACGAGCCCTGGCGCGGCTACGGGCCGGCGATGCATGGAATGCTTCCGCTCCTCGGCGCGGGAAAGGATTGGAGGGAGCTCAAGGACAAGTTCTTTCCCGGAGGCTCTTTCGGAAACGGCTCGGCGATGCGCGTCGCTCCCCTCGGTGCCTACTTCCATGAAGCGACCGTCGATACCGTCCTCAGGGAAGCCGAGCTCTCCGCAGAGGTCACCCACGCTCACCCCGAGGCGCGAGCCGGCGCCGCGGCGACCGCTCTCGCCGCGTGGCTTGCGGCCCGGACTCGGGGTCGGCCGGTGCCGCCGCTGACCGACCTCTACTCCGTCGTTCACGGTCCCCTCGCGCCTTCCTTGAAGGTGACCCGAGGCATCGAGGCCGCCGCAAGCCTGCCCAGGGGTACGGACCTGGAGCAGGCTGCTCGCCGCCTGGGAAACGGATCCCGGGTGACGTGCTTCGATACCGTCCCACTGGCGCTCTGGATCGCCTTCCATCATCTCGACGATTTCGAGGCGGCGATCCGGAACGCTGTCGCCTGCGGCGGGGACGCGGATACGCTCGCGGCCATCGTCGGCGGTATCGTAGCCGCCCGGCTCGGCATCAGCTCCATTCCCGAGAGATGGCGCCGGGCGGTCGAGCCGGTACCGATACGATTCTGAGCCCCGCAACCGTCCGAGTGCCGGAAACGTGTCATGCTGACGGTCGACGGCTAGCGAGGTTCGTCAGCTGACTCTCGAGGAAACAACGCGGATACCTCGAATGCCAGCTCGGGCCACGCCAGCGGGGTCACGAGCGCCTTGGCATCGAGGAAAAGACAATTCTGGTAGCTCCCCCTCTTCGGCTCTCGAAAGACCACGAGGACTCTCTCGATGAGGTTCGCCACCCAGTACTCGGGCACCCCGGCGTCCGCGTAGAGGGCCGCCTTCTCTCCAACATCGTAGTCCAGCGAGGAGTCCGCCACCTCGATGACAAGAAGCGGAGTCGTGCGTCGAGTGCCGTAGGCTGACCGGTCGGGATTGGAGCAGATCATCACATCCGGCTCCGGCTCGGAGTCGATTCCTTCGGCGACGAGGGGAGCCTCCTGGTAAACGCTTGCCTTCCCCCTAAGCGCCTCCCTGAACCGACTGCAAATCGAGTCGACCGCGATCACGTGCACCCGATTCTTGGGGCTCATTTCCCGGACGGAACCCCTGACGAGCTCGACCCGCTCGTGAGGAGCCAGGATGCCCGTTTCCGCCATCCGATGGTATTCCTCGACGGTAAAGCGTCTCCGCTCCACGCCCTCGAGAGCTCTCCCCATGACGACATTCTATCTCCCTTCACCTCCGAGAGACGAAAAGGAGACCGCCGATCCTCCCGGCGAGGAACTCAGAGAAATGTCGAGTCGTACAGGGCTAGAGCCCGAAGACGAATATCGCGCGGCCTGCGGCCACTCCAATGTGCTGTTTGCCGTCGATCTCGAATGCGATGGGGTTCGCTCTCACGTCGCCACCGGTTTGAAACTGCCACAGAGGCTCACCGGTATTGGCATCGAGAGCGAAGAAGTTCCCTTCCTCCGATCCGGCGAAGACGAGGTCGCCCGCGGTCGAGAGCACCCCTGCCCAGGGCGGGGTGAGCTGCTTGAACTCCCATTTCGTCTCGCCGGTGGCGATATCGAGCGCACGGATCGCGCCATAGGCTTCGTCTCTCAAGGCACGCTCACCGCCTCCCATGAAGTACTCACCCCGCTCGTACTCGGCTTCCGCCTTGAAGTAGTACGAGCCCATTTCCCGGACGGCAACGTAGAGAAGCTTGGTTCGTGGACTGTAGGATGGGCTGAACCAATTCGTCGCCCCTTGAAGGCTCGGCCAAACGAGCGTCCCCTCTTCGGTGGGCGCCTTGTCGGGCAGCAGCATGGGTCGGCCCATCTCGTCGATTCCTTTCGCCCAGGTCTGCTTCGCGTAGGGCGTCGCCCGCAGAAATTGTCCGTTCCTCCGGTCGATCAGGTAGTAAAAGGCGTTGCGGTTCGCCATGGCGACGAGCTTCCGCCGCTCCCCCTGGACGACTTCCTCGATGAGAACGGGGATTTGATTCGCGTCCCAGTCATGAACGTCGTGAGGCGTGAACTGGAAGGACCAGGCGAGCGTACCCGAATCGGCATGGAGGGCGACGACAGAGCAAGTATAGAGGTTGTCGCCCGGCCTCGAGTCCCCGTTCCAATCGGGCGCGGGATTGCCTGTGCCCCAGATGAGCAGGTCGCTCTCCGGGTCGTAGGAACCGGTGAGCCATGTCGCACCGCCGCCCGTTTTCCAGCTGTCACCGCCCCAGGTCTCGTTTCCGGGCTCTCCGGGCCCGGGAACGGTATGAAAGCGCCAGATTCGCTCGCCGGTCGCGGCGTCATAGGCATCCAGAAAGCCTCGAATCCCGGCTTCACCTCCACTCACCCCCATGACGATCTTGCCGTCGATGGCGAGAGGAGCCGCCGTGATCGCATAGCCGAGCTCGTTGTCAGCGACGTTCGCGTCCCAGCGGACGGCACCGGAAACTGCGTCGAGGGCGACCAGGCGGGCGTCGAGCGTCCCCGCGTAGATCGTCTCACCGAGAATCGCGAGACCTCGATTCGTTCGTGGAAAGCCGAGCGTACGTAGATCTTTGGGTAAGGGTCGGGACCAGCGCCAGAGCTCCCTTCCGGTCTTGACATCCAGCGCGACGACCGCCCCCGACGCCTCGGTGAAGTACATGACGCCGTCGGCGACGAGCGGCGACGTCTCGAGCTCTCCGGACTCCTGCGTTTGATAGATCCAGGTCGGCCTCAGCCTCGCGACGTTGTCGCGCCTGATCTCGTCGAGGGATGAGAACCGGTGCGATGCGTAGTTCCCCGAGTAGGTGAGCCAATGGCCCGGCTCCCTCTCCGCATTTCTCAGTCTCTCGTAGGTCACTTGCCCCTCGAGCATGGCCGAGAAGGCAAAGACCGCGGCGAACGAGACAACCGAACGACTCACGGTGCACCTCTCAAGCCCGCGAGAAAAGCAACGATGTCTTCGATGTCGTCGGACGTGAGCTCTTTCTCGTAGCTCGGCATCAGGCTCTGCCCTGGTTTCGGCTCGAGCTCCCGAAGGTCGCGCTTCGACAAGGAGTGAAATCGGCCCCGCTCATCGCGAAGCTGGATGGTGAACGAGTCCTCGTTGATGCGATGGCCAGCGACTTCGGTCCCGTCCGCCTGGATTGCGCGAACGACCACGTAGCCCTTCAGGACCGAGGCACCCGGGTCCGTCAGGGCCTCGCGCAAATGCGCCGTTCCGCGCAACGAGCCGATGTTTGTGAGGTCAGGCCCGAGAATGCCCCCCTCCCCTTCTACGATGTGGCAGACGACGCAACCTCCCCTGCCCTCGTAGAGGGCCCTTCCTCGGCCCGGGTCGCCCGTCAAGGGTTCTTGTTCGATCCGACCGAGCGAGCGAACGTAGCGAACGATCTCTTCCGTCTCGGGCTTCGAGAGCTGCCAGGTCTCGGGCATGTCTGTACCTTCGATTCCATTTCGGATGACGTCGAATAGCGTCTCGTCGTCCGCTGCGCGCGGAAGCACGGGACGCGCGAGCGCGGGTCCCTCTCCACCGGTTCCGCCGATTCCGTGACAACGCGCACAGTGGGCGTCGTAGAGCCGCTTGCCACGGTCATCCTGTGCGGTGGCCACCCCTGTAACCAGTATGAGCGCGATCCCAACGAGCGTGCACCTGCGCATTCTCGACCTCATTCGGGAAAGAACCATCGAATGGCCCGCAGCCTAGCACCGCCCCCCTGACCCGTAAAGCAGTAGCATAGGCATGCAGGGAAGCCATGTCGATGGAGCTCGGTCTCGGGGAAGCACTCGCGCTCCTCGGAGTGATTCACGGCTTCTTTCTCGGGCTCGTGCTATGGACCCAGGCCCGCGGACACCGAACCGCCAACCGGATCCTGGCCGCTCTCGTCGGGCTCTACTCGCTTCATTTGCTCCACATCGTGCTCTACTGGACCCGCGCGCTCGCAGAAGTGCCGCACGTCTGGGGTTTCGTCTGGTTCTTCCCATACTTATACGGCCCCCTCTTGTATCTCTACGTCCGGGCGCTGACCGAAGCGTCGTTCCGGCTCCGGAGAGGCTTCGCGGTCCATTTCCTGCCGTTCGTCGTGTGCCTGCTCGTATTCACCCGCTTCTATCTCTTGCCGGCGGAGGTGAAGCGACGGCTTCTCGAGTCGACTTACGACTCGGTCTCGGGATCCGCCAATCCGGTCGTGCTCACGTTCTGGGCGCTTCAGTTCGTACACTTCGTTTGCTACCTCGTGGCAAGTCTCCGCCGATTGGGGGAGTCGGCCGGCAGCGAGCAGCAGACGCTTTGGCTTCGACGTCTGTTTGCCGCCTTCGCTCTCAGCTTCTCGTGCTGGTTCCTCTATGGAATCGCGCTGACGTTCGGTGTTTCCTACTCCAGGGGGATCGACACCGCCGCCACGATGGCGATGACCGTCTCGATCTACGGGGTCGGCTACACCGCGCTCCGGGTTCCCGAGCTCTTCGTCGGGGAGCTCTTACGACTCCGGCGAGGAAGGTACGAGGGGTCGACACTCACCGAGGCAGCGATCTCCGAATACCGCGAGCGCCTCGTCGCGGTAATGGAGTCCAACCGTCCCCATGTCGACGCCAATTTGAGACTTCTCGATCTCGCGAGCCTCCTCGAGGTTCCGCCCTATCAGCTCTCCCAGGTCATCAACCAGGGGTTCGGACTGCGATTCAACGACTTCGTGAACCGCTACCGGGTCGAAGAGGCGAAGCGGCTTCTATCGGATCCGGCGCGAAGGGACGAATCGCTTTTGAGCCTCGCGTTCGAGGCCGGCTTCAACAACAAGACGTCCTTCAATCAGGCTTTCAAAAAGTACACGCGGATGACTCCTTCTCGTTATCGGGAAGAGATCTCTCGTCAGGAAGCTTAGTTGGAGCGATTCTAGCTCGCCGCGTCGCCGCTGAGACTTCCCCCACAGCTGCTTCCCGCGCCGGCGGTGCAGCCGTAGCAATGCCGACCGGTCACGATGCGTCTCGAGGCGAGCCTATCCCGATCGAGATCGCGAACGTTGAGCGCTCTCCCCTCGCGACCCACGATGGGGAGCTCCAGCATCTGATTGAAATCGCAGTCGAACAGGCGTCCGTCCCAGGAGACCGACAACGTGTTTCGGCACATCAAGCCGGAGACCGTCGCGGGGTTGAACTTCCGCACGAGAAGCTCCAAATAGGACCGCAAGTTCCTTGTCGCATCGAGCCACTCGAGGAAGCGAGAGATCGGCATGTTGTTCAACGCGATGAGCCGGTCGAAGCAGACGCCGTGCTCGCGCTCGAGTCCCTCCTTCCATTCGCGCTCCAGGCTCGTCTGGCTTCCGGCGAGAAACGCGCCCACGGGGTTCACCATGAGCGTGAGCCGCTTCCGGTCGTCGCCTCGTCCGTAGCCCGCGACGTTGAGACGTCGTATTGCCTGGATCGAAGCATCGAAGGTTCCCTCCCCCCGCTGGCTGTCGGTGTTGCGGCGACGCCAATGAGGGAGCGAGGCGACAATTTCCACGCTGCGCTCGGCGAGCCAGTCGGGGAGGTCGCGAAAGCGCGGAAGCAGCAGTACGGTGAGATTGCATCGGTCGATGACGTGCTTGCCGCGCCCGACGGACTCTTCCACGAGATAAGAGAAGTTGGGATTGAGCTCGGGCGCGCCACCGGTGATATCTACGGTATGGGCTTTCGTCCTGTCGAGAGCCCGCATGCAGGCTTCCGCGGTCTCGCGGTTCATCTGCTCCTCAACACGATCGGGCCCAGCATCGACATGGCAGTGTTTGCACGTCATGTTGCAGAGCTTGCCTACGTTGATCTGGAAGATCTCGAGCTTGGTCGGTCCGAGGCGTGGGTGGCCCGCGTGGGCGAGAGTCTCGTCGAAGTTGCCCGCATGGGCAGAATCTCCGAGGTTCACGGCCTGGAGAACGGCAATTTGGCGCCTCGGCTCCGCAAGGGGAGCGGCACGAGATCGCAGCGATGTGGTACCTCTCGGACCGACGAGCTCCTGGTGAGAAGTACGGCTCACATCGAAGCGCTCTTCACGTGCTCGAGCATCTGGATGCCGTGGACCAGCGACGCGCCGCCCCGGATGGCCGTGGCGACGTGAACTGCCTCGGTCATCTGCTCGAGGTCGGCGCCCTTCTGAAGGCAGTCCTGGCTGTAGGCGTCGATGCAGTAGGGGCACTGCACCGCGTGGGCCACCGCGAGTGCGATGAGAGACTTTTCACGCTCGGTGAGCGCTCCTTCAGCGAAGACCGCGCCGTAGTAATCGAAGAACTTTTGAGCTAGCTCGCCGCTTCCCTCGGCGATGTCGCCGAAGTGCGGCAGGTGGTGCCGCTTGTAGTAGCCCTCGGACACTGGACCTCCTCGCGGAATGAATCGAGCTCCGTGCGATTCTACCATTCGGGAGGGACGCTCCGTCTCAAACCGACTAGTCGGCGCGGAGCGCGCTGATTGGATTCAGCCGGCTCGCCCGCCGGGCAGGGTAGAACGCGGCTCCGAGCAAGACGACGAACAGGACGCTCCCCACGCCCACGAAGGGTACCGGGTCGTGGGGGGAGACCGAAACCAACATCGACGAGGCGGCGCCTGCGAGAACGTACGTCAACATCAGGCCTGCCGCGATCCCTGCTCCCCCCAAGATGACCGATTCCCCCATCACGAGAGTCGTCAACCGCAGCCGGTCGGCGCCGAGGGCACAACGAATGGCGAGCTCTTTGGTTCGGTTGGCGACAGCGTCAACAGTGAGCCCGTAGAGGCCGACGACTGCGATCAGCGTTGCCAGCATCGCGTAGTTCACGAGCTGGCGGCTGAAAAATCTGCTCACCCAGCGCACGCGAAAAATCGCATCGTTCATCGTGAGCACTTCCGAGATCGGGACGCCGGGCGCCTCGCCACGAACCGCTTGTCTCAACGCGGCTGCGGCACTTGCGGTAGCGTCTTGCGTGCGAAGCGCGACCGCGAGCACAGCCGTCGGATTCGACGCGAACGGTTGGTAAAGCTGGATCGCGGGCAGATTCGAGTCGACCATGTCCCGTCCGATGTCGACGTCGCGCACGACGCCCACGACACTTAGCCATTGCGGGTCGCTCATCCGGGCGTCCCCGAGACGCCGTCCCGCCATGTTCGTCTCTCCCCACAAGCGCCGGGCAAGCCCTTCGCTCACCACGACGACGTCCTTTCGGTCGCGCAATTCCACTTCGGTGAAACCGCGCCCCTCGATGAGGTCGATCCCGAGCGTTTCGAAATATCGTCCCTCCACGGCGTGGGTGGTCACGAGGACGGCGTCATTTGTTTCGCTGTCGACGCCCTCGGCGCGAACCTCCCACATCTGATTCGACTGGCTCGCCGGCAGACGGCTGACCGCCGCCGCGGACTCCGTCCCGGGAAGACCCGTGAGCGCACTCACGAGCCTTTCCGCGAGAGCGGCGCGCGCTGCAGGCGAGTCGAGTCCCTCGCCCTCGAGAGCGAGCTCCGCAACGAGAACACCCTCGGCCTCGAAGCCAGGGTCCTTTGCCTGGAGTGCGAGAAAACTCTTCACCATGAAGACAGCAAGCGCCACCAGGGTGGTCGTAAGCGCGATCTGGGTGAGAATGAGGGCACGGCGTCCTCGACGAGCCCTGCCGCCGACAAGTGGGGACAGCCTCCCGCCCGACTTCAAGGCTTCGTTCAGGCGCAGGCCCGAGCTTCGGACGAGAGGTACCAGGGCGCAGGTCAAAGCCGCGAGAAACGAGATCAGGAACGTGTATACACCGGCCTCATAGCTGAACCCTATCTGAAACAGGTACGGAGGTTCGACTGGAACGTAAGAGAGCATCGACCTCACGCCCAAAACACCGAGAACCGCGCCGAGAGCGCCCGCCGGCAGTGCCAGCAGCAAACCCTCGACGAGGTTCTGCCGAAGAAGCCTTCGACGACTCGCGCCGAGTGCGGTGCGCATGGCGGTCTCCCGCATCCTCGCGGACGCCTGAGCCAGTAGCAGGCTCGCCACATTTGCGCAAATCACGAGAAGGACGAACACCGCCGCGGCGAGGGAAGCCGTGAGCGCGACGCGGATGACTGGAGGTACGAAGGCTTCGCGAAGCGGAAGCACCTGTGCCGTGAAGTCGCGATTGGCGCGGGGATGCTCCCGAGCGAGGCGCTCGGCGATGGCGCCGAGGTCGGCCTGGGCCGACGCGAGCGTCGCGTCCTCCCGAAGCCGGGCGACGACGCTCAACCAGCGATCGGCTCGATCGGTCGCGTCGCCGTCGAGTCCCAACGGCGTCCAGACCTCCGCCCACTCGGGGAATCGAAACCCAGCTTCCATAACGCCCACGACAGTATGCAGGCGACCGTCGAGCCGAAACGTACGGCCTACGACGCCTGGATCGGCTTCGAATCGCTCCCGCCAGATGCGCTCCGAGACAATCGCCACCGCAGTCGGCTCTCCTGGTCGATCGTCGTCTGTATCGAACGATCGTCCGAGAACCGGGGACTTGCCGAGCAGAGGGAACAGCGACGCCGAGATACGCGCACCGTCGATTCGCATCGGCTCCCCCGAGTCGGCGAGGTTGTAACGGTGGCGGTGGAACGCGCCCGCGACTTCGAAAGAGCTTTGCTGCTCCATCCAGTCCTGGTAGTTGCCGGCCGAGACCGAGATTCGATCCCGACCGAGCCTGGGCTGGGCCTCCTGCAGCTGCACCAGACGTTGGGGATCAGGAAAGTCGAGCGGCCTGAGCACCCAGGCCTCGAAGCCCGAGAACATCGCCGTATTGGCTCCAATGCCCACGGCGAGGACGACGATCATCGCGAGACCTGTGGCCTTTCGCCTCAGCAAGTACCGAAGCCCGAAGCGAACGTCCTGGAGCACGGCTCGAGAGTATCATGCGTTTGATTCTCTTTGTCGCAATCGCCCCGAGCCCCAACTCGTCATCGTCGAATTTCACGTCAGGACTTATAAAGACTGGCGACGCCGACTTTCTTCCGCAGGAGAGTGGGACCCACAGGAGGAGTCGTACGTCATGCCGAGAAGAATGAAGCTTCGAGCGGTGTTGATTCTGGGAACCCTTGCGGCTGCGAGCATCGGGCTCCACGGCCAAGAGCGGTCGATGGCCCAGGATCCGTCTCTCAACAATCTCGTACACCCGGAAGGCTACGAAACGGCCCCGCTGGGGACTTTCGGGCACGTGGAGAAACAGGGCACCGGCCCCGTTCCCATGGTCTTGATTCCCGGCGGCGGCTTCGGCTGGAGCGTCTTCGAGCCGTTCATGAAAAATCAGGAAAACGAGTACACGATGTACGCCGTCAGCCTCGCGGGCATGGGCGGCACGAAAGCCCCACCCATGCCTCCGGAGGGAACGAGCTACGGAGAGCAGACCTGGATCCGCGGAGGCGTTCGGGCCTTGATCGACTTGATCGAGCGAGAGAAGCTCGATCGGCCAGTGGTTGGCGGACATTTTCTCGAGGGAAGCCAGATCGGCCTTCGGATCGCAATCGACCATCCCGAGCTCGTGCGCGGCGTCATCCTCTTCGCGGGCACCGCGGTCATAACACTCCCGAACATGTCGCCGAGCCTCGAAGAGCGTATCCGTTACCAAGACGAGCGGATGGCCCCGAACTGGTTCAAGACCGTGACCCTCGAGACGTGGAACGACAACAACTTTCCGCCACGAAGCTACTCACTCGACCCGGAGCGGGGTGCCCGGCTGTTCGAGCAAGTCTCGCACGGGCCGCTCCCCGTCTACATCCGCTATCTGCTGGAGTTCTGGGCTTCCGACGTCTCCCTGGAGTTCGGTGACATCGCAACCCCGGTGCTCGTTCTCACTCCCGGGTTTCCCGAGGACATGCTCGAGGAGGAGGCGACGAAATGGCTCCGGTACTATTTTCTCGACACCTGGAAGGGGGTCGAGAAAATAGCGCTCGTCGAGCGGAGTACCATCGAGGACGCCGCCATCTTCGTCTGGCTCGATCAGCCCGAGCTCGTCGGGAAGGAAGTCGCCCGGTTTGTCGGCTCGGTCGCCAAGCGATAATGGAATCTCTCTGAGAGCGGCCTTCTCGCCAATCCCTATGCCAATGAGGCACGCTTTCAGGGATTTCTGCCGTTTCTGTGGGCCGCCCCGGTCGAGTGATTAGATCGAATCCTGCGAGAAAAGACCGCACGTGGAGTGCACGTCCGGCCGGCTAAGTGGCCGGTTAGGTTAGAAGAATATTCACGGCTTGGATACATGGCGTCCTAGCGATCATCCGTATAATAAGCGCCATGAAAATAGAGCGTCACGAAATCGGACCGCGCATGAGCCAGTGCGTCGTTCACAACGACACGGTATACCTGGCGGGCCAGGTCGATCGCGAGGCCGCGCCAACCGCCGGAGAACAGACGAAGCGCATCCTGGCACGGATCGATGAGCTGCTGGCCACGGCCGGAACCGACAAGTCGAAACTCCTCACCGCGACCATCTGGCTTTCCGACATTCGGTTTTACTCGGAGATGAACGAGGTTTGGGACGCGTGGGTGAGTCCCGGCAACACCCCGGCGCGTGCGTGCGTGGAAGCCCGGCTGGCGGCGACGGAATTTCTCGTCGAGATCCGGGTCACGGCCGCACGGTAACGACACTACCCTCGACCTGACGCGCACCATCTCCAACCTGCGTCTTCCTGACATCGGCGACAACCTGGAAGCACGGCTCATCCTGCTCAAGCGCCGGCTGACGGAGCGCCACGCTCCGCTCCGCATACAAGAGACGGGGCGGGGACGCTTCCGCCTTCGCGTCGAACGGCCGCTCCTTCACCGAGATGCGCAGACGGGGAGCTTCACTCTGTCCGCAAGGCGTGAATGGCTTCGAGGCCCGCTGCTCTGCGCGCGGGCACGAGTGTGGCGACGAGACCAGCCAGGCTCAAGACGAGAGTCGTGACCAACAAGATACCCGGGGAGTACGGCCGCACACCGAACAGCTGCGTCGTCATGACGAATCCAGCGGCAACGGTCGCGGGAATCCCGATCGCCAGTCCAATTCCAATCTGGGCGAACGCCCCTCGGAGAATCAGCTTCAAGACGTTGGACCGCGCCGCGCCGAGAGCCATCCGAATCCCAATCTCGCCGGTCCGACGCTCCACCGAGTAAGCGGTCACTCCGTAGAACCCGACGGATGCGAGAACCAACGCCAGCACGCCAAAGAGTGACGTCAACTGCTTCAGCATGGCCGGCTGCGAAAAGTTCCCCTCGACCTGAGTGGCAAAGGTCATGAAATCGATCAGCGCCAGGTCTGGATTGGCCTTGCCGAGCGCGTTTCGAACCTGGGGCTCCAGATTGGGAACGGGGCCCTGGGTCAGGATCACGGCCGAGGTCAGGTAGTGAGAAACTTCTTCGAACGCCCGGAAGCGTGGTTCCTCGTGTCGAACCCACTGTGCCGCGCAAAGAAAGAATGTCGGCGGGATCTTCGTGGTCGCTCCGCGGTATTGCGTGTCCTCGGTGACGCCGACGATCTCGAACCTCCCGGAGTATTTCGGGTCGAGAGCTCCAAAGCGCTTCCCGATCGGATCCTCGCCGTTCGGGAAGAACTTCTCGGCGAACGTCTGGTTGACGACGGCGACGTTCCGCGTGCTGGCGTCGTCCTGTTCGGTGAATTCCCGACCTTTGACGATCCGCGTCCCGACGGTATCAAAGTAGCCCGCGCTCACCCGAACCCAGGAGGAAGTGTTTTCGAAGCTGCCCGGTGGAGGCGGCTCCTGCCCGTCGATGTAAACCGTCTCCCCCCAATTATTGCCTTCCATGGGGGTATAGAGCGCGAAGCTAACCTGACTCACGCCTGGAATCGCCAACAGATTTTCCTCGAGCTGACGGTAGAGGTTGGCAAGCTCGGCGGGGCCATATCCTGCCATCTGAGGATCGAGATGAAGGACGTAGCGGTTTTCGACCTCGAATCCGAAATCCTGACGCTGCATGTTTCGGAGGCTCTGGGTCAGGAGTCCCGCCGCGGACAAGAGCACGAGCGACATCGCGGCCTGGGCGACGACGAGGGATTTCTGCGTCCATCCACCCGAATGGCTCGTGGACCGGCGAGCGCCGCGCAAGGCTTCCGCCGGGTCTGTCCGGCCCATCATCCAAGCCGGGGCGACGCCGAAGAGGGCTCCCGTGAGCAGGGAGACAGCGAGTGTGAAGCCGAGCACGGGAAGCGAAGGCATGGGACTGATGGCGACCGGGTTGTCCTGAAACGCAAGGTGAAGGATCAGATTCGTTCCCCAGAAGGCGAACGCGATCCCCACGATTCCGCCGATAAGAGCCAGGAGCGTACTCTCCAGGAGCCCCTGAGCGACCTGCTGTGACGGTGACGCTCCAAGAGCGGTGCGAAGGCAGGTTTGCTGTCGGCGGCTCGCCGCTCTTACGAGCATGAGATTCGCCACGTTGGCGCAGGCGATCAACAGCACGAAGCCCGAGACCCACATCAGGAGACGGAGGCCCGACTCGTACTCCTCCCGCATCATCTGAACCCCCGCGCCACCCGGAGACAAGTGCAATGTCTGCTTGGGAACGAGCTCCCGTTCCCCTTCGTCGAGCTCGGCAATTGGGCTCAGGAGCCACTGCCGGAGCAGCCCTTGCATCTGGACCTCGATGTTTCGCGGATCCGCCCCCGGGGCGATTCGGCCGATGAGGTCGAGCCAGTCCGAAGTTGGGAAACGCATAAGAGAGCCCGTTTGGTTCAGGAGAGGCTCACCGTGGAGCGGAATCCAGAACGCGGGCGTGTTCTCCAGCCGGTCCCCGGAGAAGCTCGGCGGCGTAACTCCCACTACCGTAAAAGGTTGCCCATTGAATGTGAAGCTAGCGCCGACCACCGAGGGGTCCAGCCCATACTTCTGCTGCCAGGCCCGATAGCTCATGACCACCACGGGGTCGGCCCCTTCGCGGTCGTCCTCCGAAGTGAAGACCCGGCCCATGAAAGGTCCGATGCCGAACATGGAAAAGAAGTTCCCGGAGACGAATTGGATGCGTTGCGACTCGGCCGGCTGGTCGCTTCCGCTGCGCCGAACTCCAGCGAGACTACGGCCGGCCTGAAACGCTGCCAGCTCGCTGAACCCTTCGGTATGGTCGGTGAAATGCCGGTATTTGCCGTAAGAGAACAGGGACCAATCGGTTTGAAAGCCCCCGTTCACACAGCAGTTCTCGTTGTTTCCGACGCGATATAGCTCTTCCGGCTCGGCGACGGGCAGGGACTTCAGCAAGACGGCGTGCACGAGCGTGAAAATCGCGGTCGTCGCCCCGATTCCGAGCGCCAGCGTCAAGATCGCGGTGGCCGTAAACCCGGGAGCCTGGGCAAATTGCCGAGTCGCATAACGGAGATCTTGTAGGGATCGCATCAGTCTTTTAGACGACAAGAAGCCGCCGCCGGTTCAACGGGGCCCGACGACGAGGGCCGGACCGGCCCCCGCGTCCACATTCTCGATGCGTGTCACGTGGCGTCCGTCGCTGCCGAGAGTCGTCACCTCGACGTCCACCCGCTCAACGGGCCCGAGCCCGAAATGCACGGACATCACGTTTTGTGAGCAGTAGCCGCCACCGGTATCCACGAGGCGGGAGCCAAGGACTTCTCGTGTGCCGGGTCGAAACACGCGAACCTCGGAGCCGGGACGCCCGACGAAGACCTGGAGAGAGCGGCGCGATGCTTCTGGATCCAGTGTGTTGCGGTAAAGAGGGTGCCCCGCGTCGGGATGGTTATTGGCGAGGGCAAGGTCCAGATCCCCGTCGCCATCGAAGTCAGCCCACTGGACCCCGTGGCTCGCGCCCTTCTGGAGCACGAGCTCGGGAGTGACGTTCTCGAATCGCCCGGCAACGTTCCGGTAGAGGTGATCCGGTACCTCGGCAATGCCGCTCAGATACGACACGACGAATAGATCTGGCCAGCCGTCGTTGTCGAAATCACCCCAGGTGGCGGACGTCGAGTGATAGTCGTCGTTCACCGGTCCGGCGTCGAAGGCGGTGAAGCGCCCGCCTCCCTCGTTCCTGAACAAGACGTCGGGACCGTACATCGCGACGAAGAGATCGAGGTGGCCATCGTTGTCGTAGTCCACGACCGCCGGTCCCACGCCTCCAATTTCCTCACTGCGCTCGCCGCCATCCATTCCAAGATCTCGAGCGACGTCGACGAAGCGGCCGCCGTCGTTTCTGAAGAGCCCGTCGTTATCGCCGTTCTGATTCGCGACGAAGGCATCGAGATCACCGTCTTCGTCCATGTCGAACCACGCGACTCCAACACTGCGCCGGGGGTCGCCGATGCCCGAGCTTTCGGAAACGTCGGTGAAACGCTCGCCGTCGTTTCGAAACAGACGGTTGATGCGGTCCCGAAACGCGACGAAGAGGTCGAGGTCGCCGTCGTTGTCGTAGTCGACGAAGCTCGCCTGTCGCGTGACACCAGGGGCGTCCACGCCAAAGCGGGGGGCGACGTCGCTAAAGGAGCGACCATCGCCATTGTTTCGATAGAGGCGGTTACCCCGTCCTTCTTCGAAGGGGAAGCCGATGTAGAGATCGAGGTGGCCGTCACCGTCGAAGTCCGACCAGGCGGCGACGCGGGTATCGTCCGGTACGTCGAGACCGACGTCTCCGGCAACGTCGCGAAACGTTCCCGAGTCGTTGCGGTAGAGGCGGTTCGGGCCGTACCGCATGCCGACGTAAAGGTCGAGATCGCCGTCGTTATCGAAATCCGCCCAGGCATTCGGCTGAGCGCCGGGCGCCGAAAAAAGGTCGGGCTGAACGGGCTCGAAGACCGCCGCGGGCGCAAGCGTCAACCCGAGCCCAATGACAAGTCCCAGCACACGGTGACTATACACGTTCGACCCTCGAAACCGGCATGATTTGCGAGAAGCGCAGCACTCTCCTATCCTTGTCGCCGCTCGAGCGACTGCCGCGCCGTAAGCAGGCCGAGCCGTGGCGGCCGATCGATCACGGTTTCCCGCCACGGCATTGCGTAGATAGGAGACGAACGTGCCGAGAATCGTGGCCCCGATTTTCTTGACGATCTTGACTTTGATCCCGCTCGGATGCGCCGGCACGGGGACCGAGTCCCCTTCCGAAGAGGCTGCGGCAACGACCGGGGCCGAAAATGCCGAAGGTCCGCCGGCGTGGATTCTCGCCTCGCAGAAACAACCCCGGGGACTGATGGTCCTTGAGACCGGCGCCTCGGACAACTACGTGCTCTTCAGCCAGCTGACGTCAGGAACGATCTACCTCATCGATCGGGAGGGTCGCGTCGTCCACACATGGGAGACCGACAAGGTCGGGGTTGCAATCTACCTCCAGGACGACGGCACCTTGGTGCGCTCCGCCCGGCTTCCCGAGCCTCCCAACTTCCGCGCAGGTGGCATCAGCGGCTTCCTGCAAAAAATCGACTGGGACGGCGAGATCCTGTGGGAGTGGCGGATGGTCGACCAGGAGCGGGCGCTACATCACGATATCGAGCCCTTGCCCAATGGCAACATATTGGCGCTCGCCTGGGAGCAGAAGAGCAAGGAGGAGGCCGCGGCCGTGGGTCGTCTCCCCGGGCTGATTCCCGAGCAAGGCTTGTGGTCCGAGTGGATCGTCGAGATCGAGCCGGTTGGAACCGACGACGCTCGCATCGTCTGGGAGTGGCACGTTTGGGATCACCTCGTCCAGAACCTGGACTCGAGCGCGCCGAACTATGGTGAGCCCGCGGAGCATCCCCATCGGCTCGACATCAATGTGGGCAACGTGACTTTCGTGGACGAGGAGGAGCTCGAACAGCTCAAGGCCCTCGGCTACGTACCGGACAATGCAACCGCCGACGACGTGCAGTCGGACTTTCTCCACATCAACTCCATCGACTACCACCCGGGACTCGACCAGATCGCCCTCAGCGTGCCGCAAACGGGCGAGATCTGGATTCTCGATCACTCGACCACGACCGAAGAGGCGCGGGGCTCGTCTGACGGACGGCGGGGGCGAGGCGGCGACTTGCTCTATCGATGGGGCAACCCGTCAGCCTACGGACGCGGAGACAAGAACGAACAGCATCTGTTCGCTCAGCACCAGGCGATCTGGATCTCGGAGGGGTTAGCAGGTGCTGGCAACATGACGGTTTTCAACAACGGCGGAGAGCGCGGCTGGTCGTCGGTCGTCGAGATTGCGCCCGCCATGGACGGAAGCGGTGGCTACCCGCTCGCCGAAGGCGAGTCTTGGGGGCCGGAGAAGCCATTCTGGATCTACGAAGCCCCAGAGCGCGAGAGCTTCTACGCGCCCTTCATCTCCGGTGCCGTGCGTCTCGAGAACGGCAACACCCTGATCTGCTCGGGCCCCCAGGGGCGTTACTTCGAGGTTACACCGAAGGGCGAGATCGTTTGGGAGTACTTGAATCCGTACCACGGCGACGTCCCGGGGTGGAACCCTCCGGGCGTGGAGAGGTTATTCTACGCCGCGTTCCGCGCCGATCCGATTGCCCGCGATCACCCGGGACTCGCGGGGCGCGAGCTAAGACCCCTCGAGCCGCAGCCGGAAGAGTACGTTCCCCCGCCCGAGAAGCCAACGAACACCGGCTCGGAATGAGCAGTCTACGGACTCCGGACGCGGCGAGCCACGAGGTCCCAGTACTGTTCCTTCACTAGAATTTCGAGCTTTCCGCCAGATCCGAAGCCGCGCCTTTGAAGCTTCCGCCCCGCTCGCGCTCGTCGGCGCCGGTCAGGAGCGTCTGGTGGCCTCCGGGAAGGTGGATTCGCGCTTCGATGAAGTGATGCTCCTCGTTCCAGGTGATGTCGACGAGCTCCTTGTTCGTACCGGTCGCGTCCACCCGGTACTCCATGCGCGTCCGCATTCGCTCCTCTAGGGTATGGTTCATGACCTCGACGGTAAGCTCCGCGCGGTCGCGCCGATTGCTGACGAGAAACCAGCTTTTGCGGTCCTTTATTCGTTTGGCGACTTCCTCCGTGACCTTGCTCAGTGGAACCTTGGCCTCTTTGTCGTCGGGCTGCGCGGTGAGAACGAGAAGAGTGAACCGCTCCGTCGGGCTCGTCGGGAACAGGACGCTCGTCTGCGGCTCCAACGCCAGCGATGAGCACACCGAGAATCCCGAACGCCACTCTCCGCAGTCGTTCAACCTTCACGGACATCCCCATATCCGGAAACCTACCATATCGTCGGCGGATCACTCCGCACGCAAAGCCACGGACGGGTGGAGGGAAGCGGCGCGGCGCGCGGGAATGTAGCAGGCCAGAAACGCCACCGCGAAGAGTCCGGCGGCGATGGCAGCCACCGTTGATGGCCCAAAGGCGTTGATTCCGGACAGCGCGGCAGCAATGGCGCGGCTCACCAGGAAGGTTCCCGGAACTCCGATGGCGAATCCGATCACCACGAGAACCAGTCCCTCGCGCACCACGAGCCGAACGACGTCGAGACCGCGGGCGCCGAGAGCCATGCGAAGCCCGATCTCGTGAGTCCGCCGGGAGACCGAGAAGGCGATGACTCCATAGATCCCGATTGCGGCAAGAAGAAGCGCGACCCCGCCGAAGCCCGAGAGAATCGTGTTCAGAACCCGCATGCCGACGAAGAACTGGGCAACGAAATCATCCATCGTCTGAAGCTCGGCGGCCGAGAGCCTCGAGTCGAGTCTCGAGAGGGCGTCACGAACGGGGCCGGCAACCGCGAGAGGATCGCCTTCCGTGCGGAGCGCGACCGCTACCCGCGGAGACGGTGACTGCGCTTGAGGAAGATAAATGATGGGCTGGGAGACGTCGGCATCGAAGCGAAAGATATCCTCTCGGACGTTGGCGACGACCCCGACGATCTCGCGACTCTTTTGATGAAGCCGTATCCTTTCTCCAAGGGGGTTTTGCCCCGTGAAGTGGTTCCGCACCATGGCCTCGTTCACGAGCGCCACCTCGGATGCGCCCATCCGGTCGGAGGCCGAGAACGATCTCCCCTGAAAAAGCGGAACGCGAAATACGTCGAGGTATCCGGAATCGATGGTCACGACGGTCGCGCTCGGTCTCTCCTCTTCCGAAGTCCGCCCTTCGATCGCAAAATTCACCGAAGGAGGAAAGGGACTTCGAGGCAGATGGTCGACGATCGTCGCCGAGTGGGAGCCAGGAAGCGAGCTCAACTCCCTCTGAAGCTCCTCGAAAAATGCCGCTCGTTTTGATGGCTCGGCGTAGCGCTCTCCGGGAAGCTCCATCTCGAACACGACCACGTTGTCGGTCGATATGCCCGCGTCGAGGTTCTGGGCAGCGGCAAAGGTCCTGACAAGGAGCCCAGCGCCCGCGAGCATCACGAGCGCGAGCGTCACTTCGGCCACCACCAGACCTTTGGTCAGAAGGCGCCGCCCCGCGCCGGTGCCGGCGCGGCCTCCCTCGTGAAGCGTTCCACTGAGGTTGGCCCGCGCGGTCGACAGGGCAGGCGCGATGCCGAAGACGAGTCCCGCGAGAAGCGATATCGCGATCGAGAAGAGGAAGACCCGCTCATCCAGCCGCGGCGCGAAAGCGGCGGACATCTGGTCGCCGAACGCTCCGGCCAGCAGTCGAATTCCCCAATAGGAGAGCATCGTTCCGAGCGCCCCGGCAGCCATCGCGAGCACCGAGGCCTCGATGAGGAGCTGGCGGATCACGCGGCTTCGCGAAGCCCCCATCGCCGTGCGAACGGCAAATTCCTTTTGCCGGTCCACCCCTCGTGCCAGATACAGATTCGCGATGTTCGCGCTGGCGATGAGCAGGACGAAGAAGAGCGCACCTTGCAGAAGGGACATGATCTCCGTGTTGCCACCCGACGCGAGCTGCTCGCGGAACGTCCGGAGAAGGACTGACAAATCCCGATTCGACTCCGGATACTCGCTCGCGAGCCTCGCCGCGACAACGGTCAACTGTTCGCGGGCTTCCTCGATCGTGACGTCTCGTTTCAGGCGACCCACGACGCTCATGTTCTTGACGTCTCGAGGCGTTTCTCCTCGCCTCAGCACGAGAGGCCTCCAGAGGTCGACCCGAGGATCGAAGAACTCGAAGCCATCCGCCATGATTCCCGCGACCTGGTAGGCCTCACCGTTGAGCGAGATGGTTCTTCCCACCAGGAACCGGTCGGCAGCAAAACGAGTCTGCCAGAGCTTCTGGCTCAAAACGACGACATGGTCGCTTCCCGGCTGGTAGTCCGACGGCTGGAGCGTCCGCCCGAGCTCCGCTGGCTCGCCAAGGATCTCGAAGAACCCGAGGCTCACTGCGAGTCCGACGAGAGGCTCGGGCCGATCGCCTTCGGTCAGACCGACCGCCGCGGGAAGGATCCCGCTCAGCTCCTCGAATGCGCTCGTCCCCTCACGAAAATCGAGGAAATTGTCCGGGGAAGTCGGAGTGAAACCGATGAGCGGATTGGAGGGATCCGCCTCCCACAGCAAGACGAGCCGGTCCGGATCGTGGTACGGAAGCGGGCGGAGAAGGATCGCATCCACCATGCTGAACACGGTGGAATTTCCCGCGATCGCGACCCCAAGCGAGAGAACCGCGAGAAGGCTGACGATCGGAGCTTTGGATAGCGTCCGAAACCCGAGGCGCACGTCCTGGAAAAAATCACGCATCGAGGTCCCTCCTGGCTACAAAGAGGTACGAGCGGAAACCGCCAGCGGTTCATAGCATCTCACAATCTCTGGAAGTCAACGCTACTTTCTCAGAACCTTGCCTTTGCCTTATATACGTTCTCGACGTATATTGTCGTCGTGACGATCGATCGGGAGCTCAAGCGCGGAAGCGCCGAGATGATGATTCTCTCGCTGGTCGAAGACCGGGCACGGCACGGCTACGAGATCTTGAAGCTCCTCGAGGAGCGCTCCGAGGGCGTCCTCAAGTTCCACATCGGATCGGTATATCCAATCCTCTACCGGCTGGAAGAACGTCGTTGGATCCGCGGTGAGGCAGACGAAGGAGCGCGTCGTCGCCGTACCTATCGGATCACTTCGGAGGGGCGTCGTGTCTTGAAGAGCCAGCGGAGCACGTGGCACGAGCTCGTCGCTGCCATCGATCGTGTGTCGAGACCCCGCAATGCGTGACTGGCAACTCTACGTCCGCGAGCGTTTGAGCCATGTCGCCTGGGACGAGGCTACGCGGTCTCGTGTCGTCCAAGAGCTCTCCGAGATGATGGAAGCCTGCGCGGGCGAGGCTCTCGAGAACGGCGCGAGCACCGAACAGGCGTGCGCCGCCGCCGAGGCTCAAGTTCCAGATTGGGACGTCCTGATCTCAGAAATCCAGGAGGCAGCGGTGAACGTTCCAGGGCAGCGCTCGCACTCCGCCTGGAGATCGACACACAGGGGACGGAGGTTCACATTGCTGTCGGGAATCGGCAAAGATCTGATGTCGGCCGTTCGGTCGCTGGCCAAATATCCCGCTTTCGCGGCCATCGTCATTCTCACGCTAGCGCTGGGGATCGGAGCCAACGCAGCCATCTTTAGTCTGGTCGATGCTGTGCTCTTCACACCGCTTCCGTTCGAGGCTCCCAACGATCTGCTGCGCGTTTTCAGCACCCACCCGGAGAATTCCTACCAGCCCACGGGTGTGTCCACCGGTGACGTGGTCGACTGGCGGCGTCGCAATGACGTCTTCGAAGGTATCGGCGCCTGGTACGTCATGGGGCGGACGCTCTCGACCGAGCAAATCGTCGAGGTCGTGAACGTTGCCCAGGTGTCGGAGGATTTTTTCACCGTCCTGAAGGCGCCCCCCTTGCTCGGACGAACGTTCACTCCAGCGGAGACGGCCCGTGCTACTTTCAATAGCGCTGCCGCACACATTGGCACCGATCCGGTCGCGGTCATCAGCCATCGCGCCTGGCAGCAACGTTTCGGGGCCGACGCCTCGATCCTTGACCAGAGCCTCGTCCTCGATCGGCAGAACTGGCGCGTTATCGGAGTCATGCCCCCTGACTTCGACTTTCCCAGCCCCGATGTCGAGCTCTGGATTCCCTGGAGCTTCGAGGGCAAACGGCCGCACGATCAGCGCTATCTCAGCGCGATCGCCCGCTTGAAGCCGGATGTCACTCTGGATGCCGCAGAAGCACGAATGAACGCCATCGCGGAGGCCCTTGGGTCGGAGCTTCCCGAGTCGAACGATGGCTGGCGGGTTGCACTCGTTTCGCTCTACGAGGACATCGTCAGCGACTCACGAGCCACCATCGTCATCGTGTGGGGCGCGGTGATCACCGTGCTTCTCGTCGCCTGCGTCAACATCGCAAGCCTCCAGCTCGTTAGGACAGGCGAGCGCCAGCGAGAAGTCGTGCTTCGCCTCGCGCTCGGCGCTTCTCGTGCGAGACTTGCGAGGCAGTATCTCGCCGAGAGCCTTTTGCTGTCGATTTTGGGAGGCTCGCTTGCTATCCCGTGCGCGACCGGTGTTCTGAACGCCATGGGAGCGTTGTTGCCCGAGGGAATTCCACGATGGAGCGACGTGGGGCTTAGCGCTAGCCTGCTCACCTGCGCGGCCGCTTTGACTGTATGCGCCGGCGTCTTCTTCGGGCTCGTGCCCGTGGCGGCGGCGCCCGGGGACGCCTTGTCGGCGAACATCAACGAGGCCTCAGGCCGCACGACGGGAGGCGCTGCGCGCTGGGAGCGTTGGCGCAAGCTGCTGGTCGTCTCGGAGCTCGGGATGGCGGTCGTCCTCCTGGCGGCCACGGGGCTCCTGGTAAGAAGCTTCGTCCACCTGATGGCAGTTAACGTCGGGTTTCGACCCGACCACGTCGTCATCTTGCCAATCACGCTCGACAACCACGAGTACGACAGCGGCGCCAAGACTCGCGCGTACTACAAAAGCGTCACGGAGAAGCTCGCTGGAGTACCGGGTGTCGTCTCGGTCGGAGGGGTCACCGCGTTACCCATGAGTCCGATCGGACCCGATTTCGATCGGCCCATCTGGGCGGAGGGAGAAATTCCACCGCCGGGAGGCTCCCGCCGAGCCGACATCCGCATGGCTACACCGGGCTATTTCCCGACGCTCGGCATTTCCCTTCTTCGAGGACGGGCCTTCGACGACACCGATACCCCGGACTCGCCCAAAGTCGTCATGGTGAACGATAGCCTGGCACGTCAGATCTGGCCCGGTGAGGATCCGATCGGCAAGCGGTTGATGATCGACTACAGTACCGCCGGAACCTACCCCTATGAGGTCGTGGGCATGGTGAACGACGTCCGGTTCCATGGGATCCGCTCGTTGCCGAGAGCGGAGCTCTACCTGCCTCACGCGCAGCGCTCGTACTTGATCATGAACATCGCCGTTCGCACGGAGGTCGAGCCCGAAGCTCTGGTTCCCGAGCTCAGGAAGGCGGTGCTCGAAGTCGATCCGATGCAGCCCGCGTACGGAGTCATGCCGCTCGAGGAGCTGGTCCGAAGCTCCGTCGCTCGAGATCGCTTCGCCATGATCCTGATCGGAAGCTTCGGCGTGCTGGCGCTCGCGCTGGCGTTGTTGGGGATTTTCGGTGTCCTCTCTTACCACGTCGGACAGCGTACGCACGAGGTGGGTGTCCGTGCCGCTCTCGGCGCTTCTCGACGAGACATCGTCACAATGATGCTGTCGACCGGGCTTCGTCTGTCCCTTGCCGGCATCGGTCTGGGTGTCCTCCTCTCTTTGTTGTCCATGCGTTGGCTCACGAGCATGCTGTTCGGTGTGAATCCTGTGGACCCTCTGACCTTCGCCGTAGTGACCGTGCTTCCCGCTGCAGGCGCCCTCGTCGCCTGCTACTTGCCTGCCAGACGGGCTGCCGCGGTCGATCCCGTCATTGCGCTCCGCCACGAGTGAGCAACCGCTTGATGTCGGTCTGTTCTACAATCCGGGCCTCCGGGGAGGTGGAACGATGACTCACCAAGCGTGGCCTGAGCTTCCTTACGAGGCCTGGGAAGACACCCGCGACACACTCCATATGTGGACGCAGATCGTGGGCAAGATCCGACTCGCGAAGTCGCCCTGGGTGAACCACTCGTGGCACGTGACTCTGTATGTGACGTCGCGCGGCCTCACCACCTCGCCGATACCCGACGGACAGCGCACCTTCGAGATCGACTTCGACTTCATCTCTCACGAGCTCACCGTGCGAACGAGTGACGGGCAGCTCCGGGCATTCGGTCTCGAACCGCGCTCGGTGGCGGGCTTTTATGAGTTGTTGATGACGATGCTCAAAGAGCTCGAGATCGAGGTCGAGATCGACCGGCGTCCCAACGAGGTCGATGGCGTTCCTCCATTCGACCAGGACGAGGAGCATGATTCGTACGATCGCGAGCACGCGGGCCGATTCTTTCATGTGCTCAGCCAGACCGATCGGGTGTTCGAAGCCTTTCGCTCACGATTCATCGGGAAAGTGAGCCCGGTGCATTTCTTCTGGGGAAGCTTCGACCTCGCCGTGACTCGGTTCTCGGGTCGGAAAGCGCCCGTGCATCCCGGAGGCATCCCGAACCTTGCCGATTGGGTCACGCGGGAAGCCTACTCTCACGAGGTCTCGAGCGCGGGCTTTTGGCCAGGCGGCGCCGCCTATCCGCATCCGATCTTCTACTCCTACGCCTATCCCGCGCCTAGCGGCTTCGGCGACTCTACCGTAGGCCCCGAAGGGGCTACGTTCGCCGATGAGCTTGGGGAGTTCGTGCTCCCCTATGACGTGGTTCGTGCGGCCGCAGATCCCGACGCGGCGTTGATGGAGTTTCTCGAGACCACCTACCGAGGCGCGGCCGATCTCGGCAAATGGGACAGGGATTCACTCGAGGTCCGAGATCCGTGGCCACCGCGCTCGTAAACCTCAACTGAACGGCGCGCTCGAGGTCGCGCTCTCGCGCGCGGCGGGACTCACGCCTCGAGAGATCTTGAATGCGATGACGATAGTCGCCGGGCGTGCGTTTCACCTCGCGGCGAAAATCGCGAACCTATTGCTCTTGCGAGCCGATGCTGACAGCCGAGCGTGGCGTACAGCATGCGCTCTACAATTCCAGTTGCGCTCGGAGAAACAATCTATGGGTGCGAACGAGCTCCCTTGCCCGGCGCAAAGTCGGGACCGACGGCGTCGAGGGGAAGTCGTAACGTTGGGGCCGATGGGCCCCAACGTCTCGAGGCCGACCGGATGAAAGATTTGCCAATCGGAAATGGGAAAAAGTTCAGGGTCGTCTCTTCAGCTCCGTCGAACCGCCCGGAACGCAGGCCTTTCGTCGTGGCACAGGAGTTGCACATCTGTGGAACCAAGGAGGTACATCATGAAGCTCATCCGTAATTCCATGTATGCCTCGCGGTGCATCGCAGCCTTTTGCGTGCTGGTCGTCACGGCGACTCCTGCGGTCGCGCAAACCGACGTCCACCCTGGATTCAATCTGTTCTCGACAGAGCAAGAGGTCGAGATCGGTCGACAGTCCGCGAGGGAGATCGAGAGCAAGCTTCCCGCTTTGAACGACAGCAACGTCGTGCATTACATCGAGGAGCTGGGATCACGGCTGGTCCAGCAGGCTCCGGGTGCAGACTACCCTTACTCGTTTCGCGTTCTCGACGTCGCGGACGTGAACGCTTTCGCCCTTCCTGGAGGCTATATCTACTTGAATCGCGGGCTCATCGAGGCGGTTCGAAACGAGGGGGAGCTCGCGGGCGTGCTCGCGCACGAGATCGGCCACGTCGCACTCCGTCACAGCACCAACCAGCTATCGAAGGACTACCTCGCCCAAGCGGGACTGTCGGTGCTCGGAGGCCTGATCGGCGATGGCACCGCAAGCCAGATTCTCGACGTCGTGGGTGTTACCGGCGTTTCCCTTCTCTTCTTGAAGTTCAGCCGGACAGCTGAGGAGCAGGCCGATACGGTAGGCGCCCAGATGATGGCGCGCGCCGGCTACGATCCCCTCGCTCTCGCGTCGTTTTTCTCACGGCTCGAATCAGAGTCTCGCGGTGCTCCGCCCGAGTTTCTGAGCTCTCATCCGAACTACGCCTCGCGTCGCCAGAACATCCAGCACGAGGCGAGTTTGCTCGATCCCGCACCATACAATCCCGTGGGGGACCTGTCGCACGTCCAAGCCCGTCTCGACGACATGCGCCCGGCGCCGACCATGGCCGCCCTTCTCGAGGAGGAAGGCTCCACTGAGCCACCCCGCAATCCCGGCGGGAATACCAGCGGTAGCGATATCGGGAACAACGACTGGGAGCGCCCTTCGTCCAGATTCGTCGAGCACACGCAGCGCAATCAGTATTATCGCATCGACCATCCCGATAACTGGAGGGTTCACGCGGGTGATGACGGATTCGCGGTGACCATCGCCCCCAACGGCGGGATCCTCCGAACCGGCAGCGGCCGCCAGGAGATCATCGTCGGCGCGCTCGTCAATCACTACACCCGTTTCTCAACGACGATGACAGACCGTTCTCGTCGCTCGGCTTCCGCAGCGATGACGTGTTCGACAGTGCGCCGGGCGCGCTGCGGGACGCAACTCGGGAGCTCGTGGTCCAGCTCCTCGATGGCAATCCGCACTTGCAGCCCGTGTCGGACTCGTTGCGCCAGCGAACCATCGACGGCCGCCCCGGTCTCAGGGCGGAGCTCGTCGGCACCTCTCCATTGACGGGAGAGCTCGAGCACGTAGCGCTTCTATCGCGCGAGGCCGGTGACGGTCACGTTCTCGATGTCTTATTGATCAGCCCCGACGACGAACGTGATCTGCTTCAGGATACGTTCGACCGAATGATCTCGAGCCTGGAAGTGAACGATCGAGCCGTCCACGACCCGGATCGGTGAGCGCGTTTGCATTAAATCAAGAGTGTCAGTCGCTCATTTCTTTCCGAGTCGTCTCTACCTCCCCATCAGGATGAAGATCCCCGCCACGATGGCCAATAGATTCAGCACCAGACCTAAACCGCCGAACCCGACCGCCAGGAACGGGAGAATTCCCGTGAGAACGAGCCAAACTCCGAGCGTGGTCATACCCAGGTGCCGACTGGTGAGTTTCGTCATATTCAGCCTCTTCTCGTTTCTACCGCTCCACGCGAGTCAGAATATCTGTCTCCAGATCCGGCAAATGAATAACCAGTCCCGGGGTGACTCCCTTGGCGCCGATCAAGACCTCATGGTTGGCGCGATAGAGCTCCCCCCAGATGCGCTCGCTGCCGTAGAACTTTCGCGCGATCGAAACGAGGGTATCGCCGCTTTGAACGCGATAGAGCCGGGCCGTCGTCTTCTCCGACTCCGACGTCGGCATCCACGCCGAGCAAAAGCCGTGGTTTTCCGAAACTGAGCTCCGCTTGGCAACGCTATCCTTCGTTGCTACCATCTCCTCCGCCTCCTTCCCTCCCCATGACTCTCGTTGTAGAGCAAGGGCCATGCCATCCGGTTCGTTCATTTGCTAAGTCCTCGTGGAGAACCGCCTTGTCGTGCTCGCCGGTGACGGACGCCCATACGGGCGGGGTCGTTTCGTTCCTATCTCGGCGTAACATTTTCGTACCGCCATTCCCTTAGCGTTGCCTAAGGACCGTTCCGTCATGCAATGGAGACGGACGACTCATCGAGGAAAGCTCAGAAGCTCGAGCTCAGACACAGCCTGTCGGAGGATCAGTCTTGTTGACGGCGACCCGGAGCGGATTATGCAGATTTCTCGATAATCTGCTCAGGAATGCGATCCGCCTTTACACGCCATAGCGACGTCGGCTCCGCCACGGGGCTATGCGGAAAGTACGCGAAGAGGATTTGACTGTCGTGCCGCCACCTCGCACGGAACCGTAGACCACCAGGCCCGCACGGCGTCAGGACCGTTTCTCGGCGCGCTCTTTGACGCCGAGAAGCATCCTGCGATCCATGACGAATCCCACGGGCTCGGTGATGAGTGGGCCATAAGCTAGCCGCGTCACGAGATCGTCGGAGCAGTCGGATCGAAAGCGGCTGGTGAAGCGGCTGCGGCCGGCGTCGAGCGGCTCGACCAAGAACAGCCAGCTCGCCGATACCCAGGGCGAGCCTTCTTGGCGGGGCGCGTAGGCGACGAAATAGCAACCGGGCTCGACCAGAACCACCTTCAGCGGTGGGAGCTTCGGATGGAGCACGAGCTCGTCGCCCTCGAGGTGTACCCACTCGGGATGAATTGTCTCGGCGTTCTTCACGTCGCAACCGGCGACGTTCTCCAGCCACTGGTAGCTGTAGAAGCCGCCGCGATCGGCGCCGATCTGGGCTACCCATGGCCAGACCTCCTCCGGCGTTGCGTCGATCTCGACTCCATGAGTCCAGCCCCATCGCGGTTCGGAGACGAGCTCGTCACCCGGATAGTCGCGTCCGGCCGTCTCGGCATCGAGACCCCAGTGCTGGCGCGCATCGCGCAGGAATGGAGTCAGAAAGCTCAATACCATCGCCCCCGAACCGAGCAGGCCTCTCGATACGTCACGCCAGCTGTCTCGGGGCAAGCTTCCCTCGACGCGCGCCTTCAGCCCGCGAAGCTGGGCCGATTCCATGAAATGGTGGACGGAACGGATCCATGTAGCATGAAGACGTCCCGTCTCAGGGAAGGCGGCCCGCGCGCGGACGATCAGTCGCGTTTCACCAGGACCGAGGGGCTCGAGAACGAATGCCCAGCTCACGTGCCAATACCTCTCGGGACGCTCGTCCGAGAACGGCAGTTGTGCCTTGGCGTCGGGGTCGAAGAGGCCCCCCAGGATCAGAACCCGCCGTGGCTCGACCCGCAGAACCTCGAAGCCGTCGTCCCCTTCGGGCGTTGCCGGGAGCACATCGCCAACTTCGATCCTCTGGAGCTCGGGATGGATCTCATGGGCGCTCTCGACGCCGGCATTATCGAGAACATCGTAGCTGTACCAGCCGGCTCTCCGGCAACCCATTTGAACGAGCCACGGCCAGATCGATTCCGCGGGCGCCGCGATGGTGATTCCGTGGGTGAGCCGAGCGGAGGCGTCAGGGAGGAGCTCGTCCCCCGGCAGCGCTCGCTCGTTCTCCTCGCCCTCGGGGAGCCCCAGCTCCCTGGCAAACGATTCCAGAACCTCGCGGCGAATGAAACGGGAGGCTGGTCCAACGATGCGAAAGTACCGACGAAACCGGCGTCGGGCCTCCTCGTCGGTCGAGTGCACTCCGAGCTCGAGCTCGAGACGCGCGTTTCGCTCGCCCCGGGGAACGGAGCGGAGCGCCCAAGCGACTTTAGTGAAACCCGGTTCGTCGAAGCGGGCGAAGTCGTCGCTGGTTTGGATATCGACGAAAGGAATGTCGAGCTCCCAGACCTTTCCAACGGCCCCGATGACTACTTCCGTTTCAGACTCAGCGAGAAGCCGAAATCCTGGACGCGACTGCCCTACGATGTCATCGATCCGCATGCACACCGGGTCGACCGCGCCGCCTCGAAGCCGAGTAGGAAGCGTGCGAAGCGCGAACAGCGCCCGAATCAAGGCGGAGCGAGCGAGGTTACCGTGCCGTACGACCTCCCAGGCTCGGTCGGCATCGACGGCCACGTCCACGCGGTCGATCTCCACCCGGTCGGGCTCGGGAATCAGATTGTGGAGAGCGCTCACGTTAGGCAGCATACCGCACTGGGCGTTCATCCCTGCTATGTCGCGGGTGACGGCAGCTGGCCGCGGACCTCGAACTGTTCGCGAACAAATCCCCAAGTCTCCCGGTGGCGCCGATGTTCCTTTTTCGAGATCTCGACGGCCTCCCGAGTCGCCACGCATAACCAGTTCTCGATCTTCTGAGGTCGTTTCGCGGAGAAGGCACGCGGTGAGAGCAACGCGTAGCTCACACCTGCGGGATCGCGAGCTGACGCGTAGCGCACGGCCTCGACTCCATCGGCGCGCATCTCCCGCCCCAGCCGCTGCGACGTTTCATAACGAGTCGGGGACGAGATCCTCGTTGCGTAGGCATCGAACGGAGCCCGGGTCAGATCGATGGCGCGGGCGGTGCGGACCCGGGCCTGGAAAGTCGTCAGCTCGACGAGAAGCGGCGCGAGCTCGGCCGCCGTCCCCTCGAGAAACACGAACCGGTAGTAGGCCACCTCGGCGAAACACGTGTGAAGCGTCTCCGAGCCGTACCAGATTCCGCGTTCGTTGCGGGCGCCGAAGCGCGAGCCGTGGGCGAGTGGAGGATAGCGAAAGGGCGTGTACAAGAGGTAGTGAAGTCCCGAGGTCCCTTCCCCCGGAGGCGGCTTCGAAGCCTCGAGGATGTCTTCGAGAAGAATCTGCTCGGCGTCCGAGTTCGTTAGCTTACGGGTCGAAACGAGATGTTGCGCCTCGACCGACCGAAAGGGCCGCGCCGTCAGAGGCTTTAGGTTAGAGGCGGCCCCGCACCGCGTCCAGATACTCGACGACACGAACCAGACCTTGGACCGTCGCGATGAGCTCGGCGGGAACCCCTCCGAGATGGTGGTTGTCGGAATGGAGCCAGAGGCGACCTTTCGGTTCGTCTCCCCCGGTGAGGGCATCGAGGCTCCGGAACAGCCGCAGGAAGAGGACGGCGAGCTCCCCTTCCTTGCCCTCGGGATCGATCGCGCGGGAGCTCGCGGCGAGCCGGGAGATGCTCGCGGCGCTGACTCCGAGGACTCGGGCCTGGTCTTTCTGAGCGAGCCCCAGCTTGTCCGCGGCGCGCAAGAAGGCTCTGGACAGGACCCTCCCTGGCTCGGGTCGTTCGGCAGCTCGGCCGGCCAGCCTCATCAAGTGAAACTATAGACCCCCATTCTTTCAGGTGCAAATCTGGGCGAGGCACGATTCTTTCCCAACGGTCCAAGATAAACTTGGCCGATGGCGCATTCGATCGAGGCCGCGGCGAGCGGCCGGGCGAAATGCCGCGGTTGTGGGCGCCCGATTACCCGGGGCGATCTTCGCCTGGGTGCACGGCTCCCGAATCCGTTCGACGCGGAGAACGAGCTCACGCTCTGGTTTCACCTGCTCTGCGGCGCCTATACGCGTCCCGATGCCTTTCTCGAAGCCGCTTCCGAGACGAAAGAACCCCTGATCGAGCGCGACAAGCTCGAGTCGCAAGCCAAGCTCGGTCTCGAACATCCGCGGCTTCCGCGTCTCCGCAGTGTGGAGCGTGCCCGCACCGGCCGGTCGACCTGCCGCAGCTGCCGCGAGGCCATCCCCAAAGACGCGTGGAGAATCGCACTCACCTTCTACGACGAAGTGGAGGGCCGCTTTTCACCGGGAGGTTTCCTCCACATTAATTGTGCCAAGGAATACTTCGGAACAGCACAGATCGTCGATAGACTCACGCATTTCACCGCCGGGCTCGAGCGAGACCAGGTGGAGGAGATTGTATCTCTGCTGGGGAATTGATGCGCTGGCCCGATGTAGACAGCCGATAGTCAACGGTCGAGAAAGAGATGCTGTTGACGCTGCGCTCGCCCGCTGGGGTGAGCTCACGACTTGGGGTAGATCTTCTCTCCCTCGTAGTCATTGAGCCCGCAGAAACCAACCACGTCGAATCCGTTCTCTTGCAACAAGGCCGCGGCACGCGCGGCACGTCCTCCGCTGTTTCAAACCGTTAGGATGCGCTTGTCCCGCGGAAGCTCATCGAGGCGGTCGGCGAGCTGGTCGATCGGGATATTGATGTAACCCTCGATCGTGCCGAGCTCCTCGAGCTCTCGAGGCTCGCGTACATCGAGCAAGATGACTTCGGCATCGGCGAGCGCGTCCGCGATCTCGTTCGCTTCGATTCGTGGCGCTTCGCTTGCCGCCGGGGCAGTTCCTCCTCCGCCGCAGGCGAGCAGGAAGCATGAGGCAAGAGCCCCGAGCCAGGTGGTCGTCTTCGTCATTCGCACCTCCGAGGGGTCATAAGCTACACCAGTCGGGTCCTGGTTGCGAGGGGAACCGAGCCCCTCCAAAACGTTGCGAAAACGCGGGGCGTTGCTTCGTGATAGCGTTTTGGTTTCATGTCCGAGAGCTTGAACCCAGCGCAGCGGCAGGCCGCGACCATCGTGGACGGGCCCGTCCTCGTCGTTGCTGGAGCTGGCACGGGAAAAACCCATACGCTCGTGCATCGCCTGGTGAAGCTCGTCGAGGCCGGCATCCAGCCGGAGACCATCCTGCTGCTGACGTTCACCCGGCGCGCCGCCGAGGAGATGGTCCGGCGGGCGTCGAAGATCCTCGGGGGCGAGCGCGAGCCGGTCGGTGGGGGCACCTTCCATTCGTTTGCCAATGCCACGCTTCGTCGCTACGGCCGCGACATCGACGTCCCCTCGAACTTCACGATTCTCGATCAGGCGGATACCTTCGAGATTCTGAGCGGCATCCGCTCCGACTTGAAGGCGACGGACAAGAGCATCGATCTTCCGCGACGGGAGACGATCGGAGCGATTCTCAGCAAGGGGGTGAACCAGCAGCTACCGATCGATGACGTGGTCGCCCGGGAGTATCCGCAGTTCTTCGAAGTCGTCGACTACCTCGGGGTGATAGCGAGCCGCTACGAAAAATACAAGAAGGAAAGGAGCCTGGTCGATTTCGACAACCTTCTCGTTCTCCTCATCCGCCTGCTCGAGGAAAGCATCGACGCGCGCTCCCGCGTGCATCATCGCTATCGCTATGTGATGGTGGACGAGTACCAGGACACGAACGTCTTGCAAGCGCGGATCACTCGTCTCCTCGCCGGGGAGTCGCGAAACATCATGGTGGTGGGCGACGACGCCCAGAGTATCTACGCTTTTCGAGGGGCCAACCATCGGAACCTCTTCGACTTCAAAGGGAGCTTCCCGGACGCGAAGGTCGTCACTCTGGAGCAGAATTATCGGAGCACCCAGGCGGTGCTCGACGTGGCCAATGCGCTCATGGTCCAGATGTCCGAGGCGTTTCAGAAACACCTGTTCACCGAGAGAACCGGGGGCACCCTGCCGCTTCTCGTCGCCTGCTCCGACGAGCAAGAACAGGCCGCTTATGTTGCCGGGGAAGTCCAGCGGCTTCGCAACGGAGGGGTACCGCTTTCGGAAATCGCCGTCCTGTTCCGTGCGAGCCGCCATGCTTTCGTGCTCGAGGTCGAGCTCGCGTCCCGCAAGATCCCTTACGTGAAGTATGGCGGGTTCCGCTTCATGGAGTCGGCGCACATCAAAGACGTGCTCGCTCACCTGAAGCTCGTCGAGCATCCCTCGGACGACCTTGCGCTTTCGCGCGTGCTCCTCATGCGCGAAGGCATCGGGAAAACCGGGGCGCGAAAGATTCTGCAGGAGATTCTGGGAAAGCCTCTCGCCTCAGGACTCAGAAGTTATCCGGCCCGGAGTAGAGTGCGTGCGAGTCTGGACGAGCTCGCTTTCTTCCTCTCGGAGCTCGAGCCGCTCCGCGACCAGCCCGCGCGATGCCTGGAAGCGGCCGTCGAAGCCTACGATCCCATCTTGAAAACCCGATTCGATGACTGGCCGCGGCGCAAGCGCGATCTCGAAACGCTCGTCGGCCTCGTGGAGCGCTACCGCAGCATGACGTCGATGCTCTCTGATCTGACGCTCGAGCCGCCCACGGCTTCGCGGAATCAGGGCCTCGCGGGCCGCGCCTCCCAAGGTGAGCTCGTGCTCTCGACGATGCATTCCGCAAAAGGCCTCGAGTGGAAAGCCGTCTTCATCATTCAGGCTCTCGACGGCTCTATCCCGATGGTAACGAGTTTCGAGGACGAGGTCGACGACGAAGCGCTCGACGAGGACCTTCGTCTTCTCTACGTCGCCGTCACTCGCGCCAAGGATTCACTCCATGTCGTGTGGCCCCGTGAGATCGCCCGAAATCGCTATGCCCTTCCCGTGCCCTCGCGCTTCATCGAACGGATTCCCCCGGAGTACTTCGAAAGACGCGACGCCTGGGACCTTCTCAGCAATCAAGGCAAGACGAAATGACGAAGAGCGGGATCGATGGCAGCGGTGAGCATCGCCCCGGAGCCCACGAAGAAACCGTTGTCCAATGCAATCAGCCTTCCGGCGAGGAAGGTCACCTCACCGGGCGCGACGATGGAGCAGATCACGGCCCTGAGCGCGTCGGCTGCGACGAAGGTCTCGTTCGTATCGATCAGACAACCGGGTAGATTGACGAAGGTCGGCTCGGCGCCCAGGCCTGTGAGTGTCACCTCAGTGACGTCTTCGTCGGCGTCGTTCGTAAAGATCGTCAACGAGCCGAAATGCCCTCCATTCTCTTGGGGGTCGAAGTCCAACGTGACGATCCGCTGCTGGCCGGGTGGCAAGACAATCTGACCGGTGTCGGCCGTCAGTCGAAACTCGCTCGGGCTCGTGCCGCCGAGGTTGACGCCGCCGATCGCCAGAGCTGCCGTTCCGACGTTTCTGATGACTACGTTCAATGACGCGGTCGGACCGCCCTCGACCAGTTGAGCGCCGAAGGCCAGAGAGCCCGGGCTAACCGAGACCTCAGGGCCGCTGGGCGACGTCGCCTCGATGATGCGGTACAGCGTTCCATTCGGAGCCGAGTGATCGGCGACGAACAACTCTCCCTCGGCATCCTCGCCGAAACTCGAGATCAGGAGCGAAGTATCGAGAAGCTGACCCGCATTCCATACCCCTCCGCCAACAGGCAGCGCACTCCAAATCCGGCCCGTGCAATAGTCTCCGAAGAGATACATTCCCTGAAGGGCGAAGATCGCCGAACCACGATACCGATAACCTCCCGTGACGGAGCATCCGAGTGTGTGCTGGTACTCCAGAATCGGAATCGTCAGCGTACCGTCGTTGCAGTTCGTCGCGGGGTTGAAACAATGATTTCCCTCCATGCGGCGCCAACCGTAGTTCTCCCCGCCTGGACTGGAGGCGGACTGGAAATTCACCTCTTCCCAGATGTTCTGACCGACATCTCCTATGAAAAGGTCTCCCGTCGACCGATCGAAGCTGAATCGCCACGGATTGCGGAGCCCATAGGCCCAAATCTCCTCTCGAGCCCCCAGAACGCCCACGAAGGGGTTGTCGACCGGAATCGCGTAGGGTGTCCCCGAATCGACATCGATGCGCAGGATCTTCCCCAGGACGGTGCCGAGCGATTGTGCCCTGTTCTGCGGATCGCCGCTCGAGCCGCCATCACCGAGGCTTATATAAAGGTAGCCGTCCGGCCCGAACTGGAGCTGACCACCGTTATGGTTCCCAAACGGTTGATCGGCGGTGAGGATGGTGAGCGCTGAATCGGGATCCGCGACATTCGCATCCGTGGAGGAAACCGAGTACCGCGCGATCACAGAGTCGCCCGCCGTGTCGGTGTAACTGACGAAGAAGAGCCCGTTCGTCGAATAGTCTGGATGGAAGGCGACGCTCAAGAGCCCCCGCTCACCACAGCAGGACACCAGCGACGTCAGTGTCAAGAAGCGTATGGGTAGAACCTGCGTCCCGTCGTAGATGACGACCTGCCCGTTCTGTAGCGTAATGAACAGGCGGCCCGAACCATCCCCCGCGTGGGTGGCGGCAACCGGAAGTGGCAGCCCGGAAGCGATAGCTTGAAGATCGATGTTGGGCTGCGCCAGGGCGATAGAAGATACCGCGACGAGCCCGCAAGCGGCGAGCGACGCTCTGGCTGCCATTGCGCGAGCCAAGCTACTTCTCTCGCAAACGTTTTCCCGTGATCTCCGTCACTTGCGAGTCGGCGCTCAGGGTTCGGCTAGAAAGCCCAGGAGCTCGGTGTGGAACTCTTCGGGCCGGTCCAAATAGCACGCGTGGCTGGCGTCCTTGATTATCACCCGCCGGCTGCCTTCCAGGGCGACGACCAGAGCATCGGATTTCTCGAGCGGAACGATCTGATCCTTGTCTCCCCATAGTACGAGAGTCGGGACGTTCACCTTCCGGAGTCGGTCGAGATAGCGATCGATCCCCGCGGGTGCGATGGGAACGAACCGGGTAACTCGTTCGGGTGCGGTCACCACCAAAGGAAAGCTGAACTGCCCGCTCATCGAGGGTGACACGACGGCCGCCTTGGTGATGCCCAGCTCGTCCATGAGCTGCGCGAGGAACTTTTCCGTTTCGATGGGGGAACGCTCCGAGCGACCATAACCGGGCAGGTCGATCGCGACGACGTGATGGCCTGCCTCTACCAGCCTCTCGATGGTGCCCAACTTTCGCCACGTCTCCGAGCTGAATCGAGCTCCATGGAGGAGCAAGACGGTCGGAGTCGACGATTGGCTGCCGGACTCGAGGTAGTGGACTTTTTTCTCCGATAGTGTGACGGACTTCTCCTGAATTGGCGGAGAAGCGTAAATCGCGAACATAAAGGTAAGCATCATGTCTAATCTCCTGGGGCGCAGGATACCCAATCGCCTCTCGGCGTACGCCTCTCGGCCCAGATGTACCAGTATTCGCCGTCGTACGTCCAGAATCCGGCTTCTCTCAGCAGTCCGGCTTCCGAGGCATTTTCTCGACAGGCACGTGACTGATAGCAGCCTTCCCGTTCCCCCGGAGCTCGGATGGTCTGGCGCAAACCCCGACGGTTGGACGCGAAGCTCGGACCGCATTTCTCCATGAGAACCGTGCGTGCGTCGCGCTCGCGGTCGAGAGGCCCCGGCTGGTCATCCGCGGGAGACGACCCGCAGCAGACGTAAATTCGCCAGAGCTCGACCTCCTGCTGCATCCGGCCAGCAGTCGGCGCAAAATCCTGGTATCCCTTCTCCTGCAAGAGGCCGCTCAGCGCCAGGAGGCCAGCCGCGAGTGGTGCCACGTGCGGCTGCAGGTCACACCCGAGGCACCTCGATGTCTCCCCTTCACGGCTCTCGGCGATCAGTGCCTCCAGCTTTGCAAATGAGTCGGAAAGGAGCGCCTCCATCCTGCGACAACCGTTGAGGTTCGATGCTCCGCCGCAGTCGGTGAGCGCCACGGCAAGCTGAAAAGCCTCCTCCAGGCTCCGCTTCACCGAGGCGACCGTCTCGCTCACCGGTGGAGCGCAGGGTGGGCAGTCCTGCGCCGCCGACGCCGTAGTGCTGGATAGCACGAGGACGAGACCGAGACACCTCATTTCGCTTGACCAGTGCACACAGCATAACCTGCCGGACGCTCGCGGTTCTAACGTCAGCGGAGCGAGAAACCGAGCTAGAAATCGGACCCGTGAGGACACTCGTGGGGGTGGACGCCGCCTTCACCGATGACCGCGCGACTGGCGCCGCGCTCTGTTTCGAAACGAAAACAGGGCCGGTCGTCGAGGGGCGTGTCGCTTCGCGGAAGCAAGCCCATCACACCGTCAAGAATCTTGTCGCGTCAGCTCCCAAGCTTATCCGGCGTACACTCCCGCTATGGCCCACCAACCGACGCCCAAGGTGATTACGGCAATGGCTAGCTCCACACTCTGATAGAAACCGGTCAGCCAGCGGGCCGAAGCCCTCAGCGGAAGCGCGATCACGACGGAGAGCAACGCCATACCCAGGATGGACCCCATACCGAAAATCCCGATGTAGGCGATACCGCGCCAGAACGAGCCAATCTGGTGCAACGCGACCAACAACAGCGCCGCCGAGCCGGCCAGCCCGTGCACGCCTCCGACCGCCAGCGCCCGAAGCGGAAATCCCTCGGGATGTACGTGCTGGTGCCGATGGAATGCGTGCAATTCTTGGGTCGGGTGACCATGTGCGTGCCAATGCACTGTACCATCGTCATGCCGGTGAACGTGAACATGGATGCGCCGACGGACGAGGCGCCACATGAGGTCGCCACCGAGAACCAGGAGCATGAGTCCCGCCGCGAGCTCGAGTCGTCGTGCCCATTGCTCCGAAACCGCGGTTTCGAAGAGCAAGCAAAACCCTCCCACGGCCGAGAGCATCATCATATGTCCCAGACCCCACGCGGAGCCGCGGACCGCGTTTGCCCGCCAGCTCTCGCTGCGGGTCGACAGGGCAGCCACCGCGGCGACGTGGTCCGCGTCCAGCGCGTGCCGCATCCCCATCACGAAGCCGAGCACGAGAATCGACACCACGTTGAGATTCTACTCCGGAGACCTCGACGTCGTGATTCTCCATCCCGACGCCACCAATGTGACGCGGATCACATATTCGATGAACATGTGTTCGTCGAGCAAAGATCTGTGTACACTATAAAGGATACATAGGTTCTCCCAGCCTGCCCCACGCGCCCTGATACCGCATCAAAGGGGTGTGCTATGACTGGCAAGCTAGTTGCGGCTCTTGGTCTCGTCGTTGCAGCGCTCGCGGCCGACAGCATCGAGTCAGCGCGACAAAGTCCCGCGTTCATGACGGCGGAGGACGGGCAGCGCTATCTCGTCGACCCGCACGAGACGCTCGGCGAGGCGGTGACACGCGGAGCCACCGCTCAAGATCACGAAGAAGGCCACTGCGTGCCCGAGACGCTGGAGAAGAAACCGCCGGGAAGCGTCGCGTGCACCTGCTACGAAGTAACCGAATGCAAGGGAAACGAATCGCGCCAGTGCAAGCGCCACTGTCGGAAAGACCTCTGCGAGTGCTGCGCGATCTGATCGTTACCAGGGCCTCGGCCTCTTCGAGTACCTCCGACCCTTTTCCGCAGCCTCACGGTTGCCGGAGCCGATCATGACGCCTTCGTCGATCATGGCTTCCACGTTGTCGGGATTCACCGCGTTCAAAAAATAGATTCCCGCCGACCGGGTGGCCTCGAGCACGCGGGCTCGTGCCTCCTGCATCACCGTCGGCCACGGACCCGGCTGCCTGCTCTTGAAGCCGTACGAGAAACCCATGTCTCCCGGACCCCACTCGGCAAAGCCGATACCGGGAATCTTCGTCGACAACTCGGCATTCTCGAGCGCATGACGGTCCTCGATCTTGAGGCCAAGGAGGATCTCGCCTTCCGGGTTCAGCGGCCAGGGATCCGCGAGGCGCAGGTATTCCTCGGTCGAGATGCCCCAAATCCCCGCCGCATAGTCCTGACTGCCGCTCCCGCGCAAGCCTTCCTCGAGGCCTGAGCCCACGGCTTGGGGGTGAAAGGGGTAACGTGCGGCCTGGACGAACACCCTCACGGCTTCGGGAGAGCGAGCATGGCACAGCAAAACTCCGTGTACCCCAGCAGCCAGCACCTGTTGAACGACCCAAGAGTTGGCGCGCATCGAAGCCTCGTCGAGACCCAGAACCGGCAAAGACACGATGACGGCCGGAGTTCGATGTCCACTCTCCGTCGGCCCGCCGTCGACGAGACCTCGCATGAACTCGCGGAGCTTCGTCATGTCGAAGGCGCCGTGCTCGAGCTCGTAGTTGACGTAGTCGGCCCAGGTCTGGCCGAGCTCCTTTCCTTCCTCGTACCCTCCACGGGTTGCGGTGTAATAGACGGGTTGAGCTTGCTCGAGAAGCTCGATGGCCTTGTTGATGCGCTTCGCTTTCGTCACGCCCTGAACAAAGGATGCGCTGAGAACGACGGCAAGGAATGGAGCCATGCTCCTCATGAGTGTCCTCCTCGGACAGATTGGCTCGGAGATATTAGCAGGTGACGACAGAACCGGGCCAAGACCGTGGCCCGAGAAAGCTACTTCGATGACAGGCCAATCGTGTGTGGCTATCTGGCGATCCGACGCGGGGAAACTACCCCGCCGAAAACTCGTCACGACACGAACGCCCAGAAAATATCTCTTCAAATCAATGACTTACAACCTTCGATGAGCGGCGCGCGTTCTGGTACGCATCTTGCGACAGGAAGAGAAAATCGTCCCGCGCGGAACTCAAAAGACCAGGGTCCCGCGCTTTACGCCAAAGCTCGAGAAGGTCAAGCGCGAAAGAATGAACACCAACTTTTCGAACGACGTCGCGGCCATCGATCCTCAGTTGGAAAAAACGTCCCTCGAGTCAGATGGGAAGCTCGTGGGCGGTCCTCTTCCCACTTACGAGGAGCTAGCTGACGAACTGAGTCATTGCCTCGTTCGCAACGGCTACTTGGCCTGCATCCTTCTAGACGTCGCGGACGGCATGCATTTGCGTCAAGAGCGCGATGCGCTTCTGTACTCGCGCCTGATGGATCTCGTCATCTCCGAGATCCGTCAGCTGCGCGGAAATCGTCTCCGCGCCGGCGATTTGCTTGCGGTTACCGAGGCCGAGGGAGAAGCGGTACTGATCTTCCTGATACCGCGTCAGGAAAGCGGCCAGCCAACTCCTGAGCATCTGCGGGAGATAGCGGCGCGCATTCAAACGGCACTGATGCAACGCCTGGCCCGCGCGAAGTGGTCGCCCTGTCCGTTCCCGTTGAGAGTGGGTTTCTCGTTCGGTATCCACAACCCGCTCGTGCACGCGAAGCTCTCGCTGCGACGCATGGTGGACGAGTCACGGAAGATGGCTCGCCTCGACTACGAGGTTCGTGAGGCAGAGAGCAAGCAGCGTCTCCAGCACGTCATTCTGAGTGGTGAGATCTCCATCGTGTTTCAACCCATCGTCGAGCTTGGAAACGGTGCCATCTACGGGTTCGAGGCGCTCAGTCGAGGGCCCAAGGGTACGGCGATGGAGAGTCCGCTCGCTCTATTCGAGCAGGCGACCAACGCCAACCTCCTTTTCGAGCTCGATCACGTATGCCGAAAGCGAGCGATCCGGAGCAGCAGTCGACTCGCCGCCGGCCACCAGCTCTTCATCAACACGCTGCCCTTCTCGGTGCGTGACCCCCATTTTCGAGGGAAGTATCTCCTCGAGCTCTTCGAAGGAACCAACTTGCGGCCCGAACAGATCGTCCTCGAAGTTACCGAGCAGATAGCGATCGACGATTATGCGGGTTACGTTGACGAGATGCGCTATTTCTCTGACATGGGCTGTCAGTGCGCCATCGACGACGTTGGGGCGGGCTACTCGGGCCTGGAAAAGATGCTTCAAATTCGACCCGACTACCTCAAGCTCGACATGCACTTGATTCGCGGGATCGACGGCAGTTCCGTCAAGCAGGAGATCGTCAGGGCGTTTCAGATAATGGCTCGAAAGATCGGAGCGCGAATCATTGCCGAAGGCATCGAGACCCGAGAGGAGATGAAAGTTCTTCGCGATTTGGGATTGGACTACGGCCAGGGGTATCTGATCGGCCGGCCTGCCGACGGATTCGACGTCCGGCATCAGGCCGAGCTCTATGCGGCGCTAGGTTGATGTACCAATGCGCCGTTGTCAAGGGAGTCGATTGTTGAATCAGTTGAGATGCGAGGGTGTCGGGCCGACCCAGACGCGGCTCGCGGGAGCGGCGCCAGCCTTGCCTTCCGCCGCAGGGTGGTTGAAAGGACGTGCCTCGTGAACATGACGCTCGTCCTCCTCGTCGCGGGATATCTCGCGCTCCTGCTCGCGCTCGTCGTAGCGCTGATCAACGTTTCTCGCCATCGCCGCCTCCACCGCGAAGTCGTCGCCGCGCTCGCGGAGGCGGAGGGGGAGACAACCAACGTCAAGAGAGAGATCCGTGACATAGAGCGTCATCGCCAGGTCTTGGGTCGGTTCCTCGGCGAGCTGGCACCGCTCACGGACCAACTCCACAACCGATTGAATCCGCGCCAGATTCCCGCGCTGCTCATGAAGATCGTCGTCCGAAGCTTCGAACCCTGGCAGGCCATCGTGCTGGTACGACGCAAGCGAGCCCGTACCGAGCCTGACCGCGACAGCCGCTTCGTCGTGGCGGAAATCGCCAGACCGGAGCCGGGTCTGAGCCGGGGCGCCGAGGTTTACGTCGGCGACGATGAGCTGGGCCTGGTCGCGGAAGCCCAGAGGGTGATGACGAGACAGGACATCGACAACGCGGCGGTCGAAGCGAGGGCGAAGGGAGCGGGAGGGATACGACAGGGTTTTCGACCCGACCTCGTAGCCCCCATCGTCGTCAACGAGGTGACGATGGGGCTCATCATCATGAGCCAGCCCGTTCTTCATCCTGAAGCCTGTCGATCGGCGATGCGCCTCATCTCGCGTCTGGGAGCCATCACGTTCCAGAACGTGATGAGCTACACGGAGATGAGGCAGACGGCGGAGTTGGACGGCCTGACCGGGCTCTACTGCAAGCAGTACATGACAGTCGCCCTCGCGGAGGCCATCGCCGAGGCCCAGAAGAACCTGGACACGGTGTCGATCTTCTTGTTCGACGTGGACCACTTCAAGAACTACAACGATGTCAACGGCCACGTCGCGGGCGATGCTCTCCTCAAGCTGCTCGCCAGCCTCGTTCAAGACAACATTCGTGACACCGACCTCTTCGGCCGCGTAGGGGGAGAAGAATTTCTGGTGGTCTTCCCCGGGACCGCGCCCGCCGACGCTCGGGCGGTCGCCGACAAGATCCGTCAGAAGATCGAAGATTATCCGTTTCGTCATCGGAATCGGCAGCCTCTCGGCCGCTTGAGTGTCAGTGGTGGCGTCGCCGCATTCCCCGACGACGCACTCGACAGCGCGAACCTCATGCGGGAGGCCGATAGAGCCTTGTACAAGGCCAAAGGCGACGGACGAAACCGAGTCCTTCGAGCCGAACCGCGGTTTCTCGGTGAGACCGAGCAGGAGCCCCAGCCCTCGATGCTCGACACCTGGGCAGGAGAGCGAATCGGAGAAGAATGAAGCGCGTTTTCGGGGCGGACGACTGACGGAGAGAGCTAAGACTTCTTTCGAAAACGTCGGACGAAATGAAATAGCCACCCGCCGGTGTAGGCGAAATAGAGTCCGAGAAGCCACCACATCGTCGATGCGTCGAACCCGTGCGCGGGCGTCAAGTTAGCGTCAAAAGCCAACTTCACCGTGACGATGAGCACCGTGATCGTCGCGACGCCAAACCACTCCATCTGTCGCGCCATGAAGTCCATCGTGGCCTCCCGACGCTCGGGTGATAGCCAATAGCGCCGGTTGGGGAGATTGAACCACGTCGTCGGCAGGATCTTGAAGAAGTTGCCGATTCCCCCGAAGAGGACCACCACGAGCAATAACATTGCACCCGATAAAGAGAAGAACACATCGCGGGATTGAAATCCGCTAGGCCGACCCGAACCGTCGAAACTGGAAGCCATCGGGTCCGGCATCAGCGCATAGTAGCGATGAAGCAACAGCGACCCCGCGACGGCGAGCAGGAGGAGAATCCATCTGGGATGAGACATGGGCTCCGAAAGGATCAGACCAACTCGGCCATATAGCGCGTCCTTACGAGCCGCCAGAGGACGACGATGAAGGCCGTCAACGGAATCGCCAGGATCATGCCCGCGATGCCGTCGAATGCCGTTCCCCAGAAGAACAAGGCGAGCATGATGGTCAAAGGATGAAGACCGGTTCTGCCACCCATGACCTTGGGGGTTAGGTAGTACCCCTCAATGAGCTGCACGATGACGAACACGACGACGACCGCCAGAAGCGTGAAGGCTCCGCCGTCGGTTTGAAAGAACGCCAAGGGAAGCGTGATCGCGAGTCCGATCATACTTCCCAAATAGGGGATCAGGTTCAGCAACCCGAGAATGAGGCCGAGGATGAATCCGAACTGAAGACCGGCGACCATGAACCCCACGGCGAAGAGGATGCCCTGCCCCATCGCGACGATGAGCTGGCCGCGGAAGAAAGAGACGATGATGTCCATGAACTGGGAAACGAGATAAACCACATCCTCTCGTGTCTGTTCCTTGAGGAAGGGCAGGTAAGCTTCGAGGTCTCTGGGCAGGGGCGGAACCACGAGGAAGAACGCCAGGTAGACGGGAAGGACGAACCAGCTCAAGGCCGCGGCAACGGTTCTGAAGGCGCTCGCACCAGCGGACGCCGCCGAGCGAAGGCCGCTCTGCACCGCCGACCAAATGGCGCCCGCTTGCCCTTGCAGAAACTCTTGCAGCTTGCCTGCCAGGCCGTGCTCGTCCCAGAACGCCTTGACTTGCGGCCAGTTGCTTTCGACGCTCGCGCGGATATCGTCCGCGAGCTCGGGCGCCCTCCCCGCGAGCTCCGACACTTGTGAGACGGCGAGAGCGCCGAAGAACCACAACGACAGCGCGAAGGGGAGCAGAAACGTGATGAAGACCAGCGCGACCGACGGCGCGACCGACAAGCGAAGTCTCTGGTTGAAGAGCTCATACACCGGCCGCAGCACCAGAGCCATGATCATCGCGACGAACAGGGGCATGAACACCCTGGAAAAGACCGCGACGAAACGAGCGAGCAGAAAAAACGACGCCAGTACGACCGCGAGAATGACGCAGGCGGAGAGCAACGTGAGCGCGGCTGCCACGGTCGCCGCTTGACGCCGGCTCAGCTCGATGTCGATCATGGCCTATCCACGCTAGTGCTCATTGCCGTGGCGGGACCCGTAATCGATCGAGCCGCCACGGCTCGGCCTTTGCGGCGCGGTTGCGACGAAGCCTTGGCGAAGTCGAACGGCACATGTTTTGGCCGCCGCTCGGCAGGCTGGGCTGTACTTTTTCATAGCCTGTTTGGACCCTCGTCGAGGAACGTTTTCCCAGGCGCGCTGGGTGAACCTCGTCATCGAGCGCCGAACAAACACCGAAATCCTTCGGGACGTCGGTTTCGAACGTGTCGACCAAGAGCCGGGTGCGCATTTCTGCAGGTTTCGCGGTCTGCAGAGATTATCATTTTTGCTTACGCCTTTGCCGGATTAAACTCTCCAGCTCGGATGGACCCCACGTCGCCTTCGTCTCTCACGGAACAGCTCCGCCCCTTCGCGCGACGCTTCGGATTCGCAACCCTCTACTTCCTAGTGATCGCCTTCCTCGGTACAGTTGGCTTCGTCGTTATCGAAAGCTGGACGTGGTTCGATGCGTTGTACATGGCCGTCACCACCGTGAGCTCGGTCGGCTTCATGGAGGTCCACCCACTTTCCCAGCAAGGCCGAATTCTGGCTATGGTTCTCGTAATTCTCGGCGTCACCGGGCTCGGTCTCTGGTGGGGCCTCACGACGGCCCTCATCGTGGAGCTCGACCTCGGTGGCTGGTTGAGGAGTCGGCGCATCATGAATCGAGTCTCGAGGCTGAAGAACCACTTCATCATTTGCGGCGGCGGCAGGATGGGAAGCGTCGTCATGGAGGAGATGCGACATTCGAGCCGTCCCTTCGTCGTGGTGGAGAACGCGGCGGAGCGGGTGGCGCGCGTTCTCCAGCGCCACCCCGAAGTGCTCATCCTTGACGCCGACGCCACCCAGGCGCAGACGCTCCTCACCGCAGGGATCGAGAGGGCGTCCGGCCTCGCCGCCTGTCTCACCGACGATGCCTCCAACCTCTTTTTGTGCCTCACGGCCCGCGGCATTCGGACGGATCTCACGATCGTGGCTCGAGCCTACGACGAGGAGTCCTTCGACAAGCTGCGCCGAGCGGGAGCGGATCACGTGATCTCTCCGAACATCACGGGCGGAGCGCGCATGGCCTCGATGTTGCTCCGGCCCTCGGTGGTCAGCTTTCTCGACGCGGCCTTGACCGGCCCCGACGACGTCACGCTTCACCTCGAGGAAGCCGAGATCACCAAAGGCTCGAGCCTGGCGGGCACGACCTTGCTGGACGCCCGGATCCCGCAGCAAACGGGTCTCATCGTACTAGCGGTTCGAAAGGGTGGACTGACGGGCGAGGCACGCTACAACCCTGGACCCGAGACGAGGCTCGACGCGGGCGACGTCGTGATCGTGCTCGGCCGTCTCGAGCAGCTCGAACGGCTACGGCTATACGCGGGAGACGGGCGCTGACCGAGGAAGGCCTCCTCCATCCCGTTACGAAGCCTCGGTCGCCTCGCCAAGATGTCATGAATCTCATAGGGATCCGAGTTGAAAAGTCCACTTTCGTTAGGTAGAATCCTCCCTCTTTTCTCAGATGGACGGGGGATCCTCTGCGGGTCTCGAGAGGACTGAGATGAACGCGTTGGAAATCGTCAAGAAGGCGGCCGGCCCCGCTATCGCGACGGACGAAAAGAGCCGTATCGTGGGCTGGAATCGAGCTGCGCGGGAGCTTCTCGAGTACTCGACCGGCAACGGTCTCGAGCGAGAGCCTCTCAACGCGGTGCTCGAGGCCCGTGACGTATTCGGGAATCGTCTCGACTTCGCGCAATTCCCGTTCCATCAGATGGTAACCCGAGGCGAGCCGGTCAACGGTTTCGAGGTCAACGCCAGAAAACAGAACGGGGACCCCTTGCGCCTCCTGGTCTCCGTCGTCGTGGTTCTCGGCCCGAAGCGTGGCAGCTACCACCTCGTTTATCTCATGCGACCCATCTATCGGCGGAGAAAGGCGGACGAGGCCATCGAGAGAATCCTGGCGAATTCGGCCTCGGGTCGGCATGTGCTGGACCGGTCGAACGGAGACGGCGGTGACGTCCCTGAGCTTACCCGCCGCCAGACCGACGTGCTCCGATTGCTGGCGCAGGGTCACAACAACGAGGAGATCGCCGAGCTCCTATCCGTAAGCGTCTTCACCGTTAGGAGCCATGTCCAGAGCGTTCTCGACAAGCTCGGCGTTCACAGCAAAGTGGAAGCGGTTTCTCGCGCCTTTCGCGATCACTTGATCTAGCGAAGCGGCGCCCTCTCTCCCTTTAACCTGCCGAGCGCTGCGGCGAGGCAACCGCAGGGTGCGGATGCGTTTCCGCACCCTGCTTCCTAGCTCGCGTTCAGCTTCCTATTTCCCCTCACGGTACGGCTAGCGTGGGGTCGAGCTCGATGGCGAGAACGGCTCCCGCTTGCACGGAGACTCCGTTCGCCAGGATGACGCTCTCTCCCGCCCGGAATATGACGTTGGCCGAGCCAAGAATTTGAACGTTCGGTCCGATCGTGAGCGTCTGACAGGCCACGACCGTCTCCATTCCGCTGAATGCCCGCCCGTCGATCACGAGATTGTTGGGCTCTCCGCAGGCACCGATATCGTCATCGTTCAGGATCGTCCCGATGCCTTGCTGATTGGCAAAGACAACGGGTAGCCCGCCCGCCTGGAGATTGCTCAAGTTGACGAAGAAAACCTCATCCAGCTCGGCGACATCGTCTGCCGCGACAGTAATCGGAATGACGAGTTGTTCGCCCGCGTTTCCAATGAAGTTCAGAGTGTTGTTGGCTGGTGTGTAGTCTCCGTCTGCCGTCGTGGCGGTTCCGTCCGCGGTCGCGTATGCGACGCTAATCGCGCCGCCCACCTGTTTGTCCAGCGTCACGGTGAAGTTGAAGGTCGTCGTCCCGCCTCCGCTGCCTTCCTGTTGAGTCACGTCGCTGATGGAGATCGAGGCCATGCCATCGTCGTTGACGATCGTGCCGACACCCTGCTGGTCTGCAAAGGCCACCATGAGGCCTCCCGCCTGCAAGTTGCTCAGGTTGACGGCGAGCGTCTCGTCGAGCTCCACTTTGTTGTCACCGTTGACGGGCACGTTGATGAGCTGGGTCTCGCCCGCGTTTCCGACGAAGTTGAGCGTACCGTTCGTCTGCGTGTAGTCACCGTCCGCGACCGTTGCCGTCATGTTCGCCGTGGCGAAATCGACGCTGACCGCAGACGCAACAGCCGCACTCAGAGTCACCGTGAACTGGAGCGAGGTCGGTGTTCCTTGAGGCCCCTCGTTTACCGACACGTCGTTGATGGAGATGGTGGCTCCATCGTCCGTGACGATCGTGCCGAGACCCTGAAGGTCGGCCAGTGTGACGTCGAGGCCGCCAGCCTGGAGGTTGCTCAGGTTGACGAAGAAAGCCTCGGTGGGCTCCACCTTATTATCGGCGGTGACCGAGATATCGACCGTCTGAACCTCACCGGCGGTGCCGTTGAAGTTGAGCGTACCGTTCGCGGCAGTGTAGTCGTTGTCCGCCGTGGTGGCCGTGCCATTTGCGGTGGCGAAATCGACGGTCACCGCCGAGCCGAGCTGCGCGTCCAGCGTCACCGCGAATGAGAAGGTCGTGGTTCCGCCGCCCGACCCCTCGTTCTGCGAAACGTCGCCGATCGTAATCGTCGCCGCATCGTCATTGACGATGGTCCCCAGACCTTGCAGATCGCCTGCGAGCACGTTACGGCCCGTCGCCTGGATGTTGCTCAAATTGACGTTGAACGTCTCATCGACCTCCACCTTAGCGTCGTCGTTGACCGTTACCGTGACGGTCTGGACTTCGCCGGCGTTGCCGACGAAATTGACCGTGCCGGAATTGGCGCCGTAGTCGCTGTCCCCGGTCAGGGCCGTTCCATCCGCCGTCGTGAAGTCCACGCTCACGGGCACATCTACCGCGGCGCTCAAGGTGGCGTTGAATACGAAGCTGGTCGTCGCCCCTCCGGCACCCTCGGCCATTGTCACATCGCCGATCGACACCGTGGCCGAGTCGTCGTTCTGAATGGTTCCCGCGCCTGAGGGGTCGACGGTGACAGAAATACCCGCGGCCTGCGCGAGGGTCACGGAGAACGTTTCATTGAGCTCGACCTTGGTGTCGCCATTCACCGTGACGTTGATCGGCATCTGTTCGCCCGCCGTCCCGGCGAAGACGAGCTGTCCGCTCGTCGCGTTGTAGTCGTTGTCGGCAGTCGTCGCCGTACCATCGGCGGTCGCGAAATCGACGGTGATCCCACCGGCTACCGCAGCGCTCAGCGTCACGGTGTATTGGAACGGGCCGGCACCCTCGGCCATCGACACATCGTTGATCGAGAGCGTCGCGGCGTCGTCGTTGGTGATCGTCCCATTACCTTGCTGCTTGGTGAAGCTGACGTTCTGCCCTCCCGCCACGATGTTGCTGAGGTTGACGAACAGGGTCTCGTTGTTCTCCACGGTGTCGTCGCCGGTCACGACGACGTCGATCGTGAGCTGCTCGCCGGCGGTTCCGGTGAAGTTGAGCGTTCCGTTGTTTGCGGTGTAGTCGCTGCCGGCCGTTGCCGTGCCGTCTGCCGTTGCAAAATCCACGCTAAGCGGAGCGAAGAGGTCGGCGCTCAACGTGACCGTGAACGTGAGGAGAGGCGTTGCTCCCGACGCGCCTTCGTTGACCGACACGTCGTTGATCGATAGTCCGGCGCTGTCGTCATTGATGATGGTGCCCACCGCGACGTTGTCCGTGAAGACGACGTTACGACCTCCCGCCTGGATGTTGGCGAGCTGGACCACGAAGGACTCAGTGAGCTCGACCTTCGTATCTCCGGTAACCGACACGTTGATGATCTGAGGATTGCCCGCGACGCCGTTGAACGTGATCGTTCCGTTCGCGGCCGCGTAGTCTCCGTCTCCGACCGTTGCAGTACTGTCGGAGGTGGTGAAGTCAACCATGACCATGGCGTCCACGTTGTCGAGAAGCGTGGCGGTAAAGGCGAAGTTCGTCGGGCCGGCATTTCCTTCGTTCTGGCTCACGTCACCAATGATGATCCGCGCCTGGTCGTCGTTCACGATCGTTCCCACGCCCTGGTTATCGAGGAACGTGACGTCGCGACCGCCTGCGATGATGTTGCTCAGATTGACATCGAAGGTTTCGTTGAGCTCGACCTTGACATCGTTGTTTACCGTGACCGTGATCGTTTGCGGTCCCGTGTTGCCTACTGCGAAACTGACCATACCGGCATTAGCGACATAATCACTATCCCCGGTCGTGGCGCTTCCATCCGCGGTACCGAAATCCACGGTGACGGGCGTATCCACCACCGTAGTCATGGTGACGTTGAAAACGAAGTTGGTCGTAGCGCCTCCGGCGCCCTCGTTCGCCGTCACGTTGTTGATCGAGATGGTAGCGGCGTCATCGTTTTGGATGGTTCCAATGCCCTGGCCGTCGGCGATCGTGACGGAAAGACCCCCCGCCTGAAGGTTGCTGAGATCCACCGAAAACGTTTCGTTCAGCTCCACTTTGGCGTCGTCGTTCACCGTGACGTTGATGGGCATCGTCTCGCCCGCCGTACCGGCGAAGATGAGCTGCCCGTTCGTTGCGTTGTAATCGTTATCGCCCACGGTCGCGGTGCCGTCGTTTGTGGCGAAATCGACCGTGAGGCCACCAGCCACCGCACCGCTCAACGTGACGGTGAACTGGAAAACGCCCGCGCTCTCGTCGAACATCCGGTCATTGATCGACAAACTGGCGTTGTCATCGTTGACAATCGTGCCGACGCCAGGTTGCTGGGTAATGATGATGTTCCCGTTCATCTCCCGGCCGCTTGCGTTGATGCCGGTCAAGGCGACGTGGAACGTCTCAGTGGGCTCCACCGTCGTGTCGCCGTTCACGTCCACGACGATGTCCAGAGTCTGGTTGGCCGCGCCAACTGGAAACTGGAGCGTGCCGCTGGCTGTGAGATAGTCGCTGGGCGCCGTGGCGCTCACATCCTGAGTCGTAAAAGGGACATCCACCTGCACGTCCACGGGGGCGTCCAGAGTGACCGTGAATGTGAACTGGGTCGTCCCGGCGTCGCCCTCATCCATTGTCACGTTGTTGATCGAGATGCCGGCTTGGTCATCGGTAAGGATCGTACCGATTCCCTGCCCGTCCAGGATGGTGACGCCGGCAGGAAAGCCTCCTCCAGGAGCCATGAGATTCACCAGGAACGTCTCATCGAGCTCGACCTTGGCGTCGTCGTTCAGGGTCACCTGGATAGGCTGGGTCTCGTTCATCGTGCCGGCAAAAACAACCTGTCCATTCCCAATCGCCGCGTAGTCGTTGTCGCCCGCGGTCGCGGTGCCGTCGGCAGTCATGTAATCGACAGTAAAGCCACCCTGGACGGTACCCGTCAAAGAGACCGTGAAGGTGACCGTTCCGGTGGCTTCGTTCACGCCAGCGGGATCGTTGATCGAGATCGATGCCATGTCGTCGTTCTGGATCGTGCCCATTCCTTGGCCGTCCACGATAGAGGCGTTCACAGGGTTCGATAGGTTAACGAAGAAGGTTTCGTTCCCTTCCACGACGACGTCCCCGTTGACCAGGATCGTGACCATTTGCGTGAGGGAACCGAAGGCCACGAAGTTGAGGGTGTTCATCTGCGCTTGATAGTCGCTGCCAGCGACGGTGGCGCTGCCGTCGGCCGTCTGGAAGTTGACGGACAGCGCCGTCATATCGTGGCTCCGGGTTACGGTGAAGGTGAAATTCGTCGTTCCGGAGTTGCCTTCGGCCACGGACACGTCGTTGATCGTGAGAGTGGGTATGGTGACGATGTTGACGCTCACGTTCTGGGTTCCGTTGTCGAGAGTGGCGGACGGCGTGGCCAGCCCGACCGTCGTGCCCGTAAACGTGGTCGACGCCATGCCGTTCGTGATCGGAGCGGTGGCCGGCAATACGTTCCCTAAGGGACCCGCGGTGAAAGTGACGACCAGCCCTTCGAGGGCAGCTGAAGGTGCCCCGGGAACGGGGGCTCCATTGGAGTTCAGTGTGACGTCCGCCGTCAGCGTCGAGGTCGCGAGCTGCGCGATTAC
>DATIBD010000015.1:0-102898 GCA_035457705.1 Vicinamibacteria bacterium
GTTTGGTACAGAGTCTTCCCTCAAGTACCGCGCCAGGAAACGAAGTCAGAGCCAATCCACTCGAGCCTTCGAGCGGCCTCCCAGGTACGCAACCGTGCCTTCGGGAGAGATCTAGCCATTGACAACCGGGGGCCTGATAGGAGTTAGCCCGGTTCTTCGGGACTCTTGCCCTTACCCTGCCAAGGGACATCCGACCGCTCAAGGTGCAGGACAGCGGAGATCACGATTCGATTCTTGCGAATCCGATAAAACACGCCGTATGGGAAGCGACGTGTAATCGCGTGCCGGATGTCCTCGTGAACGACCTGGAACTGCTCGGGATTGACTTCGACTCGCCGGATAGCGTTCTCGACTTCAGAAACAAAGTCCACGCCAAGGCCTTCCCGCTGCTTCTCGTACCACCTGGCAGCGCGTCGTACATCCGCCTTCGCGCGGCTTCGAACAACGAGCTCGTAGCTCACAGGTTCCGGAGAATGTCTTCCTTCGCATTGGACCACGGTTCGAAACCGTCCGGGTTCTGCTCCTCATCGAGAATCCGCTCGTCCAGCAGGCGACGTTGAGCATCGCTCAATGGACGGCGAGCGACTTCCTCGGCGATCTCGTCCCAAAGGTCTTGCACCAGACGAATCTTCTCGTCGGAATCGAGCTCACGAAACTGGGTCAAAATTGGCTCGGTACTCATGCCCACGTTCAGTTTAGCTCTATCGTTTCAGCGAGGCTACTATTGAGTGCCGCTGCTGCCAGCCCCACCGTACCGTATATCCGTGTACAGGAAGGAAGCGTCCCCCCAAACGTTTATGGAATACCATTGACCAGGCGCCCCTTGGGTTGGTCCATCACCTCCGGTATCGCCACCGGTGTCACGGCAATGAGCTTCAAAGGAGATGGGAACGCCACGGCTCGATGATCCTACCGCTCTACCTTCTCAACCTTCAGGAACTCCATCGCCAGGGCGGCGTTGCGCCCCTTGAACTCGGGGTCCGACTGTCGAGGCACTTCGGAATACGTGAAGAGGAAGCTATTGACTCCGGATCTCGAGCACCAGGCCGGCACCCGGAACTCGTAATCCCTCCATCCTTCCGACATTTTCGCCTGGCCGACGGCCGTTCCATTGACACTGAGCTCGAGATCGGGAAGCGGGTCGTACCATTCCGGTCGGGCGCGCACGACGACTCGCAGCTCGCCAGGGACTCGAAGGGGCACTCGCAGCCAGGATCGACGGCCGCGAGAGCGGCGGAAGCTCGTCATGCCCTCGGAGTCGGGCTCGAACCAGCCCGGCCCCACGAGATCGCTCGTCGGGTCTCGGCCCAGCTCGAGCTTCCCCGCGAGCTCCATCCGACCGTCGTCGAGCCAGATGGGCTTCCTCCGCCAGATCACGTCGTAGCCGACAGGCTCGTAGTTTCGCTCGACGAACTCCGCCAATTCGGGCGAGAACAGCCTCAGGTTTCGGTCCAGGAAAACGAGCTTGGGGTCGACTCGCCCCGAGGCGAGGTCGTCGTAGAGGCGTTCTCGCTGGCCGCGGCTGACCAGGGGGAATTCTTCCTGGAGCAGCCAGTAGAAGTGGGCGTGGGGCCGAAACAAGCCAAATCCGGTGAATCCGTCCATGACCGGGTCGGTGGGCTTCGTGCTTGCCATGACGAAGGCGATCTGCTCGAGCGTCTTCCGATACTTCGCGTTGGAGGGACGCGTCAGGTCGTAAATGCGGTGGAGGGGAGCGATGCTCGAAGCCGCGAGAAATGTCACCAGAAACCAATCGCGCTGTCCCGCGAGCAAAAGGAACAGGCCGACGACGGCGACCGCCAGCCATACGAAGACGTAGATCTCGGTGAAGACAGCGGGCTGCACCCAGCGAATCACGAGCCAGAGGCCCGCTCCCACCAAGAGGGCGAGAGCGATGCCGAACGGCAGGGAATGAGCGCGCTCGGTCTCGAGACTATCTCGCGCGAGGCAATCCACCAATCGCACCAAGGAAGACGCGGCGAAAATCGCCAGGAGCGGTTGAAACATCAAATAGTACTGGTGATACGGGAGCGGAGTCAGGAAGAGGCCGGCGAACAGAGAAAGAGCCGAGAGCACCAGAATCGGGTCCCCGCGTCGCGAGCCTTCCCGACCGAGCATGCCGACGAAGCCGAGAGCGCATCCGAGGAGTCCCAGGACGACGAGGAGGGGATTCTCTCCGACGAAGACCTCGAGCAAGGGGATGGGCGACATCGTCGTCGTCTCACCATAGGTCAGGTTCAGGAAAAAGTTGAGCTCGACGAACTCCCGTAGGGCTCCCTGATAGGCGAAGGTGCCGAGCGTGAGGGCGATCGGGATGAGGAATCCAGCCGTTTGCGCCAGCAAATCGAGGAACCGGCCGGCCAGTCTTCCTCGACCTCGAGGATCGCCGACGTACCAGAGCATGGCCAGGGCGAAGCCCGGCCCGACCAAGAGGAACTTCTGGGTGAACATCAGCGCGGAGCCGAGAAACACCCCGGACATGGCGAAGCGAAGGCGTTGCGGGAGCGGTGACGGCGTGCCGCGAATGGCTCCGACGAGAGTCACGAGACAAGCCAAAAACAGCGGCAGCGAAAAAACGTCGGGCCGGACTTCGATGGTTTTCGTCAGAAAGATCGTGTCGAGTCCGAGCAGAACCGTTCCCACCCAGGCCACTCTTGCCCCTCTCCACAACCGACCGAGGCGAAAGCTCAGCAGCAAGCTGATCCCGGCGAGGAGCAAGGCGATGGTTCGGGCAAGATAGAAGAAGGCGAACGTCTCGGTAACGCTCGTCTCGACCTGGAAGAACGAAAAGAGTGGCGCTACGAGATAGAAGAACCCCGGCGTATGGTTCTCGAAAAAGTCCCGATAGGGCAGCATGCCCTTGGACACCGACCACGCACAGTGCAAGTGGGCGAGCTCATCCGGGTCGATCGCCGACAGGAGTGCGAGGGGGAGTCGCATCCCGTAGAGGAGAACAACCAGCGCGAGCGCCGCCAGCAGCAACGGCCTGCCGATCTCTCGCATGGGTGACGGAGCTACCATTCGGGAGTCACGCGAAACGCATGAAAATCGACGATCAGCCCATGGATCGTCGTCCAGTTCCAGACCGCGATCACCGAAAAAAGCAGGCCGACGAGACGAAGCCGGCCAATACGGCCTCCGGCCCAGAGGATGGGGGCGAGATGCAAGGGAAGCATGAGAGGCATCAGATGCTTGGTCATCCTCCAGTCCACCGACGTGAAGACGGCCGCGGTAATCAGGGTCCAGCACAGAAAGAGGCCCGTGAAGGAATCGGTCTCGCCTCGCTCAATGGCGTCCCACGTTCCCAGAACCAACGCCAAGATTCCCATCGGCAGCAAGAGGTATGCCGTGTGCTCCCAGAGCTCGATCCAGAGCGCACCCGGGCCGAGGTAGCCTGTGTATCCGAGCGGGTTGTGGTGAACCAGTCGATCCATGAGGTGCGTCCTCACGTGCTCGAGCCAGAACGCATCGAAATCGATCGCCATGCCATACGCCCAGTAAACGGCCGTGCCGAAGCCGAACCCGAGAACAACGGGGTTGAGCGCAGCCCGAAGCACGTTACTTCGCCAGAGCTTGGGAGTGCGGACGACTTGCCACAGGCCAACCGCCACTGGCAACAAGATCAGCTTGTGATTAGCTAGTGCCGCCAGGCCAGCCGTGAGGAAGCACGTCGCGTAAGAGTACCGCTCGGGGCGGCGCATGAACCTTTCGAGGGTGAGAAGAGTCAAGAGCAGCAAGAAGTTGGAGATGGCGAAGTATCCCCCGTAGCTCGACCGAACGGTGACTTCGGGACTCGTCGCATAGGCCATTCCGCCGAGCAGGGCCAACCAGGTCGGCGCGATGCGACCGATCCAAAGGACCAAGAGCGACACCGTGACGGCTGCCAGGAACACGCTCGGCGTCCGCGTCGCGAGCGTGTGTGGAGCATCCGCGTAGTGCTGGTAGATCATCCTCATCTCCGAGGACGTCACTGGGATGCGCTCGTGCCCATTCGCGAGCGGTGGATCGACGACGTAGTCGGAGTCAAGCACCCCGACGACTCGGCGTTCGCCGAGCGTGGCCGGAGGCTCGAAGGGCTCGCCTCGCTCCGCGGCGAGGGCGCGTCGTGAAGCCGCATCGTAGTACGACAGGTGGTCCATCTCGTCGAAGTACAGGAACGATCCGGCAACGTAGATATGAAGAAGGAGCGGGTGGGCGAAATAGTAGAACGTTTCTCGGTCGGTGAGAAGGAAAGGCTCGAGCCTCGTCAGTAGCCCGTATCCCGTGCCCTGGACCTCGAAATCGTGGTCGGATTGGGGTGGAACCACTCGCTCGGCACCGAAAAAAAAGAGCAGGTAAGAGCCCAGAAACGAGGCGCCGGCAAGCGTCCACGCTCGCCGGTCAAACCTCGGGCTCCAGGAACCGAGACGGCGCGACAGAGTGACCGCGGCCAGGCCGACGTTGGTCAGGATCCACGTGACGTTCCAGGCCGAGCCGCCGGTCAACGGGACACCGACCAGGAAAAAGAGTGAAACGATCGCGACGAAGAGGCTCAGGGAGAACGTGAGTCCCCAGGGAAGCCAGAGCCCGTTCGCCCGGCGACCGAAAAAAGCGATCGCGAGGGGAAAGCCCGGAGCCAGGAATAAGACGACGTTGACGGCGAGCGAGCGCAGGAGTCCAAGCTCGACCAGAGCTCGGTCGGGGTGGACCAACACGAACGGCAGGTTGAGTATGCCGGTCAGGAGGAGTGCCTTGGCAGTGGCTCGCGTTTCGGTTTTCGACAGGCTCGGCTCGGCACTTTCGAGCAAACCGGTCGACCGGAGCGCGATTCCGATCTCCCGACTCGCTATCTTCCCCAGCCTCCTCGAGGCCTCCAGGGCGCGAATACGGGCCCGGTTGCCGGACCCCAGGAGCAGGCAGAAAGCACCGAGCCAGAGAAACGCCGATGAAAAGGTCTCGAGTACGTTCGCGAACATGCGTTCCCGAAGCGCCGTGGCAGAGAGGAGGCTCACCTCGTCACTGAGATAGTGGTCTAGCGGGAGCAGCTCGACCGCGCCCGGCCGATCCCATTGAAGCTCGAGAACTGCGGGTCCGCGCTGCTGTTCGTAGCGCAGGCGGAATCGGTGGAGCGCGGCTTCCATATCCAGCTCGGCCGAGCCCGTTCCATCGAGAACCATCCGGCCGTCGATTTGGAGCGAGCAACGGTCGTCACACCGCGCCTCGAAGCGGTGGGCGCCGGATTCAGGCACCATCAAGTAGCCTGTGATGTCGAGCGCGACTCGTCCGCGTCGGCCCGAGATGCGTTGCAAATCCGCACGGTCGACGATGTGGAAGGAGTCGAGATCGGTCTGGCGACCAGGGCTCGTGTCAGGACGGGATAGGTCGTAGACCGACACCGCTTTCGGGGGCGGCGTGCGGGTTACGACCCCGAGCCAAACGGGAAGGGAGAGGACGAGTGCCGTCAGTGCCAGTGTAATTCCGAGGATGACGGCGCGTCGCGGACCGGCGGTGCGCCAGAAAAAGAGGGCGAGAACGGCCGACGCGACCAGCCACCCAAGGCTCAGTTCCGGAACGATAGGACCGATCCGCGCTCCCTGCTGGCCGAGGGCCCGAGCACCGGCCGTCGCCGTGTAGATGCCAAAGAACACCGAGCCCAGCAGGATGCGAAAGAGGGAAGAGCCTGGTCTTTGGTCGCCGTAGCCTTGGCGAAGGCGGCTTGGCGTAGCTGGCTCCCGGTTCAGAACGTAACGATCTTACGCGTCCCGCGAACGGAGCATTTCCAATTCTTCCGCCAGACGCTCCCGGTTGCGAAGTCCGTGGCGGAGCGCACCGAACGTCTCCAAGATGTATCGGAGCGAGCTCCACACATCGACCGAGGAGGAGTCCTCGGCGTAACGAGTCGGAATCGCGACCTCTTTGATCTGAAAACCGAGCAGCACGGCTTGAATCACCATCTGAGAATCGAAGACGAACCGGTCCGAGAATCGATGGTACCCGATGATCTGGAGAAACCTCCGAGAGTAAGCCTTCATTCCGCTGTGAAGCTCGGTAAAAGACGTGCCGAGGAAGAAGTTCTCGACGTGGGTGGTCACGCGGTTCCCCACGTATCGATGAAACGGCATGCCGCCCGCCATCGGTCGCCCGTTCTCGGCGAAGCGAGACCCGAACGAGAAATCCGCCCGACCCGCGAGGATCGGTTCGACGAGAGCGGGTACGCGATGGGGTGAGTATTGATAGTCCGGGTGGAGCAGGACGACGATGTCCGCGCCCTCCTCGAGAGCCCAGTCGTAGCACGTCTTCTGATTGGCGCCGTAGCCGCGGTTGTCGGCGTGGCGCTTCACTCTCAGCCCCAGAGACTCTGCCACCTGCACGGTGTCGTCGGGGCTGCAATCGTCGACGACGAGCACCTCGTCGTAGCAGTTCCGAGGAATCGCTAGGTACGTCTTCTCGAGTGTTCGCGCCGCGTTGTAGGCGGGCATGGTGATGATGGTTCGCACTCGTCCCGCATGTTATGTCACCCCCCGAGGTGTTTCAACATCTACTCAAATGCCCTGGCGGGACTCGTGATCGATCGACCGCTCCGGCTCGGGCTGCTTACGGCGCGGCAAGCGCGCCGGGCTCGCTCCGCTCGCGCAGGGTGAGCTGAGTTCTTCATCACCCTGTCTGGGAGACGCTAGAATACAGCCGTGCAGGCCACCATCCCGCTCGTCGATCTCGCCGAGCAGCACGGCCCGATCCGGGCGAAGCTCATCGCTGCTTTCACCCGCTGCCTCGACCGAAACCGCTTCATCCTGGGTCCCGAGGTCGAGCGGTTCGAGGCAGCCATCGCCGAGTATTGTGGCGTTCGGTTCGCCATCGGTGTTTCGTCGGGAACCGACGCCCTGCTGGCGACGGCGATGTCTCTCGGGATCGCGGGGGGCGACGAGGTGGTGACGAGCCCGTATTCCTTTTTTGCTACCGCTGGCGTCATCGCCCGACTCGGTGCGACCCCGGTGTTCTCCGAGGTCAACGCCTCGACCCTAAATCTCGATCCCATGAGACTCGAAGAGCGGCTCACCGAGAAGACGAAAGCCATCATCCCCGTCCACCTCTTCGGGAAGCTCGCCGACATGGAACCGATCCTCGAGATCGCCGAGCGATGGGGCATCCCGGTCGTCGAGGACGCCGCCCAAGCCATTGGCGCGAGCGACGACAAGGGCAGAATGGCTGGCAGTGTCGGGACCGCGGGAACACTCTCTTTCTACCCGAGCAAGAACCTGGCCGCTCTCGGCGATGCGGGGATGGTCTTGACGAACGATGCGGGCCTGTCGGAGTCGGTTCGCCGCATCCGGACTCACGGGGGGACAGAAGAATATTTTCACGATACCGTCGGCGGTAATTTCCGGCTCGACGCGGTTCAGGCCGCGCTTCTCGAGGTCAAACTCGAGTGTCTCGACGAGTGGACACGGATGAGAAGAGAAAGGGCCGCCTCGTACGATGAGTTGTTCGATCGGAGCGGACTCGTTTCCGAAGGTAAGGTACAGCCTCCCCAGGCCACGGCCGATCATGTCTACCACAAGTACGTCATTCGGACCCGGCGCCGCGACGAGCTCAAGGAGCATCTCGCCTCGAATGGGATTGGCACCGCGGTCTATTACCCCCTCCCGCTCCACCTCCAACCGTGTTTTCGAGCGCTCGGATATCGGGAAGGAAGCTTCCCGGTGGCCGAGGCGGGCGCCAGAGAAACGCTCGCTATCCCCATGTACCCGGAACTGACGCAAAATCAACAAGAACGCGTAGTTGCGCAGATCGTGGAATTCTTCCGCGGGTGAAACAAACGGCACGAGACGGACGTCATCAATACGATGCGTAGAACGGTCTTCTTAACCGCAGCCGTGGCGCTCGGTGGGCTCTTGGCGTTCCGGGTCTACCAGGAATCGGGTGCCGGAACCGACGGATCGAAGGGTGGAGGTTCGGGCGGACCGGGGTCTCGTGCCCAGGTGGTCGAGGCCGCGACACCCGAGTCGAGCCGGATCACGGAGCAGGTCTCTCTGGTGGGGTCGCTCCGGGCCGCACAGCGGGTGGAGGTTACTCCCAAGCTCAGCGGGCGGGTGGTCGAGATCCGAGTCGACCGGGGCGACTGGGTGGGGGCGGGGCAGGTCATCGCCCGACTCGAGGACGACGAGCTCCGTCAGCAGGTCCGGCGCGCCGAAGCCGCTCTGCAGGTAGCCGAAGCGTCAGTCGCGCAGCGTGAAGCCGAGCTCGCCGGAAGACAGCTCGAGCTGGACCGGTTGCAGAACCTCGCCCGCGACGGGGTCGTCTCTTCGCAGCAGCTCCAGCAAGCCGAGACCAACCTTCAGGTGTCGAACGCTCAGAAAGCTCTCGCTCGTGCCCAGGTGGCTCAGGCCGAGGCCGAGCTCGAAGAGCTCAGAATCCGTCTCGGTCAAACCGAGATTGTCTCGCCGCTCACCGGCTCGGTGGCGCAGCGTTACATCGATGTCGGGGCGCTCGTCTCCTCTTCCACTCCGCTTGTGCTGATTCTCGATCTTTCCACCGTCAAGACCGTCGTCAACGTCCCGGAGCGCGAGATCAACAAGATCGCGGTGGGCAACCAGGCACGAGTCGTGGTGGATGCTCTTGCCGGCCGGGAATTCCAAGGCCGCGTTCTGCGGATCTCGCCTCTTCTCGACGCCCAGACCCGCACCGCTCCGGTCGAGATCGAGCTCGACAACCGCGATGGCCTTCTCAAAGCGGAAATGTTCGCCCGCGTGGACTTGAACCTTGAGGCCGACCGAGACGCACTCATGATTCCCCGGGACTCGCTCGTTTACCGGAGCAATCGGCCCGGAGTTTTCGTCATCGACGGCGAATCCGTACGGTTCCAAGCCGTAGTGACGGGTGTTGCCGAGGGAGATCGCATCGAAGTCGTCTCGGGTCTGAGCGTAGGCGAGACCATCGTGGCTCGCGGCGCCAACCTGCTGAAGACCGGTGATTCGGTTCGCGTCATGCACCCGGAAGGAGACTAGCAGGCTCATGAACTTGCCACGTTTTGCCATTCGGCGCCCCATCACCGTGACCATGGTGTGCTCCGTCGCCATTCTCCTGGGCGGGATTTCTTTCACCCTCCTTCCCGTGGATCTCATGCCCGATGTCGAGTTCCCTACGATTACCGTCGTCACCGAGTATCCGGGCGTCGCGCCCGAGGAGATGGAGACCCTCGTTACTCGGCCCATCGAACGATCCATCAGCTCGGCCCCGGGCGTCGAAGAGATTACCGCCACGTCCTCCGAGGGCCAGAGCCGCGTTCAAGTCCGCTTCGAGTGGGGAACGAACCTGGATGAGGCGGCCAATGAGATACGAACCCGTGTCGACCGCCTGAGGAACACGCTTCCCGAGGATGCGGAGCCGCCCAGTCTGTTCAAGTTCGACGTCTCGCAGTTCCCCATTCTCTTCATGGCCGTATCGGGAGATCGCGATCCCAAAGATCTACGGCAATTCATCGAGGATCAGATCCTCTACCGCCTCGAGCGGGTGCCGGGTGTCGCCGCGGCGGACGTTCGCGGTGGGCTTCGTCGCGAGATTCACGTGGATCTCTCGCTCGAACGGCTGAGGGGATACAGCTTGTCCATTCGCGACGTCGTCAACGTGCTCCGGCGCGAGAACCTCAACGAGCCCGTCGGTCCGGTCGAGGAGGGGGACTTCGAGCTCCTGCTTCGCACCCAGGGCGAGTTCCAAACGGTGGAGCAGATCCAGAACATCGTTCTCACGGTTCACGACGGAGTCCCCGTCTACGTGAAGGACGTAGCTCGCGTCGAGGACTCCCACGAGGAGATCCGTGACGTCGTCCGCGTAGATGGCAGACCCGGCATCCGGCTGTCGGTGAGAAAGCAGGCGGGAGCGAACACCGTAACTGTGGCTCGTGCGGTGAAAGCGGAGTTGGAGCGGATCAACCGGGACTACCCCGACATCACCGCGACTCCGATCATGGACCAGTCGGAGTTCATCGAGCAATCGATCCGCAACGTGCGCGATGCGGCGATATCCGGCTCCATCCTCGCGGTTCTCGTCCTCTTCGTCTTTCTCCGCAACATAAGGAGCACGTTCGTGATCGCCGCATCCATCCCCATCGCGGTCATCTCGACGTTCGCGCTCATGTATTTCAACGGATTCACGCTGAACACGATGTCGTTCGGCGGTCTCGCCCTCGGTGTGGGCATGCTGGTGGACAACGCCATCGTCGTTCTCGAGAACGTCTTTCGACACCGGGAGTCGGGTCGTTCGCGCTATGATTCCGCGGTCGAAGGGACGAACGAAGTCTCCTCGGCCATCGTCGCCTCCACTCTCACCACGATAGCCGTCTTCGTGCCGCTTGTCTTCCTCACTGGCATGTCGGGCATCATGTTCCAGCAGCTTGCCTACGTCATTGCCTTCGCGCTCTTTTCGTCACTCGTCGTCGCCCTGACGGTCATCCCCGTCCTCTGCTCGAAGTATCTTCGGGTGGCAGAGCCCGACGCGAACCGACATCCCATCCTCCAGCGGATCGTGCACCGGAGTGGTGAGTTTCTGACGGCCCTCGATGCCGAATATCAGGGGCTCATCCGATGGGCGCTGGGCCATCGTCGATCGGTGGCGTGGGGTACGGGGCTCCTGCTCGCGGGGAGCCTCCTTCTCGCTCCAATGGTCGGCTTCGAGCTCATGCCCGAGACCGACGAAGGCGAGGTGAGGTTGACGCTCGAGCTGCCTGCGGGAACTCGCGTCGAGGTGACCGAAGCGGTGGCTCTAGAAGTCGAATCGATGGTTCTTCGGGAGGTGCCCGAAGCCGAGCACGTCCTAACCGAGGTCGGTGGCGGCGGCTGGCGGGAGTCCTCCACCCATCGTGCGAACATTCGCATCCAGCTCGTCGATCAAACTCAGCGCGACCGTTCGACTCAGGAAATCGCAAACGCTCTGCGGCCGCATCTCGTGAAACGTCCGGGAGTCCTCGCGTTTGCCCGGGCGAGCGGGGGTATGTTTCTCATGAGAATGGGACGGGGTGGAGAGGATCGTATCTCCGTCGAGATCCGAGGGCACGACATGCAGATCGCGAACGAGCTCGCCCTTCAGGTCAAGGAGATCGTCGAGAACGTTCCCGGGGTTACCGACGCTCAAGTCAGCCGCCGTGAGGGGATGCCCGAGATGCTGGTGACCGTCGACCGCGACAAGGCGGCGACCATGGGTCTCAACGTCTCGGACCTCGCCGACGCTCTGCGCACCACGGTGGGAGGCCGCATCGCGTCGATGTTTCGCCAGGCCGGAAACGAGTACAACATCCTCGTTCGCCTCCAGGAGGAGGATCGCCGGGACCTCGCCTCGGTCGAGCAGGTGCCGATGTATACGCCAGTCGGTCAGACCGTGCCGGTCTCGAGTCTCGTCCGAATGCAGCGGCGAGAGGGGCCCGTGAATATCGAGCGGAAGGATCAGGAGCGCATCGTCACCGTGACCGCCAATTTTGCCTCACGCGATCTCGGAAGCATCATGGGAGATATTGAAAGCGGGATCCGCAACCTCACCCTTCCTCCGGAGTTCACGATTCTCTTCGGCGGCGAGTACGAGGAGCAGCAAAAGGCGTTTCGCGGGCTCATGTTATGTCTCGTACTTGCGGTCATCCTGGTTTACATGGTCATGGCGGCGCAGTTCGAGTCCCTGAGAGATCCGCTGGTCATTCTCTTCTCCATTCCTTTGGCCGCCATCGGCGTCATCTTGATGCTGTTCTTGACCGACACGACGTTCAACATCCAGGCTTTCATCGGTGCCATCATGCTCGCCGGAATCGTGGTGAACAACGCGATCGTTCTCGTCGATTACACGAACCTGCTGCGCCGGAGGGATGGTCTGCCGCTTCGACAAGCCGTGGAGCTCGCCGGGCGCCGTCGCCTTCGTCCCATCCTCATGACGACCCTCACCACGGTCCTCGCGATGATTCCCATGGCACTCGGCATCGGTGAGGGTGCCGAGGTGCAGGCTCCCATGGCGCGTGTCGTCATCGGGGGCCTGTCGGTATCGACGCTCATCACCCTCATCCTCATTCCCACGCTCTACACCACCGTGGAGGAGAGAATCGCGGAGGAGCAGCAATCGGAGGAGCCCGCGACCGGGGCCGAGCCCGCCGCGGTGTGACGATCAATCGCCGTCAGGGAGTCAGTCGCTGCCGCTCTCGAATGGTGGCGTCTTCCGGTGGCACCGTCCCGTCGTCGACCCAGCGGTCGAGAAGCTCGAGCGCCTCTTGCACCGTAGGAATGTAGGTGGTGCCCGTCGCCATCGCGTCGATTTCCTCGCTCGAAAGACCCATTCGCGAGCCCGCGTATTGGAACGACGAGATGGCGTCGTCATCGGACGAGATGTGCCAGGCTCCCTCGATCTGATAGAGCCTGTGGCGTGCGCCCTGCCCGCGGGCGAGCACTTTCCGCTTGTAGGCGAGAACCTCGGCGCGCACGAAGTCATCGAACGTGCCGACGACCTCGATGACCGGAACGCGGATGAGCCCCGAGGTCTCGCGGCCGGGCCCTCCCGACCCCGCGCGTCCCACGCTCGATTGGCCGAGAAACGGCCAGAAGCGCCGCGCTTCGGGAGGTGTCGCGACCAATTCGGCATAGGCGCTCGCTTCGTCTTCATCGAGCGGCCACAACTCCGCCATCCGGGCGCGCCGCTCGTCCCCGGAACGGGCGTCTCCGTGGGCGCCGGCGATGATGACGACCCCGTCGAATGCCGGTTCGGCCTCCTCCGCCGCCAGACGAGCGATGCCTCCGCCCATCGAGAGCCCGACGAGGTAGGTCCGAATCACGTTGCCGAGGCGCTCTCGCATCAGATCGGTGAAGGCCTTCGTCAGCGCGAGTCCTTCGGGCGTTCCGCCGATCCCGTCGCGGTCGAGGCTCGCGTAAGCGAACCCCCGACTCACCGCGTACACGCCGACCACATCGTCGAGAGCGGTCTCATCGGTTCCCATCACCCGACCGTCGCGCGAATGGGCTTCGCCTCCGCTTCCGCCGTGGGCGCCGATGACGAGCTTCCGATTCCACTCGTCCGGGACGCGCAGGACGTAGCGTTTCTCGTAGCGTAGGTCGTCCACGGGGATCTCGATGGTGTCGGTAGTGGAGTAGAGCGCGAGCGCGAGGAGCCATGACATCGAGCCAAGCGTAGCACGAGTTCCTTCTATAATTGCGTTCGCAAGGAGGCCCTGATGGTCATACCCGCTCTGGCATTCGCGCTGCTCGCTCTGCACGTGCCCACGATCGACGAGCTCATCGAGCTCGAGTTTCCCGGCGAAGTCGCGATCTCGCCGGACGGCGCGCTCGTGGCCTACACAGTGACCGAGACCAACTGGGAGGCCGATCGTTACGAGCGCGAGATCTGGCTCGCCCGCCGGGACCAGCCACCGTTTCAGCTCACCCGCGCCGAACGGTCGAGCTTCTCGCCAAGTTTTTCGCCCGACGGGAAATGGATCGGCTTCCTTTCCGATCGCACCGAGAAGAGGCAGCTCTATCGCATTCCGGTCGCGGGCGGCGAGGCCGAGCAGCTCACTGTCAGGGAAGATGGAGTCGAGGACTTCGAATGGGCGCACGACGGCGCCTGGATGGCGGTCACGGCCGCCGATCCGAAGAGCGACGCGATGAAAGAGCGCGAGAAGAGGTTCGGAGACTTCTCTTGGGAGGACGAAGACCACCGCATGACCCGCCTCTACAAGCTGGATCTGGGCTCACGGGTCCTCGAAGGCCTGACCGAGGGCGAGGCCGTTACCGTCGACAGCATCGCGATCTCGCCCGATGGGCGATTCGTCGCGTTCTCGGCGCGTCCCTCTCCGGACGTGGCGGCGTATTTGCTCTCGGATTTGTATGTAACCGACGTCGAGTCCAGGAGAACGAGGCTCATCGTCGGCTGGCCCGGAGCCGACGGCTCGCCTCGTTGGTCACCGGACGGTACTCGGATCGCCTTCGTGACATCGGGGGGTGTGGAGACTTATTACGGAAACGATGAGATCGCCGTCGTGAGCCCATCGGGAGGCGACCCTGCCATCATCACGGGGAGCTTCGACGAAGATCCCCGGCTCCTCACCTGGCGCCGCGACGGCATCTACTTCCTGGCGTCGGCCCGCACCGAGCGTCACCTGTATCGCTTGTCGGAAGACGGATCCGACGTGACGCGGCTCTCGGGCGACGCCTGGGTTTTCGGCTCCGTCTCGCTCGCGAGCGACGCGCCCGAGCTGGCCTTTACCGCCGATCGGTTCGAACGGTTCACCGAGGTCTACCGATCGAAGCTGGACTCGATCGCACCCGCACCCGTCACCGATTTCGATGCGCAGCTCGCCGATCTCGCGCTCGGGCATCGCGAGGTGATTTCATGGGAATCGACGGACGGTACCACGATCGAGGGCGTGCTCGTGAAACCCGCCGACTTCGACTCTAACAGGAAATACCCGCTCCTTTTCAAGATTCACGGAGGACCCACCGGCGTCGATAGCCAGCAGAAGCTCCCCGGCTCCGACCGCCGGTACTACCCCATCGAACGGTTCGTCGCCAAAGGTTCCCTCGTGCTCATGGTGAATTATCGTGGAAGCGCCGGTTACGGGGCCGCGTTTCGCGCTTTGAACGTTAGAAATCTCGGTATCGGCGATGCCTGGGACGTCGAGTCCGCCCTCGATCGACTCATCGATCAGGGCATCGTCGATCCCGAGCGCGTCGGCACGATGGGGTGGAGCCAGGGCGGCTATATCTCCGCCTTCCTGACGACGCACTCGAGCGCCCGCTTCCGGGCGGCATCGGTCGGCGCGGGCATCTCCGACTGGATGACGTATTACGTCAACACCGACATCCATCCGTTCACGCGGCAGTACTTGAAGGATGACCCGTGGGACGATCCCGCGATCTACGAGAAGACGTCACCCATCACCTACATCAAGCGGGCCCGGACGCCGACGCTCATTCAGCACGGTGAAAACGACGCCCGCGTCCCCATTCCGAATGCCTACGAGCTCTATCAGGGCCTCCGAGATCAGAACGTGCCGGTCCGCCTCGCGGTCTACAAGGGTTTCGGTCACGGCATCGACAAGCCAAAATCGAACCGGGCGGTCATGACGCACAACGAAGAGTGGTTCTCCAAGTGGATTTGGGAAGAAACCGCCGAGTCATCGAGTCCCGATCAAGGCAACGAGGAATGGAGCGGGGACGGCCGACGGATAAACTGACGGTTGGCGCCGCGAATTTTCCCGGTTCCGAACATGATACTTGCCAGAAGGAGGTGATCATGGGACAGATCCAGTGGGGAAAGCTGCTTCTGGGAGGGCTCGTTGCCGGGCTCATCATGAACGTGAGCGAGTTCGTTCTTCATGCCATCGTGCTCGCCGAGGATGGAGCGAAGCTCATGGAAGATTGGAACCGGATGGGCCTGAGTATCGAGCCGAGCCCCACGCTCCTGATGTGGCTCGTCGCCGCCACCTTCGCTCTCGGGTTTCTCGCCGTCTGGACCTACGCTGCCATCCGTCCACGCTTCGGCCCCGGTCCGGGGACGGCCCTTTGCGCCGGCCTGGCCGTCTGGGCCATGTCCTACCTCTACGCCGGCGTCTATGTCCACGCCGGCATCGTCGTGGTTCCGCCAAAGCTCGTCTGGCTTCCGGTCGTCTGGAGTCTGGTCGAGGTGCCCATCGCGACCGTGGCGGGAGCGTTTCTTTACAAGGAGTAACGGAAGCGTCTCAGAAGGTCCTTTCGAAGGCGAGCTCCGTGACCAGGACGTCCAGCTCCTGCTGAAGCGCTCGCCGTTCGGCCTCGAGTCTCGCCTGCTCGGCGCGAATCTCGGCCAGTCGGTTTTCTTGCCGCTCGAGCTCGCCCACATAGCGCCGACGGAGCCCTTTCTCCTCGCCGCTGCCGCCGAGCTTTCCCAGGTTCTCGCGTAGCCTCTGCTGGTCGTCGAAAAGGCTCGTTCGCTCGGACTCGAGCCGCTGGAGCTCTTGGGTGACCGCAGCCACCTCCTCGCGCTTGGCAACCACTTGCCGAAGCACGCTTTCGACCTCGCGATCGATCGAGCGCTCTTCGAGCCAGAGCGAGATCTGATCCGAGCTCACGTTCGAGAGCGCGTATGTGGTTTCGTGATGGCTCTCCTCCTGGACGACGAGCTCGGTGGTCACGCTGGGCGCGGCTTCCACGCGAAATCGATACTCTTCCCGGGTCGTTTCCGCGGGGGCGGGTGTCTCGACGATCGTCCAGTCGACCTCGGCCGGATGCTCGATGAGGACCACACGCGGATCGGTGTCCTGGTTTCGAACGGAATAGGCTGTCCTCCTCCTGAGCTTCACGTCCCGCCGCAGGACTCCCCGGCCGACGGCGACCCGCGTCACCTGCTCGGGCGCTCGTTCACGGCGAACGGCGACGTCGAGGTGCAGGTCGAGACCATAGCTGAGAATCCGTTTCTCCTTCGGCCGAATGACTTCAGTCAGACCCTCGCCCGCAAAGGCGTCGCCTTCGAGGACGGTGAAGCTCCCCGCGTCGAGGGTGAGGCCGGTCTCGTTCACGAGCGAAACGGCGAGGCGTGGCCGCGGGTCGCCGCTGCGTTCGTTGTATATCGATACCTTTTCTCCGGGGATCTCGGTCTGGACGATGGGGAGGAGTGCCGATCGGTTGCGCCCGATGTTGACGGGATGAGGAAGCCGATACTCGAACTGGTCTCCTAGGGAGGACGCCTGGGCGGCCTCGACGCGGCTTTCGCGAAGTGCCCGAGAAATCGGCGCCGGGGGAGCTGGCGAGGACGGGACACCACCTACGATACCGCCGGGGTATCCTCGTTCCATTTTCATCCGCTCGGCAGGTTCGAGCAGTGGGGACTCTCCAGTAACGGTCACCGTCTCGCTGATGCTATCCAAATCAAGTCGAAAGTCGAGTTGCCGTGTCCTTCCCGGCGCAACGATCACTTCGCGGTACTCATGCGTCGAGAAGCCCACTAGGCTGGCGGATACGCGATACACTCCCGCCGGCACCCAGAGAACGAATCGGCCACCTTCGTCCGTGACGGCCATGCTCACGGATTCTCCCGAGCGGTCGACTGCCTGAACTTCAGCACCAGGGAGCACCCCTCCTGCCGAGTCCGCCACCGTTCCCGCGATCCGCGTACCCTCCCCCGCGACGTCGAACGCCATCCCATGCGTTTGCGGCGCGACTTGCAGGCCCGCGGGGAGCGGAACCGTCGGCCGTCTCGAGTACACCGGCTGCGAGAGGTTCTGAATGAAGCTCACCGGCGCGCCGGCAACGAGAGACAGCTCGACGCCGTCCCAGTCCATGGCGCTCACGTTGTCCACGATCGCCCACCCCTGCAGCAGAGGTTGCTCTCCCTCTTCGAGAGCGAGGCGATAGGTCGTCTTCCAGATCGGAGCTTCGGAGGTGTAGCTGACCTGGAGCGAGCGCTGGCCGGGTCCAAGAGTCTCGATCTCGAGTCGCCTGACGTCCCGCTCGTGGGCCGTGCGCAGAAGATCGAGGTAGCGCGAGACCTGCGAGGAGAGCTCGGAATCGAGTAGGCGAATCGAAGCCGCAGAGCCAAGCTCGAGCGCCCGCACTTGCCCCTGGGAGGTAAAGACGAGCGCTTGCGTCCTTTCGACGGTTCCGTTCGAGCCTACCTCTCGCCTCTTCACTTCCGCGCTCATCAGTTTGCCGGACGCGACTCCGTCGCCGGTTTGGATCTCGACCTGAGCGCCCTTGATCTGATTCAAGAAGTACGTCAGACCGTCCGCCGAAGTGAGATCGAGGGCCATCGCCTCGAGCCTGCGGTCCAGAGGGGCGAGGGTGGTGTAGCTGACCCCAGCCACCTGGCCTCCCTCCTCGAGATCGATGACCGTGAGCGACTTCAACACGTCGTTTAGCTGCGAGCTCGGAAGCTCGATGGCCACGGCTCTTTCGCCGCGGGTCTGGCCCCGGTGCTCGAAGTAGCCGACGCCGTTCTTGTAAAGAACGACCTTCCTGATGGGCAACGGCGCTTCGGCTTGCGCAAACAAGGAGTGAGCCGAGGCGAGAAGAATGGTAAAGCAGACAAGGATACGCATTGGGTTGATCCTCCGCTTCCAGTGTAGCGGCTTAGTCTCTTCTACCGCGCCGGCGCTGGAGATACGCCGTCGTGCTCGGGGAACCGCTTCTATTTTCTGCGGACTCTATTCAAGAACGGGCAGCTCCCACACACGCACGAGGGGGCCTCCCCTGACCACGGCCTCGAAGCCGGCATAAGGAATGTAGAACGCGTCCGAGCCGAAGAAGAATGGCGTCGCCTGGCTCTCACGGCGGTAAGGATCGAAGCTCGCTATGCTCTCGGCATGAAATTCGAGCCACTCGAGAAGCTCGGGCGCGACCCGGGAAAATGCCGAGAGCTCGCGATGTTCGTGCGTCACCAGAAGCCGCGCCTGGTCGAAGGCGGCGAGCGGGGGTGGTTGGGAAAGACAGTCGATGACCTCGACGCGATAGGCAGGCGGTCGACGTCGGTCTTCGTTGACGGGCGGCGCTCCATAGCCACCGCATAACAGGATTCTCGTCTGAGGGGGTGTGGTCGCCGCGATGAATCGTGCCGCTTCCACCCGAGTGTCCAATCTTGCCGCGATGCGGTCGAAGGAAAGAGAGCTCGACAAGCTCGGCGCGATGAGCGCCACCACGGCCACCGTCCAGGCGAGCGCGCATCGCCGCCGAGGCACGCGAGCGATAAGCGAGGCGACCACATCGGAGGCGAGTATCGCGAGCACGGGAACGAGTGGCAGAACGTACCGCGGGAACGTGATGCGTACGCTCGAGACGATAAGGAAGAACGGTACGAGGAACGACAGGAGCACGATATCGGCGTCGTTTCGCCGTTTGACGGCGACGGCCGCACCCACGCCCGAAGCCAGGAAGAGTCCGTAGCCCAGGCCCGCTGGGAGCGTCGTTCGCAGTTGGGTCCAGAGGGCGATCGGGCTCTCCGTGGAGCCGTATAGGAAGTCCTGGAGAAAGCTCATGTCGTTGCGGAAAGCGGCGAAACGGAGAACGACGTAGGGGGACGTCAGCGCGAAGGCGAGCATCGCCGCAAGCCCGGCGCAGATCCAGCGGGACATCTGAGCGCGAACGCGCCACAACGCGACGGCGACGGCCGCGGCGACGAGGCCCCCATTGTATTTGGTCGAGGCCGCTAGCCCAGCGCAGAGGCCGGCGAGTGCGGCGTTTTTCGAAGACGCATTCTCGAGCAGGCGCGTGGCGAAGACGAGCGACAGCGTGACGAAGAGGGTCACTGGGATATCCACGGTCGCGAAGTGCGAATCTCGGACGTGGACGTGGCAGACCGCAAGGGCCAGCGCGGCGAGAAGGGCTGCGGAGCGACGCCGATAGGCGGCGAGGCCGAGAGTGTAGGTCGCAAGCGCCGTGCCGACTCCGGCGAGGACGCTCACGAAGCGCGAGATTCGATAGTGAAGCCCCGGTCTCGTAACCGCGATGTCGAAGAGGAAGTCGAAAGGCCTCTCGTAGTCTCCCACGAGCTTCTTCGCGCCATAGTACCCGTAGAGGGCGACGGTGTTCACGTAGAAGAGGAGGCTCGGGTAATAGAAGCTTCCCGGATGCCACTCTCCGGTGGCGAAGATCGTTTGCGCTCGGCCTACGATGCGCTCTTCGTCGGGTCGCGATGTCGGATGGGGAAGCCCATAATCCATTCCCCAGACGCGCAACCCGAGGGCGAGTGCTCCGATGAGCCCGAGGGCGAGCGGAGTTTTAATTCGAATGCCTGCGGCTCTCACACGGATGCGGCCGAGTCTAATGCAGCCAACCGTCGGTTGCGAGCCGGCGCGTGATTGTCAGTTTTCTTTCAGCGCCCGGATCGGCTCGACCGCCGCGGCTCGCTGTGCGGGAACGAGAGTCGCCACGACCCCGACCGCCAGGACTCCAAGGCTAGCGGACAGAAGCGACACGGGATCGTGGGCACGGACGCCGAAGAGCAGATCCTCGATGAAACGAGCGGCGACGAGAGACGCGGCGAGACCGAGGATCGTGCCCAGCGCGAGGACGCGTCCCGCGCCTCGGCCCACGACCCAATAGAGCTCGGTCTGGCTCGCGCCGATGGCTTTTCGGATCCCGAGCTCTCGGGTTTGGGTGGCGACCGTGTAGGAGAGGACGCCGTAGAGGCCGATCGTCGCGAGGATGAGGGCGACGGCGCTGAGGAGCAGGAGGAGCGACATGAGTACGCGTTGGCGCGTGAGGGAGGCGCCTACGCGCTCGGTCATCGGCCGGATATCGTAAACCGGGACCTCCGGGTCCAGGGCCCGGACCGCTTCGGTCACTCGAGAGGTGACCTCTTGCTCCGACTTCGAGCTGCGCACCACGCCGAAGAGGGTTCTGCTCGCGTAAGCCTCGTAGGGGAAGAAGACCGTCATTCTCGGCTCGGTGCCGAGGCCGTAATGCTTGACGTCTTCCACGACTCCGACGATGGTCACCCGATCCTCGGGCCGCCGCGAGACCCACTTCCCCACGGCCTCTTCGAGCGGCCAGAACCTGTCGGATAACGCGCGGTTGACGACAGCTATAGGAGGCTCGCTATCGTCGTCAATCTCGAAGCTACGTCCGGCCAGTACGGGAATGCCCATCGCCTCGAAGTAGCCGGGCGTCACGACATGAACGTCCGCGACGACGCGATCCCGGTCCGGAGAGAGACTCTGGTCCTGGACGGTGAAGTCGGTCCAGGCGAAGCCGCGGGTCAGGGGAAGCATCGAGATGCCGCCCGCTTCTGCACCGGGGGCGGTCCCGCGAAGACGCTCGAATACGAGCTCGAAGAATCGGTCTCTCGCTCCTCGTTCCTGATAGCGGTCTCCCGCGATGGAAACTCGGAAGGTGAGCGCGCCCTCGGCGCGAAATCCGGGGTCGACAGACTGCAGCACCTGCAGCGTGCGGAGGAGAAGCCCAGCTCCCGTCGCCAGTACGAGCGAGAGGGCGACCTGGGCGATGACCAGGTAGCGGGAGCCGGAGCGAAAGAGTGATCGAGCCCGAACCGCCGCGGCACCCTCCCGAAGCGCATCCGCCGGGGCGACTCGCGAGACTCGGAGGGCGGGACCGAGCCCGAAGAGCAGGCACGCTCCGAGAGACACCGCGGCGGTGAACGCCACGACTCCGAGGTCGACCTCGATCTCGGCGAGGCGTGGAAGGTCCGGAGGAGCCGCCGCGCGAAGTGCCCGCACCGCCGGGAACACGATGCCGAGCCCGGCGAGCCCGGCCGAGAGTCCGAGAACGACGCTCGGAAGAAGAGACTCGAGGAGGATCTGCAGCCGCGATGCTCCGATGGCCGTGCGAAGAGCGATCTCGCGATGGCCCGACGCCGCCCGAGTGAGCACCAGGTTCGCGACGTTCGCGCAAGCGATGAGTAGCAAGACGGCAGTCGCGGCCAGAAGCAAATAGAGAGGCGAGCGGACCGGACCCACGACCTGGTCGAGCAGAGGAACAGCGCCGATTCGGTACTCGGTCCCGGCACTGAGCCCCGCGCCCAGACTCTCCGGGTCCTTCACGAGTTCCTCGGCAACGTTCAGGAGCTCCGCCTCCATTTCGACGAGGCTCGCCGTCGCCGTCCGTCTGGCGATAACGTTGTAGTTCTCCGAGCCGTGGGTGGTCCGTCCTGGATCCTCGACCGGAAGAGACAGCACGAGATCGAAGACGGGCACGGTGGCGAGAGTCGGGAGGACGTCGGCGTCCAGCGGAAGCGGCGGGAGAACGCCGACGACTTCGAGCGGTTCCCCGTCGACGCGGATGGTGCGCTCGAGGACGATGGGGTCGGCCCCGAAGCGGCGCTCATAGAGCCTTCGAGTGAGAAGGACTTTTCTCGCGGCACCGGGCAAGTCGTCCTCGTGCGATAGAGCCCGACCGAGCAGAGGCTCGATGCCGAAGAGATCGAAAAACGAGGACGACACCTCGAGAGCGCCCACCCGCTCGGGCTCGGCCGAATCTCCGCTCAGCGTCACGTTCGACCCGTGGACGAGCGCCGTCTGCTCGAAGCTTCGAACCCGCTCGCGGATATCGAAGTACTGAGCGGGCGAGAACCAATCCTCGGCCACACCGACGCCCGGCGCTCTTTGCCAGAGCATCAAGAGCCGATCCGCTGCGGAGAAGGGAAGGGGCCTCAGAAGCACTCCATGGACGATGCTGAAAATCGTAGACGTGGCCCCGATTCCAAGGGCGAGCGTGACGATGACGAGAATCGAGTAACCGGGCCGTCGCAGGAGGCCTCGAAACGCGTGGTGGACTTCGCGGAGCACGGGCAAAGACTAGCCAAGCTCGGCGACGGCGTAAAGGAAGAACTTCGATGCGACCGGCGACCCTGCCGCCCAGAACCGCTTCAGAGGCTCTTCGGATTCGGCCGTGACATCCAAGCGTTGAGCTCCCTCGACAGCTTCTCGAGCTCGGTCTCGAGCGCCGCAAGGGCATCCCGTGCGAGCGCAAGATCGCGCTCCCTACCCATGCGCTCCAGGCGTTCGAGCGCGTCATCGGGGCGACGGGCCACGAAGTTGACCATCGAGCTCCGGAGCGAGTTGGCTTCGACCAGGACAAGCTCCGCGTCGCCGAGATCGATGGCGGCACGAAGCTTTCTTACGTGCTGAGGATAATCGGCGAGAAAGATCCGGATGAGATCCCGGAGGAGCTCGACGTCCTCTCCCGTCCGAGCTAGCGCTTCGATCTCTTCGAATCCGCCGGTACGAACCGCTCCGGTCTGCTGAATGGCGGCGAGAAGCGTCTCGAGCCGGTAGGGCTTCGCCACGTAAGCATCCATACCCGCCTCGAGACACGATGCCCGATCGGCGGACGTCGCGTGAGCGGTGACACCGATGACGGGCGTATGCACGCCGGTCGACTCTTCTCTGCGCCGGAGAAGTCTGGTGGCCTCGAGCCCGTCCATATCGGGCATCTGGACGTCCATGAGGACGATGTCGAAGGGTCCCCTCTCCTCGAGTATTCGGAGCGCGTCGCTGCCCGTGATTGCGACGACCACCTCGCCGATATGCTTCTCGATCAATCGCACGGCGAGTTTTCGATTGACGGCGTTATCCTCCACCAGCAGCAGTTTCATCGACGAGGCCCGCGCCGATTCGTCTCGTCGCGCGGCAGAAGTCTCGGATGGAGCGACCTCTCGACTCGCCACGGCTTCGACGACCGCGTCCCAGAGCTCCGAGCGGGTGATGGGCTTCGTGAGACAGGCGGAAACGCCGAGCTCCTGACAGCGCTCGAAATCCCCCGGCCGACCCCCGGAAGTGAGCATCATTACCGTGCCCCGTACGAGACCGGGCTGCGCCTGGATCTGTCGGGCAAGCTCGAAGCCGTCCATCTCGGGCATTTGTCCGTCGGTGAGAACCAGCGCGAACGGTTGCCCCTGGCGCTTCGCTTCCTCGAGCCGTAACAGGGCGTGAGCTCCGCTCTCAACCGATAAGGGGCTCATCCCCCAGCCCGTCAACATCTCGGTCAAGATGCGGCGGTTCGTCGCGTTGTCGTCCACGACGAGAGTGCGAAGATCGCGCACCCTCTCGAGCTCGAGAGGACTTGGCTTTCCGACCGGAGCCTCTGTGATGCCCAAACGCGCGGTGAAGTGGAATGCGGTTCCCCGTCCGACTTCGCTCTCCACCCAGACGCGCCCGCCCATGAGCTTCACCAGCATCGCCGATACAGTGAGACCGAGGCCGGTGCCGCCGTACTTGCGGGTGGTGGAGGCGTCTGCTTGAGTAAAGCTTTCGAAGACCGACTGCCGCTTGTCTTCGGGGATGCCGATTCCCGTGTCTCGCACGGTGAAATGGAGCACGGCGTTCTCGTCTTCGTCGGTTTCCCGAAGAACCTTCACGGATACCTCGCCGGCTTCGGTGAACTTGACGCCGTTTCCGGCAAGATTCACGAGGATCTGGCCGAGCCGTTGCGGATCACCGACGTAGCCGTCGGGAACCGACGATGGAATCTCCGACGTGAGCTCGAGCCCCTTCTCGTGCGCCGAGAGGGCCACGGTGCGAAGGGCGCGGCCGACGCAATCCCGCAGGCTGAAATCGATCCGGTCGAGCTCGATCTTGGCGGCCTCGATTTTGGAGAAATCGAGGATATCGTTCACGAGTGCGAGAAGCGAGTCGGCAGCCATCTTGACCGTCTCAGCGTACTCCCTCTGCTCGTCGGAAAGCTTCGTTTCGAGCGTGAGCTCGGTCATGCCGATGATCGCGTTCATCGGGGTTCGGATCTCGTGACTCATGTTCGCGAGAAACTCCGATTTCGCCCGGGTTGCGGCGTCGGCCTCCTCCTTGGCTCGGACGAGCGCCTGTTGGGTGCGCCTGCGCTCGGCGACTTCCCGGGTGAGGGCTTCCGTTCGCTCCGACACGCGCTCCTCGAGGCTTTCGGTGAGCTCCCGAAGCGCCTGCTCGGCGCGTTCGCGCTCTGCCACTTCACGCCGCAGCGATCGGTTCGCGTCTTCGAGCTCTCGGTTTTTTCTGCGAAGGCTCCCGAACACCAATCCGATGCCTCCGACGGAAAGTACCGAGAGAACGCTCATGAGCGCGACCGTGCCCCGCATTCCTTCACGTGCCAAGGTTGCGATGTTCGTGAGGGGGTGCCGGATCTCGAGAACGCCGCGAGTGTCCCCTTCCTTCCAGTCGGATTTTGGCGTGTCGGGGTGAGTGTTGTGGCAGTCGACACAGGCCGAGCGCATGAGATCGGCGGTGGCGTAACGCAAATAAGGGCGTCCTTGTCTCTCTTCGAAGGCGAAAAAGGGTTTTTTTGTATCGCGATTCAACGAGCTCCAGGCGTTCTTCGCGAAATCGTCTCGGAGGCCGGAGGAACCGGCGCGCCAGGGGAATGGGTAAGGGCTGTAGAGCTGAGCGCTTGCGCCGGAGCCGTTCTCCCCGATCCTCTGCCCCAGCATGATCGCCAAGGTCGCGGGAAGGGGAATCGCGCCCTCCTTCGACGCGTAGTCATGAGTGATCGCGACACCGAGGGGACGGACCCTCTCGACGACTTCACTCGTATAGAGCGTGCGAAACTCGGCGAGGGCTTGAGTGAAGAGGGCCGCGTTCTCGAGCGCCATCGTCTCGATCATTCGCGATTGGAAACGCGACACGTAGAACAGGATCGAGCCCAAGCCGAGAGCTAGCACGACCGCGAGGGCGAGAACGGTGTGCGCGAACAGGGCGCCCAAACCTGTGCGCCACACCTGACCGAGGAATCGCCCGGTGGCAGGTCCCCCTGGCGGTGCTTTTTCGTCGTGCATGACGGACCTCCCTGTTGACCAGGATCCCGAGGTCGAAATCGAGAGTAGCGGGACCTTTTGTAGGCAGCTCCCCTCGATATGTCAAGAGCAACAAAACAATACCGGCGTTACCGTGAAGTAAGATGGCCTCGTGGTCTTGCTCATCACGATTTTGCTCACCCATGCCGGCGAGCACCCCGCCATTCGCCCTTATTCGGGCTCGAGGCTCGTCGCCGAGGAAGAGCGGGACGGTGAGATGGTCGTCATTTATCGGGGGTCGGGGAGCCGGACTCGGAGGACGGTGCGGGGACGGCTGTACAGCCTCGAGTACGAGACCGAGCCGGACATTTCGGCAGAAGACATCATCGAGCACTTCAATTCCCAGGCCGAAGCCTTCGACGGTGGGAACGTCCATCGCAGCGCGGGCAACCGCATCACCTTCAGCTTTCGTCGTGAAGACGGAGGTGAGACCTGGTGCCAGGTTTGGGCCACCACGGGGAACTACACCCTCGAGATCGTCGATGAGGCGCCGGCGGAAGAGCTCATCGAGTCCGGGGGCGACGTCGCGTTGCCGGAGGAGACGATAGCGGAGACTCGTGAGGAAGTTGCGAGCATCGTCTTCGCTCCGGGCTCCTCTCAGCTGCCCGCCGGCGCGGGAGCCGTGCTCGACGATGTCGCCAAGCGACTATCCCGCGAGCCTGGTAGCGTCCTCGAGCTTCACGCGAGTGGTGGAACGATCGCGGAGGAGCGAGCGAACGTGGTGCTCGAGGCGTTGAAGCTCTACGGCCTCGATGAGGTCCGCATCGTCGTGGAGGCGACCGAAGACGACAGCGATCGCCTGGATTTCATCTTCGTTCGCTGAGCCGCGTACTCGCGCCAGCCGGCTATTCGACTCGCCAGGAAAAATCCGACCAGAGTCCGTGGGTCTGCGCGTTGTCGAAGCGGATCGTCCCGTCGTCATAACGGGCTTGGCCCCGGGCGATCACCTGAGAGGGGGAGTGGATCTGGTTGAAGATGTTCTCGAAGCGTACCGGCTCGTCACGGTTGCGTCCGCGGAGAGCTTCGACCGTCGACTCGAGGACACCCGGGATCGTGACCCGTTTGTGTTGCGCTTCGTCCTCCATGTCGATGGGGAGCAAGCGTGTCGGAAGTCTCGTCACCACGAAACGACCGAGGATTCCCCAAGGGCCGCCTCGCTCGCCATTGAAAAGCGACTCGAGAACGGCCTGGTGTTCTCGGGGCGTCTCGGAATCGAGCACGAGGACTTGCGTCCAACCGCCGTCGATCATGCGTCGAGGGCTGTCGAAAGCGATGACCGCCCGACGCCCCGCAAGTGACAGTCCGTCGATCTCCCCTTGCTCGAAGCGAAACGCCCAGTAGCCCTGGCATCGCTCGTGGGTACAGAGCTGATCCAAGTGGATATGCCCGGGGCAGACGAGCTGGCAGCTGCAATTCTCGAACAGAAGACCTCGCGCCCACCATGTTGAGCTCGCCATTCGAGTTACCCCACGCGCCTCGTCTGGAGGGTGGCCAGGAAGCAAAGTCCGGGAAAGGGAACGACCGCATCGAGACAGGGGACGAGCCAGCCGAGCTTCTGCGGGTGGCGGTTGACCGCCCGGAACAGAAGAGGAAACGTCGGAAAGATTCCGCCCCGGCGCTCGACCCGAAAGCCCGCTTCGGCGAGCAGGGAGAGGTATTCTGCGAGCGGCCGGTCGCCGGGATGGCGCTCGACGGCCGATGTGCGGGTGAGTTTTCCCCGGAGCAGGAATCGGACCCGGCTGTGAAGATGGGCGAGGTTCGGTACCGTCACGAGCAGCCGCCCCCCGGCTTTCGTGATCCGGGCAATCTCGGACAGCGCCTTCGGTTGGTCGAGAAGCGGGACATGCTCCAGTACGTCGAGGCACAGTACGACGTCGAACGCGCCGGACGAGAAGGGGAGCGAACGGAGGTCGGCCCGCCGCACGTGAGCTCCGGAGTACTGGAGGTCCACTCCTACGATGTCGTGACCACGCTGGCGGTAGCGGTCGACGATCGCCCCTTCACCGGCGCCCACGTCGAGAATTCGGGCGTTCTTTTCGACTCCGCTCATCACTCCGTCGAGCCACGCGATCTTCCTGCGGTAGATCGGCGCGTAGCTCCAGCTCGGATCCAGACTCCGGTGGTAGTCACCCCGAAGCGCATAGTCACCGGCTCGTTCTTCCAGCGCGCCGCTCACGGCTCGCCGACCCGCTCGGAGCCCGTATAAATGTTCATGGTTTCGCCTCGCAGGAAACCGACTAGGGTCATGCCCAGCTCGCGCGAGAGGTCGACGGCGAGGCTCGAAGCGGCCGACACGGCGGCGACGAACGGGATGCGCGCCATCAAGGCTTTCTGCACGATCTCGAAGCTGGCCCTTCCGCTCACCAGGAGGATCCGCCCTCGCAGGGGAAGCGCGTTTTCGAGAAAGCTCGCCCCCACCACTTTGTCCACGGCATTGTGGCGCCCTATATCCTCCCGCAGCACCAGCAAGTCTCCGTTCACGTCGAAAAGCCCAGCCGCATGAACCCCTCCGGTCTCGTCGAATCCGTCCTGGGCCGACCGCATTCGATCGGGCAGAGTCCGCAGCAGGGTCGCGCTCACGCGGAGCTCGTCGTCCGCCACGGACGGGGCCTGCAGCCGGACGGATTCGATGGTCAGCTTTCCGCAGAGCCCGCAGCTCGATGCCGACACGAAATTCCTCTGCCAGCCTCGTTTCTTCAGGTTGACCTGTTTTCCCGAGACGACGTTGATCACGTTGCCCAGGTCCGGCCGTTTGTTGATGCGACGAGGCCCGACCGAGACGAGCTCCTCTCGTTTATGGAGAATGCCCTCGGTAAGCAGAAACCCAACCGCCAGCTCCTCGTCGTGCCCTGGCGTTCTCATGACCACGGCGACGCTCTTGTCGTCGAGCCGGATCTCGAGCGGCTCCTCGATGGCGAGCTGGTCGTGGTGCGCCGTTCTCTTCGAGCGCTCGATGCGCTCGACCGGGGCGGCAACCGAGCGGTTGTCACGGGTCGAAACGGGAATGGCTTCCTCCTGCCGCGATTATAGCAGCGCGATGCACTGCTGCCCGCATGGACCCTGCTGGCTCGAGACGCCATCAATCTGCGTGATCGTCGCCTTCACCTCGAGCGGTCTATCAGCGGATCGCCTTGGACCACGAGGACGGGGCGGCGAAACCCGGAACCGATCGGCGCGGGCAGGTCGCACCACCAAATGCGCCCTGACGAGCTAACAGTCTGTCTTTGCCAGAACACTCTTTGCCGCGATCGCGACGAAGTCGTCACCCGGCTCTTCGAGCAGTTCGACGACACGATTCATTGCGTCGGTGATCGATTTCGGCCGCATTCGAGCGACATATTCTTCCACCGCAAGGCTATAGAGCTGGCTTCGGGAGATGCCGAGCCTGCGCGCGAGCCGGTCCGCCTTCTTGAAGAGGTCGTCAGGAACCGCGATCGCTGTCTTCATACCAGAAGTATAACGGGACGCGGGAGCTTCTTACCCCAAGCGGATTCAGAGGTTTCGAATGCGTCGCATGGGCACGTTAGCGATTGCTAGCATTTGCTCACTGCTGGTAGAGTACCAACTGGAGGGATTGTGATATGCCCAGCGTGCAGATCAGCGCTCGAATCGACAAGACGCTCAAGAAAGCGATCGAGAAATACTGTAAAGCCCGCGGAATCGTGATGAGCCATTTCATCCAGGAGGCCCTTCTCGACCGCCTCGAAGAGCTAGAGGACATCGAGGATCTCAAGAAGATTCGCCACGAGCCGACCCGGCCGTTGTCCGAGGTCCTCGCCGAGCTCAAGCTCGATGGCAAGATATAGAGTTCGAATCTCGAGAAGTGCCGAGAAAGCTCTGAAGAAGCTCCCGCGTGATGCTCGAGAGCGGGTCGTGGCGGCCATGGTCGGGCTGGGCGAGAATCCGTTTCCGCCAGGTGTGCGAAAACTGTCCGGGTACGACGACGTATTCCGGATCCGGGTGGGCAACTACCGGATCCTCTACAGTGTTTCCGAACGCGAACTGATCATCATTGTTTTGAAGATCGGCCATCGGGGGGACCTCGTTCGAACGAGGTCCAGCGACGGCAAAGCTCAGGACAGGATCACAAAAGCGTAATAACGATGTCCGCGCTTCACACGATAGGTCTCGAAGTCCGATCGATCGATGGTGAAGATCTTTCTCGTACCTAACTCCTCGGCGGCGGCCACCAGCGAGGCGTCCGACAGATCCATGGGATGATCACGATATCTTTCCATCAGCTCGAACTCGCGGACCAGCAATGCCGGACTCGAGAACCAAACCGACAATCCACGCTCAGCAACGAAATCGCGAAGCCGTTCCGCTCCCTGGCTAGACGGAGTGAGAATGTGAAACGCTTCGGTGAGGACTGGAACCGTCGTGACCAAAGGCTCTCGAATCTTCTTCAGAACCTCCACGGAATTCTGGTGCCCGGTGTCCTTCGGGTCGAACAGCGCCACCAGCGGGCCAGTGTCCGTCAGTATCAACGACGGTGTTTCTTCCGAAGAGCTTCCCGTACGCCGCCCCGGACGTCGGTCGATGACGCGATGGCGTACCCGCCCGGCCCCAGGTCGAGCCGCTGATATACGTCGAACGGGGATTGCGACGCGTGCCTGGCCAACTCCTCGCGAAAGGCGGCGATTCCGCGTTTGAGAACCTCGGAGATCGACAGTCCTGTCGCCTGCCTTATCTCTTCCAGCGTCTGCTCGGTCTCGTCGTCGAGCCTGACGGTTCTCGTGCCCACGGCCTCAACCTCTCGTCGTCGTAATACACATCGTATTACAGCGAACCGGGACGGTCAAACGACTATAGAAGCGCCCCTTTTGACGTTCGGGGCTTCGACGTAGAATCGGCATCGGAGGTGGGACTATGTCACCATTTGGGATCGTGCTGGTGCCTGCCATCATTACCCTGGCCGTTACCATTCTCAGACTCGTCGGGGAACTGAACGGTTGGTCCCCTGCGCTCTTCGATCCGGAGGCCGGAGGCGGCGGAGCGATTGTGGGAATCGCCTGGCTCGTACCGATCTTCGGAATCTACTTCGCCTGGAAGCTCTACCACTCGGGAAACCTTTCCGCTTCCTACCGGACTCTGGGCTTCGGCGCTCTCGGGCTCGCCGCGTTCGTCGTCATTGCCTTCGGTGGGAGCATGCTCTTCGGTCTCGACCCGAATCAGGTCTCGCTCGCTTCGCTCGTCGTGACGATCCTTGCCGCTCTGGTGGGACTCGGCATCGCCTACGCCGGCTCCCCCGTCCTGGGAAAGACCCTCGTCGTCTATGGTCTCGCGGCAAGGATTCCCGTCATCCTGGTCATGCTCCTCGCGATTCTCGGAAACTGGGGGACGCACTATGACGTCGTTCCTCCTGGGTTTCCGGAGATGGGTGCTTTCAGCAAATGGTTCCTCATCGGCGTCGTGCCCCAGCTCACGATCTGGATGGGATATACCGTGGTGCTGGGTGCGATCTTTGGAGGGGTCGCGCTTCTGATCGCTGAACGACGGCGAGCGGCAGTGCGGACGGCCTGAGCGGCTTTCAAACCGAGTGGCGAGGGCGGGCAAGGCCGATCGCCACGACTCGGACAAGTTGGCGTCCCCGTGTGCCGCTAAGAACCGCAGTCAAACCCGTTGATTCACCCAGGAAGGAGGTGAAAAACCTGCCGCGATGAATCACATGCTTCTTCTTCTGGTCGCCCTTTCCGGAGCTGCTTCTACCCAGGAGCCCATTCGCGTCTTCATCTCCGTCGACATGGAGGGCATCGGAGGCATCGCTCACTCCGAGATGACCTCCGCGGAGGGAGCGGAGTACGAGCGCGGTCGGAAGCTCATGGTGGGCGAGGTGAACGCAGCGATCGAGGGCGCCCGCGAAGCCGGCGCGACTGACTTCCTGGTGAACGACTCGCACGGCAGCATGAGGAACGTCAAGGTGGAGGATCTGCTCCCGCCGGTACGGCTCATCAGCAACAACTCGAAAGCGCTCGGCATGATGGAGGGAATCAGTGCCGATTTCGACGCGGTGTTCTTCATCGGGTTTCACTCGATGGAAGGAGAGCCCGGGGTCATGGCCCATACCGGCTCGGGCGGCGTCGTGAGACGAATCCAGGTCGACGGCCGGGCGATGAGCGAAGGCGGTCTGAACGCGAGGGTCGCGGGAACGTTCGGCGTTCCGGTCGCGCTCGCGACGGGAGACGAGGACTTCGTGAAGGAGATCCGGACCCTGGTCGATTCGGACTTGGTGACGGTGCCGGTGAAACGGGCAATCCGTCTTCAGACCGCCGAGCTTCTGCATCCGGAAGAGTGCCGCCGCCTCATCCGGGAAGGCGCGCGCCAGGCGATCGAGAATCTAGGAACATTCCGGCCGACGAGGCCCACGACCCCGACAACCGTCGAGCTCACGTACAAGAACCCCGACCTAGCCGACATCGCGTCCGCGATCCCGACGATCGAGCGCGTGTCGAGGTACGCGGTGCGTTTCCGATCGGACGACTTCGTGAGCGCCTACAAGCTCATCCGGGTGCTGTACCGGAACATTCCGGAATAATTGGGGAACGGCGCGGAGCTATGTTGCCGGGCGGGAGCATGCTGCGTCGAGCCGCCATCTACGTCTGGGTGATCGTCGTCTTCATCGCGAGCGAGCTCCTCGCCTCGGCGCTCGGCGTGCGTTTCGCCGACGAGACGCTTGGGCGCCTTTACCAGTACCTTGATCCGGTCATACTGAGAGAGGACCTTCTTTCGGGCCTGTATTACCTGCATTCCCAGCCGCCGCTCTTCAATCTGGGTCTCGGCGTGGTTCTGAAGCTTTTTCCCGGCTCGCACGCGGCTGCCTTCTCCCTTGCCTTCGGTGCCCTGGCGCTCGGCCTCTTGATCGCGATGGCCTGGGTCTTGCGATCCCTCGGCGTCTCCGATGGCGTGAACGGCTTGGTCTGTCTCCTGTTCGCCCTCCACCCCAACTTCCTCGTCTACCGCCATTGGCTGTTCTATACCCTTCCGGTGGCCTTTCTGCTCGTGGCGGCAGCCGTGCTCCTGAAGCGCTCCGTGGTCACGGCGTTTTGCGTCGTCTCGGGCGCGTTGATGCTGACTCGCTCGGTGTTCCACCCTCTGTGGTTCGTTTTGGTCCTGGCCGCGCTCGCCTTCATGGGTGAGCCGGGAGCTCGCCGGAAATTGATTGCCGGGGGAGTCGTGACCCTTCTCGTGGTGAACCTGTGGCTCTTGAAGAACGAGTGTCTCGTTGGAAGCTTCACCGCGAGCACCTGGCTGGGACTGAGTCTGTCGAAACGATGGCCCCTGTCGCAGAGCGAGACGGCCGAGCTCAAGAGACGTGGTGCCTTGCCCCGGTTCTGGCACCGCCGCCCCTTTCAGGAACCGCATGAGCTCGAGGGCTATGGCTTCTTCCGCCCGATCGAGGGCCTGCATCCGGCGCTCGGGGCGCCCTACAAGTCGAACGGGGAGCCGAACTTCAATCACCGCGACTACGTCGAGATCTCGACGGCTCTGCTCGATGGGAACCTCTACCTGATGCGAAACTACCCGGGACGATACGCCCGACGGGTGGCGACTTCGCTCCTGCTCTTTCTTCAACCCGGGCCGAACTCGGTCGATTTCCTCGTAGACTACGATTTCGAGAAAGTCGGTCGTTACCGAGACGCGATCACCCGCTTCGTCTTCCTCGGCGGCGGATTCGAGCGACCCATCGGGATGTTGACTCCACGGCCGAACTTGATGCTGCTCCTCTTTCCCTTCCTCGTGGCAGTGGGTGTGCTCGAGCTGCGGGACTCGCGAGGGCGAGATGTCTACGCGTTCCTTCTCGTGACGGTGATGTGGGTGACCCTGGTCACGAATCTCGTCGAGATCGGGGAAAACGACCGGATGCGCTGGGAGGTCGAGCCCTTTCTTGCGATCTGGTTTGCCGTCCTCCTCGAGAAGCTGCGAGGCAAGCTCAGGTCTTCCGCGGCGGTTGAAAGGGCCTGAGCTCGATTCGGCTCGCGAGAGCGCGATGGTCCTGAGTGAGGATGTTCGTCACCATCTCGGCGACGTCTTCGGGAGTGAGTCTCCAGGAATCGCCTTCACCCGACGAACGGCCCCCGAACTCCGTGGCCACGCTTCCCGGCATCACGTAGGCCACCTTGATGTTCTCGTAGCGGAGGTCCAGCATCATCGCCTCGCTCAGACCCTCGAGACCGAATTTGGACGCGTTGTAGGCCGCGCCACCGGAGAAGGCGTTTTTCCCCGCGAGAGAGCTGATGTTGACGATCGTTCCTCCTCCACGCTTCTTCATGTAGGGTATCGCCGCCCGGGAGCAATGAAATACGCCGGTCAGGTTCGTTCCGATCACCTGGTCCCACTCTTCTGGCTCGATGGCGGAGACATGCTTGAACAGACCCACGCCGGCGTTGTTGACCAGGATGTCGAGGCCGCCGGCCTCTCGCGAAGCGAAGGCCATGAGCTCCGCGACCTCATCGGGGCGACGTACGTCGCAGGCCAAGCCGTGTGCGTCGATGCCCGTTCGCTTCATGGCATCGACGGCTTCGGAAACATCGGGTCGGTGTCGGGCAGACAGGACGACGGTGACCCCGGCTTTCCCGAGCGATTCGGCGATCGCTCGCCCGATCCCGCGCGTGGAGCCAGTAATCACCGCGACTTTCCCCTTCACTTTTTTCTGCCTCTCATCTTGACGACGTACCGAAGCGAACGTTAGCCTTATCACACTCATCGAAGGAGATCGAGACTTGTCCCAGCAGTTCGCGCTCAAGGTATGGTCGGTCGTCGCTCGCTACCTCCACGAAGGAAGCGGGACCGTAATCCTCCACAAGACGTGGGACGCTAAGAACGACGCGTTCCTGGTCTTTCCCTCGTACTCGGGCCAGGACCCGGATGTACTCAAGCCATATGCCTGGATGAGCCTTCGTCACGAGCTCAAGGCTCCCCTGGGTGGGCATACCTTCATTCGGGACTACGCCGAGGTCGTCGATACGATCCCGATCCAGTCCCTACGCGCTCTGCGCATCGTCGACGCCGAGCACGCTCTGACGCCGCACGAGGCGGAGCGCCGATACCGCGAGGGATACGGCCTCGTGGCGCTCGTGCTCCGCGTCTACCACCTTCCCCGTGCCTACAAGTTCTACGACGTCGCCGAGAAAGCGGGGGAGGATGAGTTCGTGCCTCTCCCTTTCGAAGTGGTCCTGGAGGATCTCACGCCCGCGATCGACGATGCCGAGTTCGAGCGGAGGCACGCTCAGCTGAGAGCGGCCCTTCCCCCCGCCGCCACCAAAGAGTAGCTATCTCATCAGCCGGATAGCCGTCGAAGATAGTCTTCGTGATCCGAGACCGACAGAACCCACTCGTCGAGCCAAGCCAGGAATCCTTCGCGGGTTCGCGACACGGCGTGGTAGTGATGAAAGAATTCGTGGTCCCGGTCGTAGTAACCGTAACAGGGTGAGGGGTGACACCCTCGCGGGGCGTGAACGACGGCGGAGACGAGAAAACCAGGCACCAGAGTGCGGTTGGGCTCTTCACGAATCACCTCGCTCGCGACGATCTCTTCCGCGAGCAGGACGACCGTTCCCGCCGCGCGGGCCGCATCTTTGACCACGCCGAGGTTTCCGATCACGTGGGCGTTGCCTTCCACGTCGGCGCGCTGCACCGCGAGAACGGCCACGTCGGGTCTGAGAGCTTCCACGCCGACCAGCCGGTCCCCGGTGAAAGGGCATACCATTGGTTGCACGTGCGGGTTCGAGGCGAGGAGGTCGGTTCCGAGCGCGGTTCGTGCCGGCAGATAGGGGACCCCGAGCGCGGCGGCGTGTAGGGCGAGCGCGAGCGTCAAGTTCGAGTGGTCGACGACCTGAATCCGATTGGGCTCGGAATGCTCTACCGCCCGGCGAAAGTTGTGGCCCGAGCCTTCGGAGACGTTGCCAACCCAGGCGGCGATGACACGCTCGACTGCGCCGGCACCAATCAGGACGTCGAACAGCATGTCGGAGATCGGAGCGACGAGCGTCAGACCCCGACGCTTCTGCCGAACGATCTCGTAGCCGCAGGCAAAAGGTATGAGTGCCTCGAGCCCGGCACCGAGCACGACCGTGCAACCATCGGGGACGAAGCGTCGCACCGCCTCCTCGAGCGACGTCAGCTTGGACACTCCGGTCACTTTCCCCGAAACACAGGCTTACGCTTTTCGAGGAAGGCTCGCAGTCCCTCGACCATGTCCTCGGTCGCGGCCAGCTCCTCCCGGTAGAGAGCTTCGATATCCTCCAGTCCTTCGAGCCCGCGGGCCCAACCGAGCCGAAGCGCTTTTTTGGCGATGCGGAGAGCCGCCGGGCTCTTCTCTGCGAGCGCACAGACGAGCACCTCGGCTTCCGGCGCCAATCGGTCTCGGCTGACCACCTTCGTGACGAGTCCGTAGTGCTCGGCCTCTCGAGCCGCGAGGCGCCGGCCCAGAAGCACGATTTCTGCGGCCCGCTTGCTGCCCAGAAGGTTCGGATAGATGGCGGCTCCGAACGGGGGAAAGCACGCCAGGTCGATCTCGGGCTGGGCGAAGGCCGCTTCCTCTGCGGCGATCACGAAATCACAGCACGCGAGAAGCTCCATCGCCCCACCGAACGCGTGCCCGGAAACGAGGGCGACCGTCACGGCATCGAGTCGAAGCAGCTGTCGACACGAGCCGTGGAACCGTTCGAGCATCTCGTTCAGCCGGTCGGGAAGGTGATCGCGCACGTCCACTCCCGCGGAAAAGACCTTCTCGTCGGAATCGAGGATAACGACGTGCACGTCCGTCCTCGAGCCAACGTCGTCGAGTGCCCGAGAGAGCTCTTTGAGCAGGTTCCCGTCGAAGACGTTCAACGGGGGATGCGACAATGTCAGTCGTGCCCTTGGCGGAGCAAAGGAGAGTCTGACGCTCATAGCCAGAAGGATTCCGGATCGAAAGATCGGAGAAGCTCGAGCTCGTCTCGACGGGGCAGCGGCGTTGGACCACAATCCGCGGTCTTCCTCAGAGGCCATCCGGTGGCTGCGGCGACCTCCTCGGGTGAGCTCATCGGATGATAAGAGTGAAGCGTGGCTTCGTTCGATTCGGGATCGAATCTCAAGACGGCGAGGTCGGTGAAGATGGCCACCGGACCGCGCCCCCGGAGCCCCGTGCGCTCGCGCCACCCGCCTCCGTCACCGTGCCCCGGTGAGGTCAGGTGGTGGACCCGTTCCACGAGACGATGCGTCTCGTGCTTGAGGACGACGGCAACCCTTCCCGCGAGCGAAGCGATGTCGGAAGCCCCTCCGCTTCCCGGTAGCCTCGTCCCGCGCACGCGAGTGGAGTTCAGGTTGCCGAACCGATCGACCTCGGCCGCCCCCACGAACCCGAGGCTCACGCGACCGGACTGGAGGAGGCCCATGACATCGAGCATGTCGGTGGCGCTGGTGGCATGCCGGACATTTGCGTCATCGCTCATGGTGAACACGGGGCTTGCCGCCGCTCTGGCCCGTATCAGGCCGTTCTCATAGAGCCCAATGGAGTTTTTGGCGTGCGTCGCCTGGGCGAGTCGGAACGCGAGGAGGGGAAGCCGCATTCCCACGAACACCAGCTCCCCATCCCCGATCTCGCGGGCCGCGGCAACCACCATGAGCTCCTTCGCCGTCGGGGCCGTCTCGTTCACCACCATCATCCTCTGCGTTCGTGGGAGATGCTAACATTAGCCATAAAGCCTCTGTGGTATAAGAGGTACGCAACGGGAAAAGGAGAGATCTAGTCAATGGGCAGGGATTCGCTGAGTGTTACCGACAACCGCACGGGCAAGACGTACGAGATTCCCATCGCGCACGGCGCCATCCATGCCAAGGATCTCCGACAAATCCGGGTCGACGACGACGACTACGGTCTCAAGAGCTACGATCCCGCATTCATCAATACGGCATCCTGCAAGAGCCGCATCACTTATATCGACGGGGAGAAGGGAATCCTTCGCTATCGCGGCTATCCCATCGAGCAGCTGGCCGAGAAGGCCGATTACCTCGAAGTCGCCTACCTGATCCTGTTCGGCGAGCTTCCCACGAAGGCGCAATACGACGACTGGGTCCACCACATCACTCACCATACGATCGTCCACGAGTACGTGAAGAAGCTTCTCGACGGTTTTCGCTACGACGCCCATCCGATGGGGATGCTGATCGGCGTCGTCGGGGCACTCTCCACGTTCTACCCCGACGCCAAGCGCGTCCAGGATCCGGTGTCGAGACGGCTCCAGACCTATCGCCTGATCGCCAAGATGCCGACGCTCGCGGCGTTCGCCTATCGGCACAGTATCGGCATGCGCTACACCTATCCCGACAACGACCTGCGTTACACCAAGAACTTCCTCAAGATGATGTTTGCGATGACGCCGAGCTTCGACGCCGATTCGGTTCTGGCGAGGGCGCTCGACGTCCTGTTCATCCTTCACGCCGATCACGAGCAGAACTGCTCGACGAGCGCGATGCGTTGCGTCGGTAGCTCGGAATCCGATCCCTACTCGGCGACGGCAGCGGCGGCGGCAGCGCTCTATGGGCCGCTCCACGGTGGAGCCAACGAGGCCGTGCTCCGCATGTTGAACGAGATCGGGAGCAAGGACAAGGTGCCCGCCTACATCAAGCGTGTGAAAGAGGGTGAGGTGCGGCTCATGGGTTTCGGCCATCGGGTATACAAGAGCTACGATCCCCGCGCCACCATCATCAAGAGAACCGCGCACGAGGTCTTCGAGGTTACGGGGAAGAATCCGCTCATCGATATCGCCGTCGAGCTCGAGCGCATCGCCCTACAGGAGGACTACTTCGTGAAGCGGCGTCTGTATCCGAACGTCGACTTCTATTCGGGCATCATCTACGAAGCGATGGGTTTTCCCGTGAGCATGTTTCCCGTGCTCTTCGCGATTCCCCGCACGTCGGGCTGGATCGCGCAATGGGAGGAGATGCTGACCGACTCCGACCAGCGGATCGCCCGACCGCAGCAGCTCTACGAGGGCTACGAAAAGCGGGACTTTGTCCCCATGGAGGACCGGAAAGCCACCTGAACTTCCTCGCCGCGGATCGCGCGCTTGAACATCAGATTCAAGCGCAGCACCCGTCGGTTCACTTCTCGGGCAAGGTGAAGGCGCTCCTCACCGTCCGTTGCCGCCGCGAGGAGCTCTCTCAGAGTCACGATCTCTTTTCTGAGCTCCATCTCAGGTGGTAGAAACCCCGCGTCTTTCAGCAACTTGTAGGCGAGTCGCAGATCGTCCGGGACGAACGTATGCGAATCGAAACGAAGGGGCTTTCCCTCGAGCGCGGGGCTTCTGAGCTCTCCTCGCTCGAGAGCCGCCTGGATTCTGTTCTCGGCGATACGAACCAGAAAATCCATTAATCCAGTTTACCCAGGAAATCCGAGAGTCGGGCGAGTCCATCGGCCAGCTTCGCCTCGTCGTAGCCGTAGCCGATACGGATGTAGCTATCGATGTCGAAGTGATCGCCGGGGACGATGAGAAGGCTCTTCTCCTCTCGGACCCTCTCCATCAGCACGGTCGAGTTAATCTCCCAGTCGTAGCGGACGAAGGCAATCGCGCCAGCCTTCGGGGGAACGAGAGACAGACGACCCTCGTGTCGCTCGACCAGCTCGTCGATGAGCGGGAGCTGTCGGTTCAAGATTCCGCGCGTTCTCTCGAGGATGCGTTGCCTCGTGCCGGGCTCGAGGGCGATGGTCGCGAGCCGGTCCGACAGCGCCCCCGGTGCAATGGTCGTGTAGTCCTTGTACGACCATAGCTTGGCCGAGGTGCCCTCGTCCGCGACCATCCATCCCATGCGCAGTCCGGGAAGCCCGTAGGCCTTGGAGAGCCCCGACGTCACGATGAGTCGATCGTACCAGCCGTAGAAGGTGGGTGAGAGCTCGCCATCGAGCTCGGCGCCTTGATAGACCTCGTCGGCCAGGATGTAGGCTCCCACGCTTCCCGCAATTTTCGCGATCTCGCGCATGGCATCTTCGCTCAAGACCGCGCCCGTCGGATTGTTGGGGTTGCAGACAGCGATCAGCCTGGTCTTGTCGTTCACGACACGGCGAAGCTCGTCGAGATCCGGTCCCCAGCTCGCTTCCTCGTGAAGCGGCAGCTTGTGAACCCTTGCTCCCAGCGAGCGCGCCAGACCCCAGATCTGCATGTAGTTCGGCATCATCACGACGACCTCGTCGCCCGGCTCGACGAGGTGCGTCACCGCCACATAGTTCGCTTCGGCCGTACCGTTAGCCGCGACGACGTTGTCCGCGTCCGCCCCCGGATAGAGATCGGCGATCCGGTCGCGCAGCTCCTCGGTACCGTTCGTCTGTGGATACGAGAGTCGCGTATCGGACAGGTTCGCACCGTCGACGAGCTCTCCGAGCGTCATCGGCTCGACCCCGCTCTCGGCCAGGTTGACTTCGACGCGGTTCTCCCAGACCGACTGGGTCCGTTCCATGACGAACGTCTCGAGCTTCATGAACCCGCCGACTTCGGTTCTGCGGAACCGGGAGAGGAAAGCTGATCGATGACCCGATCGAGCCTGTCTTGCGTTTCGTCGTCGAGGTAGCGGAAGACGATGCCGTAGTGATCGGTCTCGTCCTGGGGCGATACGGCATGCCAGCGGATCGCGGCATCCAGGGTGAGGCTCTCACCCACGTAGTCGATGATGAGCTTGATCCGGCTGATTCCAAAATCGCTCTTGGCCTCGAGCAGCGCACCTCGGGAAGAGATGTTGTGAATCAGTCCCTCTTCCCGGCCCTTGTCCCACTCGATGGTGCATTTGATGGCATCATCCGGCCGAAGACGGGCTTCGCCGCGCTTCTCCATGCTTCCTCCAGCTCAAACAGGCGGTTCAGCTCTAATGTTGAACATGCTATGTCGGAAAGCGGCATCGAGTAAAGCCGCAAGTTGGTAGAATGTTTGTTGGTGCAGCGGAATCCTACACGGGCGGTACGAATTGGCCGCATGAGCATCGGCGGCGGGCATCCGATCGCCGTACAGAGCATGTGTGCCACCAAGACCACCGATGTCGAGGCGACATCGAAGCAGGTTGAGCAGCTCCGGCGCGCCGGGGCAGACCTCGTTCGCATCGCAGTCGATAGCGACAAGGATGCCGCCGCGCTCGAGCCCATTCGTGATTTGACCGATGCCAACCTGTCGGTCGACCTCCAGGAGAACTATCGCCTCGCGGAAAAGGTCGCTCCGTACGTGGACAAGATTCGCTACAACCCTGGCCACTTGTACCATCACGAACGCTCGAAGCCGGTTCGTGACAAAGTCGCCTATCTCGTCGACATGGCTTCCCGGCACGACTGCGCCATGCGAATTGGGGTCAACTGCGGCTCGATCGACCCCGAACGCGCGAGCGACTTCACCGAAGACTCCGTTTCAGCCATGGTCGCTTCCGCGCTCGAGCATGCCGAGATTCTCGACGGGATCGGCTACCGCCGATACTGCGTGTCTCTGAAGGACTCCGACCCGGCTAAAGTCGTCGACGCGAATCGTCGTTTCGCCGAGGCCCGCCCCGACATTCCTCTCCATCTCGGCGTGACCGAGGCGGGTTTACCGCCCGACGGAATCATCAAGACGCGCGTTGCCTTCGAGCAGCTGCTCTCCCAGGGAATCGGGGATACGATCCGTGTCTCTCTCACTCTGCCCAATCCGAAAAAGCACGAAGAGGTCGAAGTCGGCCGACGAATCCTCGAAGATATCGCGGCGGGTCGATTTCGCTCCGTGCCGAAGTTCCCCGACGATCGGCTGAATATCATCTCCTGTCCCTCCTGCTCGCGGGTCGAGAACGAGGACTTCGTCGAGCTAGCGCAAAAGGTCAAGGAGATGACCGGTTACGCCAAGGACCACGCCATCACGATCGCGATCATGGGATGCCGGGTCAACGGCCCTGGCGAGACCGACGATGCCGACCTCGGACTCTGGTGCGCGCCGCGCTTCGTGAACTTGAAGCGGCGGCAAGAGTCGCTGGGCGCCTTCTCCTACGACGAGATCCTGCCGCGCCTGAAGAAGGAGCTCGATTCTCTCATCAAACAGAGAAGTCTCGCTCGCTAGCTTTTAGCGAGGGATTGGTTACTCGTTCTCCGAGGATTTGCTCTTCTTCTTGTTCTTGGCTTTGGGTCGAGTCTTCCCGGTCGAGCCGCGAAAGATCTTCCCGCGCCTGGTTCTCCGATCGCCTTTGCCCACGCCGTCATTGTACCCGAAATCGTTTACAATTCGACCAATGCGAATCGACCTAAACTGCGACGTGGGGGAGAGCTTCGGTATCTACCGGATCGGCGCCGATGACGACGAGCTTTTCGAGATTGTAACTTCTGCCAATGTCGCTTGTGGCTTCCATGCCGGCGATCCTCAAATCATCGACCGGACGATTGCGGCCGCCGTGCGACACGGGGTGGCGGTCGGCGCTCATCCGAGTCATCACGACCTCCGCGGCTTCGGACGTCGTCCGGTTCAGGTCAATTCCGAAGAAGTCGAGTCCGACGTCCTCTACCAGGTCGGCGCGGTCCTCGCTTTTGCCCGCGCCCACGGCGTGGAGCTCGTCCACGTGAAACCGCACGGTGCGCTCTACAATCAGGCTGTCGAGGACGAGGAGCTGGCGTCGGCGATCGTCCGGGGCGTGGCGAGAGTGAGCCGAGACCTGATATTCGTCGGACTCGCCACGTCGAGGGTGATGCGAGAAGCGGCGGAAGCCTCTGGGCTTCGCTACGCCGGCGAGGCCTTCGCCGATCGGGTCTACAACCCCGACGGCACCCTGCAGTCCCGTCGCATCGAAGGCTCGGTCATCACCGATCCCGAGCGTGCCGCCGCACAGGCCGTCTCGATCGCTTCCAATCGAACTGTGCGGGCTCACGACGGAACCACGGTGCCGTTGGAAGCGGAAACCTTGTGCCTGCATGGCGACAACCCCAAAGCCCTGGAGAACTCACGCCGCGTGCGCGAAGCGCTCGAAAGAGCCGGAGTCGAGGTCAAGGGACTTCTAGCAGGCTGATGAAAAAGTACAGCCCAGCCTGCCGAGCGGTGGCCAAGACTTCTGCCGCGAGATCGGCGCGAAGCGCCGCAAAGGCCGAGCCGTGGCGGCCGATCGATCGCGGGTCCCGCCACGGCATTGAGTACAGGCTGATAAAAAATACAGCCCAGCCTGCGCGAGCGGAGCGAGCCCGGCGCGCTTGCCGCGCCGTAAGCAGACCCGAGCCGTGTCGGCTCGATCGATTACGGGTCCCGTCACGGCATTGAGTATTCACGATTGACGTCTCGGCCGAGACCCCGATTTCTCCCCGCGGGCGACGGCGCAGTAGTCATCGAGCTCGGAAACGCGATCGACGCCGAGCTGAACGCGCGGGTTCGCGCGGTCGACCTGGCGCTCGCGCGAGAACCGTTCGACGGTTACCTCGAAGCGGTACCCACCTATCGGTCGCTTCTCGTCTTCTACGACTCGCGTCGTTGCACGCTCGCCGCCATTCGTGAGCACCTGGCCAAACTGGGAACCAGAGCGAGCGGGTCGAAGCTACCGCGGGCACGAACCAAGCGGGTGCCCGTAGTCTACGATGGCGAGGATCTCGATGAAGTCGCACGTACCATTGGGACCAGTTCGAAGGAGGTCGTTCGACTTCACAGCGAGCGGGAGTACCTCGTGTATATGGTCGGCTTCACCCCGGGCTTCGCCTACATGGCGGAAACGGATCCGAAGCTGGCGCTCCCCCGTCGGGCCACGCCACGGACACGGGTTCCCGCGGGTTCGGTTGCGATCGCGATGGGGCAGACGGGAATCTATCCGTCCCCGACACCTGGTGGCTGGCACCTGCTCGGTCGTGCCGAGCACCGAGCGCTCTTCGATTTGAACACCGATCCGCCGAGCTTCTTCGTATCCGGCGACCGGGTTCGATTCGTGCCCGTGGATGCATTGCCCGATCTCGTCGGCGCAGCCACCAATCGCGTCGGCGCGACGACGCCGTCACGTGTCGCTGCCGTGGTCGAGGACGGGGGCCTTCTCACGACGATTCAAGACCTGGGTCGATTCGGCTACCAACGCTACGGGGTTCCGGTTGCCGGTGCCATGGATGCGACCGCTCTACGCGCGGCGAACGAACTGGTGGGGAACGACCCCGGCGCGGCGGCGCTCGAATGCACCGTGAATGGCCCGCGTTTGCGCTTCGTCCAGACCGCCGTCGTCGCCATCACGGGCGCCGATCTCGCAGCAGTTGTCGAGCGCACGGACCTCGGCGTTTGGAGGGTGCCTCCGTGGAGCTCGTTCCTCGTCCGTCCGGGGAACACCCTCCGCTTCGAGGGGCGCCGAACCGGGGCCCGCGCCTATGTCGCGTTCGCCGGAGGCATCGATGTGCCCGAAGTGCTCGGGTCGCGGTCGACGTACCTCACGGGCGGTTTCGGGGGCTACGAAGGGCGGCCGCTTCGGGCCGGCGATCGCTTGGGCGCCGGGCCACCTGGTCGGCGCGTGGCCCCGGGCTCGAGGCTCTCCCCCCGACCCGAGCCCTCCGAAGCGATGCTCCGAGTGATCCTCGGACCCCAGCAGGATCATTTTACCGATGAGGCGCTCGAGACCTTGGCGACTGCGACCTACACGGTCGCGGCGGCCTCGGATCGGATGGGCTATCGGCTCGATGGACCCATGCTGCATCACGCAGGACCGAAAGAGATCGTTTCCGATGGAATGGTCTTGGGAGCCATCCAGGTGCCACCGAATGGACTTCCCATCGTCATGATGGCCGATCGCGCCACGACCGGAGGCTATCCGAAGATCGCCACGGTGACGAGCGCCGATATCGCCAAGCTCGCCCAGCTCGTTCCCGGCGACCGCGTACGGTTCGCACCGGTGGCACTCGACGAAACCAGAGCTCAGACGATGACGAGGCCATAGAACCGAAGCATCCGTTTCTTCATTGCTTCTGGCTTCGCAGCCGAGCTACATCCGCGAGGTCTTGGGGACGGCCAAGAGCTTCCTTGTTCTGGATCAGCGCCTCCCGACCAATGTAGTGGATTCGCCGGCCGTCGAGAATCAGCGTTCCGCGTCCCTCGAGCGCTTCGTCGAAGCTCACGCCCGTCAACTCCGTCAGCACATCGATTCGGCGTGGGGGTAGACCGATCTGATAGACGCATCCCGGCGCTGCGAAATCCGCGGTTTCGATGCGGGCGCTTTCCAGCGGAGCGCCAAATTTGGCCAACGCGCCATAGACGCGCCTCGAATTCTCTAATGAGGGCCGGACGAAGACGTAGAGATCGCGCGTAGCTCTCGGTAGACCGTGAAAGCCGATGGCGTGAGCGCCGACGACCAGAAACTCGACGTTCTCATCCGCGAACGCCAACAGGAGATCGCGGAAATCCTCGTTGAGCTCACGAGCCGTCACTGTCGTCTTCGGGCACTTTCTCGCCGGGGCGAAACAAACGCGCGGGAATGTGGTCTCGGTCGTATTCGGGAATTTCGCGTCCGGATAAGATCCACGCGTCGACGGCGATAGCCCACATCATCGCCACCCGATCCTCGGGAGTCATGGCGGCTAATTGCTCGTCGCCTGGCTCTTCACCCAGGCGATATTTCAAAACCGAGCACTTGGCGCGAGCTCTTGCACGCCGTTCGCGGGCGGAGACGGCTTCGTCCTCCATTGATTGTCGTTATTTTAGCCCACTATAGCCTGCGGAGCTGGTACCGGCGCGAGGGCTCGCATCCGGAACCTTTCACAATCGCCGCTTGCAGACGAGCAACCTTCTCCCGTCCTCGCGCGTCTCAAAGACAGAAACGAGGTGTATCGATGACGTCCCTGCTCTATGAGGCTCGCCAAACGATTCGTGCCATGGGCAAGCAGCCGTTCTTCACCGCGGTCGCGGTCGTGACCCTCGGATTGGGGATCGGGGCGAATACGGCGATATTCAGCGTCGTCGACACCGTTCTTCTCGATCGGGTTCCCTACCCCGTCGAGGAGCCGGAGAACGTCATGGTCCTGACGGAGAAGAGCCGATCCTGGGACGCTATGAGCGTCGCCTACCCGAACTTCAAGGATTGGCAGCGTTTGAACCGTTCCTTCGAATCGATGGTCGGATTCCGGGACACGCGCTTCAACCTCGTCGGGTTGGACGAGCCCCTCCGCCTCTCGGTCACGCGGATCTCTCATGGCTACTTCGAGATTTTCGGGGTGGCCCCGGCCCTCGGGAGACTCTTCGACGAGTCCGAGGACGAGCCCGGTGCCCCCGCGGTCCTGGTCCTCAATCACGAGCTCTGGCGAGACCGATTCGGCGAGGATCCTCAGGTGGTGGGTCGGGTCGTCCAACTCGATGAAGCTCCTTACACGATCGTCGGTGTTCTGCCCGATGACTTCGAGGTTTCCTCTCGGGAGCGGGCATTCACCACTCTCGAGCCCTGGGCGGCCGTGAACGACAGTGCACAGGACCGCGGCAATCACCAGGGGATCTACGTTCTTGCGCGGACTCTCCAGGGCGTCTCTTTCGAGGAAGCCCGCTCGGAAATGGAGATTATTGCCAGCCAGCTCGAGGAGGAGTACCCGAATACCAACTCCGGGGTCGGCATCACGATGAAGCGTCTTTCCGAACGCCGGGTGGAGGACTACCGGACGACCCTCTGGACTCTCCTCGGCGCGGTGAGCCTCGTGCTCCTCATTGCCTGTGCCAACGTGGCCAACTTGCTTCTCGCGCGAGCGGTCAGTCGAAAGCGCGTCACGGCGATCCAGGCCGCACTCGGCGCGAGCCGAGTCCGGCTCGTCCGTCAGGGATTGGTCGATGGACTTCTGCTCGCCGTCGCGGGTGGCGCCCTGGGAGCGTGCCTCGCCTTCGGGGGGCTCCACCTCATGAAAGGGCTTCTTCCGGCGGACCTTCCCCGGATCGATCGGATCGGTCTCGATGTCCAGGTCCTCGCATATACCCTCGGCCTTTCCGGTCTCACGGGTCTTCTCTTCGGCTCGTTCCCCGCCTGGTTTTCGTCGCGAGCGAGACCCAGCGATCCCCTCAAGGAAGGAAGCCGGGACACCGGTGGCGGGGCCGCCGGTCGAGGACTTCTGGTTGCGGAGGTAGCCCTCGCCACGATGCTCCTCGTCGGGGCTTCTCTCCTCATCCGCAGTGTCTACGAGCTCACTCGCGTCGACCCCGGCTTCCGCGCCGATCACCTGCTGACGATGAATGTCGGCGTTCCCTACTCGCGCTACGACGGTGAAACACGCATCTCTTTCCTGCGCCAGATGGACGAGGAGTTGCGAAGCCTTCCCGGTGTTCGTTCGGCCACAGTCGGTCTCGTCCTTCCTATGATGGGCTCGAGCTGGAGTTCGGTCTTCGTCGTGGACGACCGCCCGGCTCCGGAGCGGAGCGAGCTCCCGAGCTCCTTGTTTACCCCCGTCGCTTCCGGGTACTTCGAGACATTCGAGATTCCCTTGATTCGGGGAAGGCTGATCGAGCCCACGGACGACGCCGATTCGCCCGAAGTGATCGTGATCAACGAGACATTGGCGAGCCGACTCTGGCCCGGGCAAGACCCGATTGGAAAGCGCCTCAAGCAAGGCTGGCCCGAGAGCACGGGTCCCTTCAACCCCTGGCGAGAAATCGTCGGTGTAGTGGGCGACGTCAAGCAGTTCGGCCTCGGAGAGGAGGTTCGAATGCAGACCTACATCCCTCTTGGCCAGACGGGAAGCGGGATGTGGGACGTGCAGATCGCGCTCCGGACGCATACGGATCCGTTGACTCTCGTCGAGACCGTGAAGCGGGGGCTCGCCCAGATGGATCCTACGCTTCCCGTCTACGACGTGGAGACGATGGAGGCGGCGATCTCGGACTCGGTGGCTCCTCGGCGCTTTACGATGATGCTGCTCGGGCTGTTCGCCGCCCTCGCGCTCGTGCTCGCCGCCGTGGGGCTCTACGGAGTCATCGCTTATTCGGTCGCGAGGCGTACGCGGGAAATTGGGCTCCGCATGTCGGTCGGAGCGGATCGTGCCAACGTGTTTCGCCTCGTTGTCCGCCAGGGATTGGGCTGGTCTAGTCTCGGTGCTTTGATCGGGGTCGCGAGTGCCGCTGGAGCCAGCCAGCTCCTATCGAGCTCGCTTTTCAGTGTGAGCGCCCGGGATCCACTCACGTTCCTCATCGTTCCGGTCGTCCTCCTGGTCGTCGCCTTCGCCGCTTCCGCGGTGCCCGCACTCGGTGCGAGCCGTATCGACCCCATCCGGGCGCTGCGCTACGAATGATCGCCAACGAAGGGCTCGGACGCTCCGGGTCCGACCGACCCGAGAGGAGCTCGACCTTTCCAGGAGAATCGACCGCACTTGACGGGACCCTTCGTTTGGGGAAAATGGGCCCATGTTGTTCGGGCCTATTCTTGTTCTGCTACTGACAACTGTGCAGCAGCCGGACTTCACCGGTACCTGGGAGAGGAATCCGAAGCTCAGCCAGGACCCATTCCAGAAAATCGAGCGAGCGCTGGGGAGCGGCCAGTCCTCGGTCAGCGGAGGCCGCCAGTCCGACGTGTATAGCCGTACGGGCCTCCTCCGAGACGTGGACCGCGTGACACTTCGGAGAATGTTGATGGATTTCGCCGAGGTCCTGGATCGCATCGAGGTCGAGTACGGAGGCGGCGAGCTGAAAGTGTGGGTGGGAAACGACGACTACTTCAGCCTCTTCTACCTCGATGGTGAGCCGCATTCGCGAGAGCTCCAGGAGGGCGTTTTCCTGGAAGCAACCGCGAGCTTGAATGGCGACAGCATAAGCGTCGTCCAGAAAGGCGAAGCGGGCGGACTGATTCGCGAAAACTACTCCCTTCTTGATGGAGGCAAGCAGCTCGCCGTGGTCTTTCAGATCGAGCACAAGGCCTCGGAGACGCCCGTGATGTTCCGCACCGTCTACGACCGAGTCGAGTAGCCTCGTTCAGCACGTATTGCTACGACACAGCCGTTCCTTTCGTAGCGAGCCCGACTATCCGGAAAATGCCAACCTGGGGGTCGTCTCAATGGATAGTCTGTCGGAGTCCAATCGAGGATAATCGGTCCCTGTGATCGCTCGCCTTATGGAGGAAATCCATGCGACGTGCGGTCGCACTCGCATAGGAGGGGTGAATCCATGACGAAAATGTGGATGCCGATGGGTTTCGTCGCCGCATTCCTAGGGGCGTCGACACTCGCGAACGGACAGGCCTCTTCCCCGAGCTTCGACTGTTCCAAGGCCTCGGGCGAAGTGGAGAAGAGAATTTGTGCCGACGAGGGACTAGCGTCGCTCGACCGCAAGATGGCGGAAGTTTTCGAAAAGGCCCTCGAGAAGTTACCGAGCGAGGAGGCCGCTACTCAAAGGGTGGTGCAGCGGGGCTGGATCAAGGGGCGCAACGATTGCTGGAAATCGGACGACCTCCGCTTGTGCGTCGAGCGGGAGTATCGAACGCGCACGGTGGAGCTCCAGATCAAGTCAGGGCAGCTGATGGCGCCGACACCGGTCGGATACGCCTGCGAAGGCGGGGAAGACAAGCCGTTTTTCGCGACTTTTTATACGGAGACCGACCCGCCCAGCGCGGTGATCACTTATGGCGACGACCAGGTCATCGCCTTCCAGACTCCTTCGGGAAGTGGGGCGAAGTACACCGCCGACGGGATGGAGCTCTGGGAACATCATGGAGAAGCGACGGTCGACTGGTACGGCACCAAGCTCGTTTGCAAGGCGCGGTAATCCAGGAAGCAACTTATGAAGCCATGGACTTTCGTTCTATCGTTCGGCATCGGGATGCCGCTCTTCGCGTTCGCGGGCTGGGCTTCGTCGGCGTTCGATGAAACCCTCGAGCTATCGGGAATCTCGTTTCACGTTTCGTCTCCTGAAGACGGTCCGTCATCCACATTGAGCATCGTCCCTTCGGGACTCGAGATCGACAACTCCCCAAGCCAGCGCGACGTGGACGGGGTGGTCGTCGGTGCAGAGGTTGCCGATCTGAATGGGGACCAGTCTCCCGAGATCTACGTCTACGTGCAATCGGTCGGACGAGGGTCTCACGGCTCGCTCGTCGCTTATTCGGCCAACAGACGGAAATCCCTGAGCGAGATCTACCTACGTCCGGTCGCTCAAGACGCAGAGGCCTCGAAGGGCTACAGGGGGCACGACGAGTTCGCCGTCGTTGAAAACTCCTTCGTTCAGCGCTTTCCGATATACCGTGAGGGGGATTCGGACGAGAATCCCACGGGGGGAATGCGACAACTTCAATACAAGCTCGTCCCGGGAGAAGCCGGCTGGGTCCTCCAACTCGACAAGGTTATAGAGTATTAGCGGGCGGCGGGGAGCTGGTTCTGGGCCTCACCCTTACGGTGCTCTGCGAAAGTCCTCGATCACGAGGACCCTCAGCGGCAGAAGCACTTCCCAAGCCCGTAGGGTTGAATCGGAGATTGCTTGGCCGGCATCGAAACTGGATGGCAGAAAATGGATAGCGCGAGGCTCATCCGAGAACTAGCGTTTGTTGTCAGGAGACGTGTTTTTCGTTTGCGCAAAGGAGTTTGTTGATCGGTAACTCGACGTTCGAGCGGACGCACCGGAGTCAAGAAACCCAGAACACGCCCGTCGCGATGTGCCTGTTAGCTTCGAGATCGCTGCGGAATTCATGGTAGTAGCAGATCGGACGCCGAAGACGTGGAGGGGCTCGGCCTTACTTTGCCTCTGCCTGGGCGCGCCGGCACTCGCGCCGGCGGAGCCATCCAGGCCCGATCCAGCGGTGCTCACGCTGGCGCTGCGCGCGACGAATTGTGCCGACTCTCGGGGTCTCGTCCCGCATCCGACCCTCGTGACCGTCATCGATTACACACTTCCTTCGACCGAGCCGCGTCTTTGGGTAATAGAACGCTTGACGAAGCGCGTAATCTTTCAGGAGCAGGTCGCCCACGGCCGGGGCAGCGGCGAGAACTATGCCGAGCGCTTTTCGAACCGGCCAGGGAGTTACCAGACGAGCCTCGGGCTCTTCCTGACAGGAGAGACCTATGTGGGTCGCAACGGCTATTCACTGCGCCTCGATGGCCTTGAGCGGGACATCAATCACCTCGCCCGAGAGCGGGCGATCGTAATGCACGGCGCGACCTACGCGAGCCCGGCTTTTGCTCTACAGCACGGCCGGCTCGGTCGAAGTTGGGGATGTCCTGCCGTTCGGCCTGGTGTCGTGAGGGAACTCTTCGACGCAATTAGCGGAGGCACGCCGCTTTTCGCGTACTATGCGGACGAGAAGTGGCTCGCAAGCTCTGCGTTCCTGAACGACTGCGCCGATGATCCGGATTCCCGAGTGGGAAGGTAAGGAACGTTACCAATCAAATATAAGGAGAAGAAAAGATGAAGCTTACGAAACCGCGAATCGTGCCGGCGATGGCCCTTCTCGTCCTGATCGCCGGCACCGCTCTCGCGCAGAATGCGCGGATCAATACCTACCACCAGGCTCTATCCAAGAAAATCACGGCAATGGTCGCGCAAGGGCAGTCCTGCAAGGTCAACATGAACGACTCCACGGATGGCGACGGCAAGGACGCGGAGATCCGGCTCACCATGGGAATCCGCGAGTTCGAGTCCTTCGCTCCCATAGCCGCTCTCGAGGCAGCGGCCATCCCTCACAAGTTCCCCGCAGTGAACATCTACCTTCGGCACGAGGCGACCGGGCGAACGGGGCGCATCAACTTTCGTGACGCCGAGCCTCTCGCGGCAGCCTATGTCGCGGGCGAGCGCGAGAAGGCCATCGAGGACATGAAAGGCGCCATCACCTGGCATTGATCGATTCCTGCGGGTGATGGGGCGGCTCCTTCGAACCGGTGCCGCCCGGCCTCGGCCTCGGCGAGGCGAGGTCGAAGGGCTTTCGTGTTTATTCGAATCGTTCGTGTCGTGACCACGGCCATCGCCGCCCTGGCGATGCTCTCATCCGGGACGCCAGCTTCCTCGGCGACACCGGAGCGCACCGTAAAGATCGCCGCCGGTGAACGTTACCCAATGCCTCCCGGTGGGCAGACATGGATTCTTGGCGACAACTACCGTGCGCTCTGGGCAACTCCCATCGAAGTACCGGTCCTCGACCTCGAGACCGTGGCCTCGGGGCTTACGCCCGTTCGTCGTGTCGGTGGTGAGCAGACTCTCGGGCTCGCGCTCCGGGGCGGGGATAGAAGAGACTACACGTTCCGATCCGTCGACAAGGACCTCACCCACATTCTCCCCTGGTTTCTTCGCTTCGAGGCGGTGGAGGACATCGCTCAGGATCAGCTCACCGCAACCGTGCCGGGGGTCGAGGTCGTCGTCCATCCGTTCGCGCGAGCACTCGGGCTCATCGAGCCCGAAGCCAGACTCGTCGTGATGCCTGATGATCCGAGGCTCGGTGAATTTCAAGAGGTTTTCGCCGGGCGGCTCGGCATCTTTCTCGAGTTCCCTCGCCCCGGGTTCATGGGCACGACGGAGATCCAGGATGCCGACGATTTCTGGGAGCGCCGCCAAGACGGCCCTAGGAACCGAGCCGACTCGCGGGCTTTCCTGAGAGCGCGGCTCCTGGATTTGTTTCTCGGGGACTGGGACCGCCATCGCGGCCAGTGGCGTTGGGCGCGCGTGCCGGGGAAGGATTTGCTCCAGCCCGTCCCGGAAGACCGCGACCAGGTCTTCACGAGTTACGAGGGTCTCGCCATGGCCATTGCGCGAGCCAACGGGATTCCTCTCGTCACTTATGCAGAAAACTACGAACCCATCGACGTGGCGACGCAGAACGGCTGGGACCTCGACCGGTTCATCCTCACCGATTTAGACCGCTCGGTATGGCTCGAGACGGCGGAAGAGGTCCGAGCGACGATCACGGACGATGTGATCGATGAGGGCCTCAGCCGTCTTCCTCCCGAGTACTACGGTCTCGCCGGCGCATCGTTGACGGGTCTGCTTCGAAAACGTCGCGACCGGATCGTCGAGCTAGCGGATGTCTTCTACGAAACGCTCGCGGACAAGGTGGACATACAAGGCTCGGATCGCGCCGACGTCGTCACCATCGAGCCCCGGGAAAGTGGGGTCGTTGCCGTACGGATTGCGCTCGCCGGCGAGAGTACGCCCTATTACGAGCGGGTGTTTCTTCGGGACGAGACAAAAGAGATTCGCATCTACCTTCACGGCGGCGACGATCGCGTCGTCGCCCGGGCATCCCAGGGCCGGGCGATCGCCGTTCACGTCATCGGCGACTCCGGAAACGACGAGCTTGTGAACGAATCGAGCACCGTCCATTTCTGGGACTTCGAGGGTGAGAACTCCATCGAGGGAAACGGTCGGACCAAGCGTCACACGCGGGCCTACGAGGACCCCGGGCTGAAGCAGCCGAACGAGGACGTCCCCTGGATTCCCTCGCGGGACTGGGGCAAGATTACCAAGCCGCGGGCATTGTTCGGGTTCCATCCTGATGCCGGCGTTCTCATTGGTGGGGGTTTCGAGAGCACCCGTTTCGGTTTTCGCAAGTACCCCTGGTCGAGCTACAACACGCTCGTAGGTGGCTTAGCGGTCGGGGTGGTCAACCGGCCCCTCATCGATTACAAGGGCGACTTCCGGAGGGCGGCACGCTCGTTTCATCTCGCCGCCGAGTCCCGGTTTTCGGGTCTCGATCAGCTTCGCTACTACGGCCTCGGCAACGAGACCGAGAACGATGGAACCTGGGATCCTTACTCGATCTCGCTCTATCAGTCCACGCTTTTTCCCGCCTTTACCTACAGCCGGGGCGCCAAGGGGAGAGTCCTCGTCGGGCCCATTCTCAAGTTCTCCGACTCGACAGGCACCGAGGAAGGCACGGTGCTGTCCAACGAAGGCCCCACAGGATTCGGACGGGTAGGGCAAGTCGGGGTGAAGTCGGAGCTCAGATACGACACACGAGTCGAGACAGATATCTTCGCCCCGGGGCTCGAGCTAAGCGCGGAGGGCGTCTATTACCCCAAGCTCTGGGATATCGAGCGCGCGTTCGGCTTTCTCGACGCGCGGGTCGATGTCCATTCACCTCTTTCGTCGCGTCTCTTCCTGACCTTTTCGATGGGAGGGAAGAAGGTATGGGGCGAATCCTTCCCCTTCTATGAGGCGGCTTACCTCGGCGGACACGGGACGTCCGAGGGGTACAACTGGAACCGGTTTGCCGGAGACGCATCCCTCTACGGTATCGCCGACTTCAAGATCATCGTACAACAATTCAGGAACTTCTTTCCCGGCGAGCTCGGGATCGCCCTTCAAGTCGACGCGGGGCGTGTTTGGCTGAGCGGAGAATCCTCGACCAAATGGCATCCCGCCTATGGCGCCGGGGTCTTCTACGCGCCCTTCAACCGCTTCGCTCTGTTCAAGGCCGGCGTCGGCCGCAGTGCCGAGAGAACGTTCTTCATCTTCAAAGCGCAGGCGAATTTTCTCGAGTTTTGATCGGCGCCCGGCCGCATCAGAACGTGCGACAGCGGGTCTCTTCGATCTCCCGTACCTTACGCTGGAACGCGTGGACCCAGGCATCGACGCCTGTGTAGACTTGTTCGGTATCGGGATCTTCGAACCGGTTCTCATCGGCGAGTTTCTCGACCCGGGCCGCCGTGAAGAGCGCTACGAGGTGATCGCGTTTCAGCCGTTGCAGCTGCTGAAGGAGAAAAACCCGGCCCTCCTGACTGATCGTGGGCACGATGCCACGAAAGAAAAGAAGAAAGAGAAGAAATCCAAGAAAGAGAATAACGACGCGAACGGCAAGCTCGCCAACAAAGCCTATGTAAAGGCGCTCAGCGATTACCAGGTCGAGCTGGTTCGGCTTCAGCGATGGATCAAGACCGAGGGTTTAAGAATCGTCGTCATCTTCGAAGGGCGGGACACCGCGGGAAAGGGGGCACGATTCGACGAATCACTGAGTCTTTGAACCCTCGCATTTGCCGGGTGGTCGCGCTCGGCGTGCCGACCGAGCGGGAGAAGACGCAGTGGTACTTTCAGCGTTATGCGCCGCATTTACCCGCCGCCGAAATGGTGCTGTTCGATCGGAGTTCGTACAACCGCGCTGGAGTGGAACGGGTGATGGGGTTCTGCAGCGACGCGGAGTACAGCGAGTTTCTACGCTCCTGCCCCGAGTTCGAGCGCATGCTCGTCCGCTCCGGCATCCAAGTGATCAAATACTGGTTCTCGGTTTCCCCCGAGGAGCAGGAGCGGCGGCTGCGGCAACGTATCGAGGACCCCGTGCGACGACGGAAAATTAGTCCGATGGACGTCAAATCGCGCGAGCTCTGGGAGGAATATTCCAAAGCCAAGGACGAGATGTTCGCTTACACGGACATCAAGCAGGCACCTTGGTTCGTAGTGCCCTCCGACGACAAGAAGAGGGCGCGCTTGAACTGTATCGCGCACCTACTCTCCCAAATCCCCTACCATAACGTCAAAGTGGAGAAGCTAGCTAGCTCTCACGGAGTTGCCAAAGCGCAAGACCAACGTGCGCCCACCCATGGAAGACCAGGTGATCGTGCCCCAGGTCTGGTGAGCAGACGGCTCGAGGAACCCCTGAGTGGCTGTTTTCGGATCGTCTCGGCTAGCGGTCGCGGCGATACTAACCCGTTAAATCTCAGCACCGTTGGCAGCGCGTGCCCGGGCTCTGCGAGCTGATGTCGAGGCCATTCATGATGTGGTTACGTCCGACCGTTTCGTTTGTCTCGGTGACCCTCCTCCTTGGCGGCGCCGTCTTCGCCGCCGACACGCCGTACGCCGAGTGGATCACCGAGATGAAAACATCCCCGCGCGGGCCGTTCTCGCGAATTCGCTGGTTCTGCGCGGACGGATCGATCCAGCCGCCGCGGCCCTATGCTTGCTCCGAGCGCGGTGGCGGGCATCAGCACGGCGAGTGGAACGAGCGAGCTCTGGCACTGCGTGGCCAGGGCTACTTCGTTGCCAACGTACTCGCCGGTATCGATGCCGAGGCCACGACCGGGAGGCCCGACTTTCCCGACGAGCTCGGCCAGCTCCTCGTCGAGAAGTACCTGATCGCGGTGGACGATGGCTGGATTCTTCGCAAGGCGCGCTTCTACCGTGGGGCGCTCCAAGAAGAAGACGAGCGGGAGGGCGCTCGCGACCTTCTGCTCGCGATGGTCGCGAGCACGGATTGGACGAGTCATCGCTTCGTCGCACTGCGCACCGGCGCCCGGCTGCTGCCCCACGGAGAGGAAACGGCGAGCGTTCAACAGGTCCGGCAAGAGGCGGCTGCCCTCTCCGACCTCGATGGCGGCTTCGCCGAGCTGCGGGCGAAAATCCACGGGACTCCCGAAGCCGGAGACGCCGCGCGGGTGCGCGAGTACGCGGGCAGGGCCCCTGTAGACCTGCGGAAGCGCTACGAAGCCCTCGCGGCCGCCATCGACGAGGCCTACGCTCCAGTTCCGGTTGCCGAGACCCTCGAGATGGTGGCCGATTCGCTACGCGGATCGCCCGACGTGCAGGATCTTCTCCGAACCGAGGCGGCTCGTCTACGGCAATCGAGCTCGGACGTCGAGCGCTTCACGGCGACGGCAGCGATCCTGGCTCGGCTTCGAGACGCCGTAGGCCACATCCGCGGCGGCGTGGACCGGCTTTCCCTGGTGGATCTGGGCCTCGCCGTCGACGCCGAGCACTTCCGCCTGGGCACGATCTTACGGCCCAGTCTCTCCGGCTTGACGCGGGCGGAGCTGGTCTTGCTGCTCCGAGCCGGGAGCGACGCCGCATACGGAGCGGGGCTCGTCAACTCGCGCCAGCGCCGGGCGCTGGCTGAGGTGTTCGACGACCTCGGCGCGCCCGAGCCGTCCCTTTCGGACTATCACGACAGGCTCGAATACGCCGCGCTTCTCCCAGGTTGGTCCACCCAGTCCCTGCGGATGCACTTCTTCGAGCCCATGCAGAAGCTCGGTGAGATCGAGGGAAGGGCCGAGCTCTTCTTGCAGGACCAGCTCCGTTCTAGCGCGCTCTTCTTTTACTCGGAGGTCATCGACAGGCTCTTGCAGGACGCGAACCTTCAGGCGGGAGTCGAGCGAACGCTCTTCGATCGCCGCGTGGGGGGCGGTCTGACCGCTCTCAATCCCGGCCTCGCACGTGGCGTTCTCTATACGACCGCCGACCCCCGGCGACCGGATAGCTTTCGCCACGACGGCATTTATCTCCTTCCCGAGACCATTGCCGAACTGCCGCCGGTTGCCGGCATCCTCACGCAGGGCGCGGGGAACCCACTCTCACACGTGCAGCTTCTCGCCCGTAACCTTGGTATCCCCAACGTGGCGGTCGACAGCTCGCTCGTGGAAGTGTTGCGCTCGCACGAAGGGAAGCATGTGGTTGTTGCCGCTGGCCGTTCGGGTGCCGTTCAGATCGAGGAAGATGGCCCTCGGTGGGACGCCGCCTTCGGGGGCGAGGCGTCGCCGACTGGAGGCGCCCTGTTCGCCCCGGACCTGGCGAAGCTCGACCTGTCGGTGCGAGAGTTCCTGAGCCTCGATGAGCTCCGAGCGAGCGACTCCGGCCGGACCGTCGGCCCGAAGGCGGCCAAGCTCGGCGAGCTTCGCTACAACTTCCCCGAGGCGACCGAGCCTGGTGTGGCGATTCCTTTCGGCCTCTACCGCGAGGCGGTGCTCGACAAGCCGCACCACGCCACGGGCAACACCGTCTTCGAGTGGATGAGTGCCGAGTTTCGAAATCTCGAGGCCTTGCCGCGAGGATCGGCGGAGGAACAGGAGGCGTCCGAGTCCCTGCGGGCCGAGATCTACGACATCGTCCGGACCACCGACCCTGGCCCCGAGTTTCGGCGCCTCTTGCGCGAGGCCATGGATCGGGAGTTTGGCTCCGACTTTCGTGGTGGCGTCTTCGTCCGATCTGACACGAACGTCGAAGACCTTCCCGGCTTCACCGGGGCCGGTATCAACTTGACCATCCCTAACGTCGTGGGCTTCGAGGGCGTGATGGAAGCGTTGGCCGACGTGTGGGCGTCGCCGTTCTCGCCACGGTCGTTCGCATGGCGCCGGGGCAACATGACGAGCCCCGAGCACGTGTACCCTGCCGTGCTTTTGCTGCGCACCGTCCCGTCGGAAAAATCGGGGGTCATGGTGACCCAGGATCTCGAGACTGGGGATCGCGACGTGCTCTCGATCGCGGTGAACGAGGGCGCGGAGGGTGCTGTGCAAGGACAAGCCGCGGAGACGCTCCGGGTCGACATGCGGGACGGCTCCGTGCGACTGCTCGCGGCCGCGACCGCTCCGTGGCGGGAAGTTGCCGTAGCGACCGGAGGTGTGGTGAAACAGCGCGCGTCCGGCGCGGAGGCGGTGCTCCTTCCTGACGAGATCGAACAGCTCATCGGGTTTGCGAGGACGCTCCCCTCGCGCTTTCCCCCTATCGTGGATGGCGAGGATCAGCCGACTGCTGCCGACGTCGAGTTCGCCTTCGTTGGTGGCAAGCTCTACTTGCTCCAGATCCGTCCGTTCAACGAAAGCGCACGCGCCCGAGAGAACCTCTATCTCCAGCAGATCGACCAAGGCAGCCGCGACCGCCTCAACGGTGCCTCGGTCCGGATGAACGAGGTGCCCGCACCATGAGAACCTGTATCGCCGCCCTCGCTTGCACGTTTCTCTCGGCGTCGGCTTTCTCCACGACCTATCCCCTCGATGGCTACGAGAGGACCGGTATCCGCCGCCTGCTTGCCATCCAGCTCGTAGAGAAGGGGGAGCTGTCCGGATCGAAGCAGCCCGAGGGAGCCCTGCTCTCGCTTTCCGACGTGGATCTCAGGCTGCTCGACCGCCCGGACCTGGCGCTTCCCGCGCCGGATCCGGACTTCACCCGTCGGGTCGTCGAGATTCTCGGAGATGAGGCCGAAAGCTACGGCATGGCCGTGCTCGACCTCACCGACCCGGAGAACCCCCACTACGCCGAGCACCGCGGCGACCACAAGCAAAACGTGGGAAGCGTCGGAAAGCTCGTCGTCGCTCTCGCGCTCTTCCAGGCACTTGCCGACGCGTGGCCGGATGACCTCGAGAAACGCGCGGCGGTCTTGCGAGAGACGTTAGTGACCGCGGACGACTTCTCCCAAGCCGATCACCACACGGTCCGTTTTTTCGATGCCGATACCAAGAAGCTCACCCGGCGGACGATCCGCATCGGGGATCAAGCGTCGCTCTATGAGTACCTCGACTGGATGCTCTCGCCGAGCTCCAACTCCGCCGCGGGCATGGTCATGCGCGAAGCGATGCTGCTGCGACAGTTCGCAAAGGCCTACCCGCTCACCGAAGAGAAGATTCGAGCGTTCTTTGCCGACACGCCGAAGAACGAATTGACCGCGCTCTTCGAGCGAACCTTCGTCGCGCCCATGACTCAGAACGGCCTCGACGTCGACCTTCTGCGTCAGGCGAGCATCTTCACGCACGAGGGAAAACGGATCGTCCCCGGACCGGGCTCGAGCTACGGCTCGGCCCGCGAGCTCACCCGCTACCTGTTACTCCTGGAGCAAGGCCGGATCGTGGACGCGTTCTCGAGCCGCGAGATCAAGCGGCTCATCTACGTCACCGAACGGCGCATCCGATATGCCGCGGCTCCGGCGCTCGCTCCGTCCGCGGTCTACTTCAAGTCCGGCTCGCTCTACGCATGCAAGGAAGAGCCCGGCTTCGAGTGCGAGCCGTACGCGGGGAACGTGAGGAACTACATGAACTCCGCCGCGATCATCGAGCACCCCGCGGGTGAGCGGAAGCTCTATTACATGGTCACGATCATCTCGAACGTTCTTCGCAAGAACTCGGCCTCGGTCCACCTGGAGATCGCTACACGACTGCAGAAGCTCGTGGAGTCGATGCACGCGCCGCAAAAGCCGGCCGTCGACGGCCTGCTCGACGGTGCAGCCAGTCGACCAGGTGTCTCGCGAGCACACTGACGTATGGCGTCAAGAGGGCGGTTCGCATAGAGTGCTGGCGTCGCGGAGAGCTCCATTCGCCACTCGAAAACCGTGGCGTACTTGGCAACGGGAGCTGAACGGAGGTGTGAATGCGAGTCGTTTTGATAAACGTTCGTGATCCTCAATTTTATGCGTTGCCCGCGGATACCCGTGCGGCGAACGGGAACGTTCGGATCATGGGATTCCCGCCCATCGGCATCATGTCGCTGTCCGCCGTGCTCAAACGAGAGGGCCACGAATGTTTCATGTTCGACCAGGCCAATCCCGAAACGCCGAACGAGGTCCTCGTCGAAGAGATTCGGAGGCTTTCACCAGGGTTGGTCGGCTTGAGCTTTTTGAGCACGACGAGCTATCCGTACGCCAAGCTGCTCGCGCGTCAGATCCGAGCGGCCGAGCCCGCGGTTCGACTGGCCTTCGGCGGGGTGTTCGCCACCTTGAACGCCGACCGGGTGGCGCGGCAGTGTCCCGAGGTCGACTTCGTCTGCCGTGGTGACGGAGAGCAGCTGATTCTCGATTTGTTGGAACGCATAGACGATCCGGGTTACATCCCCGGCGTTACCTGGACCCGAGACGGGAAGATCGTTCAAAACGAGAATCGAACGCTCGATCGCGATCTCGACCAGTGGCCTTTTCCCGATCGCGAAAGCCTTCCCCTCGATTTCGTGGAGTCGATGCCTCTCGACGTTCCCGCCGTTCTCTCGTTGGACCGGTTCACGACGATGCAAACGTCGCGCGGCTGCCCGTGGCCGTGTGTCTTCTGTGATATTCCGGTTTTCAGTGAGGGAAAATGGCGCTCCCGAAGCCCCGAGCACGTCGTCGCCGAGCTCGAGCATCTACAGGCCACCGGCTACGGCGCGGTCTATTTCGTGGACGATCATTTCTTGCTCCAGCCGAAACGGATCGAAGCCATTTGCCGAGGGATCAACGAGCGAGACGTCAAGGTGGAATGGGGATGCGAGGGCCGCGTCGACTCGGTTTGCCAGCATCTGTTTCCGGCGATGGCCGGGGCCCATTGCCGGACGCTCATGCTCGGGATCGAGAGCGGAAGCCAGAAAGTGCTCGACCGTTTAAAGAAGGAACAGACGCTCGCCGAAGTCGAGACGACGGTGAAGAACGCCAAGGCAGCGGGGATCGAGATCGTTCACGGCTTCTTCGTCGTCGGGAGCCCGGACGAGACCGTCGACGACGTCCGCGCTACGTTCGACTTCGCCGCCAGGCTCCCGCTCGACACATTCGGGTTCAACCGCCTGTGCGTTTACCGCGGGACGCCTCTCTGGAAGGAATACGTGGAGCGCGGCCTCGTGGACGACGAGGAAGACTGGTACAAGTACTTCAAGTGTACCGAGATCGATCCCACCTGCCTGTCCGGTGAAACGGTGAACGCTGAGCGCATTGCCGGTTTTCGGAGACTGTTCGGTTACAAGCTCCGGCACTATCCGGTCCAGACCGCCCGCCTGCTGTGGCGCTTTTGCCGCTACATGCGACTTCGCGACGTCCTGTACCTGATCGTGAAACCGTTCCTCGGTGCCAGGCGCGGGACAACGAAGGCCGAGCGGATCACGCGCGCGGTCGAGCACGCCGCGGTGAAGGATCGCGCCGCGGCAATCACACAAATCAGCGACGAAATGCTCGAACAGACGTTAGAACGCGCCGAACCTCCTTCGGCTCGAGCGGGATCTCCATGAACGGTACCTCGAAGAACCGGCTCGGGCAACGGTTTCGCACCCGCCGGCCGTCGCGGGATCGTAAAAGCGGTAGCGAGAAGACGTCTGACCGGGCGGGCGCCCTCGTTTACCGCGGGCGAAGCTCGCTCGGAAGATCGTGACGCGGCGCTCAGCTCTGCTCGGGGTACGGGTAACCTTGCTCGAGCGCGCGGTCCAGCATGGCGTCGTGGCCGTAGATGTCGTTGATGAGGTGAACGACCCCTTCGGAGTTCACGTGAACTGTGTCGTAGAAGAGCACGACCAGAAGCGGCTCGTCGAGGTTGACCTGCTTGGGGCGCTCACCCTTCATCGCGGCATCGATCCGTTCGGGAGTCCACTCCGGCTCGTCGCGGAGCACCCACGCGGCGAGATCCGCGGGACGCTCCAACCGGATGCAACCGTGGCTGAAGTCCCGACGGGTGCGGGAGAAGAGCTGCTGGGTGGGGGTCCCATGCATGTAGACGCTCTCGGCGTTGGGAAAGATGAACTTCGCAAGCCCGAGCGAATTATGGGGCCCGGGCTTCTGCCGGATGTGGAGCTTCCCCGCGACCACGGCGTCCAGGTTTTCCGGCGTCGGCGGTAGCGCGACGGCGTCGTCCGCTCCGCTCGCGACGATCTCGAGATTTTGGGTTTCCATGTAGGAGGGATCCCTGCGCGCGTGGGGCACGAGCTCGTTCCGGGTGATGCCATAGGGCGGGTTCCAGTACGGCCGGAAAACGATGTAGGCCATCTCTCCGAGAAAGATGGGCGTGCGGTGATTGAGCGACTTCCCCACGACGACATTCATACGAAGCGGCTCTTCCCCGCTCGCGGGATCGGTGGCCCATAAGCGAAACAGGGGCACGTTCACGAAGACCGTGGGGCGGTCGGAGAGAGTGGGAAGCCATCGGCCTCGCTCCAGCGCGAGCTCGAGCTGGCGCAGGCGCTGAGTGAACGGAACATTGAGCGCCTCGAGCGTGCCTTTCCCCACGACGCCATCGGCATCGAGCACGTGCCGCTCCTGGAACGAACGCACAGCGTCGACGAGCGCGCCATCGTAAAGAGGCGTGCCGTCGGGCGCGACGCCGGAGGCGGCTGCTTCCGACGGCAAGTCGCCGAAGAAACGCAGCCGCGCCGCGAGCCGGGGGACCCCTTCCCAAGGGTCGCCGGGCGCCACCTTCGTTCGTCCATTCGTCAGCTCGGGGACTGGGTCCGGCTCGCCCGACGCCAAGAGCGCGCGATAGCGTGCGAGCGTCTGTTTGTTTCGCTGGTAGTGTGGAAACGAGGGCTCGAGACGATCGAGTGCGGCCGGGAGCCCCTCTCCGTCGCGAGCGTCGCGCAGTACGACGGGACGGTCGAGCTTTTTTGGTTCCACGTCGTAGCCCCAATCGATCGTGCGCGGATCGACGCGGCCGATGTGCACCGCCTCGATCTCCCGCAGGATGCCGACCGTCACCGCGAGATCGAAGAGGGCGCGGTCTTCCGCGCTCACCTCCGCACCCGACTGCAGCCGACCCCACTCCGAGGCGATGCGCTCGGCGTCGTAGTCCGCTGGGTCGAGACCGCGCGCCTCGGCGTCCGCGAGCGCGTCGATCGTGCCTTCGAGAGCCGGGTACGAACGATCGCCGGCAAACCATATGAGCCGGTCCGGCTCCTCCCCGTACAGCGTTCCGAGCGCAATGGATACGTCCTCGAGCTCCGGCCAGCGCAACCATGGATGTCGCGCTTCTTCCAGCACGGCGTCGACCACCGCGGCGACGTCCGGCTCGGCGGACGCGGGCTCGACGATGGGGTCCTGCAGGTCGGGCGCCTGGCTCTCGTCCGCAACTCCGGCGTCTTGCGTCCCGCAACCGGCGGCAGCGAATGTCACTACCCAAAGGATGGCCACCACGGCGGCCTCTCGGACGACTCGGCTCATGTCGTTCCCTCCTCCCCGACGAGCGAGCAACGGACAAGCAGTCCTGTCAACCCGAAGGCTGACAGCCGTTGTCCTCGCACCGTAGGCGAAGCTGCATTCCCTTCAGAATTGCGCCGTGCTCGTTTCGGCCTGTGAACGTGACCTCGAGCACCTCGCCGTCGTCCTCGACCTGGACCTGGCCGAACTGTTGGATGGGAACGAGGCCGAAGAGGACCCTGCGTCCCGCCTTGCCATGGCTGTAGGGGCCACCTTTGTGCCGGGCGTAACGGTCGAGGGGGGCGGCGTGGAAAACGGGGAACGCGCGTTCGCCGGGCCGGGCGTCGCTCGCGAAGTTCGAGTTCGTACCGTCGTCGATGGCGACCATGTGCCCGTCGCCACTGAGCATGATCATGCGATTCGCCATTCCCGCATCACGAATGCGGTCGGCGACGTACCGGCGCTCCCAATCGTAACGTCCCCATCCGTGGCCGCTGCCAGGCTCGGCGATCCAGGGAACGACGTTGACCCAAGCGACGAGCGCGTAGCGGGCTCTCGCGTTTTCGATCTCACCGACGAGCCAATCCCTTTGCGCCGCGCCGAGCATGGTCTTGTCGGGGCCGTCGGGGTCGCTGTCCGGTACGCGATTCGAGCGGCCGTCGGTCATGAGGAATCGAACGCGTCCCACGGTAAATGCCTGGTGAATATCGCGGGGCAGCTCGCCGTCGCGCTCGAGGGGGTAGTGCGGAACATACTCGTCGTACGTCGCGAGCGCGGCAGGCCTCCCGGGATGCGTACGATCCGAATCGTTCGGGCCGTAATCGTGATCGTCCCATACGTAGGCGATGGGGGCGGAGCGATAGAGGGAAGACTGACGCTCGGAAGCGAGCACCTTTTCGAAAGCCGCGCGGTATACGGCCGGATCGTTCTCTCGGATGTTTTCGTAGTGGAAGTCCCCCATGTGAAGCATGAACAGCGGGTCGAGAGACTCGATTGCCTCGAAAATGGGGTGGTTCGAGCCTGTTCTCGCGCAGGAGGCGAGCACGAATGAGAACGACATCGGCCCCTCGGAGAACGTGTGGAACCGGCCGCTCAGAAACGCCGACCCGCCGACCCGAACGCTGTAGTCAAATTGGCTGTCCGGCGTTAGCCCATCGACGTAGAAGGTCGCCACTCCGCTCGTGCTGATCGTGCTTGCCGGAATCTCCCTCTCGCCCAGGAGAAGGCGCGGCTCACCGGCAGCCGGATCCACCTTGGCTTTGACGACGGTCGTGGTCTCGGTCACGGCCCCGGACCACACCCAACGGACGGGTCCCTGTGCCCGAACCCCGGCAATGCGGGCGGGGCTCAGCGACATGAGCACGAGAACGCTAAAGAGAAGTCGTGTCATGATCGATAAAGGCCTCCACGATAATCAACCACCCTGAATCAGGTCGTGCAAGGGAGCGGCGATGTGCTCGAGCCACTCCCCGCCGCGCGGATCCACGGCGATTCCCACGAGGATGTAGCGCTTCCGGGGCGCCTCCACGAGAGCGCTGTCCGAGTGGAAGTGTCGCCACGTTCCGGATTTGCGGTAGAGGCGGGTGTCGGGCCGCAACGCCAGGCCCTTCACGAACTTGTGATGGATGCCTGGCTCCGCGAGAGCGGCCTTCATTTGGCGCGTGAGGTCAGGGGACAGGAGCAGGCCACGGTCGAGCAGGAAGTAGAAGCGGGCCACCTGAAAAGCGGTGGCCCCGTGCGAAAGACCCTGGAGAGGATCGCGATGGTAGGCGGGTGCCTTCCCGTAGGGTTTTCCGACCCACAGCCCTCCACCGGTGGATGGGTCGTAGAAACGGTAGCGTTCGGAGGTGAGGATATCGAGAAGGGTTTCCTCGCCCACCTTCGAAAGCATCCGGCTTGCGTCCACGTTGCTCGAGTTGCGGATCATGCGGTGAAGCGACGCGAGCGTTTCCTTGTCGAGCTCGAGCTCCCCGCGCTCCGCTTGCACGAACGCTCCCAACAGGATCGCGATCTTCGGGAGGCTCGCGGCGTAGATCATGTCGTCTCCGTTGACCATCGCGAGACGCGGAGCGGCGTTCGCCGAGAGGTCGACGAGGGCCACGGCGAGGTGGTGTTGCTCCACGGCCGGGCCCAGACCGAGCTTTCCAAGCTCCCGTTCCAACCCCGCCTGCAGCCTCACGTCCGCGCACCCGCGCAGGTCGTCGAGCTCAGCGGGCCCGGCCACGGCCCAGGTTGAAATCCACAGGGCGGCCATGACGGGACGTGCGGGCCAAGGCGTGCGATTCAGCATCGGTTCTCGAGCCTGAACCATCTTACTGAGTTTCCGAGGACTATGGGGGCATCAAGGAGTGTCGAGGCGAGTCGGCGGGGCTCAGGCTGAGCATCTGTGATTGAACCCGATGAGCCTGCGATCACCTGGCGCGTGAGAAGAACATCGTTCGAGTCGTTCCCGCGTTCGTCGTGAGAACGAGCTTGCCGGCCAGGAAGCCGTATCGGGTCACGCCTTCGAGCTGGCGAACGAACCGAGCCTCGACGTCGGCCGCGTCGCCCGGGCAGGCCATGCGCGTCGACTCGATAGGACCGACCGCCACGGCACCGGGCGAATCGCCCGCGCTGAGCTCGGAAAAGTACCGATTGCACGCGCCGTGCCCAGCGACTTGATTCCCGTTGAAGCTCAAGGTCACGGTGGTCCCGTGAGGGGCCGGGTCGTTTCGGTCGAAGTGGGTCAGCATCCATTCCGCGCCTTCGAGGTCTCGAAGTAACAACGTACCCGTGTTCTGAGGCTCTCGTTCTCTCAGACGTGACCCATGCAGAGCCCAACGTCGGGTCAGCTTTTGCGATGGGCAACACATAGCGTCATCGGATCTGGCTTGCAAGACATCGAGCTCTGGTGTCATGTCCTGGCTCAGAAAAGCCTGCTCGAGGAGCCCGGTGAACGTCTTCGGCGAGAAGTCGGTACCTGTGGTGTTGAAATCGGACGCGACGACGACCGGATGATCGATGGAGTGGATCTCCTCGAGCACCTGCTCGAGCTGAAGCTTGCGGATGTCGGGCTTGGCGCGGTTTTCCAGGTGCGGCGTCACCACGGTCAGCTTCCCTTCGGGGAGAATCGGACACGTCCAACTGGGCGTAGAGCGCCATGCGCCCGCCGCGTCGCATCTCGCGCTTCAGCGGGTCGCCGAGAGCCCCCGCGAGACCCCGCATGATCTTCTCCGGTATCGGCAAATTCTCCTCCCCGCTGAACCAGTCGTAACCATCCTCGAAGGGAATGAGCTTCGCGCTTCGGATGGGATAGCGGGAAAGAATGGCGGAGCCGTGAAACGCCTTCAGGCGCGTCTTGTCGGGCGTGAACTGATCGTGAGCTTCTGCCGCTCGACCGGATCCTGTAATTGTCGAAGCTCTCCGTCCCCACGACCTTGGGGTCGATCTCGATGAACTCGACGCCGTAGGCCCAGTTCATGTCGAATGCGTCGCCGAGCTCCCGGATGACCTCACGATACTGGGTTCGCGGCATTCCCCAATCCACTTCGCTGAGGGCGATAACGTCCGCCGTTTCCATCATCGTCAATTGTGCGCGCAAGAGGGCGTAGTTTTGCGCGGCGTCTGCCTCGAGCTCGTCTTCCGGTACCTCGTCTCCAGGATGCCGTTTCTCGTAACGCTCGGTCACGACCCGCTGGACGAAGGCCTCCCGGTCGGTAAACAGGAGCTTGATGTCGTCGAGCCTCAGGCCGCGCTCGATGTTCCATAGAACGAAGCGAAGCGAGGGGCCGAGGTGATGGGCGATCGGGCGGTGCGGTTTCGCGCCCCGATAGTAGGCCTCGTTGCTGATGAATGGAGACGTGGTGATCGACTCGATCTTGGCGTCGAGCTCGGCCGAGAGGGGTGCGCTCCGGCTCATTGCAGCGAGCTCGTCGTACGTGAAGAATCCGGGCTCCAGGTACCGAACGTATGGATCGCGGTCCTGCGCGCTGGCGGCAGAGGTGATCCAGGCGATTGCACAAATGACGAATCTTCGGGGCATGGGTGTCGATCCTCGTGAACGTACCCTCGCGGAGGCAGATTTTATCCGCGCCGCGTCACGACGACTATCCGATCTCCGACTATTTTCAATGGATTCACCCGTCCTCGACGAGGAGCTCCCGGCTGCACCTCAACGAGATCGCCGGCGCTCGATCGTCGCGGCTTGCTCCGGTCCCGACTGAAGCGACTCGGCGTTGTCGTTCGCGGTATTGGCCGAGTCCGTCGAGCTCAGCCCCATCACGCTGGTCACCGTTTCTGGCACCGATTTCACGTGGAGGTCTCGCTGGGGGAACGGGATCTCGAAACCGGCACGCATCAGAGCATCGTGAACACCGACCGCGAGCTCGCTGCGAATGCGCAGGAAGTCGTCGAAATTGGCCGTCCAGGCACGGAGGGTGAAGTCGAGCGAGCTCTCTCCGAAGCCGTCGAAGATGGCGTAGGGCACCGGCTCTTGGAGTATCTCGTCGTGCTTCTTTGCGACCTGAAGGAGCGTGTCGAGCACCGCCTGGGGACGAGAGCCGTACGCCACTCCCACACGTACCTCGAGGCGGCGAAGGCGGTCCGAGTACGTCCAGTTGATCAGTCGGCCATCGATGAGATGCGCATTGGGAACGATCACTTCGGCGCCCTCGAACGTGCGTACCGTGCTCGAGCGAATCCCGATTCGGCTCACCTTGCCGAACACGGTATCGAGCTCGATCGTGTCACCCGACTGAATCGGGCGCTCAAATAGCAAGATGATTCCCGAAACGAAGTTGTTGACGATGTTCTGGAGGCCGAATCCGATGCCGACACCGAGTGCGCCGGCGAGCAGGGCGAGACGGTTGAGCTCGATGCCAGCGGCAACCAGCGCGACCACCAACCCGATGAATACGATCGTGTAGCGAGCGAGCTTGGAGATAGTGCTCGGTACGCCGCGCGGCAGGGCGAACCGAGGCAGGACGTCCTCTTCGAGGATGACCCGAGCCATGCGCGAAACGACGATGGAGAGATAGATGGTCGCAAGGAGGGCGACAACGTCGCCGAGAGAGATCTCGAGAGCTCCAACGGACAGCGTAAAGCCCAGCACGTTCGCCGCGGCGTCGATGAACGGCGACAGCAGCTGAAACGTCATCAGCGTGAACCAAACCCAGCTCCCGAGGGCCACCAGGCGCAACAGCTTTGTGGCGACTCCACGAATAACGTCCGACTTGATACGAAGAGACTCGAACGAACGCAACGCCCGGGTCTCCAATAGAAGCGTCAAGAGCCCTTGGAGAACCAGGTAGCCGGCGAAGAGCAAGACGGCGGTGTAGGCGCTCGCCAGCGCTCCCTCGGTCAGTAAGCTGGACAAGCGAGCTCGCCCAAGGAGGTTCGCGGCGATCGAAACGCCGAGGATCACGGTTCCAGCCCGCGCGGCGAGGATCGCCGCTCGCCACCATCTCCCCTGAGGATGCCCCGGTGCCGTTCTCCCAGTGCTCGAGAACCGCAACAGGGCCACGAGTACAATCGTCGACAAAGTCAGCTGGGCCAAGCGCGTCACGAACGCCTCGGAGGGCAAGAGATCGACGACGAGGTCGCCGAAATAGAGGGCAGCCAGGCCGTAGAGTGGACCCCGCATGCTCGAGTACACGAGTCGGGGGAGAATGATCAGCAACGGGGCGAGCAGAAGGAATCGATTCAGTTCGTAGAGCCCGAGGGGTGCCCTCGGATAGAACAGGCGGGAGAGCAGCAGCGTGAGGAACAATGCATTCGCAAAAGGATGGGAAAGGGCTCGACTCGAGGATTGGAGCTCTTCCCGCTGCTGCCAGTGTTCTTTCCTCCTGGCGAGGGCGGTGAACAACCAAAGCAGCACTAGGAACGTCAGGGCGTGTGCCGCGAAGCGGTCCGTGTTCGCCCGGCTGTAGTCCCGAAGAGACCTCCAGGTCCCGCCAAAATGACCCGTCAGAGCTCGGCTCGAGTCGTAGCGTCCGTCGTCTATCGTGCCAGCTGACCAGAGGGGTTCTGCGTCCGCACGGAGCAACGAATCCCGAGCCTCACGGAGCGCGCCGTCGAGCCGGCCGAGGTGCGCGCGCACCACCACGCCGTGTTCCCCGAGCGCGGACTGGATCGACAGGACAACGCTGAGTCGCTCCAGTACGGCGCGTTCCACATTGTCGGCGCGAGCCAAAACGTTCGCGATCGTGTCTCGCACCGGGCCGGGTAGGTCGCCGGTCGCTGCCTGTTGCGTCGTGGACCAAACTTCTTCGAGACCGCGAATCTCTTCGAGCGCCGACCCCATGGCTGTCGAACGGACCTCTAGCTCGCCGAGCCAGCCGTCGACTTGCGCGCTCAACGACAGCCAGCGATTTTGGGCCTCGTTCAGGTCACGGAGCGACATCGCGGACAGGTCGCGGCGCTCTACCTCGGCTTGTTCCTCGTCCAGGAGTCGGGTCCAGCCCGGTAGCTCGGCGGCGATGACTTCGACTCCGGGGTCCGCGGGAACGGTCCTCTCGATCTCGTCGAGGCGGACCGTAGACTCCTCGGCACGGCGTGGGATCTCGGAGATGGAAATCGCGACCGGTGCCTCTTGCTGGGAGGTTGGCTCGGTTTGAGCCGGCTCGGGCTCCACGGGTTGCTGGAGAGCCGAAGAGCTCGCCGCAACGAGGATGACGACGGCAGGCCCGAGGAGAGAGCTCGTCCGCCTCGTCATGTCACGAGATTATCACGCTGATTCGCTAATTTTTGTCGAGGAAGAAGAGACTCTGCTCGGAGCGAGCTTTTCATATTCTTGGGTGTTGCGAAGCGACCCTGACTCTGACCTCCGAGGTCGCTTCGACTCCCTCTGGGCCGCGTTGCGGTAGAAGTCGCGTGCATGGATCGGCCGTGCGATCCGATTCTCCGCTCGGAACCCGGGCTGGCTCTGAGACCGAGACTTCGGGTCCGCTGGCGACGATCTCTCAGGAAACCGTCACTGTTGCCAGGTCAGCTCGAACTCGTAGTCGTCGGCGCCGCCCTTGCTATCGGTAATCCTCACGATCGCCGTGTAGTTGTTGCTGCTGTTCGGGAATTGAGTCAGCAGCACCAGGCCACGACCGTGAATCTTGTGTACCGACACGGGCGACCCGTTTCTCGGCAGGGCTGCGCTGAACCGCGCTTGGCGCTCCTGAGTCCCGGAGCCGCCCTTGTCGTTCACGTGATGGTTCCTCCCGCGGATCTCGATGTCGGCACCGATGTCCACGCGTCCTCTCCAGCGGAACATCCCCTCCTCGCGAAACGAGAAGTGATCGTCCTCCCACTCGTTGCTGTGGTTCCAATCGTTGTTCTCCCAGTCGTTCCAGCTATCGCTCCGCCCAGCAAGAGAAGAAGATTCGTGAACAGCAGAAAAACGGTGCCGGACTCGCCCGCCCGGACTTCTCCAAAAGCTTTGAACGCGTGATCGAAGAAACCATGTTTTTTCGACATATTCACGATGCTCCAGGTGAGCGCACACCACCTGGATTGAAAAAACATAGCTCGCGCAGGAAGCGGGTGCCTACCGTTGACTGCCACAATCGGGCGAGCGGTGAGTTCCGCCGCCCTATCCACCTACGTAGCTCTGGATGAGCGCCTCCCAGTCCACCTCGCCGATGACTTCGAGAAGCGCGAGGTTCATAGGCTCTCTCAGCTCGCTCGCTGATTGAAGCGCGAAGCCATAGGCTTCGTGATCGATGAGATCGGGAAGGACCCGCGTGCGATGCTGGGTCTCGTTCGCGGCCAGATGGCCAAGCATGGGAACGTCGTAGACGACCGCGGAGACGTCGCCCCGGTCGAGCGCTCGAATCGCATCGACCACGCTATTGAAACGTGCGAAGGGAAATCCCGAGCGCCGGAGGTACTCCTCGCTCGAAGAGCCCGGTACCGTCCCCACGACGACACCCTCGAGGTCGCGCGGGCCCCGAATCCTGATTCGAGCGTTCCTAGCGCGAGCGCCGTGGTGAAAGCGGCGGTGGATCCAACAACGCCCGAGTCACGCCGTCCGATTGTAGTCCGCTCCAGCCCGTTTCGTCTCTGGAGTCTACTTCTCGAGAGTCCTTCGCGTCGGGAAGGGAAGCTGCGCTCGCAGCGGGAGTTGGCGTGCGAACCCTACGTCACGAGAACGTGTCGCACCGCTCGGGATCCCCTGTCGTGAAACCGCGCTGAAACCACTCCTGACGCTGCGCAGACGAGCCGTGAGTAAAAGACTCGGGCGACACCCATCCCTGCGTCTGCCGCTGGATACGGTCGTCGCCGATGGCTGCCGCCGCCTCGAGCGCCTCCGATGGATCGTCTCGGTCGAGCAGGCCACGCTCACTCGTCGAATGTCCCCACACGCCGGCGAAACAGTCCGCTTGGAGCTCGAGGCGAACGGATAGATCGTTCGTATTTCCGGGGTTCCTCGACTGCACACGCCTCATCTCGCTCTCGATCCCGAGAAGGTTCTGGATGTGGTGTCCCATTTCGTGCGCGATGACGTAGGCCTGGGCGAAATCGCCAGACGCACCAAACTGGCTTCGGAGCTCTTTGAAGAACGAAAGGTCCAGATAGATGTTTCCATCACCGGGGCAGTAGAAAGGTCCCGTAGCCGAGCTGTTCATGCCGCAAGCCGATCGCACCACGTCCCGGAAGAGCACCATCCTGGCTCTCTGGTATCGCTCCGGCAAGATGCGAGACCATGTGCCTTGAAGGTCATCGAGCACGAACGACATGAAGTCGACGAGCTCCTCTTCGTCGGGACTCGTTCGGAAGTCACTGTTCGACGTGGACATCGGTTCGTTCGATACGAATGCAGGGCCCAGCAAGGAAACGAAATCCTGCTTGAAGACGACGCTGAGCGCGATGAGAAGCAGAAGTGTCCCGCAACCGATCGTGCCACCGCGGCTCATTCGCTGCCCGCGACGATCTTCCAGGTCAGCGCTCCGCTCTCTACGCGTCCATCGCATGCCTCACCTCGACGAGAGTTTATAGCACGGTGGCCCTTTTTGTCGGCTATCCGAATCCTGCCGCTTCTAATCAGAATCGATACCGGTCGTGCGTGACGGTTTGGCAAAGAGCTTTGCTGGGGTTCCTCCATTGGGTATCCTCGCGCGATGCGAAGAGACGCTCTGCGGATTTGTCTCGCTGGGTTCCTCGTCATCTCCATGGTCCTTATGACCGATTCAGATGCGGCACCTTCAACCCGGCCGAAGCTCGGTCTCGCGCTCGGCGGCGGGGCCGCGCGCGGAATCGCCCACATCGGCATACTCCAATGGCTCGACGAGCATCGCGTTCCCGTCGACTTCATCGCCGGAACGAGCATGGGAGGCCTGGTCGGAGGTGCCTACGCATCGGGGTTGTCACCCGAGGATCTTCGCGTGCTCATGCGTGACGCGGACTGGGATCTCATTTTCCTCGCCGACTCGCCGTTCAAATACAAGACCTTTCGTCGCAAACAGGACGCGCGTGAGTTCCCTTCGCTCATCGAGCTCGGGCTGAAAGACGGCCTGAAGCTTCCGAGCGGTCTCAACGCCGGACAGGGCGTGCAGTCAATGCTCGACCGTATCGCTGCCCCCTATCCGCTCCTCGACAGCTTCGACGAGCTTCCGACGCCCTTTCGCGCCGTGGCCACGGATCTCGATTTGGCGGATGTCGTCGTTCTCGGCGGCGGCTCGCTTGCCGAGGCGATGCGAGCCACCATGGCCATTCCCGGAATGTTTGCTCCGGTGACACTGAACGGGCGGATCCTGGTCGACGGTGGGACCCTCAACAACGTTCCCGCGGACGTTGCTCGCGCCATGGGTGCCGATGTGGTCGTGGCTGTGAACGTCTCATCGGCGACGGACGGCTTCGCGGCTCCGACGAATTTCTTCGACGTGCTCGGGCGTACCATGGACGCGATGATGGCGATGGGCGTCGCGAAGGCGCTTCAATCAGCGGACCTCGTCATCACCCCCGATTTGAGGGGCTTTCCCGGCACGGACTATCGCCGGAGTGAGGAGATCGCGGCTCGAGGCTACCAGGCGGCGGAGGCGGCCAAGGACCAGCTCCTCCCGTACTCCGTGGACGAAGAAGCTTATGCGGCCTGGAGCCGAGCGCGGCTCGCAAGAAGGCGCGAGGTCCCGAAGCGCCTCGATGCCGTTCGCGTGGAGGGAGTTCCCGGCAAACAAGGCGACCGGATTCGAGCCCGCCTCGAACGCCGGCTCGTGTCCTCGGATACGACGCTCGAAGACATCGAAAACGAGATTCTGCGCCTCGCCGGCACCGATCGCTACGAAACGATTCGCTATGCCGTCCGCGACGTGCAAGGAGCGGAAACGCTCGAGCTCTACGTCACACCGAAGCAGCACGGCCCCCCTTTTCTCCTTCCTGGGCTCGAGCTTCAGAACATCGACTCCAATAGCTTCGCGCTGGACTTGAAGGGGCGCATCGCCTTTTACGACACCGTCATGCCGGACTCGGAGCTCCGCGTGGACTTCGGCGTGGGGACGAGCCAGCAGGCTGGAGTCGAGCTCTACCGTCGACTCTTTGGCTCACGCGTTTTCGTCGCTCCCCGCGGTTACTGGCGCCGCCACAGCCTGAACGGATACGACGCCGCGGGCGAGCTTCGAGCCGAGTATCGAGAAAAGGAAGCTGGAGGCGGAATCGATCTGGGCTTCGATCTCGGCTCTCGAAGCGAGCTCCGACTCGGGTACGATGTTGCCGACCTGAGGACCCGGCTCCGCGTCGGCGAGCCGTCTCTCCCCGAGGCCGAGGGTCGAAACGCCTCCGCATCCGTCCGGTGGACGTCCGATGGACAAACGAGCCCCATTATCCCGACTCGGGGCATCTTCACCCGCGTTGCCCTCCGATACTACACTGACACACCTGACGCCGTATTCCTCGGGGAGGAATTCGTCGGTCCCGAGGACTATCCGCAGATCGAAGCACGTTTCTCGTCGTTCCACCGGTTCCACGAACGACACCGCATCTTTTACGTTGCTTCCGCGGGCTCGTCCTTCGGGGACGAGCCGGGTTACAACGAGTTCCTCCTCGGCGGGCTTCTTCGGCTCGGAGCCTTCCACGACGGCGAGATCTCGGGGGACAACTACGTCGTTGGCGTCGGCGGTCTTTTGTATCAAGTCCTGCGCCTTCCGGACATCATCGGGGCGAGCGGCTATATCGGCGCTTGGCTCGAGGCCGGCTCCGCGTTCGACGAATGGAGCGAGGCGTCCGCTCAATGGAACGCCTCGGGCGGCTTCGTGCTCGAGACGTTTCTGGGCCCGCTCTTCGTGGGCGGAAGCGTGTCGCTGAACGACGGTGACGGGCGCTTCTATGTGAACCTCGGTCCGTTCGTACGCTGAGTTGTTCTCGGCGCACATTTTCGAGACCACCGAGCTCAGTCTCGTCGCGACGTAAGGAAACTCGTGGACCGAGGCTCTTGGGTTTAGAAACCTCCTGCGCGACCGGCTCCGCCCACGGAGCTCCAAGCCATCGCCGCCGCGCTCGATCCGCAAATGCTCGAAACCGTCATCGAGACCATCCGGCCCCATGATGTTTCGACGGCCGAGGGCTTGACGGAGCTCGCGAGGAAGTTCGAATACCGACGCATCATGACGCTGGCGAGAGATGCGAGGAACGCCGTCGATGCCTGAGGAGCGCGTGGACACGGCGGGAGCCAGGATTCTGGTCGTCGATGATCAGCCTGAGAACCTGCGACTCCTTGCCGAGATTCTCTCCAGCCAGGGCTACGACGTGCGTCCCGCAACCGACGGCGAGCTCGCTATCGAGTTCGCGCGATCGACGCCGCCTGACCTGGTCCTCCTCGATATTCGGATGCGTGGTCTAGACGGCTACGACGTATGCGAGGTTCTCAAGGCGGACGAGCGCACGCGGAGCATTCCCATCCTTTTCATCAGCGCTCTCGATCGAGCCGGCGACAAGGTCAAAGGCTTCGCCGCCGGAGCGGTCGACTACATCGTCAAGCCTTTCGAACGGGAGGAAGTGCTTGCCCGCGTCCAGACCCAGCTCGCTCTGAAGCGGCTGCGCGCTCATCTGGAGGATCTGGTGCGCAAACGCACTGCCGAGCTCGAGCAGGAAATTGCCGTGCGGCGCCAGGCGGAAAACGATCTGCGTAGGGCACTCGTCGAGATCGAAAGTTTAAAAGAGCAGCTCGAGGCGGACTACACGTACCTTCGACACGAGGTCAAGCTCGCACACGACTTCCACAGCATCGTCGGCCGAAGCGAAGCCCTGACCTCGATGCTCGAGGAAATCGCACGCGTGGCGCCCGTCGATACCACCGTGCTCGTACTGGGTGAGACGGGAACGGGCAAGGAGCTCGTCGCCCGTGCGATTCACGACGCGAGCCGGCGCAGGGACCGCCCGCTCATCAAGGTGAACTGCGCAACGCTTCCCGCCACCCTGATCGAGAGCGAGCTGTTCGGCCACGAAGAGGTGCGTTCACCGGTTCTCTCTCCCGCCAGGTGGGCCGGTTCGAGACGGCGGACGGCGCTACGATCTTCCTCGACGAGATCGGCGAGCTGCCTCGTGAATCGCAGCCCAAGCTGCTTCGTGTGCTCCAGGACGGCGAGTTCGAGCGGTTGGGCAGTCACCGAACCCAGCGCACCAACGTGCGCGTGCTCGCCGCCACGAACCGCGACCTCAAGAGTGAAGTCCGGAAGGGCCGGTTCCGAGAGGATCTGTATTACCGCTGAGCGCGTTCCCGCTCACCGTCCCGTCTCTCCGCGACCGGCGCGAGGACATCCCTCTGCTCGCGGAGTCGTTCGTCCGGGAGTTCAACAAGAAGCTCGGCAGGACGATTACGACGATACCGAAGAGCGTCACGAGAACTTTGGAGGCCTATACGTGGCCGGGCAACGTCCGCGAGTTGCAGAACGTGATCGAACGGGCCGTGGTGACGAGCCCGGGTTCCTCTTTGCGCCTCGCGGACGCATTGGATGCGACGGGCTCGCCGGACAGAGAAGAAAGCGGGAAGACCCTGGCGGAGGTGGAACGGGAGCACTTCATCCGGGTGCTCGAGTCCTACCGCTGGAAGATCGAGGGTGCCGGAGGAGCCGCAGAAGTTCTCGACCTCCATCCCAGCACGCTCCGCTTTCGGATGAAGAAGCTTGCTGTCGTGAGAGAAAGGAAGGAAACTGCCTAGGGCCGCCTCGGCCCCATTTTCCGGGTCCTCGAGATATCGCTAGCGACACGAAATCCTGTTAGAACAGGAAGCTGACGGCGAGCAGGGAACAAGAGTGTCCCCGCAGCCAATCGTGCCGCCCCGGCTCAGTCGCTGGCCGCCGCGGTCTTCCAGATCCGTGCTTCGTCCACTGGGAGTCTATCTCATGGCTCTCCCCTGAGCATGGACGAGCAAATCACCAGGGAAGCCGAGTGGGTCCGTTCTTATTTGCTGGAAGACGGCCGGCTCTATCTCGGCTTGATGGCCGGGAGGCATCCAGACGTGAGAGCCCCTGGAGGAAGGATGGTTCTGGAACGAGCCCGATGCGGCCCTCGAGGACGCGATTTTGCGGGCATCGCCCGACTACCGTCGCGAGACCGTGGAAAACGAAGGCCACGGGGCGCGCTACGTCTATGGCCGAGTCGATTTGAACGGTGACGGGAACGACGAGGTCGTCGTCTATCTCATGGGCCCGTTTTTTTGCGGAACCGAGGGCTGCGATCTCCTGCTATTCACCGAAGCGGATGGCCATTCTCTCGTCAGCGGGTTCCCCATCAGCCGCACACCGGTGACGGTCTCACCCAGGAAGACGCGGGCTGGAACGATCTCATTCGGCTGGAATCCGGCGGCGGAGCGCCTCCCACTTATGTCTTCCATACGTACAACGGCTCGAGCTACGTCGAGCGAGAACGCGCGCCCGCAGGCGATGAAGCTCCCGAGGGCACACCGTATCTCACCGGCGGATTCACCTACGCGGACAGCCGCTCCATTGGAGCCACGACCGTAGCCCGCGTCACTTCCCGAACTTTCGGTGAATCGCCCACAAAATGGCGAGATTCACGCCCGGAGCCGCGGCGAGGAGCCACGGCCAGATTCGTTCTGCGGCGAGATCGATGAGCCAGATCCAAGGGACCCCCAGTGGTAAGAGAAAGACACCAGCGAGCGGCCCTCGCTCACTCCCGAAGAGGCCGAAGGTTGCGATGAGGAACAAGACCAGCGCGGCGAGGTAGGCCAAACCGAATATCCAAAGTATGGTCCGAAGCATCGTTACGCGCATCGATTGGGGGCGTTCGTCGTTAGCGGTTCACCTCATGCCAAACGCACTTATCGGAAGTTTACGCGGGATGATGCCCGAGCTGCCATCCCAAAATAGCCAACCGCCTTCTCGCAGGTTTACGACGGCTTCGGACAGGAAAGAAAGTTGGAAGGCCCGAACCTGGCGGAGGTGGAAACGGGAGCACTTCATCCGGGTGCTCGAGTCCTGCCGTTGGGAGATCGAGGGTGCCGGAGGCGCCGCGGAGGTTCTGGGCCTTCATCCCAGCACTCTCAGATTTCGAATGAAGAAGCTAAGCGTCCTCAAGACGAGCACTCGGGCGAAAGATTTTCTACTCCTCGCCGGGAAGGGCGACGATCCACTCCCCCGGCAGCGATTTCCGTCTCGTTACGGAGCCGAGCCGACACCTCATCGTAAGGTTGCCCGGAAAGGCGGTGCTTCGTGAGGCTGCGAGTCGCTTCGACTGTGGTGTGAGCTCGCTTCGATTCGAGCCGGACCATGGACCTTACGAGCGGCGCCGGAGCCGCATTCGAACGACTCGTGATGTTCGTGGTCGATGAGCTCGAACAGCAGGGAGGCTGATTCCGGGCTCGAGGCCTCTGAAGCAAATCGAGAAGTCGCTCGTCGCGCTTCTCCTCGACGCCCAGCCTCACTCCGTGAACGGAAACGGCGTTATCCGAGCCGACGCAGAGCCTAAAGTGGTGCGTCGTGTCGACGAGCTATCCGTTCGCAGCTCCAAGAGCCCTTGACCGCGGGTGAGCTTGCGAGATTCGCGGGGGTGAATGCCAGGACCCTTTTTCGTACTTATCGGCGTTACCGAGGACGCTCTCCTATCCAGACGTTACGCGAAGTACGACTCGAACGGGTTCAAAGGGAGCTTCTGAAACCGAAGCCGGGGATCACCGTCACCCAGCCTGCGATCGAGTGTGGATTCACGCACCTCGGTCGCTTCTCCGAGACCTACAAGAAGGCCTTTGGAGAAGTACCATCGGCGACGCTTCGACGCTCGCGATCCTCCGGAATCGAACAGTCCAGAAAGGGAAACAGGCGTGTGCGCGTCCCGAGTGAACTCGCGTAGTCGGTCATTGCTAACCCGTCATGGCTGTTTGTCGTCTCCGTTAATTCGGGTTAATCTGGCCAGCTGTTAGGAAACGCCGAGCGTTCGAAACCCGATTTTCTCCTTATCCATGGTCGCGATTTCGTTTTCACGAGGACTCCTGCTCCGGGTGGCTGTGCTCGGTAGCCTGATCGTGCTTCCCCAGACGTCGCGAGCCCAGGAACCGTGGTACCGCTCGTACGAGAAGGGAGTCGCCGCGATTGAAGCTTCCGATTGGGAGGAGGCCGTCCGCCTTCTCTCTGCCTCAATCGAGCACGGTCCGCAAGCAGGCCGCTCCGTCAGGACCTACGGTGTCCGTTTCGTGGATTTTCTTCCCGGATACTATTTGGCGATCGCCCAGTACAACCGCGGCAACTACGAGGACGCGGCGGAGCGAATGAGCGCGGTGCTCGAGAAACGTCTCATCAAGGAAGGTGACGACGAGTATTCTGCGGCTCGCGAGCTTCTCGAGCGCGCCGAGCTCGCGCTCAGGGCGCAACGGGGTCGGCAGGCGGCTGGCAGCTCCGACGCTCCGACGGAGAGCGAAAATGCGGAGGGCGTTGACCTACCCGGCTCACGGGGTGCGCGCGCGGTGGCTCGGTCCACGGCGCCGGCGTACGCGCGAGGCCGATACGTCGCACTCGCGATTGGAAACGAGGCCTATCAACATTTCCCCGCTCTCCAGACTCCGATCGAGGACGCGCAGGCGGTGTTGGCAGTCCTGGAGAAGTCCTATGGCTTCGAGACGCGTTTCGTCGAGAACGCGTCGAGGGCGGACATCCTCGATACGGTGGACGAGACCATGAGCGCCCTGTCAGAGGACGATAGCCTTCTCATCTTCTACGCCGGTCACGGCGTGCTGGATGAAGAGAGCAACGAAGGCTACTGGCTTCCCGTCACCGCGCAGCCGGATCGACGCTCGGAGTGGCTCTCCAACAGCGAGATCCGGAATATCCTTCGCCGAAGCCCCGCCAAGCACGTTCTGGTCATCGCCGACAGCTGCTTTTCGGGAACCCTGACCCGGGCAGTACGGATCGGTCGCGCTTTCGAGACCGATCTCGACCGTTACTTCGAGAAGCTCGCGAGCCAGAAGTCCCGCACGGCGCTGACCTCTGGAGGGCTCGAGCCGGTCGACGACGGCGGCGGAGGTGGGCACTCCATTTTTGCCGGCTCGCTACTGCGGGCTCTCGAGAGCAACGACAAACCCATTCTCGAGGCCGAGGTGCTCCACACGGAAATCACCCGTGACGTCGTCTTGAACTCGACCGGCGGCCAGCAACCGCTCTACTCCGACGTGCGAAACACTGGCCACGAGAACGGGGATTTTCTTTTCATCCGGACGATGCCTCCGGAACGTTGAGACCAAATCATCCGAGGACGGTCATGTCTACAAAGGTTGGAATACTCGTGCTTGCCGCGTTCGGTCTGCTCGCCGGTGCGCTCAGCGCGACGCCGGGCCTGTTCTTGCAGCCCCTGTCCACGGGGCGGTTCGAGCTTCTGTACGGCGAGCTCGCGCCGGAGCAGAAAGTCATGGTCGACGACTGGATCCACCGTTACGGCGAGACCCGTGGCGAGAGCCTCGATCCCCAGCTGTACAACGAGCTTCCTTTGTCGGTCAAGACGACGTTCGCGGCGGTTACCCACGCCCTGGTTCACACCGCGCTCACCGACGGGGATGGAAATCCCCTCATGAGCGAGGCGCAGAAACCTCTGACGGCGCTCGACCTCGTCTCCAAGCTCGACACGGTTCGAGGACGAGTCAAGGGAGCTTCCGGTGACGAGCAGTATCGCATCTATGTGCAGTTGATACCGGACGCGATCGCCCTTCTCGAGGAAAGCACGCAGTTCTCGCGTGGCCACGACAACACCGTTTTCCACAAAGGCTATCCTCAGAACTTCCGCTCGGGAAACGGCGTTCCCTCCATCCAGTTTTCCATCGCGAGGGATGGCGTGCTGGCGGACATCGACGTCGACTATCGTTCTTCGAAGTTCCCTGTGGCCCTCGTGAACGGGCACCTCTCCAGCGCCAACTCCGATGTTCGCGCGGGAGACAACTACGAACGTCACGTCGGTGTTTGGGCTGGCCTCGAGAACTGGTGGAACGGTTGGGAGGGGCTTGGGGACTGGTTTGCGGCACTGTTCGGCGCCCGCGGACTGGATATTCCCGACAAAACCGAGAAGGGTGACGGCGAGGTCGAGGAAGCGATGCAGGACTTTCTGCAGTCGTGGCTGGTCGCCGAGAGACCCGACGTCGCCATGTCCTATTTCTCTCCGGATATCTACAAATGTTTCGCCGGCGGGGAGGACGCAACGAACTCCGACGTTCCCGTCGAGCAGCGCATGTATCGAAAGATGTCGGAGGCCGTCCGGGTCGTCGGAAATCCCCGTCGTCTCGAAGACGTCGTCCAGGGCGTGGTCTTGACCGCGCTCGAGCTGCCGGTGATTCGAGACAACGCTCATCAAGACCTCTTCGTCCTCTATAACGTGCCGCCCGAGCGCGTCATGGAGTACGAGTGCGGCTTCAGGAACTTGAGCATCCCAATGGCTCAGCGCGCCGCCTTCCGTCGATCCGGTGATTACGTGCTCGGGACGTTCTTTCTCCAGTCGGGCGAGATGCGAGGTGTGACCGCCGCGCTGCTGTGGAACCGAGAATCCGACGGATGGAAGATGGTGTCCTTCGAGCTCGAGCCCGCGGAACGGCTCGTGCCGGACCTTCATACGGCGCCGCTCGTGGCGCAAGCGCGTGGCGACCTCGAGGCGGATCCGGATTTCGCTCGCGCGAACGAGGCGTTCATTGACGCCTGGTTCGTAAAGCGTGACTTCGAAGCCGCGCTGGAATACGTCTCGCCGGCGAGCTTCCCTTGCCTTCCGGAGCCCGAGCCCGATGAGGTCACCCGCGAGCCACGAGATCGATTCGCCGATGCCCTGAAGTCGGTGAGCGAGTTCGTGGGTGAAGTGGACCACGCGGGCTTGAATGAGGCCATCGCCCGCGTTCCGCCCTGGGGCACGAGCTTTCTCGACGCGACGCCCGATGAGAGTCCCGTCACCCTGATCGCGATTCCCGACGATGCGGCGGCATCCTATCGGTGCGGCGCCGACCCGAGCGCAGTTGCGGCAGTAGGACGACGTGGGGCCTCCGGACAAGGGAATTTCTACGGGAGCGCGTTCCGGCTGAAACTCGCGGGCGGCGAGCAGCCGGGGACATTCTTGCTTCTGTGGGGCCGGGAAGAGAACAAGTGGAAAATCATCTCTTTTGACGTTGTATCTTTTTAGCCCTGCCGGCAGGAAGAAGACGGGAAGCGGCGTGCGGTTTTCCAAACCCGGATTCTGGTGCGGGTTTGTCGCCGCGCAGCTTGCGGGACTCACTTCCGCGCTCGGCGGACAGATCGCGGCCGAGGGTACGAAGCGGGCGCTGATTGTTGCGGTCGGAGAGTATAGCTCTCCGGATTGGGACACCCTGAGCTCGGCGAACGACGTTCCCCTGGTCCGCGCCGGCCTCGAGCTCCACGGGTTTCCCCCGGACTCCATTCACGTCATCTCCGATGCCGAAGCCACCAAGGAAGGTATCAAACGCGCAGTCGAAACGTATCTCGCATCTGCGAAAGAAGGCGACGTCGTCTTTCTCCACTACTCGGGCCACGGGCAGCGAATCCCCGACGACAACGGCGACGAGCTCGACGGCTACGACGAAGCCTGGGTGCCTCACGACGCTCCCAAGAGCGGTGAGGGGTATCAGGGAGAGAAACATCTTCGAGACGACGAGCTCAACGCGATCGTTCGACGATTGCGGCATGCCGTCGGCCCAAGTGGAAACGTCATCCTCTCGATCGACTCCTGCTTCTCCGGTGGGACGTCCCGAGGATCGGCCCGTATACGGGGAGGCCCGCCGATGGGAAGCCCCACGAGCCGCTCTCGCTCGGCAACGCTGGGAGAGGATGCCGGCGGGGGTTTCTTCGAGGAAGCTACGCGTACCCGGGGTGTTGGGGATGATTCTAGCCCGCTCGGCCCGTACGTGGTCTTTTCGGCTGCGAGACACGACCAGCTCGACTACGAGACGGTCGACGACGAGGGTCGCGTCGTCGGCCCCCTTTCGTTGGCACTTAGCAAGACGCTCGCGGGATCCGACTCCATCGGCACATACCGCGATCTCTTCGAGAGAGTCGAATGGGAGATGCAGTCGCGAGTTCCAAATCGGCCGCAAGTCGAAGGGAACGTCGACGCCGAGCTCTTCAGCGGACGAGCCGTTACGCAGCGCCCATTCTTGGACGTCACCGAGGTGCGCTCGGGGGGCAAACAGGTCGTCCTGAATGCAGGCTCCCTGCAGGGCCTCCTCGATGGCTCTCGGGTCGAGCTCCATCGCGCGGGAACGAGAACGCCGACGCCGGACACTCTCTTGTCGGCCGCCGTCGTGACCGAAGCGACATACGTGGAAGCCGTCGCGGATGTGGAGACACCGAGGGGCCGGAGCGAGCTCGAGCTTGGGCGGGCGTTCGTCACCGGGTACGCGTTCGGCGATTTGCGAGTGAAGGTCGGGCTCGAGCTCGATGACAGCGGTTTGCGCGACCACGTCGAGGAGGTCCTTCGCGACGTGAGTGCCGTCGAGCTCGTCGATACCGGGTCCGAGCTCTCGATTCAGGCGGCCGACGGGAATCTCGCCGTCGCCGTCACGGCAACGGGCGACGTCATCTTCGGCCCTGGGTCGACGGACCAGGCCCAGCTCGTCCAGACGATGAGCTCGCGGCTCGTCGACTTCGCGCGCAGCCGTTATCTGCGAGGGCTTCGTCTCGAAGACCGCGAGTTCGTCGTCGCCCTCGAGGTCGTCCCGCTGGACGTCACTCGGTGTCGAGACCAAGCGGACCCGAGCACCTGTCCGGAGCTCGACGTTTCCGCGAAGCGGGCCGCAGGAACGGAGCTCGTCTGGAAGATCGGCGACACCTTCAAGCTCCGCGCGAAAAACGAGAGCGACCGAGCCGCCTACATCACGATCCTGGACCTGCCTTCGGATGGGACCGTGAATGCACTCTGGCCCGCGGATGAATTCGCGGAGCGGAAGCAGCTCAAGGCAGGGGAGAGCTGGTCGCCGGACGTCGTATACCAGTTCGCCGAGCCGCCCGGCAACGACGTCATTCTCCTCATCGCGACCGAGGACTGGATCGACTTCCGTCCCTTTCTCACGGGAGCCGGGAGCCAGCGAAGCGCCACGGGTTCGCTCGGACCCTTCTCCCCGCTGTTCGACGACACCGCCGTCCGGACCCGGTCCGCCGTTGCCTATGAGCCCGGTAGCGTGACCACGGATGCCGTTACCATCACCGTAGAACCCTGACAGCTCATCGACGCGCTTCAGAACCGGACGATCGTGGAAACGAGCACCTGATGGCTCGAGAAGTGGGCCTTGCCCCCCTCTTGCTTGAATGCTCCGAACGTGCCGTCGGTGCCGGGAACGACACCCAAGGGAAGCTCCTGGACTCTCGCGGCGGGCTCACGCTCGCCGAAGGTGTGAACGTAAGCGATGTCGAGGGTGAATCGTCTCCAGACGAGCCCGACGCCCGCGCTGAAACCTCGGTTCAGGCTCCGGTTGCTCTGAAAATCTAGGAAGTACTGTCGATCGAGGAAGAAGCCTCCTCGCAACGGGATGGCGGCGAGCTTCGCGAACGAAGGCTGAATGACGACGAGCTCCGCCCCCAACCGATACTGCCAGGCGTCGACCTGGTTGGGGGCAGGATAAGACGACTCGATCTGGCTCGAGGTCGACTCCAAATTGCTCGTCGTCGTGGTCGATTCCTCGATGGTCCGCGCCTCCGACCAGTTGGTCCAGGTGAAGTCCGTCGAGATCGTCGCGACGCTCGCAGGAAGCCAGGCGAAGCCGACGCCCAGGGTCGCGGGCCAGTCGATGTCCCCTTCGGACGTCGTCGTAGACTCCGAGAACGTAGCTCTCCAGGAAAGAGGCGGCGGCTCGTTCAGGTTGCGCGTCAGCTCGCTGGCCTCGAATCGTTCCTGGAAGACGCGACGCATATGGAACGGGGTCTTGAACACGACGCCGACGCGCGCCCAGTGAGCGGGGGTTACAATCGCCCCGAGATTGACGCTGAAACCGCTCAACGTTTCGGTTCTCTCGAACGTATTGAAGAACCGGGTCTCGGTCTCTTCGGCGTCGTCGTCACGGAAATCCCGACCGCTGCTGAGCTCCGTGGTCGTGTCTACGAGACGCGTCGTCGAATCTCCCCGCCACCAGTTGAGCGACGCTCCGACGAGGAGTCTCTCTCCGAAGTCGATCCCGAGCGAGCCGGCGTAAACGTCGATGCCTCCCGAGGCCTCGAGAAATGCGGAGCTCTCGAAGGCCGTTTGCTCGCGGCAGTCGATGGCGCAAGCGGTGACGAATACGCTGCGCCCCCCTTCGAAGTAGGCGTCGAGCGAGGGAATGACCCTCTGGTAGCTGAACTGCGGCACGAGCTTTCGACCTTTGAAGCGGGTTGGCATCGCAAAGCTCACAAAGTCGACCGTCTTCCCCGACCGCTCCAGTCGGGTCTCACCGGTGTCGCCGAAGAGAGGCTCGGCGCCGAGCACGGGAAGCGCGGCGACGACCCTCGTCGAAGGCTTCGTAAGGTTTTCGTCCAGGAGGGGTTGCCAGTTGAGGGAAAGCTCGGCTTCCTCCAGAACGCCGAGGCCCGCCGGGTTCCAGGAAGCCGCCGTTCCGTCGTCGGCGATCGCGATGAAGGAGCCTCCCATCGCGAGGGCCCTTGCTCCCGAGCCGATGCTCGCGCTGAAGAGCGTGAAATCGAGCTTGAGGTCGGAGAGCCGGAAATCCTGTCCTCCTTGACCGAACGCAGAAGGCGAGACAGAAAGTAGAAGCGACACGCCACAGATTCGGCCGAGCCTCTGCCGTAACACAATCGGCTCCGGCCTATCGCAATCCGTGCGGCGGGTCCGCCGAGGCGAGGGCTCGCTCGGCCAAAAGGCGCACCACGATGATCGAGACCCAGACACGCACGGAGAGATCGAAGAGAGGCGGGTTCACGAGAATCGACGAAAGCACATTCCCTCCCGGCGCATAGAATCTCCTGGTCGGTATGTGAGTCTACCAGCTTCTGCGCTGGCGAGTCAGTGGAAGCCTGCTATTTCTCCACGATCAGTCGGTAGGTCTCGGCGGTCTCTTGGCCCTGGTCATCCTTGATCACGATCTCGATCTGAAACTTGCCCGACGGAACGTCCACCTTGTCGACCGCCAGAGTCGTTCCGCGGACGAACGGCCTGAGCCGATCCGTCAGCGACTTGCTGAACGGGCCTTTCTTGGCACTGATCTGAAGCGAGCTCATGTCGATGGGCGCTTGGTTCTCCTGGAAATGAACCTCGAGATCCGTCGGCGAATGCGCTTCGATGATGTCGCTTCCCTCGACTCGCTTTACCTCGGGCGAACGGACGACGATGACCGGCCCGAGCTGTGCCGAACGCGCACGCGGCACGGGATCCCATTTGTTCTCTTCGATTCGGAGCTCACCGGCCTCCCCTTCTGTGAAGAGCACGACTTCTTCTCGGCCGGCGCCGGAGCCTTGGACCGGGGCGTTGCTCAGCCCCCATACGAGAAAGGATGTACAAGAGCACGCTAGAGCGCTGACGACCCGGGCTTGCAAGAGACTCATCTGAAGATCGCTTCGTATGAACCGACAATAAAAACGTTAGCCCAAGCAGGCGGAAATCACAATCATCCCAAGCTGGTCGGTTTGAGGCGGAGCCTCGCTAGCAGGGTAATGAAGCGAGCGCGCTCAGTTGACGGCGAAGCAATAGAAAAGACCGTCGCCGCCCGTTCCCCGCAATGACTCCTGGCTGCATCCTCGCGTGCCGTGAGCCGAGTTCCAGGACGAACCGGCGTCACCCCCACCGACGCGGTCATGATGACCGATCTGAGCGCTCCCCTCGCCGCTTCCGGTCCAGTTGCCGCAGGTCTTGTCGCCATCGCTCGCGGAGAAAGCCGTGCCGTCCGCCTTCGAGCCCGTCAGGATGTCGTGCCGGTTCGGAGTGTCGCCCCGCCCGCTGACGACTTCGCCCTTCTCGTTCAGCACGGTCTCCTTGGTCAAATTGTTCTCGCCATGGAGCTCGGCCATATTGGCGGCTACTTGAACGCCCTTGGCGTTGTGCCACGGACCGGAGCCGATGCGGTCGCGGGCGTTGACGGCCGCCTGACCCTCCGATGCGGTCGTGCTGAGATACGCGCGCCACGTGCCGCCCGCGCCCGCCGCTTCGGCGAGCCGCTGGCAATGGGCGTCGGCACCCTCGAGTCCTCCCAGGTCGGCGCCGTTTCCCGGGCCGACGCTCGTGAGAAAGAAGCTCGTTCGCGAAGACTCTTGCGGGAGCATCGGATAGGCGAGAAGCATGGCGGCGCCCAAGACTCCATTACATTTCCTCATCGAGGGCCTCCTTTTCCTAGGGAAACGCGTCTGATTCGTGGAACGAAGGTCACCCAGAGTCGCCCTCCAACGGTTCGGGCGATCCCAGCGTACTTGTTGAAGGCATGGCGGCGAGGCAGTGAGCGAAACACGGGCCGAGCGCGAGGAACGAGGTGCTGGAGCTCTCGTCTCAGTTGGGGTTCTCCGGGGTGAGCGGCGAGCCCACGCCAGAGCGCGTCGATGGCTTCACGGCGCCGCCCATCCACCGAGAGAGCCCGCGCCAAATTGAGGTGCAGCTGGCTCATTCGTTTTCCGTCCAGGGCGACGGCGCGCCGGCACATCGCCACACCTTCGTCGATAAGCCCCTCCGCGGTCGACGCCAGCAGTCCACAGTACGACAGGTGGAGGGGATCCTCGCTTCCGTCTTCTACGAGAGAGCGAAGCGTTCGCGCCGCGAGACCGTGCAAACCGGCACGGTAATCATCCATGGCGCTCTCGAAAACGAGCCGTCGGTCGTCCTGGTTCATGAAGCGTGATCGGGAAAGCCTAGGCGAAGCGGTGGCGAGGCGTCAACCACGAGGTGACTCGAAGCTCTCTAGCGGGGGGTACAATGAACCCTCTTGGAAAGCGTCTGGAAACGGATACGTTATCTCGCCGCGTGCCACCAGGCCGACAATCGCGAGTTCTATGATGGACGGCTCCGGGTGATGACGGCGCGGCCGGATACCGAGCGGCGGCGCGGCGTCGAGCTCCGACACGTGAGAGGCAAGCGAAATGCGAGCGGCGTGAACCCCGTGGAAGCCGATGCTGTTCTCGCCGACGTTGCGGAGTGGGTGGAGCGCGAAAGGGAGCTTCCCCCCTCGGTCTGCCACTCGATCGGCGTTCTCTCCCCGCTTCGCGATCAAGTCGAGCACCTGTCGAGGCAGGTCCTGGAGCGGTTCCCTCTGGAGTCCATCGAGAAGCATGACCTCCTCGTCTCGACACCCTATGGATTTCAAGGCGAGGAGCGCGACGTCATGCTCTTGTCCTTCGCCGTGGACGACGGCACCCATCCGTCGGCTCTTCGTTGTCTCAACCAGCCCGACGTGTTCAACGTCTCCATCACCCGAGCCCGCGCGCGTCAGATCCTTTTCACCTCGATCGATGCATCGGAAGCTCCGACGGGAAGCCTCCTCGCTCGATATCTCCACGATGTCTCGCAGAACGAGATCGTTGCCACGCCCCGGGAAGCAACCACTGATGACACCTTTCTGGCAGACGTGATGGCCCGGCTCGAAAAAACCGGATGCCGGCTCTTCCCTACGTACGCCGTCGCCGGCATGGTGGTGGATCTCGTCGTCGAGAGAGTGCGCCCGCTCGGGATCGACCTCATCGGCCACCCGGGCGAGCTCGCCCCGGCGTTCGACCGCGAGCGCGCCCTCATGCTCCGACGGGCAGGGCTTCCGGTTTTTCCATTGCCGCTCTATGCATGGCGAAAGAATCCGAAGGCCTGCGTCGAAGCCATCCTTTCTCGTTTGGACTAACCTAGCTCGGGAGATAGATGACGTTAACCAGAATGATTCTTCCAGAGATCGCGGTTCTTTCGTTATTTCTCGCCGCCTGCGGGGCACGCCAGGACACAGCGTTTGCCAGGGTCGTGCCCAGCGCCGTCGTCGAAGAACGGGATGGGCCGGGCCAGGCGGAGCTCGATGCCCCGACTCAGGTAGTCGTCCTCGGCACGGGGACGCCGGTACCGGATGCGAAACGTGCGGGATTCAGCATCGCCGTGATTCACAAGGGGGAGGCGTACCTGTTCGACGTTGGCGCCGGCTCGATACGCAACGCCGTCATCGCCCGTTACAAGTACGATATTCCTTCCCTCTATCCGAGCCTCATCTGTTGTGTCTTCGTCACGCACCTGCACAGCGATCACACCGCGGACTACCCGGAGCTCGCATCGACGCTCTGGTGGCGCCGGCGAAACGCACTTCGCGCCTGGGGGCCGGAGGGGCTCGAGACGCTTACCGAGGGTATGTATGCCATGATGGCGCCGGACGCCGCGCTCAGGACGTCCGGAAGTCAGCCAGTGCGAACGGCTGACGCGTACGAGATCCAAGTCACCCAGATCGCCGAAGGCGTCGTGCTGGAAAAAGACGGCATGCTCGTCGAGGCATTCAGCGTCAATCACGGCGAGGTAAAGCCGGCGTTTGGTTACCGGATTACGACTCACGACAAACGGATCGTCATTTCCGGCGATACGGCTTACAGCGAAAAAGTCGCAGAGATGTCACGGGGCGTCGACTTGCTGTTTCACGAGGTCATCAGCGAGGAGGGGCTCTTACGGACGTCGGAAAGATTCCAGGCCTATCACCGCGTGTCGCACACCACCGCGAGCGAGCTCGGACGATTGGCAAGCGTTGCCAGGCCAGGCTTGCTGGTCCTGGTTCACGGTCTTTTTTATGGGGTGCCCGAGCACCGCATCATCGACGAAGTGAAGGCCGAATATGCGGGCAAGGTCGTGCTCGCGAACGACCTCGACCGGTATTGATAATCATCCGCTCAGCTCATTGGAGGCCAAGCGGTCGAAAGGAAGAAACGGTGACCACCACGCTCGTGATTTTCGGTGCTTCGGGAGATTTGACGGCCCGCAAGCTCGTTCCCGGTCTGTTCAATCTCCATCAAAAGAAGCGGCTGCCGGACGGTCTCCGAATCGTTGGTTTCGCCCGCCGTGATTACACCGACGAGAGTTTCCGCGACCTGATGAACAAGGCCGTGCTGGAGTTCGTGCCGGACCAGTTTGATCCGTCGGCTTGGCACGAGTTTGCGCAGATGCTGTACTACTTTCGAGGAAATCTCGATCGTCACGAGGACTTCGCTTCTCTCGGCCGAAGGCTCGCCGAGGCCGAAACCCAGCCGGCGAACCGCCTCTATTACTTCTCGGTGGCTCCTCACTACTACGAGCCCACGGTCACCCACCTGGGGCAAGCGGGAATGGCGAACGAGGATGGGGGATTCCGTCGGGTCGTGATCGAAAAGCCCTTCGGAAGCGACCTGGAATCGGCGAGAGAGCTCAATGCGGCCGTCCATGCCGTCTTCGAGGAAAGCCAGATTTATCGAATCGATCACTATCTCGGCAAGGAGACTGCTCAGAACATTCTCTTCTTTCGCTTCGGAAACACGGTCTTCGAGCCAATCTGGAACCGAAACTATGTCGACCACGTGCAACTGACCGTTGCCGAATCGGTGGACGTCGGCCACCGCGCCCGGTTCTACGACGAGACCGGCGTGCTCCGGGACATGTTCCAGAACCACTTGTTGCAGCTCTTGACGCTGGTCGCCATGGAGCCTCCGGCGTCATTCGATGCCGATGCGGTCCGCAACGAAAAGTCGAAGGTGTTGTCGGCGATGCGACCGATGGCGCTCGATCGACTCTCTCGCGACACCGTTCGGGGACAGTATCGGGGCTATCGCGAAGCGGATGGCGTTTCCGACGGCTCCGACACCGCCACCTACGCCGCGCTGAAGCTCCAGATCGACAACTGGCGATGGCAGGGCGTGCCTTTCTATCTGCGATCGGGAAAGGCCCTGAAGAGGAAAGTTTCGGAGATCCTGATCCAGTTTCGGTGTCCGCCCCACATCATGTTTCCTTTGCCGCCGGGTTCCCGGATCCGCAACAACTATCTCGCGATATGCGTTCAGCCGGACGAGGGAATGCACCTGCGCTTCGAAGCCAAAGTGCCCGACACGGTCGCCGAGCTTCGCTCGGTCGACATGGAATTTCACTACGCGGAGGATTTCGAGGGCATTGCCATTCCCGAGGCATACGAGCGACTCCTGCTCGACGCGCTCCACGGCGATGCGTCGCTCTTCGCTCGGAGCGACGGCATCGAGCTTGCCTGGAAGGTCATCGATCCCATCCTCGATGGCTGGCTTGGCGCGTCGGCTCCACCGCTCGAGATCTACGAGGGCGGCAGCTGGGGTCCGGAAGGGGCCGACCGCCTTCTTGGACGAGAGGGTCGGAGCTGGCAAAGCGGGTGCGAGCACTAGCCGCTGATGAGAAAATACGAAGGCGTGCGAGTCATCTGCTAGCTCGAGAAAACGACATCGGGTCCGACGCCAGAAGCAGCAACTAATGCGGGTGCCTGCGCGTCCGGTGCAAGGAGAGAACCTATGGGAAAGTTGAAGTGGATACGAAAGTCGGAGCTCGATCGTCGCCTGGGACGAGACTTGCCGATTCCCACCCAAGTCGTCTCGAACGAGGAGTTCCTGCCGCTTCTGCAGACGCCGAAGCAGCGGGCGTTCGAGCACCGCATCCAAGGGCTGAGTGGAGTCACGGCAAAAAAACTCGGCATCGACCGCCGGGCGTTTCTCCGCACGGCCGGTGGTATGGCGACGGCTTTCGCGGCCATGAACGAAGTCTTCGGGCCGTTCTTCACCGTGCATGCTTCGGAGCTCACCGAGCCTGGCGCGATTCAGGAAACGCGTGAGGAATACTTCGTTTTCGACGTCCAGACGCATCACGTGACGACGGACCGCTACCAAATCGGTGACGTGAGCGTTCTCGACTTTCGTCGCCTGGGCGCTCAGATGAATCCCGCTCTCGGCGAGCGGGACCCGAAACCTGAGGACGTCTATTTCGAGAACTACATCAAGGAGATCTTTCTCGACAGCGAGACCGATGTCGCGGTCATCAGCGGTGTTCCATCGCTCACGAGCGAGACCAACATCCTGCCAGCCGATCAGATGGTCCGCTCCCGGGACTGGATCAACCGCATCGCCCGATCTCAGCGCATGGTGAGCCACGGACTTCTCGCTCCGGATATGGGGACGGAGAACCGCGAGCGGATGCAGGCGCAGGTGGAAGAGCTCAAGATCGACGCCTGGAAGGCCTACACGGGCCTGGGTCTCGGCAGCAATCCCGAAGGTTGGTGGGTGGATGACGAGGCCGTCGCCTACCCGGCACTCGAGTACTCGCAAGCACTCGGAGTCAAGAACGTGTGCATCCACAAAGGACTCGCCCTCGGTCTGTTCAACGAGGCGCACTGCCATCCCCGGGACATCGTGAAGGCCTCCAAAGACTTTCCCGAGATGAACTTCTTGATCTACCACTCCGGTTTCAAGGCCCTTGAAGAGGCCGTGCCGGTAGCCGAGGCCGAGTTTCGCGGCAACGCCTACGTTCCTTGGGTCAGCGACCTCTGCCAGTGGCGTAAGGACAACCCCCACATGACGAACGTTTATATGGAGCTCGGCAGCACGTTTGCCTTGATGGTAATCACGCATCCGATGCTCTGTTGCCACGTCCTGGGGATGATGATCGATGCTTTCGGAGCCGACCACGTACTGTGGGGCACCGACTCGATCTGGTGGGGGTCACCGCAGTGGCAGATCGACGCCCTGCGTCGGCTGGTGATGCCGGAATCACTGATGCAGCGATTCGGCTACGCGCCGTTGACGACGGAGGTGAAGCGGCAAATCTTCGGGCTCAATGCAGCCCGAATCTACGGCGTCGACCCCGAGGCCAAGCGAAACCCTATCCCCGGCGACTACATCGACCAGCTAAGGGAGCTCAACCGTCAGGCAGGCGGCTCGCTTCCGAGCAACACCCAGTACGGCTGGATTCTGGAGTAAGCGGCCGCGGTTGCCGCCGAATATGAGGATCACTGCATTGCGGGGGCGTGACCGCCAATCTCATTCGTGGCGAAGCGCGACCGATCGGATCGACCTGGGCGGCTCGCCGTGCGGGCACGTAGCGAGCTAGCAGGGCCACCACGCCAACAGGAGGGGAGCCGCCACGAACGTCAGGGGGTCGCGCTCGCCGACGGCAAAGAGGAGGCTCGACAAGAGCCGGGATAGCGTTGCGGCAAGAGCCAGACCGAGCACCATCCCGAGGAGCACGAGAGCGGCACCTTGACGCGCCACGAGCCAGGGGATTTTTCTCTGGGACGCGCCAAGGGCCATCCGAATCCCGATCTCCTGGGTTCTCTGTCCCACCGAATAGAACGCCATAGATTCCGATCGCCGCCATCGTCAGGGCCACGGCGGCAAACGCCGAAAGGAGGAGCGTATTGAACCGTGGTCGAGCGACGTTCTCCGACACGAGGTCGTTCATCGTCCGAACGTTGTACACCGGTTGCGACCGATCGATCCGGGCCACCGCCTCCCCGACGGAGCGAGCGATCGCATCCGTGTCACCCGTCGACCGCAGGACGATCGTCATTTCTCGCCAGGGACGCTGGGCATACGGCAGGTAGTACATGGGTCGCATGGGCTCGGAGAGGCCCTGGTGTCGGATGTCGCCCACGACCCCTACCACTGCCTTCCATGGCTCATCGTCTTCGAGTCTCAACCTCTTCCCGAGGGGACTCGCATCGCCCCATTATTTTCTGGCGAGAGACTCGCTCACGATGACGACCGGAGGGCCGTCGCGCGTTTCGAAGCCGGTGAAGGTCTCCCCCTGGAGCAGGGGGATTCGCAGCGTCTCGAAATAGCGTCCGGCGACGAGGCGCATCTCGTCGAAGACGTTGAAGCCGCTTGGTGGGTCGAAGCCTTCCACCTCGACGGATTGGTCGTTGCTCCAGCCGCTCAACCGAGGGTTCGAGATCGCGCCGGCCGCGACGACGCCGGGCAGACTCCGCATGGCCCCGACGAGCTCGCCGAAAGCGCCGGGACGCCGAAAAGAGGCAAGAACTGCCCCGTGGCATCTCAAATCAACACTCTCTCCGGGTCGCCGTCACCGACGGAGAGGTTCGAGCTCCGGCCCCGATAGATGGCGATGTGGCGGAAGACCTGATTCTGGTCGAGATAGTCGAAATATTCTGGCTCGCTGATCGATCCGCGAGGATAGTCGTCCCAGTAAGTCCAGAACCGTACGAGTTGGTCCGGCTCATCATACGGAAGCGCCTCCAGGAGCACGCTCCGAACCACCGTGAAGATCGCGGTGCTCGCGCCGATTCCCAGCGCCAGGGTCAAGACGGCCACCACGGTGAAACCCGAGCTCCAACTGAGGGATCGCACTGCCAGCTTCAATTCCTTCCCGATCATCGACGAAACACTCCTCGGGAGATTGGACGGAATTTGCGGACCGTGGGTCGTGCTGGAGTTTTCAGCCCGTCAGGGCTCCGTGGCCGTGTGGCCTTGCTTGGGCTCGGCAAGTCGAACCGCCCAGAGGCCGGAGTTGTAGTCGGAGAAGAAGATGACGCCTTTGTGTGGCTGGGCGCCCCACACCTGGGGCGAGTTGGGGACGAACCCTTGGGGATCGAAGGGGAGGAAGTGCGCGATCTCGCGCTGCTGCCGGTACAGGTTTCCGAGGAGCTCTCCCGACACGTCGACTACCCGGAGCCCGCCGTTGTAGAAGGCGACGTACATGACGTCGTCCTCGACCCAGATGTTGTGGCTGCCAGCCTCGGGCACCTCGTATCGCGCGACGAGCTCGGGCTCTTGTCCATCTTCCCACGCCAGGATATGGATCCAGCCCCTCCACCGCGCGGACTCACCTTCGTAGCCGGGCGTGCCGCTCCCCATCTCGGGCTCGGGGCTGAATCGGCCAGTGCGGGCGGCCTCGTCTCCGGCAAAGATGTAGAACTTGCCGGTCGATCGGCTGCGGTAAGGGTAGACCGCGTGGTTCCATCCGGTGGGGAAGGGAAAGTTCCCGAGCATCACGGGATTCCGGGGTGAACCGCCCCGGCCGCCTCCGCCGACGTCCACGACGACGACGCCGTCGTTCCAGTTGGCGGAGTAGGCGATTCCATCGTGAACGACGACGTCGTGGATCGATCGGTCGGGATTCGGAAGCTCGAACTTACCGACGCGGTGCGGATTCTTGGGATCTTCGATACTGATGACGTCGTAACGCTGTCCGGCCGAGAGTGCGTAAACGTGGTTGTCGTAGATGTAGACGTTGTGGACTCCGCCGGTGAGCTCGTCATCGTAGCGGGACAGGATCCGCACACCCACCGAAGGCTCGGAAACATCGAGAATCACGATGCCGTTTCGCCGATTCGACGCACCCTCGCGGCTGATCACCGCGATGCGGCCGTCCTCGGAGATCTTGACGTCGTTCACCGTGCGCGCATCGACGCGCACCGTGTCGATGATCTCCAAGCGACTCGGGTCGCTGACGTCCCAAATGTAAGCGTGACCGGAAGCGCTGTGCGTCCCGGTGATCGCGTAATCGCGTCCGTCCGCCCCCTGCCACACCCAGAGATCCGACGTCGCGCGGTCGCTTACACGCCCGTGACCTACGAGCTCCACTTTTCGCCTGACGTTGCGCGGCTCGATCGTGACCGTCTGCATGTCCACGTGCGAGCCGGACGTGGCGACGATCGTGTATTCGCCCGGAAGGTCGGCGACGAAGCGACCTTTCTGGTCGATGAGGCCAGAGCTTGGGCCGCCGACCGCCAGCGGGTCGGTGCGGGCGTGAAAGCTGAACACCACGGGGACATCTTCGAGCTGACGCCCGCTGCCATCCGTGAGTCTGGCGGTGAAGTGGAGCACGTCTCCCGTGCGTGCCCGCGCGGCAGAGGATTCGATCACGAGCTCGGCAACAGGGTTGTCGGCGACCTGGATCTCGAGGCTCGCGGTCTTCGTCTCCGCGGTCGCGGAAACGACGACGCTCCCCGGTCTCACCGCGTGCAGATAGCCCATGGAATCGATGCGCGCGATGTCGGGCGCCGATGACTCGAAGCGCGGGATCAAATCGGTGCGCAGGTCGCCGATCGTGTCGGTGACGCGGGTCGAGAGCCGGACGATCGTACCTTCGTAGAAGCGCTCGGGCGGGTCGACGAGCTCGATTCGTTCTACCGGCGGCCGCATGACCGTGAGCGGGATCTCCTGCTGGAGAAATGCTTCGTCCTCGAGCCCGCTCGCGTCAGGGTCTTTGGGGACGCGCACCATGATCTTGTAGCTGCCGGGGCGCGACGCCGACACGGTTCCGTCGGGCCTTACCCGAAACAGGTTGAAGCCCCAGGTGCGCTCCTCGAGGTTCCAGTATTGACCGTACAGCGGCAGGAAGAGAACGCGCCGGTCGAGGACGTTCCCTTCGGAGTCTTTGACCGTGGCCGCTAGCTTCGCGCTCTGGCCCACGCGAAGCGTCAGCTCGCTCGGCTCGACGACGAGCGATGCGGGCTCTGGCTCTTGAACCGCGGCAGCCGCGGCGATGAAAAGGCTCAAAAGCACCGTCATGAACCACCCTCCCGATCGCCGAAGAGCATACCACCCTTGTGCTACCCTTCCGCCCATGCGTACGACACCGTTTCTTCTGCTTGCCATGGCCCTCGCGGCGAGCCTCGACGCTCAAACGACCGCGCTCCGTGCTGGGCGCCTCATCGACCCGGTGATGGGAACGGCGTCGATGAACCAGGTCATTCTCGTGGAAGACGAGACGATCGCTGCCGTCGGAGACGTCGCGATTCCGGGTGGAGCAACCGTCGTCGATCTTTCCGAACTGAGCGTTCTTCCCGGACTGGTCGATACCCACAACCATCTCGCGCTCACCTACAAGAAGGAGCCGGAGAGCGACGTCTATTACTACACGTATATCTCCGACTCCACGCCTCTGCGCGCCATTCAGGCGGTGTCCAATGGAATTCAAATGCTTTCTTCGGGCTTCACCGTCGTACGCGATATGGGAAACGCGGGAAACTATGCCGATACGGCGTTACGGGTTGCCATCGAGCAAGGCTGGGTGCCCGGACCCACCATCATCAACTCCGGGTTGATCATCGGGGGCATGGGCGGGCAGTACTGGCCCACACCGGAGATGGCCCTGGACCACGGAATCGTCTATCCCGAGTACCTCGACGCCGACACCACGGACGAGATCGTCAAAGCGGTTCGACAGAACGTTCTCTTCGGCGCCAAGGTCATCAAGATCATGGTCGACGCCAAGCCCTATGGCTACAGCGTCGACGAGATGAAGCTCTTCGTTCGCGAGGCGGCTCGAGCCGGACTCAAGGTCGAGGGGCACGTCCAGACCCGGGAAGGCGCCCGCCGCGCGATCGAGGCGGGCCTCTGGTCGCTCGCCCACTCCCGAGCTCTCGATGACGAGCTTCACAGGATGATGGCGGAGAAGGGCATCTGGCGCGCGGGCACGGAGACACCCTACACCGAGTACCGCGGAAGCCAGGAGGCGTTCGACCGGACGGTGGCCGGGCTGAAGAACGCGTACGAGAACGGCGTGAAGCTCACGTTCTCGACGGACGCGGATTATTACGTACCCGGAATGACACGCGGTGAAGTGGTGATCAACTTCCTCGAGACCTGGAAAGCGGCGGGAATTCCGCCCGCAGAGATTATCAAGATCATGACCATCAACGGCTATGAGTGCGCCGAGATCATCGACGAGCGCGGTCCCATCCAGCCCGGCCTCGCCGCGGACATCATCGCCGTTTCCGGCAATCCGCTCGAGGACATCGATGCGCTCCGCGACGTGCGTTTCGTGATGAGGGACGGGATGATCTTCAAGCGGGACGGCGTGGTGACGCCGGAAGCCTTCTTCCACGCGGGGCCGGTGAACGGATGGCAAATCCGCTGATTTCCGGCGGCGACTGACGTATCGAGAAAACCGAGCGCTAGGGGACGACCGATGAGCGCTGCCGTTGCCGTTACAGGGATCCAAAAGTCGTTACCATAGCAGCAGCGCGACGCCGGCGAGCGCCGCGACCGTGCCGAGCAGGGCGCGTTTCGTCACCGGCTCGTGGAAGACGAGTCGCGAGATGGGGAGCAGAAACAGTGGAGTGACGCCCATGAGCGTCGAGGCGACGCCGACGGGTGCGAGATCGATGGCGACGAGCGAAAGCCAGACGCCAGCCACGGGGCCGACGATCGCTCCGAGTACGACTTCCCGGCGCGCCCGTCCATCCTGTCGGAAGGCGCGTAACGTCTCTCCCGAGCGGCCGAGAAACGCGGAAGCGATCCAGGCGGATGCCGCCGCAGCGAGGAGTCGAATTACGTTTCCCGATTGCGCCGAAGCGCCTTCGAGGAGCCCCAGCTTCGCCGTAATCAACCCCAACGCCTGGCCGGCCGCCCCTCCGAAGGCGAACAGGAGCCCCGCCGCGTAGGAACGATTCGCTCCCGGTACTTCGACGCGTCTCCGCTCGGAGACGACGGAGGCAACGCCGGAAACGGTGACGACGATACCGGTCCACTCCCGCGCCGAGAGAAGCTCTCCCAGAACGATCGTGCTGGCGAGAGCGGCGATCACCGGGGCGAGCGTGAACACGAGCATGGAGAGCGCCGGGCCGACGCGAACGTAGGCGCGGAAGAGTAGATCGTCTCCGACCGCGAGACCGATAACGCCGGAGATCGCGAGCCACATCCAGGTGTTCCGAGAAAGGTCCCAGGGCGCGGGCTGGCCGCGAGTCACCCAGTGCAGCGTACAAGCGATGAGCAGGGCCACGAGAAGCCGGAAGCGGTTGACCCGCGCGGAGCCGACGCGGCGTGAAGCGAGCGTGAAGAGCACCGCCGATAGCGAGAAGAGCGCCGCCGTTCCCAGGCCCGCCAGCTCGCCTGCGAGGATCAACGAAGGCGACGCTGCCTCGGATGGGTAGTTTCTTTCTCGCGGCGCATGAGCGTGGAAGTCTATGGGATCTCTCGCGACGTTTTCCACAAGATGAGGCTTTGCCTGGCGATGGCTCGGCACTGTACCCTTCGCCATGCGTCGAACGAGCTTCGCTTTGATCCACCTACTGATGGCTGCCTCCGCCACGCAGGCCTCGCCGTTTCGCGTCGGAGAGCCGGTACCGGAGCTGACGCTTCCGTCGTTGTCGGACGGAAGCCCCCTCTCCCTCTCGGATTTCCGCGGAAAGCGGGTGATGCTGCACGTCTGGGCATCCTGGTGAGCGGGTTGCCGCAAGCACGTGCCCGGGTGGCACGAGAAAACCAAATCGCTCCAGGAGAGCGGCAGGCTCCAGCTCATCGGTATCGTCGAGGAGCAGCACTCCGACCGCACCCGGCTCTTCATGCAGTGGAAGAACATGGAGTGGCCCTTGCTCCTCGATTCCATGAACTTGCTCGGAGTGAAGGCCGTGCCACTCACTTACCTCGTCGACGAGCACGGGGTCGTCCGATACGAACGGCCCACGGACGCCGACCTGGAAGCCTTCCTCGAATCGGATTATGGAACCGTCGAAGCGAGCCCCGCCGTGCTCCGAGCAGAGGCGGGCTCGGCCGAGCATCTCTTGCTCTGGGGAGGCGAGTCCGCGCTCGACGAGGCCATCGAACGCCTCGCCGGGCGGTCCCCCAGCATGAGCCAGTCGTTTCGTCTAGGCGTCGCCTATCGGAGCCGTTACGATTCCAGTCGTCGGCGTGATGGGGATTTCGCCCGAGCGGTGGACAGTTGGGCTAGAGCGCTCGAGCTCGACCCGAATCAGTACATCGTGAGGCGGCGCATCCAGCAGTACGGCCCGAGGCTCGACAAACCCTATCCTTTTTACGACTGGGTTCTCGAAGCGAGACGCACGATTGCTTCCCGAGGAGAAACACCCGTGCCACTCTCCATAGAGCCGGCCGGGGCCGAGTACGCCGAGCCCGTCGAGCGTTTCGAGAAAGCGGAGGAGCTCCTCGAGGAGCCCGATCCGGGGGGACGGATCCTCCGAGACGAAAGGCCCCTGATCCAGATCGAGACGGTGACCGTGCCGCCGAAGGTCGCGCCGGGAGAGACAGCGCGGGTCCACGTCGTCATGCGGCCGGACGCGACCGTCAAGGCGCACTGGAACAACGAGGTCGACGATCTCGTTGTGTGGGTGAGCCCCGTCGAGGCGTTCGGGGTGGACCGAACCCTTCACCGGATTCCCGTTCCACCGGAGGCGGTGAGCCAGGAGGTCCGGCGGGTCGAGTTCGAGGTCGAGACCCCGACCGGTTTCTCGGGCACGACGCGGATTCCCGCTTACGCTCTCTACTACGTCTGCGAAGACGTCAACGGGACCTGTCTCTACCGCCGGCAGGACATCGAGGTGACGTTACGAGCGAGATGAAGGAGCGAGGGTGGACGGCGATCGCCTGTGTCACCTTCGCGCTCCTCGCGGTCTGGCTCACGTGGCCGCTCTTGCTCCGCCTGACATCGGGTTTGAGCCACGGGGCCGATGGACTTCTGAACGCCTGGACCCTCGGCTGGAGCTTTCACATTCTCACGACCGATCCGCTCTCGCTTTTCGACGCGAACATCTTCGCTCCCCGGCCCGACACCCTCGCCTACTCCGAGCACCTCTTCGGGATCACTCTCCTCGCCGGGCCCATGTACCTGATGACCGGCAATCTCGTCCTCGCGTACAACTTCGCGATGTTTTCGTCGTTCGTGCTTTCCGGACTGGGCATGTATCTTCTCGCCCGGGATCTCGCCGGCGACAAATGGGCGGCCCTGATTGCGGGAACGATCTTCCTCGCCGCGCCCTACCGGTTCGGACATCTGCTCCAACTGCAGCTTCTGACGCTCCAGTGGTTCCCCTTGGCCTTCTGGAGTCTGAACCGCTTCCTGCGAGACGGCCGGCCGCGCCAGCTCGCCGGCGCCGTCCTGTTCACGACCCTGCAGATCCTCTCCTGCAACTATTACGCGGTCTATCTCGCGTTCGCCCTGGCCGTGCTCGCGATCGTACTGCTGATCGCGGGCCGGCCGCTGCTGTCTCGACGAAAGATCGTTTCCCTGACGTTGGGCGCCGCCGCGGTATCCGTTCTCGTGACCCCGTTCATCCCTCCTTATGTGCGAAACCGCGAGCGCGGATTCTATCGACGCTACGAGGACGTCGTTCATTTCTCGGCTCGACCGGCCGACTATCTAACGTCGTCGAGCTTCAACAAGTGGCGCAACGCACAACCTCGCTCGGAGAAAGCGCTCTTTCCCGGCTTTGGCGCCATGGCGCTCGCAGGGGCTGGCCTCTTCTTCGGCCGGCGGCGGGATCCCATGTGGATCTTTTTCGTCGTTCTATCGCTTCTCGGCTTCGTGCTCTCGCTCGGGCCCGAGATCCAGATCTTCGGTGAGACTCTGTATCTCCCGTATCGGTTCTTCTACCGCCACGTGCCGGGATTTGGAGGCTTGCGCGTGCCGGCGCGGCTCGCGGTCCTGACGCTCGTCGGTCTTTCCGCTCTCTCCGCCTGGGGAGCGGCGGGGCTCCTTTCGAAGGCTCGTCGATACCGGCCAATCGTCGCCGTCGCCTTCCTCGGAATCCTCGTGTTCGAGTACCGCACGTACCCTCTCGACCGGGTCTTTCCCGAAGCCCCGCGGATTCCCGAGGTTCATCGCTGGCTCGCCAAAGCACCGGCGAAGGGGGCCGTTCTCGTGCTCCCGATCTACGAAGGCGAGGACATCGTCCACGAATCGCTCACCATGTACTATTCAACCGCCCACTTCCGGCCGCTCGTCAACGGTTACAGCGGCTGGTGGCCGAACGACTATTGGGAGCTCGTGGGGAGATTGAGGCACTTTCCTACCGCACCCATCCTCGACTTCCTGCTCGACCGCGCGCCCGTCCGGTACATCGTGATCCACTATGGCCGGATCCCGCAGCCGAGGAGGAGGCAGCTCCAGGCCGGTATGGAGCGCTACCACGAACGGATGCCGGTCGTCTTTCGCGTCGGACAGGACGTCGTCCACGAGATTCGATGAAACTTCTCTATCTCGCCGACATTCGCTTTCCCATGGAGCGAGCCAACGGCATTCAGACGGCCGCGACCGCGCACGCCCTCGCGAGTCGGGATGCGCGGGTGGAGCTGGTCGTGCGCCGAAGCGACGCCCGAAGCGACGAGGCCTGTCTCGCTTTCTTCGATCTCGCGCCCCATCCCAACCTTCGTCTGAGACGCGTCCCGACCCCAATCGGCCGATTCAGTTATCTGTTCGCGTCTCTGGGGCTCCTCGCACGTCGGCACTGGGACGTCGTATACACGCGCGACCTGCTCCTGGCGGATCTCGCGATTCGGCTGGGCCGCGTTCCCTGCGTCGTCTACGAAGCCCATAACGTCGCCGCGGTTTTCGCCGAGGAGAAAGCCGGCCTGTACGCGGAGAGCTCGCCGCCGTCGCCAGCGAAGCTCCTCCGCATCGATGCTCGCGAGCGGAGAGTCTGTCGGCGCGCCCACGGCCTGGTCACGATCACGAAAGGGCTCCGGGACGCCCTTGCCGAGCGGCACGGGAGGCTCCCGCCCACGGCGATCGTTCCCGACGGTTGCCGGGTTCCGGATCAGATCCCGGACTTTTGCCGGCACGTCCCGCCGCGGGTGGGCTATATCGGGCAGCTCTACCCGTGGAAAGGTGTCGATGTCCTGATCGAGGCGATGCAGTCTGTCCCGAGAGCCGAGGCGGTCGTGGTTGGAGGACTCCGTGGCGAGCCGGATCTCGATCGTGTCAAGGAAATGGCCGCACGCCTTGCGATCTCTGACCGCGTTCTGTTCACCGGGTTCCTGCCACCTCACGAGCTTTCCGAGCAGCGAGAGAGAGCCGACGTCTTCGTGATCCCGTTGCTCGACTCCACTACGGCGCGTCGTTTCACTTCCCCGCTCAAGCTCTTCGAGGCCATGGCCGCGGGCCGGCCGATCGTCGCCTCGGATCTTCCTTCGATTCGCGAGGTGCTCGTACACGAGGAGAACGCCCTTCTCGTGCCTCCGGGTGACGCCCGGGCTTTGGCGAGCGCGATCGATCGTCTTCTTGTCGACGACAGCCTGTCGGTGCGGCTCGCTGAACGGGCCGGTAAAGACGTGCGAGCCTACTCCTGGGACCGGCGCGCCGAGAACATCCTCACGTTTCTCGAGCGGGCCCGGTCGAGGGAGTTGGCCCGGCTCGCTCCGACCACCGCGGACTGAGAGACCTCCATTGCCCGATGCCGAAGTTCGTGTTGCCAAGAAGCGAACATTTCTTTCTCGAGCCGTCCGATTCGCGCTCGGACTGGGGCTTCTCGACCTCGTCGCCGTCGTCCTATCGGGCGGATTTTCTCTCCTCGGTCCCGTCGAAGAAGGTGGCGTCATTTTCCGGCTCCTTCTGGTGAGCGGCATTCTCCTACTCGACCAAATTCTCAGAAAAGGCTCGCGCTCCGGGTACGACACCGGCTACATCGCGCTCCTCCTCGTCCTCGTCGCGCTTCTGCATTTCCGTGGTTATCGCCTGAGAGGAGACGGACTCTGGTACTACTCTTTCGCGCACTCGCTCGCATTCGATGGAGATATCGATCTGGCAAACCAATATCAGAGCCTCGGGATCGAGCGGGAAGCGGGCTCTCGACCCGTGCGCGAGACCGGGCTCGCACGATTCACTTACCCGGTGGGTGCACCGGGTCTCTGGGTACCGTTCGTAGAGATCGGGCATCTCGGAGTCGCGTTGCGACGCGCGTTTGGTGATGACGCCGCTTACGACGGCTTCTCCGATCCCTACTTTCATGCGGTTGCTCTGGGGAACCTTCTTGCCGGATGGGTGGGGCTCGTGCTTCTCGACCGGCTGCTCCGGCGATGGTTCCCTCCGTGGATCTCCTTCCTGGCCGGCTCGGGCATCGTCCTGGGAAGCTTTCTTGCCTGGTATTTGACCTATCACGCCATCTATACGCATGCGCTCACGTTTTTACTCGTGACTCTCGTCGTGAAGCTGTGGACGGACGATCCGGCAACGGCAGCCGATTATGCCGTCCTGGGCTTCGTTCTCGGATTGGCGACGGCGGTCCGGTGGCAGA
>DATIBD010000016.1:0-66535 GCA_035457705.1 Vicinamibacteria bacterium
TCACCCTGCGCGAGCGGAGCGAGCCCGGCGCGCGCGCCGAGAGCAGCCCGAGCCGTGGCGGCTCGATCGATCACCGGTCCCGCCACGGCGCTGAACACGGGAAGGGTGACGATGAACTCAGCTCACCCTGCGCGAGCGGAGCGAGCCCGGCGCGCGCGCCGAAAGCAGCCCGAGCCGTGGCGGCTCGATCGGTCACAGGTCCCGCCACGGCATTGAGTATTAATAATGCCTGATGTGGATTCGGGCGCGTACGCTCGACCCGTTGGCTCGGCGCGCGATCACCTGGTCGCCGTGCTCCGCGCCGGATGGTATGTCGAAGGCGATGCGCTCGTAGATAAGAAGCCACCCGCGGCCGCGGCAGCTCCCGCACCATCCGAAGAAGTCGAGCCCGCTGCCGGCACACCGAAGGCACGGGGTGTCGCGCCGATCTTCGATCACAGCCCTTCCGCCCCTGAGCGCTTCGGACGGGGTCATGATGATATCGAGCTGCACGCCGGCGGGCGGCGGCGAGAAGATCTCCTTGAAGCCCCCGAGAGGTGATAGCGGCTCCACGAAGCCGCCCGTCCAGGACACGGGGTAACGGCCCGCGCGCTCCCGGTCGTACTCGCGGCGGCGGTCGGGGTTCGAAAGCGTCTCGTAAGCCTCCCGCACGCGACGGAACCGCTCCGGGTCACCGGACTCACCGCGGTCCGGGTGACACTGTTTCACCCGTTGGCGGTAGGCGGACTTGATCTCTTCGTCGCTCGCGTCGTGAGTGACTCCCAGAAGAGCGTAGAAATCGCGTCCACTCACGAAGGACCTCGTGTCTCGGAAGAATCGAGGGCCGCATCTTCCCAGACGGACAGCGACCGCGACAACGCGTCCGAAAGTCGCTGGACGAGAGGCCAGGTCTCGAATCCTATCGCCTTCTCGACGTCGCTCCGGATTTCTTCAGCCTCTTCGAGGCGAAGGCTGACCGAGGGGAAACCAGCCCGGAAAGCAAAGAAATTGAGGACCAGGTGTCCGACGCGGAAATTCCCATGCTCGAATGGTGAGATCTCGAGAAAGCGCGCGAAGAACAGAGCCATCCTCTCCGCGGGGAACATCGACCGTGCGCTCTCGGCGCCGAGCCATTCCACGAGATTGGATATTCTGGCAGGAACGAAGCGGGCCGGACAGGAGCGCACACCGAACTGCGGTGGACTCTCCATCGTGCGAAAATTCCCGTCCCCGCTGGGCAAAGCCAGACGATGGACGTCCTTCATGACCGAGACCGTGGGCTCCTCGTCCGCCATGGCCGCGCGCTCGATCTGGTCGAGCGCATCGACCACGCCTCGAACCAGGGGGCTTTCGCCGGCGGCGACGTCCTCGAGGGACAACGGGGCGCCCGTCAATCGAAGTGTTTCGTGGACGCAAGTCTCCTTCAGCTTGCGGAAAACCGAGGACCGCGAGGCGTCGCTCGTCTCCATCAGCCGTTTCCGGCGGCGCTCGAGCTCGTAGCCGGGTGCCTCCTGTTTTCCAGGGGCGGGATATAGGGGTAGTTCCGGCATCTCGAGCTGATGTGCAAAATTGTAGCGCATCGGCTCGAATCGCCGGCTGCGAGCGGGCGCGGGAAGGCTCCGAGAATGACTACGCCGACAGACTTCGGCTCACGCGCGCTCCGCCGCGGTCGATGTGCTGTCCTACGCGCTCGAGCATGTGGAGCATCTCCATCTGCAGTCGCGGATCGCGTGAGATCCGTCGAAAAGCTTTGATGAGCCGTTGCTCTTTGGGACCCAGTGAGCCCTCATCGGGTGCGGGCTCGACGGCGCCCACGAAATAGCCGACGGGAACCTCGAGCGCCCGGGCGATCTTCAGCAGCCACTCGAGTGAGATCCTGCGGCGTCCGAGCTCGAAATTGGTCAGAGCACCCTGCGAGATACCGATCCGACGGGCGAGATCCTTTTGCTTGATCCCCTGTTCCAATCGGACCTTGCGGATTCGCTGTCCGACCTTCTTGAACACGACTCCCCCCTTGGCACGCGTCTTTCAAGTGGTTGGGGAGATGTTGGTGGGCCAGCAGAATTTTCCGACGAAAACGCAGCGATGTCAAGAGGAAAACCGATTGGAAAGTTGCCGTCAGTCGAAGATGTGGAACAAGAGCTCGGAGAAACGCTTCAAGACCATCAAGCGGGCTCCATCGCGAGCTCGGACCTCCTCGTGCTCGAAGATCCAAGTGTTGGGGTGAGGGATGAAGACGGCGCCCAGTCCCACCTGAAGCGCCGGATTTACGTCCGACCGTGGGCTGTTCCCCACCATCCAGCTCCGGAAACGATCGATGGCGTGCTTCTCGATGAGCCTTTCGTAGTCCGCCGGAGCTTTCTCGCTGGTGAACTCGGCCTCATGGAAGAACGCTCGGGCTCCGCTCCTTGAGACTTTGGCTTGCTGTTCGTCGGGGTCCCCCTTGGTGAACAGTATCAATCGATGCCGCTCTTTCAGTATCGGAAGAGTGCGCATGACTCCGGGCAAAAATTGGATGGGCATTCTCCTCACTTCCGCGCCCAGGGCGAGGATGCGCTCGCGATCCTCCGTGGACGCCGAACGTCCGGTGACTTCCTCGAGGGTGTCCATCATCGAGCGCGTAAACCCACGCGTGCCGTAGCCGTGAACCGGAACGTTGCGGCGCTCGATGCGCATCAATAATTCCTTTGCCGTCTCGCGGTCCCCGCCTCGCTCCGCGACCAGATCCAGAAAGCTCTCCCCTGCTTGCTCGAAATGGATGTTGTTCTCCCAGAGGGTATCGTCCGCGTCGATGATCAAAGTGCTGCGGACAATCACGACTTCTTGCCAGAGTGGCGAGCCTCGAGCACGCCGGCCACGGCTTCCGGTGTCATGCCAGAGGCTTGCCAGAGGACGAGAAGATGGTACAGGAGATCGGCCGACTCCTCGGCCAGCGCGTCTCGGTTCATTTGGGCAGCCGCGATCACCACCTCGGTGGCTTCCTCACCCACCTTCTGTGCCACACGCTCGACACCCGATTCCAGGAGCTTCACCGTGTACGATCCTTCGGGGCGCGATCGGTCGCGCTCGCGAATCGTCCGAGCGAGCCTTCCGACGAGGTCGCCGAGAGAGGACGAGGCCCGAGCGGAGCCATCGAGCCTTTCAAAAAAGCAGCTCCTCTCGCCAGTGTGACAGGTCGGCCCGAGAGGCACGGCTCGAACGAGCAAGCAGTCGAAATCGCAGTCGACGAGGACTTCGCGAACGCGTAGAACGTTTCCCGACGTCTCGCCCTTTCGCCAGATCCTTCCCCGGCTTCGCGACCAGAAGTGAGCTTCCCCGGTCTCGAGCGTTTTCGCCAGGCTGTCGACGCTCATGTAGCCGAGCATGAGAACGTGATCTCCGTCCGCATCTTGCACGATGGCAGGCACCAGCCCGTTTTCGTCGAAGCTCAGCGAACGCATATTCCCTCCCGCGCGAGATATTCTTTCACCTCGGACATTCGATAGACGCCGAAGTGAAATACCGACGCAGCGAGAACGGCGCTGGCCTTGGCTCGCGTAAGGGCGTCCGCGAAGTGCTCCAGCTTCCCGCAGCCACCCGAAGCAATGACAGGAATACACACGGCCTCGACGACTCGTCTCGTAAGATCCATATCGTAACCCAGCTCGGTTCCGTCGCGATCCATGCTGGTCAGCAGGATCTCGCCCGCGCCAAGGCGCTCCGCTTTCCGCGCCCAGTCGACGGCGTCTAGTCCCGTCGGAGCTCGTCCGCCCTCGACAAAAACCTCGAAGCTCCCCGCGGGGTTGCGTTTCGCATCGATCGCCAGCACCACGCATTGCCGACCAAATCGGCTCGCTCCCTCGCAGAGAAGCTCCGGGCATCGCACCGCGGCCGTATTGACCGCGACCTTGTCGGCACCGGCGAGAAGCATGTCGCGCATATCGTCCGAAGACCGAATTCCACCTCCCACGGTAAAAGGAATCGTGAGCCTCTCTGCGATTTTCTCTACCATCGTCTTCTGAATGTCGCGCGCCTCGTGGGAAGCAGTTATGTCGAGGAAGACGAGCTCATCAGCCCCTTCCGCGTCGTAGAGCTCCGCCGCCTCCACGGGGTCACCGGCGTCCACGAGGTCGACGAACCTCACGCCCTTGACGACGCGGCCGCGGTCGACGTCGAGGCACGGAATGACGCGCTTCGCGAGCATGTCTGGTCGTCAGAAACTCTCGACGGAGCCTGCGAGGATCGACTGCCCCTCGTCGAAGGGGAAGGCTCCCTCGTACAGGGCCCGGCCCACGATGACTCCCTCGACGCCAGCAAGGCCTCGTACGGAGCGCAGGTGCTCGAGCGTTCCCACACCACCTGAAGCGACGACCCCTCCGTCGGTGGCCCGAGCAAACGCGGCCGTCGCCTCGAGGTTTACCCCGGACATATCGCCGTCGCGAGAGATGTCGGTGAACACGAAGCGGCGCGCGCCCCGATCGTGCCACCGTCGGCCGAATGCCTCGGGATCTTCATCCGCCGTTTGCTTCCATCCGCGCACGGCGAGACGGCCCGCTTTGACGTCGACTCCGATGACGACTTTGCCGGCGACCCGAGCGATCGCTCTTTCCACGACGTCGGGTCTTTCGACCGCCGCGGTCCCGAAGACGATTCGGGATACGCCGATCCGGTCGAGCTCGACGAAATCTTCGTAGCAACGGACTCCCCCACCGAGCTGGACGGGGATGTCCACCGCCTCCACGATCGCGGCGACCAGCTCGTGCTGGCGTTTTTCACCAAACGCCGCGTCCAGATCCACGACATGGACGCAGGTCGCCCCCAGCTCCTCCCAGCGGCGAGCGGCTTCTACGGCTGTCAGGTCGTAGACGTCCTCCGAGCCCTCTCTTCCTTGCCGGAGCCGGACAACCCGTCCCCGGCGAAGATCGATGGCAGGGATGAGCCTCACGCGGCCTCTAGAAAATTGGTGAGCACCTTCAGACCGAGGTGCTGGCTCTTCTCCGGATGGAATTGGATTCCGCAAACGGCTCCTTGGCCCGCGACGCTCGAAAAAGTCTGTCCATAGTCCGTCCTCGCCCAGACACACTCTGGGAGGCGCGGCGCCACGTAGTAGGAATGAAGGAAATAGAAGAAGTCCCCTTCCGCGATTCCGGTCAGAAGGCCCGAGGCACGGACCGACTCGAGCTGATTCCATCCGATGTGCGGAACGAGAACCCCCTCGGGGAAACGCTTTACCTCACCCCGGAGAAAACCGAGACCTTCGACGCCGGGCGCTTCCTCGCTCGATTCGAAGAGCATTTGAAAGCCGACGCAAATCCCCAGAAGGCGCCCGCCCCGAGACAGGGCTTCCCGCAAAGCGCGTTCGAGGCCCTTCCCCCGCAAGTTCTTCATGGACTCGCCGAAGTGACCGACGCCCGGGAGCACGAGCCATCGGGCGCTCTCGACGGCCGAGGGGTCGCTCGAGATCACGTTCTCGACGCCGATCCGGGCGAAAGCCCGTCGCACGCTGCCGAGATTGCCTACGCCGTAGTCGACGAGCACGACGCTCATTCGGACAGCGTACCCTTCGTCGAAGGCACCGCGTGGCTTTCCGAACGAGTGACGGCTTCGGCGAGCGAGCGGGCGAAGGCCTTGAAAATCGTCTCGGCGATGTGATGGCTGTTTCGCCCCCGCAGGAGGTCGATATGCAGCGTCAGCCGCGCCCGATCCGACAAGGCTCGGAAGAAATCCTCGAACAGCTCGGTCGGAAAGGCACCCACGCGCTCCGTGGGGAAAGCCACGTGGAAGTCCAGGAAGGGGCGACCGGAGAGATCGACGACGACCCGGCTGAGGGCTTCGTCGAGCGGCACGTAGGAAACGCCGAAACGACGGATACCCGCTTTGTCCGCGAGCGCCTGAAGCAGGCATTCGCCAATCACGAGTCCGACGTCCTCGACGGTGTGATGGTAATCGACGTCGAGATCGCCCCTGGCCCGGACCTCCAGGTCGAACCGACCGTGAAGCGCGACGAGCTCGAGCATGTGATCGAGAAACCCGATCCCGGTTTCGACCGAGGCATGGCCCCCGCCGTCGAGTACGAGCCGCGCCTCGACGGTCGTTTCGTTCGTTTCGCGTCGCCGGTCGGCCTGCCGCGTCGCGTTCACCGGCGGGTCTGCGTTCATGGCTTTCTCCTTTCTTCATGGTGCTCAATGCCGTGGCGGGACCCGCGATCGATCGGCCGCCACGGCTCGGACTGTTTACGGCGCGGCACACGCGCCGGGCTCGCTCCACTCGCAGCAGGGTGGGCTGTACTTTCTCTTCACCCTGCTCGTGCTCACCGGCCTCTCGGCTTTTTTCATTTTCCACCTCGGCCCAGCGCTCTCGCGAGAGCGCCCGCGAACCGTTCGTTCTCGTCTCGCGTCCCGACGGCCGCACGGAGCATCTCGGGCAGCAATGGGTGGGCGCTCAGATCCCTCACCAGCACCCCTTTGGAGAGAAGCGCCTCGAACGTGCGTTTCGCGCCGAGCCGGGTGCGGAACAGGAAGAAATTCGTACTCGAGGGAAAGATCTCGACGCCTTCGAGCCCGTGAAGCTCCTCGAGGAGACGGTCGCGCTCCGTCACGATCCGCATCGCCTGTTCCCGGGCCGCGTCCCGATATCGCAGCACGACTCTCGCGGCCTCGATCGAGAATCGATTGAGGGGATAGGGCTGCTGCACTTTGATCACCTCACGTGTCAGCTCGGGAGCGGCGAGAAGGTAGCCCACTCGCGCTCCCGCGAGCGCGAGCGCCTTCGAGAAAGTCCGCATGACGATCAGGTTGGGGTGTTCGTCGAGAAGCTCGCGGGCGGTCCAGTCGGCGAACTCCCAGTAGGCCTCGTCGAGGGCCACGATCCCGGGGGTGGTCCGCAGAATCTCTTCGAGCGCGTCGCGAGCGATCGTGGTGCCCGTGGGATTGTTGGGAGAGCAGAGGTAGGTAACGTGCGGCGCATCGGCCTCGACGGCCGACAACAGGGCCGCCACGTCGTACGCCAGCTCCGCCGTCAGGGGAACCTCGAGCACCCTCGCCCCCGCGAGCCTCGCCGTGTAGGCGTAGACGAAGAAGCTCGGCGTCGGGGCAACGGCCGTCCGCCCCGGCTCCAGAAAGGTATGCGCGAGCGTGTGCAGGAGCTCGTCGGAGCCGTTTCCCACGAGGATGCCCTCGGGCGGCCAGCCCGTGGCCTGGGACAGGGCCTCTCTGAGCTCCGGCTGACCGGGTGTCGGGTAACGGTGAAGGGGGAGCTGGTGGAGCCTTTGCTCGAGCTCGGCTCGCACGAGCTCGGGAAGGCCATAGGCATTCTCGTTCTGATCGAGCTTGACCGGGACGTCGTGCCGATCGAGATGGTAGGCCACGAGCTCGCGCACCACGGGGCGAACGAGCGAGAGCAGGTCTTTCCTATTTGTCATTCGAATCGTATGGCGATGGCACGAGCGTGAGCTTCGAAACCCTCGGCGCGAGCGAAGGCCTCGATGTCTCGTCGGTGATCGTCGAGCCGTTTGCGGCTGTAGCGCACGACGCTCGTGCGTTTGACGAAATCATAGACGCCCAGGGCCGAGGCAAAACGGGCGGCCGAGCCCGTGGGAAGCACGTGGTTCGGGCCGGCATAGAAATCTCCGACGGGGACGGGAGAGTGCTCTCCAATGAAAATCGCCCCCGCGTTTCGTACCCGAGCCGCAACTTGGGCCGCGTCCCTCATCATAATCTCGAGGTGCTCGGGCGCGATCCGCTCGACCACCGAGAGCGCCTCGTCGAGGCTCGCGACGGCGACGGCGGCGCCGTTGCGGCGGAGCACTTCGCCAATCGCACGTTTCCTGGGGAGGCTCTCTTGCTGTCTTCCAATCTCCGCCGCCACCTCTTGGGCCAGTACGATCGAGGTCGTGACCAAAACGGCTCTCTCGTCTCCCGATCCATGCTCGGCTTGAGAGAGAAGGTCCGCGGCAACGTATCGCGCCTCGGCGCTCTCGTCCGCCAGGACCACGATCTCGCTCGGTCCAGCCATCGTGTCGATCCCCACCTGCCCGAAAACCAGGCGCTTCGCCTCGGCGACATAGGCATTTCCCGGCCCCACGATTTTGTCGACGGCACGTACGCTTTCCGTTCCAAAGGCCAGCGCCGCTACCGCCTGGGCACCTCCCATGCGGTATACCTCGTCGAGCTCCAGAAGCACGAAAGCAGCCGCCAGCTCGCAAGAGCGCTCGATGGCGCCGAGAGGCGTGGCGACCACGATACGGTCCACGCCCGCGAGTCGGGCGGGCACGACGTTCATGAGAACCGAGGAAGGATAGCTCGCCGCACCGCCGGGAACGTAGACTCCCACACTGCGAAGCGGTGTGACGCGCTGAGCGAGCGTCGAACCATCCTCGAGCCGAAGCTCGAATCCCTTGTCGAGCTGTTTCTCGTGATACCGCCGGATGTTCGCGGCGGCGCTAGCGAGCACGCGGCGGAATTCGTCCGAAGCACGGCCCGCTGCGCGGACGATCTCCTCGCGGCTCACGCGAATCTCCTCGGCCGTCAGTCGAGCGCCGTCGAGCTCCGAAGTCAGCTCGAGGAGGGCGCGGTCACCTCCGAGCCGAACGCGCTCGACGATGGCCGCTACCCGTTCCCGAACGGAGCTCTCGCCCCAGGGCGCATGGGCGGGCCGCGATCGGAAGTAGGCTTCGGCCCCGTGAAAGAGCGCGATCACGCTCGCACTCCCTCTTCGAGACGGCGAATCAGTCCCCGAACGGCGTCGTTCTCGAGGCGAAAGCTCGCGCGATTCACGATCAGGCGTGCCGTGCTCTCGAAGAGGACCTCCCCGATCTCGAGACCGTTGGCCTCGAGTGTGCGCCCCGTCTGGACGACGTCGACGATGACGTCTGACAAGCCGAGGAGTGGCGCCAGCTCGACCGAGCCCGAAAGAGGAATGACCTCCACGGGAATGCCATCTCGATGGAAGTAGGTAGTTGTCACCCGAGGGTATTTCGTGGCCACCCGCACGACCGATCGGTCACGGTAGGACTTTCCGCCTGATTGCCTGGGCCGGGCGACGACCATTCGGCAGCGGCCGACACCCAGGTCCAGCGGTTCGTAGACCTCCGGCGCCTGTTCCGCCAGAACATCCTTCCCCACGACACCCGCGTCGGCGACGCCGTGCTCCACGTAGGTCGGTACGTCGCGATCCTTCGCGAGCACGAGCGTGATTTCTCCGGCCGCGATCCGGAGCTGGCGGTGCGTCAAGGCTTCGTCGGAAACGGACATTCCGCATCGTGACAGTAGCGACTTCGTCTCTTCGAATAGGCGACCCGTGGGAAGCGCCAGAGTGAGCGTCATACCCGGGTCACCTTGATCCGGCGTCCCGCCCGTCGCGCCGCCAACGCTTCGTCCAACGGGACTCTCGGGGCCTCATCGGCCGGCCGAGGCGGGTCGCCGCGCTTGTCGAGAAGCTCGGCCAGCCGGTCGAGCGACAAGTAAAAGCCTACGGCGGGAAGGTCGCGGCCGAAGCGGCCCACGAGTGAGTCGTAGCGGCCGCCTCCGCCGAGCTCGAGCCCGGCACCCGGTGCATGGATCTCGAAGACGCATCCCGTGTAATAGTCGAATCCCCGAACTTCGGTGAAGTCGAAGCGTACGCGCCCTCCGAAGCCGAGCTCCTCGATGCGCGAAGCGATGGCCTCGAGACGACGTAATGCCTGGCCCTCGGCCAGGCGACGGGCCTCGTCGAGCACGTCACGCTTTCCGCTGAGCCCCATCAACTCCACCACCGGGCGTGACCTTTCATGACCCACGGCTCGCGCCAGGGCGTCCTTGTCGTGGCGGCGAACCGCCTCGAGAGCGGCAGCACGGTTCTCGGCACCCGAGAGCAGAGCGAGAACGACGCCCACGTGGCCCAGGGTCACCACGGCGTCGTGGATGCCGAGCCGTTCGAGCGCCTCGAAAGCGACGAGGAGCACCTCGACGTCGGCATCGACGCCGTCGCCGAAGTGCTCGAGCCCAATCTGGAAGAGCTCCTCCTGCTTTCCGGCACGCGGAGGCTGATAACGCAGGACTTCTCCCGTATAGAACAATCTCAGGGGAAGCTCGAGACTCCCGAGCCGCGATACCACGACTTTGGCGACCAGTGCGGTGAAATCTGGCCGAAGGGCCATGATTTCACCGTTTCTTCCGATGAAGCGGTATGTGCCCGCTCCCGAGACGGGACCGCCACCACGGGTGAACACTTCATCGAAATCGAAGAGCGGAAGGACGATCTCTTCGTAGGACCACCCGCGAAAGACTTCCACCACGGTGCGCTCCACGTCGCGACGAAGACGCGCCTCGTCGCCGAAGAAACACTGTACGCCCGTCGGAATCTCGAGGAGCGAAGACCTCGTCATCAGGCACCCACGTAACGCGCGTAGAGGCTCTTCGCCTCCGCCGGGTCTTCGGTCCCGTGCACGATGGCGCGGCCGTCCTCGAAGAGCACCAGCTCGAGACCGTCGAGCTTGGCACGCAGTAGATAGCGGTTGGCAGTCACCTCGCCGAGCTTCTGCAATTGCAGGGCGACGGCCTCGAGAGGAACTTCCCGCTTGGCGGCGGGCCGCACCTGCACGGCGTTGCGACCGCACAAGGTCACGGTCTCGCTCGTCATGATCCCGTCCAGGAACGGAAAGCTCTTCCGGCCACACGCGGGACAGTCGGGACGCCGCTCCGCCGGTTTGAAGGAGTCGACGCGACCCGACCACACGTCGATCGAGTAGAGAGCGCCGGTCAGCGCATCCTCTCGACCCGAGAGAATCTTCAGCGCCTCGGTCACCTGGAACGAAGCCACCGCGTGGACCGCGGGCGCGATGACTCCCGACGTATCGCAAGTGGGTGAGGTGCCCGGAGCCGGCACATCCTCGACAAAGCAACGCAGGCACGGCCCTCGTCCGGGCAGAATGACGTAGCTCATGCCGTAGCTTCCCACGCAGGCGGCGTAAACCCACGGCACTCCCTCACGGATACAGGCATCGTTCATCAGATACCTGGTCTCGAAGTTGTCGGTGCCATCCATCACGAGATCCATTCCGTCCAGCAAAGAGACGACGTTTCCCGGATGCACGTCCTCCACGCGGAAATCGATGGTGACATCACCGTTGATGCTCGCGAGCTTTCTCGCGGCGGCAACGGCTTTGGGAAGCCCCTCGCGGACGTCGCTCTCGTCGTAAAGGCTCTGGCGTTGCAGGTTGGTCTCGTCCACATAGTCGCGATCGACGAGGCGCAACCGACCCACGCCGGCTCGGACGAGCATCTCGGAAGCGACCGAGCCCAGGGCGCCGGCACCGATCATGAGAACCGAGGCTTCTCCTATGCGTCCTTGACCGTGTGCCCCTATCTCCTTGAAGAGCACCTGACGCGAGTAGCGCCCGAGATGTTTTCCCCGAGCCCAGGAAAGCATCTGCTCGAATGACGGGGACTCGCCGGTCCAAACAAGCGCCTGGTGCCTCGCCTGAGCCGCAAGCATCTCGAGACCCGTAATGGCTCGGGCCGACTTCTGCCGCGCTCTTCGCACCAGATCGGTCTCCTCGGGGACGGTCACCATGTCGAAGACCGCGGAACCGGGAGCGGGCTCGTACTCCACGTCCGCGGGCGTCGCGTTCACGAGCAGGTCGCAGCGGGATTCGCCGAGACGGTCGAGAGGTCCCGACTCGGCGCCGAATCGCTCGGCGAGCGCCGCCGCACGTTCCTCTCGTCTCGAGAGAACGAGCACCGAGGCCTTCTTCTCGCGGAGGGCGAAGACGGCCGCTCGCGCCGCTCCCCCGGCGCCGACAACGATTGCGCGGCGGTTCTCCCACGCCCCGAAGCGCTCGAGAGGCTCGCTGACTCCCAGATGATCCGTGTTGAATCCAGTCCATCTTCCGTCCCGAACGACCACGGTATTCACCGCGCCGATTCGCGAAGCGATGGGGTCCAGGTCATCGAGGAAAGGGATGATCTCTTCCTTGAACGGTATGGTGATGGAGAGACCGGAGACGGGCAGCGAGCGCGCCGCCTCGAGGAACGGCGTCATCTTCGACTCCTGAAAGGGAACATAAACCGCGTCACGACCGATTTTCGCGAAGAAACGGTTGTGCATTGCCGGTGAGCGGCTCTCGAGCACACTCGTGCCCACGATGCCGTAGATCTCCGTTGCCTCGCCGATCTGCCGGAAGCGGTACAGGCCCTCGAGCTCGTCGAGCGGAACTTGGCCCGGTCCCGTCGGCAGCGCGGCGATTACGGGAGCGTAGGCGAAGAAGGCGCCGAGGCGGCTCGCGAGAATCCGTCCGCTCGTCCCGGCAGGACCGAGCGGGACGGGAGCGAACTCTCGCCCTGCGGCTCGGACGCGCTCGCCGAGCTTCGCGAGACGCATCGTGTCGTGAAGCGAGACCACGCGCGCGGCGAGCTTGACGACGTCGGCTCCGAGTCCGAGAGCGCGGTCCACGATCGCACTCGCGTCGGCGGGCATGCCGTCGAAATCGTGGTGCGAGCGGATGATCTTCGAGCGCGAGTCTGGGAAGGCGCGTGGGAGCGTTTCGACCTCGACGTCGACATAATCGAAGCCGAGCGCGACCGCCTGCGCGAGGAGCTTCAATCGATCGTCCTCGCTCCCTCGGAACGCGCCACGCTGGGCTTTCGATCGGCACGTCAAAATCGTGGTCCCGGTGCACTCGGCGTGGAGGCGCGGCAAATCGGGATCCCGCACGCCGTCGATGCGGAGCTCGACCGCGTCGACGCGGGGGGCAAACTCGGCCGCCCGTTTCAGCAGCTCGCTCGTCGTTTCCGCGGTGATCGATGCGACGAGCCGAGGCCTCGATGGCTCCATTTCAGGGATTCGGGCTATTCGGCGCGTGCTCGCCGGCTAGCCCGGTGGATGGACGGGATGAACGGGGTACGACGAGACCAAATGGCCGCGGATCCACGAGCTCGACTTCCCCATGGTGAACGAAGGCTAGCATCGAGGCGCACTTCGCGTCAACTTTCGTTGACCGTGTGGGCATGTTGAACTATCATAACTTGTTAGGCTGCAGGAAGATCCGCCACTCATGAAGAACCTGTTCGCGTCGGCGCTCGCATCGATCCTATCACTGGCCTCGCTCGCGCTCGCGACACCCATCGAGTCCATCCCGGTGAACGAGATCGTTCCGGGGATGGTCGGGGAGGGTCGTACGGTCTTCCATGGCGATGCGATCGAGTCCTTCAAAGTCACCATTCTGGGAGTGCTTCGAAACTTCGGCCCGAACCAGAACATGATCCTGGCCGAGCTCTCGGGTGGCCCGCTCGAGCATACGGGTGTCATCGCCGGGATGAGCGGAAGCCCGGTGTACATCGACGGGAAGCTGATCGGGGCCATTGCGTATGCCTTTCCGTTCGCGAAGGACCCGATCGCTGGCATTACTCCCATCCAGGAGATGTTTGACAAGACGGCCCGGCCCTCGACCCGTCGGGCCGCGCGGAGCGAGCCGCTCGAATTTCCGTTGACTGCGGCGGGGCTTTCGCACGTCATCCCGCCGCGTCCGGCACCCGTTCCGCTTCAGGGAGTCTCCCTCACCGGGGTCGACCGGCTCCGCGCTCACCTGGGACGCGAGCTCGCCCCGATCGCGACGCCCGCTTCGCTCGTCGGCTTCTCCCAGGAGTCGTTCGAGCTCGTGGCGCCGCTTCTGCGACAGCTCGGCGTGGAGCCGTTGATGGGGGGCGCGGCCACGGTCAGCACCGGTACGACGGCACAGGAGGCGGAGCGAAGACCGCTCGAGCCGGGCGATGCCGTCGGAGTGGGACTCGTCACCGGGGATCTCTCGATCTCGGCCACCGGCACGGTGACGCACGTCGATCCGGTGAGCGACGACGTTTACGCCTTCGGCCACCAGCTGTTCAACCTCGGTCCGATCCAGTACCCCATGATGCAGTCCGACGTGCACCTCGTCCTCCCGTCGCTCATGAGCTCGTTCAAGATGGCCTCGAGCGGGGCCACGATCGGGACCTGGGTGCAGGATCGGGCGACGGCGATCAAGGGAGCGCTCGGCCCTAAACCGCGCATGATCCCTCTGCGAGTCAATGTGGCCACGGGCCTCGGGCAGGCACAGGACTATTCGGTCGAGATCGTGGACGATGAGCTCTTCTCGCCAGTGCTCGCCTACGCGTCGCTCGTCGCGATCTTGCAGTCGACCGAGCGCCAGTTCGGGAGCCAGACGGTAAAGCTCTCCGCCTGGATCGAGACCACGAGCAACCGCAACATCAACATCGAGGACATCTTTACCGATCAACAAGCGGCGGTCTCCGCCTCGGCCATGGTAGCGGCCCCTCTGCAGTTCCTGCTGAGCAATGACTTCGAGGACGTCACGCTGCGTGAGATTCGAGTCGATCTCGAAGCAACCGAGGTGCCGCTGTCGGCGCAACTCCTTCGGGCCTGGTTCACCACGGACGAAGTCGAGCCGGGAGGCACCGTCACATTGAATCTGCTGCTCCGTTCTTATCGCGGCGACGAGACGCTCGAGACCGTTGAGCTCAAGATCCCGCCCTACGTGAGGTCGGGAAAACTTCGGGTCATGGTGGCCGACGCCGATACCGTATCGGCGGTGGAGCGTAACGAGGCGGGCCGGGGCTTCGTTCCGAAGAACATGGACCAGCTCGTACGTGCGATCAATTCGCTTCGCAAGAACAATCGACTCTACGTGCGAGTCAGCCGCATGAACTCGAACGCCGCCATCGTGGCAGGCGAGTACCTGACGGCTCTCCCGCCCAGCATCATGAGGGTTCTCGAGACCGACGAGTCCGGAAGCGGCTTCACGCCTCTGGGCAACTCCACGTTCCTGGAGCAGGAAGTGACGACGGACTACGAAGTCTCGGGGTCCAGGATGCTCCAACTCGAAGTGAAGAAACACTGAGTCCCACCTCGAGCTCTTCGAAAGGGAGTTTGGTCCTTTGTCGATACATGGGTTGAGATATTTGCTGGCGGGCGTGGCGACGTTAGGGATTGCCCTTTCCGTCGCGGCCGCCGTTCCCACCTTCTGGAGGTTGGAGAGCCAAACGGATTTTCTCGCCGGTGATACCGACGGGGTGTCGATCGACTCGGATGGCCGGATCACCCTCGCTCCCGTCGCTCAAGTACTCTACGAAGCGACCGAGCCGCACTTCTGGAGCCTGGTAGTCGCCCCGAGCGGGGCCGTTTTCGTAGGAAGCGGAAACGACGGGAAGATTTATGAGATCGATCCACAGGGAAACGAGCGGCTCGTAGCCGATATGGAGGAGCTCCAGGTCCACGCTCTGGCAGCGGACCGGCAGGGCCGCATCTATGCGGGAACTTCGCCTCGAGGAGCGGTGTACCGGATCGAGCCGGACGGCACACATGACGTCTTCTTCGACCCCGACGAGCGTTACATCTGGGCGCTCGCATTCGATTCCGCCGGTCGGCTCCACGTCGCCACAGGGGACGCCGCGCGCGTGTATCGCGTAACGAGCTCGGGAGAGGGCGAAGTGCTCTTTTCGAGCGAGGAGACGCACATCGTTTCTCTGATCGTCGACGCCAACGACCGCCTCTTCGCGGGCACGGACCCGAACGGTCTGGTCCTTTCCGTGGACCCCAACGGAACGACCTCGGTCCTGTTCGATACGCCGTTTCAAGAAGTACGTGCCCTGGTCAGCGATACGCGCGGCAACGTCTTCGCGGCCACGGTCAACGGCGGCACTCGGGCCGCCCCCCCGGAAGCTCCGACCCCGGCCGGCTTTCCGACGCCAGACCCACTGGCCGCCGCCGCCGGTGGAGTCGCCGTCACCGTAACCGCGTTCGCCGATACCAACGTAATCCCTCCGGGACCCGCGCCGTCGGCATCGTCTCAAGCCGGCGGACTCTATCGAATCGATTCCGAGGGTGCCGCGGATCTCCTCTGGCAGTCGAGCGAGAACACTCCCCTATCCCTTTCGCTCGCGCGTGACGACCGACTGATGATCGGGACGGGCAACGCGGGGCGCATATTTTTGGTCGCCCAGGATCAAACGAGCTCTCTTCTGACGAGCGTGGAAGCCGACCAGGTGACAGCCATTCGCGCCGGCTCCGAAGGCCAAAGCTTCCTCGCGACGAGCAACCCCGCCAAGCTGTACCGACTCAATCCGGGTCGGCGTACCGAGGGCACCTACCTCTCGCCCACCAAGGACACGGGAACCGTCTCGTCATGGGGGAAGATACGCTGGGAGTCACGCGCCCCCGCTGGTACCGGTGTCGGGGTTCAGACGCGGACGGGAAACTCGAATGAGCCCGACAACACGTGGAGCGACTGGTCGCCCGCCTACCAGACCGCGGAGGGCGAGCAGATCACGAGTCCACGAGCGCGCTTCATCCAGTGGAGGGCGGTTCTCAACTCGACGGGAGAGGTTACTCCGGAGCTGCACAACCTGACCGCGATCTATCTCCAGCAGAATCTGGCACCTCAAGTCACGGAGATCACCTTGCATCCGCCGGGTCAGATTTTCCAGAAGCCGCTCGCGACCTCGGGGCAGATCGAGATACTTGGGATGGAGGACAGTCTCGCCGACGAGTCTTCGTACGCCAATGGAGGCGGCGCCCCGAATCCGGCGATGGTGTCCGCGATGAATGCCATGGCTTACGCGCGGCCTTTGTTTCGCAAGGGCATCCAGACGGTGACCTGGAAGGCTTCCGACCCCAACGAGGACGAGCTGCGCTACGACGTGCTCTACCGGGCAGAGGGTGAAAGCTTCTGGCGACCTTTGAGGGCAGGGCTTACGAACGCCGTCATCGCCTGGGACACGGTCGCGATGCCCGACGGCCGCTATACGCTTCGAATCGTCGCCCGGGACGCGGCTTCGAACCCGTCTGACATGGCCAAGTCGGGCGAGAAGACGAGCAAGAGCTTCGAGGTCGACAACACCCCGCCGAGAGTGGAGGGGCTCGCGGCCCAAGCGGAGGGAGGCGGGCATCGCATCGCCTTCGTCGCCGTGGACGACACCAGCCCGATACAGGCCGCGGAATATGCGGTCAATTCGGGCAGATGGAGCGTCGTGTTTCCCACGGACGGCGTTTCCGACTCGCCTCGAGAGAGATTCGACTTCACGCTCGATGGCTATCGGGATGGTGTCTACACGCTGGTCGTCAAGGTTACCGACACGCTAGGAAACACGGCCACCGCCCGCGTCGAGCTCCGCTGAATCCGTGGATCTTGGTGTAACAGGGCGAATTGCGAATCTTCGTTGTGACGACGTAGCGCTCGTTTCGGATCAGATCGCCCGCGGGGCGAGTTTGCCCCATTCCAGGCGAGCGCGAAATGGATTGCGACCGGTCTCGATCCTCGAACGACGGCCGGGGTGGGATCGAACCTCTGTCGTGGTGAACAGATGCAGGAAATTCACCGCCACGGTGTGCCCTCCGAGTCGCGCGGGCTCGAAACCCGCTACTCTCAAAGCCTCGAGCGTCCGCGCGAGCATCTGCTCGTCGCCGCTCCGGTAGATGACTTCGAGCGCGCGCACCGTCCCGTTCTGATCGATGGAGGCAAGCGTCAGCATCGTCCCTTCCTTGCCGCGTTCCACGTCGGCAAATGGAAGGCTGTTCACCGAAGCGTCCCGGAACCGCGGAGAGCTCATCGGCTCATGAAAAAGAACCGGCTCGGGGAGCGTCGTGGGAATGAGAGCCGAGGAAATGGTGCGCGCGGCATGCACGCCGTACATTTGATCGAGGACGACCACCAGACCGAGCAATACCAGGGTCGCCAGCGTGCCCAAGCTGAGAGCGGGAAAGAACCCTGAGCTGTTGCCAGTCCTCAAGACGTGTCCCCGAAGGACGGGAACCATCCCACGCTCTTCGGCATCGAACTGTTCGCGAACTCTGACGGCCAGATTCTGAGGCGCGCTCATTCTCGGTAGATGACGCACGGCGTTCGCGAGCTCTCCGAGGCGGCGATATTCTCCCGAGCATGGCTCACAGCTCTCGAGATGCTGCTCGAGAGCCGCGGCCGCGGCAGGGGCTATCTCACCATCGTAGAGCGCCGAGAGCACCGAGCTCCGCGGATGCGTTAACATGTCAATCTTCCCCTGTAAAGCCGAAGAGATTCGGATCGAGCTTCTGCCGAAGCGAGCTACGCGCTCGCGCCAGCCGCGACTTGACGGTGCCGAGGGGCAAGTCGAGCGTCATCGAGATCTCTTCGTAGGATAGACCTTCGATCTCCTTCAACAACAAGATTGTCTTCTGGTCGAAAGGCAAGCGATCGATCGCACGACGCAAGATCTGACCCGCTTCCTTTCGCTCGAGTGCTTGGTGCGGTGAGCTCGCGGCCTGAACCGGTGCGGCGAGCTCCCAATGCGGGCTCGCCTCGGCTTCGTCGATGGGCATTGCCGTCATCTCTCTTTCGCGCCGCTTCCACCAACGCCGCCGGTTCTTGGCGCGGTTGATGACGATGCGATAGATCCAGGTGCGGAGCGAAGCTTTGCGCCGGAAGCTGGCGAGCTTGCGGTAGATTTGCAGAAAGACTTCCTGCGAGACATCGACGGCCTCGTCGTAGCCGCCCAGGAGGCGGTAAGCCAGGCCGAACACCATATCCTGGTAGCGGTGCACGATCTCGTCGAAAGCATCGTGGTCTCCCGCTAGACACCGGTCGATGAGCGCCGCTTCATCGCCTGGAAAAGGCGTCGATTCGCGCTCCAGCCGTTCCAGACCGAGGAACTCGTCGACCGGCAGCGCCGACGTCTGATCTCCAATCGCGTGCCCATCGAACCGGCGAATCATTTTGAGCCTTGCGCGTATCGTAGCACAGGAAAGAGAACCATCCCCGCACTCGTTGGACACCGCTGACCCCGCCGAGGTTCCCGCTTTGACGCCGATTTCTTGTTCTGTTAACGTTCTGTCGAAGTTGCGTTTAGGCGTCTAGGCGTTCATGCGTAGGGTCTTTCTCGTTACCGGTTCGTTGTTGTTGCTCGGTGGGGGTGCCTTCGCCGCTTTCCGAGCGGTCAGCAAGGACTATCGCTACTACGAGCTCATCAAGCTTGGCGATCAGCTCCTGCAGGAGGAGCTCCCATTTCAAGCCTCGCGCACGTACACCTCTGCCATCGGGGTCAAGCCCCAAGACGCTCTCGCCTACGTCAAGCGAGCCGAGGCGGAACGACGCCAGGGGAACCTGGAGCCCGCGATGGCCGACCTCGAGCAGGCATCCGCGCTCTCATCGGATTTTCTCACCATGTCGATGCGCCTCGCCGACCTCTATGACGAGGCGGGCCGCTTCGAGGAGGCCGCCTTTCACTACCAGAAGGCCATCGAGCTCGATCCTGACTCAGCCACTCTGTACTACAAGCTCGGACTCGCGCAGTTCCGCGCGGGACTCGAAGCCGATGCCCTGGAGGCTTTGAGCCGTGCCGCCGCCCGGCGGGAAAGGTTTTGGGAGGCCTATTACCTGAGAGGTGCGGTTTTCCTCTCGCTTGGTGGCCATGACGAGGCCGAGTCCGACTTTCTGCAGGCGCTCGAGCTGGCTCCGGAGGCGGAGCTGGCTCGCTCGGCTCTGATCGAGCTCTATCTCGATCGAGGAGAGCCCGACAAGGCCCGTCCCCTCGTGGAAATCGAGATCGATGCCAACCCCGGCGCCGCCGAGCCCTACCTCCATCTCGCCGAAGTACATCGCGTGGCGGGACGCGTGGGTGAAGCGATCGAAGCGGTGGGGCTCGCGCTCGAACAGGATCCCAACCTTCCCCGTGCCTACCTCAACCTCGGTGAGCTCTGGTTCTCGGAGGCAACCCGGCGCGGCGACCCCGTTGCCCTGGAGAAGGCCGTGACCGCACTGTCCTCGGTGGTGAAAATGGAACCGACGAACGGCGCCGCGCACCTCGCTTTGGGTCGTGCCTATCTGGCCATGGGCGACGAGTCGAGAGCTTTCACCGAGCTACAGCGCGCCAGCCAGGCCACGCCGATCCAGGCGGAGGCGCATCGGATGTTGGGCGATCTGTACAGCACGCGTCGAAACCACGCCGAGGCGGTTACCGCCTATCACGTTTATCTCAAGCTGCGCGATCGGACTCCGGCCGTCCTCGAGCGCCTCGGCGACGCCTATCTGGAGCTGGGCAAGCCCGAGATCGGAGCCGAGCTCTTCCTCGAGGTGGCTTCTCTCGAACCGCAGCGCGAGTCGCCGCTCGTGAAAGCGGCGCGGGCTTTTCTCGCCGCAGGCAACCCTGCTGCCGCGGCGGGGGTCTGTCGACAGGGGCTTTCGGCGAACCCCGAGAACGAGGCCTTATTGGAAGTGCTGACGCTGGCTCGTCGCACCCCGCGTCGCTCCGGTGAGCCATGATTGTGCCAAATTCGTGAGCGCTCCCCGCGAACTGCTCGCAGTCTTCGCCCGTGCCCCCGAGCTCGGCCGGGTCAAGACGAGACTCTGCCCTCCCCTGACCGCCGACGAGGCGCTCGCCCTGCACCGTGCTCTCGTTGGCGATACGCTCGAGCGCTTCGGGAAGATCCAGCGTGTGAGCATGGATCGATTGCTCCTGCTGAGCGAACCGCTGCGCCGCGCCGACGACCTGGATATTCCCCGTTCCTGGATGGTGGTGATCCAGTCGTCGGGGGACCTCGGGGTGCGGCTGGCGAGCCTGTTCGATCTGAACCTTCGCCGAGGAGTTCAGCGGGTCGTGGTGCTCGGTAGCGACAGCCCGACGTTACCCGTCGAAATGATCGAGGAGGCGTTCCATCGCTTGGAGGAGGTCGATGTCGTTCTCGGACCCGCAGAGGACGGCGGATACTACCTTGTGGGCTGCCGCAGGTTCGTGCCCCAGATGTTCCGCGATATCGCCTGGGGAACGCAGAACGTGCTCGAAGCGACGAAACGGGCGCTCGAGGAGAGTGGCTACACGTTCAAACTTCTGGTTCCCTGGTACGACGTGGACCGCTCGGAAGATCTCTCCAAGCTGAGGGAAGAGATCGAGTACCTGAAGCGTTCCGCACCCGAGTTGATTCCCCGACGGGTGGCCACGGTCCTGCCGGCCTCACCCAACGTCGGATGGTGACGGGCTCCCAACCGAGAGCTCAGCCCTGGATGCGTAGAGGCCCCACCTCGCGCAGTCGCTCGTTCAGCTCCGACACGAGCGATGTGACGATCGCTTCGTGCTCGGCCAGCTTCTGCTCGGCCTCGTGTGTGAGCCGCCGGAGTCGTTCTCTCTGCACCTCCGTCGGGCCATGGAGCGTCCCCTGCTGCACCTCGTTGCCTTCGAGTTCCCGGTAGAGACGCGTGGCTCGGGCCGCGAGAGAAGGGTTCTGAAAGCTGGGTGACCCGCCACCCAGGGGCTCCGACGACGCGGCGAGTTTTTCGAGCCCCTCCTCGATGGACGTCCGGATCGCGGCGTGCTCGTCACCTTCGAGCACGGCGCTCACATTATCGAGCTCGACCTCGAGCTCCTTTGCCTTGGAGACCGCCTGGGCCAGGCGGGCGCGTAGCGCGTTCAACTCCGTGAGAAATTCGAACCGTCCCAGCAGCTCCGAGTCGGGAATCTCTAGGCGGGCGTCGAGGACGACCTGTACCGAGCTTTCCAGCCGCTCGTCGGAAACTTCGAGCGCGACCGAGTAGCGGCCGGGAGGCGCAAGCGGACCCGCTTCGCGCACGAGCTCGGGAGCACGTGCCCTCAAATCCCAAACGAGTCGATTGAACCCCGCACGAGCCGTGCCCTCCAAAGCCCTCAGCTCCTCGCCGGCTTGATTCTTGATCCGGATGAGCGGTGTCTCCGAAACGTCGGCGGGGAGCCAATACGTGATGATGGCCCCGAACGCTGCGTTGGGGCCGATGAACGGCCGCTGCCCCATATAGCTCTCGCGCTTCCACGGCAAGAACAATGTCGCTTTTCGGGTGTCGAAGAGCTCGATCGAATCGGAGCGCGGGCGGTGACGTTCCAGAGGGGTGATGTCGTCGAGAATGTAAATCGAGCGCCCATGAGTCCCCACCACGAGGTCGTTGTCTCGAGAGTGGATGACGATGTCGTCCACGGGGACGGTGGGAAAATTCCCCGCCATCCTCATCCATTCGCCCCCGCGATCGAAGCTCAGGAAAAGGCCGGTCTCGGTGCCGACGAACAGCAAGTCGCCGCTTCTCGGGTGCTCGACGACAACGTTGACCCAGCCACGCTCGGGAAGGTCGGAGGCAATCGAGTGCCAGGAGTCGCCGCCGTCTTCGGTGACGAACAGGTAGGGCGCGAAGTCGCCGAGCTGGTGGCGGTCGAGGCTCACATAGGCGCGCGAAGCCTCGGAATGCGAGGCGACGATGCGACTCACCGTCGCTCTCTTCGAGTCGAAGGGCGCCAGGTTTGCCTCGATGCTCCGCCAGGTCTCGCCGCCGTCACGCGACTGCTGAATGCGCCCGTCGTCCGTACCCACGTACAGCAGACGGGGATCGAGAGGCGACTCGGCAATCGTCGTGAGTGTCCCCCAATCGGAAACCCCGTCGTGACGGGAGAGCGTTCGATCGTTCGGCTCAGCGCCCATGATCGGCAGCTCGTCCCGGTCCTCGTTCCAGGTGAGGTCGGGACTCGCCATCCAACTCTCCCCCCGATCTCGAGAGATGAACAGACGGTTGCCCCCGAAGAACAGGACTTTGGGATCGTGCCTCGAGACCCGAAGCGGTGATGTCCAATGGAACCGGTATTCGTCCTGGTCCTCGGAGGGATAGGGCCGGATCGACTTCCGATCTCCCGTCCTGCGGTCGACTCGCTGGAGATTTCCACCTTGGGATTCCGTATAGAGGACGTTCGCGTCGTTGGGATCGGCCTGCTGGTACATGCCGTCGCCGAAATTCGTCTGGAACCAGTCCTGATTGAGGATGCCGACGTGGTTGCGGGTCGTGCTGGGCCCTGCCCAGGAGTGAGTGTCTTGGGCACCGCCGTAGACGTTGTAAGGTTCGTCCATGTCGACGGCGATGGCGTAGAACTGCGTGAGCGGGATATTGTTGATCTTGTCCCAGCTCCTGCCACGGTCCCACGAGAAATAGAGGCCGCCGTCCCCGCCGAGAACCAGGTGATTCGAGTCCGCGGGGTCTACCCATAAGGCATGATGGTCGCCGTGAACTCCAACGTCATAGGTGGGGGTCATCTCCTCGTTCTCAGCGAACGTTTCCCCGCCGTCGTCGGAGACGTGAAACGACGAGCCGAGAACGTAGATGCGCTCGTCATCGTTCGGGTCGAGGATCACTTTGCTGTAGTACATGGGTCTGGGGTTGATCTCATTGATGCGCTCGAAGCTGGCTCCCCGATCCCCGGAGCGGTACAGCCCGGACTCCTCCGAATGCTCGATGAGCGCGTATACGACGCCCGGATCCGCTCTCGAAACGGCGATCCCGATTCGGCCGAGGGGGCCCGCGGGGATTCCCTCGGTCAGCCTTTGCCAGTGCTCACCGCCATCGGTCGATCGGTAGATCCCACTACCGGGACCACCGCCGTCGAACCCCCAGGGCACGCGGCGCCTCTGATAGGTCGCGGCGTAGAGGATGTCCGGGTTCACGGGGTCCATCGCCAGGGTCACCGCGCCGGTGTCCCGATCGACGAAGAGCACGCGCTCCCAGGTGGCTCCCCCGTTCGTCGTCCGGTAGACGCCCCGATCTTCCGTTGCAGCCCACAGCGCGCCGAGCGCCGCCACGTAGACACGGGACGGATCGCTCGGGTGTACGAGCACCTTGCCGATATGATGGGTTTCCGAGAGTCCCATCGGGGTGAAGGTATCCCCTCCGTCGAGCGAGCGATAGACGCCACGGCCAAACGTCGAGCTTTGGCGGTTGTTGGGCTCACCCGTCCCCGCCCAGATGATTTCGGGGTCCGACGGGGAAACAGCAACGTCGCCTATCGAAGACGTCTCCTGGTCGTCGAAGAGGGGCCTCCAAGTCGTCCCCATGTTCGTCGTCTTCCACAAGCCCCCCGAGGCCGTGCCCACGTACAGCACCGACGGACTCTCCCCCGACACGGCGATGGCGTCGATTCGACCGCCTGTGACTGCCGGGCCGATGGCCCGAAACGCCAGATCCTCGAACGGGGCGACTCCGAGCAGAATAGCCAGAAAAACCGTGGCCATCGCTCAAACCCTGCTTTCTGATAGCGAGAGAAAAAAGAAAAAACGATCTTGACGCCGTCGGATTTTTCGCATATGTTCTGTCCACACAGCCAATAGGCGATCTAAGGCGGCCAAGGCTGGCAGCACCGTCCTTGTGTGGTGGGGACGGAGTTCGAGGGGGGAGCCTCGCGCCAGGATCTCCTTTCTTGTGTTGGGAATGCTCGTCCCCACCGCGCCAAGGTCGACTCGCACCAAAGTCCTTTAAGCTATCGCGATCGCTGTCCTTCTCGCAACTTCAGAATCTGACTATCGAGTCACTGGCTCGCGGCGAGCAGACCGTGACGCCTCATCTTGCGATAAAGGCTCTGCCTCGAAAGCCCGAGGGCTCGCGCGGCTCGCGTTCGATTTCCGCCGGTGCGGGCCAGGGTCTCTTCCAGAAAGTGCTTCTCGAAGTCGGCCGACTCGGATCGGAGGCTGCGAGAGGACGCTTCGCCCAGGTGTCGAGACAGATGACGTAACTCGATGGTCCTCGCGCCCGCAGTGCGGAGGAGTGCCTGCATCACCTCGTTCTCCAGCTCGCGCACATTACCCGGCCACGGGCAATGTCGGAGCCGCTCTTCGGCCTCGCGCGAGAGCGAAGGTACGGGCAAGCCGAATCGTCGCGCGCCGCACGCCACGGCCTCGCGAGCCAGGGGAACGATGTCGTCCGGTCGTTCCCGCAGCGGCGGGATCTGGATGCGAGCCACCTTCAGACGGAAGAGTAGATCCTGGCGAAACCGACCGGCAGCGACTTCCACGTCCAGGTCCTTGTGCGTCGCCGCGACGAGCCTGAAGTCGGAGCGTCTCAGCACAGTCTCCCCAAGCCTCCGATATTCGCGCTCCTGGAGAACCCTCAAAAGGATGGTCTGCGCCCGGGCCGAGAGCTCGCCAACCTCGTCCAGAAAGAGCGTGCCGCCGTCCGCCTCCTCGAACAAGCCCCTGCGCCCCTGCTGAGCCCCGGTGAAAGCCCCGCGCGCGTGACCGAAGAGCTCCGCTTCCAGCAGGCCATCGGGAAGAGCCGCGGCGTTCAGCGCGCAAAACGCCCGCCGGGCTCGAGGGCTCCCGCGGTGAAGCGCGCGCGCCACGAGCTCCTTGCCCGTGCCACTCTCCCCTCCTATCAAGACCGTCACTTCCCCGAAGGGTGCGAAAGTCTCCACTAGCTCCAGAACCTCTCTCATTGACTCGCTGACGGCGATGATGCGCATCGGCCCCTCCAGTGCCCTCGTATCCGTTAGACGAAAAGCGTCAGCCGACCCCTCCTTCGGGCCGGGGAACACGATAAGATGCGCCGATGAAGCTCGGACCCACGCTCGGCGAGATGACGAAGCCGTGGACCATCGAGCCCCCCGTGCGTGCCGAAGCGGTTGCCGTGAAGCACGTCGACCCCCTCTCACCCGCGAACCTCTACAACATCACCTGGTACGACGCCGACGACCGAATTTGTCACTTCGTCGTGCCCCCGGAGCTGACCGGGGTCGACGCGCCCATCGTCGTCCTCTATGCGAAAGAGTTCCCCACGGGAAGTCACAAGGTGGGCGCCGCTTATGCGGTGCTTGCCGAGCTCATGGTCGAGGGTGTCGTGTCGCCCGATCGCCATACCCTCGTCTGGCCGAGCACGGGTAACTACGGCGTTGGCGGTGCCTGGGTGGGCGGGAGGATGGGATGCCGGAGCGTCGTCGTCCTGCCTGAGGGCATGAGCCACGAGCGCTTCGAGCTCATCGAGAGCCTGGGGGCCGAAGTGGTGAGAACTCCGGGCACGGAGTCCAACGTCAAGGAAATCTACGACAAGACCCGCGAGCTGGCAGCCGATCCTTCCGTCAGAGTCCTGAACCAGTTCGAGGTCATGGGAAACTACCGCTTTCATTACGCGGTCACCGGGAACACCGTCATCGAGCTCGCCAAGCGGCTGCAAGGGCAGCGAATCGGCAACGGACGAATCGCGGCATTCGTCTCTGCCATGGGAAGCGCGGGAACGATCTCCGCCGGCGACCGCCTCAAGCAGGCGTGGCCCGATCTCAGGATCGTCGGCCTCGAGCCGATTCAGTGTCCGACGCTTTTCAACAACGGTTACGGCGCACACGAGATCCAGGGTATCGGAGACAAGCACGTGACCTGGATCCACAACGTCTCCAATATGGACGCGCTCATGTGCGTCGACGACATGGACTGTGTCCGAGGACTGCAGCTTTTCACCGACGAGCTCGGCGGCCGCGTTCTCGAAGATCGGCTCGGGCTCTCCGGGGATACGAGGTCGATGCTCGCGTCGATCTTCGGAATCAGCGGCCTATGCAACCTTCTCGGCGCCATCAAGACCGCCAAATATTTTCGATTGGGCAAGACGGACGTGATCGTCACCGTGTGCACCGACGACATCGGACGTTATCGCAGCGTAATGACGTCGCTCACGAGAAAAGAAGGCGCGATGGGCGAGGCGGTCGCTCTGTCGCGGCTCGTAAGCATCTTTCACGGCGCGGGTCTCGACTGGATCCAGGAAGGCACGGTTCACAACCGGGACCGATGGCACAACCTCAAGTACTACACGTGGGTCGAGCAGCAAGGGAAAACCGTGGCGGAGCTCGATGCCCAGCGCGATCCCGAATGGTGGCTCTCCCATCAGGCCAAGGTTGCCGAGCTCGACGAAGCCATCCGCGCTCATCGGTAGCACCATGAAGCGGGTCGCTCTCTATCTCCAGGACGCCCACTCCCTTTCGGAATGCATTCGTTACGCCACTTATGCGGAGGAAAAGGGATTCGAAGCCGTATGGCAGGCCGAGAGCCGTCTCGTCCGCGACGCGATCGTGCCGATGGCGGCTTATGCGGCTCGTACGTCGCGCATCCGGGTGGGCTCGGGCGTCATCAATAATTGGACGCGCAACATCGGCCTCCTCGCCGCCACGTTTCTCACGCTCGACGATCTCGCCCCGAACCGCATCCTCTGCGGTATCGGAGCGTGGTGGGACCCGCTCGCCAAAAACGTCGGTATCGAGAGAAAGAACCCTCTTCTCGCCATGCGGGAGACGGTTGCGGTATTCCGTCGGCTTCTCGCCATGGAGAACGTGAGCTTCGACGGCGTTTTCCATCAAGTGCACGGTATCGAGCTAGATGTCGTGCACGGACGTCGTGAGCCGCGCAACGTGCCCGTCCTCATCGGCGCGACCGGCGACAAGATGCTCGAGCTGACGGGAGAGATTGCCGACGGCTGTCTTCTCAACTATTGCGTGCCGCCTTCCTACAACGACCAGGCAATGGATCGGCTCGAGACGGGCGCGAAGAGAGCTGGCCGTAGCCTCGAGGAGATCGACCGCCCTCAGCTCATCGTCTGCTCGGTGGATCGCGACGGCGCGCGCGCCGTCGAAGCCGCGAAAGGGCTCATCACTCAGTATCTGGCGCAGCAACCTCACATCGCGAAAGCCTCGGGCGTGAGTCGGGAGACCGTGACGAAAGTACGGTCCATCCTCGGATGGCCGGCGACGAAAGAGCAGGTGCGCGAAGCGATGCAGTTCGTCCCCGACGAGCTCGTTCTCGAAATCACCGCGACGGGAACGCCCGAGGAGGCACGAAAGCGGGTCCGCGAGTACGTCGACCGCGGCTGCACCTGTCCCGTCCTCTATCCGCTGGGCGATCCGATCTTGATGATGGACACCTTCGCGGTCTAGCAGGCTGATGAAAAAGAGCAGCCCAGCCTGCCGAGCGGCAGCCGTCGCGTCCGCCGCGAGATCGGCGCGAAGCGCCGTAAAACCCCGAGCCGTGGCGGCCGGTCCTGCGCAGGTCCCGCCACGGCATTAAGCACGAGAAAAGAGCGTATCTGGTGCCGTGGGTGCCACTCGGCATGGGCCGCAAATCTTCCTTGTAGCCGGCTACCGAAACATCTGGCGGCCCGATTCACCGGAGTAGTTGATGAAGACCGTCTTGAGCTCGGTGAAGAAGTTGAGGCCCTCCTCGGACATCTCCCGCTCGCCCACGCCGGTGGCCTTGACGCCTCCGAAAGGAAGCTGAGCCTCCCCCCCGATGGTGGGCTCGTTCACGTGCACCATGCCGGTCTCGACGTCGTCGATGAAGCGCATGACGCGGTTGATGTCCTGGGTGAAGATGGAAGTCGTGAGCCCGTAGTCCACCGAGTTCGCCATCGCCAGCGCTTCGTCCAGGTCTCTGGCCGTCGCCACGGCGAGCACGGGGCCGAAGACCTCCTCGCGAAAGATCCGCATGTTCGCCTCGACACCATCGAAAATCGTTGGCTCGACGAAGTAGCCTGCCTCCAAGCCTTCGGGCGTCTTTCCCCCGGTGAGGAGCTTCGCTCCTTCGCCCTTGGCAATCTCGATGTAGCCGAGGTCGGTCTCCCACTGAACCTGGTCGACGGCCGGCCCCATGTGAACGGTCTCGTCGAGGCCGTTTCCTACTTTGATTCCCCGGGCGCCTTCCACGAGACGCTCGACGAGCTCGTTCTTCGCCGAATCGATCGCGATCACCCGCGAGGTCGCGGTGCAGCGCTGTCCCGTGGAGCCGAAGGCGCCATCCCGGATGGCGACCGAGGCTTTGTCCAAATCGGCATCCTCCATGACGATGACGGCATTCTTCCCGCCCATCTCGCAGGTGACTTTCGCTCCCCGAGAAGCGGCCTTCACGTAGAGCTCGCCCCCGATGGAGTTCGAGCCCGTGAACGAAACGATGGGAATGTGCCGGGAGCTCACCAGGGTCTCCCCGACCTCGGAGCCCGATCCGATGACGACGTTGAAGACACCTCGGGGGAGACCGGCCTCTTCATAGATCTCCGCGAGTACCGCGGCCGTCGATGGAGTGAGCGTGGCAGGCTTGAACACCACGGCGTTTCCCGCGACCAGGGCCGGGGCCGACTTCCAAACGGGAATCGCCCAGGGGAAGTTCCAGGGCGATATCAGTCCCACCACCCCCACCGGCTGCCGGATCGTGTAGGTGAAAGTGTCTCGCGCCTCGGAAGGAAGCGTCTTTCCGCCCATTCGGAACCCGGCCCCGGCGTAGTACTCGATCAGAGAGATCCCTTTCATGACCTCTCCCCGGGCCTCCTTCAGAATCTTCCCTTCCTCACGCGTCATGAGCCGAGCGATCTCGTCGGCACGCGAGCGGGCGATGTCCGCGGCACGCCACAGAGCTCGACCTCGCTCCGGACCCGGAACTTTCCTCCAGCTTTCGTAAGCGCGGCGGGCCGCTCGGATCGCCCTCTCGGTGTCCTCGGCGGAGGCCATGGGAAACTCCGCGATTACATCCGAGGTGTCCGCGGGATTGACGTTCTTGACGAGACGCTTCGATTTAGGGTGAATCCATTCACCGTCGATGTAGGAACCCGTTCGCATCGGAACCTCCGAAGGCTACGTTATCACTGCGTTTGCGTTTCGTGAAGGAGGCTCATATCCTCGCGACGGAGGGCTGGCAGCGATGCATCTCGACAAAGTCATCCGAGGCGGCACCATAGTCACCGCCGACGACACGTACAAAGCCGATATCGGGATCGCCGGTGGACGGATCGCCACCATCGGTCTCGCGCTCGAAAGCGCCGAGATCATCGATGCGTCGGGTAAGCTCGTCATGCCGGGCGGGCTCGACGTCCACACGCACCTCGACATGCCCTTCGGTGGCACGGTAACCGCCGACGACTGGGTGAGCGGGACCACCGCGGCCGCCTGTGGCGGTACGACGACGCTTATCGACTTCGCCATCCAAGATTTCGGACGGTCGCTTCGTGAAGGTGTTGACGCCTGGCGGAAGCGTTCCGAGGACAAGGCGGCCATCGACTATTCGTTTCATACGATCGTGCGCGAGCTCGAGTCCTCCCACCTCGAGGAGATGGACGCGCTCGTGAACGAAGGCATCACGAGCTTCAAGCTCTTCATGGCTTATCCGGGCGTTTTCATGGTCGATGACGCGACGATCTTCGAGGCCATGATGCGCACACGGGAGAACGGCGGCCTCATTTGCATGCACGCCGAGAACGGCGGCGTGATCGACGCCCTCGTCAAACGAGCGCTCGCGGAAGGCCATACGGAGCCCAAGTGGCACGCGCTCACGCGTCCCATGAGCGCGGAGGCGGAAGCGACGCGGAGAGCGATCGCGCTTGCGGAGATGGCCGGAGTTCCGGTGTACATCGTTCACCTTTCCGCAGGCGACGCGATGGAGGAGGTCCGGCGCGCGAGAGAGCGCGGTCTTCCCGTTTTCGCCGAGACCTGCCCGCAATATCTGTTCTTGTCGTACGAGGACTACGAGCGGCCCGGCTTCGAGGGAGCCAAGTACGTGATGTCCCCACCGCTCCGGCCCCGAGGCAACGAGGAGAGACTCTGGAACGGGCTTCGCACCGACGCCCTCCAGGCGGTATCGACGGATCACTGCAGCTTCTGCATGAAGGAACAGAAGGAGCTGGGCAAGAACGACTTCAGCAAGATCCCAAACGGTGCACCGGGGATCGAGAATCGAATGATGCTCCTCTACGATGGCGGGGTAAATGGCGGGCGCATCAGCGCCAATCGCTTCGTCGAGCTCGTCTCGACGCGCCCCGCAAAAATCTTCGGGCTCCACCCCCGCAAGGGCTCCATCACCGTGGGAGCCGACGCCGACCTTCTCCTCTGGGACCCGAAGAGGAAGTGGACCATCAGTGCGAGCACGCACCGGATGAACGTGGACTACAACGCGTACGAGGGACGAGAAGTCACCGGTCTCCCGGACACGGTGCTGCTCAGGGGCCAGATGATCGTCCGTGACCAAAAGTACGTCGGAAACGTGAAGCAGGGACGGTTCGTCGCCCGCGAGCCCGGCACCGCACGCACCCTGGAGGGTTGAGACAACCCTGCCCTCGAGACGAGGCGCGCGCCAAGAATCAAACGACCGGGTTTGGTGAATCGGAGTCGACGAGCGGATCGAAGATGCGCTCGAAGCCGAAGTCGCCAAAATCCTTGACGTTGTGCGTCGCGAGCTCAAGCACTCCATGGTGAAGCAGTGTGTAGGCGAGGCGGGCATCGAAGATGCGGCGGCGAGCCGTGCCCTTCCGAGCGGCGGCTTCCCAAACGCGGGCCATGACCGGCGCACAATCGATCAAAGCCCATCGCGGGTGGGTGCGAAACGGCTGGCAAATCGCAGCCGCCTCCATGGCGCCGAGAGGTTTTCGGAGCACGGCAGGGTTTCGCAGCAACACGTACAACTCGACGAGAACGAGCTCGGCGATGGCCACATCCGAGCGCTCGACACAAGCCTCGACGAAGCTTCGCGCCTTGAGATGCTCCGCACAGTCTTGGTTCACACTGAAGAGCAGCAGATTCGTGTCGATTGAGAGCACCGAGCTCGATTAGGGTTCGGGCGTGTTGGCGAGCTCGCGCCAGTCGTCGGGACGCGACAGGAACTCGCCCAGCGCTCGTGGACTGGGAAGCTCCCACTGCCCCTCACTCTTCTCATCGAGAGGATAGAGCTCGATGATGTGCTCGAGCCCTCGGCGGATGAGCTCGGCAAGGGATATCTCGTGCCGCTTGGCGATCCTCTTGGCGCGGACATAGAGAGCGTCCGGCAGCTGAATCTGAGTCCGAGTCATGCGACAATAATACATCTACATCATTTTGATATCAATTAGCGACTCGTTTTCCGGGAGGCCGCCCCATTCAGATTTCTAGGTCTTTGCCCAGACCGAGACTCACGCCCCTCTCGTAGATGAGCTTCGCGACCGCGACGTCTTCGAGCGCCACACCTTGCGACTCGAAGAGGGTGATTTCGGAGGCACCGCCCCGTGCCACCTTCTTTCCCGTTACGACATCCGCCAGATCGTGAACGTCTTCCCAACGAAGCTTGCCCGCGTCGACAACGGCTGCCAGATCCCCGCACTCGATCCGTGCCTGCTCGACGGAATCGGCCGCGATGAAGCTCGAGCGCGTCACGACCTCCTCGTCGATCTCGCGTCGGCCGAGCGCATTCCCGCCGATGGCGTTCACGTGCTGTCCGGGAACGAGCCAGGATCCGCACAGTACCGGCTCTTTCGCGCTGGTGGCCGTCACCACGATGTGGACCTCGGCGGTCACATCCTCCGGTCGTTCGGCAGGCGTGACCGGAATCCCGAGACGCGAAGACATCTCGTCGCAGAAACGAGCGCGCTTCTGCTCCTCGCGACTGTAGGCGACGACCGATCGGAGCGACCGAACGACCGCCAGGGCATCGAGCTGCGAGCGCGCCTGCCAGCCCGTGCCAAAAATCCCTACGGTATCGGCGTCGGCTCGTGCCATGTAACGGGTCGCCACTCCGCTCGCCGCCCCGGTGCGGATTTGGCCGAGAGTGTCGCCCTCCATGAGGCTCACGAGCTCTCCGGTCTCGGCGGCAAAGAGCATGACGTAGAAGCGAGCCCCATCCGGGCCGGTCGTGTAGGCCTTGAGGCCGACGTAGCCGAACGCCTCGCTCGCCGCCGACATCACGTGCAGCGTTCTTCGGCCGGCACGCGCCCTCGATCTGGGCCGATTCACGGCCCTGCCTTCACCGAGCTGTATGAACGCCTGTTCCACGGCGGCCACCGCGTCCTTCATGGGTAGAAGCTCGGCGACTTCCCCTTCCCGGAAATAGCGCGTCATGTTCGCTCCTTTGACACTTCGTGATTTCGAATGAAATCATAAGCTTCGAGGGCCGATCATGCCTACCCTCCTCGACGAGTACCGCTTCTGTCCCAAATGCGGCGGGGGGCTCGCGGTGCGAAGAATCAAGGAGCTCGAGCCCGAACGGCTCGTCTGTATCTCCTGCGAGTTCGTGTTCTTCCAGAATCCGAAGCTCGCCGCGGGAACGATCTTCCAGCAGGATGGGGGCCTCGTCCTCGTCAGACGGGCCATCGAGCCGGGTTACGGCAAGTGGGTCTTCCCCAGCGGCTTCGTCGACCGCGGCGAGACCGTGGTCGAAGCCGCCGTGCGGGAGACCCGGGAAGAGGCCAACGTGGACGTCGATATCCTCGAGCTAATCGATGTATTCTCCTACGAGTCCTCTCCCGTCGTCGTAGTCGTTTACGCTGCCGAGGTGGTTTCCGGCGAGCTCAAGGCCGCGGATGAATGTCTCGAAGTGCGCTCGTTCGATCCCGCGCAGGTTCCGTGGCAGGAGCTCGCGTTCTCCAGCACCCGCGACGCGGTGAGAAGCTATATCCGGCGATTTCTCTGCCCGCGAAATCCCAGCTAGCAGGATGATATAGAACTCGGCCCACCCTGCGCGAGCGGAGCGAGCCCGGCGCAATCGTCCGCATCGAACTCCTTCGTGGGTATCAGATGTGAGCACGCAGTGCGAATAATTGCCGCGCCGTAAGCAGCCCGAGCCGTGGCGGCACGATCGATCACGGGTCCCGCCACGGCATTGAGCACGAGAAGCCTGATTGGAAGCCGGTTCGCGGGTACGAGCCCATTCGATGACGTGGTAACATGACGCCATGGCTGACACGGTGAAGATATTCGGAAAGGCCGGTTGACCGTACACCGCGGCGGCCCGTGAGGCCTATGCGAGTCGTGACGTGGAGTACTTCGACGTCAAGTCCCACCCGGAGCACATGACCGCGATGCTTGCCTCGAGCGGCGGCCAGAGAGCCGTGCCGGTCATCGTCGATGGGGACAAGGTCACCATCGGCTACGGCGGTACGTGAGGCGTCTGAGCGTACCGACGGTCGGTCGGTCCATGCCGTGATGACAAAGCCGACGTGGAGACACGTCATCGGGATCCTGGGTGGCCTGGGACCCCACGCACACGTCGAGTTCGAGGCGCTCCTTTTGAGAGCCACCGAGCAAGCGCTCGGCCGTTCCGCTCGGGATCAGGACTATCCGCCGTGGGTGCTCTCCTCGATGCCGGCGACGCCGGATCGCACCCGAGCGATCCTCGAGGGCACGGAGTCTCCTGTCGACGCCCTGGTCGAGAGCGCGAGGCGGCTCGCCGGCGCCGCGTTCGCGGTCATACCCTGCAACACCGCGCACGTCTTCCTCCCAGAGGTGCGACCGCGGGTCGGGATACCCTTTCTCGACATGGTCCGCGAGGCAGCGGAAAGGGCGCTGGCCCGCGTCGGACCGAGGGGAAGCGTCGGCATTCTCGCGGCATCGGGAACGATTCGCTCCGGAATTTATGCGGAAACGATTCGACGGATCGCACCCGAGTCCCGAATGCTGACACCTTACGACCTCGCGGGCGGCGAAGCGATGCAGGAGAAGCTCGTCATGGAGCCCATCTACGGCGCGCTATGCAACGGGGATCGCGCGGGAGGCGGCATCAAATCGGGTGGCTACCGGGATCCTCTCCTGAGAGAGAAACTCGCGGAGCCGATGCGCGAGGCCGCCCGTAGGCTGTCGCGGGCCGGGGCCGACGTCGTGCTCACGGCCTGCACGGAGATTCCCCTGGTGCTCGGCCACGATCGAGTGGACGAGATCCCGCTTCTCGACCCGATGTGGGTCGCAGCGGAAGCCGCGGTCGCGATCGCACTCGGCAACCGTCCCTTACCTTCGTAGAAGCTTCGGCCGATGCACGTACTCGACAGCGCCGCCATGCGCGAAGCCGACCGCCGCACGATCGAAGAGATCGGTCTCCCCGGCCGGGTCCTGATGGAGAACGCCGGGCGGGCGATCGTCCAGGTGATTCGGGAGCGCTTCGAGGACCTCGATGAGCGCAACATTGCCATCGTCTGCGGGAAGGGGAACAACGGCGGTGACGGTCTCGTCTGCCTTCGCGTTCTCTGGGAACAGGGGTGTGACGCACGCGCCTTCGTGCTCGCGCCGTTCGAGAGCCTGAGCCCCGATGCGATCGACAACCTCCAGACTGCGCTCAAAATGGGACTTCCGGTCACGGCCGTACCCACCGAGGAAGACTGGGACCAGGTGTTTCCCCGTGTCGCGACTGCGGACGTCGTCGTCGATGCGATTCTGGGAACGGGACTCACCGAAGGCGCGCGAGGCCTGGCCGGAAAAGTCATTCAGGATCTCAACCAGATCGACGTTCCCGTGGTCGCCATCGACGTCCCCTCGGGCCTCTCGTCCGATTCGGGCCGCATTCCGGGTTCCGCTCTCGCGGCCGAGCTCACCGTCGCGCTAGCCGCTCCCAAGATTTGCCACTACCTGCCTCCGGCATGTGAGCTCTGCGGTCACGTCGAGACGGTGGACATCGGAATTCCCCACGCGTTTCTCGCGAGCGGAAATCCCTCCCTCGAGACCATCGACGAAGGGGTCCTGGCCCGTTTGTTGCCGGCGCGACCTCGTTCGTCGCACAAAGGCACTTTCGGCCATTTGCTCGTGGTCGCCGGTTCGGTCGGCAAGACGGGTGCCGCGGTGATGACGGCGCGGGCGGCCCTTCGGTCGGGCGCGGGCCTCGTCACCGTCGCCTCGTCGCAGAGCGCCATCTCCATGATGGCACCCATGGTTCCAGAAGTGATGTGGGAGCCTCTGCCGGAGACGGCGAGCGGCGGGATCGCTTTCGAGTCTCACCGCCAAGTCGCTAAGCTCATCGAATCGCGGTCAGCCCTCGCGATCGGCCCCGGCCTCGGGCTCGACGGTGAAACGGTCCGGCTGGTGGCCAAGCTCGTGGAAACGGCGAGCAAGCCAACGGTCGTCGACGCCGACGGGATCAACGCCCTGGCGTTATCAGGCCTGATCAAGAAGGGCTGGGAGCTGGCTCTCACGCCTCATCCCGGTGAGGCAGGCCGACTACTCCGGCAGTCCTCGGGCGCGGTCGAGCAGGACCGCCTCCTCGCGGTGAGACGGCTCGCGTCGGCGACCAACTCACACGTCCTTCTCAAAGGATTTCGCACCCTGGTGTGCGATCCCGGGGGCAACACGAAGATCAACCTCACGGGAAACGCGGGGATGGCCACAGCGGGCACCGGCGACGTGCTCACCGGCGTCGTCGGGGGGCTTCTCGCCCAGGGGCTTCTGCTCCAGGATACGCTTCCCCTCGCCGCCCACGTCCATGGGCTCGCGGGAGACTTGGCAGCGGGCGACAAGGGCGAGCTCTCCATGACCGCCGGCGACCTGATGGAGAAGCTGCCCGAGGCCTTTCGACGGCTGAGCAAGATTGACCCGCACGAGTCGTAGCCCCGAAGAAACGATCGCCATTGCCGAGGAGCTGGCATCCGAAGCACCAGCTCGTTCCGTCTACTACCTCGAGGGTGACCTGGGCGCGGGAAAGACGACCTTCACCAAGGGCCTTGCCAAAGGCTATGGCATCGACCCGGCTATCGTCTCGAGCCCCACGTTTGCCTTGGTCAACCGCTACAGTGGTGGTACTCGTGACGTCTACCACATCGACCTCTACCGAATCGAGAACGAGAGAGAGCTGGTCGAGCTCGGGCTCGAAGAGCTAGAGGAAGAGGGTGCCGTGCTGGTGGTAGAGTGGCCGGAGAAGCTCGGACGGTTCGCCCTCCGCGAAGCCGTCCGGGTTCAGTTGGAAATGACTGGAGAGAACGAGCGTCGGATCACGATACGTTCCGGAGTGCCGAAATGACGACGTCCAGACCGAGACTCGAGGGGATCATCGCCGCAATCCCCACTCCGTTCCGTCTAGACGAGGAGCTGGCCCTCGATCGGCTCGCCACGAATCTTTCGTCATGGAACCGCACCCGCTTGGCCGGTTACACGGCTCTCGGTACTACGGGCGAGTTCGTGTCGCTCACCACCGACGAGAAGAAACGGGTGTTGGAGACGGCGCGAGAGCATGTCCCTGGCGATCGTGTCCTGGTGGCTGGAACCGGCGCGGAATCCACGAAAGAGACCGTGACGCTGACCGGGTTCGCGAGCGAGATCGGATGCGACTACGCGATCGTCGTCACTCCCCATTACAACCGACGTTCGTTCGTAGACAGATCCCTCGTCGATCATTACCGGCGCGTGGCCGATTCGAGCACGATTCCCGTCGTCGTTTACCACATCCCCGCCTGCACCGCGCTATCACTCGCTTCGGAGACCGTCGCGAAGCTAGCCGAGCACCCCAACATCGTCGGCATCAAGGACAGCTCCGGGGACGTTTTCGCGCTCGAGGAGACCAAGCGGGCTTGCGGCGGCGGCTTTCACGTCCTGACGGGGTCCGCTCAGATCCTGGTCTCGGCCTTCCACGCCGGAGCGAGCGGAGCCATTCTGGCCGACGCGAACGTCGCACCCGAGGTTTGTGTCGGGCTTTGGGAAGCCTGTGCCACCGGTGAGCTCGATCGGGCGAGAAAGATTCAATCCCGACTCGTGCCCTTCAACCGGCTGCTCCTAGGCCGTTACGGAATTCCCGGCATCAAGGCACTTCTCGACGAGATCGGTTGGTATGGTGGGCCTCCCCGCGCTCCTCTGGCCTCGGTCTCCGAGGAAGCCGCTCGCGAGCTTCTGCTGTCGCTCGGTCAGGTGACCGAGGAGACGGCTCAGTGAATCAGCGCACCCTTGGAGCGGCTTTCATGGCTGCGGCGCTCCCGCTCAGTTGCGAGACCGCTTCCGAGCTCCCTCCGCGAAACGCGGGCATCAACGTCCTCCTGATCACCGTCGACACGCTGCGGGCCGACCATTTGAGCGCGTACGGCTATCCCCGGCAGACGAGCCCTGCCATCGATGCGCTTGCGGCACGGGGCGTCACTTTCGAAAAAACATTCACCTATTGGCCGAAGACTCGTGCCAGTTTCGCATCGATCTTCACCAGTCTCTACGCGTCACAGCACGGGCTCACGGTGCGCGATCGTGACCTTCCCGATTTCAACGACACTTTGGCCGAGACACTCCAGAGGGCCGGCTACCGGACCGCCGCCGCCGTCGACAACGGAAACCTCGATGCTCGGCTCGGGTTCGCGCAGGGTTTCGACGAATACGAGCAGACCTGGCTCACCGGGGCGACCGAGATCGAACGCACGGAACAAATCACGCGCTTCGGAGAGGTTTTCCTCGCGCGCGAGGGTGACGAGAGGCCGTTCTTTCTGTGGCTTCACTACGTCAACCCGCACACGCCCTACGAGCCGCCGAGCGAGCTTCTCGATCGCTTCCGTGATGATGGACTCGTACCTCGTGGGCCCGAGCTCGAGCCGGTCGTCGGTTACCACGGCGGTGTAAACCGTCACGAAACCATCGAAGGCGCGCGTTGGGGCGATTACGTCGACCGGTACGATGCCGAGATCCTGCTCGCCGACTCGCACGTCGGTCGCGTTCTCGAGGCCCTCGCGGCCAGCGCTCACCCGAGCACGACGCTGGTCGTCTTCACGTCGGATCACGGGGAGAGCCTCGGGGAGCACGATTACTTCTTCGACCACGGCCACGACCTCTTCAACCCTTCGCTGCGGATACCGCTCATCGTCTCCTTCCCAGGTTTCCTGCCTTCCGGCGAGCGCGTCGTCGCGGCCGTATCGACCCTCGACATCTTTCCGACAATTCTCGACCTCGCACAGGTCAACTTTCCCCCGGGACTCGAGGGCCGCTCCGTGCTTCCGCTCGTACGGGGCACGGCCACACGCCTCCACGACCAGCTATTCTTTCAAAACGATCAGCACCTAACGGCCATCAGCAACGGTCGCCTGAAGCTCGTCTACTACCCCGGACTCCAGGGACAACCGGAGCGCTGCGAGCTCTATGACATGTATCGCGATCCGTCAGAAGAGGCCGACCGCTACCGGGATGCCGAGAAGCGGCTCGCCCCCCTCGTGGCCGAGCTCGGAAGCTTCCACACCCGCACCGTCGCCTGGCAGCAAGCGACCTCGTCGAAAAGGAGCCCCGCCGTCGAGGATATCGAGTTGCCGGCGTCGACCCGCGACAGTCTGATCGAGCTCGGTTACATCGAAGAGCCCGAACCCCGCGAGGAGATCAAGCCTTCTGCTCTTCGATGCCCGTGATGATCCAGCGCGAGATCGGGGTGATGTTCCGCTCCGAGTCGACGAGCTCGTAGCGTTTCAGCACCAGCCGATAGGACTTGCCGTTGACGTTCAAGTGCAGCTCTTTGCCTTTCACTTCGCCGGAATACCGTTCGTTGACGGCCGTGTTGAGCGACAGCGTCGCCGCCTCGCGCAGCTGTTTCATCTCTTCCCGCAGCTTTTCCAGCGTCTTCGCAAGCTCGTCCTGCGCCGCGAGACGGGTGTCGAGCTCGCTCTTGAACTCGGCTAGATTTCCCTTGAGCTCGGCGTCGGGATTCTTCTCGGTGCGCTTTCGATACTCCTGGTAGACCTCGAGGTTGGCCTCCAAGAAATTCTCGTTGGCGCGCTTCTTCGATTCGACCTCATCCTCGAGCTCGAGGAATTTCTTGTGCATCGTGTCCAGGAGGAAGGGCTCGGCGAATTCCGGACCCACCTCGACGATCTCCCAGGAGCTCACCTCGTCGGGAAACTCGACAACCGACACACGAGCCGCGGCATCAGCATCCCCGCCCTGTACGGCGTCGAAGAACGTTTTCACGATCGTCTGCTCACCCCCTCCGCACGAGAGGACGAGCGAAGCCGCGCCCAGAGAGACCGTCAGAATTCGGCCGATTCGCATGGTTCCACTCCTTTCCGAGGCGATTCTCGAAGAAACCGGGCTGTCGGCATCTCTCGCTGTTACATCGCGGGGCCGGGCCGGATATCGAAGTGGTGCTGGCTCTGGAGCTCTTGTGGCACGCGCCGAAAGCTCGGCAACTACTTTCGCGGGGGCCATCTTATAGGCGTCGATTCCGGGTTGCAACCTTGGCTCGAGCTCTTCATCGCACGGCCGCGACGCGCATTTCACGCGGGCCATGGTAGTTTGTAGATCGGTCGGTCCAGGAACGATGCTGTGCTATCTTCACGCGGCATTCGCGGAGGTTCAATGCAGACTCGAAGAATCGCAGTCATTCCCGGTGACGGTATCGGCATCGATGTCACGAAGGAAGCGCTCGCCGTCATCCAGACGGTATGCGGCGTGACCGGTGACGCCGTCAGAACGACTGAATTCGATTTCGGTGCCGAGCGCTATCTGGCAAGCGGGGTATCTCTGCCAGACGGAACCCACGACATGTTTCGAAGGGACTTCGACGCGATTTTCATGGGCGCCCTCGGAGATCCGCGGGTACCCGACATGGCACATGCCCGCGACATCCTTCTCGGAACCCGTTTCGCCCTCGATCTCTACGCGAATCAGAGACCCATTCGACTCCTCCACGACGACCTCTGTCCTCTGACGGGACGGGGTCGACGCGACATCGACTTCGTCGTGTTTCGCGAGAATACCGAAGGGCTCTACGTGGGGATGGGCGGGATCTTCAAGAAGGGCACCGCCGACGAGATCGCGACTCAGGAAGACGTCAACACGCGGAAGGGCGTCGAGCGAATCATCGAGCACGCCTTTCGCTACGCGCGAGATAACGGTCGCGCCAAGGTGACGATGAGCGACAAGTCGAACGCGCTCCGATTCGGACACGACCTCTGGCAGCGCGTGTTCGCCGAGGTCTCCGAACGATACCCCGATATCGAATCGAACCACCTGTACATAGACGCGCTCGCGCTGCAGATGGTCAAGAACCCCGCCCAGTTCGACGTCATCGTCACCTGCAACATGTTCGGCGACATCATTACCGACCTCGGAGCCGCGCTTCAAGGGGGACTCGGAATGGCGGCATCGGGCAACATCAACCCTGACGGAGTCTCGATGTTCGAGCCGGTGCACGGCTCGGCCCCCAAGTACGCGGGAAAGAACATCGCCAACCCCTTTGGCGCGATCCTATCGGCGCAATTGATGCTCGAGCACCTCGGCCTCGCGAAGGCCGGCTTGCTCATCGAGAAGGCCGTGATCGGCTGCATCGAAGCGGGAGAAACGCCTCGAGAGCTCGGCGGCTCGCTCGGGACCCGCGAAGTGGGCGCCGCCGTCTGTCGACGAATCGAAGAGCTCGGGGGATAACACGAACGCGAAGACGCCAACCATCTCCCGCCCTTGGCGACTTTGCGTTTGGAGAACGGCCTAACGGCTCAGGCCTAGCTGCTCGCAGCCCACCACGTATTTCGACGACCGCGTCACCGCGACCCGGAGCGGGTGCAGCAGCGGAACGATCTCTACGCTCCGACCGAGCGGCGCTTTGACCTCGAGGATGATCGTGTGGGGTGCGTGGACCCCGAAACGGCACCGCGGTCGAAGCGCGCCGAGCTGCTCGAACCAGCCGAGGTCGAAATCCACTGTGACTCGCAGGCCACCAGGCCCCTCGTAGTACTCCCGGGCGTATTCGCAGATGAGGACCGGATGCCCCTGGGACACCAGGAGCTCGCGTTCCCGCGGCTCGAGAAGAGTGTGTAGCTCCGAGAAAACGTCGCGATACCGAAGCAACGACAGGGGTGTGTCCGAACCGATGGCGACGCGCTTCTTGGAGACGAGATCGAAGTCCCTCTCCTTGACCTCGAAGAACAGGGAATGTTCCTCGGAGTTGTACCAGCGCAACCGAAGCTTTCGGCGCGCACCGACTCCCTCCACGCTCTCGTGATAGGCGCGCAGTGCTGCGTCGTCGAAGTAGAGGCTCCGGATCATCGAAGGCGCGTTGCCGTAGAGAGCTCGGCGGAAGTTCGTGCGCAGAATCGATCGCAGCTTACCCAGGTCCGTCGCCCGAAGGACGAATTTCACCTCCCGCCGCGGAACCGCGCCTCCTGCGGCATCAGGCGGGGACGCGATTCGAAACCGACGGGGCTCAGGGCCCACTCAAAGCCTCTTCGACGGAGCGAATGGAGACCCTGGCGTGCGGGATTTGTTCGAATACCCGGGACATCAGGCTCGAGAATTCCTGGCTGCCCAGAAGCTCGAGATTGGCGGTGAGCGCGACGATTCCGTCTTTGAGCTCCCGGCTCTCGAATGTTCGCGGCGCGACGACCTGTCGCGCCCGCTCCTCGAACGCGTCGGCGTCCCGGGCCGAGGCCACTAGCCGGTAGCAGCGGGTTGCACGGCGGGCTCCGAGGCTCGCGACCGCACCCAGCAAGAGGCATGCGAATGCTCCTGTGATGGCGATCGAATGCTGGCCCGTACCGATGGATAGCCCCAGCGCGACCAGGAAGAGCAGATGCACGAGCTGCTCTCCCGTCCTGACCGGAGAGCGGAATCGGATGATGGACAGGGCGCCGAGGAGCCCCAAGGCCAGAGCCACGGAGGAGTGCACGACCTTGAACATCAACGTGGCCGCGAGCGCAAAGAGGACCGCCGTCTCCACTGGCATGGCTCGGAACCGACCCAATGGAACGAGCGCCAGAACGCCCGCGAGGACGAGACCGATGAGGAAATCCGATTGGCCGATTCGAGCGGCTCCTTCCTGCCCCGAGGTCGCCCGCTCGAGAATACTGTGCAGGGTCCGGTCCACTTCCGCTAGCGCACCGGGCGTGACACCCACGCGCGGTTCGCCCCACACGGCTCGAACGCGCGAGCTCCAGAGCGTGTCGTCTCGTCCTCTCGAAGGGAAGGCGCGCAGGGTAATCGATACGTCGTTTCCCCCGAAACGGGCGAGATCGACACGCGCGGCGTACCATCGATTCGCCTCGGCGACGGTTCGATCCTCGGCAAGCACCGTCACCGTCTCGCCCCGGACTCTGACATCGACGCTGAACGAAACGTGGGCGCGACGGACTTCCTGCATCATGACGAGCGCGGTCGACAGCTCGAGCGTCGCGCCCGGCGGGAGGTGGACATCGAACGTCAGCTCGGAAGGAAAAGGCGGTGTGAGCGAACGCCGCGTATCTCCGGAAAGCGTGATTTCGGAGCGCAGCTCACGGCTGTCGGAGAACACCGCGTAAGCTCCATTCGGGGCGTGGAGCCTCGCCTCGGCCGCCAAATCGACCAGGAAAACTCCGCGCGGAAGTCGGGCGATGAGATACATGGCCCCGCCGAGCGAGAGGGCCAGGAGCACGAGTGTCCCGAAGCGCTTCAGGACGTCTCCTCTGAGCTCAGCACGATCTCCACGAGATCGTGGCGTGTAGTTCGACCCCGGCTCGGATCGGACACCGTGATCGTAGGTTTACCGGCGAGTTTGGAGTCGGCTGGCAGCTTCACCGTGATCGAGCCGGGGAGCTCGCGTCGGATGACGGGTACGCGCGTATCACCGACGACAACGATCGTCGATTCCGTGAGTCCCGCCCCGTACAGTTGCATCTCCTGGGGACCGTCGAGCACGAGCCGGGCGGGCTCGACTTCGATGACGCGCGGCACCGTGAGTCGAGGCGAACGATACACGTGCTCGGATATAGCCCGGGGCCGCGAGCGCGCAAATCTCTCGAGATTACTCATGTTGCGAGCCCAGAGGGCCGCATGAGCCTCGGAAAAGCCCTCGCGGACTTCGGCGGTCACACCAGCCGCTAAAGTGGCGCGTAGCCTCGCGATTCGGCCCAAAACGTGGTCCGGAGACAAAGCACCTCTCAAGTGTCCTTCGAAGCGCTCGAGAAACAGCTCTTGATAGCGGACGTTTCGAAGCAGCGCCGCCAGTAGCCCGCTGATTCCGACTTCGCCTCTCGTCACCGCGCGCTCGAACGTGTCGAGATCGTAGCTCTCGGTGTGGAGGCCCAGCGACATCTCCGCGTCCCAGACGAGAAAGATCCACTTGCCTCCTCGAGGGCGCGCGGCGACGTAGTTCTTGTGCGGCCAGTCGTTGTTTTGGGCCCAGATGTTGAGAATCATGTAGTCGGTAAAGCTCTCGATATCGATGCTCTGGGAGGCACGTTCGTAAGCACGCTCGCTCGCGAGATCCTCGCGGGCGACGCTCTCGAGGAGCTCGCTCCAGCCCCTCGCCGTGGCCTCGTCCGGCGCTTCATCGCGCCAGATCTCCCAGTCGAGTCCGCCCACATGAGTCGAGAAGAAGTCCCGATCGAGGCGCTCGGCGACGTTGTAGACGCCTTTGTACTCGAGGTTCACGTAGAGCTCGTACCAAGCTCCATGGGATACCAGGTGCCCCATGTCCTCGTGCAACTGGCGAAGCAGCTGGTCGCGAACATAGGTGGCGCGCGGCTGCTTTCGGAACGCGTCGTCGTTTCCCGCCCTCAGAACCGCCCGCTCGAAGTCAGGGTGGCCGGGGATGAGCGGATACGAAAGCCTTCCCTTTCCGTACTGGTCGCGAAAGTGCAGCCGGTACGATTTCTTCGTATCCCAGGGACCGAAGCGCCCCGTGTTGCCGTGAAGTCGAAGCCCCGCGGCCAAAGCGTGAGCGCGACTCCCGTCCGCTTGAAATATCTCGATGACAGCGGCGCGCTCCGAGAGGATCCCCCTCTCACGCATGTGCATGTGTACCTGTCTGAAACGTGAGGGGTCCATGGTCAAGGCAATAGCGGGTAAATCGTGCGAGGGCCGGTTGAAAAAATACGTATGGGTCTCCACCTCACTCACGCGATCGCCGTTGCGAAAGGCGGCCGCGCGAACGACCTTGCTGCCTTCGCGTGGGACGAGCGTTACTGGCCCGGCATAAAGGACGCTGTCAGGCCCGGGCGGCGACCAATCCGTCGTATACCGAATCTCGAATTCGTCGGTGGGGAGCTCCATCGACAAATCGACGTCGATGCGCTCGCCTTTGAATCCGCCCTCAGGATAGAGGCGCGGACGCGAGGGTATCGGCGTGGAGGAGGACAGTCCGCGATTGGTCGATTCGGGCGTCGGCGTGAGAAAGTAATGGAACCGACCCGTACCATCTGGGTCACGGCCATAGGACCGGTCCTCCGTTTGACGCGGCAGGGCAACGGCATCGGCCGTCCCCTCATCCGGCCCGGTGAGCACGACGAGCTGTGAGCGGGGCGTCAGGTCGAAGTTGGCGTGCATCCCGCGATCCTTTCCGGAGGCGTGCACGAGCATACGGTCACCGGGTCGAAGGAGGGCCGGGGGCAGGATCCATTTTCGCGGCAGGGTGGCGTCATCGCTCAGAGCGAATCCGCAGAGGTCCACTTCGTCCCGGCCGGCGTTCAGGAGCTCGATCCAGGCGGACCGGTTGCCATCCTCGTCCAGAGTCGTCGATCGGTTGATGAGAAGAATCTCGTTGATCACGACGGAACGCGTCGTGTTCGGATCGACCTCCATCCACCACGAGAGCCCCCCCGAGCCGAGTATCAGAAGACCCAGCGGCCATCGTCTCACTGCAGTGTCTCCAGGTCCACGTAAGAAACCTGAAACTGAGGGAGCTTCTCTTTCAAGTAAGACACGAGGGCGTTCGCATCCTGGGCGTCGGTGAGCGATACGGTCGCGCGAAACTGAACCTGACCATCCTCGAGATCGAAACGCTGCACCCGTATCCACCTGGTGCGTTTTTCCAGCAAACTGACGACGTCTTCCTGAGACGTGTCGAAGAAGCGTTTCGCTTCACCGGAGACGGTAAGCAACAGGTTGTGTCGGGCCGATCGCCCCTTTCGAAGGGAGTTGGCGACGACGAACAGCGTGATGATGACGACCGATGAGGCGGTCAACAAGGTCAATTCCGCACCGAGCCCCACGCCTATCCCGATGCAGAGAAATAGGTAGACGAGCTCCTCGGGGTTCTTGATTGCCGTGCGAAATCTAACGATCGAAAGGGCGCCCACGAGACCGAGAGAAAGAGCCAGCGACGATTTGACCACGAAGATGATGATGACGGTGATCGCCGTCAACAACGGGAAGAGATCGGCAAAGCCGTCGCGTTTGGTCAAAGACGACGAAAAGCGTCGGTACAGCTCACGAACGTAGAGCCCCAGCGCGCCACCAACGAGGGTGTGCAGCGCGCATCGGACGGCGAGCGCGGTGTTGGCGTCGAGCCCCGCCAGCCAATTTTGGAAACCAGAAAGCATGGATGACAGGCCCGGTGTCGGGCCAGGGTGGGATTCTAGCTAAACGGTGCCATGGAGCAAACCGTCCCTTCTTCGGATCGGGGGTCAATAGAGGACCGTATGCTCGCCCCGGTCGCGGATGAGCTGCTCATAGTGCTCGACCAGGAGGTCCCGGCGCCCGAGGACGGAATCGATTTCTTTGTCCGTCAGGTACTCTTCCATCGTCCGCGAGAGCTCTTCGAGACTCAGCATCCGAAGCCGTTCGAGCACCTCTCGCGAGCACCGTTCCAATCCCGCGGTGTTCTCGAGCTTCCGCCAACGCCGGAAAGCGCGACTGAAATCGATCATCCAGAGATGCCAATCTCTCGTTACCAGCAAGTTTCCACGATTCCGATCCGTGTCGAAGACGAGCTGACCGAAGAGTCGCACCTTGAAGATCTGCTCGCTCCAGAGGTTGGGGTCCGGCGCCTTCAAGCTGCGCTCTATCAGCTCCTGCTCGTTCATCCATACGTCGTCCACCCACCAGGTGAGCGCACCGATCTTGCCCTGCCAATCCCTTTCGACCGAAACGGGCACCATGTCGGCCATGCCCAGGAGCTCGGCCAGGCGATAGGCGGCGATGTTGTAACGATAGGAATCCACGAAATTGACCTCGTACTTGCCGTCGCCGAGGTCTTTCTTCACCGCGCGCTCGTCGACATACTGAAAGCTCGCATCGTGTACGAAACCCTCGCTTTCGAGCGTCAACCGCCACGTGTCCGTACTCCCCTCCGAGACCGGCTTCGCGTTCACGATCCGGGCAGTCTCGAGGAACTTCGCCTGCTCGAGACGGCTGGGCGCTCCGGGGAGGGTGAGAAACAGAAGGGGAATGAAAACCGATGGGTTCACGATGAGACACATCCTGGGCCTCTTCGTCTTCCGCAATCTTAGCCCAAGTCGGCGAGTCGCAGTGGCCTCTCTTACCGTTTCCTCCATCGCCTATTTCGGCAAGAGGGACATCGCCTTCTCGAAGACCTCGTCTACGGAAATGGTCTTCAGGCACTGGTTGTCGCCGTCGCATGGCGAGTTTCGGTGGTTATAGGCGCTCAGGCAGGGCGAGCAGGAGAGCCCATTGAAGAGGCACACGGAATGCGGATCGAGGCTTCCGTAGAGCACGGGGGTCTCGGGACCGTACAGAATCACGCTCCGAATCGGCGTCTTGGCGGCGAAGTGTCCCGGCCCGCCATCGTTCGTGATCAAAAGCTCCGCGAGATGGAAGAGAACCATGACCTCGCGAACGTTTCGCGTGTATCCGGTGAGATCGATGGCGCGCTCTCTCCGCACGCGATCCTGGATGGCGCTGGCGAGGGGTTTGTCCCCGTCCAATCCGATGACGCCCACCAGAAGACCGGCCTCGACGAGCCGAACCGCCAGCTCCTGAAACGAGGAAAGGGGCCAAGCCCGGACAGGAATGAGGCCGCCCCCCGCGTAGAGTAGAACGAGCGTTGCGGTCCGCACCTGCGGGAAATCTTGCTCGAGCCTGTGGCGCATCGCATCGAGCTCACCGGCGTTTAGGCTCAAGGGCCGCAGTGCCAGGCGTTCTTCGGCCAGGCGCCGCTTGACCGGAGGCACGGCAGAGCTCTCGATCGCTTCGACCAGCGCGAGGAACTGGCGGGCGATATGCTGATAGGGATTGTAGAGCACGGGCCGGTTGATGAAATCGCCCCGGTAGAGGCCCTCCTGCCGGTGTCGGTGGAATCCGACCCGCAGGCCTGCGCCGCTCAGGCGGGAGAGGATCGCGCTCACCCGGGAGAACAGCTCGCAATCGATGACGACGTCGAGATCGAGGCGGCGAAGCCTTCGAACGACGGCAACGGAATCCTTCAAGAAGGCCGCCAAAGAATGAGTTCGAAGCGTGTAGACGTCTGCGTCGGGCACGGCGTCGAGGGTGGCGAGCACCTGCCCGTTGTTCTGGGAGACCAGCGCGCAAATTCGAGCTTGCGGGTACTTCCTCTTCAACCGGTCGAACAGAGGGTCGGCCAGGACGAGACTGCCCATTTCCGAAAGGAGCACCACGAGGATGGTGCTCGGAGGACCCCGTCGCTCTCGCCGCGCGGGCAGAATCGAGAGCAGGCGGCACAAAGGGGCACCGATGAAGCGGTCGATCCTCCGCAGCGTTTCGATTCTCATCGCTTGATCAGTCGGGGAAACCGATAGCGGCGCAAAATCAACTCCTCCCGGACGAGAAGGTCGAGATCGTGCTCGAAGACGATACGTGCGATTTCTCGAAGCGACTGACGGGAGCGCAGATCCAACCTGCGGGCGACCACTCGATACGGTCCCTCGACCTCCGTACCCACCGGTCGATGCACGACCACGAGCCGACCTTGTTCCAGGAGGCGGCTCACCGCGTCGGCGTCGGCGGGATCGTAGCCCCTGACCCGAGCGCCGGGAAGAAGAAACCGGTGTCGTTCGTACCGGGAGACGAACTCGGAGGGGACTAAGACGGTGCGGCGTCTCATCAACTGCACCCGCGCCGGGTCGAATCGTCCCCTGGGTCCTTCGAACGGCGCGAGGCCGACGGCGATGGAAACGAACGTGAGAAACACGAGAGCGTGGAATCCCTGACGCGCGAGCGCCGGTACCAGAAAGCTAGCCGACCACAGCGCGACCAGAAGCACGAGAAACGCGATATGCCAGAATCCATAGCCTCCTGGTTCGGGCAGCACGTCGCGGCGAATGGCGAGCACCAACGGAAGCAAAGCGGCGGCGAGGGCGAGGCCGGGCAGGCTGAACCATCGATAGCCAGACGGTCGGAAATCCAGCCACCGCAGACCCACGAGGATCGCGAGAGCGGGAGTCGTGGGAATCAGATAGTTTCCCTGCCTCTGGCCGGGGATGGTGTAGACGAATAGAAACGCAAGAAAGAAAACGAGCAAGGCTCGCTCCTCGAAGGAAATCCGTGCACGATTACGAAAACAGTCGAACAGGACGACGGCCACCGGCAAGGCAAACAGCCCGGCGTTGGCGAACGGACCGAGCCAAAACAGGTGGAGAGCGTATGGTCCTTGGAATAGACCCGTCCAGTAGTCGCCGGACGATAGTTTCTGGAGGTTCTCGCCGACGACGAATTGTTTCACGACTGCTGCGGGGTCGGGGTCCAGGAGGGGCCATAGGGAAAAGCCTCCGAGTCCCATCCCCACGACCAACAGCAGTCGCCAGAAGTCGTGACGCAGGCGGCCTTCCATCGAAAGGCAGACAGCGAGGGCGAGGCCGACTGGAACAACGAGGGCAAAGGACTTCGAAAGACAAGCCGTAGCAAGGGCGAGCCCCGACAAAATCCAGGGGAAGACGCTTTCTCGGTCTCCGCGAAAGACTACCAGGGCGAAGCTCGAGAACGCGCCCAGGGTCTCGGGAAGGTTCGTGAGAAACGGACGGCCGTATTGGAAGCTGGAATAGAAGCTCAGGAACGTAAGGGCACTGATGACCGCGTGCTTTGGCTCGCCGCGCAATCGCAAGGTGAGCCAGCCGACGGCGAAAGCGGTGAGGAAGGTGACGGCGACGATGGGAAGACGGAGTCTCAGAAGAGTCCAGTCACGACCCCAGTTGCTGGAAACGATCCCGAGCCAGAAGAGAAGCGGTGGCTTGGTGTTCTCGAGCCCGGGTGGGGTCTTCAACGGAAGCCATCGTCCGCTCTCGGCGGTCAGTCGCGTGATCTCGATGTAGGGCGCCTCGTCCCCAATGTGGGGGATGTAGAAACCACCCAGCGAAATCGCATAGGCGGCAAATGCGAGCGCCACGGCAGCGGCCCAGGGAAGACGCTCGCTCACTCCACGCGCAGGGCCTCGATGGGATCGACCCGCGTCGCCCTGCGCGCGGGAACGTAACTCGCCGCGAGCGCGGCGAGCATGAGTAGCAGCGAGACGCCGAAGTAAACGAAGGGGTCGAGAGGGCTGACCTCGAAGAGCAGCCCCGAAAGCAGCCTCGCCAGCAGGAGCGAAGCGACCAGCCCGATGAACATCCCGACCCCGACGAAGGTCATGCTGTTCCGCACCACGAGTCGAACGAGGTCCGCCGCACCCGCACCCAACGCCATGCGGAGGCCCATCTCCGTCGTGCGTTGTGACACGGAGTACGCGATGACGCCGTAGATGCCAACGGATGCGAGCAGCAACGCGGCGCCCGCGAACGCCGCCAAAAGCGTCGTGCTGAGCCGTGGCAGGAACACCCATCGGTTGATGGCTTCCTCCATCGTGCTCATGTCGTAAATGGCCTGATCCCCGTCGATCTGCCAGATCGTCTGCCGGAGATCGCGAGCGAGCTCCTCCGGCCGCCGGCTCGTCCGCACGACGATCGACATGCCGCTGAACACGTTCTGATCGAACGGCAGGTAGAGCTCCGGCCTCGGCTCCGCATCGAGGCCGTAGTGATGGACATCGGCGACCACCCCGACGACCTCGCCCTTGCCGTGGGGATTGTCGATGATCTTTCGCATCGGATCTTCACCGGCGAAGTAACGGCGTGCGAGGGTCTCGTTGATCACGACCACGTGCGGAGCGTCCTCGTGATCCCGCTCATCGATGAGCCGGCCGGACAGGAGCGGGATCTTCATCGTCTCGAAATAATCCTCGGTTGCGGCGCGGATGTCCGCTCGCGGCTCCTCGCCAGGTACGGGGTTCTTGCCCTCGATGGTGAACGGAAGGGCGAAATCGATGCCGACGGGATGCATCGGAAGCGAGCTCACCGCCGCCGCCGACTCCACGCCGGGCAGGTTGCGGACGCGCTCGAGCGTCCGCGCGAAGAACGACAGGCGGCTTTCCGTGTCTTGGTATCTGGCCTGGGGAAGATAAACCTGCGCCGCGAGAAGCCGTTCGGCACGAAAGCCCGGGTCGACGCGCATCATCTCGCGAAAGCTTCGAAGCGTCAGGCCGGCACCGACGAGCAGCACGAGGGCCAGCGCAACTTCAGCGGCGACGAGAAAGCCCAGGGTCCGTCGGCTCCGCTGTGTGCCGCCGCGGGCGTTCTCGCCCAGACTCTCTCGAAGCTCGGGCCGCGAGGCTCGGAGCGCGGGCAAGAGCCCGAATGCGAGTGCCACGAGAATCGAGACGCCGGCAGTGAAGAGCAGCACGCCACCATCGAGCTTCACCTCGGAGAGCCTGGGAATGGTGGTTACCGGAAGATTCCGCACCACACGCATGGAGAGAACCGCCGCGAGCGTGCCGAGGCCGGCACCCACCGCGGTCAGAAGCAAGCTTTCGGAAAGGATCTGGCGAAACAGCGTGAACCGCCCGGCCCCCAGAGCAGCCAGGAGCGCGATCTCCCTCCGGCGCGTGGTGAGGCGAGCCAGCATCAGGTTCGCTATGTTCGTGCAGAGGATCAAGAGCAGGAAACCCACCGCACCGAGCAACACGAGGAGCGCAGGCCTCGCCGCCGACACGAGCTGCTCGTGCGCGGACTCGACGACGACACCCCATCCTTGATTCGTATCCGGGTACTCGGCAGCGAGTCGGCTGGCGATCGTCGACATCTCTTCCCGAGCCTGAGCCAGGCCAACCCCGCCGCGCAAACGACCCACGACGCTGAGCGCCCGCGCCCGGCGTGAACGCCCGTGGGCGTCGTTCGGGTCGAAGGCGAGCGGCGTCCAGAGCTGGATCTCGTTGCCCGGAGGGAAAACGAAGTCGTCTCCCATCACTCCCACGACGGTATGGCGCACGGAGTCGAGCTCGATGGTGCGTCCCACGACGTCGCTCTTTCCACCGAAGTCGCGTCGCCACATCCCCGCGCTGAGGAGCACGACCTTGTCGTGACCGGGAACCGCTTCGTCAGGAGTGAACGTCCTGCCGATTTGCGCCTCGACGCCGAGCACCGCGAACAGCTCCGGCGTCGCGCGGAGCGACGGAAGGTCGCGCGGCTCCTCGGCCTTGAATCCGTATCGAACGTGCCTGAAGGCGGCGATCGCCTCGAAAGAAGTCGCCCCTTCGCGCCAGTCCTGGAGGTTGGGCGGCGACACGAAATCCGTTCCCCCTTCGGGCTTTCGCTCCCCAAGGACCACGATCTCCTCGGGCTCAGCGTAAGGAAGCGGATTCAAGACCACCGCTTTGACCAGGCTGAAGATGGCAGTGTTGGCACCGATCCCCAGAACCAGCGTGGCGAGAGCGACGAGGGTCAAGACCGGCTGGCGCACGAGCGCGCGGTAGGCAAAACGGAGCTCCTTCAGTACGCTTCTCATCGAACGTCAGCCAAGAATACCATCAGTGAGACCGCAAGGCATTGCGATCGAGGTCTGGCCCGGGAGCCCGCGGAGCCTGTAGAATGCATCTTTTTCGGACGGAGACGTTCATGCGCAAGACGGATGCGATCCTGACGCTGGGTCTCGCTTCTTTCACCGGCGGAGCGGCTTGGGCACAGCGGGGCACGGAACGGGGCGAGTGGCACTACTACGGCGGCGATCTCGGGAGCACGCGCTATGCCGCGCTCGATCAGATCAACCGGGATAACGTCGGCACGCTCGAGATCGCCTGGCAATTCGAGACCCGCAACTTGGGTCCTCGCCCAGACACGAACTGGCGGGCGACTCCCATCATGGTCGAGGGCGTGCTCTACACAACGGCGGGATCACGGCGGAGCGCCATTGCCATCGACGCCGGCACGGGTGAGCTGCTCTGGTTTTACCGTTTCGACGAGGGCGAGCGGGGGCTGACCGCGCCGAGGCAAACTTCGGGCCGGGGGGTCTCCTTCTGGACGGACGGAGAGGAGAAGCGCGTGTTCTTCATAACGCCCGCGTATTACCTGGTGGCGCTCGACGCCAGGACGGGTCGCCCCTTCCCCGATTTCGGACGTGACGGCATCGTCGATCTCAAAGAAGATCTCGATCGTCCGGTCGACCTCGTCAAGGATGCCATCGGTTCGAGCACGCCACCCATCGTCGTGGGCGACGTGGTCATCATGGGGGCGGCGCTTCCGTCGGGAGGGGCTCCCCCGACCAAGGAGATGCCTCCGGGGCACGTTCGCGGGTACGACGTCAGGACGGGGAAGAGACTCTGGATCTTTCACACGATACCCGAGCCGGGTGAGCTGGGGCACGAAACCTGGGAGAACGATTCCTGGCGCTACACCGGAAACGTCGCTGTCTGGACGTCACTATCGGCCGACCCCGATCTCGGATACGTCTATCTTCCGACCGAAGCTCCCACGGGCGACTACTACGGCGGCCACCGCCAGGGCAGCAACCTGTTCTCCGATAGCCTCGTGTGTCTCGATGCGCGGACCGGCGCGCGAGTGTGGCACTTCCAGACGGTGTATCACGACATCTGGGATTACGACCTGCCCGCGGCGCCGGTGCTCGCGGACATCCGCGTCGAGGGCCGCGAGATTCCCGCAATCGCGCAGGTCACGAAACAGGGATTCACGTTCGTTCTCGATCGGCGGACCGGCGAGCCGGTCTGGCCGATCGAGGAGCGTCCCGTCCCCCAAACCGACGTGCCCGGCGAAAAAACCTGGCCCACGCAGCCTGTTCCCACCAAGCCCGCGCCGTTCGAAAGACAGGGAGTCCGCGAGGAAGATCTCATAGACCTCACGCCCGAGCTCAAGGAGGAAGCCCTGAAGATCGCCTCTTTCTACCGCCTCGGTCCGCTCTTCACGCCGCCTTCGCTGGTCACCGAGACGAAGAAGGGCACCCTGACGCTTCCTGGATCCCAGGGCGGCGCGAACTGGCCCGGCGCGGCACTCGATCCGGATACCGGCATCCTGTACGTGGCCTCCTCCACGTATCCCACCTCCCTCGGCCTGATCGCCGACCCGGATCACTCCAATATGGACTATGTCCGGGGCCCGAGACTCATGCTTCCCGAGGGAGGGGGCCCTAGAGGCCTCCCGCTCCTCAAGCCACCCTGGGGGCGGATCACGGCGATCGACTTGAACACCGGCGAGCACGTCTGGATGATCCCCAACGGAGAGCCGCCCGATTACGTTCGCGAGCACCCGGCGCTCGAGGGAGTCGAGCTCCCCCGCACGGGACGCCCCGAGAGAGCCGGGCTTTTGGTCACGAAGACCTTGCTGTTCGCCGGTGAAGGCGGCGGACTCTTCGGAATGTACGGCGGCGGCGGCAACAAGCTCAGGGCTCACGACAAGGCGACGGGAGAAATCCTTGCCGAGCTCGAGCTACCGGCCAACCAAACGGGAGTTCCCATGACGTACCTGCACGAAGGGGTCCAGTACATCGTCGTGGCCGTCGGTGCGTCCGATCATCCGGCAGAGCTGGTCGCCCTCCGCCTCCCGCGGGAGAAGGCCGAGTGAGGGACCCAGGAAAACGGGGATGGGGAGATTCGCAAGAGATAGGGGGATGCGAGCTCGTCGAGAGCGATTGGCCTATTCGGATCTCAGCGCCTCGGCCGGATCGATATCGGCAGCTCGGCGAGCGGGCAGGTAACAGGCGAAACACGCTACGCCGGCCAGCAGGAGCGCGATGCCAGCGACGGTGGCTCCATCGTAGGGTTGGACTCCGAAGAGCAGGCTCGTGATCCATCGAGACACTGCGATGGTTACAGCACCCCCCACGAAAATTCCCGCAAGCGTCACTCTCATCCCTCCGGCGAGCACCATGAGCAGAACCTGCCCTTCGGTCGCACCGAGAGCGCGGCGCAAGCCGAGCTCCGTTCTTCGTCGAGCGACGCTCTGTGCCATCATCGCGTACAGGCCGCCCGCAGCCAATGCGAACGTCAGAATCGCGTAGATTCCGTTCAACAGAAGCCGTGTGCGAGGCGCTCCGAAGAAGGCACGAGCCACATCGTCGATGGCCCGTATGCCTGCGGTCGGAAGGAGAGGATCGATCGTGCGAATCCTTACCCTAATTCGGTCGAGAACATCGAAAGGGGTCGAAATCGCTCGAACGACCAGATACGAGCTCATCACACTCCCCAACTGATCGTGAGGGACGTAGAGAACGGGCTCTGGAGGCATTCCCGGAGCTCCGTACGGGATGTCGGCGACGACACCAACGACGCTCACCCATCGGTCCTCTATCCAGTCGTATAGAAACCGAATACGCTTCCCGATCGGGTTTTCTCCGGGCCAGTATGCTCGCGCCATGGTTTCATTGATTACTGCCACCCAGGGCGCGTCGTGCCGATCCTCTGGCACGATGTCTCTTCCCTGCAATAGGCGGGCTCCCAACGTGTGGAAGTAGCCATCGCTGATGACGATTGAACTCGCGCTGAAATCATCACGCGCAGAGGGCCGCCCTTCGATTCCGAACGTGAGGTTCAGATGATTCCGGGTAAATGGCAGAGTCATCGAGGTCGAAGCGGACGCAACCCCGGGGATCGAGCGAACCTCCTCCAGCAATCGAGCTCGAAACCGTCGCTGAGCTTCGGGTTCGGCGTAGCGTTCAGATGGAAGGGTGATATTCACCGTGAGAAGGCGATCCGAGTTGAACTCTGGATCGATTGACTCAAGATGAAGCAGCGTCTGGAGGAAGAGTCCGCCGACAGTCAAGAGCACCATCGCCAGCGCAACCTGACTGGCGAGAAGGAACGCTCGCGTCCGACCTCTCTCTAAGTTGGACGTTGCGTCCCTCCGATGCAGACACCAGCTCGCTCGGGCTGCACCCATTGCTGGCAAGATCCCCAACCCCACTCCGGACATTATTGCCACGCCTAGAGTGAAGAGAAGAAACGTCCAATCGATACGGGCTTCGATCGGAAAAGCCGTCATCGTCCCGACGAGGTGAGAGAGAGATTGAACCACTCCGTAACAGAGCGGTACCGCCACAGCGCCTGCGACTAGCGCTATGACAACCCCCTCAGTGAGAAGCTGTCGGAAGATCCGCCCGGGAGACGCGCCCAAAGCTCGACGTACTGCGAGCTCACGACGGCGAGCGGTTGAGCGCGCAAGAAGGAGATTCGCCGCGTTAAAGCAGGCAGCCAAGAGGACCAGGCTCGCCCCACCCAGAAGCGCCAATAGTCCTGGTCGTGACGGACCGAACATCACTTCCCGCAACGGAAGCACCTTAGAGCTCCAACCTAGATTGCTCTCGGGATGATCCTGCTCGAATCGGCGGTAAAGGCTCGCGACGGCCGACGCCGCGGTCTCCAAGCGGATTCCTTGCTTGAGTCGCGCAAACGTTATGATCTCATGTCCTTTCCGGGCTTGAGCGGCGTCGCTGGGAAGGATCCACGGGACGAAGAGCTCTCTCTCTGGAAAAACGGTACTCAAACCGCGCGACATTACGCCGACGATACGGACTCTCTTGCCGCCGAGGTCCACGTAGCTTCCGACGACCGATGCGTCACCACCAAATGCTCTCATCCAAAAACCCTGGCTGAGCACAATCGCATCGCCAATTCCATACAGACCATGCTCGGGGTTCCAACTCACTTCGTAATCGACCGATGAGAGTGCTCTTCCGTGGATGGCGTCCACGTCGAAGACCGAGAAGAAGTTCGGCAATACGAACTGCACCATGGCAAGTCGGGGCTCATCGGCGCTCGCAAGCTCGAGCTCCCCCGGCATGCTTCCGGTGATGTTCTCGAAGACGCTATTGTCTTCCCGGAGGTCGAGAAAGCTCCCCGGACTGAGCACCGTTTGACCCCTTTTGGGATGGACCTCCCAAACTGTAACCAGGCGCTCCGAGTCGCTGAACGGCAGAGGGCGAATCAGCGCCGCGTGGACCAGGCTAAACATGACTGTGTTCAGACCGCCGCCGAGGACCAGCATCAACGTGGCAGCGAGCATCGAGGTTGGTGAGCGCACGAAGGCTCTTACGATGTCGCGAATGTCGAATCGCAAATTGTCCACCACCAGCCGAGTCTCCAATTGACGCGCCCCGAATCGTGCCCGCTCAAGGACTTCATCACGTAACATAAACTATACGGCTTCAGATATTCGAATTCGGTCGCGGACTCTCCGTTTGAACCTACAACGACCTTGACGCTCTCGTCCGTTTGAGTCATATTACTTCCATGGCACTCTCTAGGAAGAAGGCAACCACCATCGCACTCGACCCGGAGGTCGACCGGCTCCTCACGCGCGCGGCGCGCGATCGCGGCGTGTCGCGTTCGGAGTTCATCCGGCAGCAACTCGCACTCGTACTCGAGCAGTATCGCCGGCATCCCAAGCCGAAAAGCGCGGGAATCCTCCGCTCCCTTGGCGAGCGCGGCGACGAGAGCGAGCTGTTTGGTGGGCGTCGCTAGCAGAGAAGCGCTGATCTGCGATACCGGCGCGATACTCGATTACCTCGTCGAAGGGGCGACAGACCACGAGCGTTATCGAGACGCCATCGACGAGGCGCGAGCTCGCTACATTCCGGGGTTGGTTCTAGCGGAAGTCGACTACTTCCTTCGCGATGAACGACCCGCAATGAACGTGTTCATGAGCGATGTGGCCCGAGGGGCCTTTACCTATGCTCCACCGGCGCTCGATCAGCTCGCTCGGGCCATGGAGATCGACCGGCGATACGCCGACCTGGGCCTTGGCCTTGTCGATGCATCCGTCGTTGCGCTCGCCGAGGCTCTCGGCATCCATCGAATCGCAACGCGAGATGTTCGTCATTTCACCGCGGTGCGACTGCGCGATGGAAGCGCGTTCGAGCTGGTCGTTCACCCGAGCGATCCGGATGAATCTTAGTGCCATTTGTGACCCATAGCAGCTAGACTTGGATCTGGACGAGGTCGGGCTCCTCGACGCCTTTGCAGACTCGGCAGGTCTTCGACTCGAGAACGTCCTGCCACATGGCCTTCCGCATCCGGCGCCACTTGGGGCCGGTCCAGATTTCCTCGATCGACTGCTCGTGGATGTTGCCCATCGCGAGGGTGCCCTCGTAATCGGTGCAGCAGACGGTGACCGTACCGTCCCAGAGAATGACAAACTGCTCGTTGGGCGCGGGACAGTACCCATCCACTTTGGACGAGGTCGTCCTGCCTTGAATCACGTTCCCCCAGGTGTGGAGCTCTTTCCACAAGATATCGACACCCGGAAGGATCTCGTAGCGGCCGGTATCGGCGTCATGCTCCAGAAAACGAAACCCCCCGTCGACGTAGTTCAGGTCGTGCTTCTTGGGAGCGAGTCCGTATTTTCGCTCCAGCGACCGGGCAAAGGCGATCCATTCGAGCATGACGCGGTCGGCCTTGGCGTTCGAGCCCACGATCTGGATGCGGGATGCGCCGAGCGTGTTCATCACGTCGATCTCGATACGGGTCGAGGCGGACTTCGCGATCTTGCGCTCGACCGCCATCCTGACTTTCTCCAGGTAAATGTCGAAGGTGAGCTTCTTGCTTTTCGCCTTCCGCGTGAGGAAGGACTCGGCGTCGGGAGTCTGATAGCTGAGAATGAGATTCGTGAGCCCCGCGTCGTAGAGGCCGTCGACCAGCTCGGGAGTCAACAAGCTGCAGTTGGTGTTGAGCTCGATGGCGATTCCCTTCTCCCGTTCGGCATAACGAACGATGTCCACCAGACGGGGGTGGATGGTGGGCTCACCCATCTGGTGCAGCTTCACCGGATACAGGGGTCCGAGCCGATGCCTCTCGCGAGCGACCTGGTCGAAGATCCTGACCGCGTCCTCGAAAGGCATCATGCCGCGGTGCCGCTCCATGATCTCGTCGGGACAGAAAGTGCAGTGGAAGTTGCATAGGTTCGTGATCTCGACGAACAACCACCAGATCGGATAGACGCGCTCAGGAGACTTGCGGATGGCCGGCAGAGGGGCGATTTCGGGAAAGCTCCCGAGGACATCGAGGGGAAGCTCTCGATGAATGGCAACCCGGGAAACGTAAAAATCCTGGCGAATTTCCATACGAAAGCTCGCGCCCACGTTCTGGAACCGGTCGGGGTCGAAGTCGTCGATCACGAAGAACGCTCGCCGCCACACGGGCTCGCCCGAACGATTGCCATCCCACCGCTGGACGGCTTCCTTGTAGAGCCCTCCGTAAGGTGCTTCCGAATCGGTCGATGCGTATTGAAGGCGGAACGTCGCGAACTCTCGGCCGAAATAATCGACTTCGATCACCGCCCGGGGCGCGAGCCTCCCACGCAGTCCGTCGGACAGCCGGAAATAGAGGTACTGCGACCAGCCTTCGGGCGTCACCGCGGCTCTTCCACCGATCTCGACGATGTCGTAACGACCGTCGCCCTCGTTGGCGAGCCGCACAGTGCCGTCGGGGCTCTCGGTTTGGGGTAATACCAGGTCGGTCGAAGCGCCCGCCGGCCGGCGCAACACCCGCTCGATAAGTGTCGTCATGTCGACAGGAAGTATCTCACGATTTCGTCGATCCACGGCTCGACGGCATGGTAGACGCGATTGCGCGCATTGAATTTGAGAATGAATTTCTTGTCGTCGCGAATGACGTAGATGGTCCGCTCGAGATAGTCCGCGAGCTGGGTCTCCACGTGGTAGAGGGTCGATATGGCGGTGCCTTCGGTGAGGACCTCGTGTTTCAACAACCGGTAGTTGTCGCCGAGCGCCTCGGTCCTCTCCGCGTAGAAGCTCTCGACCGTCTCCCCGGGCCCGACACGGTTCACCGTGACCTCGAGCGTCACGTGGACCGTGGTGCCATCCTCTTCGACCGCGATCGGAGGGCTGCGAAATCCTACGAAGAGCGATTCACCGGGATTCGCTACGGTTTGGGTTCTCTCCCAGCTTCGGGGGTGCGGGATGGATACGTCGCCTCCGGGTGCTTCATAGACGTCGAAGAACTCGCCCCGCTCGATGGAAAGCTCGCGCCACATGCGGGCGAGAGCGTCGTCGTAGGCTTGCATGGTGGGCGATTCGCCCCGCACGAAGAGACCGTAAAGAGTCCCCTCGACATCGGTGAGCATCAGCCGAGAGCTCTCGGCACCGTCTTCCGAGACGAAGTGCCACGTCCTCCCCGGGTACCCTTCGAGAGAGTACGCTTCCTCCCGCGCGACGCTGCCGCTCCGGTAACGCTCGGCGACCTGGCCCAGGTCTCCCTTCGGAGTCGGACCCGCCATGAGCTGGACCCGGATGCCGGGCCGTCCGGGGACGTCCACCGAGCGCCCCGTAAACGTCTGCATGTGAAAGCCTGCCTGCGCCACGGCTTCATCGGCCGACCATCCTTGCGGCAAAGGGAACGAGACCCCGATCGCCGGGCTGTAGACAGTGATGAGAGCCGGGGTAGAGCGAATCTCGCAACCCACGAGGAGTCCACCGAGCGCTACGACGAGAGGATAGAGTTGCCGGGGCATCTCATTCGAGCTGATAGTTCGGCGCCTCCTTGGTGATGATCACGTCGTGCACGTGACTCTCACGGTGCCCCGCCGCGGTGATGCGAACGAATCGTGCCTTCGCCTTGAGCTCCGGTATGCTGGCCGCGCCGCAATAGCCCATTCCCGAGCGCACGCCGCCAACGAGCTGCTCGACCACGCCCGAGAGACTGCCCTTGTAGGGTACTCGCCCCTCGATTCCCTCGGGCACGAGCTTAGAGGCTTCGACATCTTGCTGGAAGTATCGATCCTTGGTGGCATCGCTCATGGCGCCGATCGATCCCATGCCGCGATAGCTCTTGAACGTCCTTCCTTGATAGAGGATCGTCTCCCCCGGACTCTCGGTCGTTCCCGCGAACAGGCTTCCAATCATGACCGACTGCGCGCCGGCCGCCAGGGCCTTCACCACGTCACCGCTGAACTTGATACCGCCGTCGGCGATGAGGGGAACGCCGTGCTTCTCCGCGACTTCGGCGCAATCGAGTATCGCGGTGATCTGAGGAATACCCGCACCCGAGACGATTCGCGTCGTGCAAATGGAGCCCGGCCCCATCCCAACCTTGACGGCATCGACTCCGGCGCGAACGAGATCCTCCGTCGCGTCGGCCGTGCCGACGTTGCCGGCAACGATATCCTGACCCGAGACGATCACCCGGAGCTTCTCGACGGTCTCGAGCACCCCGCGGCTGTGGCCATGAGCGGTATCGACAACGATCACGTCGACTTTCTTGTCGACGAGCTGCCGCGCACGCTCGAGGGCCGCCTCACCGACCCCAATGGCCGCGCCGCAGCGGAGCCGGCCCAGGTCGTCTTTCGACGAGCTGGGATATTTCATCGCTTTCTGGATGTCCTTGACGGTGATGAGGCCCTTGAGGTTGTAGTGACCATCCACGACGAGGAGCTTTTCGACGCGGTGTCGATGCAGAAGCTCCCTCGCCTCGTCGAGCGTCGTTCCCACGGGGACGGTGATGAGGTTGTCCTTGGTCATGACCTCGGAAATCGGCAGCGACAACCGAGTCTCGAAGCGGAGATCGCGATTCGTCAGGATTCCGGCGAGTCGCCCCTTCACGGTGACGGGAACGCCGGATATCCGGAACTTCTCCATCAGTGCCAGCGCGTCGGCGATGGGGCGCTCGGGCGAAATGGTAATGGGATCCACGATCATGCCGCTCTCGGAGCGTTTGACCTTGTCGACTTCCTCGGCCTGGAGCTCAGCGGCCATATTTCGGTGGATGACGCCGAGCCCGCCGAGCTGCGCGATGGCGATGGCCAGCGGGGCTTCCGTCACCGTATCCATGCTCGCGCTGACGATCGGGATCCGCAGATAGATGTTGCGACTGAACGCTGTCCCGGTGTCGACCTCCGACGGTAGTACTTCCGATTTTCCCGGGACGAGGAGAACGTCTTCGAAGGTGAGGGCTTCTCGGAATGGCTCGTTCACGCCCCGGCCCCGCAGCATTTCTTGTACTTCTTGCCGCTCCCGCACGGACACGGGCTGTTTCGACCGACTTTCTGCTCGGTTCGGCGCACCGTTTTCACCGCAGCGTCGACGCCCCCCTGAGACTCGCGCCTCGGTCCTCGCACCACCGGTCCCGAAGACGCAAACGGGCTCGGGGAAGCGCTCGGATCGTTGAAGGACAACCGACTCGGCCGCGACAGAGGCCGTGAAGCGAACACCGGCTCCCTCACGGGCTGCAGCAGGAACAGCAGCCGAACGATCTCCTCTTCGATGCGGTCCCACATGGCTTCGAACATGTCGAAGCTCTCTTTCTTGTATTCGATCAGGGGATCGCGCTGCCCGTATCCGCGAAGTCCGATGCCTTCCTTGAGGTGGTCCATCGCGTACAGGTGGTCCTTCCACTGAGAGTCCACGACCTGGAGCATGATGATGCGCTCGTGGGTTCGCATGAGGTCGGACCCGATCGCCTGCTCTTTCTTCTCGTAGGTCTCGAGGAGTCTCTTCTTGAGCTCGTCCTGGATCTCGTTCCGATTGAGCCCCTCCCAGTCGATCTCCTTCAGCGACGACTCGGTGAGACCGTATTGGTGGGTCAGAGACTTGCGGAAGCCGTCGAGACCCCACTCCTGGGGGTCGCTCTCGGGAGGAAGGTGACGGTCGACGAGAAAGCCGAGTATGTTCTCCGCCAGCTCGACGACGTACTCGCGCTGGTCCTTGCCCTCCAGGATGTCGCGGCGCAGCCGATAGATCGCTACCCGCTGCTTGTTCATCACGTCGTCGTACTCGAGGAGGTGTTTCCTCATCGAGAAGTTCTGCGACTCGACCTGCTTCTGCGCGCGCTCGATGGCCCGCGTGACCATCTTGGCCTCGACGGGCACACCCTCTTCCATGCCCATCCGCTGCATGAGACCGCTGATGCGATCGCTTCCGAAGATGCGCATCAAATCGTCCTCGAGAGAGAGATAGAAGCGTGAGCTTCCCGGATCTCCCTGCCGGCCTGCTCGGCCCCGGAGCTGATTATCGATGCGCCGCGATTCGTGTCGCTCCGTTCCCAGGATGTGGAGACCCCCGACCGCGACGACTTCTTCGTGCTCGTCGGCGACTTCCTTCTTGGCTTTCTGAAAGGCCCGATCCCACTCCTCTTCTCCACATTCGAGGGGGTCGATTCCCTGTTTCTTCAAAGCGACGCGGGTCAGATATTCGGCGTTGCCGCCCAAGAGAATGTCGGTGCCGCGGCCCGCCATGTTAGTGGCGATGGTGACCCCACCCTTGCGACCCGCCTGAGCGACGATCTCGGCTTCCATCTCGTGGTACTTGGCGTTCAAGACCACGTGCTTGATGCCGCTGCGCTTCAGGAGCTGTGACAGTTTCTCGCTCTTTCCGATCGAGGTCGTCCCCACGAGGACTGGGCGACCCTTGTCGATCATCTCGCGAATCTCGTCGACGATCGCGTTGAGCTTCTCCCGCTCGGTCCGATAGACGACGTCGGCGTACTCGTCCCGAATCAGAGTCCGGTTCGTCGGGACCGGTACGACCTCGAGCCCGTAGATCTTCTCGAACTCCGCGGCTTCCGTTTCGGCGGTTCCCGTCATACCGGCGAGCTTGTCGTACATGCGGAAGTAGTTCTGGAAGGTGATCGTGGCGAGGGTCTGGTTCTCCCGCTCGATCTTCACGTGCTCCTTCGCCTCGACCGCCTGGTGGAGTCCGTCGGACCACCGCCGCCCGGGCATGAGCCGTCCGGTGAACTCGTCGACGATGATGACCTGATTGTCCTTCACCATGTAGTCCGTGTCGCGCTTGTAAAGGGTGTGGGCCCTGAGCGCCTGGTAAACGTGGTGGAGGATGTGCATCTGCGCGGGCTCGTAGAGATTTTCGATTCCGAGCAGCTTTTCGACGCTGGGAACGCCTTCCTCGGTCAGAGTTACCGTGCGGGTCTTCTCGTCGACGGTGAAATCGAAGTCGCGCCGCAGGCGCGGAATGATCCGATCGATCTTGTAATAGAGGTCCGTCGACTCCTCAGCGGGCCCGCTGATGATGAGCGGCGTCCGGGCCTCGTCGATGAGGATGGAATCCACCTCGTCCACGATTCCGAAATGGAAGAGCTTCTCGACGTCCTTCCCGTCGGCGTCTTTCGCGATCTTCGGGTACAGTCGGTGGACGAAGAGCGACGGGTCGAACTTCATGTTGTCGCGGAGATAGTCGAACCCGAGCTCGTTGTTGGTCCCGTAGGTCACGTCGCACCGGTAGGCTTCCTGCCTCTGAGTGTCGGTCATGTCGTGCTGGATGACGCCGACGGTGAGGCCGATGAACTTGTAGAGCCTTCCCATCCACTCCGCGTCGCGGCGGGCGAGATAATCGTTCACGGTAACGACGTGGACCCCCTTGCCCACAAGCGAGTTCAGATAGACGGCCAGGGTGGCGACGAGGGTCTTGCCCTCGCCCGTCTTCATCTCGGCGATCTTTCCCTGATGAAGGACCATTCCGCCGATGAGCTGGACATCGAAATGGCGCATCTCCAGCACGCGACGGCTCGCTTCGCGCCCGACGGCGAAGACCTCGGGAATCAGACTCTCGAGACTTTCCCCTCTTTCGGCCCGGCCTCGAAACTCCGCCGTCTTCGCCGTCAGAGCCTCGTCCGACGCCGACTTCATCGCCGGCTCCATCCGGTTGATGGCATCGACGATCGGGGCCATGCGCTTGAGCTCGCGCTCGGATCGACTGCCGACGATCTTGGTGAGGATGGTGTTGACTACCGACATGCCGTCGAAATACGCCAGTCTAGCAGCCACACTCCCAGTCGGCAAGGGGGTCGGGATAGCCGAAGGATGGACTCGGCTCGGGGTTATAACAGAGCCGATCTCACGGACCCGTGGCGGTGTTCGTTAGCGGCCGGTTCAGCAAGTCGAAAGAGCGATAGTATTCCAGTATGTAATCCAGAGGGTGCACGGGCCTGTCGTTCACCCAGACTTCGTAATGAAGGTGCGGCGCCCGGCTTCGTCCGGTGCTGCCGACGTAGCCCACGACCTCGCCTCGCTTGACGCGCTTTCCCGCCTTCACGGCGAAGCGCGATAGGTGCGCGTAGCGAGTCATCGTCCCGAACTTGTGGTCGATGACCACGATATTCCCGTAGGTTCCACGCCGCCCCGCTTCAATCACCACTCCATCGGCCGCCGCAACCACGGGACGGCCAATCGAGGTCGAGATGTCGATCCCGTAATGCATCTCACGATCGCCGGTGAAAGGGTCCTTTCGAAATCCAAACGAGGAGGAGAAATAGCCGCGGGCCGGCCAGATCGACGGTGTGGAGGCCAGCATCAGCGTGTTCCGCTCGTAGAAACGCTCCAGAACCCGGCTCTTTTCCTCCAGATCCGTCAGCTCGCCCTGCATCCGGACGAGCTCGCCCTGCACTTGAGCGTAGGCGCCGGAAGTGGCTGTGTAATCCAGGTTGTGGGGACCGCCCACACCCTCTTCCCCACCTTCTTGCAGGGTGTCCTCTAGACCAGCCATCACCGACAGCTTGCGGACGAAATCCTGCAAAGACGAGACTTGTCCGTTGAGGTCCTCGACCGAGATCTCGTACTCGCGGGTACGCCGCTCGAGCTCCGCATTGGCCAGGCGCAGCGCGCGAAGCTCGCCGAGCTCCCGGTAAAAAGCAGCGTAGTGTGTAAGGAGTACCCCGGCAATCAGAATGCCGCCGACGGAAAAGACGCCGAGCGTCCTGAGGAACGCCGAGGACATCCGCAGCTTACGGAATCGTTCTCCACCGTGCGGAACCCAAATCAGAGTAAACGAACGTTTCATTATTCCGGACCCTATTGGATGATTTTGAGCGAAATAGTAGCGTTATTAATCGACTGGTTGATGATGACTTACGTAGCGACATCGGGCACGTGCGAAAAAACGCGGTATTCCTACTACAGCCCGAGTGATTGTGTCAAGGTTAACACGAAACTCTATATCCGAGAAACCCTTACCGGAAGTAACTTTGCGCGAGATCAGGGAATGTAGCCCAATGCCCTCAGCTCGCGGAGCACCTTCTCATCGAGGGGGCTCGGGCGCACCGGTCCCCCGCGGGGCGCCCGGTCATAGCTATCCACGTGGCCGATGGAGCGTCGAGCGAGCAAAACCGGCGTCAACGCCTCGGTGAGGACCCGCCCGTCCATATCGCGACCGACGGGAAGCCCCATCAAATAAAGTGAAGTTGGGGCGAGATCGAATAACGATGGGCTTAGGAGGCGTGCACCCTTACGGATCGCCGGCCCCCACAGAAAAAGGACTCCTTCGGGTGCGCGGACGTCGCCCCGTCCATCATCGTAGTGGTTGAATCCATAATCCCGAAACTGGAAGCCGTGATCGGAAACGACCATCAGAACGGTGTCTGGCCCGGCCATGTCCATGAGACGTCCAAGTCTCCGGTCTTCATGAAGATAAACGGGCTCGAGAACCCGCGCGTAGGCCTCATCCATGGCGTGCGAGATCGACTCGGTCACGGGCTCGCCCCTCTCCCTGAGCGCGGCATACACCGGTACGGCGACCCGCCGGTCGATGAATCGCCAGAGAAAGTGGGTGTACACATCCGTCGTCCGGAACAGGGCCGCGACCAGGTCGGCCTGCCCTCGGCCGTTCATCAAGTAGGCGAGGCTCTTCTCGGTGATCATGTCGTCGTTGAAGACTCCGGCCGCCGTTCGGAACCGGGCGCGAAACTGGGTGCTGGGCCGAAAGGCGGCGAGGGCCAGCTCGCGCGAAAAGACGGGGATACCCGACTCGGAGAGAACCCGCTCGGCCTCGGCCCGATCGGGCATTCCGAGCCCCCGGAGCTCGCCGGCCAAATCTTCGGGGAACGTCGCCTCCGCGATGGGCTCGTGAAGCGAACGGGGAAAGTGGTTCGACACGATCTGCCCGTTCACTTCTTCGGCCGGCCAGCTGGCCCACCAGTTGAGGATCTGAACCGTCTTCCCCGAAGACGTCACGATGTTCCACAATGCTTCCGTCCGTCGCGAGCCGCCCGAGGCGAGGACTTTGCGACCGTCATCGGACAGGAGCTGCCAGTCCACGATCCCGTGCTTCTCCATCCGCTTTCCCGTCGCCACCGAGGTCCACAAAACCACGGACTTCGTCGGTTTGAAGGAGCGGCAGGGCGCGTAGGCCCCCTCGCGCATGAGCTTTTGAAAGTTGGGAAGCTTGCCCTGAGAGAGCATGGATTCCAGAAACTCGGGATCCATGCCGTCGAATCCCAGGATCATGACACGATAGGA
>DATIBD010000017.1:0-16791 GCA_035457705.1 Vicinamibacteria bacterium
ACGACAATCCCCTTCTCGAGCTCCTCCTCAACATCGACACCTTTCCCCGCCTTCCTAGCTCGAGCGCCTCCAGGCGCCGAGCTTTTGCCTCAATCAACCCTCGCTTTCGAGCCCCTCAGGACGCAGACAAGCTTCTCGACCTCCCACCAGCGCCCCAGACGAGCGCCTCGCGTACCCCCAATGTTCCCCACCTCTCCCGACAACCTCGTTCAACCAGCGAACTCACCCTCCGCGACTTGGACGAGACTCATGATTTGTCCTATCCTTAACTTCAAGCCGTGATCGGGCAGACCCTCTCCCATTATCGAATTCGTGAGAAGCTCGGGGGCGGTGGGATGGGAGAAGTTTACCGCGCCGAAGACACGCGGCTCGGCCGGAACGTCGCACTGAAGCTCCTTCCGGCGGAGCTCTCCCGGGAGCCCCATGCCATTGAGCGTTTCCAGCGCGAAGCGCGCGCCGCCTCCGCACTGAATCACCCTCACATTTGCACCATCCACGACATCGGCGAGAACGGAGGTCGCCACTTCATCGTCATGGAGCTTCTGGAGGGGGAGACGCTCAAGCACCGTATCGCGGGCCGCCCAATCGGGAACGAAGAGCTCATCGAGCTGGCGGTACAGATTGCCGATGCGCTCGACGCCGCGCACTCCCAAGGGATCGTTCACCGTGACATCAAGCCGGCGAATCTGTTCGTCACTCGACGCGGCCTGGCGAAGGTTCTGGACTTCGGGCTGGCCAAGCTGACCGCGCCGGCCGGACCTCTCAAGGCGGCGTCGGTGGACTCGGCTCTCGCGACCGGGGAGCTTCGCGATCCACACCTGACCGGCCCCGGCACGGCGCTCGGCACGATCGCTTACATGTCACCCGAGCAAGCTCGAGGGCAGGAATTGGATGCGCGCACGGATCTCTTCTCGTTCGGTCTCGTGCTCTACGAGATGGCGACCGGACGCCAGGCCTTCTCGGGCCAGACCTCCGCGGTCCTGTTCGACGCCATTTTGAACCGGCAACCGACGCCGCCCGTTCGCTTGAATCCGGAAATGCCGGTGGAGCTCGAGCGTATCATCACCAAGGCGCTCGAGAAGGAGCCTTCCCTCCGTTACCAGACGGCGGCCGACTTGATGGCCGACCTCAAACGGCTGAAACGGGACAGCGACTCGGGCCGGTCGTCCATGACCGCGTCGGCTGTCGAGGTGCCTAACCGTGCTGTCGGGGGCGTCTCCGGCCCGAGCGTCGCCGTCGTGTCTCCCACGCGCCGGCGACGCTGGATTCCCCTCGGGCTCGCTGCCACGGTTCTCGTAGTGGGCGCGGTGGTCGTCTACTTTCGTTTCGGGAAAGCTCGAGCGTTAACCGATCGAGACGTCGTGCTGTTGGCCGACTTCGTCAACACGACCGGAGAGCCGGTCTTCGACGGGACGTTGAAGCAGGCTCTGGCAGTTCAGCTGGAACAGTCGCCTTTTCTCAGCATCTTGCCCGATCCGCACGTCCGAGAAGCGCTGGGCTTCATGGGCCGCTCGCCGGACGATCGCGTGGTCGGGGGGGTGGCACGAGAAGTCTGTCTACGCGAGGGAGTGAAAGCGCTCCTCGCCGGCACGATCGCGCCCCTCGGCAGTCATTACGCTCTCTCCCTCGATGCCGTCCACTGTGAGACGGGCGACACGCTGGCGCGCGAGCAGGTGGAGGCCGAGCGGCGTGAGGACGTGCTCAAGGCACTGGGAAAAGCCGCGTCCAGCCTCCGCGGCAAGCTCGGCGAATCTCTGGCGTCGATTCATGCATTCGACACTCCGGTCGAAAGGGCGAGTACGGGATCGCTCGAAGCGCTCAAGGCTTTCAGCTTGGGCGACGCCCAGCGGAGCAATGGAGCTGAGGGCGAAGCCATTCCCTTTTACGAAAGAGCCGTCGAGCTCGACCCCAATTTCGCAATGGCTTATGCGCGCCTCGGCGTCGTCTACGACAACATCGGGGAGCATGACCGGGCCTCCGAGTTCATGACAAAGGCCTACGATCGGCGGGAGCGCGTGAGTGAGCGCGAGAAGTTTTACATTACCCATCACTATCACGGGTTCGTTACCGGGGATTTGGTTAAGTCGTTTCAAGCCCTCGAGCTGTGGACACAAACCTACCCGCGAGACGTCACACCCCATATCAATCTCGCGGTTGTCCTCTGGAGAGACCTCGGTCGATGGGATCGGGCGCTCGATGAGAGCCAGGCGGCCCTGCGACTCGATCCCAAATACATGTTCGCCCACTTGCACTCTGGCTTCTCTTATCTCGGTCTCGAGCGCGCCGACGAAGCGCGCACCGTGATCGAGAACGCCATTCAATCGGGGATCGACGGATTGTTCATTCGCTTCGTCCGTTACCAGGTCGCCGCTTATCAAAACGACACCCGTGGCATGGACGCTCAGTTGGAGTGGGCGCGCGGTCGTCCGGGGGAGCACGCCCTCGTTCAGTTCGAAGCCGAGTCGAGGTGGTCCGAGGGCAGGCTGAAAGATGGACGGCAAAGCTATGGCCGAGCGATCGAGACTGCTCAAGCCGCGCGACTTTCCGAGGCTGCGGGTTCGATTGAGGCAAGCTGGGCTCTTTCCGAAGCATTGCTCGGGAATGCCCGCGAAGCACGGGAGCAAGGTCGCAACGCTCTCGCTCTGGCCCGCGGCCGGGTGACGCTTCCGGTCGTGGCCGTCGCTTACGCGCTAGCGGGGGACGGGGGCGCGGCGGAGCAACTGGCGCAAGAGCTCGCCAAACGGTTTCCAGAGGACACTTTAGTGAGGGAGCTCTGGATCCCAACCGTTACCGCCGCGATCGAAGTCGATCGCGCTCCAGATCGAGCCCTCGAGGAATTGAGACCCACACGTTCTCACACGCTCGCGTACGCGGCGGCCCACCTTCCCGCTTACATCGCAGCCCGCGCCCATTTGACTGCCGGACGGGGCGCAGAGGCCGCGCGCGAGTATCAGAGCATTCTCGACCATCGTGGTGTGCACTCTGTGTCGCCCATTTATGGTCTCGCACGTCTCGGTCTCGCCCGCGCTCGAGCGCTCACTGGGGAAATGGCAGAGAGTCGAAGGGCGTATCAGGATTTTCTGGCGCTCTGGAAGGATGCCGATGAGGATGTCCCGGTCCTTCGCGCCGCCCGAGACGAGTACGCTCGCCTCAAGTAAGGCGCCTCGCCCTGGCCTCGGACGTGCTCCATCACCCGTTCGCAACGAACCTACACTGGGTCGTCTGAAAGACCGGCGCCTCGAGACCGAGTTTCGGATCCCTGCTCGGCCGTTTCGACGATCGCGACGTGCGTTGCCGCGCCCATGCCAGCCATCGCTGGCCACACGTGCTTGCCTTGAATCTTCGCACGAGCTCTTCGAGCGTTACGTTTACCCTCACCGACTCGGCTCGAGACGCTCGAGCTCTTAGAAGGGACAGGGTTGTCTGCTTGGCGCGGCGGACCTCGGGATTCTTGGTTTCCGTAATGAGCAAGCGCTCCGCGTCGGGTGGCACATCGTACGGCGTTCGGCCCGAGCCCTCGGGGATGGCTTCCTCTAGCAGGACCTTGGGCGTCCCGGCTCGTAAATCGGGCTAGGTCCTGACGTCGACCTTCACGAGCCTTCCTGAGCGTTCGTCAGGTATATCCGAACTGATCGTGTCCTGCGGCAACAGGGGTATGTGTGGTGAACATGCTTTGCTTGCGTACTCCCTCGAAGTCCCGTCGGGTTCCGTCGGTATCGCTCCCTGAAGAGCTCGAGGACGAGAAGCGAGGCATGCCCCCTCGTTCAATGTGGTATCTCGACACCGTCGTATCCCAGCGCCCGCAACATCCTCACTCCACCGATTCCCAGAACGCACTCCCGGGCCAGACGGTAGCGCTCGTCACCGCCGTAGCGTCGAGTGGTGAGGCCACGGTCGAAGTCGGAGCTTCCGTCGAGGTTCGTGTCCAGAAAGATCACCGGCACCACGAAGCCGGTTGCGCTGACCTGGTACTCCCAGCCGCCGACTCTTTCCGCGCGCTCTTCGATCGGCAACCCCGCGGTCACCGACAGCGGTGCCAGAAAGCGCGCCGGATCCCAGGGCGCGGAGCTTTCGCGCTGCGTTCCCTGTTCGTCGAGCTCTTGTCGGAGGTACCCCTTCGCTGGAAAGAAGCGTCAGTCCAACGATGGGGACCCGAAGATCCGCCGCTGACTTCAACGTGTCACCCGCCAGCACACCGTGTATGTCGTCAACGAGCGCGATCTCCATGGAGAAATACGCGACCCAGTTCCGGTCGATGGCGTCGCGCACGGTCTCCACAGGGCGACTGCCGTATCTCTCGGGCGCTTGCTCGAACGTTGCTCTGCAAAAAGCGGAGCAGAAGTAGACGGCTTAAGCGACCCGTCAGACTCACGTCCTGCAGCACGGTCATCCCGCACACGGGGTCTTTGGCAACATTCATGATTCCGTCAGCTTATTCCTCTCATGCGATCTCCGCGCCATGGGCTCGAGCGACGAACGCACTACCTTCTTGGTCGCGTTTGTGCCTGTACTCCAACTAGGGTTGCGGGGTCACTCCGATACGCGAGACCGGCCAGCAATCGAGACTCTGCACGACATTGTGAAAAAGCGACACATATGTTGCGATGCATTCCGCGAGCAGTTGGGTTTTCAGGTTGCGGGCACTGAAAGCCATCGGCTACGAGCTGGTTCTGAGTGGAATCCACGCGCTCGGTGCGCACCCTCCACTACCGGGCTGCGATTCGTGCCGGGCAGTCTACGAAGACCTGAAGACGATTGCTGAGTGGATCTTGCCAACGGAGCACCGATCGTCATTTTACGAAATCGAGCCCTATCGACCCGCCATGCGTTCGACTCAAAAAGGGGATTGAGAAGCGAGGTCACGTTGTCGATCAAAACACTTCATCGGGACCAATACGCGGAGCCCATCGACACGTGTGAAACACGTTGCTTGACGGAAATGGAGAATCGGCTCAGGCAGATCGGGGCCTGCGAGGGGGAGTGGGGAACCGTAGCGGCAGGGGAGTATCTCTCCGGGCCGCGCGCGCCGCGGAGCCGCTTTTGCAAATCGTGCAAATAGAAAAGACCTTCAAACACGAACCTCTACGACTCGCCGGCGTACCGGGTTCGATGACTCGCACTTGCTCAAATCGATTGCTGCGCGCTGTTCATGCCCGGCCTCACTTCGCGGTGCCATTTCCAAAGGGTGAAGAGGACGGGGTAAATCAGGAGCTCGAGCACGAACGAGGTGACCACACCACCCACCATGGGTGCCGCGATCCGCTTCATCACGTCGGCGCCGGCTCCGTGGCTCCACATGATTGGCAGAAGTCCCATGAGAATGGCCATCACCGTCATCATTTTGGGGCGGATCCGTTTGACCGCGCCATGCTCGACGGCCTGTTCCAGGTCTACGAGGCTTTTCATCCGGCCCTCGCGCTTCTGCCTTTCGTAAGCCTGGTCGAGGTACAGGAGCATGACCACGCCGGTCTCGGCATCCACGCCGGCAAGAGCGATGATCCCAACCCAGACGGCGACGCTCAGGTTATAGCCGAGCAGGTAAAGAAGCCAGAACGCTCCCACGAGGGAGAACGGGACCGCGAGGAGTACGATGGCAATCTTGGTCACGTTTCTCGTGTTGAGGTACAGGAGGAGGACGACGATCAGGACCGTCACGGGAATGACGAGCTTCAAGCGCTCCTTCGCGCGAAGCATGTACTCGTACTGACCGCTCCACTCCAGGTAATAACCTTCTGGAAGGGTTACCGTCTGCGCGACGGCCCGTTTCGCGTCGTCAACGTAGCGACCGATATCGCGGTCGGCGACGTCGATGTAGACGTATCCAAGAAGCTGTGCTTGTTCCGTACGGATGACGGTGGGACCCGTCGTGAGGGTGACATCGGCCACTTGTTCGATGGGGACCTGCGCTCCGGTGGGCGTCGAGATGAGCGTCCTCCTGAGCGCGTTCAAGTCCGTGCGATAGTGACGTTGATAGCGAACGTTCACGGGGAACCGCTCGCGGCCTTCGATGGTGGTCGTGATGTTGGTTCCCCCGATGGCGGACTCGATCATCATCTGAACGTCCTGGATTGCCAGGCCGTACCGGGCGAGCTGTTCGCGATTGGCAGTGAAGTCGAGGTAGTAGCCTCCCGTCACACGCTCGGAAAAAACCGTCCGGGTTCCCGGGACGCTCTGTAGCGCTTTTTCGACCTGAGCTCCGATTCCGTTGATGCCCTCGAGCTCGGGCCCGAAGATCTTGACACCCACGGGCGTGCGAATTCCCGTCGACAGCATATCCACACGCGCCTTGATGGGCATCGTCCAGGCGTTGGCTACGCCCGGGAGCCGGACGAGCCGGTCGAGCTCGGACTCGAGCTTTTCGGGCGTCATTCCCAAACGCCACTTGCTCCGCGGTTTCAGGTTGATGACGGTCTCGATCATCTCGAGAGGCGCGGGATCGGTGGCGGAGAGCGCCCGCCCCGCTTTGCCGAAGACCGAGTCCACCTCGGGCACCTCCTTCAGAATCTTGTCCTGAATCGCCAGGATCTGCCGCGCAGTCTCGATGGAGGCGCCCGGAAGGGTGATGGGCATGTAGAGCAACGTTCCTTCGTAGAGCGGGGGCATGAACTCCGAGCCGAGCTGCCGGAAGACTGGTACGGTCGTGAGGAGAAGGAGGACCGCGGTGATGAGCGTCGCGGCGCGATGCCTCAGCACGAAACGCACGAAAGGATGGTAGGCCCAGATCAGGAAGCGGTTTACGGGGTTCTTCTCCTCCGGAGCGATTCTTCCGCGAATGAAGAGGACCATCAGGTAGGGGACGACGAGCACGGACATGAGCGCCGCGAATCCCATGGCGAAGGTCTTCGTGAAGGCGAGGGGTTTGAACAGCCGCCCTTCCTGGGCTTCGAGGGTAAAGATGGGAAGGAAGGATACGGTAATGATTAGCAGCGAGAAGAAGAGGGGTCGACCCACCTCCTGCGCAGCCTCGACCAAAATGTCGTGGCGCGGCCGGTCTTTCGATTCGCGCTCGAGATGCTTGTGGGCGTTCTCGATCATGATGATGGCGGCGTCGATCATGGCGCCGATGGCGATGGCGATGCCTCCGAGGCTCATGATGTTGGAGCCGAGGCCGAGATAGCGCATCGCCACGAACGAGAGCAGAATGGAGAGCGGAAGTGTCAGGATCGCCACCAGGGCGCTCCGGAAGTGCCAGAGAAAGACGACGCACACGAGCGAGACGATGGCCATCTCCTCGACGAGCTTCTCCTGCAAGTTCGCGATGGACCGCTCGATGAGATCGGAGCGGTCGTAGGTGGTGACGAGCTCGACCCCCGGGGGAAGTGCCGGCTGGACCTTTTCCCGGACGGCCTGCTTGATGCTCTGGATGACGCCGTAGGCGTCGACCCCGTGGCGGATGATGACGATCCCCCCGGAGACGTCTCCTTCCCCGTCGAGCTCGGCGACACCGCGTCGCATGTCGGGCCCGAGATGGACGCGGGCGACGTCTCCTACGAGGACCGGCGTCCCGTCGGGCTTCGCGCCCAGGCTCACCTGCTCGACATCGGCGACGCTCTGGATGTAGCCCCGGCCGCGTACCATGTACTCGCGGCCAGTCCACTCCACGACACGGCCACCGACGTCGTTATTGCTCTTGCGCACGCTTTCGACGACGTGATCAAGAGCGAGGCCGTAGGAAAGGAGCGCGTTGGGGTCGATCTCGATCTGGTACTGCTTGACGAATCCTCCCACAGGCGCCACCTCGGCTACCCCGGGCACGCTGCGGAGCCAGTACTGCACGTACCAGTCGTTGAGCGTGCGCAGTCGAGAGAGATCGTGCTTTCCGCTCCGGTCGACGAGTGCGTACTCGAAGCCCCAGCCCACACCCGTTGCGTCGGGACCGAGCACGGGCTGGACTCCCGGCGGAAGGCGCCCCTGAAGCCCGCTCAGATACTCGAGTACCCGGCTGCGTGCCCAGTAGAGATCCGTCCCGTCCTCGAAGATCACGTAGACGAAAGAGACGTCGAAGTACGAGAATCCCCGCACTACATTGACCCGAGGCGCGGAGATCAGAGCGGTGACGATAGGGTAGGTGACCTGATCCTCTACGAGGGGCGGGCTCCGGCCTTCCCAGTTTGCGGTCACGATGACCTGGACGTCCGAGAGATCGGGGATCGCGTCGATGGGGGTCTCGCGAATCGCCCAGATGCCCGCACCCGCGATCGCGAGCATCATGAGCACGACGAGAAAAGCGTTCCGCGCGCTGAAGGCGATGAGCTTCTCGATCATGGACGTCGTGCCTCAGTGGCGGTGTTGGGGTGGTGTCTCCGTGGCCGGCGTCCCCTCGGCCGTTAGCTCCATGGGCTCCATTCCGTGCATCCCCGTCATCGACTGCATCGCGGCCTGAAGATTCGTCTCCGAATCGATCAGGAACTGTGCCGAGACGACGACGCGGTCGCCCTCCTCGAGACCGTGGAGCACGGGGTAGGATGCGTCGTCTGGCGGGCCAACATCGATCTCGCGCGGCTCGAAATACCCGTCGGGATGGGCGAGGATCGAGTAACGGATGAGCCCGGTGTCGATAACCGCCTCCTTGGGAATGACGAGCCGCTCGGCGCCGCGCACTCGAATGACGAACGTCACGTAGCTATCGGGCTTCAGCTCGATACCTGGGTTGTCGAGCTCGACGCGGATCTTCACCCGGCGTGTCTGAACGTCGATCTCGGGATAGATGTAGGTGATCGTGCCCCGCAGCGTGCGGCTCGTCGCACCGTAGGGAAACTCGATTTCCGCTTGCTGGCCGACCCGGACGAGGGGAAGCTCGTACTCGAAAATAGCCCCGAAGGCCCAGATTCGTGACAGGTCCGCGATCTTGAACGTCGCCGTTTCCGGAGCGACGTACTGCCCGGGAAACGCGTTTCTCTCGAGCACGATGCCAACGGAGGGTGCTCGAAGCGTGAGTGTCTTCCGCACCTCCCGGGTCCGCTCGAGCGTCTCGATCTCGTCCTCGGGAACGTCCCAGAAACGGAGCCGATCTCTGGCGGCGGCGAAGAGCGATTCGGCCGCTGAGCGCGTCGCTGCTACGGGGCTCGCTCCGAGCTCCGCTCGTGCTTTGAGCGCGAGCAGGTACTCTGTTTGCGTGGAGACAAGCTCGGGGCTGTAGATCTCGAGCAGAGGCTCGTCGCGCCGGACGAGTTTGCCCACGTAGTCGACGTGAACCCGTTCGACCCAGCCCGCGATCTTCGGGTGGACCTGGGCGATCCGGGTCTCGTCATAGGCGAGCGTGCCGACGGTTCGGATGGAAGACTCGAGAGGGCGTCTCTCGATCGCGGCCGTGCGTACGCCGATGAGTTGCTGACGCGCCGGGGAGACGTAGACTGCTCTTCCCGACGCCTCTTCCGCGTGGGAACCTCCCGAGTGCTCCGAACCTGTCTGTCCATGCGAGCTCTCCAAAGGGGCGGAAGCGGCCTGGGAGAGGGATGGTGCCCTCTCCTGGAAACGAAGGACGAGCATCGTGCCTGCGATCCCGAGTGCGAGCGAGATGCCTGCAACGGTCGCATAGGACATCGCGCGTGAGTCGGTCTTGCGCGAACTTGTGCGATCGTAGGACTCAATCGAGGCCGTCATGAAAATCTCCTTCTAACGGTTGGTCATCGAGCCGGACCGGCTCGCTGTCCCGTCTCCACTCATGGCGCCCGCCATGGTGCTCATGGACGTGCCGACCGCCGGCGACGTCACCCCTCCAATCGTGAGGCTCGTCGTTTGCTCGAGGCTCGCCTCTTCGAGACTGGCGCGAATCTTTGCGTGGTTGGCAAGAACCTGAAGGTGCGTGGCCAGATCGTCGTAGAGCGTCGTGAGAGCCTCGAGCACGGTGACGAAGGGCACCTGCCCCGTCTGGTAGCTCGCCATCGCCGCGTCGACCGCCAGCCGATCCTGCGGAAGGATGCCGTCTCGATAGAGACCCGCTATCTCCGCCGTGGCCTCGAGTTGCGCGAGGCGCTCTTCGGTCCGGAAGCGAAGCATCAGTCTGAGCCATTCCACGAGTTGCTCGCCGGAACGCGTTTGCGACTGGGCCTCGGCCAATCCACTTTCGAGACGTTCTCGGTAGAGTGGTATCGATATCCCTACCCCGGCGACCCACATCGGGTCGAGACCGCCCCGGTTCATGTAGCCACCCTGGAGCGCGAAGTCGGGCCTGTACTCCTTTCGCGCCAGTTCCACACCGAGCTTCGAACGCGAAACGCCGAGCGCCGCGCTGTTCAGCTCCGGACTCGAAGCCTCGAGGCGCGCGAGAAGCAGCTCCATACTTTCGTCTACAGACCGGAGAACGAGCCGAGCTTCGGTCGCGAGGGGCGTACCCGCCGGCCGGCCCAGGAGCTGGTTGATCTCGGCAACCTGGATCTCGGCTTCGGTTTCCCGCTCGATCCTCATTCGCTCGATGCGGACGACCTCGACCTGGGACCGCAAGACGTCCTGCTGCGAGCCCCGCCCCACCGCATAGCGCGCCCGAACGATGCCTTCGGTTTGCCTCCAGATCTCTTCTTGCTCCTGAACGAGCTCGAGCAACTCCCGGGATACGAGCAAATCGTAATAGGCGTGTTCGACGGCCGCGGTCAGGCCCAGCTTCACTCGTTCGACCTGTTGGTCAGCCTGATCTGCCGCGCGGAGGAAAAAGTCGCCTCTGAGGCCTCGTTTTCCCGAATAAGGTAGTTCTTGCCCCCACATGAAGGCGAGCGTCGTCATGTCGCGGCTACCCAGAGTGGGGGAGACGCCGTCGTTGGTGTACGAGACGACGAACATGGGATCGGGGAGCGAACGTGCCTGAGCCGGCCGAGACCTTGCCGCTGCGGCCGCCTCCCTCGCGGCTTTGAGCGCGGGGTTGTTGTCGAGCGCTTCTCCGACCAGGGACGCGAGCAGCGAATCCCTTATCGCGAACGCCGCGTCACCTTCTGCACGAAGGGGACGCGCGACGACGGCCGAAGCGAAAACGCAGGCACCGACGAGAAGCGTGGCGGCATGGTTCATGGTCTCTCACCTCCACCTCGTCCGAGGCGGTGGCGAACGGGACAGCGGCCACCATCTGGATGCGGTCTTTCGCGCGAAGAGCCGCACGCCATGTCGGTTGGAAGGGCTCGACGCATCCACGCCGAAACCCCACGTCTGGGAAGCGCCACCGACAGTCCAGCGAGCGCGTGCTATGGGCGCCGCTCGCGTACGACGTGTGCCAGTACGTTCGCATACCCTGCGATCGAGCAAAACCGATGCCACTCCCCGTATGCAGCCTCGTGAGGCTCTGGCAGGTTTCTTGCCGGAAGCGTTTAGCAGGTGCTCGCGTTCGGGGCTCGAGGTTCCCGAGTGCCTGGTTGTCGAGCCTATCGATTCTTCGAGATGAGACAGACATGACACCGACCCCGAAGATTGCAAATGAATCCGTTTGTGCCACTTGCAGCACACCAATGCTCGCAATCGACTTTTCGGCTCGTCTCGACGGCTCTGCTGCGCATGCTGCGAAGTGTGACGGATGTACTCGCTCAATGCGGATTCGAACTGGCACACAGGCTGAGCCTTTCCCGGCTCGCCGAGCTGCGCCTCGGAGTCAAGGCGAGCGATGTGGAAGTGTTGTTTTTCACACATCCGTTGCTTCTCTTGCAGTACTTTTCAGCGGGCGGGGAGCCGGCGCTGCTCTTTCCTTTCGTGGGCATCCTCCGGGCGCAGGATGAGCGCTCTTGCCGGCGCTCTGGTCGGATGTTCTGACGCGATGACGACGGTACCCACGGCGACGACGTCGCCGGAGACGGCTTCTATATTTCATGGATCCCGACGACGCCATCGGGTGCCACGGCATAGGCGCTCCACTGGGTCAGTACCACTACGAGTTCTGGTGCGAGGACATATTCGGTCAGCAGAGCAACACGGCTTCCGTGATCATCACGCGCGAGTAGCCAGACCGGGCCTCACGGCGAGGAACGGGTCACGGCGCGGTCAGAATAGCCAGGATCGTCTTCATGTCGGGCTCCACCGAGTTGCTGCGGGTGAGCCCCACCCAAACCTCGAAACCTTCTGAACGCAAGTAGTGCTCGAGCTCGTCGGAGCACCATTCGCGCACATGGCAGGGATTGAGGGGAGGGCCGATGTGGAGACGGCCGTGGTAGAGCACGCGCTCGGGAGTCGTGAGAATGGCCAGGCGGGCTGTTTCGAGCCAGATGCGCAGGCCGTTGTCGGCAACGTCGAAAGTTCTCGATTGCAGGCTGACCCGACTCAGGACGCCGGGTACGACCGACTCGGCGGGCCTGAGGACCGCAAGCCGCTCGGCATCGAACGGCAATGCGAGGAGAGCAACACCCCCACCTTGTTGATAGATGATGTGCCCCGTCGGCACGTAAATGGGGCGAAATGCCGTCTTCGGCAAGGAAGCGGAACTTGGGCACCGGCTCATCGAGTGCCACCACCGCGAGGTCGAAGCGGTCGCCGACGCGCACGCTGCAGAGAATGGCCCGCCCCGATGGTAGAGGCGAGGGTAAGGTCATCATCCACTCGCCTTGGTCGGGATCCTGATCGACGATGAGCTCCGGCTCTCCACCCGCCGCCAAAACTTTCTTCAGGCCGGAAGAGGTATCGTCGACGTATACGATGGTTCCATCGCGAAGCCAGGTACCGCCACCCGCGGTGCCCACGGGCGCGAGGGGTTGTCTGATCCCGCCCTCCACCGGGATCTTGTTCAGCGCGCCGTCCGCTGGGTTATCCGATCACCTTCCGGCAAAAGCATCGTACACCCATTCCGTGCGCCGCTGGTAGCGAGCCTATTTCACCGGGGCGAGCCGTTCGAGCTCGTCGAACCAGTTGGTCACGACGAGGAGCTCCCTCGGATCCGACTCCGACTCGTCGTCCTTCATCATCAGGAACCGGTCTTGGGATGGAACGTATTCGTAGGCCCGGGACACATCATGAACGTAGTCTCCCCGGAAGAGCGCGCGAGACTCGCCGGGTCGAAGGGAGGGGTCGGTCTCGATCCGAACGGCGATGACACTTTCGCCGTCCCGGTAGAAAAGCTCCTTCGAATCCCGACCCCACAGGGGCACGATCCCGCCCCGGGTCGAGACCTGGCGCTTTTCACCGGGCTCGGGAAAGCGCTGTACGTAGACCTCGACCCCGCCCGTCTCGTTGGACTCGTAAGCGATGAACCTGCCGTCGGGCGAGACGGCGGGATTGGTCTGGTCGAACGGATCTCGAATCACCGGCGTGACGGTTCCCTTCCCGTCCATGGAAAGCATCCCAATGTCGCTTCCCGTTTCCGGGTTGTCCTCCTCGAAGACCAACTGTTCCCCATCGCGCGACCAGCTGTAGGGCCATCGATCGTAGGGGCTCGTCAACAAGAGCTCGGCGGCGCTGGTTCCGTCGAAGGACTTCGAGAGGAGATTTCTCTCGTCAGTTCGGGAGATGTAGACCACCTTCCTGCCATCCGGGCTCCACAGAGGAAAGCGCTCGACCCCGGGATCGAGCGTGAGCCGTCCCATGGTGCCTCGAGCGAGCTCATAAACCCAGACGTCCGGGTTCTCTACGAAACGAAACAGGTGACTCAATGCGATTCGCGTTCCGTCCGGCGCGACCCTCGCCATTTGATAGTAGTCGGGGGGAAGGGGTAGAGCTTCTTCGGCTCCCTCTCGACTCACCCAGACCAAACTGCGTTTGGAGGCGAGGCCATAGACGAGAGTGCCCTCCCTCGAGAACGCCCACTGGAACGGGCTCACCCCCTCGGCCACGGGCACGCCCGTCCCCGTCGCCTGTAGCCGCTTTCGATCGAGGGGCACCGCCAGGAGCTTTCCACGGCTGAAATAGACGACGTGCCCCGTCGGGACGTAAAGCGTGTAGTCTGCTCCGGCGTCGACGACGGTTTCGAATTCGTCGCCCTTGAGAGAAAACAGGGTAACGCTTCCCGCATCGTTCATTGCCAAAAGAGCGTCTCCTCCGGGCAGGAGAGCCGCCGGATACCAGGTGTCTTCGCGAGCGAGACCGAGGGGCTGAGGGGCTCCCCCGACGGCGGATATACGCATCAACTTCTGGTCCGGCGCCGATTGGAAGACGATCGCGTCGTCCTCGCCCCACGTCGCGGCGCCAACGAAGACTTCCTTCAGTAGAGTCACGGGAGCACCGCCGTCGACGGAGACTTTTTTCAATGCGCCGATACGGTTGGCGCCCGCTTGCGAGTCGGCGATCGTCAGAAACCCGACCCACGCGCTATCGGGCGAAAAGAATAGCCAGACAGCGTCCTCCGTTCCCGCGAGGACGCGCTCCTCGTTTTCACCGAGGTGACGAAGGACCAGATGCCGGACGCCCTCGGCCGTTCTCGCCACGTAAGCCAGTCGAGCGCCATCGGGAGAAATCGCGAGATGACCCCCGGGAACGGGTCTCTCGTCGAGGTGAATCGTGAATCGTCTCGTCGGGGTCGGCGCGGGGGGCGCCGGGCGCAGGTACGCGGTGACAAGCGCGGCCAGGAATGCGCTCGCGAGGGCCGCGGCGACGAGGAGGAGCGTCGAGTATCGTTTTCCTTCGTCCTTGGGGACGGCGGCGAAGACTCGCGGCGGCGCGCTCGCCTCGTTCAAAGCCACCCACGCATCCCCGATGTCGCGAAGCCGGTGTTTCGGGTCTTTCGTCAGGCAGCGTTGGATAAGATTCCTCACGAACTCGGGACAGTCGCCCGGGAGGCGGCTCCACTCGGGCTCGCCCTTCAAGATCTCGGCGAAGATCTCCGATACCGTCTCACCCGGGAAGGTCTTTCTCCCGCTGAGCATTTCGAAGAGAACGCAGCCGAAAGCCCAGATGTCGGTGCGCTTGTCGACCCGCTTGCCTTTGGCTTGTTCGGGAGACATGTAAGCGGCGGTTCCCAGAATCACACCCATCCGAGTCGCGTCCCTCGTGATCGTCGGAGACACCGAGGTCGCAGCGTCGCCTTCGACACCTTCCTCGGCGAACGCCTTCGCTAGACCGAAATCCAGCACCTTGACCTTGTCGTCCGCGGTGAGCTTGATGTTCGCAGGCTTCAGGTCTCGATGGACAATCCCTTGCTCATGGGCCTCCTCCAGGGCGTCGGCGATCTTCTTGGCGATTTCGAGAGCCTCCTCTACTGGAATCGGACCACGTGCAATGCGGTCCGCTAGAGTCTCACCCGGAACCAGCTCAAGAACGAGGTAGTGCGTCTCGCCCGACTGCTCCAGGCCATAGATGGCAGCGATGTTCGGATGATTCAGCGATGCAAGGACCTTTGCCTCTCGCTGGAACCGTCTCGGCCGCTCCTGGTCCTGGGCGAACTCGTCGGGCAAGACCTTGATTGCCACATCCCGTCCGAGCTTCGAATCCTTCGCCCTATAGACCTCACCCATGCCGCCTCGACCAATGGGTTCGAGGATCTCGTAGTGGGCGAGTTTGGTGCCGGGAGAAAGAGACAATTGCGCCTCCGCCAACCCGGCAATCTTATTCCCCGACGGGAACTAGCGCCACCGAGTCTCGAACAGCTCCGCTCGGCCTTTTTTCTGGCTGTAACTGGGATTCCGGGCCTTAATCCAGAGGGTCTTCTCTCGGTACGGAGCTGTCCTCCCCTTGGCGACGATTCCTTCGAGGTCCATCGCGCAGGCCTTGTCAAACAGGGCCACTCCATTCTCCTCGACGTGGTCGGCGTAGAGAATCGGTCCTAGCTCCGACGGAATCATCTGCTTCAGGCGTTCCTTCCGTTGGCTGAGCGGCAGCTCACGGAGGTCCTCGCCGTTCAACCACAGGAGGTCGAAGGCATAAGTAGATGGGCTCCTTGCGCCGAAAGAAAAGGTCATAGAACTGCGAGCGGCCGTGCTCATCGAGGCAGACCAGCTCGCCGTCGAGCACTGCTTCGCTCAGGTTCTCGCCGAGCCATCGTTTGAGGCCTGGCCAGTGCGGGAAGCTGTAGCCGTTTCGGGACACGAGGCGGCACTCTCGGTTCTCGATATAGGCGAGCGCCCGAAAGCCGTCGTGCTTCAGCTCGAAGATCCACTCGGGGTCGTTGAACGCCAGCTTCTTTTCGACCGGGCGGATAGGCTTAACGGTGGGGAGCACGGCCAGAGCTTGACGTGACTTCAACCGTTGGGTCAACGTGAATCCCGGTGCAACCGGTGCCGGTCCGACGAGGGAAGTCATCCCGCCGAAATTACGTCTCTGCCATATTATGTGGACGCCTCGAGAGGTGGTGCGTTAACGCTCCCGTCGCTCGGGACGGTCAAACGACCGTATGCTTTCTGGGGGTTAAAAACGCAACAAGCTGCCTTGACGACGTTATTCGCCGCCTCCTGCCCGAAATGCTGCACGGTGCCAACGCAGCAGGATCGGGTCCGTGAGCAGATCATCGCGCGCCGTAACCAACCTTCGACACCATCCCGCTAGCCCATCCCACTCGTTCAAGTCGCCTGCGGGTGGAGGTTCCAACCCAGTTCCTCCAAGGTCCAGTGCAGCTTCGCCTGATTCTTCAACATGGACGTCGTGACCCAGTTAGATTCGTCGTCGGCTCCGCCGCGACTCACCGGCTCGAGGTGGTCGATGGTCGGCCAAAGCTCCCAATGAATGCTGAAACGAAGAAGCCTCCTGAGCGACGAGCGTATCAGGCTATTGAGCTCCTTTCGAAAGAGCGGTTTCTCCGTCGACGACTCTCCCACACTCTGGCCTCAAGATTCCGACGGCCTCGAGAGGCTCGCACGCTACTTGCTGCGATGCCCTCTTTCTCTCTCCCGCATCCACTGGACCAAAGGCGCCCGCACTCTCTTCTATGAAGTCAAGTCTTCCCACGACGACCCGTTT
>DATIBD010000018.1:0-11156 GCA_035457705.1 Vicinamibacteria bacterium
AGCGGGGGCAGACCAGAGGGTCGACCTCATAGATGCGGTAGATGAGCTCTCTCCACCGTTTGCTCAAGGTACGCCTGGGTGTGGCCTCGTTGGCCTCAGGGTCCGCCCCCAGGTCGGTGTCCTCCGCCCGGTACAGCGCACGAACCCGGTTGGCGTAAGCCCCGTAGAAATGGACCTGGTGCTTGTGGGGCTCGGGGATGTGGATGAGGACGCGGGCCAGAAACGCGAGCGGGTCGACGAGGGCCTGGTCCTCGAGCTCCGGTGCTGCTTTGGGTTCATACAGCATGAGCTGGGAGTCTTTGTGATAGCGAAGGCGGGAGAGGTTGACCGGGGGCCGCAGGAAGTAGCAGGCGAGCTTGTGGAGCCCCTGGGAATCGGCGGGATAGACGGTGGTTCGGTTGTGAACACCGAAGCCTGAGTTCGTCCAGGACAAGAGAAGCTCGATTCTCTGTTGGGTGATGAGCTCGAGGTCTCGAAGAAGTCCGAGGATCTTGTGCCGGAAGAAGAGCTCGGCTTTGTGGGAGTCCACGTAGGGGATGGGATGCCAGGAGGCGTCGGGGAGGAAGACTCCGCGAGAGACGAGGGCATGAATGTGTGGGTTCCACTTGAGGGAGGAGCCAAAGGTCTGAATCACGGCCACCATGCCGGGGCGAGCGGTGGGCTCGTCTGAGGCGGCCGCCATCAACGCGCGAACGGTTTCGTAGGCGAGCCGGGCGAGCTCTGCCAGGAGCTCTCGATGGAAGAGGAAGTATCGGCGCCGAAGATCGAGTCGTCACGACGATCATCACTTTTGGTGAGGACCTGGGCGGTTGGTTGCCAGCCTTCGCCGCGCCGTGGACGGCCGCGCGCGCGAAGTCGCCTATGCTCGCCTATTCTATCGTCGGTGGATCTGCTTGCCGTTCGACTCGGCTGCCGCCACCGTCTTCGATCGGTTACGGGCGCAGAAGCTTCGTTTGGGGACCAACGATCTTGCCATCGCCGCCATAACGCTTTCCGTCGGCGCCACGCTGGTGACTCGAAATATCGTGGATTTCGAGCGCATTCCGAGTCTCCAGTTCGAGGACTGGGGGCGTTGAGTACTCCGGATTTCGAGAGCTTCGACGGTCGGCGCTGAGCGCGAGACGCTCCGTCCCCTCGGGCACGAGACGAAAGTCGTGGACTGTAAGGACCAGATTTTGGTGTTCTCCCATCGGGAGCACTTTGAAACTGTCAGAATGATGGCGAGCGTAACGGAAGTGGTGACGAGTGTCTATCTGGAACGAGCATCGTCAGCCACCTTCCCGCACGTACCAGTCGCGATCTCATCGTCACCGCATCAACAGATTACTCACAGTTGGTGGGCGGAATCTCGGAAGCTATAGGAGCTCCACCTAACGGAAGCGGTACTGGAGGAGATCCGCAGAGGTGATCCCGACGCGGCTCGGCGCCGGACGCGACTGCGCAACCCTTCAGCCGACCGGCCCCAGATGACGGTCGAGCCAGTCGAGCAGTCTTTGAACCATCTGGTTGCGATGCCCCACGAGGACGTGACCGCTTTCGAAGACGACGTGCTGTTTCTCTTTGGACCCTAGAAGCTCGAACATCGGCTTCTGATTGGTCTCGAAGGGGAAGACGGCATCATAGCGCCCGTTGAGCACGAGGACCGGGACCTTCACTCGCGGAGCGTAGTTGGTCTCGGCCACTTCTGGAAGCGGCTCGACGTGGGGCAACCCACCCCCCATGAGGACGGCGACTCGGAACCGCTCCTCCACGGCGAGAACGATATTTCCGATGCGAGCCCCCCAGCTCACGCCGTAAAAGCCGATGCGCTCGGAGTCGATGTCCGGCCGGCTCTCGAGGTAGTCCAGACTTCGCCTCACGTCCTTGACCCACTGACCCACGAACTCCGCGTAGGTCCGGCTGGGATTGGCGTCGGTGTACTCGAGGCGCGGATCGTGACGCTCGTAGGTTCCTGTGACAACCGGATATAGAACCGCCCGCCCGCTCATGAGGACGAAGCCGAAGAAGCCGCTGACATCGAGGTCCGCACTGGTCCTGACCTGCACGCCGTCCGAGCCGGGAAAAACGAGGATCGTTTGGAAGGGGGGCGCCACGTTATCGATCGTCCGGAGGTAGACGCGTCTTTCCCCTTCACCGATGCCCACATAGGCGATGAGTCTTCCGTCTCTCGAGATCGCGGGCGACTCGATCTCGAGTGGCGGGTCCGCAGCGGGAGGATAAACGACATAGCGCTCCACGCCTCGCGCGGGCGGGGTGTCTTCCGGTGTTCTCAGAAGCAGAGCGGCAAGACTGGCGCCCGCGAATAGCCCCAATCCGGCGCCGACCGCGACGAGAGCCCGAGACCCCACGCCGCGCCGGTCTGCCGCGATGGTAGCGGGCTCGTCCTCCAGGTCCAGCTCGATCCGGGCGTCCGCGACATGGTGAAATCGCTTCGCGGCATCCTTCGCGAGGCAACGCCTCAGGACGTCTCGAGTCCGCCAAGAGGTTTCGGCGGGAAGAAGATCCCAGGGCACGTCCTTGTGAATGACGTTTGCCAATATATCGGTCACGCTCTCCCCGTCGAACGCCTTCCGCCCCGCCAGCGATTCGAAGAGGAGGCACCCGAGAGCCCAAATGTCGGCGCGCTCGTCCACGACACGCGCTTTGGCTTGCTCGGGGCTCATGTAGGAAGCTGTTCCGAGGATGACGCCTGCCTGAGTTCCCGCGCCGCGCGTGAGCGTGGGGGAGTGAGAGAGGTCGAGATCGGGCTCTTCGGCGGCGAAGGCTTTGGCGAGCCCGAAGTCGAGGATTTTGATCTTGCCCTGCGGTGTGATCTTGATGTTGGCCGGTTTGAGATCGCGGTGAACGATCCCCGCCGCATGCGCCGCCTCGAGAGCCTCCGCGATTTGTCGAAACAAATCACGCACCTCGTCGAACGCGAGATTGCCGCGGGCAAGCCGCTCCTGGAGCGTTTCTCCCGGCACGAGCTCCATGGCGAGGAACGTGACCCCGTCGGCACTTTCGAGCCCGTAGAGAGTGGCGATGCCGGGGTGATTCAACGACGCGAGAACGCGCGCTTCGCGCTCGAAACGCTGGAGTCGCTCACTGTCCTGGCGGAGTGCTTCGGGGAGGACTTTGACGGCGACCTCGCGGCCGAGTTTTTCGTCCCGGGCCCGATAGACCTCGCCCATACCGCCCATGCCAATGAGCTCGAAAAAGGTATAACCTCCGAGCCGGGTTCCCGAGGCGAGGGTCATGACAGCAGGAATCCACGAATGCGCACGTCGTGCCGGATTATCTCAAAGACCCCGTGCGGATGGGAGTGAAAGAGACCAAGGTGGAAGTTCACTCGTGACAATTGTCGCGCGATCGCGATTACAGGTTTGACACTCTCTGCAAGAACTGTAGCTCCGTACGGGCCGGCCGAGCCGGCTCACTCGGAGCCTCTACCTACTCATCGAGTTGTCCCTCTGCGAGCACCTCGAGAATGCCGTCTTCTACCAGCCTGTCGCGTGGACGAAGCGAACGGCTGGGACCTACGACCTGTGGATCCGCGACATCGAGCGAGGCGACCGCAATCGTTTCGCCTTCGATCCCGACTCCGAGAATGATCCCGTGTGGTCCCCCACCGGAGCGACTCTCATCTGTATGCTACGCAGCGGGGGCGGGTCGACCTGTTCCGCAAGACCCACGCCGGCTCGGACGAGAAGGAGCTCTTGCTCGAATCGAACGTTGTCAAGAGACCTTCGAGCTGGTCGCCCGACGGCCGACTCCTCGCCTTCGAGACCGGAGAAGACATCTGGATCCTTCCGTTCGAAGGCAAAAAAGAGTCGTACCGTTTCGACACGACTGACGCGCGCGAGGGAGGGGTGCTTTTTTCCCCGGACGGCCGCGGGATGGCCTACGAGTCGGACGACTCCGGCCATGAGGAGCCTGCCCGCCCGCTCACGCTGGTAGTGAACTGGACGGCCGAGCTCGGACGTTAGCCCACGGCGGCGTGCTGCTCGGCCGGAGGCTCGATCTCCAGCCGCCGGGCCTCGGACGGCACGAAGACGTAGTGGGACACGCCCCACTCCGAACCGTCACGATAGCCCCAGAGCTCGGCACAGGCCATGAAGAAGACCCGCCAGCGAACGATCCATCGGGTCACTTCCTCACGCCCGTAAACCGACGCGAAGACGTCTTCGATCTCGGCGCGGTTCCGGTCCAGGTTCGATAGCCAGGCCTCGGCCGTTTTCGCGTAGTGCGTCCCTGAAAGATGCCACTGCCTCTCGACCGCCATGTCGTCGTCGAACTCGGGCAAGAGATTTCGTGAAGGCATGGTGCCCTCGGTGAAGAAGTGCCGCCCCATCCAGTCGTCTTTGTCCTCGGTCTCGAAGGCGTAGGCGAAACGCTGGTGCGAAAAAATGTGGACGAAGAGCTTTCCCCCGGGGGTGAGCCACCGGGCGATGCGCTCGAGGAGTCGCCGATAGTTCTTCATGTGCTCGAACATCTCGATGGAAACGACGCGCTCGAACTTGCGATCGGTCTCGAAGTCGTTGACGTCGCGTGTCACGATCTCGAGGTTGCGGAGCCCGCGTGTATCGCGTTGCTTTTCGATGAAACGACGCTGCGGCTCGGAGTTCGAAACGGCGAGGACCCGGCTGTGCGGGAATCGCTCGGCGAGCCACAGCGACAGCGAGCCCCAGCCGCAGCCGAGCTCCAGGATGTCCATGCCGTCTCGAAGCTCGGCTCGCTCCTCGTACAACGCGAGCATCGCTTCCTCGGCTTCGTCGAGGCTCTGGGTCCCGGCGCCCCACCAGGCTGAGCTGTATTTGAGGCGTCGGCCGAGAACGAGCTCGAAAAACCTCGGCGGGAGCTCGTAGTGCTGCTCGTTCGCTTCGTCGGTCGCGACGGCGATGGGGCTCTGCTTGAGCTCCGCGACAAAGGCCGCGTGTCGCCGTCTTTGAGCGTCGGCGCCTCCCGCCTCGAGCACGTTCAGACGTTTTTTCAAGAGCGTGCGGATGCCGAAACGGATGATGGGATCGGGAAGCCGGTCTTTCTCCATCCAGTCAAACGCTAAACGCCATGTCACGGGGTTGCCTCTCTTTCATTTCGGGGAAGCCAGGGGAAGAAAGCGCTCGTCGACCGCTGGTAGCTCCGGTAGTCCTCACCGCGGCTCGCGAGCGCCCGGGCTTCGGTCGGTGGGATGCCGGTGACCTTCAGTATGAGGAACAACATCATCGCGGGGCTCGCCCAGGCGGCCCAGCCGTACGGGGCCCCGAGTGCCACGACCGCAAAGCCGCACCAGACGACCCACTCGAAGAAATAGTTCGGGTGGCGCGAGTACCTCCATAAACCCATCCGGCATGTCTTGCCGCGGTTCGACGGCTCCGTGCGGTGGCGCGCCAGCTGATGATCGGCGGCGCTCTCGAAGACGACGCCAGCGAGAACGAGGAGCCAGCCGAAGAGCTCGCTCGGTCGTATGGTGGGCGATCGATCCAGGGCGATCAGGAGAAAGGGCAGTGAGAGAAGAACGGCGAGAAGCGCCTGCGCCTGATAGAAGAAAAAGAAGAAGCGGTGAGCGTTCTCGGCGTAGCTCGCCCGTATCTCACGATAGCGGCCGTCTTCCCCGGTGCCCGCGTGGCGCTTGACGATGTGGTAGGTCAAGCGCAGCGACCAGAGGCCGACGATAACGGCCAGAATCACGCGCCGCTCGTAGAGCCCCTGTTCGGCCCGGAACCCGTACCATGCGGCGAGCGCACCGAGGCTTCCCGCCCAGCCCGCATCCACGAGGCTCGCGTCCTTCTGTCGGACCTCGAGGATCCACAGCCCCGCAAAGAAGGTAACGACCCCGACGAGGCCCTCCATCCACAACTCCCTCAGGCTCATTATGTCTTAAAAAAGTCTAAGATTTTTAGTTGACAAACGCAAATGTTTTTTCTAGTATGGCGGGCGTGATGAGGCATGAGCTTCCAGAGTCTTCGCGCGTCGCGGTCATTGGCGGAGGCGTCTCCGGCTTGACGGCGGCCTACCTCATGTCGAAACGCTACGAGGTGACTCTCTTCGAGGCGGCGCCTCGTATCGGCGGGCACACGTTTACGGTGCCTGTCGAGACCGAGCGGGGTGTCCAGCCCGTCGACATGGGTTTCATCGTTTTCAACGAGCCGAACTATCCGAACTTCGTGCGCCTCATGTCGGAGCTCGGCGTCGAGTCACGCCCGAGCGAGATGAGCTTCTCGGTTCGGGTGGAAGCGAGCGGGCTCGAATATCGGGCAACGTCGCTCGATACGCTCTTCGCCCAGCGGCGAAACCTGCTCTCGCCGAGCTTTCACCACATGCTGGCCGACATCTTGAGATTCCGCCGTCATTCGCGCGACTTGCTAGTCAATGGCAACGGCAACGGCAACGGCAGCGGCCGTGGGCCGACGCTCGATGAGTACGTCCGGCAGGGCGGTTATTCCAGAGCTTTCTGGGAGAACTTCTTGATGCCGATGGGCTCGGCCATCTGGTCCGCGACCCCGGAAGTGATGGAGCGGTTTCCCGCCGCCTATCTCGCGCAGTTCTTCCATCATCACGGGTTCCTCGAGACGAGCGGAGCACCCGCCTGGCGGACGCTCGTCGGCGGCTCGAAGGCCTACCTCGAGCCGATCACGAGACCTTTCGCCGAGCGCATCCGCCTGGGCGAGCCCGTTCGCGCGGTGCGACGCTTCGCGGACCGCGTCGAGGTTCGTGCCGACAGCGGCACCGAGCGCTTCGATCACGTCTTCATCGCTGCGCATTCCGATGAAGCGCTCGCCATGCTCGCCGACCCGAGCCCGGTCGAGGTCGAGACGCTCGGGGCGATTCCCTACCAGCCGAACGACACTTCGCTTCATACCGACGAGCGGTTCCTCCCCAGGAACGTTCGAGCCCGCGCGAGCTGGAACTACGTCGTGCCGAAATCTCCCTCACGCCGAGCGAACGTCACCTACTATTCGAACCGGCTTCAGGGCATCGACTCGACGACGAACTTTCTCGTCACGCTCAACCGAAACGAGGACATCCGCGCCGAGAGCGTGCGCGAGTCCGTGACGTTCCACCATCCGATCTACAGCGCTGCCGGTGTCGGGGCGCAGAAGCGCTTTTCCGAGATGAACGGCTGCAATCGTACCTCCTATTGCGGCGCGTACTGGGGCTTCGGGTTTCACGAGGACGGGGTGGCGAGCGCCGTCGAGGCCGTGAAGCCATATGGGGTTGGACTCTGAGATGGAGAGCTGTCTCTACGAGGGGCGGTTGAGGCATCGCCGCTTCGCTCCGGTCGAGAACGTCTTCGAGTATCCCATCTTCATGCTGCAGCTCGATCTCTCCGAGGTGGAGGCCTTCTTCTCACGGCGCTCGTGGTTCACCACCGTGGCGCGGTTTCGCCGGGGCGATCACCTCGGGCCGGAGGCGGAGCCACTCGATGAATCGGTTCGCAACCTCGTCGAGGCCCAGCTGGGCGTGCGTCCTCGAGGCGCGGTCCGGCTCCTGACGCACCCGAGCTATTTCGGCTACCGGTTCAATCCCGTGAGCTTCTACTACTGCTACGGTGAGGGTGACGCTCCCCGGCTCGAGGCGATCGTCGCCGAGGTGAACAACACACCGTGGGGTGAGCAGCACGCCTACGTCTTTTCCGCGGCGCGCGGGCGGCTGAACCGATACCGCTTCGACAAGGCCTTTCACGTTTCGCCGTTCATGAGTATGGATTTGACACACGACTGGGCGTTTGCCGCGCCCGGGAAGCGCCTCGCGGTCCACATGGAGAACTTCGAGGCCGGCGAGCGCATCTTCGACGCGACCCTGAGCCTGAAGCGGGTCGAGGCCTCGAATGCGGCTCTGAACCGCGTTCTCTGGGCTTATCCCGCGATGACGCTCCAGGTCATCGCGAAGATCTACTGGCAAGCCTCGAAGCTGTGGTGGAAAGGCGCTCCTTTCCACCCGCATCCGAGAACCGAGGCCCCGCGAGGCATCCCGTCTCCTGTCGCCGATGAGCGAGTTGCACGATGAAGAGCTCGCTCGCCATCTCGTCCAACGCCCCGCCCCGGGCTCGCGAGCGACGGGGCCTCCTCGACCGGTTCTCGCGCGAAGCGGTCTCGCGTTCACTGCGAAAGCTTCGACGCGGTCGCCTGCGTCTCGTCGATGGTGGCCAGAGCTTTACTTTCGGCCCGGCCGTCGACGACAGCGGTCTTTCGGCTTCCGTGCGCATTCATGACCCGGCGGCCTATCGGGCCGTGGCGACGCGCGGGACGATCGGGGCGGGGGAGAGCTACATGGAGGGCTCATGGAGCGCCGACGATCTCCCGACTCTCATACGTATCCTCCTCCTGTCGGACGAGGCGCATTTCGGTCTCGAGAGCGGTCTCGCGCGCCTGGCCTATCCGTTCGAGCTTCTTTCCCACGTGACGAGGCGCAATACACGGGCGGGGAGCCGGAAGAACATCGCAGCGCACTACGATCTCGGCAACGATTTCTATCGCTTGTTTCTCGACGAGACGCTCGCATACTCCGCCGCCATCTTCGAGACGGAAGGCTCGACGCTGCGAGAGGCTTCCGAGGCCAAGTTCGACGCGGTATGTCGCAAGCTACGCCTCTCACCGGGAGACCATCTCCTGGAGATCGGGACGGGCTGGGGTGGCCTCGCCATCCACGCCGCGGAGAAGTACGGCTGTCGGGTCACGACGACGACCATTTCGCGTGAGCAGCACCAGCTTGCGAGCGAGCGTGTCCACGCGCGGGGGCTGGGCGATCGCGTCGAGGTCGCGATGCGGGACTATCGAGAGCTCCGTGGAAGCTTCGACAAGCTCGTGTCGATCGAGATGGTGGAGGCTGTTGGCCATCATTACTTCGACACCTTCTTCGAACGCTGCGCCGCCTTGCTCCGTCCTCATGGCGCGGCGCTCGTTCAATCGATCACGATCGCTGATCAGCACTTCGAACGGCATCGCCACGAGGTCGACTTCATCAAGCGCTACATTTTTCCCGGAGCCTGCATCCCTTCCGTGACCCGGCTTCTCGACGCCGCGACGAGGGCGAGCGACCTGAGGCTCTTCGACCTGGAAGACATCACGGTTCACTACGTCCGGACGCTCGCCCAGTGGCGGCGGCGCTTTCACGAGAACCTCGACGGTATCCGGGCGCTCGGATTCGACGATCGCTTCATTCGGATGTGGGATTTCTATCTCGCTTACTGCGAGGCGGGCTTCGCCGAGCGCTACCTCGGTGACGTGCATCTGTTGTTCGTCAAGCCGGAGTGGCGTGACGTCGCCCCGCGTTCGTGATTCTCGCTCACCTTCTTCTTTTTCAGCTCGGTTGGTTTGCGTGCGTGCTCGGAGCCGCCGCGGGGTACGGGATCCTCGGACCGCTCGCAGTGGCGGTGATCTGCTTTCTCAACCGCCGAGTGATGCCGGTCGACCGCGAGATGCCGATCCTCGCGACTCTGGCTCTCTTTGGTTTTGCCGTGGATTCATCGCTCGCGGCATCCGGTTTGGTTGGCTATGCATCGAGTGGAGGGCTTCAGTGGCTGGCGCCTCCGTGGATCGTAGCGCTGTGGGTGAACTTTGGCCTCACCGTTCGCCGGTCTCTGTCCTGGCTGAAGGGTCGGCCTTGGCTCGCGGCGGTGCTCGGCGGCGTCCTGGGGCCGCTGGCCTACATGGGTGCCCGAGAGCTCGGCGCCGTACAAATGACGCCACCCCTCGCCATTCCGGTTCTTTCGATGGTCTGGGCGAGTACGCTGACATACGTGTCTAATAAATAGCGGATAGGAGATCGTAACTCAGGAGCGGGGCGAAAGGACTCGTCAGAACTGATGGAAAGGCGGGTCGAGCATAGGTCGAGTTTCGGTTCAGGCTCGAGTTGGAGGCAGAGACGAATTCAGCGTGTTGGATTGGGGCGGAGACGGTCCGTGGGCAGACGTCGAGCGTGGGCAGGTCGACGACGGGCTTCCTGGACAAAGTTACGCAGTCAGTGATTCTTTCGGCAAGTCCCGAAACGCACCGGGTTAGTCCGATCTTTGTCGTTAACGACGTTTCGGGATAAGGGGACGTTTGTCGGTTTACATGGGCATCCATGCAAATTAGATTCTTGTAGTGTCATCTTCTCCCAAGAATCCAAATGCTCCTGAAAGGTGTCGAATAATGCCCCCTGACGACACGTCTGTTTCACCTCTGCCCCACGAACAAATTCTGGACATTGTGATGGGTTTCTGGAAGAGCCGCGCTCTGGCGGTTGCAGCGGAACTGGAACTGGCCGATCTGCATGCCGATGGCCCCCTCTCTGCAGACACGCTGGCAGACCAGACAAAGACCGATGCCGCCAGCCTGTTTCGCCTGTTGCGTGTGCTGGAAAGCATTGGAGTGTTTCAACAGGTTTCGCCGGGGATGTTCGCCAATAGTCCGGCAAGCGATTGCCTGCGCAAGGATGTTCCCGGCTCTCAGTGGGCGAGCGTGCGCACGATCCTGTCGGTGGGTTAGGGCAATATGAGGCATGGGGCGGCCTTCTGGGCAGCATTCAAACAGGAGAAGCGGCGTTCGATCAGGTTTTCGGATGCAATGCGTGGGAGTGGTATCCGCGCCATCCCGAAGTCTTCTCGGCCTTCAATGAAACGATGCGGTCTTTGAGCGCGACGATCACGCCGGCCGTGACAGCCGCCTACGACTGGAGCCGCTTTGCCGTGATTGCGGATATTGGCGGCGGAATCGGTACGCAACTGGCGGATATTTCTGAACGCGCACCCGACTTGCCAGGGAATCTTGTGGGATCAGCCTGGTGTGGTAGCAGGCGCGATTGCTCACGACCGGATGAAAGCAATGGGAGGAGACTTCTTCAAGAGCGTGCCCGCGGGCGCCGATGCGTACATCCTTCGGTGGATACTTCATGACTGGGCGAATCCGGAAGCGATCTCGATCCTGAAGAAGGATAGGACAAATCATGAGTCTCGTCCAAGTCGCGGAGGGTGAGTTCGCTGGTTGAACGAGCTTGTCGGGAGAGGTGGGGAACATCGGGGGTACGCGAGGCGCTCGTCTGGGGCGCTGGTGGGCGGTCGAGAAGCTTGTCTGCGTCCTGAGGGGCTCGAAAGCGAGGGTTGATTGAGGCAAAAGCTCGGCGCCTGGAGGCGCTCGAGCTAGGAAGGCGGGGAAAGGTGTCGATGTTGAGGAGGAGCTCGAGAAGGGGATTGTCGT
>DATIBD010000019.1:0-135564 GCA_035457705.1 Vicinamibacteria bacterium
GCGCGAAAGGGAAGGCTGGCCTCGAGCTGCGGGCATCGATGTTTCGTCGGATCGTCGAGAGCGGTCTTAACGAAGCACGAACTTTCCAGCTGGTGAACGTGGTGGAGACTTACTTCAAGCTGAGCGGCGAACAAGCTGAGAGCTTCCGCCAGCTGCTCTCGAGGAAAGGGTATCGGGAGGTCGAGGAAATGGAATTGACGTGGGCGGACGAGATGATGGAGAAGGGACGCCGGCGAGGTCTCGCCGAGGGCATCGAAAAGGGTCGAGAGGAAGGTCTCAGAGAGGGGAAACGGAAGACGCTCGTACAAAAGCTCAGGGCGAAATTCGGAGCGCTTCCCCTGAAGACGGTTTCCCGAATCGAGGGTCTGGAGTCGGTCGATGAGCTCGACCGCTACCTCGAACGGGTGCTGACGGCGGGCTCGCTCGAGGAGATGGAAATATGACGATTAGCTCCGTGAGGGGCCGAGATGATTCTGTAGTCTTTGAAAGGCAGCGGAAGTCGTCACACTCCGGATCCCGTTCCCCCGAACGGCCCGGCAAATTCCGTCCCACCGCCACCGCGGGTGAGCCCTCCGAAGCCCGGAGTGGCGCCGCTATCGCCCGCGAGGTTCAAGATTCAGTTCACATCTAGCACGGAGCTTCGGGACAAGCTCGAGCGGCTGAAAGCGCTGATGCGTTCATCCGTGCCCGACGGGCGATCTGTCGGCGATCATCGAGGACGCGGTGACCGAGAATCTGGAGAAGCTCGAATCCAGGCGCTTTGTGAAGACAAAGCAACCACGAAAGAATCTCGACGAGACCGATACGTCGCGGGCTCCACTCCCACCTTCTGGAGTTTTCGACGGGAATAGAAGGGTTGACTCGAGAGAGTTCCCTCGTGTATCTTCTCGCGCGATCTCCGCGGGCGTGACACGGTGCGCGGCGAGATCAGAAAAGGGGGAAGCGCCGGGCGATCCCGAGCCCTGAGCTCGACAGGCGAGCATAGGTTCGGGCGACTACTCACCTCGAGCAATAGACAGCCTGGGCTTTGGGTCGACTCATCGTCCAGCGATGAGGATGCCGAAGTCGGCTCCAGGGCGGCTTGCGGGTCTTTCGGCTCGCGGCATCGTGCGTTGGCTCACGCTGGTCGCGATTCTCGGCTTGGAGGGATTGCAGCTCCAGGCGGCGTCCTTTACCGTTTTCGGACCCGAAGACTTCGAGCGCGGCAAGGGCAAGCCCCAATACATCACCCGCAAGTTTCACGTCGAGGATCCCAGCCTCGAATACACCCTCGTCATTTATAACGGCGGCCGCGGCGGCGGGGTCGACCCGGTCTCGAGCGCACTCATTACGCTGAACGGTGCTGCCGTCGTCAGGCCCGACGCCTTCAACCAAAAGGTCACCATCATCCGAATGACCGTGAGGCTCGAGACCGACAACGAGCTGACGGTTGAACTGCGCTCGCGTCCGGGAAGCGGTTTCACGCTCGAGATCGTCGGTGAGGGACCGGCGAATGCGCCGCCGGTGGCGAATGCCGGCCTGGATCAGACGGTCGAGCTTGGGGAGACGGTCTTCCTCGACGGAAGTGGCTCCACCGACGTCGATGGGGATGAGTTGGGCTTCAATTGGTCTTTCCTCTCGTTGCCGGCGGAAAGCGCCGCGATGCTTTCTGATCCGACCACGGTAATGCCAACGTTCGTCGCCGACGTCTCGGGCTCCTATGTCGTCCAGCTCATCGTCGACGATGGACAGGTAGACAGCGAGCCCGATACCGTCACCGTGAGCACGATCAACACGTCACCGGTGGCCGATGCTGGACGCGATCAAGAAGTCAACGTCGGAGAAACGGTGACGCTGGATGGTAGCGACTCATTCGACATCGATGGTGACGAGCTGGCCTACTCGTGGACTCTGACGGCGCTTCCTGAAGGGAGCGCCGCGTTTCTCTCGGACCCCACGGCGGTCATGCCGACGTTTGTTGCTGATGTGCCCGGAGTCTACCAGGCCGAGCTCGTCGTCAACGACGGGCGGGTGGACAGCGCACCCGACGCGGTGCGGGTCATGACGGTAAACATACCGCCGGTGGCGGATGCCGGTCCGGATCAACTCGTACTCGTCGATGAGACCGTCCAGCTGGACGGCTCCGACTCCTTTGACGTGGACGGAGACCCCCTGACGTTCTCCTGGTCCTTGACGGTACGCCCGCCGGCGAGCGGTGCCACCCTTTCCGACCCCACGGCGGTCAACCCTACCTTCCAGGCGGATGAGCCCGGAGACTACATCGCCCAGCTCATCGTCAATGACGGAACGGAAGACAGCGCTCCGGACACGGTCATGATTACCACCGAGTTGCCCCGCCCGGTGGCGGACGCGGGTCCCGACCAAACGGTCTCTTTGGGGGATACCGTGACGCTCGACGGCAGTGGATCTTCCGATCCCGCCGGCGGGAACCTTACTTACTCCTGGTCATTCACGACGCGGCCTGCTGGTAGTGGGGCCACGTTGTCTGACCCGACAGCAGAAATGCCGACGTTCGTCGCCGATGAGCCCGGGGACTATGTCGCCCAACTCATCGTGAACAACGGCGTCTTGGACAGCGCTGCCGATACCGTGATCGTCACGACAAGTAACACCGCACCGGTTGCCGATGCCGGGCCCGATCAGACTGTCCTCGTCGGTGACAGGGTGCAGCTCGATGGCAGCGGCTCGAGCGATGCGGACATGGACCCTTTGACTTTCAGCTGGTCGCTGACGATGCGGCCTGACGGAAGTACCGCTACGCTGAGCGATCCTGCCGCGATCGATCCCACCTTCGAGGCCGATGCGGAAGGCACCTATCTGGTGCAGCTCATCGTGAACGACGGCATGAGGGATAGCGTGCCGGATACCGTCGCCATCGAAGCGACGAACCGTCCGCCGATAGCAAACGCAGCTGCCTCGTCGACGACCGTGTTGGTCGGAGAAACGGTCGAGCTGGACGGAAGCGGCTCAAGCGATCCCGACGGCGATCCGCTCACATTCGCCTGGGCGCTCTTCCCTCCCGCGGGGAGCATGGCCGCCCTCGAAAATCCGACGCTGGAGCGACCGACGTTCGTCGCCGACGTGGAGGGAGACTACGTCGCCGAGCTGGTCGTCAACGATGGCACGGTATCCAGCGCGCCGGATAGCGTCACCGTCACCGCGGAACAGCTCCCGTCGACTATCGGGCTCACGCTCCAGGGTCGCACGGTCCGTATCGTCGGGCTCGGCGAATCGGTGGTTTTGGAGATCACGTTGGGCGAGCCGGCTCCTGCCGGTGGGAGCATCGTAACGGTGACGACCGATGACGCCTCCGTCCTCAGCGTCGCGCCTCCCGGAGTTGCCGCTATTCTCGAAGGCGAGCTCCACGGGCAAGTGGGCCTGATGGGAGAATCGGAGAACGTCACGACCGTTCGAGCCAATGCTCTGGGCTTCGCGGAGGGAACGCTGACGGTGACGGTGCTCGATCTGGCGGCGGATCCCGACATGGATGGCTTGACGACGGACGAAGAGATTGCCATCGGAACCGATCCGTTGGATCCCGACACCGACGACGACGGCTTTCCCGACGGCGTCGAGGTGGAGCCCGACATCGGTTCGGATCCTCTTGATCCGCGCTCGACACCGATCCGGACCCTGGTCGCGAGCCCGTCCGGATATGTGACTGTGGTCCGCCCCGCACTCGCTGGCCTGACCATTAACGTCGTCACTGCGGCTCCCCACGATCTCGAAGTGGTTCGAACGGGCGTGGGCGATCCGGAGGGACTGCCCTTCAACGTCACTGTCGCCGCGCCACCGGAAATCGAGGTCGTCCGAACCGGTCTAGAAGATCCCGAAGGACTGCCCTTCAACGTGACCGTGGCGGCTCCGCAGGAAATCGAGGTCGTCCGACCAGGCGTCGGCGATTCCGGGGAGTTGCCCGCGAATACCATCGCCGCCCAACCACACGAAATCACGGTGCGCCGCGAAGGTGGTCAATGAGTCTGGTTTCTGAAGGAGAGAGAGCATGAAAACCCAAAAGGTTTCTATCTTCGTCGCAGCCGTTTTACTCGCAATGAGCCTACCCGTCCGGGCGCAGTTCGACTCGGGGAGCGACGGCTCCGACGGAGTGCTCACGGTGGCAAGTGGTCAGACCGTCACGCTGGACATTCCCGATGACGGCGTCTTCAACTTCACGACCGTGACGATCGACGGTACGTTGCAGTTCAACCGCAACCCGCGAACCAACGCGCCGCCCATCTTGCTTGCGCAAGGGGACATCATTATTAACATTAACGGCGCCGTTCACGTTAACGGTTTCGACGCCACTGCCTTTCTGAGCGGAGCGGGCGGCCCGGGAGGTTTTGACGGAGGGCAGCCCGGTATCGCGGGAGGCGACCCCGGCGCAGGGCACGGCCCGGGTGCCGGCGGTCCTGGGATCGGTAGCGCTGTCGGAGGCAACGCCGGTTACGGGTCCGATCCTATTTTCAGCGACTTTCCCACCGACGGTGTCGCTTATGGAAGCCCGCTCCTCGTTCCCCTGGTCGGTGGATCGGGTGGCGGAGGCGATGACAACCGAGGAGGGGGTGGAGGTGGCGGCGCGATCCTGTTTTCGTCGACAACGCAGGTGATCCACAATGGAGGCATTCAGGCGATCGGAGGAAGTACATTTGGCGCCATTTTTTCCCATGGAAGCGGGGGTGCGATCCGCATCGTCACCCCTTTCCTCTCGGGATCGGGTAGCTTTAGCATCTTGGGTGGTGGAGGTGGGTTCGGGGGTGACGGGAGAATCCGCCTGGATGTCATCGACAGAACCGGGCTGACCTCGAACCTCGTTCCATCCGGGACCAGCGTCGGCTCGTTCATGGCGGTCTTCCCTGACGTGGTTCGGCGGTTGGACATCGTTCACGTAGCGGGAAACAACATCCCCGAGGGCACGCCGAGCCCCATCTTGTTCGTCCTTCCCTTCGGGTCGCCTGCCACGCAGCCCGTCACCGTCCGCGCATCGGGTTTCACAGGGCTCGTTCCCATCTCCATCGTGCTGACGCCCGATTCCGGCGAGCGAATCGTCGTAGATGCGGAGCTCGACGCCGACGCAATGCCACCCGAATTGACCATCAATGTGGACTTCCCACAAAACGTTGCGACCCGGGTGCACGCCTGGACGCGCTGACGTCCGGGCATGAACGTTTTCCGCGGAAATCTCCCGATAGGGAGAGTCGCGGCGTCGTTGCGTTCACAGAGGATGCAGTTGATGGCCTCGAGGGTGACAATTCCGGCGCGAGCAGCTCGATGCCGATGAGATTGCCTATCTCGTTGATATCGAGAGCCACCTCGGGCTCCACCTCTAAGTAAATAAACTCATTTCAGTTTTTCTACCTGGTAGGACAGGGGGATGGTGGCGGTGCCTTCTTTCGTCTACTTTAAGACGCGATGGGGCACGACGAGCTGTTCAAGGCGCTGCTCGAGGGGCATTTCCAGGGTTTTCTCGAGCTGTTCTTTCCCGACGTCGCCAGGCGGCTCGATTTCAAAACGCTTCAGGTTCTCGACAAGGTTGGCGAAGCTGAAAGCCGAGGAGTATGTTGAGAAGAGCCCGCTTGGGGCGGCGCTTTCGGCTTTGATGAGCCGCGCGAAAGGGAAGGCTGGCCTCGAGCTGCGGGCATCGATGTTTCGTCGGATCGTCGAGAGCGGTCTTAACGAAGCACGAACTTTCCAGCTGGTGAACGTGGTGGAGACTTACTTCAAGCTGAGCGGGAAACAGGTTGAGAGCTTCCGCCGGCTGCTCTCGAGGGAAGGGTATCGGGAGGTCGAGGAAATGGAATTGACGTGGGCGGACGAGATGATGGAGAAGGGACGCCAGCGAGGTCTCGCCGAGGGCCTCGAGAAAGGCCTCGAAAAGGGTCGAGAGGAAGGCCGAGAGGAAGGTCTCAGAGAGGGGAAACGAAAGACGCTGGTGCAACAGCTCACGGCGAAATTCAGCGTGGTTCCTCAGGGCACGATTTCCCGAATCGAGGGGCTGGAGTCGGTCGACGAGCTCGAGCGCTACCTCGAGCGGGTGCCGACGGCGGGCTCGCTCGAGGAGATGGGTCTCTGAGGCACGCTCTGATGGGATGAGGCGCTCAGCGGTTTCCGGCGTCAATCCAATATTCATACTCCTCGCTGCGTCCATTGTGCTCGCTCAGGAGCCGGACTTCGAGTCCATCCTGCGGTTCGAAGGGGCGCAAGAGGGCGAGACCCTTCTTGGATGGGGTGGCGGCCCGGCCGAGACCATCCACCTCGACACGCGCATCGTGCGAACGGGCAGGGGTGCCGCTCGGATCGAGCGTGACGCGCAGAGCGCGAGCTCCTTCAGCACGATCACAAAGCAGCTCCCGATCCACTTCAGCGGTCAATGGCTCGAGCTTCGGGGCTTCCTCCGCACCGAGAACGTCAGCGAGTTCGCCGGTCTGTGGATGCGAGAGGACGGTTCGAGCGGCCCCCTTCAGTTCGACAACATGCAGAATCGAGAGATTCGGGGAACGACCGACTGGACCGAGTACGCGATCCGTTTGCCCCTCGATCCCAAAGCACGCCAGCTCTTCTTTGGTGTGCTCGTCGTGGGGGAGGGCAAGGTGTGGGCCGACGACCTGAAGCTTCTCGTGGACGACGTGCCGGTCGACCACACGCCCAAGCGTGCGATCCCGACGACGGTTCTCGACGAGGATCGCGAGTTCGACGCGGGCTCGGGCATCACCGTGTCGTCGTTGACCGAAAATCAAGTCGAGAACGTCGCGGTGCTGGGCAAGGTGTGGGGCTTCCTGAAGTATCACCACCCTCGCATCGCAAAGGCGAGCTGCACTGGGACTACGAGCTCCTCCGGGTGCTGCCCCGAGTCCTGGATGCCAAGGATCCGGCCGACCGCAACCGAACCTTGTCGAAATGGTTGGACGAGGTCGGCGTTCCCGAACGCTGTAAGCCCTGTGCTGAAGCACCGCTGGACCCTCATCTCCTGCCGTCGCTCGACTGGATAAAGGATGTCGTCTCGCTCGGTGCGGCGCTCTCGCGGCAGCTTCAGAGCCTTCACACGAATCGCTTCGCTGGCGAGGAACCGTTCTATGTGTCGCAGGTCCCGCGAGTCGGCAATCCGATTTTCGACCGGGAGCTACCCTATCCCGGCCTGAAACCACCCGACTCCGGCTTTCGCATCCTGTCGCTCCTGAGACTGTGGAACATCATCGAGTACTGGTTTCTCTACCGAGATCAGATCGACGGCGATTGGCACGCCGTGCTTCGCGAGGTCCTGCCGCGTTTCGTCGCCGCGGACGACTGGGACCGCTACCGGCTCGAGCTTCTCGCGCTGATCGCGCGAATCGGGGACACGCACGCGAACCTCTGGTCGGAGCTCGACGCCAGGCCTCCTCGCGGCCGCTGCTTCTGGCCCGTCAGGTTACGTTTCATCGAAGGTCGAGCCACGGTGATCGATCTCACCGGGGATGGGCCGGAGACGACATCCCTCGAGATCGGCGACGTCATCGAGTCGGTCGATGGCCAGTCCATCGGCTCTCTGATCGAAGCCTGGTCGCCGTACTACAGCGCTTCGAACCACACGACCCGGCTATCGCAGATCGCGCGTTTTCTTCCCCGAGGCGAGTGTGGAACGAGCCGGCTCGTCATCGCACGGAGCGGTGCGTCCCGGACCGTGAACGTTCCGCGCCTGGAGGTGCCGGAACCAAAACCGACGCCTCACGACCGGCCAGGCGAAACCTTCCAGCTCCTTTCTCCCGAAGTCGCCTATTTGAAAGTGTCGAGCATTCGCGCTCGCGACATCCTGAGTTACCTCGAGCGGGCCGCGGACACCCGGGGTCTCGTCATCGATATCCGCGGCTACCCCTCCGAGCTCGTGGTCTTCGATCTGGGCTCGCGGCTGGTGACGGAGGCGACGCCGTTCGCGCGCTTTACCGTGGGTGATCTCGACAATCCTGGCGCCTTCACCTGGACCCAGTCTCTGATCCTCGAGCCGGGGTCTCCGGCCTACGGCGGCAAGATCGCGATCCTCGTGGACGAGGCGGCGATCAGCTCCGCCGAGTACACGGCGATGGCGCTTCGTGCCGGGCCGAATGCGGTGGTGGTCGGCAGCACGACCGCCGGCGCGGACGGTAACGTCTCTTCGATTCCGCTCCCGGGCGGTCTTCAAACGATGATCAGCGGCATCGGGGTTTTCTATCCCGACAAGATGCCGACCCAGCGCGTGGGAATCGTCCCCGGCATCGTGGCGCTGCCGACGATCGACGGGATCCGCGAGGGCCGCGACGAGGTTCTGGAAAGAGCGTTACGACACCTCCTCGGCCCTGAGGCCGACGAGGCGACGATCCGCCGAATGGCTCGGCGGGCGTTGACGTGGCTCTGCGCCGAGGTCCTCGAGGGGGAATCTAACCGCGCTGCGGGCCGCTCACTGGCTGCAGCAAACGAAGATCGGGGAAATACGTCCGGAAGTACCCGCGATCTTGTGCGGCAAGCCGATCGGCCTGTACATAGGCATGGGCGGCAACCAGGAAGTCGGGGATCAAATGCTTCCGCGCGCCGCCCGCTCGACGGTAGGCCTTGAAAGTAACACCGGCGAGCCAAGCCGCTTCAGCTTGCACGGGATCGTATGTAGCCCCAATTCTGGCCAGTATCGCTTTCAGTGCGACCTCGGTCTCGAAAGCTGGGGCCAGCTCGGCGTAGACCACATCGCAAACGATGAGCTGGCCTTCCTTTCGGGCCAGGACCAAGGCATCCAACCAGGCATCGGCCCCCTTTTCGTTATTGAAAATAGCGTGGAGCACCGAGGAATCGAGGGCGAGCTTCACGACGCGGTCCGATCAGGCAACTCGACGCGCCCGCGGGTTTCTTCGAGCCACTCGTCACTGCTCCTCCCGAGTCTGCCCTTGGTGCATCCAAGAACGGAACGCATGTCCTCCTCGTCGAAGACAGGCACGGCCTTCAGGTAAGGCGCGTCCTCGTCGAAGTCGAGAACCTGGCCTGGTTCCAATCCCAGCTTTCGCCGGATCTTCGCAGGAATCGTGATCTGTCCCTTGGAGGTAAGGGTTGCTTTCATGGATGTAGGGTAAGTCAATTATCCAATGACATCAAGTAAGCTAGAATATGCCTTACTCGGAAGGCGGATGGAGAGAGAGCAAAGCCCTGATCCGGCGTCGTTGAGTACTTTCTAGAATCGATCTAGCGAGGTGGGCGCCACTTGCCGTAAAGAAGCACGTAGACGGCGCCGCTTCCGCCGTCATTCCACCGCGCCGAAGCGAAGGCCACGACCGTTCGGCTCAGACGCCTCGACGAGAGCCAACGGGTGAGCTCGCGCTTCATGAGCGAGGGCTCGGAGACGGAGTGCGTGCCGCGACCGTGCACCACGCGAACGCAGGAGTGCCCGACGTGGCGCGCTCGCCGCAAGAACCGCTCGAGGGCTTCTTTGGCTTCGACGAGATCGAGTCCGTGGAGGTCGAGGTGGTCCTGAACGGAGAAATCGCCTCGTTTGAGGCGGGGGAGGTAGAGCCGTCCCCTCCGGCTCGAGGCTCCTTCGATCCCCTCGCCGGTCGCGAAGGGGTCCATCTCTCCCCGGCCGTCGACGAAGGCGGCGAGCTCCGTGAGAGCTTCGGCCTCGTCGCACGAGCGCTTCGGGATCTCGAAAGGAACCGGATGGCTCAGAGGGGTCTCGCTCCACCCGAGGGGTCGTACGCCTTCCATACCCGCCTCGAAGGCCTCCTCGTCGCTGAGCGAGGGCGAGAGCTTCCTCGGCGGCGTGACGGGCTTGTCCGTCTCGGGCGCAAGCTCGATGTCGCCGCTCGCGACCAGCTTCTCGAGCACCAGAAACGGACGATATCCCTGGCTCCGAGCTCCGGGCATGAGCCATTCTCCGCCAGCAGGCGACAGGGATTCAACCCTTGTACGAGGCTTGACCGGCGTTTTGAGCGCGGCTACGATGGCAACATGACGCGGGTCTGTCTCGTCGCGGTGCTTTGTGCCAGCGCGACCCCCACTCTCGAGGCGCAATACGGGCAGTACCAGGGCCAAGAGCCCCAGCGCGTGAGCATCGACGAACTCGTCACCACGAGCGCGCTTTACAACGAGCGACCGGTGATCGTGGAAGGCGAGATCCACTTCGGTGATACGGCCGACATGAATAACAACATCTTCGAGCTTCGAGGGGACGACAGCATCCGCGTCGTTCGAATCGGCACTGCGGCAGGGAGCATGGACGATCTCCGGTTCCTGTCAGGGCAGAGGGTGCTGATTACCGGCATTTTCTTCGACCTCCAGAGTGTGATGATGCCCGAGCGACACCCCGTGCTCCGCTATTACCCCGGCGTCTTGCGTCAAGACTCGCTGGGGTTCGACAAGCAGTACTTCATCGCGGTCAGGGGAGTGGAGACGCTCACCGAGGTCGAAAGCGATCTCGGACCCGCGGATCCAGCGAAGGCGCCCGACATCGTGGATCCCGACATCGATGCTTCGGGCCTGACGACCGTCGATTTGAGGGCTCTCATCAAGAACCCCGAGCCCTACCTGGGAAAGCGCGTCGTCGTCCTGGGCAAGTTCCGGGGAAGCAACCTCTATGGCGACCTTTCGATCCGCGACAAACGCACGCCGCGGGATTTCGTCATCAAGGTGGCCGATGCCGCGATCTGGGTCACCGGTCGAAGGCCGCGAGGCGATGGGTTCGAGCTCAATCCCGAGCGTAGGCGCGACACGGGAAAGTGGGTCCGCGTCATCGGTCAGCCGTGGGAGTACGAAGAAACGACTTACCTGAAGGCCGAAAAGGTGGAAATGGCCGAGGATCCCGACGACCCAGATCTAGAGCCCGTCCGGATCGACCACACCGCTGAAAAGGAGCTCGGACCGCCTCCCGAGGTCATCTTCACGCTTCCTCTCGCGGGCGAGACGATCCCGCTCGACACCGAGTTCCGCGTCCAGTTCTCCAAGGACATGAAGGCGACGAGCTTCCACCGCAACGTGGATCTTCTTTATTCCGACGACGACGGCATCGGAAATCCCTTCCCCGAGCTCGAAGTCCACTACGACGGCAACGGCCGTACCCTGACGGTGAAGCCAAACAGGATGCTCGAGCCGGGAAAAGAGCTGAGGCTCATCCTCTACGATGCCATCGAGGACGCAGAAGGCCAGACGCTTCCCGTCGAGGAAGGCGCCTCGGAGATGGAGCGCGGCGCGGCGGTCGTCCTGACGTTCCGAACCGCTCGCGGCTGATCGCATCGCACCTATCCCGGAAAACCCGCCGGGAAGCTCTCAACGTGGAACACAAGCCGTCCATAGATAGATGTCTACTCCTAAACGACGAGTAACCGTGCGCATCTCCGAGGATTCACGCAATCTCTTGAGGTGGCTTTCGGAAAGAGAAGGCCGGTCGATGCAAGCGGTGGTGGGATCGGTCCACGAGGTCTATCGGCGGCAACGATTCCTCGACGAAGTGAATGCTGGCTATGAGGATCTCCGACGGGACGCGCCGAGTTGGGAAGCGTGGACCGCAGAGGGTGCTCTCTGGGACCAAACCTTGTCCGACGGGCTGGCGGCGAAACCGAAACCGAGCCATTAGAGGCTAGCCGCACGGGTAGCGGCGAAGTTATAATAGGTCAACTGAACTTGACCATATAAAAAATGAAATGACCACTCACAAGAAAACGATTAGTGCTAGTGATTTCAAGGCTCGGTGTAGTCAAGTCATCGATGACGTGGCGAAGGGGCGAGGTCCGGTAGTGATTACGAAACGCGGGCGACCGGTCGCGAGGCTCATCCCCGCCGAGACTGAGCGGAAGTCGATTTTCGGCTTCGCCCGGGGCTCGATAACGATCCACGGAAATATCGTGGAGCCCATCGATGTCGAGTGGGAAGCGTCCCGTTGACCCTCCTGCTCGACACCCACATTCTCATCTGGCTTGTGGAGGGCACCACGGACCTCGGCGCGGCGTCGGTCGCTCGTCTGGAAGATGCCGCGCCCGATGACGGATTGGCCGTTTCCGCGATCTCGTTCTGGGAGGTTGCCATGCTTCAGGCACATCGTCGTATTACGCTTTCCCTGCCGGTCCAGCGCTGGCGAGAAATCGTTCTGGAGACCCCGGGGTTCATCGAAGCACCGCTAACCGGCGACACCGCAATCGAGTCCGTGAACCTCCCCGGAGATTTTCATCACGACCCAGCCGATCGCATGCTCGTCGCCACGGCACGCCTGAACGGGTGGACGCTAGCGACGCGAGACGACCGGATTCTGTCGTATGGGAATGCGGGAAGCGTGGATGTCTTGAGCCTGTAGCAGCGAGCTAAGTCTCCCGCGGGATGGGCTTGGCGCGATTCTCTTCCTTGTCGCGGTACATCCGCTCGTCGGCGAGGTGGATGAGCTCCTCTTTGGTGGGCGCCTCTGAGGGAAAAGTCGCAAGCCCGATGCTGGCGCCGAGCCGGGAGTTGATGCCTTCTTCCTTCAAGAAAGTCGTCCGCAAGATGAGCTGACGCATGCGCTCGCCGAGCCGCTTGGCTTGCTTGGCGTCGGTGTCGGGAAGAATCACGACGAACTCGTCGCCGCCGTAACGGGCGGCGATGTCGGTCTCGCGGATTGCCGCTCGCAGGAGAAAGCCCACTTCGCGGAGCACCTTGGTCCCCCGAAGATGTCCGTGGGTGTCGTTGATGTTCTTGAAGTTGTCGAGGTCGATGAACAGCAGGCTCAGGCGGGACTTGTGACGAATGACGAGCTTCAGCTCGCGCTCGAGCGCCTGATGGAAGTAGCGCAAGTTGAACAGCGAGCTCACGTCGTCGAGGATCGAGTTCTCTTTCGTCCGCTGGTATAGGCTGACGTTGTCGATGGCGACCGAGATCTGTTTCGAGAGCTGGCTCAGAAGCGGAAGGTCCTTGTCGGAGAAGGCGCACTCGCGACGAGAGCCGAGGCCGAACGATCCGATGATCCGCCGGCGTGACTCGAGAGGCAGGAGGATGTAGGAGCGGATGCCGTCCTCGTAGAGGAACTGGTCCTCGATGAAACGCTGATGGGCCTTGGTGTCGTCATGGATGAAGTGCCTCTCGTTCAGCACGACCCAGCCGGGTCCCGTTCCCACCAGGGGGAGCAGCGATTCCATCCCCCAGCCCGAGTCCGCGCGAGCCCCGGAAGCGAAGATGCGCAGGTAGCTTCCCGAAGGGTCGAGAAAAGCGACGGAGAGCCGGTCGAAGGCGACGAGCTTCTTCATCTCGTGGGCGAAAGCGTCGAACACTTCTTCGATCTGAAGGCTGCTGGAGATGATGCGGGCAATGTTGTTGAGGACCTTGATCTCCTTGGACTGCCGGAGCGTCCTCTGGAAGAGAAGCGCGTTCTCGGCCGCCATGCCGACCTGGTTGCCGATGGAGGTGAACAGATCGAAGTCGAACGTGGGGAAGAGCTGCCGCTCGCCGATGGCGAGCTGCATCACTCCGAGCACGCGGTTCTTGCTCCGCAGAGGCACGCCGGCAACGGCGCCCAGGTCGTTGACGCCTTCGAGAAGCTTCGCCAGTCTCGGCTCCTTCTTCAGCGACTCCGCGAGTCTCGGCTCGCCGCTTTCGAGAACGTTGAAGGCAAGCTCGCACTCATCGAAGGAGAGCGCTTTCTCGCTGGGCTCGATGCCTCGATCGCCGCGGAAGGCGGCCACCTGAAAGCTTTTGTTCTCTTCCTGGAAGAGGAGCATCTCGCCGTAGAGGCTGCCGCTCGCCTCCATGATGACGACGAGGGAATCCTCGAGGATCTCGGTGAGATCGAGGGACTTGCTGATCGCCGAGGACAGCGAGTTCAGCGCCGTGAGCTTGTGGTTCTGAAACAGGACCTCGCGCTGGAGCAAACGTTCTTCGCTGAGGTCACGGCATTGAACGAGAACCACCTTGCCGTCGTCGAACCCGAGAACGACGCCCCGAACCGCGACCGGAAAACTACCCTGTTCCTTCGTTTCGAGGGCGATGTCGTCGTAGCTGAAACCCTCGGGATTCGAGAACCGCTGGAAATGCTCGACCGCCCGCCCTTTCGCGTGACGGGGATGCAGCTCCTCGAGCCTCAGGTCGAGGAGCTCTTTGCGCTCGTAGCCCGTCAGCCGTTCGGCCTCCTTGTTGGCGTCGAGACAGAGGCGGTTGGTCGCATCGAAGAAGAACGTCGCCACGCCGAGCTTCTCGAACGCCGAGCGGAACTGCCAGCCGGAAAAATCCGGACGGTCACCGCGGAACGAGTGTAGAGACGGCTTAGCCATTGGACTTCGGTTGCCCCATCGAGTGGTTGGGCAAAGTCGTGTGGCAGCAGTAGAATAGCGGAATCGAGCCCGGCAGTCAACTCGAACGTTCCCGCCGTCGGCCGGAGGAGGAAATACTGTAATTGGACAAAGCACCTTTTGTCGCCCTGACGATTGCGGGCTCCGACTCCGGCGGGGGCGCCGGCATCCAGGCGGACCTCAAGACGTTCGCCGCCCATGGGGTGTTCGGAACGAGCGTCGTCACCGCCGTGACCGCCCAGAACACGCTCGGGGTGACCGGCGTCGAGGAGGTCTCGGCGGGGCTCGTGGGGCTTCAGATCGATGCCGTCGTGACCGACATCGGCGTCGACGCTCTCAAGACGGGCATGCTCTCGTCCCGTTCCATCATCGAGACGGTCGTCGCCCGTCTCGAGGAGCACGGAATCGAGAAGATCGTCGTCGATCCGGTCATGGTGGCGAAGAGCGGCGATCGGCTGCTCGAAGAAGCGGCCGTCGAGGCCCTCACGGCGAGGCTCTTGCCCCACGCTCTGGTGGTCACCCCGAACGTTCCCGAGGCGGAGGCGATGGTGGGCTTTGCCTGCGAGGACCAAGACTCCCGAAAGCGTGCGGCCGAGCGCCTCGTCGAGATGGGCGCGAAGGCCGCCCTCGTCAAAGGGGGGCACGGACGGGGCGATGAGGCGGTCGATTGGCTGTACCACAACGGACGTTTCCGCTCCTACCGCGCTCGGCGGGTGATGTCGCCAAACACTCACGGAACGGGATGCACGTTCTCCGCGGCGATCGCCGCCCAACTGGCTCGCGGCCGCGACCTCGAGACCGCCGTCGAGGTGGCGAAGGGCTATCTCACGGCCGCTCTCGCGAGCGGGGTCCCCATCGGCCGAGGCCACGGTCCCGTGGATCATTTCGTCGGATGTTCTCTGAGAGAAATACCGTGATGGTTGTCCGCTTCTCCGAGGCTAAGTTAAGATGAGAGCCGTGTTCGAGGTCGTCCACGACATTCTCGATGTGAAAACTCTGGCCCGGCAGGTGGCCAGACAGTCCGACGGCGCCATCGTCGCCTTCTCCGGCATCGTACGTGGCACGAATCAGGGGAAGAAGGTGTTGTTTCTCGAGTACGAGGCGTACCCCGAGATGGCCGTGAAGATGATGGAGCGCATCGGTGACGAAATCCGCGCCACCTGGGGTCTCCAAAGCGTACGCATCCAGCACCGTGTGGGCCGGTTGAACGTTGGCGAGACGAGCGTCGTCATCGTGGTCTCGTCCCCCCATCGCGACGATGCCTTCGCCGCTTGCCAGTACGCCATCGATCGGCTCAAGCGCATCGTTCCGATCTGGAAGAAGGAAGTCTTCGAGGACGGCGAGGTCTGGGTCGAGGGGCCGAGCGAGGTTGCGGAGGTGCCTTGAGGGTCCGGGTAAGGTTGTTCGCCGGGCTTCGCGAGGTTGCCGGCGCCGATCATCTCGACGTGGAGCTTCCGAGAGGGACGACGGTGCACGGATTGTGGCAAAAGCTCGTTGCGGGAAACCAAAAGCTCGCAGCCTACGGCAGCTCGGTCCAGTTCGCCGTCAACCACGACTTCGTCAGGAGTGAAACCGAGCTCTCTCCCGACGACGAGATCGCTTTTCTTCCACCCGTTAGCGGGGGCTGATGCCGGGGTCGAGCCGGCGGGAACGTCAGGAGCTCATCCGTTCGCTCATTCGCGAGAAAGTCATCCGCAACCAGTACGAGCTGCTGACTGCCCTCGCCGCGGCCGGAGTGGAGATGACGCAGTCCACTCTTTCCCGGGAGCTCAAAGCGCTCGGAGTCGGCAAAGCTCCCGACAACCTGGGCGGTTACCGATACGTGGCCCCCTCGCGCACCGACGATCCGCTCTCTCCGCTTCTCGCCCTGGTCGCGAGCATCGAGCGCGCCGGAAACCTGCTCGTGGTGAAGACGCCCCCCGGAAACGCTCAAGGGGTGGCTCGCGCCATCGACGAGGCCAAGCTCCAGGAAGTGATGGGCACGATCGCCGGCGACGACACGATTCTCATCATCTGCCCTCGCGACCGAGACGGCCAGGCGGTGGAAGACCGGTTGAAGGCTCTGACGGGCCGCTAAACCTGGCCAAGTTAAACGTTAGAGTAATCGGCGTTCGAGCCGCCGCCGGCGATGGCCGAGCTCGTCGCGCCAACGCTGTCTTACCCCGGGGGGCAGCTCGAGGCCCGATTCGAGGCTCTCGAGAGCGCGGCGGCAATGCCAGAGAGCCGATTCGAGATCGCGCGCCCGATGCTCGGCGTCCATGGCGAGCTCCTTGAGGGCGACGAGGCCGTCCGCTCCGCCCTCCTCGGCGAGCTCCTGCCATAGGCGCCTCGCCTCGTCCCACTCGCCACGACGTTTGTGGAGCTCGGCGAGACCGCGGAGCGAGCGCCGCCGGGCGTGCCCGCCGAGCCCCGATTCCACCGCGCGAACGTAGTGGCGCTCCGAGCGCTCGGCGTCGCCCGCACGTGCGAAGAGCCGGCCGAGGCTGAAGTCGTCGAGGGGGTGATCGGGCACGGAATCCTCGTCGAGCATGTCGCAGGCGGCCACGGTGAGCGCGGCGAGCGACAGGATGTCGTCGTGGTTGTGGCGAAAGACGTAGGGAAGCCGCGAAGCGTCGCCGGTCCTCACGAACCGGAAATAGATGTCGGGTATCAGGTAGCCGGAGACGTCGTTCTCCCGCTCGAGCCCGAGGAGCAGGGACTCGAGCTCGGCCAGGCGGCAGCTTTCGAACCGGGCCTTCCAGAGGCTTCTCGCCGGATGGAGGAGATCGAAATGAAGAATCTCGGTGAAGTCGACGGATTGTCTGGACAGGACGAAGCGCGATTCGAGCAAGGGGACGTCGAAGCTCTTGCCGTTGTAGCTCACCAGGACGTCATAATCGGCCAGCATCCGGGCGAAGAACGCCAGCATCGCGGCTTCGTCTTCATAGCTCCGCATGAAGAGCTGGCGTACGACGAACGCGCCGTCCTGGATGAAGCCGAGACCGATGAGAAAGGCATAGGTCCCCGAGCCGCCGGCGAGTCCGGTGGTCTCGGTATCGACGAACAACGCCTTTTCGAGATCGATCGCGAGCTCATCGCTGTCTCGAGCGAGCACGGAGAACGCCGAGGGGGAAACGTCTTCGAGCCGACGGAGCTCCATCCTTCCATGATGGTGATCGAGGGGGAGATGCCGGTCGACGCAATAGAAAGAGCCCGCATCGTTCGTGATGACGTTCCCCTCGATCGCCCGTTCCAAAGCAACGATCTCGCGCTCGACGAGACGCGTGGAAGCCGGACGTTCGACCCGGGGCCTGGTCGCCGCGACGGCCACGAGCCTCTCGAGCCGCTCTTTGAGGGAAAGCTCATGCCCCGGATCGGCGTGGTTTCCGAGGAGCTCTCTCTCGAGCTCCCCGAGCGAATCGTCGCGTTTCGGCTGTCGAGTCCGTTCGGGGAAGAGTCTCTCAAGCCGCTGACGCGTCGTGCTCATCGAGGGGCGAGCCGCTCGAGGATTGCGAGGGCCATCTCCTTGCCGCGGGCGCCTACCTCGCCCACCGGCCCGACACAGGACGGACAGCCCTCGTGGCAGGGGCAGCTTTCGATGAGCATTCTCGCCTCGGACAGGAGCTTCGGGTGAAGCCGGTAGAGCGGCTCGGAGAAGCCGATGCCGCCCGGGTAGTTGTCGTAGAGGAAGACGTTGGGCTCGTAGGAGGGGCCGACCGGCTCTTTCACCGCCGGCAGCGGCCTCCGGAATCCGCGCTCCACGGACGCCGTGCCCTGGGAGTTGTCCCCGATGGCGACGCCTACGTCGGACCGATCGCACATCAGGAACAGCATGGCGATCGTCTTCAGGGTGTTGGCGAGGCCGACGACTCCGTCGCGGCGCTCTTCCGAACCGCCGGGAAGCTCGGACAGGATCTCGCGGGGGATGGTGAGCCAGTAGGCCGTGGTGTGCATCTCGATCTCCGGCATGTCGAGCTCGCCCGAGCCCACGTTCTCGAGCGTGTAGAACTTGATCTTCTTGAACCCGACCACCTGCGAGACGACGTGGACCTCACCGTAGCTCCTTCGCCCCGAAGCGATCGTGGACTCTTCGAATCGATCGAGAATGTTGACTTTCGTATAGGTGATGGCGTCGGTGAAGTAGTCGGTCTCCCACTGCCGCACCGAGGCGCGACGTTCGTCGTACTCGAAACGCTCGACGATGTACTGCTGGCCTTCGAGGATGTAGATCGCCTTCGGGTGGAGCGTCGAGTGGGCGCTCACGAAATCGACTTCGGCGATGATCTTGGGCTCGCGGGTCTCGTCGTATACGACGAAGTTGTCCGAGCTCACCGAGCGCAGGCTCACGCTGTCGGCGGGATAGGCTTCGCTCGTCCAGTGCCAGCGATCGCCCGCGTGGTGCAGGACCTCGTGCTCCTCGAGAAACGAGAGGATCTCGGCGAGATCTTCGCCCCCGAAACGCTCGCCGTCGCGGAAGGGAAGCTCGAAGGCGGCGCACTTCACGTGGTCGACGAGAATGGACAGGTTGTCGGGATTGATGAGGCCATGCTCGGGGGAGCCCGAGAAGAAGTAATCCGGGTGGTTGACGATGAACTGGTTCAAGGGGTTCGAGTTCGCGATGAAGACGGCCACCGAGGCTCCGGTGCGCCGTCCCGCCCGTCCCGCCTGCTGCCAGGTCGAGGCGATCGTTCCCGGATAGCCGGCGATGACGGCGACGTCGAGGGCGCCGATGTCGATTCCGAGCTCGAGAGCGTTGGTCGAGACCACGCCCAGCACCGTGCCCTCGCGCAGGCCGGCCTCGATCTCGCGCCGCTTCTTGGGGAGATACCCTCCGCGATAGCCGCGGACGATGTCCTTCGAGGCGGCCGATTGCTCGAGCTCGTTTTTCAGGTAGGTCACGAGAACCTCGGTGGCGAGGCGACTGGTGGCGAAAACGATCGTCTGAAGCCCGCGCTTCAAGAACGACGTCGCGATACGTCGCGTCTCGTTGATGTACGAGCGCCGGATGCCGAGCTCGGGATTCACCACCGGGGGGTTGTAGAAGACGAAGTACTTCTCCCCGCGCGGCGCGCCGTTTCGCGCGATGAGCTCGACCGGCTCTTCGAGGAGGGCTTCGGCCAGCTCCTTGGGATTGGCAATGGTGGCCGAGGAGCAGATGAAGCGCGGCTCGGCGCCGTAGAAGCGGCAGATGCGTTTGAGCCGCCGAATGATGTTGGCGAGATGGCTCCCGAAGACCCCGCGGTAGGCATGGACCTCGTCGATGACGATGTAACGAAGGTTCTCGAAGAGCTTCACCCACTTGGGGTGGTGGGGCAGGATGCCGCTGTGCAGCATGTCGGGGTTGGTCACCACCAGGTGGCCCCGGGCGCGGATCGCCTTTCGAGCGTCCTGCGGGGTGTCTCCATCGTAGGTGAAAACGCGAATGTCGGCGCCGATGTCCTGAATGAGACCGTGGAGCTCCGCGAGCTGGTCTTGCGAAAGAGCCTTCGTGGGGAACAGGTAGAGGGCGCGCGTGTCGGGCTCGCGCAGAACGCGGTCCAGAACGGGCAGGTTGTAGCAGAGCGTCTTGCCCGATGCCGTGGGCGTCACGACTACGACGTTTTCACCCGCGCGGACCCGCTCGAAACACTCTTTCTGATGAGCATAGAGTCGATCGATTCCGCGCCTCTTCAGCGCATCGGCGATCGCGGTCATGAGCTCGGGTGGAAAATCCGCGAGATCCGCGGGCAACGGGGGGAAATGCCGGACGGCCGTGATGCTTTGGGGCCGAGAGCGCTCGCCCTCGAGCTCGGCGATGACCTTCTGAAGAGCCTGGCCCCGATCCGCCGGCGCCAAGATTGACGTCATAGATTGGCGAAGAGTGTACCCCGAAGGGTCACGACCGACAAAGCACAGAGTGGGTTGAACTTGTGGGAAATTGCGACTACACTGAGAGATCCGGTCGTGTCTCGACCGAGAGGTAGCCTCTTGGTTCTCTTCAATTACGCTCTCAAGGAGCTCACCGCGAAGATCGTCTACTACGGGCCGGGTTTGTCCGGCAAGACGACGAACCTCCAGTACATTTACGAGGAGCTCCCGATCAAGAACAAGGGCCGCATGCTGACTCTGGCCACCGAGACCGATCGCACTTTGTACTTCGACTTCCTCCCCGTCGATGCAGGAGTCGTCCGAGGCGTGAGGACCCGCGTGCAGCTCTATACCGTGCCCGGGCAGGTGTTCTACAACGCCACCCGGCGGATGGTGCTCAAGGGCTCGGACGGCGTCGTATTCGTCGCCGATTCCCAGAAGAACATGATGGAGGCGAATCTGGAGAGCATCGAGAATCTCCGGGAGAACCTCGAGGCCCACGACCTGAAACTGGCGGAAATCCCTCTCGTTCTGCAGTTCAACAAGCGGGACCTCGAGGGAGCGACCTCCATCGAGGAGATGAACGACAGGCTCAACCCGATGAACGTGCCCTTCTACGAGGCAGTTGCAACGAGCGGCATCGGTGTGGAAGATACGCTCCAGGCGATTAGCGGCCTGGTGCTCAAAAACGTGATCGAACGTTACGGAGGCGAGCGGTCGAGCGGGATGCGTCGGGGGGGGCGCGACCCGGCAACGACGGATCCGGCGCGGACCGACCCCGGGAGAAACGATTTGGCCACCACCGACCCGGCTCGACTCGATCCCGGCGACCTCGTGGCAGCTGCCGCGAGCCGGAGTAGCTCCGCCGAGCGCGTGCTTTCAGAGACGACCGGGAGCGTGTCTGGACTCGGCGGCGGGACGGGCGGAGACCGTTTCGACGACCTCCGTGCCCCGGCGAGCATCTGGAGCTCCGAGGCGGAGGATGAGAGCGTGACGTCGGAGAACGAGTCGGCGGATTCCCACGATGGGTTCAACATCGATGGCATCCTGGACGAAGCGCTGCGGTTAGACGACAGCGATGTGAAACGAACGTTCCCTCCGGCCCCGGCGCCGGCACGGCCCGACGATGGGGAAGGATTCGCGGGTTTGCTCGACGAGGCGCTCTCCGAGAGCGAAGCGGGCATGTTTCTCGAAGTCTCGCCCGCCGAGGAGATGACGCCGGGTGAGCCTCTTCCGGTCGAAAGCGAATCGGAGAACGAGATCGTGATCGATCTCGAGGGCGAACCCCCCAAGCTCGTCGAGGAGTCCGGTGTGCCCGGCACTCACCTCAGCGAGCTCATCAAGACGAGAGTCTCCATCCCGACGGAGAAGCTCGTCAGCACTCCCACCTACGAGGATCCCACTCCGGTTCCCGAGCGTATCGAGGTGCCCGTCACCCTGCACGTCGACAGGGACGTCGAGGAGCAGGACATCGAGCTCGTTCTCAAGATCCGGCTCCGGCGCAAGGGATGAGTACGAGCTAAACTGTATGCTCGAAGTGTGAACCGAGTTCTCATCGTCGACGACGAAGCTGGCTCCCGCCAAGGGCTGTCCGAGCTCGTGAAGAGCTGGGGTTTCGATACCGACGTGGCCGCCGACGGGATCGAAGGGATCGAGAAAGCGGAACGCTTCCGGCCCCAGGTCGTGATCGCGGACCTGGTGATGCCCCGCATGGACGGACTGGAGCTCCTGAAGAACCTATCGCCGGAGCTCGACCATCTCGCCGTCGTCATGTTGACCGCCAAGGGCAGCATATCGACCGCGGTCGAGGCGATGAAGAACGGTGCCTTCGACTACCTGACCAAGCCGGTCGATACCCGCCAGCTTCGCCAGTTGCTCGATCGGGCCGTCGAGCGAACGAAGGCCTTCGACGAGGTCGAACGTTATCGAATGGAGCTTGGCGAGAGCGGGTCCTTCGGGGAAATCGTCGGGACGAGCCGTCCGATGAGGGAGCTGTACGAGCTCATGGGCCAGGTCGCGCCATCCGCGGCGTCGGTTCTCATCGTGGGAGAGTCGGGCACCGGAAAGGAGCTCGTGGCACGCACCCTGCACGCACTTTCGACGCGGCGGGACTCGGAGTTCGTAGCGGTCAACTGCGCCGCAATTCCCGAGACCCTGCTCGAGAGTGAGATCTTTGGGCACGAACGGGGCGCGTTCACCGGCGCGGAAGCGCGCCGTCAGGGCTTGTTCGAAGCCGCCGACGGAGGAACGCTGTTTCTCGACGAAGTGATCGAGATGTCGCCCGCCACGCAAGCCAAGCTGCTCCGAGTGCTCGAGGACAGAAGGTTCCGCCGGCTCGGGGGCGCGGAGGAGATTCAAGCGGACGTGCGTGTGCTCGCTGCCACCAACCGTGGGCCGGAGCGCGCCCTCGAGGAAGGCAAGCTTCGCGAGGACCTCTACTATCGGCTCAACGTGTTCACCCTCGAGCTTCCGCCGCTTCGCGAGCGCCAGGAGGATCTTCCGGCACTCGTCGCTTCCTTCGTTCGGGAGGTGAGCCAGCGCGACAAGAAGCGCATCGAGGGTTTCGACGGCGAAGCGATGGCCGCGCTCCAAGCCTATCCCTGGCCCGGAAACGTCCGCGAGCTGCGCAACGTCGTGGAGCGGTCGGTCATCGTGGCGAAAGGTTCTGTCATCGGCCTCTCTGACCTTCCTCCCTTCATTGCCGATCCGGGTGCGAGGGTACGGTCGTCATCCGGAGTGGAGCTACCGGTCGGCACCACAGTCGAACAGGCGGAGCGTAACTTGATTCTCCGGACGCTCGAAGCGACCGGTCACAACAAGACGCGCGCGGCCGACCTTTTGGGAATCAGTCTCAAGACCCTGCACAACAAGCTCAAGAAGTACCGCGAGTCACCTTGAAGAGCGAGTAAGTGGGGTTCCGTGGAAAACAGATCGTCACTTTGACGCTCGTTGCCGCGGTCGTCGCCGGGGCGACGAGTCTCGCGAACCTCGTGGTGCTCGCGCGAGTTTCGGTCACCGAAACCCGGTCGAGCGCCGAGCTCCTCGCCGAGACGCTCTACCACCAGGCGTCCCGGGTCATTCGCAAGCATCCGCGCGACGAGATCGAGAACGCGCTCACCTCGGATGCTTCACTCGAGAACTACGCGCAGGGCGTCGTCGGCTACTCCTCGACGGTCATGTACGTCGCGATCACCAACGAGAAAGAGGTCGCCTTGGTACACAGCGACCCGTCCCGAAAGGGCCGGCCGGTCGCGGCGACGCCATCGCTCGCGAGCCTCGCCGAAGAAGATCCTCTGTCGCAGCTCTGGCATCTGAGTCGGGGCCACCGGGTCCTCGAGGTGGCGATTCCTTTCGATGTCGACGGGGTGCGGTTCGGCGCGGTACGGGTCGCGATCTCCACACTGCTCCTCACCGAGGCCATCTCCGGCGCTCTGGCGAGAAACGTCCTCCTGGCCACGAGCGCCGTTCTCGTGGCGTTCGTTGCTTCGTTCTATCTGGCGAACCGGCTCCTCGCTCCCATCGAGAGGCTCCGGCGCGAGCTCGGACGCTTCGACCCCGGGGAGGGCAAGCCGCCGCTCGACCTCAGAGACGAGGCCGACGTGAGTCGGATCGCCGAATTCTTCTCCACCATGAGCCAGAGGCTTGCCGAGAGGAGCTCCCGCGACCCGGAATCGAGCTGGCTTCCCGCGATGCTCGGCGGGCTGACGGACGCCGTCTTGGTGGTGAGCGCCGAAGGTCGGGTCCTCTCCCTGAATGCGCCAGCGGAAAAGCTCCTCGGTCGGCCTCGCGACGAGCTCCAGGGCAGGCCACTCGAAGAGATCCTGCCCGCCGACCACCCCGTGGTGGACATCGCGTCCAAGGCCATGCACGCCAGCGAGCCCGTTGGGCCTTTCAACGCGAAGATCGAGAACGGAGGACGGCCAGTCATCTACTCCCTTCAGGCCCAGGTGCTCCGCGATGCGAGCGGGATCTCGGGCGTGATGGTGAGCGCGAGAGACATCGAGAGGCTCGCTCGGCTCGGCTCGCAGCTCTCCTATTCGCAAAAGCTCGCGGCCCTCGGCCGTTTGACGTCGGGCATCGCCCACGAGATCAAGAATCCGCTGAACGCGATGGTGATACACGTCGCCTTGCTCAGAGAAAAGTTCGCTCGAGCCTCACCCGAGACCCAGGCGTCCCTCGATACGCTCGAGCAGGAGATCCGCCGGCTCGATCGGGTAATCCAAGGATTTCTCCGGTTCACGAGACCCGAGGATCTCCGGCTGACCTCTGTCGAGATGGGAGAGCTGGTGGAGGAGGTCGCGCGACTCGTTTCGGCCGAGGCCCAAGCCGGCAAGATCGAGATTGTGACCGACGTGCCCGAGGGGCTTCCCCCGGTCTACGGCGACCGGGAGCTCCTGCAGCAGGCTCTTCTCAACCTCGTGCGCAACGCCTGCGAAGCGATGCCTCGAGGGGGCAAACTCAGTCTCGTCGTCAGGCCGGCGGAAGAGGGCGTGGAGATCTGCGTATCGGACAACGGAGTCGGTATCGAGCCTGATTTGATCGACCGCATCTTCGATCTCTACGTCACGACGAAGTCCAAGGGGAGCGGGATCGGGCTCTCCATGGTCTACCGCATTGTCCAATTACATGGGGGCGAAATCACGGTAGAATCTACTAAGGGCAAGGGGTCCCAGTTCATCGTACGGCTCCCCGAGCTGTCGACGTGAGTGCGGACCACGGTCCGGATATGCGCGCTGGAACGACGAGTCGTATTGTCACACTCGGTCTGATGTCGGGTGTCCTGGGCCTGCTATCGGCCTGCGCGAAGGACGTCAAGGCGAATTTCCCCAGGCCTCCGGCCTCGGCTTCCGTAGTACCGCCCGAGCGCGACGAGCCGGATACCCCGGAGGTGGCGGAGCCCGAGAGCGAGCCGCAGCCCGACGCCGACGAGACCGAGACGGTCGTCGAGGCCGTGGAGCCCGTGCCCCCTCCCGAGGAGCCGCCCCGTCATGCCCCGAAGCCCACTCCTCCAGAGCCTGAATCCGCGGAGCCCGAAAAGCCGCCTCCTTCGACACAGCTCACGGGCACCGGTGAGACCAGCCCCGAGCTCGTGTCGAAGCTGCAGCGGGCGGGATCCCTCCTGAGTGCCATCGGGGAACGAGCGCTGTCATCGCCCCAGAAGGACCAGCTCATCGCGGCCCGCTCTTTCGTATCCCAGGCGCGCCAGGCCCTTGCCGACGGAGACGAGAGGCGAGCTCTCGTTCTCATCGACAAGGGGCTCATCCTTGCCGTGGACGTCGAGCGCAGCAGCCGTCCCTGACCCCGGGCCTTGGGCCCGGAGCGCGTCCTCTGCCCGAGAGGGAAGCGACAAAAAAAGTCACTCGCGTTCGAATCTGTTACACCGTGCCGCGGCTCTTCCCAGCGTGTGGGCGACGTCTTCGTTGTTTTTCAGGGTCTTATAGAGAACCGCCTTCTTGGAACGCCCTTTGCTTGCGATCAGGGATAGAGACTCAGAAAACGTGGACAGGGATACGGACACCACCGCGAAACGGATCCTCGTCGTCGAAGACGACACGGTCGTGAGGACCAGCCTGACGAGAATTCTGGAGCGCGCGGGTTTCGACGTCGTCGCCGTCGCGGAATATGGTCGCGCTCGCGATCTCGTCGAAGCGGAGCTCTTCCACGCGCTCATCACTGACCTGGACCTGCCGGATGGCACCGGGTTGGACCTTCTGGAATCGGTTCGCCACCTCCGCCCGGGAATGCGATCGATCCTGATCACGGGCTACGGCTGCAGCGCGATCCGCAAACAAGCCTTCGAGCTCGAGCACGTGGCCTATTTCGAGAAGCCATTCGACCCCCGCGAGCTCCTGGCGGCCCTGGATTAACTAGCTGCCCTCGGTGGAGATCTCGAGGCGGTCGTCGACGTTCCGCACGCCCTCGACACTCTCGACGCGAACCAGGATTCTTTGGCGAAGCTCCTCGCTGGGAACGGATCCGCTCAAGCTCACCGTGCCTGCCGAGACGGAAACATCGAGGTCGAGCTTGCGCAGCTCCCGGTCGAGGTGGAGCGCCGCCCGGATCTTGGCGAGCAGAGCGAAGTCGTCGAGCCGCTTGCCGAGGCTTTTTTCTTCTCTCCCGGAAGGCTCGGATCGCTCGGCGGGATCGACGGTGAGCTCGTTCTCGACCTTCGCGACGCCGGCGACGTGGCCCGCGAGCTCCGATGCGGCCTCCTTCTCCTCGAGGCTTCGGACGCGACCGCTCAGCCTCACCGTACCCTCGTCAGCCGAAACATGAAGCTCTCGCCGGGACAAGTCCTGGTGAAGGGCGATAGCGGCCTTGACCGAGCCCATCACTGTGGCGTCCTCTATGGCACGCTCGACGAGCGGCAAATGCCCCGAGCGGTAGAGGTGGTAGACCGAGAGCGCGGCGGCCGCGAGGAGCAGGAAAAGAACTCCCCGGAGGATCAGCCGAGCGAGCGCGCCCATCATGATTTCTCTCGACGGCCCAAGCTTATCGTAGCGTGCCGCGGCGAGCGAGCGTGTCTATAATTGGGGCCTATGCAAGAAATGAGAACCTTGGGCGAGCTCTCCAAATCGAGCTACGGCGAAAATCGCGATCGCAGGGTGCGAGACGAGATTCGCGAGAATCTGATCCGAAGGATGGGTGCCGGAGAGGAGCTCTTTCCCGGCATCGTCGGCTACGAGGAATCGGTGATCCCGCAGATCGTGAACGCGCTCCTCTCGCGACACCATTTCATTCTGCTCGGGCTCCGCGGACAGGCGAAGACGCGGATCATTCGCGGCCTCGCAGGCTTTCTCGACGAGAAGATTCCCGTGATCGAAGGCTGCGAGATTCACGACGACCCCTACCGGCCGATCTGCCTCGCCTGCCGGAGACTCGTGAGCGAGCGCGGGGACGAGACTCCGATTCGATGGTTGCCTCGAGAAGCCCGCTATGTAGAGAAGCTCGCGACGCCGGACGTTACCATCGCCGACATGATAGGCGATCTCGACCCGATTCGCGCGGCGAAGAGCGGCCTGCATCTGTCGGATGAGCTCACCATCCATTACGGTCTGGTCCCGCGGGCCCACCGTGGGATCTTCGCCATCAACGAGCTTCCCGACCTGGCTGCGAAGATTCAAGTGGGTCTGTTCAACATCCTCCAGGAGGGAGACGTCCAGATCAAAGGCTATCCGGTACGCCTGCCGCTCGATCTGCTCATGGTGTTCACCGCCAATCCCGAGGACTACACCGCGCGCGGCCGCACCATTACGCCGCTGAAGGATCGCATTGGAGCGGAGATCCGCACCCATTACCCGGCGACGCTCGAGCAGGGAGTCGCGATTACGCGCAGCGAGGCCTGGACGGATCGAACGAAACAGGGCACTCCCGTCGTGATTCCCTATTACCTGCGGGAGATCGTGGAAGAGGTCGCCATTCAGGCCCGCAGCGATCGGCGCGTGGACAAACGTTCGGGAGTGAGCCAGAGGCTGCCCATCACTCTTCTGGAAAGCGTCGTCTCGAACGCAGAACGGCGTGCGTTTCTCGATGGTGACGATGCCGCCGTGCCGAGAGTGTCTGACATCTATGCGTCGCTTCCCGCCATTACCGGCAAGCTCGAGCTCGAGTACGAGGGTGAGCTCAAGGGCCCCGAAGCCATAGCGCGGGATCTGATCCGTCGTGCGGTGGGCAGAATCTTCCAGAAATACGCGAGCGGGGCGGATTTTACTCCGGTGGTCGAGTGGTTCGACCGAGGAGGCTACCTTCGCCTTCCCGACTCCGGCTCCGCGAGCGACGCGCTGCGTTCGCTTCGCCAGATTCCGGGGCTGCTCGAGCGTACGTCCATCGTGAACGCCGACGAAAAGACGTCCGCCGGCCAGCGTCTTGCCGCCGCCGAGTTTCTTCTCGAAGGGCTGGTGGGTCTGAAGCGGGTCTCCCGCAGCGAGGAGCGTGGTTATCATGGAAGCGAAGAGCGTCGTACCGAGATTGGCTACGAGGACGCGATCGACAGCCAGAAGACGCATCTGAACTAGCCATGAGCAGAACGAAGTACAGCCGATACACTCCCGATCCGTTCGACGATCTGTCGATGTCCGATTTGATCGACGAGCTCTCGGACTATTTGCTCCAGAGCGGCTTTGCCGATCCTTTCGGATTCACCGAGCTGTCCGATCACACGATGCAGGCGCTTCGCGAGGCCGTGCTTCGGGCGCTGCTTCGCGAGGGAAGGCTCACGCGACAGGACATCGACCGTCTCATGGGAGATGCCGAGAATTTCGAGGACTCCGAGCTCCGGGAATTTCTGGATCGTCTGATCCAGCGGATGCAGGACGAGGGATACATCCGCGTGAGCGAGCCGAACCCGGACTTGACCGCTGCCGGTGACCCCGATGCGAACGAGCTCGGTGACGTGTCTCCGCCACGGTCGGGCCCCCGTTTCGAGCTGACCGACAAATCGATCGACTTCCTGGGATTCAAGTCGTTGAGAGGACTCCTGGGTGGGCTGGGAAAAGCGAGCTTCGGCCAGCACGAGACGAAAGAGCTCGCGACCGGCGTCGAGGTCGTGGGTAGCTCGAAGCCCTACGAGTTCGGCGACACGCTCAACCTGGACGTGGGCGCGACTTTGCTTTCCGCCGTCAGCCGCAACGGACTCGGAGTTCCGGTGGATCTCGGCTATCAGGATCTTCACGTGCATCAATCCGAATACCGGAGCTCGTGCGCGACGGTCCTGATGCTCGATTGCAGTCACAGTATGATCCTCTACGGCGAGGATCGGTTCACTCCGGCAAAACGAGTGACGCTGGCGCTCGCACACCTCATCCGAACGCAGTTTCCCGGTGACAACCTGCATCTGGTCCTGTTTCACGATAGTGCCGAGGAAGTCCCCATGACCCGTCTCGCGTCGGTGCGGGTGGGGCCGTTCCACACCAACACGGCCGAGGGGCTTCGGTTGGCCCAGGAGATTTTGCTTCGCGACCGGTCGGATATGCGGCAGATCATCATGATTACCGACGGAAAGCCCTCGGCGCTGACGCTCGAGGATGGCCGCATTTACAAGAACCCGTTCGGCCTGGATCCACTCATTCTGGATCAGACCTTCAAGCAAGTCGTCGAGTGCCGCCGCAAGGGAATCCTGATCAACACGTTCATGCTCGCTCGCGACTACTCACTCGTCGGCTTCGTCAAGAAGGTTACCGAAATCGTCAAAGGTAAGGCCTACTTCACCACCCCCGCGTCGCTCGGCCAGTACGTCTTGATGGACTACGTCAACAAGAAGATGAAGACGGTGCACTAGCCCACTTCGCCATTTGCCGGAATCTCGCCCGGGCCGCTATCATGGGCGACGTAAATCCGTTTCAATCGAGCGAGGGAGCTTCTTCTCATGTCCAAGGACTGGCAGGGCAACGAGCGCCGCAGCAACCCGCGGATTCCCATGAGCCGAGCCAAAGGCGCCGTCGAGACCAGGGAAGCCGCGATCGTCGACATCTCTCTCTCGGGGGCTCTCCTCGAGGTATCCTCCGCGCTGCCATCGAGCGCGCGCTGCGTGTTGAAGCTCTATCTCGACAAAGAGACCCTCGACCTCTCCGGTGAGGTGGTTCGAAGCTATGTTCACGGCTTCGACAAGGCCGGAGCCGGACTTCCCTCGGTCAAGTATCGGGCCGCATTGAAGTTCGCCGAGGTGAAGGACGAAGAGCGGGTGAAGCTCGAGAAATTCCTCGACGGTCGCGGTGACGGCGGCCTCCGGGTGGAGCTGTCAACATAGAGCTCCGGCTCGGGTGCCCTCTTCACACAATGGCGCCAGCAATTTGCGCGGAGACAAACGACGTGCCTATTATGCGTTCAGAGTGGGTTGAGGGTCACGCCGATACTTACTGAATGAGACTGGGACCACAAGCTACGGCCCTCTAGGGCCAGCCAACTTCATCAAAATCCGCTTCGTGCTTCAACCCCCCAATCGTAATCCCTCGCCCACTCATCAGTCTTGACCGCGAGTTACCGCTTCGCTAGGATCAAGTCTCCGCGCACGCGTGGGGCTGTGGCGCAGCTGGGAGCGCGCCTGAATGGCATTCAGGAGGTCACGGGTTCGATCCCCGTCAGCTCCACCAACCTTCGCTCGACGACGTACTGGGAAGCGCCGAGCTACGGCTAGGTAAACCAACTTCCCGAGCGAAGGCTGTCTCGCCGTAGCCCGAAGGGCGAAGGCGGGCCGGAGGTTGGATCCCACAACCGTCCTTCGGCTATGCTGTCCCACCGCATGTCCCCGAACTCGGATCGCATCCGCACGAGGAAGCGTCCGTCCACGGCCGTCACCCGCACGAAGCCTCCCGAGTTTCGGGTGCAGCGTTTCGTGCCCTACTTGAGACCCAGGCAGATAATCCATAGCCCGGAAACCGAGCTGCGCTACCGAATCGAACGTCTGCTGGGCGAAGGAGGTTTCGGCCAGGTTTATCTCTCCCGGCGGCTGGGAATCTCTTCCACTGTTCCCGAGGCGGTCTGCATCAAGATCAGCGCTCGCATTGACGGCTGGCTTCGCGAGGGCTACTTCGGGCAGCTTCTAGACACGCATCCGCGGGCGATTCGCGTTTTCGACGTCTTCCCGCTCGTCGTCCCTGAGAGCCGGACGAGCGATGTGCTCTACTGCCTCGCACTCGAATACGCGCCCTACGGTGACCTCAGCACGTTCTTGCGCCGCACGGGCAAAGGGTGGCCGGAAACGATGGCTCGCCGCGAGATTGCGGGTGTTCTCGAGGTTCTGACGAAGCTCCACCGGGGCCAGCTGCTTCATCGCGATCTCACGCCCCTCAACGTTTTCGTTTGCGAGGGGCGTCGGTTGAAGCTCGGGGACTTCGGCATCGTTCGCCAGCAGAGCGATCACCGGGGAATCACCGCGCGTACCCTCAATGTGCTCACCGCGCCGAGCGACATTCTCGCCGGTGAGGCGCCGAAATGGCAGGCGCGCGACGACGTCTACCAGGTCGGGCAGCTTCTGGCGATGCTGGTGAAGGGTGACGCCCAGAAGCGGGTTCGCACTCCCGACGTCCGACATCTACCGTGCAGCGATCACCTGAAAGAGATCATCTATCGCTGCATTGGTGAGCGCCGGAAGCGGTACGACAGCGCCGACGAAATGATAGAGGCCTTGAGAAATCCACCGGCGGCGCTCAAGCCGGGGGCGCTGCGCTCGCTCGAGGGCGTGCACCTGGCGTTCACCGGCATCTTGAGCAAGCCGCGGAAAGAGGCGATCCGGGCCGCGCGACGGGCCGGAGCCATCGTCCACGGGATGCCCTCCGCGCGAACGAGCGTCATCGTCCGCGGCCGGCCGAATCCGCTGCAGGCCGCGGGCCGGGATGCGGGCCTGAAGCTGATGGAGATCAAGCGGCTGCGTGAAAAGGGACACCGGATCACCGTGCTCGGCGAGAAACAGTTTTGGCGTCTCGCGGGCCGGCGGCGGGCCCCGCGGCGCGCCAAGTAAGACCCAGCTTGGGTGTGATACGTTCGCGAAGGAGGTCCTCATGAAGTGGATGGGGCTCGCGATCTCGCTGCTCGCGTTGAGCTGTGCCGGCCGGGAAGAACCTGTCGTCATTCCCGTGTACGACGCGGCGACGTTTTTCGACACGATCACCTTCGGAGGCCCGCTCTCGTTCTCGGCCGACGAAAGCCGTATTCTGGTGACCTCGGACGAAAGCGGCGTATTCAACGTGCGGGCTCTCCCCGTTTCCGGCACGGGAGCGCCCGAGGTCCTGACCGCTTCCGGCGACAACGCGCAGTTCGCGGTGAGCTACTTTCCTGGAGACGACCGGCTGCTGTTCACCGCCGACCAGGGAGGCAACGAGCTCAACCACCTCTTCGTCCGGGAAACGGACGGCTCTACTTTGGACCTCACCCCGGGGGAGAATCTGAAGGCGATGTTCTTCGGCTGGAGTGAGAACGGCGACTCTTTTTGGGTCCTCACCAACGAGCGCGACCCCAAGCACTTCGACGTCTATCGCTTCGAGGCACAGGGCTACCAGCGAGAACTGATTTTTCAGAACGACTCCGGCTGGTCTCCGGGAAGCATCAGCCGGAACGGCCGCTTCGTCAGTTTACTGAAGTCGATCACCAACGCCGACAACGATATCTATCTTCTCGATCTTCAGGGGGACGACGAGCCCCGTCTCATCACCGGGCATGAAGGTGACGTCGAGCACGCGCCGATGGGCTTCACGCCCGATCACCGGGAGCTCTACTACCTGACGAACGGCCACGGCGAGTTTAGCCAGGCCTGGGCTTACGACATCGAAACGGGCTCGCACCGGCTCGTGCGCAAGGCGGACTGGGACGTCATCTACGTCGCGCTATCTGAGACGGCCAAGTATCGGGTCTCCGCGACCAACGAAGACGCGCGGACGGTTCTCCAGATCGTGGATACGAGCACATCAGCACCAATCGAGCTTCCGGAGCTTCCGGAAGGGGACATCACCGGGGTCGTCATCTCCCGCAGCGAGCAGCGAATCGCATTCTACGTGAACAGCGACACGTCACCGAGCAACGTGCACGTGCTCGATCTGGTCACGGGGGAGCACCGCAAGCTCACCGAGGCCTTGAATCCGTCGGTTCATCGGGAGCACCTCGTCGACGGCGGCGTCATCCGCTACGAAAGCTACGACGGCCTGGAGATTCCCGCGGTCTTGTACCGGCCCCACCAAGCCTCGAGCGCGAACCGAGCTCCCGCCCTCGTGTGGGTTCACGGAGGCCCCGGCGGGCAGAGCCGCAAGGGCTACAACGCTGCGATCCAGCACCTCGCTAATCACGGATACGCCATTCTCGCGGTGAACAACCGAGGCTCGTCGGGCTACGGAAAGACGTTCCATCACCTGGACGACGAGAAGCACGGTGACGTCGATCTGAAGGACTGCGTCTTGGCACGCCGCTATCTGGAGTCTCTCGATTGGGTGGATGGATCGCACATTGGGATCATCGGGGGAAGCTATGGCGGATACATGGTGGCGGCGGCCCTCGCGTTCGAGCCGGAGACGTTCGACGTCGGCATCGACATCTTTGGTGTCACCAACTGGGTGCGGACGCTCGAGAGCATTCCCCCATGGTGGACCGCTCAGCGAGATGCCCTGTATGCGGAGCTGGGCGACCCCGCGACGGACGAGGAACGTCTTCGCGCCATCTCACCTCTGTTCCATGCCTCCAACATCGTGAAGCCTCTCCTCGTGGTGCAGGGCGCGAACGACCCGCGAGTGCTGCAGGTGGAAAGCGACGAGCTCGTGGCCGAGGCCGAGGCGAACGGGGTGCCGGTCGAGTACATCGTCTTTCCCGATGAAGGACACGGCTTTCGAAACCGGGCCAATCGCATCACCGCCTCGGAGCGCTACGTGGCTTTTCTGGATCGGCACCTGAGAGGTGAGGGTTCGTCCGGACCCACGGAGTGACTCTCGGCCGACGACACCGTCGGCTCCAAACGTCAGCTCGAGGCAGACGTATTTGCCTTACAAACCGAGGACTCTTTTCACACCCAGCCCGACGTCGGCGAGATCGCCGGATGACAGGTGGCCAATCTTCCTCTTCAGTCGCGACTTGTGGACTGGGCCGACGGACTCGCATTTGGCGAAGGTCATCTCCTTGAGCCCGGTCCTGGCAGGTTCCCCGGAGAGTCTTACGCGGAGCGGTGCCTCTTTCGTCGTGAGCGGCACGAGCAGCACGTCGGGACGAAGGTCGTTGATCGCGTTGATACTGAGCACCAAAGCAGGGCGCGGCTTGGGGAACCCGATCGGCTCCACGAGCCAAATATCTCCTCGGCTTATTCGCTCCACATCGCCTCGTCGAACGTTCGCTCCCATGAATCCTGCTCCCGCCGCTCGTCATCGTCCTCTCGGTATCCCTCGAGTTGTTCCCGAAGGCGCTTGTCGTCAAACATCCGTTTGAACCGCGTGAGGACGCGTTCGAGCTTCTCGGACCTCGTTCTTCCCGGAAGCGAATCAAGAAAGTCCAGGAGCGGCGCCTCGACCGTTGCCGAGATTTTGCCTTTCATACTCCTTGTCCTCCATAGCGTCCTACATAGGATAATATATCGCCCTTCCCGTCTAGCGAACACACAGTAAGGAAAAAGGGCGCCATCGGTCGTGTCGTCCACTCCTTTGTCCTTCAACGCGAAGACTTTTCGCGCTATATTCCGGGTGAGGGGCGCCGCAACCGAGTCGGCCGCGCCTACGCTCGCTAATCTCTCACCTGGGCTGCATCAAGATGAACCGGGTGCCCCCCCCCGAGCCACGAGCCGGAGGGTGGCTTCATGGAAAGCGGCGGGTCGAGCCAGAGACCATCGAGACTCGGTCATTTCGAGATCAGCGAAGTCTTGGGCGTTGGCGGAATGGGAGTGGTTTTCCGCGCCCAGGACCTCAGGCTTGGGCGTCAGGTCGCACTGAAAGTTCTCTCCCGCCGGCTCTTCGCGAACGAGGGCGCGCGGAGCCTCTTCTTTCGAGAAGCGAGGCTCGCCGCGTCGCTGACGCATCCGAACGTCGCGGCGATTTACGAGGTCGACGAAGAGTCCGGGACCCCATTCATCGCCATGGAGCTCGTTCCCGGGGTCACGCTCAAGGAGTCGTTGCTAGAAGGTCCCCTTCCCGTCGACAGGGTCTTGTCCATCGGTTGCCAAGTCTGTGAAGGTCTCGCTGCGGCACACGAGCTCGGCGTCGTTCACCGGGACGTGAAATCTGCCAACATCATGCTGACGCCCGAGGGCCGCGCCAAGATCCTCGACTTCGGGCTAGCCAAAGCTTCGATGACGTCTCGAGTCTTGCCAGCGTCCGAAGAATCATCACCGCCGATCGAGTTGACGCCAGTGAAGCCGTTGATGCAGGCAACTTCCGTTCCTCGCCGCGAATGGACCGACACGGGGCTTCTGTTCGGCACGCCGAGCTACATGTCTCCCGAACAGGCACGTGGAGAAGCCGTGGACGCTCGAAGCGATCTGTTCTCGCTCGGCGTCGCGCTCTACGAGGCCTCAACGGGCGAGCTCCCTTTCCAGGGCCGCAATGATCGAGAAGTGATCGAGGCGGTGCAGTTGAAAGAGCCGATCCCTCTTTGCGAGAGCCGGGCTCATCTTCCCCCGGACTTCTCACGGGCCGTGGAGAGATGCTTGGCCAAGGATCCGGGGAAACGCTATGCGAGCGCCGTCCAGCTGAGGGACGAGCTGGCGCGACTGCAAAAGAAGAGAGCTCTACGTCCCTGGCTGCGATGGGGGCGACTCGGGGAACGCTTCCGCCTGGCGGCCGCAGCGGTCGCTGTGATCGCCCTCGCCGCAGCCTACCTCACGGGAACGAAGCTCACCGACCTGGCGGGACGGGCAGAAGACCCGAGGAATGCTCCCATGGCGCGAGTGGAGCGAATCGCTGTGCTCCCCTTCGAGAGTATCTCCGGGGACGAGGACGAAAGCTACCTTGCGAACGCCGTTCCCATCGAGCTCACCGCGCGTCTCGGCCAGCTCGGCGCTCTCAAGGTCGTTCCCTGGAGCTTCATGAAAGGCCTGCCGCAGGGCTCGATGAAGCTCAGTGACATCGCGAAAGCCACCGGCGCGGATGCCGTCGTGGAAGGAGCGGTCCAGTTCTCGCCTCCTTCGAACCCGTCAGCCCGGCGGCTTCAGGTCCACGCCCAGATGTTCGACGCGCGCACCGGCGCCGTGCTCTGGTCTCGCAGCTTCGAGCGCGGATTGGGTGACTTCTTCGAGCTTCAGAGTGAGCTGGCGAGGCACATCGCCGCCCAGATTCGTATCGGGCTCGAGCGTCGAGAACAACGCCTGCTGGCCATGTCGCGTCAAGTGGCACCGGAAGCCATGGAGCTTTACTTGAGAGGTCGAGAGGCTTCTGGATTTCGGACCGAGGAGTCGTTGACGGAAGCGGCTCGTTTCTTTCGCTCGGCGATCGATGCCGACCCCAGCTTCGCCGAAGCCTACGTGGGCCTCGCTCAGGCGGACGTACTGCGATGCACGTACTTTGGTTCCGTGCCGAGCAACGAAGCTTATCGGCATGCGCTCGACGCGACCTCAACGGCTCTCGATCTCGACCCCGACCTCGCCGAAGCGTGGACGTCGAGAGCCTTTGCACGCTACGCGTTCGCCCTCGAGTGGGACGAAGCCGAGCGGGATTTTCGTCGGGCCCTCGAGCTCGCACCGAGCTCCGCCGAAGCGCATCATTGGTACGCGGACTATCTCACCGCCGTTGGCCGCCACGAGGAGGCCATCGATCACGCCCGGCTGGCCGAGGAGAGGTCTCCGCTCACGCCCATCATGAGCCGCGACGTCGCCTGGGCCTACTTCTACGCGAGACGCTACGAAGACGCGATCCGACAGCTGGGGATGACGCTCGCGCAGGATCCGGATTTCACTCCGGCGCGCACTCTTCTGGGGCGTGCCTACGTGGCCGTGGGACGTTCCGACGAAGGAATCGAGGAGCTGCGAGCCGCGGGAGAGCCCTATCTCGCCATGCTCGCGCAAGCGCAGGCCCTCACCGGACGTCGTGAAGAGGCCCAACAGCTGCTGAGCGAGATCCTGGCTCGGCCGACTCTCTCGCCCGTTCTACCGTATGAAGTGGCCGCTGTCTACGTGGCACTCGGCGAGCGCGACGAAGCCATTGCCTGGCTCCGCCGCGCCATCGAGGCACGGGACGCAACCATTACCAATCTCAAAACCGATCCGACGTTGGATGGCCTTCGGGAAGATCCTAGATATGCGGGGCTTCTCCAGGAGCTCAGGTTTCCGGAGTAGGGGTCCGGTTCGTCGAGGAGAGGAGGACGATGATGAGCCACGAGGTAACGACGAGAGAAAGAGCCGCGCTGACTCGGCTCGCTCAGCCGCCGCCGTCCAACGCGCCGCCCGAGGAGCACCTTCGTTACGCTGAGGCGCTGGTTCTTCTCCGATCCCACTTCGGCGATTCGCCCGGTGTCGCACAGATCGTGATCGACGTGACCACGCGCCTCATCGGAGGACCGGCTCCGCCGCCAATACAAGCCTCGGCGCAGGTGACGCGAGGGTTTGCCCGATACGTGTTGCAGTACGATTGGCATGGAGCGAAGCAAGACTTCGACGCCGCAGCAGGATCCAGCGGTAACTCGCTGCTTCACTTGTGGCGCGCCGATTTTCTCACGGCCCTCGGTCGCCACGACGAGGCGATCGCGGAGATCGGCCAAGCGACTTCGGGCGCACCGATCGTGGAAAGGGACAGAGCGAGGACCCATTACTTTGCGCGTAACTACGACCTGGCCATCGAATTTCTCACCCGTCTTCTCCAAAGAGACCCGGATTTCGCTCCGGCACGCGCCCTTCTTGGGCGAGCGTACGTCCAAAGGGGCGAGCCCCATAGAGGAGTCGCCGAACTGCTGCGGGCGGGAGGAGGCTACGAAGCGATTCTGGCCTGGGCTTACGCGCGCGCCGGTCTGAGAGATGATGCCGAGCGGGTTCTCGGAAGCCTGGTCACCAACCCGGCCAGCAAGGGCGTTCTCCCTTATGAGATCGCCCTGGTATACGTGGCCCTGGGCAATTCGGATGAGGCTTTGACCTGGCTCCGGATTGCCTACGAGGATCGTGACCCTTCGATGACCGATCTGGCAACCGATCCCGCGCTCGATGATCTGCGAAGCGACCATCGATATCGTGCTCTCGTGAGAGACGTTGGCTTCCCGCTTGTTTTTTGAGGAGGTGTAATCCATGACCGACGAGTCGAGACCAAAGAAAACCAGCAACGGGACCGAGAAAGTGTCGCGTCGACATCCGGAGCCCGTACGCGATGCCGTGGAGGCGCTTCGACTCGCGGTGGCCGACGCGTACAGGGGGCAAGCCCCCCCGCTTTGCAAAAAGATACGTCGCATCGAGAACGCTTAGAAGGCTCGAGGCGAGGCCCTCGAGGCCGGGGAGGCGCTCGACCCCGCCGATGTCTCAGTCCAGGCTGCGCTACCGGCGCTCGCCCCACATCGTAAGCTACTGGTCTTGCGAGGGGCTCGTTTTCCACAACTACGCCACGGGCGCGAGAGTCACTGCGACGCCCCTCGCCACCAGGCTGCTCGACGCCTTCGACGAATGGCGTGAGCCCGAGACCCTCCTCGAGGCGATTCCAGAGTTCAGCCGCTCCTCGCTGCGAGAAGCCATCCGAAGGCTGGCCAGACGAACTCTCTTGCAGCGATCCGACCGACCTCCTCATGCTGCCGAGCGCATGATGGATCCGTGGGAGAGCTGGAATCCTGCGGCAGGCTTTTTCCACTTCACGACCAAGGATCTTCCCTACGATCGCGGCGAAGCCGAGGCCGATTCGATCCTGAGCCGAAAGCTCGCGCAAGGACGGCCACCGGCGCCAGTCAAAAGGTACGCCGGGGCACCGATGCTGAGCCTGGCGAAGCCGAGTGTGTCGGGAAGATTCGCGGACGTTCTCGTGGCAAGGAGGACGTGGCGCAGGTTTTCCCGCTCCGCTCTGCCGCTACCTGCCCTCAGCACTTTGCTCGGGCTCACCTTTGGAATCCAGCGCTGGGTCGATCTCGGCGAGCTCGGCCGCGCGCCCCTCAAGACCTCTCCGTCGGGCGGAGCCCGGCATCCGATCGAGGCCTACGTCGTCGCCCGGCGGGTCGAGGGTGTCGAAGCGGGTCTTTACTACTACGACCCGGACCGCCACGGGCTGGTGATTATGAGGCGCGGGGCCACGCGCAAAACGCTCGGCGCCTACCTCCCCGGGCAACCCTGGTTCCAGTCCGCCGCGGCACTCATCATGATGACGGCGGTTTTCGGCAGGACGGGATGGCTATACCCGTACGCCCGGTCTTACCGCACCGTCCTTCTCGAAGCCGGCCACCTGTGTCAGACACTTTGTTTGACGGCAACGGCGCTCGGTCTCGCCCCTTTTTGCACCGATGCGCTCGCCGACACGCGCATCGAGCGGGACCTCGGCCTCGATGGTGTCGAGGAATCCGTTATCTACGCTGCGGGCGTCGGAGCCCGCCCCGCCGGCGTCGATTGGGCGCCCTGGCCCGATGAAAGCGAACTGCCTGGACGCTTTCCGCCGAAAAGCGAGGGGCGATCGCACACGAAGTGAAGTTTGGCGGCCAGCCACCAGCGGAGTTTGGAACCGCACGGGGTCCGAGTTCTCTGTGTTTAATCCCACATGGGTGAGCGATCCCACCCATGCGCACACCGCACCGTCGCGTTGCTCGCGAGTGCATGCCAAATACCTTGCGATTCAGCGCTGATGTTACGCTCCAACAGTTGGTCTGCGCCTTGCAATTCCTTGGGTTGGGTTGAAAGGGGGGTCTCGACGAGCGAGGCCGTGATTATACATCGCGCCATGGGCGCTCACTTATTCTAGAGGACATTCATGTAAAACGGGGGAGCGTTCTGTTCCTGCGTTAGACGTCCTTACCCTCCTGAACCTTAACGAGGAGGAGGTCTGTCATGATTACGAGACGGAAGTTCGTACAATTGGGTGCTGCGGCCGGTGCCTGGTTACTATCGCCGTGGCCGAGCGCCAGACGGGCATTTGCCCAGTTACCCGGCGGTTCGCTCGCTCCGGGCGACGTCGACAAATTCGTTCTCCCTCTGGTCAAACCACCGGCCATGCCTGGTAAGTTCCAGAAGAGGATGGATCAATACATGATTGCCGTGCGGCAGTTCAAGCAGAGAATCCTGTCGCCGCGACATCCCAAGACCACCGTGTGGAGCTACGGCTCGGTCAATCATCCGGGGACGTTCAACTATCCCGCCTTCACCATCGAGGCCAGTTACAACAGACCCGTGCAGGTAGTCTGGAGAAACGAGCTCATCGACAAGAACGGAAACTTCCTGCCCCATCTACTCCCCGTGGATCCAACGCTTCACTGGGCCAATCCGCCTGGCGGTTTGGCGGGGCGTGACCGCCGGCCCACGTTTACCACGACGCCAGGGCCTTACAGGGGACCGGTGCCCATCGTCACGCACGTGCACGGGGCCCATACGACGGAGGATTCCGATGGGTATCCCGAAGCCTGGTATCTACCCGCGGCGAAGAACATTCCTGCCGTTTTCGCCCGCGCGGGTACCTTCTGGGATTACTTCAACACCAAGTACGGCCACGGGTGGGAGTACGGTGACGCGGCGTTCAGGTACCCGAACAATCAGCGAGCCACGACCTTGTGGTATCACGACCACACGCTGGGGATGACTCGTCTCAACGTATATGCCGGTCCCGCGGGCTTCTATCTGATTCGGGGCGGCAAGGATGATGTCGTCCTCGACATGCAGAATGGCTCGAACGCGATCCTGCCCGGGCCCGCTCCGGGAGTCGGTGACGACCCGTTGGGCGAGTATCGAGAGATCCCCATCGCGATTCAAGATCGGTCGTTCAACGCCAACGGATCGCTGTTCTATCCGCAAAGCCGTGAGTTCTTCGATGAGTTTGCCGGGCCCTACATCCCCGATAGCCCGGTGTCGCCCATCTGGAATCCGGAGTTCTTCGGCAACATGATGGTGGTCAACGGGCTCACCTGGCCATACCTCGAGGTCGAGCCGCGCCGCTACCGCTTCCGCCTGCTCAACGGTTGCAACTCGCGGTTCCTCATCCTGCAGTTCGAACACCCCGGCGTAGAGGTTTGGCAGATCGGCACGGAGGGCGGATTTCTCCCGGCCCCGGTGCGCCTGAACGATTATCCGTATCCTGGAAGCACGGGCGGTGGGGCGACAGTCCTCATGGGTCTGGCCGAGCGAGCAGATATCATTGTGGATTTCAGCGCTGCAGCGGGCACTTCGTTCCGCCTTCTCAACCTGGGTCCTGACGAGCCATTCGGCGGCGGAGAAATCGGAGTCGATTTCGACCCATCGCATCCGGACTCGACGGGCCAGGTCATGGAGTTCCGAGTGCGGGCTGGCTCCCCCTATGATCCCACCACGCCACCTCAGTATCTGAAGCTGCCCAAGATCAAATCACTCGGTAGTGCATCCAACACGCAATACGTGAGTCTCAACGAGGAGGTCTACGAGCCGGCGGATGTCCCTTTCGCGGCTCTTCTGGGCAGGTTCAACAAGGGGAGTGGCAATCCGACTCCATTGCAATGGAAGGACCCGATCACCGAGAATCCCGCTCTTGGCGCCACCGAACTCTGGGAGTTGCGCAACTTCACCGTGGACGCGCATCCGATCCACATTCACCAGGTCCAGTTCCAGGTGGTTGGACGTGAGGCGATTGGCGGCGGTCCGAGTGTTGCCGGCAGTGATGGCCCTCTGCCCTGGGAGAGAGGATTCAAGGACACGGTAATTGCCTATCCGGGTGAGGTTACGCGGGTCAAGGCGAAGTTCGACATCCCGGGCTTCTACGTTTGGCACTGTCACATCGTGGAACACGAGGACAACGAGATGATGCGGCCGTATCACGTCGGGCCGATTTCATCCGGCGCACCAACGACATAGGCGGGAGGTGCAAGAGTATTGAGGGTTCAAAGTAAAACGACGACGACGGACAGCCTGGGTGCCGCCCTGGCGAATGCAGCAACTCTCGTGACCATGATGCGATATGCTCAAAGCGGGGCTTCAAGAGGCCGTGGCGTCTTGACATGGAAGTGACTGGGGTCTGGTGGCCTCCTCGGACTTCAAATCCGATGGTCCCGGGTTAGCCCTCGGGACGGTGGGTTCGATTCCCACGCACTTCCGCCAGCTCTGTCCGGGCAAGGTCGCTTCGAGTAGCACCTGACCTTCGCGAACAGATGTGCGTTTGGGCTGCCCTTTTCGAACGACCTCGACAGATGCTCCGAGGACGGCCGAGCTTTCGTCGATGACCCGAAGCGCTCGCCGTCGGGACTCCATGACCGGTCGGGGATTCTTCTCCTCGAAGCCGGAGCCAGCGTGACGTCTACTCGTGGTCCAACTCGTCCAGTAGGGTTCCAACTCAGCGATGGCTTCGAAGTCTTTAGGCCGTCCGGCTGCGCGCTTCACTCGAATCAAGTCTGGCAGGTCTATGCATCGACATTCGACGCCGAGCGCCTCCACCGTGATCGAGTGTGGCCCGAGCTCCTCGAACGTCCCACCTCCCGCGATTTCCCCGAGCACGTCGATGAGTCCGGCGTCCGTCGTCAGCGTGAAGTTGGGACCTGCTTGGATGGTCTCCGCGTCCCGCCGAAACGGCAGATTTGGCGGCGCTCCACGCAGATAGGGCTTGAGCGGGGCCAACGCCGACACCAGTCGCTCGATGTTCTCGGGTGAGCAGCTCGTACACGATGTCCAGGTCGAGCGTCAGCCGGACGGAGCCATGGATCGTGCCCGCGACGCCTCCAACGATGATGTAAGCGACCCGCCTTTCGCGAGAGCCTGCAAGAGGCTATCGAACTCGATCGGGGGTGTGTCTGGCATCCCGGCCGGCGCGGCGAAGCTCGAGCGCCGCCCGCTGCAGCCTCATGAGTGCACGGAGCCGATCTTCGACCGAAAGTTTGAGCGTGGATCGCAGGATGGTCCGATCGACGTCCTTCTTGTACACCTCGATCACGGGGTCGAGTCGCAGCGTTGCGGTGCGTTTCACCATGGCCTCTATTTTATCATCGGCATAGGCCCGGCATTGGCAGCGTGGACACAGCTTGACGCAAATGCTCGACGACAGTTTGAGTCGGTTAGCAACGTGATACCATCGCCGCAGGTTTGCCGAATCGGTATTGCAGCGCACGCCGGGCCACCGCCGAGCAAGGTTATGATCGAACCCGACCAAGACGAACCGGTCACCTTTCCCATCGAGGACGCCATCGATCTGCACGCGTTCGCCCCCCGCGACATTCCCTCGGTCGTCGAGTCCTACCTGGAAGCCGCGCGAGAGAAGGGGCTCACCGAAGTGCGCATCATTCACGGCCGCGGCAAGGGCGTTCAGAAGGAACGCGTGCGGCAGGTACTCTCGCGGAGCGCGCTCGTCGAGCGTTTCGAAGAGGCGACACCCGACCGCGGGGGCTGGGGTGCGACCGTCGTCAACCTGAAGCCTCGCCGGTAAGAAGCGCGGGAAGCCATAGAGATAGCGCGGGGAAGAACGTCACCAGAAGCAGCACGACGAACAGCGCGAAGATGAAGTACACGTTGACGCGCATGACCTCCCACATCGGCACCTTGGCGATCGAGCACGTCGTGATCAAGACCGAGGCGACCGGTGGAGTCTGCTGTCCGATGGCGAGGCTCACGGTAACCATGAGACCGAAGTGGATCGGGTCGAGACCGAGCTCGGTCGTGAGCGGCAGCAGCACCGGCACGAGCAGCACGATCGCGGCAGCGCTATGGAGGATCATCCCTGCCGCCAGGAGTATGCCGTCTATTACGAGAAGCGGCAGCACCTCGCCTTCGACGCGCTGGAGCACGAAGCGGGCGAGGCGCTCGGGAACTTGCTGGTTCGCGAGATACCAGCCCAGGACGGCCGATCCGGCGACCAGGATCATGACCACCGCTGTCTGGCGGGCGGACTCTACCAGGATCGGGGGGAGCGCTCTCGGCCCAATCTCGCGATAGGCGAAGAGACCGAGTCCGAGAGCGAGCACGACCGCGACCGCCGCGGCTTCCGTGGCCGTGAAGATGCCGGCGAAGATTCCGCCGAGAATCACGACGGGAAGGCTCAGCGCGAGAACGGCCCGTTTGCCACTTTGACCGACCCGGCGCCACTCGAAAGGCTCGGAGTCGGCGAAACCCTCCCGCCGGGCGAGAACGTAGCTCGTGACCATGATGGCGAAGCCCGACAGGACACCGGGCACGATACCCGCGATGAAGAGCTTGACGATGGAAGCTCCGGTGATCGCGCCGAAGAGGATCATGGGGATCGAAGGAGGGATGATGATCGCGATCGTGGCGGAGGAGGAAAGCACCGCGGCGGCGAATCGCGCGGGGTAGCCCCGCTCCTTCATCGCCGGGATGAGAACGCTCCCGAGCGCGGCGGCGTCGGCGACCGCCGACCCCGAGACCTCGGAGAAGAACATGCTCGAGAGCGTCGTGGTCATGGCCAATCCGCCGCGTACGAAACCGACCAGGCTCGCGGCGAAGTCGACCAGCCTTTTCGAGAGTCCCGCCTCGTTCATGAGCGCGCCCGCGAGGATGAACAAGGGCACGGCCACCATGGGAAAGCTGTCGGTTCCGTTGAATAGACGCAGCGGCACGACGGTGAGAGGCGTTCCCGTCGTCGCGATCACGATGATGCTGCCGGCGATGAGCGCGTAGCCGATGGGAAGGCCGAGGAGGATCAGGATTCCGGTGAGTACGATGAGCAGCAGCTCCATCGCTCAGCCCGCCCGCAGCGTTCTCGCGATCTGGATCGACTCGACGAGCAGCATGAAAATCGCCGAGACCGGCAGCACCGCGTAGATGTAACCCATGGGAATGGGAAGCGTGATCGCCCTCTCGGTTAGGAGACGAGCCACGATCTGGAAGCCGTAGACGAGGAGCACGAGATGAATCGCCACGAGGATGGCATGGTTCGCAAGTCGAAGCGCGAAGCGGAGCCTGTCCGGCGCGCTGTCGAGAAGGTTCTCGATCCCGATGTGCTGGCCCTGGGACTGGGCGAGGACCGCGCCCAAAAACGTGAGCCAGACGAGCAGGTAGCCGACGAACTCGTCGTACCAGCCGAAGCTCGATCCGAACCCGTAGCGAAGAACGACCTCGACGAAGCAAATCCCGGCGATGGCGGCCAGGGTGACGGATGCGGCACAGGCGAGAGCCGTTCGGACCGCGCTCTCGGCGCGATCGAGCCAGGAGCTTGCCATCACTCGGCCGCGCGATGGCCGCGGATGGCCTCGACGAGCTCGGGGCCGAACTTCTCGTTGAACTCCTCGAAGAGCGGCTCCGCGACTCGGGCAAACGCCTCGCGGTCGATCTCGGTAATCTCCAGGTCTTTCTCCAGAAGCACGCGGTACCGCGCGTCCTCTTTTTCGCCCAGCTCGCGATGGTACCGGCCCACTTCCCGGGCCACCTCCTCGATGCCCCGCCTTATGTCCTCGTCCAGGCTCTCGACGTACTGCCGGCTCATGAGGGGATAGGCAGGCGAGTAGACGTGCTTCGAGAGCGAGAGATAGCGCTGGACCTCGTGGAAGCGGGCGGGGACGATCTGGGAGAAGGGGTTTTCTTGGCCGTCGATCACGCCCTGTTTCAGGGCGGAGAAGACCTCGCCGTAGCTCATCGACGTCGGGTTCGCGCCGAAAGCGCGGAAGAGCTTGACTCGCTCCGGGTCCTTCGGGGTCCTGATCTTGATGCCGCGGAGATCCTCCGGCCGCACGATGGGACGCACGTTGTTCGTAATCATCCGAAAGCCGTTTTCCCAGAAACCGAGAAGCACCAGATCGTGCGCGAGGAGGCTCTCACGCAGCTTCGCACCGATCGGGCCCTCGGCGATCGCTTCCATTTGGGCGCGATCCTCGATGAGAAACGGCAAATCGAAGACGCCGAACATCGGCTCGACCGAATGAAGGACCGACGAGGGCACGTGCATCTCGAGCGTTCCGAACCGGAGGCCTTCGAGCATCTCCTTGTCTTCGCCCAGTTGCGCCGAGCCGAAGATGCGGACCTCGACACGATCCGGAAAACGCGCCTCGAGGAGCTCTTTGAACTTTCGCGCGCCCTGGTCGAAGGGTGACTGGGGAAACCCGATGTGTCCGAGGCGGATAACAAGCTTGCCGTCGCCGGGTCCTCCTCCGCAAGCGGCGAGAACGCTCAGCAGGCTGGCGAGACAGGCTCCCGCCGCCCAACGCTTTCCGCCTCGTCTCAAAGAAATTAGCCGCATGCCCTCGGAGGTCGAAGGCTAGCACAATGGTCGAATCGCCGCTAGATGAAGACGCCGCTCGTAGAGTGTTCAATGCCGTGGCGGGACCCGTAATTGATCGGGCCGCCACGGCTCGGGCTGCTTGCGGCGCGGCAATTTTGCGGCGGGAAGCCCTTCGCAGCAGCCCCGCAACATCTCGTTCCTTCGAAGCAGCCCGAATGCGGACGATTATTCGCGCTGCGCGCTCACATCTCATGCCCTCGAAGGAGCCTGATGCGGACGATTGCGCCGGGCTCGCTCCGCTAGCGCAGGCTGGGATGCACTTTTTCATCCGCCTGCTCGTGATGCATCAGTGAACGAGCGGGTCGATGACGCTCACTCCAAAACTTCCGGCCGGCTGCGCAGGTAATCGATAGCAGACGACATCTCCCCCTGCTCCCCTTTTTCGGCAATTTCTTCCATGAGATCGAAATCCGACTTCGTGACCAGGTCTGTCAGCGTAAAGCCGAGGCTCCGGCCCGATGGTTTCGGATTGAAACCGTTCCGCAGAGTCATTATGTAAAAGGCAATGTCCCACGCCTCCTGCCTCGAGAAAGCTTCCTGGAAGGATGGCATCGAGGTTCCGGTTACGCCGAGCTCGATCACGTTGTAGAAGTAGTAAGGGGTCGCCTCACGCATCCTCTCCTCTTCCCGAAAGCTGCCCGGACCCGGTTCCAACCCGCTAGCCGCCCAACCGTCTCCGTCACCCTTGGCACCATGACACACCTGGCAGCCTCCGGCATGATACGAGCGCTTGCCCAAGGCCACGTCGGGGGTCGCGACAGGTGAGGAGTCCGTCGCCAATTCCAAGCTCAGTTCTTTGACGAGGGTCTTGGAAAGATCCGCAATCGAGTAAGGGTCGGATTTTTCATAGACCATTTGGCGCAGCTGCTGCAGTTGAAGAACGGTCTCACTCTTCTCGAGATCCTGCTGAAATCCCGTATAGCTCTCGATGACGCGGTCACAAAACGCCGAAATCTCGCGATACTCGAATGGATTGATGATCGAGCCATCCTCCACGGCGTCTCGATAGTCTCTACCGATGTATTGCAGCATGAGAATGAGCTCCTGGTGGTCCCGGGCGGCTCGGCTCACTGCGACGTCCTCTGGCTTCTCGACACCGTTCCGGATGAGCCTTGCTCCGATGACCACACCAACGCCGAGAAATATCGCTGAGATAATGGTTGGCTTCAATGCGGTTTTTTATAAAGCGGCCCAGGGCGGACGTTGTTCCAGTCGGACCCGCCGGGTCAGCAGGACGCCGTCACGAATGAGCTTCAGCTCCAGTGCCGTATTGGCCTCTGTCCGGAAGAGAATGCTCTCGAGATGCATGGTGGTCATGACGATCTCGTCATTGACCATCACCAGGATATCCCCGCTTCGAATGTCCGCCTTTCCTGAAGGGCCTTCCGGCCAAACGAAATCGACCAGGATCCCGCAACGTTTGTTCATGACCTGGCGGACAATTTGTACTGAATCCCTGCCCATGTGACGTACGTTGAATCCCAGCCATTTGCGTTCGAATGTCGGATAGGCCAACAACAGCTCCAGAATCCTGTTGATGTCGGCAATCGGTGTGGCATGTTCCTCGCCGGGCCCTTCGTCCTGACATTCCTTCTTTCGCGGCATGTTGATCCCGATCAGGTTCCCTTTGTCGCTTACGAGCGGGCCTCCATAGGCAATGGCAGGAAACTCGATAAAGGTATCGATGAGCTCGTTGCCGCAGCCCTCCGCGTAGATGGTCGAGTTGTTTTCCGCCTTGACCACACCTGTGAAAATGGGACCCTCTTCGTTGGATCTCGATCCGGCAACGGCCCATACTCTGTCTCCGGGCCCTATCTCGGGTGCGACCATCCGTTCGATCGCGGGGTATTTGTTCTCATCGGCCATCTTCAGTACGGCAAAGTTCAGTATCGGGTCGACCAGGAACATCCGCGCCTCGACCGTCTGGCCATCGTGGCGAGTAATCTCGAATTTTTCACACAACTTTCTTTCTTTCGGCGCGACGAATGGGTCGTAGATCGTCAACAATAGGCCGCTTTCATCCACGAAAAATCCTGTGCTCTCGGCGAATCGCCGGTACTCACCCCTTCCGGCACCATCTCGCATGTAGCCCGTCACCCGAACGACGGCTGGAAGAAGCTCCTCGATGGCTGCGGGCGCTTTCGCTTCTTGGGCCAAGGAAAGACTGCCCGCAAGCAATCCCCCTGTCAGCATTGGCAAGAGCATCATCGCGTTCTGATTCGAACGATCGCGGTTCATTGTCTACTCACTCATTTCTCGATTGAATTGAGAGCGTGGCAGCCGAGGCAAGGTGGCTGAACGCGGTCTGAATGGCATGTCGTACATGCCATTCTTTCCCCATGCTCCTTGGCCTCGAACATGGCTTGGCGTGAAAACGGTGACTTCCATGCCTCGTTCTGCTGGATCTGTTTGAGAATCGGGACGTCGAGTAGTTGCCCGGTGGCAGAATGTAAAAGGACTCGATCGCCATCCTTCACCACGTTGCCAAAAGGATTACCCCGCGAGGTCAACAAATAGCCTTCCCGGCCATCGTAGAAGGCACCTACCACGTCCGGCGGCTCTTTCACCAAGCCGCGAGCAAGATCCGGCGGATTCTTCCGGGGCTCGCCGCCGTAACCGATCGGTAGTTCCCAGGGCGCCTTGTCAATGGTGCCGTGACAGTCCTCGCACCGGATCTCGACCTGGGCACGAGAAGACAGGGGGATGTTGCCGTCGCCATGCATCTCGATCGAAGTGTGGCAATCCTGACACAGCATGGTACCGCCCACATGCGTCTGATGGCTGCTGCCGTAATGGCTGATCACGGATCCGATGGGATTGAGGTCTTCATGCCGGACATCGTTGTGACAAGTAAAACAGTTGTCTAGCAGGATGCCACGAAAACTCTCGGAGTCGTCTCCGTTCGCGCGGAGGGCAATCGTCGTGTTTGCCGTTCCCTGCAGACGGTGCAGCAAGAGTTTGCCGGTTTGATTCCGGTCGATCGTGGGGTCGTCTCCCAGGTAGAAGCCGCCGATGCGATAGGGCACATGGCAGGACGAACAGCCGGTGCCGTGTTCGTCCTCGAGCTCGCTTTTGGCTTTTCGAATATGGCAGCTGGCGCATTGAGATTGCCCCACGCCTTCGGAAGAAACCGGAGGGGGCTCTAGCCTTTTCGCGAAGAGGTCCGGGTCTGACGCCAGTGGCCTCATGAATTCCTTGTAGACCGCCGAGCCAACAACGGGCGCGTTGCCGTCGTCGTCTTCGATTGCGTAAGAACCGAACCGTTTCTCAACGCCGCCGGAGGCCGCTTCACTCAATGCGAAACGACAAAGATTGCGATGGATCTTCGTCGTCTCTGTTCCCGTCGATGATTTCAGCAAACGCCTCGCATAGCCTTGATGGCATTGACCGCAGGTGAGCTCGGCCACGAAGAAGCTCCCGGGATTGGGATAGAAACGCTGGGGACCCGTGGGTCGAGGCGCGCTACGGTGGGCTTCTTCTTTGGTGATGGCCGAAGGGGTCCCGCCGTGACAAACGACACACCCTTCCGGATCGCCGAGTTTCCGGCCACGCGCTCTGATCTGTTCCATCATCTTACCTTCCGCAAACGGAAGGATTCCGCCGTGACAAGAAAGACAGCCACGACCTTCGGAAGGGCTCGTAGCAGGTTCCATGCTCCGCGGTATCAATGGAAGCGAGAACATCAAGGCAGTCAGAGCCCCTAACTGCATGAATCGATTTCCTTATTCCATGGCAAATCCGGTGCTTCGTCCGCGGATGCCGTTTCAATTAGGCCGATTACGGGGGGATGAATAACTCTCGAGAACATTATACAAGCTGGCACGGGAGCAGTGATGCCGCAATCCAAATGTCATTCGTCGGAATGGCGGGCATTGACTCGGAGAGATGCCGCGACCCGCGAGTAGCGGTCCGCCGTTACCAAAGCTCCCGCAAGTTTCGCTCGCATCGACTTCCGGAGCGAAGCCAGTGGAGTAGGAGGGTGCTAACGAGCACAATGGTAGAATCGCCGGCATATGAACATCGCCCACGAGCTGCGTGAGCGCGTCGAAGGCGAGGTTCGATTCGATCGCTATTCACGGATCCTTTACTCCACGGACGCCAGCATCTATCAGATCGAGCCCATCGGTGTCGTCATTCCGAAACACGCGGGTGACGTCGCCGAGGTGATACGTTTCGCCTCGCGCGAAGGCATCCCGGTTCTGCCTCGAGGCGGGGGCACCTCGCTCGCCGGGCAGGCCGTGGGCGAAGCCATCGTCATCGACTTTTCGAAATACATGCGCGATGTGGTGGAGGTCTCGCGCGAGGAATCGTGGGCGCGGGTCCAGCCGGGCATCGTACACGACGTGCTCGGTGCGCACCTGAAGCCCTACGGCCTCCGCTTCGGGCCCGAGACCGCCACGAGCAACCGGGCGAACATCGGCGGCATGATCGGAAACAACTCTGCCGGGGCGCGCTCGCTCATCTACGGGAAGACCGTCGACAACGTTCTCGAGGTCAAATCCGTTCTCGCCGACGGGTCGACGGCGACCTTTGGTTCGGTTTGCCGGAGCGATCTCGACTTCAAGACCCGAGGCGACGGGCTCGAGGCGGCTATCTATCGCACGGCACTCGGTATTGCGGAGGCACATCGGGCGGAGATCGAGGCCCGCTACCCGAAGATCCCGAGGCGGGTATCCGGCTATAACCTCGACGAGCTCTTCGACCCCCGGGAGATCAACCTCGCCAAGCTCGTTGTGGGCTCCGAGGGAACCTTTGCTTCCGTGGTCGAAGCCAAGCTCGCTCTCGCTCCGCTTCCTCCCGCATCGGGACTCGCCGTCCTGCACTTCGGGGGGCTTCTTCCTGCCCTCGAGACTGGCTGCGAGGTTCTGTCTCTCGAGCCGTCTGCCGTGGAGCTCGTCGACGAGATGGTCATGGACCTTGCGCGGCGCTCCCTCGAGTACTCCCGGCGCATGCATTTCGTTCACGGCCAGCCCAAGGCGCTCATCATCGTCGAGTTCGTCGGCGAGACGAGGAAGGAAGTGGAGGCGAAGCTCGATGCGCTCGACGAGCTCGTCGGGCCGAGCGGAAAGCCGATGGTGCGCGTGCTCGAGCCCGAGGCCCAGGCGAATGTGTGGAAAGTGAGGAAAGCGGCGCTTCCTCTTCTGCTCGGCCTGCCGGGCGACAAGAAGCCGATTGCGTTCGTGGAAGACACCGCTGTGGCTCCGGAACGCGTCCCCGATTTCATCCGCCGTTTCGAAGCAATCCTCGCCGATCACGATACCGTGGGCTCCTTCTACGCCCACGCGGGAGCGGGCTGTCTGCATATCCGCCCGCTCGTCAACCTGAAGGACGGAGCGGAGGTCCGAAAGATGACCTCGATCTCCGAGGAGGTGTTCGCGCTCGTCATCGAGTTCGGTGGCTCCATGAGCGGCGAGCATGGGGACGGCCTCGCCCGCAGTCACTTCAACGAGCGTCTGTTCGGTCAGCGCCTCTACCGGGCGTTTCGCGAGCTGAAGGCGGCTTTCGACCCCAAGGGAATCATGAACCCCGGGAAGGTCGTCGATGCCCCGGGGATGGCGGAAAATCTGCGCTACGGCGAGTCCTATCGAGCGTCGGAGCCGAAGACGGCGTTTCCCTACTCTCGTGAGGGCGGGTTCGCTCGGGCCGTCGAGCTCTGTAACGGCTCCGGTGTGTGCCGCAAGAACCTCGAGGGCACGATGTGTCCGTCGTTCATGATCACGAGGGACGAGGCGCACTCGACCAGGGGCCGGGCGAACGCGCTTCGCGCCGTGCTCGATGGACGCTTGCCGACGGACGATATGGCGAGCGAGCGCCTCTACGAGATCATGGACCTTTGCATCTCGTGCAAGGGCTGCAAGGCGGAATGTCCCTCGAACGTGGACCTGGCCCGGTTGAAGTCGGAGTTTCTCGCCCTCTACCACCGCGAGCATCCGTACTCGCTGCGGGAGAAGCTTCTCGTCCGACCCGAGATGCTGGGACGGCTGGGAGTGAAGACCCGCCCTCTCGCCACCGCTTTGGCTCGGCAGAGCTGGTTCCGGGCTCTTCTCGAATCGTTGGCCGGGATCGACCGGCGCCGCACCCTGATGCCCTTCGCTCGCGAGACCTTCGAAAGCTGGTTTCGGAGGAGAGCGAAGCCTCCACGAAGCGGCGCGAAGCGGGTCGTTCTCTTCCACGATACCTTCATGAACTACCACGAGCCCGACATCGGGAGGTCGGCCGTCCTCCTGCTCGAGGCCGCCGGATACGAGGTGGTTCTTGGCAAAGCGTCGTGCTGCGGGCGGCCGTCGATTTCCAAGGGGATGCTCGACCGAGCGCGGAAACAGGCCAGCGAGAACGTAAGGGCGCTCCATCCTTTCGTTCGCGAGGGGATTCCCGTCGTCGGCGCCGAGCCGTCGTGCATTCTCGGCTTTCGTGACGAGTATCCCGATCTGGTGCCCGGCGAAGCGTCGAAGGCGCTTGCCGATAGAAGCTTTCTTCTCGAGGAGTTTTTCGACCGAGAGGGGCTTTCGTTGGATTTTCCTGGCGCACCGGGAAAGCTGCTGGTGCACGGCCACTGCCATCTCAAGGCGCTCGTGGGAACGGAGTCCCTCGTTCGCTTCCTCGCGAAGCTCGGCGGCACCGTCACGATAGTGGACTCGGGGTGTTGCGGCATGGCCGGCTCGTTCGGCTTCGAGAAGGAGCATTTCGACCTGTCGGTGCAGATGGCGGAGCGGCGTCTCGCCCCCGCGGTTCGTGCCGCATCGGAAGACACGACCGTCGTGGCGCCGGGCACCTCATGCCGCCATCAGATCGCGGACCTCACCGGCCGCGAGGCCTATCATCCCGTGGAGGTCGTTGCGCGCGCTGCCGCGCTCGTGTGACGCTCACCGGCCATGGAGATCGTTCTCGACATCGAGACCGTGGGACAGGGGGTAGAAGACGTCCCCGAGCGCGCTCTGGAGTACCTCTATCGTTCGCTCCAGCGCGACCAGCCCGATCCCGAAGAGCTCGAGAGGCGGCGCGAGGATCTCGTTTCCCGCTTCGGCCTGGACCCAACTACCGGTCGCGTCGTCTGCGTGGGCACGTTTGACGTCGAAACGTCCCGTGAGCGGGCTTTCGTGGAAGCGTCTGAGCGTGCCCTACTGGAATCGTTCTGGCAGTGGCTCTCGGATACGAGACCGAAGCTTCTCGTCACATTCAACGGGAAGCGCTTCGATGTTCCGTATCTCGAGATCCGAAGCGCCATTCACGGCATCGAGCCGGAGTCGTCCTTTTCCAGCATCGCCCACATCGATTTGAGGCAGACGCTCGAAGGCGACGAGCGGCGGCGGCGCGGAAGCCTCGATTACTTCTGTGCGATCTTCGGAATTCCGTCACCCAAGACAGAGCTCGATGGCTCGCGTGTCGAGGAGGCTTTTGGCCAAGGGAGAATCGAGGAGATCACCCGCTACTGTCTCGAAGACTGTCGCGCCACGGCAGCTCTGTATAAAAGGTTGAGGCCCTTCTGCAGGTGACTGATACGCTAATGGGCGCAGGACCGGAGTCAAGGCGGTGGAGCAGGGGAAGAAGCCCAATTTCGCGCAGTAGACCTGCGTGTGCTCTCGATGGCCCACGCTCTTCGAAGCAGCCTGATATAGGCGGCGCGCGCAGCTCCGGATCCCTCGAGCTCCGTTTAGAAGGAGCTTCGGGCATCACCGAAGGACTTCGGCGTCGAACCAGGTCTCGAGCCGAATTTCCGGGTGCTTGCGGGGCGCGACGAGCGCGTTCTCGACTTCGAACCTGAGCTCGAGACGCTCTCCCAAAGACGCTCCCTTGACTCCAAGAGTCGTTTCCTCGTGAGGTGCAAGGGTCACGATATCGGTGCTGCGCTGAAAGGAAACATCTCCCAGGTTCCTCAACGAGAATGACGCATCGGAGAGGTTTTCGATGGTCACTTCGACCACCTTGGAATCCTCCAGATAGCGCGCCCCACGGACGACAATCGACGCGAGCAGTAGCGGTTCCACGAACTCGGGAAGTCCTATCAGCTGGTTTCGGTACCAGACGACCGTGCGTCCCGCGAAAAGAGCCTCGCGAATGGCCTCCGAGGTGCGCTCCTTCGCGAACACTAGCGTGATCGGGCGATGACCGCCGCCCGGGACGTCGAACTCCCAGTCGACGAGCCCATGGATATCGGACGTTCCCAAGACGGTCAGGCCCTCGTCGAGAGCGATCTGAAATGCCTCTTCGGAAATCGTTTGCTCGTTGACGACCTCGATCCCGTGAAGGAGCCTCTCGTCAATGAGCTGACGATGCAAGGGGGTCAGCCGCGCGATCCCATCGGGAGCTTGTTCCACCCAATCGGGGTGGTTCCAAAAGATGAACGCCCCCTGAGAGTGAGCTTCGCGGAAAGCACCCATCGCATCTTCTTGAAGGATTGTGTTCGCGTCCCGGATGAAGATGGCGTTGGCATGCCCTGGAGGCATGTCGCGGGTGATCTCCGAGCCATGAACGACGAGAAGGTCGTGGTCTCGAGCGAGCTCGCGGGCGAGCTCATAGGAGCGATTGCGGTCCTCGTGGGGAATGTCTTCCCGATGAGGCTGATACTCGAGATGCTCGGTGAGGGAGATCGCGTCGAGTCCGTCCTTCACGGCTTCCTCGACCCGTATGTCCGGCCACACGCTGCCATCCGAGAAAACCGAGTGCTGATGGAGGTCACATTTGAGCGTCAGATAGTCGGGAACGTTCGGAAAGGTGATGCGGCGAGAGCCGCGCTCCTGAGCCTCGGCCCTCGAGGCGCTGGAGAAGCTCCACGAAGCGAGAACCAGAACGAGAACTTTGAATTGGCGAACCATGGCCAGGATTTTCGCACAACAAGGAAAAACGGAGATGAAAGTTCTGTAAAGTGCGGGAGAGCTTTTCCGAGCTCAGAACGATGGCAATCGGCCGCTACGGACCACGACTATTCAGAACCCGAAGCGTGAGATCGATTCCGGCTGTCGGAGACAGATCTTCTTGGGCACGGACGCGGCTCACGAAAACGTACTCCCGAGAATCCGTCTCGATGTGCCCGACGATCCAGCTCACCCGCTCATCGCCGACGCGGGTAAAACCCGTTTTTGCCCGCAGTACGTGAATGCCGGGCCAAGAAAGCCCGAAGTCGTGAATGCCCGCTGCATTCGTGATCTTGCCGGGGGGCATCGTGAACGCTGCCTTCACGGCATCGACGATCTGGCGTTCCACCGGAAGCTCGAAGCGCACGAGGCGGCGCAGGAAACGAAGCTGCTCGTCTGGCGAGACGACGAGATCCCCGTTCAGCCAGAACCACGTTACGTCATCTTCGAAGGAGTCCTTGGCATATTCGAGCCCTTTCAGAGACTCGCGCATCCGCTCGGGTCCGATCAGAGACGCGGTACGCTGGAAGAACCAGACCACGGATGACTTCATGGCGGAGTCCAAGGAGTGATCGCGCTCCCAGGTCGCGAATGGCTGCGTCTTTCCGTCCCACGCGACTCGTTCCAACGGGTCGGAAACGATACCCGTGTCGAGCGCGATCAACGCGTGCGGTATCTTGAACGTCGACGCGGGGGCCGTCGGGACGGCACACTCATCGGGGTCGGTGACATACGGGGTTTGGGCGTCAAGCGGCAGCAGCAGGACGCACTCACGGCGATCCGAAAAAAACCTGCTCGGCCGCGCGAGGACGTGCTGCGCCGGGGTGACCGTCAATATCAAAAGCGCGGCAGTTCGAGCTCGACCCGGATTCATGTTCCACGTTCCTCTAGCTCGGCCTGCTTAGAAGCGGTACCGGACTTGGAATCTCGCCAAGACGGCATCGTCTCGGTGTCGAAACGCAGGGCCGGGCCGGAAGAAACCCCCCACGACCTCGATATCCCAGCTCGGCAAGCTTCGGCTGCCAAAAATGAGATCGGCCTCCCACCCCAGTCGGCGGTCCAAGCCATTGGGCCGGCGGTCGAGCTCCGAGATCAGCGTGGTCGTCGTCTTGTCCTGCTCGAATCGATGATATACGAAATCGAGCGACGTCCTTTCCGCCAGCCGAGCTCCCATCCCCAGGGTGAGGATTCTCAGGTTCGCGAGCTCGGGATCGACTAATTCACCGTAATAGCGGAACGAGGTCACTCCGGCGAACTTGGCGCTGTTGTCCTGGAAGCCCGTCTGCCTAAAGGTGCGGTCACCATTCTCCGGCGAATCGTCTCCACTCCCGAAGGCGTATCCGGCCGTGAGCGCAAGCGGGCCGACGGTCGACCAGGTCGAGCCAACGTCGAAACCCCATCCTTCCATCGCGACCAACCCGTTGTGTCCGCGAAGGATCGCTGCGTCCAGCCAGCTATCCAATGCCGGAAGCCACTCGCCGTCGAGGCTGATGCCGAGGTGCGTGGTGTGCTCCAGCGGCTCCAGATTGAAATCGCGTCGAATCACGTAACCGCCGAGATGCCGTTTTCGGTCGTTGTTCGAAAGGTAGGCGATCCAATTCGTGGAGGCCAGGTCTCTGGGGCCACCGTCCGAGAGTATCGTGCTCACCGACAGATCGAAGCGCCACCTTTCTCGCAACGCAACCAGCCGAATCGCATCGAGGTTCTTGTCGAACACCCACTCCCGGGCCTCGTCGAAGTCCTGGCGACCGATGTACAAGTACGTTCCCAGGTTCCAGGGATCCCGCACGTAGAGCCAGGTCTGGCCAAAACGAGTCGTGCCCACAGTGCTGGTACCGTCCTCCTCATCGTTCCGGTGGCGACCCGCAGTGCGAACCTCGAATACGCCTCCCCAGCGGTCGTCGGGTGACCACTCGAGGCGCAGGCGGGCGGAGCCGTCGTAATCGGTGCGGTCCTCTGCGGACTCGACGTTCAGATTGAAATTACCCTCTCGGGTGCTCTCGAGCTCGAGCTGCCCCGTGAAACGAAGGCTTCGAGACAGCGCGATTCCTCGCCCGAAGAGATCGTCCTCGTCGACGCGTTCTTGGGCCGCAGCGCTGACGGCGGAGGCGAGAGGAATGTCCGCGAGCGGAAGCTCGTGCTCCACGAACGGCGGCAGGCGGACCCACATGTGCAGGATGCGCACTTCCGTGCCGCCCTCCGTGTGCCGAAGTTCTTCCACTCTCCCCCCCACGCGATCCCGGCCTGCCCCTCGGGCACTCACTTTTTCCGCGAGGAATCGCTCGGGCCCGCGATCGAAACCTTCGACCTTGACCCGATTGCCCACGAGGCGCTCCCGGTCCACCCGAAATCGCGTTTCGCGAGAAAACTCGAGCGCCTCGCCCAGAAGAAAGAGGTCCTCGCGGCGATCATCTCGCCCTTCGCCATTCGTAATGGTTCCGATCAGCACATCGTAAGGCTGTGGGAGCAGAACCTCGGCCTTGTCCGCGACAAAGACTCCATTCGACGAGAGATTGCCCCGGACCTCGAGCCAATGTCCCTCGGTCACTTCGGACGAGCTCGACGTCGCCAAAGTAACGGAAGTGAGTGCGAGACTGAAGACGACCAAACCGATTTCCATCATGGCGTCAACGGTTCCGCGAAGACACCAGACAGCACCGCGCCAGGCGCAGAAGAGCCGGGACTCGATCGAGCCACCGAGGGCGCAGGGAGTATACGAGCGCCAAACGCAGGTAACTGGATGTCTGGTAGAAACCGAGCCTCTCGCGGAACCCTGGCTCGCCCGAACGGCCCAAGCCCGCGAGAAATGCTTCGCTGGCGCCTTCGGCGGCTCGGCCGTCGAAATCCTTTTGAAGCGCGCGCAGATGAAGGTGAGCGATCAAATTCGCCGGATCCAAAGCGACATCGGCGCGGCAAAGCAAATCGCAGTCCAGAATCGCCAGCCCGCTCCGGGTAATGAGGAGTTGTCGGTCGTGGAGATCCCGATGCGTCATCCCCACCCGACACGAGGTCGGATCGGGCCGCTTCCGCTCCAGATCGGCTCGCAATTGACTCCATTCTTCGGGGAGGCCGCCCGAGGCCTCGTGGACCTTGGCTGCCCACCGATCGAGCACCGCGATCTCTTCCTCGGGACCGAATGGCTCGAGGCGCTCGACCGCACCGTGATCCTGGAGCTTCCGAAGCGCCGCGCCGAGGCGGGCAAACACGTCCGGGCAGGCCGTGGGGGACGTCAAGGATTCGCCGCGAATATGCTCGAAGACCAAGGATTCGGTCTCACGACGATGACGAATCAGACGCGGAACGACGAAACCGGACCCGCGAGTCTCCTCCATGCAGGAGTAGCGATCGGCCGCGAGCCTCGAGCGGCCCTTCCGATAGCCCTTCTCGACAACTCGATGACCTTCCTGGTCGTGCTCGATCACGATCCTGCGGTCGGGACGGTAGCTCAGAACCCGAGCGTCGCCGGGTAGCCTTCGCGCTAGAGGCAGCGAGCGGTCGTGCTCCGGAAGGAGCTCGCGCGATTGACGGGAATCCCACCGGAACCAGCGTTGCCCCCCCGGCACATCGGCGGTCAGATCCAACCAGCCTTTCCGGCCGACCTCGACGCGCCGGATCGACCCGCTCCGTATCTTCTCCCTCGAGCCCGACTCCAGCCGTTCGAGCGCTCGTCCCATCGGGCTGGCGTTCATGCTCATGCTCTCGCTCGCGTCCTCGGCACGGAGCTCACCCCGAATCTCGAGGACCGGTGAAGCAGCGTCGTTCGTGCCCGGGCGAGAAGTCTCTCCATGTGTTCTCGCCAGCTCGACTCCCGGCTGCGAAAAGGGTCGGGCGTAAGACGGAGCAACGCTGCGGCGGTGTGGACGTCGACGACCTCATCCCTCACCGGCATGCCGCTTTCCCGATAGCCCTCGAGCAGAGCGCATCGGTAAGTGTCGACGCGGTCGCTCGATCCGTACCCACGGACGGAATCTCGCTCCAAATGGGCGATGAAATTTCCGACGTCGGCCAACGGGTCGCCGAAAGCCATGGAATCGAGATCGATGACCGCCACCGACTTTTCCTGGAGGAGAACCTGCTTTGCGTAGAAGTCTCCGTGAATCGTTCCCATGACTATCGGTATCTCGCTCAGCGCCGACTCGACTTGTCCGAGAAGCTTGCTGGCGCCGTCCTCGAGTCCGGGCGCCAAGAACCCTATGGCCTCCGCCACCGCCCGCAGACCTTTGACCGCGTCTTTAGAGCCGCGTTCAGAGAGCCCCACGGGGCTCGACCGGTGGAGCTCGGCGAGCGCCCACCCGACTCGCTTCAGCTCTCGAGCGTCGAAACCTGAGGCTCGAAGGGCGTCGCCGAGCACGCGTCCTTCCAACCACTCGAGCACAACGAACCGGTGGCGCTCGGATCGTCCCAGGGGCCTTGACAGCCGCAGGGGCCCATTTGCAACAGGCAACCTGTGCGCTCGACCGATTCGCGTGAAGCCGGAGCGGGAGTACTGCCTGACCACCGCCATATCGCCATTTGGTACGCGGAGCTGCCCGACGAAGCGTCGGTCCGGCTTATACGCCAGGGGCCGTAGCTCTGCGCTCCAAAGGTCGGGATGTGCTGGCAAAGCCTTGCGCAGCAAGCGAGCGCGGGTCGTCGCCTCTCCGAGTCGCCTCAAGCTCCGGATCTGGTTGTCGTTGGGGTACAAACAGACGACGGTCAGAAGCTCTGCCCAGAGGAGCTTACCCGGGCCGAGTCCCGTTGGGGCCTGTGCTCGAGCCATTGCCTTCGAGACTTTGTGGGCGTCGGCGGGGCGATACGCCTTTGCATATACGTCTTGCCACTCGCCGGAGGCGAGCACCCGGTGAGCCGCCAGACAATTGGTCCCGGGTTTGTAGCGGACGTAGCGACATTCCGCTTTCTGGATATCGAGGCCGGGAAGTTCATTCGCCAGACGCTGGGCAAAAGCTTCGGCGTCGAGCACGGTAGCCAACCCCGGGAGACCCGGGTCCCGCCCGACGAGGTCCCTTTCATTACGACAAAGCAGAGTCAGCCTCCTCGCTCCGCCAGAGCTCCTTCGGCGCCGACCGTCGCTCGGAGCTTTGCGCCACGACGCCGCAATTCCTCTTCCCACCAGGCGTAAGAACGGAGGGCGACCCGTGCGATCGATGAAGAGATCCCCGGGAAGGCTCTCGGGTAACCCAATTCCCCGAGGAGATCGCCGGCGAGCGCCTCGAAGAGCTCGATCGATCGTTCGTCCATCTGAGTCCGCCAGTCACGAAGTCCGGGCGTCGGTGAACGCCAGGCCCTCTTCGCCGACAAGGAGGGATCCAACCGCTCCTTTCCAGCGTTGAACGAAAGCATCTCTTTGGCGTCCACCAGGCCCAGAAAGTCCGCTACCTCGTGGATGGTCGCGGCCGGGTCCCTCACGAGTCGCTCGTAGCTCACCTCGAGGTAGCTACCGGTGCGAAGCTTCGCCCCACCACGTCGCCCGGAGCCCACCTGCCATCGCCACCACAGGGCGCAAACCGCCACGGGCTCCTCTCGCCAGAGGTCGAACCGAGCAGGCCCCTTCGTCTCGCGCGCCCATTCGAGGGTCGAGAGCGCGACATCCCGTCCGTCCCGAACGATGTGAACGCTCTGCACGTCGGGGAAGAGCTCGTGCAAGAGAGGTAGGCATCGTACGTAGTCGGGAGTCTTCTCTCCTCCAAGCTCCTTGCCTCGAGCCGCCGCGAACTCACGGTAGAGATGGCTGACGAAATCCGCGTAGCTCGCGGATCGCCGCGCGGCCCGGTTCACGCAAGCCTCATCGAGCCCCAGCCGCGCGAAGCGGTGGTAGCTCCTAGCCCAGCGCACGAGTGCGTCGTGTTGAGTCAACCAGCGGGCCCGCGCCGGCTCGAGCCAGACCGCCGGTGTTACCGCCTGGACGGCGCGAGGAATGAAATGAGTGTCGTTGGCGACGGCAAGGCGCGGGTGAGCGTCGAGCATGCGCTGGAGCAGGGTCGTTCCCGAACGCGGGCAGCCAACCACGAAGACGTACGGCGAGCGGGTGATGCGACGTGGCGACGTCTCAGACATTGGAGACCGCCTCCTCCTGCGTGTCCCCGGAACGGAGACGACAAAGCGACGCGTAACGCCCACCTCGTGCGACGAGCTCTTCGTGGGTCCCTTTTTCGGCGACCTGTCCATCGTCAAGGTAGAGGATTACGTCCGCGTGCATGCTCAGCCGCAGGTCGTGAGCGATGATCAATACGGTTCGACCGATCGCCAAACGCTCGAGGGCTTCCAAGACGGACCGGCGATTCTCATCGTCGAGACCGGTCGTCGGCTCGTCGAGAACCAGGATTGGAGATTTTCGAACGGCGGCTCTCGCGATCGCGATCCGCTGGCGCTGACCGCCGGAGAGGTTTACGCCTCTTTCTCCTACGATCGCCTCGTAGCCGCCGGGCAGATTCGAGGCGAATTCGTGAACATTGGCCAACCGGGCCGCTGCCTCGATCTCCTCCCAGGAGCAGCCCGGCGCTCCGTAGGCGATGTTGTCGCCGAGGCTCGCGGCAAAAAGAATGGAATCCTGAAGGACCACGGAGATCTGGGATCTCAAGGACCCGATGCGGAACTCGCGAATGTCGCGACCGTCGATGAGCACCCGTCCGAACGTTGGATCGTAGAAACGCAGCAACAAGTTGACTACGGTCGACTTGCCGATGCCTGACGGTCCGACGAGCGCCACGCGTTGGCCCGGCTCGATCGCGAAGGACATTCGACGCAGCACTTGAGGAGACGGACCGTAGGTGAACCCGACGTCCTCGAAACGCACGCTGCCGGCGAAGCGGGGCGCCGCGATGGCCCCGGGAAGATCCCGGACCTCGGGCTCGCGATCGAGAAGCTCGAAGACCCGCTCGCCCGCCGCACAGGCCTTCGCGACCCGCCCCGTATACTTGGCAAAGTCCTGCGCCGGATTGAACGCCCGGCGAAGATAGGTGAGAAAAACCAGGAGCTCACCAGGGCTCAGCCCAGAGGTGAGCACAAGTCGGGTACCGTAAAGGAGAACTGCTGCGGTGGCGATTGCCAGCACGAGATCGACCGAGCGGCCCAGGCTCGCGGTCAACTTCGCGCCCCTGACGTCATACTTCTCTCCCATCAAGTTGCTCGATTCGAAAGCCTCCAGGAACATTCCCTCCAAAGAGAAAGCTTGGACGTTCTTGATCGCGCCGACCGATTCGGAGGCGGTCGCTGCCAGCTTCCCTTGACGCTTTCGCTGCTTGCTGCCGGCCTCCCGAATCTTGCCGGCCAGGCTCCGGGTTCGTAACCAGATGAGTGGGACGATGGCGGTCGCGAGCAAAGCGAGCTTCCACTGCATCCAGAACATGGCGACCCACATCCCGATCAGAAGCAGCGAGCTCGCAAAAAGCGGCAGGATGGCCGTGACCGCTGCATCGCGCAACAAGTTGACGTCCTGGATGACGCGCAAGATCAGATCGCCGCTCCGGGCGGAAGAGTGAAAGGAAAGGGACAGGCCCTGAAGGTGCCGGAAGACGTCCGCACGAACCTGCGCCAGAACGCGGTTGCCGATCTTTGCGAAATTGACCTGGTTGACGTACTGAGCGAGAGCGCGAAGCCCACTGATCGCAACCACCGCGGCCGCCGAAAACACGACCAGCAGCATCGGATCGACGCCCGTCGGATCAGGGAGGATTGACGTCGGAGTGCGATCATTCCGCTTCAGGATCACCTCGTCGAAGATAAATTTGAGCGGCCACGGCTCGAGGAGCCGCAGGAGGGTGTGAGTGACGAGTGCGGCGAGCGAGGTGGAGAGGAGAAAGCGCTCCCGCAAGCAGTAGGGCCACAAGCGCGTCAGAACACGACGTTGGGATCGCGGTTTTGTGTCGGAGGCGATACCGCGGTCGGACCGAGGGTCTTTGGTCTCGAATGAGCTTTGCCTCAAGACTTGTCCTCCCTGGCGAGGCGGAGCGTGAAGTCGGCGATGCGCCTCCAGGAAAGCTCGCCGGTGCGGGCCAGGGCCGCCCGGGCGAGGCTTTGTCGCCGCTCGGGGCTATGGATCAGCCCCTCCACGATGTCCGCGATCTCGTTCGGCTTGCTGGCGCGATAGATTTCTCCTCCGGATCCCACGATCCGTGGAAGATCGCCGACGTCGGGGACGATGGGTACCACGCCACAGGCCATTGCCTCCGCGAGCTTGAGAGGAGAGAAGTAGCAGGGAGCCGCCTCGTCGTAGGTCAAGGGAAGAACGTCGAAGGCGGCGACATATTTAGGAATCTCGGAGTGCGGTTTCCAGCCCACCAGAGTGCGACGCTCCACGGGAACATAGCCGTCGAGCTCGGCGGCGAAATCACCCTCGCCCACGGTCACGACGTGAATGGGGGCGTCCCTTCGCAAAAGCTCGTGATATACCGCGGCGAGGCGCTCGAAACAGTGCCACGGCCGCAAACGGCCATGAAATCCGAGGGCGAAACGTCCTTCGGGAACGAGCGAGGCGCGCAGGCGATCGTTGACGCCGCGCGGTCTAAAGAACCGTTGATCCACGCCGTTTGGAAAGATGTGGATGGTATCGGGTCGGGCCCCTCGAGCCGAGGCGTACTCCGTGAGCTCGCTCGAAACGACGATCACCGCGGTCGCGGAACGGAAAAGAACGCCATCTCGGTCTCGTTCGGCTTTTGTTTCTGCTCTTCCCCGCCACCGCAGCGATTCCTGCGCCAACGGGGCATTGACCTCGAGCACGAGGGGGATGCCCCACTCCACGGCAACCTCGGCGGCCTCCGATCGGCCGAGCGCGTACCGCTCAAAGACCATTGAGACGGAGTTTTCCTTCAAGACCCCGCGGAGTCGTGATTGGAGTCGCGCGGGGTCGCTCTCGTCGAGAGCCACCACATCGGCACCGAGCTCGACGAAAGCGCTCCGCATAGCCGCAAGGTGAACCGCGGCTCCCTTCCTCCGATCCGGGGTCACTCCCGGATCCTGATTCACGAAAGCAACCCGCACGTCGCCTCCGAGCCCTGCATCGCCTGCTCGAAGCATGAACGTAGCGATGCAGCGGTCGTGCGAAGATCGAAGCATTCCGTAACTCGGCGTCTTCCTTCCCGGGCCAGCTCACGGCGCTTCGGCGCGTTGGCCAACAAGTCTTCCAGCGCGACCGCCACGGCCGCGGCGTCGTTCTCCGGCACCAGAACGCCTGCTCGTCCACCATCGAGGATCTCGGGAATTCCCGAGATGGGAGTGGAAATGACCGGAAGGCCGCTTGCCAGAGCTTCCAGCACCACGGTCGGCAGCGCATCGCGATTCCCGTCGGCGGCAACGATGCAAGGCAAGCAGAAAACCGTGGCCCGAGCCATCAAGGTGCGGATCTCCTGTTGTTCGACCGCGCCGGTGAGACGCACGAGCTCTCCGAGGCCGTTGTCGGCGATTTGGCGCTCGAGCGCGCTCCGCATCTCTCCCTCTCCCACGAGGGTCGCGGTCACTTTTAAGCCCCGGCGCCGTAGCAGCGCCAGCGCCTCGAGCAGCAGATGATGGCCTTTCTTCTCGACGAGGCGACCTACCGAGAGTACGTGTCGGGAATCCCGTTGGAGAGGATCCTCGGGAGCGTCCGCGAAGTCGGCAAGCGCAATCCCGTTGTAGAGCCGCCGCACGCGTGAGGTGGCTCGTGGGTCGAGCCAGCTCTCCAAATACTTCACATTTGCGTCACATACGGTGACCACGAACTCGGCTCCGACGAAGATGCTCTCGAGCCATTGCGGCTTCACACTCGCTCGATAGATGTCCTTGGCATGCGCCGTGACGCTGTACGTGGGCCCGCCCAGCGCGCGGAGCAGCGCCGCGACCATCGCGGAATCCGAAGCGAAATGGACGTGAAGGTGACGGATTCCGAGAGATTGGGTTCGGTGGAGCAGATAGATGGCTTCGCTCAGCAAACTGGCGAAGCGAGGAGGCGCTCCCCCGGGTCGTCTCCTGATATCCCGGCTCAGTTGTTGAACGCGCCGGAGACGATCGGTCGATCCTGCGAACAGCGGCTCCCAGAAGTCGAGCTCGCGGATATAGGGAAGGGTCTCGACCGGCGCCTTCAACTGGTTCAATATCCGGTGCCGGGGCTCCGCATCCGGCTCGTGCCGGGAGAAGATGTAGACGGAAACGCCCTTGTTCTCCTGCTCCAGGATCTCGTTCAGGATGAACGTCTCCGAAAGACGGGGAAACTTCTTGAGCAGGTAACCGACTCGTAACGCGTTCAGTTTCGAGTGCACGCCAAGGCCGCCAGACTGTTGGGAAACGACAGGAGTTCGGCGGCGATTCTCGAGAGATTCCGCAGCCCGTCCATGCTGGGATAGCTCGAACGAGGGGGCGGTGCCGCAAGGACTTCTTCGACCGCTCGGCGCAGTGCCAGAGGCTCCCGCTCGACGAGCAAGCGAGCCAAGCCCAGTCGTGAGAGACGATCCGCTCGTATCAGCTGCTCGGTTCGTGGAAAAACGCGAGGCAGCAGAACCGAAGGACAGGCGCTTTGGAGAATCTCCACCGTCGTGTTGTAGCCGGACATGCTGACCACGGCGCTGGCGCGCGATAGCATCCCCGGTACGTCGGGGTGGAATCGATGCACTTTCACCGAGCCCAAGGTTCGCGCAAGCAGGCGAATCCGCTTGTAATCGGCAGTCGGAATCAGGGGGCCGGTGATGACGTCCGTTTTCCACTCTCCCGGTGTCGCGGAGAGTCCGTCGAGGTACGCCAGGATTCGGCTGCTTCCGTCCTCACCCCCGCCGACGGTAACCAGCACGTGTGGCTGCTCGAACCGCATCCGAGTGATGGGTTTCGCCGGGCGAGCCACGTAACCCGTGAACTCGACCCGATGCGATATCTCCTTCAAGGGCCGGTATTCCACCCGGGGATCGAAAATCTCGGGGTCTCCGTAGACACAGACCTGGTCGTAGCCCTCGGTCAGTGCCCAGCGATGCTCCGATGAGCTCCATTCGCGGTCGACGACTGCAGGATCGTCGACGATATCTCGCAGCCCAAGGATGGTTCGGACTCCTGTGTCTCTTGCTTCCCGCAGCAACGGAAGGACCTCACCGTTGAGCCCGATCACCTGGTGGTCCACGATTACGAGCGTCGGGTGATAGGCCCGAAAGGATTCCAGAATGAGCCGAGTTCTCAGCTGCATCAGGTCGGGATAATCGACTCCCAGGGTCCGGACGTCGTAGGCGCCCTGGCTCGTTTTCGTCACCGACGGCAGCTTCACGACTTCGACCCTTTCGCGGCAACGGAACTGGGTCGCGGAAGGCGAGCCGCTCACGATCAACGCGCTTGCTCTGCGGAAGCTCCGGGTCAGACCCGCGGCGATGTTCAACGTGCGCCGCAGGTGGCCAAGTCCCCAGGAATCGTGGCTGTAGAGGAGGATGCGCACCGGACTATCGCGCAGAATCATGAGATCCGGATTCGTGTGCAAAGTCTCACCCTCCTTACGCGGCGGACGATCGGCAAACTGGCCTCTCGGCCTGACTTTTCGTACTTTTCGAAGAATGGATGGAGGACGGGTCAGCGCCAAGATCCAATCTGGCGTCGGAGGTGAAGAAGTCGTCGGAGGAAATCGCTTCGACGGCTGTCAGGGAGCTACGTGTCCCTGGGAAAACGAAATAGATACAGAGAAAACCTGAGGCGAAAAGGACTCGGATAAGGCCGCCCATGATGTTCCTATCACGGCGCGCTCCGATTCGAGTTTTGTTTTTCGACCGAGTGAGCGCCCAATCTAGCGCCCGGCTTTCCAATACGAAATGATCTTGATCACAAATGCGGAACGGCGCTAGCCCTCTCTCCGGGCCCAGGGTTCGAGGATCGCAAGGACCGCTTCCGAGGCTGGTACTGGAAGGCGGTGACGCCGAGCCAGTCGGACGACGGTGCCGTGCAAGGCCTCGAGCTCCATCGGCTTTCCGTGGGTAAGGTCATAGTGGAGCGAGGAATACATGTCCGCCGGGAGGCTTCGGGTGAGCTCGACGATTCGTTGCGGCGTATCGCCGGGAAGGGGAACGCCTTCCTTTCGAGCGAGATCGGTGACCTCACGACTGATGCGCTCGAACATGGAAAAGGCTTCGGGTGAGTCTCTAATCTCGCCGATGGGAAGCCGCACCGCGGCGGTCATCCCCGCCACCGCGCAGATCATCGCGAACTTGCGCCAGAGCTCCTGGCGAATGTCCTCTGACAGCTCGGCGTCGATGCCGCTCGCCGTGCAAAGCTCGTGGAACGACACGAGCCGTTCGCTTCGGGGAGCGTCGAGCTCGCCGAATATGAGTCGTGCGAGCTTGCCCACATGAGTGATCTCTCCCGGAGCGGATATCGTCGCCATGATGTAAGCGATTCCACCGCACGCGTGCCCCGGCCCGACGATCGAAGCGATCTTCTCCTCGTTGTCGACGCCGTTTTGGAACGTGATGACCGCCGTCGATCGATGGAGGAGCGGCGGGATCCGTCTCGCAGCCCGCTCGGTGTCGTTCGACTTGACGCAGAAGAGAACGACATCCACCGCGCCCACTTCTTCCGGCCGGTCGGTCGCGGGAAGAGCGACGTCGACATTTCCCGAGGCGCTCAGCACCAGGAGGCCACGAGAACGGAGCGCCTTCAAATGCTCGCCGCGGGCGATGAGATGAACGTCGGCGCCACCGCGAGCGAGCCGCGCCCCGAAAAAGCCTCCGACCCCACCGGCTCCGAACACTGCGACTCTCATGGGGCGATCCTATCTCTCACTGTCGCGTGTCGTGGTCAGAATCGGCCGTAGTCGTTGTAGACGTCAGGATCTTCCACCTGCCCTGGGTAGGGATGAGGGAATCCGTCGGACAGAAGGAACTGCTCGATGGTAACACCCTTGACCGCGGCCGACCTGAACTCACTCCCGCCAATGACCAGCGAGCTTCCGTTTGGGAAACACTTTAGGAAACCAGGCGAAATCGACGAGGCCCGTCTGGCCGACCGTCACTTCGTAGAGCCTTCGTTCGGAATCGACGAAGTCGATCTCGTGCTCCTTGGACGCCCAGAACCAGACTTCGCCGGGCTCGGCATCGAGGAGACGGACGAAGTGCTTCAGACAGTCGAAGAAACCTTCCGAGCGGTTCCAGACGATGGCGGAGCTGGAAACGGCGTTCTCGGACCTGCGCAGCCGCTTCGACGACGGAACGCTCAGTTTCGAGGCGAGGTCGAAGGATCGCCGGTCCGCGATGAGATGGTTTCGGGAATTCCTCGATCGGTTGAGCCAGTAAATCGCACCTGCACTGGTGCTTGGATACGAGAGCTCTCGACAAAGATCGAGCCGTACCTGACGATCGCACCCCCTTCGACGCGGCTCGTCGAGGTCGGCCGTCAACCTCGGCTATACTTGACCCAGAATCATGGCTGGGCGGCGCGTCGAGCCCGTGGCCGAAGCTCTCTTCGGACCATTCCGGCTCGACCTGGCCTCCGAGGAGTTGACTCGCGATGGGCGCGCGCTCAAGCTCCAGCCACAGCCCCTCAAGGTTCTCTGCCTCCTCGCTTCGCGTCCCGGAAAGATAGTGAGCCGGGAGGAAATTCGCGCCGCCGTCTGGCGGGACGACACGTTCGTCGACTTCGAACACGGCATCAACTATTGCATCAAACAGATCCGGGACGCGCTCGGTGACGACGCCGAGATTCAGCGCTACGTCGAAACCATCCCGCGGAAGGGCTATCGTTTCCGAGGATCGGCGGTCCATGCTCAAGACGGCGAGAAAGAGCCGGGCCGTCGCCGCAACGTCCTCGCGCTCGCCGGAGCGGCGGCGGGCGTTGCTCTCGGTGTGGCGCTCGGAGTGGTGCTTCTCCGGAACGAGGCGGGCGAGAGGCTCGACTACACGCTGAGCCTTCCGCCGCCCGATGGATGGTCGTTCGGTTGGGAGTTCGGTGGAGGTCAAGTGCCGACGCTCTCCCCGGACGGGCGCCGGCTCGCGTTCGTGGCGCTCGACGCGAAGGCAACGCTTCCCTCTGGGTGCGGGAGAGTGCGCTATTGAAGAAGAGGATTTTCCAGAGCGCGTCGCCACGAGTCAGTAGGAAAGGAGGATAGAATTACGGTATGGAAGAGCTCACCGCGCTGAGCCCGGCCGAGCGGTTTCGGATCGCGATGGATTTGTTCCAGACCGGCGTCGATTTGATGCGGCAGAACCTCAAGAGACAGCATCCCCACGCCACCGAGGATCAGATCGAAGAACTCCTTCGCGCTTGGCTTCGACACCGGCCCGGGGCCGAGTTCGGAGACTCCGAGGGGCGGCCCGGCGCCTGGCCCCGAAAGCGGAGGTGAGTTTTCTCGAATCCGCGCTGCGCCGGCTGTGTGCCGACCTCCTCGCCGCCAGAATCAAATTCGCCCTCGTCGGTGGCCTTGCGGTTTCGGTCCGAACCGAGCCACGGTTTACCCGCGACGCGGATCTAGCCGTTGCGCTTCGGGACGACGAACAAGCCGAAGCGCTCGTCTGCGACCTGCAGCAGAAGGGTTACACGATCGTGGCGACCGTCGAGCAAGAGGCGGTCGAACGGCTGGCGACCGCGCGGCTGCAACCGCCTTTGGGTGCTCGGACGGGCGTCCTTCTCGACCTGCTATTCGCTTCGTCGGGAATCGAAGACGAGATCGTGAATGAAGCCGAGCCTCTCGAGGTCTTGCCGGAGCTCACCATTCCGGTGGCTCGCACCGGGCATCTCATCGCTCTCAAGATTCTGTCCCGAGACGATGAGACCCGCCCGCAGGATATCGTGGACCTGAGGGCACTATCGAAGAAGGCTCCTCGAGAGGAGATCGAGCGCGCCAGGAAGGCGTTGAAACTCATCGAATCGCGGGGGTTTCACCGCGGTCGACCACTTCTGAAGATGCTGGAGGAGTTTCGCAAGAATCGCTCGTGAGCTTCCCAAGCCTCACGGGACGAAGTTCTCCACCAGCATGATGTCGGATCCGTGCGCGTCCTGCTGCATGTAGTAAATCCACTCTCCGTCCGCGGTGATCGTAAACAGGTTGGGGTTTTTGTCCTCACCGAGCTCCACCAGAGTGGCTACTTCACCCGTCTCCCGGTCGAGCGCATCGAAGGAATGGTTGCCGCTTCCGAACACGATGAGGTTCTGCCACCGGGCCCACAAGACCCATCGATCGAGGACGAGTGTCGGATTCGGGTCGCCCTCCCGCAGGGCCAAGATCTTGTCGTCCCTCTCGAAAAGAATCTCGTCGGGGCTCGAAAAACCGAAGAATTGGGCGTTGGGAGAACCAGCTCCGCGGCTCCGCTTTCCGCGGGAACTCGTCGAACCTGGCCTTCGCCGTCCCGGCGCGTGAAAAAGAAGATGTGGCGGCCGACCGCGGACCATCGGGGACCGACGTTGTCGAACCGATCCTCGGTCAGTCGACGGGGGAAGCCGCCGGATGCGGCGACGACGAAGATGTCGGAGAACCCTTCGGTGCCCGATTGAAACGCGATCCGCGAACCGTCCGGCGACCACCTTGGCATCGCGGCTCCTCCGACGTTCGTGACCTGGCGCGGTGACGATCCGTCGGCGTCGGCGATCCAGATCTGCCACCCCGAGCGGCCCGACATAAACGCGAGCTGCTTCCCGTCGGGGGAGACGTCCGGGGCCATGTCATGCCACGTCGATCCCACGACGAGCTCGGGCGGAAGCCGATTCTTTGCGGCGGGCCCCGAGACGCGCCAGAGGTTCCAGTTGCCCAGCTGCGCTCGTAGACGAGCCGGTTGGCTCCCCGAGCCATCGACGGCGCTCCCGTGCGCTCTCCAGGAAGGTGAGTCTTCGCTTCGCCGCCGCTCACCGGGTCCACCGGGATGGATTCGAGGTGGGTCGAGTCCATGCTCTGTCCGATGGAGAAGATGACGTGACGACCGTCGGGGGAGAAATCCGCTCCGCAAATGAGCCCCGGTTTCGACACCAGGGTGCGCTCCTCGCCCTTCGCCAGGTCGTACGAGAGAAGGTCTCCCGGTCGCTCGATCTGGGGAGCGGGATGGGTGCGCTGGAACAAGATCGTCCGTCCGGGGAGAACTTGGGGAAGCGGTCGTGCAGGAACTCGCGGCTCGGCGACGTCAACCGCCGAACCTGGCCCGTTTCTCTCGAGAGGAGGAAGATCGCGCTCGGCTCATCGAGGGTCTCCCCGTTCACCATCGCGAGCTCTTTCCCGTCGGGTGAGTACGAGAGGCCATGGCCCCCCGTCCGCCTGGCCCAGCCCCCAACCGCGGGCACTTCGAGAACGTCGTGCTCGGGTCTCCCTTCGCGATGCCGGAGGAACGCGACGCGAGCTCCGTCGGGAGACCACGCCGGGCTGACGTCGTGTCCGCCGTTCGTGAGCTGTACCGCTTCTCCTTCGCCAACGAGCTGCACGAAGATGTGGCCGTCTTTCACGAAAGCGAGTTGCTTCCCGTCGGGAGAAAGAGCTGGCTCTCGCTCGAAGTCCGGGTCGCTCGTCATGGGCACGAACCGCAGGGGCGGGAGGTCGGGGGAACGCATCGACAGGACGATCGCGACGCCCGCAACACCGACGGCGGCAGCTGTCGCGAGCGGCCACCACCGCCTTTTCCTTCGGGCGGTTCGGATATCGCTCGCGGTCAAGGCGTCGCCCGATTCGAGATCTTCGACGAGCTCGGTGAGCGCCACTTTCAGATCCGACGCGTTCTGGAAGCGCCGGTCGGGATCCTTCCGGAGTGCCCGGTGGACGATCTTGTCGAAGTCGACCGGAAGCGACGGGTCGATGGCGGTGAGCCGCTCCGGCTTGCCACCCACGATCTCGGCGAGAACGGCGATGGACGTGTCGCCCGAGAACGCTCTCCGGCGCGCGGCCATCTCGTAGAGCACGGTTCCGAACGAGAAGATATCGCTCCGGGCGTCGATGGTCGTTCCCTGCGCCTGCTCGGGGGACATGTAGGGAGCGGTGCCGGCGATGCGGCCCTCTTTGGTCTGGGACTGGACGCGATCGAGCGTCGTCAGGGCCGAGTCGACGACGGCGTCCAGGAGCTTTGCCAGTCCGAAGTCGAGGATCTTCACGAGCCCGTCGGCGTTCACCATGATGTTCTCGGGCTTCAGATCGCGGTGCACGATGCCGTGACGGTGCGCTCGGGACAATCCATCCGCCACCTGAGTGACGATGGCGAGGACTTCCTTCAAGCCGAGCCGGCGGGAGTCGAGGAGCTCGCGCAGGCTCTTCCCTTCGACGAGCTGCATCACGAGTTAGAGCTGACCGTCCACGGTCTCGCCGATCTCGTGGATGGTGACGATGTTCGGATGGTCGAGTCCCGATGCCGCGCGGGCTTCCCGCTCGAATCGCTTCCGCCGCTCCGGATCGGAAGCGCCGTGGGCGGAGAGAACCTTGATGGCTACGTCCCGCTGGAGCCTCGAGTCGCGGGCTCGATAGACGACTCCCATGCCGCCCGAGCCGAGCTCCGCCACGATCTCGTAGGATCCCAGACGGTCGGGGGTGACATCTTCCGACGATTCACTATAGGGCGAGCGTTTTCTTCACGTCAACCAACGACAGCGACGAGGTAGACTGCGAGCATGCTCAGCTCAATCATTCTCTCTTTCCTGGTTTCGTCCCCGCTCGTCTACGACGCTCCGAAGGAGTGGACGCCTTCTCCGTCGACTTCGTCGATGCGGCTCGCCCAATGGAAAATGGGGACGAGCTCCGAGGTCGTCATCTTCTACTTCGGCCCGGGTCAGGGCGGGGGAGTGGAAGCCAACCTCGAGCGGTGGTACGGGCAGTTTGTCCAGCCCGACGGTAGCGCCACGCGAGAGCACGCTCAGGTGCGCAAGATGAAGGTCGGTAACCTCGACGTCACACGCGCCGACGTTTCGGGAACGTACGTGGCGCCCGTTCGTCCCGGTGCGAGCGATCGGCACGACGAGAAGGACTACCGCATGATCGCCGCGGTGGTGGAAGGACCGTCGGGGCCATGGTTCATCCGCCTTCTCGGGCCGCAGGCGGAGGTGTCCGCGGCCGAAGCGTCCTTCGACGCGTTTCTCACGAGCCTTCGGATTTCGTGAGCACCCTAATTGCGGCCGACCTGAACCACTTCCCCAATGACCAGGAGCTTCCGTTGGGGAAAGACCTTCGGAAGCGAGGCGAAATCGACAAGCCGGTAGGGCCGACTTTCACTTCGTAATGCCAGGTGCTGTAAGTGGGTGTCCGGGTCGATTCGCTCGCTCAAACTCATCGCCGGGATGAGAGTCCCTAGACCTCTGTAATTGAGAGATTCGAAGTATATGAGTCAAGTTTTGGAGGTGGGGGGAAGAGTCTGGCGTTTTGAATGAGTTTGTCACCACGCGGAGAGCGCCGCCGCAGGGGCACAAAAGGGGTCGCGTTCGAGGACCCTACGAATCAGATTTGCCCACCGTCGGCGCAGAGCCTGTTTTCGGACTGGGCTCTCGGTTTGAGGCGAAGCTTCGCTGGCAGGGTGATGAAAAACTCAGGCCCACCCTGCGCGAGTGGAGCGTTCGACTTCGCCAAGGCTTCAGCCATGCGCTTCGCTTCGGCGAGACACGACTATCACGGGTCCCGCCACGGCATTGAGCATCTAGAGAGCAGAGCCCCCGAGGGCCTCGAGCGCTGAGCGCAGGCCCCCGGCGTCGAGGTATCTCTTGGCGGGCTCTTTTTCCAGGCAGCGAAGAATCACGGCCGAGAGCTCGGGTGAAACACCCGGGTCGAAGTCACGGGGATCCGGCGGAGGCGTACTTCGGTGCATCTCCAGGACTTCCTCAATTGTGGGGGCTTCGAAGGGACGTCTCCCGGTTGCCATCTCGAACAGGACGACCCCCAAGGCGTAAAGATCCGACCGTCGGTCGAGCGGCGAGAGACTGGCCTGCTCCGGAGAGGCGTAGTTCGGAGTTCCAAGGAAGACGCCGGTCCGCGTCGTGCCCGGCTCGCCCAGAAGCCGGGCGACACCGAAGTCCGTGAGATAGGGCTCTCCCTCTCCGTTCATCAGGATGTTCTGCGGCTTGATATCCCGATGCAGGACCTTGTGGGCATGGGCGGCTTCGAGAGCGGCGGCGAGTTTGGCTCCGATCGCGGCGCACCGGCTCGGAGACAGCGGCGACTCGGCGCTGATCAGCGTCCCGAGGGTCTGGCCGTCCACCCATTGCATCGTCAAGTACTTCTTACCTCCGAACTCCCCCAGGTGATACATCCTGAGGACGTTGGGGTGACCGATATCCCGGGACAGAATGATTTCCTTGCGGAAGCGCTCCAGGATGGCTTCATTGGACGCGAACTCCGAGCGAAGCATTTTGATGGCGATCTTGACTTGCAGCATCTGGTCGTAGGCCTTGTAGACGATTCCGGCGGCGCCCGCGCCCACCTGCTGAAGGAGCTGATACCGTCCGTCGATGACGCCCAGACCCAGATCGTGTCCGATGGTCGTTCCTTCCGTCGAGATCCCTTTCCGGAGCGAAGCGGGGCTCGCGCTCGTCGGCGATTGCTGCATGCTGGCGAAGTCCTTGATCCACCGGCGGAAGAAATGATTGACCAAGACGAAACGGCGTTCTTCGTTCCGACGGATGAATCCGAGCTGCTCGAGACGGTGCAAGCTGTCGCGCAGCGCTCCGTCGCTGATGCTGAGGCTGTCTTGAATCGAGTGGCTCACCGCGGCGCTCTGCTCGGCGATGATCCGAACGATGTCTCGTTCGCTCTGGGAAAGCATCTCGAAATCCACGGAGAAGAAGTAACTGACCATACGATCGTTGGCTACTTCCTCGAGAGCATCGCCGACATCTTCCAGCTCGAGGTAACGCTTGCAAACGAGCTGAATGAGATAGGGGTGGTTGTCACAATGCTCACGGATGGTGGTGACGGTCCGATCATCGAACCGCGGGCGAGACGCGCCGTCAAGGTTCTGCTGGCGAATCAACGACGTGGCCTCATCGTCGGAGAGAGCCCGGATGTAGAGAGGCGGCGTGAATCCATGGAGGAAAGGTGACGTGTCACCCTTTTGCTCGGCCAGTGCCCAGAGCCGAATCGTAGATGCCAAAACCGACCGGATTCCCTCCCGCGATTGCATTTCGCGCCTGAGCTTCCGCAGGAGGGACGGTTCTTTCTCGTTCAAACGGATGAGCTCCTCCACCTCGTCGCAGAGCAAGAGAAGCCGCAAATTCCTCACCCTCAACTGACGACGGAGGTGCCCCAAGGACACGAAGAGATCGTCGGCTTGGATTTTCTCCAGGGACAGGCCGAGCCGCTCGAGACGCTCCTCGGCATCGAGAAGGGCGTCGCCGAAATCGGCATGGAGCTCGTCTGGATCTTCGGCCCCCTGGAGATCCCAGAATATCGGAAAGTAACCATTCTCGGGAGACGAAGCCGTGATCTGCTCGACCTGTTTGAGCAGAGAAGTCTTTCCGATTCTCCTCGTCCCCAAAAGCCACAACCAGTTGCGAGGACCATCCAGAATCTCGGTGATCTCGTTGGCCCGTCCGTAGAATTTTTCGCCTCGCACCCATTGGCCGACGACGTAAGGGATGGCTTTCACCCGATTCGAGCCTCCGGCGAAAGACCGATGGCATCGACATCCGCGAGCGTGATGGTCCGCCGGTTCTCCTCATGAGCGCGATTCACGAGGGCGACGCAGAGTTTCTGGATCAGGTAGGGTTTGCACTCGGTGACGGAGATGATCCGGTCCACACAACCGTCCTCGAGCTTGAATATGCCGCGGATGGGACGCTCGATGAGCTCTTCGGCGTCCTCGCGCCGGAACGGCTTGACTTCGATCTCCTCGAAGAAGTTGTACCAAGGACTTCCTTCTCTTTCCCACTGCTTCTTGATCTCGACGCCGGAGACGACGGAGACCAGACTCTCGGCAAAGCTCTTCATGAAGAGGCTTCTCAATTTCTGGTTGATCTTTGGATCGTAGTCGTTGAGCTCGTCGACCTCGTCGATCAGCAGCACCAGCTTCACGCGCTTCGAGCTCTTCTCATGGAGCCTCTTGAGAATTCGATGAATGTCACGGACGAAGTCGCGGTAGGTGTAGCCTGCTCCGTCCTCCCCGGTGGTCGGCTCGAGTCCATCGAGCATTGGAGCGAGGTCGTGAAAGATATCGTCTGCCAGCGTCCGGAAGAATCGATTTTCGGGAGTACCCTGAAGATCGACATAGACGGGGTAGAAGTCGTAAACGGGATCGTCGAGGCGCTCGAGCCTCTTCTTTAGCTGATGCTGGATCGAGGTCTTGCCGATGCGTCTCTCACCATAGAGTAGGAGGCTGTTGTTGTGGATCGTTTGCAGAATCCGATCGATCAGTCGAGCGCGGCCGAAGAAGAGGCTCTCGTCCAGCACCGGCGCGCCGGCCACATAGGGATTGAAGCGGCGCTTGATGAGCCGCTCCCGCTTTTGGGCCCGCCGACCATAGAGGAGCCCACCGAAGCCCAGCAGGATTGCACCGACGGTCAGGTAGAACCAGGCTGTCCGGTAGAAGGGCGGTTCGTAGACGACGATGTACTCGCTGCTCGAGCTCAGGCTCTCCGCGTCCGTCGCCACCAACCGGAAGGTCGACAGGCCGGGTGGCAGCATCTCGTCGAGGGTAAACTCGGTGATGTAGTAGTCCCCTAGCGGTTGGCTATTGCTGCGCCCGCGAATCTCCCGGTTCTCCCGGTCATAGAAGACGACGTCTACGGGGGAGTCGTCGAAGATGATGCCGCTCAGACGAAAGTCGGACGTTACGATTTGCTGGACCCGCGATCCATCATCGAGCTCTCGGCGAAAATCGGCGAATCGGATGGCGGGAGGAATGTTGCCTCCCGTTCCGGTCCCCAGTAGCCTCCGGTTGATTTCCCGATAGGCTCTCGCCACCTTCTCGAGCGCGGACGCGTTGCCGGCGTCCAGTGCGAGCACCCGATTCGCGGCGGAGAGGGCACTCTCGAATCGACTCGCCCCGATATCCGATTCCGCTTCGGCCAGCATCCGATCGAGCGACGCGCGTCTGGATTTCTCCCCCTCGGTCCTGGCGCGAGCTTCGAGAAGGCGGTCCTGGAGCCGAGCCGCTTGCTCGTTGGCGGGATCCAGGGCAATCACGGTCTGTAGTCGCGTCAGGGCTGCCTCGATGTCCCCTCGAGCTTCCAACTGCCCCACTTCCTTCAACCCATCGGCGACGAGATCGCTTCGCCGTCGAGCGTCCTTCCTTCCTTCGATGTCACGAAGGATTCTCGCCTGCGCGTCCTCCAGCAGGGACTGAACTTCGGGATCCGACGAGAGCACCGCGGCCTGCTTCAAAACGCTCGAGGCCTCGCTGTATCGGCCGGAGTCGAGGAGCGCACGACCGTCGTCGACCAAACGGGCCGCCCTTTCCTGCCGTTCTTGTTCGGCCTGCTGGCGGCCGATTTTGTCGAGCAGTCTCTCCCTTGCGGCCAAGGCGTCCGCGTCCTCGGGTGCCACCGACAGTCCCCGGCTCAGAGCCGTCATCGCCTCATCGAGCCGGTCTCCGGCCTCGAGCCTCGACGCCTCCTCGAGGCTCGTTCTCACGATTTGTCGAACGCGTTGCTGCTCCTGGGCGAGGCGATCGTCGCGTCCTTCCTCCGCCCGAACGCGGAAGTCTCGTAGCTCGGCCAGCCCGCCTTGCGATTGAGTAACGGCCCCGAGTCTTTCTTCTGTCTCGAACGCCTGGAGGGCGGCGTCGAACTGCCCGAGTTGGTAGTAGGCTATCCCGAGCTTGAGGTAAGGAAAATACGAGATGACTTTCATCCCGTAGCTCCTCACTCGGGCTCCTGAATCGCCTTTCCTCTCGATCGCCTGGTTGATCTGAACGACCGCTTCCTCCCAGTTTTGGGCCTCGAGCGCCCTTTCGGCCTTCTCATAATGCTCGTACCAGGGGTCGGTCCAGGCCAGCCGCGTCGAGGCGGTCAGTAAGAATAAGAGGGCAAGGACATGGTGACGACGCAGACGAGCGAACCGGCGCCTTCGTCCTCGCGGGCTCATTTCGAGGGTACGCTCACGACGAAGGTCGATCCTTTGCCGAGCTGGCTGTGCACGCGAATCTCACCGCCCTGCTTCTGAACGAACTGACGCGCGGTGAAGAGACTCCAGTCTCCCGTCGAGATGCGTCCATCGGCGATCTGGAAAACGGGATTGAACAGGCGGGTCACCTGGTCGGGCGTCATTCCGCCTCCATTGTCCTCGATCCGGATTTCGATCCGATCTCCCATGGCCTCGGTCGTGATGACGATCGTTCCGTAAGCGTCGTTCTGTCGGCAGGCCGCGATCGCACACCGGAGCAAACCCGTGAGGCTCGAGCTCAACGATTGTCGGTGACATCGAATCGACGGCAGCGGCGCCGAGTGCAACTCGATACCGATGGACGGCTCTCGGGCCAGCGCCACTATGTCGGACAATAGCTCGTTCAGATCGATCGCTTGCACCTCGGCTCGATCCAGATTCGTGAAACGCTGGATGCGCCCGATCACTTCGTCCATCCGCTCCAGGGCCGCGTCAAACGACTTCCGCAAATCGGCCTGCACCGCTTCCAGGCGACCCCGCTCTTCGGGTGTTGCCGAGCCTCTCCGGGCGGCGGCGCGCACGAGAGTATCGACCGTGCTCTTCAGGGTCCCGAGGGGAGTGTTGAGTTCGTGGCTGAGGGCGGCCGCGAGACGGCCGAGACTCTCCACGTTCTCGGCGATCAACATCCGGCGTTGCATCTCCCATCGCTCCCGCTCGATCCGGATCCCCGCGACGTTGGCCATCGCGGTCAACAGGATCAGATCGTCGCTGGTGAACGTTGGCCCCTGGTCGACGGAGTCCAGATACATCAGTCCGATGACACGTTCTTCCGTCTGCAACGGGACGGCGATCAGGGAGTGCACACCTTGCTCGATGATGGTCTGGCTTCTCTTTACCAGCTGGTCGTCGAGGGCGTCCGTTACCAAAAGGGACGTCTTCTCTTTCAAAACCTTCTCCCTGACGCGGGAGCTGATCTGAAGCTCGGAGCCCCGGGAGGCTTGCACCACCAACCGGTCTCCCTCATCTAGAGTCAGAAGGACTCCTCGTTCGGCGCCGACCGCCTCGAGCGAGAGATCGAGGATGATGCGGAAGAGCTCTTGAAGCGGTCGACGCACCACGAGCTCGCGACCGGCACGCACGAACGCCCAGAGCGCGCCGACATGAGGACCTCGCGCCACGTCCTCGACGCGGCTCTGGGAACCTCCCGCCGACAGGACCTCTTCGAGAGACGTGCTCTTGGTACTCGAGTGCGCCTCGGTATCCGGCGAATCGAACCTAAGGTTGTCACCCTGGCTCTGCCGCGAGAGAGCTAACGTCACACAGCTCGCGGTGATGCGATCGCCGGGCTCGAGAATCTGCCTCCTCGTCACCAGTCCCCCGTTGACGAACGTGCCGTTCTTGCTGGCCAGGTTCTGGACGAACCATTGGTCTCCCTCTCTATCGACAATCAGATGCTGTCGGGACAATCCTTCGTCCTCGGGAAAAGAAAGGGTGTTGGTTGCCGACCTGCCGAGAGAGATCCGACGGCGTTCGAGACGCAGGGTGCTCGTATGGCCGGACGGCGCTGTAACGAGAAGCACGAGACCCGGCTCGCTCCGATCGCCGGCATCGGCCTTGGAGCTTGCGGATTTGCGAGCCATCAACGCCTCGGTGTCGAGAAAACCTTCCCTATTTCCTCGTTCGCGAGCAGAGACTCCACGCCACGACGGAGCTCCAAGGAGAAGGCGAAACGAGTCATTATAAGTTTTGGTTCCGCCCGCTGACAACTTAGCCGCCGAGCTAGACCGTACCAGCGCATATAATGACGCGGACCCGTGACCGGAGTCGCTCTTGGAAGTCACCTCCATCCCTGACCGGAGGAGAAATGAGCCCGCGTCCCGCGCGATCCTGTTACATTCTTTTCGCAGCTCTTCTCGCTGCCCGCACCCTCTGCGGTCAGGCGGAAGTCCCGACGATTTTCCAGTTCAGCCTTTCCAATCCTGGGGCGCGAAGCCTCGGGCTCGGTGGCGCTTTCGTGGCGCTCGCGGACGATGCGACCGCTGCCTTTGCCAATCCGGCGGGGCTGGTCCAGCTCACGAGGCCGGAGGTTTCCGTTGAAGGACGGTTATGGAGCTACTCCACACCCTTCACCGAAGCGGGACGGATCTCGGGTCAGCCCACGGGCATTCTCCTCGACAATTCGCCCACGACCCGAACCGGCGTTTCCTCCGAGCTCGTCACCGGGCTGTCTTTCATCTCCTTCACCTATCCGCAAGAAGATTGGTCCGTGGCCGCTTATCGACATGAATTCGCGAATTTCGAGGCCGCTGCCGAGACCCAGGGGTTCTTTGCGGCCCCCCCTCTCCCAGACGACGACATCGTGGCGCTCTCCCTCCAGGTTGATGACACGTTGCGGCTTCCTGATCTCCGTCGGTTTACCGATCTCGAGATCGTCACCTATGGATTCTCCGGCGCCTTTCGGCCCACGGACTCCTTCAGTGTGGGCGCCGGGGTCTCCTATTTCGATGGAGCGCTCCGCAGCACCGTTGATGTCTTCGCTGCGGTCGATGAAACTCTGCCTCAGGGTCCTTTCGGCGAGAACGCGTACCACGAGGCGGCGCGGGCTTTCTCCGCCGACAGCACCGTCGACGACTCGGACTGGGGCTTCACCGGCGGATTCTTGTGGAACGTTTCCGACCGGTGGAACGTGGGTGTCTCCTACCGCGAAGGTCCACGGTTTGACTTGCACAACCTGGAGCTTTCCGGGCCGGCTCTCGAGCCATTCGTTCCGGAAGGCACGGTGACCCTTTCGAGCCCAACGCGGATCGGCTTTCCCGACGTTTTCAGTCTAGGGGTCGTCTACCAGTCCGAGGGGGGAGCCACTACCGTGAGCTTCGAATGGGACCGCGTACAACATTCCAATCTCTTCGAGGCGGAGCCCGAATCACTCGAATTGGGCCTGCGGTTGGATGACGTCGATGAGCTTCACCTGGGCTTCGAGTACGTTTTCATCAATGCGACGCCAACGGTCGCGCTTCGTTTGGGTGCCTGGACGGATCCCGACCACCGCATCCGATACGTTGGGGATGACCCCGTCCTTCGGGCTCTCTTCCCGGCGGGAGACGATGAAGCCCACTTCGCCGTCGGCTTCGGCATGGCCTTCAGCAAGTTCCAGATCGACGTGGGCGTCGACCTCTCGGATTTGGTGAAAACGACTTCGTTCTCGGCGATTTACAGTTTCTAGCCCCGTGCCCGAGGTGAACCCTCAGGTCTTCCACTCATCGTCTTCGGCGACGAGAGTCGACTTGAGCCGGGTCACCGTCAGAAGCTCCACGATCCGCTTGCTGGGATTGACGACGCGAAGCTTGCCGTCGATGCGGGACACGCTCGTATAGCAGCGCACGATCTCTCCGAGTCCCGCGCTGTCGACGTAGGGAACGTCGGCGAGGTTCAAGCCAATTCGCTTGTGCCCGGCCTGCACGAGGCTATCGACTTTCTCACGCAGGATGTCGTCGCCGTCGCCGATCATTAGCTTTCCCGAGAGGTCGAGCATCACGACGTCGCCTTCGTGCCTTTCTTCGATTTTCATTGGTGATTCACCTTTCCCGATCTGGACTGCCGCATCCCAAACCCGCAGTCGTGTCGGGTGAAGTTACCGCTGGTTGGGCCTGAACACAAGTCTCTTGGCTCGTCTGGACGTGCGGCCAGGACCCGAGACCGGGATTCCGCATCATTCAAGAGGGATCCTGGCATCTCAGGTGAGCTCGCGTATCGTTCGCCCCAGGTCCTTTCGCGGAACGATGTTGTGTTTTATCCAGAAGCCGGGGTAGAGCGTCACGAAGCCCGTGGGGTCCACGTCGAGCTCGGTGAGGAAACCCGACGTGCTCTCGTAGCGATAGCGAGAGGAATCGATGCGGTAGTAGCTTTGCTCCAGCGGCACCAGGTCGAAACTCGGGAACCGAAGCCAAGCGGCTCGAACCGCAGATCCCTGTCCGATCGGGAGGTCCAGCCGGCGAATGGGCAGGAGGTTGGTCGATGGACTGAAGTTCAAGTCGAGATCGAGGGCGCCTTCGACCTCCGGACAGTGGGACTCTCCGAGCCACCAGCGCCCGCGCTCGGCGCGGATCTCGAGAGCCACGAGCTCACTCCCGAGCCAGCCCGCAACCTTCCCGCGACGAGTTCTCCAGTGGGAGTCGCACTGGATGGCGTAGTCGAGACGACAGGGCTTCCCGTCGTAATCGAAGACCGCCGTCCCCTCGAGACACCAATCCTTGCCGCGGGAGTCGAGCCGGGCACATTCATGACCGGCTCGATCCAGCCTCTGCCAGAGTATGGTGTTCGCGGGCACGCGCTTCCTCAAAGGATTTTACTGTGCCGATGAGCCAGATGGGTGGCGCGAGCATGCCGCGGGAGCGATTGCCATACGGAGATACCTGTCCTGACGCAGTCAGAACCGGAGGCCGATGCTGAACGTCAGCTTCAGGTTTCCACCCCAGAAGCTGTCTTCGGTGACCGCCTCACGATCCCGGTTGATGGCCGGTGCCGGGTAGCGGAGAAGCAAATCAGAGACGTCCACTCGCACGAGACTCCGATCCGTTGGATAGAGCTCGATTCCGCCTCCGAGATCGAGAGCGAGAACCGTTCGGCCCCCGGCGAGGAGGCAGGACAGCGGTGGAGGATAAATGAGAATGCAAGCGAACGGCTGCCCGGCTCCGGCGAATCGCACGAAGCCCGGCCGAGCCTTACCGAAGACCGAAAGCCAGTCGAAACGCGGTCCGACCTTGATCCCAAAGAGTCCTTCGATACGTGAGCTCGTGATGGTGACGCGGTCGGGAATGTCTTGGGGATAGAAGCTCAGCTCGCCTTCGACCCCCAGAAGCGGAGTCGCCTGATAGCCGATTCGGCCCCCGATGCCCAGGTCCGTGGCGTCGAGCTCGTGTTGGAACGTCGTGCCCAGGAGTGCGCTCAACTCGAGGCCTCGTTCCTGAGCACGGGCGTTCATGACTGTGGAAAGAAAAATGAGCGTGGCGATGGTGACGTTTCTCAAAGGTTATGGCTCCATGTCGGTAGAATTTAGACAGATCGGTGCGCGGAGCACAAGGCCGCACCAATCGTCAAGAGACTCCTCACGAAGACTTCGTGAGCTCCGGGAAGCGGCCGAGCCGTGACCATTGCTCCGCGCTTCTATGACCCCCGAGGTCCGTCCAGCGACGTCGCGACAACTCTCATTGCACCCCCCTCAGGAGCGTGAGGGCTTTCAACGCGGCCAGCCAGGCCACGAGGGTCGCGGCGTGCCGAACGTAGCCTAGCCGAACCCACCGGAGTGCCGTCGCAACGGCGTCCCCTTGGGAAAGCGTCTCCTCGCGCATCAGCCGCAGCATCGTGGGGATGAAATAAGCGAAGGTCATGCTCCGGTCGACGAGCGCGGCAAGCCCCGCGGTCAGCCACCAGCCGCGGACCGGCGCCTCGGTCCAGAAAGACCCTACCAGGCTCGCCAGGGTGAGAAGAGTGAGGGGGATCGTCGTGACAAAGATCCAGAACCGAAGACCGGTGTTCGCCTGCAGTGCAGCGGCGCGGTTCCACTCATAGCCAGACTCGGTTGGCACGAGCCATTGAGGAACCACGATTCGTGACTCGTAGAGACCGGCCCCGAAAGCGATCCCCAGATTGATCACGAACAGCCACAGCAAAACCTCGGTGAGCGATCCTGTCATGTCTCAGTCACGGCCCTTAGGGGCTGCCATCGACGAATTCTTCCTGCTCTCCAAGGTGGAGTAAGACTGAACTGTCGACAATGGACTGTCTCCTCAGCTCCTCCTGGGAAGCGATCGTGCGAACGAGGCGCCGAGGTCGACCCATTTCTTCAGCGCCGCGGTGGTGCGGTAACCAGGAGGAGAGACGTAGACGAACCCTTTGAGGGCGCGTCCGGTGAAGTCCATCGGTCGTGTCGAGGACTTCGAGAGGGCCCGCTCGTACTGCTCCGGCCCGACCCGAACCATCAGGTTCTCCTTTTCCACGCCGCAGGCCATGTTGCCGTTCACTAGGAAGCAGACTCCTCCAAACATCTTCTTTTCCGTCACTCCGCGGCGGCGCCCGAGAACTTCTCGGACCCGCTCCGCGAGCTTTTCGTCATACGGCACATCAAGCCTCCTGAGAGCGTCTGGTTCCATACGCGAGCGCGACGGCAACGTCGGCCAGAGCGAATTGAAGCAATTTCATGCGATGGTAGCTCAAGACGATGACCCTGATACCGATGAGCCCGTTGGAAGAATTGCTACACCGTTACCTTTTTCCATCCACCTCGCTTGAACAGCCACAGCGTGAATAGTCCCACGGAGGTTTCTGAGAGGAAGATGGCCCAAAACACACCCGTGTGCGCCATCCCGAGTGTTTTTGCCATGAAGTATGACAGCGGGATCTGGATGAACCAGAAAAAGACGAGGTTGATCTTCGTTGGCGTGGCCGTGTCGCCTGCTCCGTTGAACGCCTGCACCGCCACCATCCACCATGCGTATACGAAGTAGGAATAGGAAACGATGGTCAGCCACTGTCCTCCGACAGAGATCACTTCGGCATCGTCGGTGAAGATGCTCACCAACGAATCACTGAACAGAAAATACAACACGGAGACCCCAATCAGGAAAAACATGTTCCACGAACCGGTAACCCAGACCGCGCGTTCGGCGCGCTCGGGCTTTTGGGCGCCGAGATTCTGCCCCACGAGTGTCGCCACGGCGTTCGACATACCCCAGGCGGGCATCAACGTGAACATCATGATACGCATAGCGATAGTCGCCCCGGCGACCGCCTGGCTCCCGAACTCGGCGATGATGCGCATCAAGAAAATCCACGAGGTCATTGCAATGATCATCTGTCCAATTCCGCCCAGTGATGTGCGGACGAGTTTGGCAATGACCTGTCGGTTCAAACACAGCTGGGAACGAAGCAGGCGAATATGTTTGCTGCCTTTGAACAGGACGCCCAGTTGACTGAGCACGCCAATGCCTCTGCCGATATTGGTCGCCAGGGCAGCACCTTCTATTCCCAGCTCGGGAAAAGGTCCCAGGCCGTAGATGAGAACCGGGTCGAGAACCATATTGAATCCATTCGCAAGCCAAAGAACGCGCATGGCAATGGCGGCATCGCCCGCTCCCCGGAAAATGGCGTTGATCACAAACAGCAGCATGATCACGGCATTGCCGCCCAGCATCCATTGCGTGTAGGGGTAGCCATGTTCGAGCGTCCAGGCATCGGCTCCCATCAACCCGAGCAAATCTTTCGCAAAGACGATACCGACGATGGCAAACGGCAGGGAGACCAGCACGGCGAGAAATATGGCCTGGACAGCGGCGACCCCCGCTTGTTCTTTGTGCTTTTCGCCGATTCGCCTTGCGACGACAGCGGTTACAGCCATGGACAACCCGATGCCGATGGAATAGAGCAGAAACAGATAGGTTTCCGTCAGCCCAACCGTCGCCACCGCGGAGGCGCCGAGTGTGCCGACGAAGTAGATGTCTACGACGGCAAACGTGGACTCCATGATCAATTCCAAGATCATCGGTACGGCCAGCAGGAACACCGCTTTACCGATACCGATCTGCGTGTAGTCGGCTTCGGTCCCGCGGATCGCGTTCTTCAATTCCTGCCATAGCGATGGAGTGCCCTCTCCGAGTGACGATGTGGCTTGGCCATCTATGGCCGCTTCAATTTGCGTTTCTCGAGATTCTTCCTTCAAGGGTCTCCTTTATCCCGGAGTGCAAGCCTATTCTGTCGCAGCCCGCTCCGAAATGATCCGCAGGCGCGGACCGCGCCATCCGCCCCGTGGCGTTTCCACGGGTAGCCGAGAGGTGAACAAAAAGCGTGGAATCCGACCCCCTGTCCGTCGCCCAAACGGGGCGCGGATCGTTTTTCGAGCGCGACGCCGTGCTCGGCACGTGTTTGGGTTTGCTTAGAAACCTTTACCCATCCCTTCAGGACTCTTTAGGCCCCCGAGCTCCATGCTCTCCCCTGAGCGAGGAGGGATGGGATGCGAAGATGGATCGGATTGGCGGCTTGGGTCCTGTCGACCGGCGCATCGGCGGCCCAGGAATGCGTCGGGGCCGGCCCTGGTGCTGCGCTGGTGCGATCCGCACGGGCTTTTTGGCAACACCAAGGCAGTCGGAAAGCGGCTCGATGGGATATTCGGAGCTATCGGCGTCGAGCTCTCGTGGAAGAAATGCACGCCCGGCTCGGAGTCCGGCCGTCCCGAGATCCGCGTCGTTCTCGTTCACTCGGAAGCCTCAGGCTGGGATCTCGACGCGGAAGCGATGGGCGCGAACCTGAGCCGAAGCGGGCCCCAGAGCCAGGTCTACATCTTTTATAACAGCGTGGTCCGCGCCCTCGGCCATTCTCCGAAGACGCTCTCCGACAGGTGGCTCTCGGCGCGCGAAACGAGAGAACTGTCCCGCGGGCTCGCCCGGGTGACCGCCCACGAAGTCATGCACGCCGTGCTGCCCGAGCTCCCTCACGCCGAGGACGGGTTGACGCACTCCGAGCTCGACCGCGACGCGTTGCTCGATGGCGAGGCTCGCATCGACGAAGCGGTGGCGAAGGCATTCCAGGCAGCGCTCGTGAAAGAATGAGCTCGGTCTCGAAAGGCCGGACCCAATCCTACGGAGACTAGGTAGCCAGGAGCGCGTGTCGGGGATCGCCTGCTGTGGGAAAAACACAGCGCTGCCTGGGTCCTCGAGACCCGCAGCCGAAACCACGAAGTCAGTTCGACCGCGTGTGTTAGAATCGTCTCGTTCTACCGACCGGAGCGGTCTCATAGGGGTTCACCGCGAGCGCGTAGCGAGTTTGGCCATCGATGGGACTTCCTTCATGGGGAAGGAGGGAGGCCGATGCGTGCTTTCCGTTTTGCGTTCATCCTTGCCTCGGGCTCGGTAATTCTTCTTCACGCCGTCGCGACGAACGGCCTCGCTCAGCAGAGTCCAAACCGCCGCGTCCAGGCCCGCCCTTTCCTCGAAGCGGCGCGTTCTTCCCCCGACCCGGAATACGTGGTGGTGCGCTTTCGGGAAGGCGCAGGTCAAAGCGATCTCCGGAGCCTTCCGGGAGCCGTCCGTCGGGTGAAAGGGCAATCCCGCTCCCGGCTCCATCGATACTCCGTGCCGCAGGGAGTGAGCCGGGACGAGTTGCTCGCGGCGCTCAGGAACGATCCCGTCGTGGAGGAGGCGGGCCCCGTTCTCATCGTCCGCGCGCTCGAAGTCCCCGACGACGAGGATTTCGTCTATCAATGGCACCTGCACAGCACGGACGGGGGTGCGTGGGCGGACAGCGCCTGGGACCTCGCTCCCAGCCGAGGGCAAGGAGTCGTGGTGGCGGTGATCGACACCGGCGTCGCCTACGAGGACTTCACCGGCACAGTGGACGGCTTCTTCCAGAGCTTCAAGCGGGCGACCGATCTCGACTCGACCCCGTTCGTCTCCCCCTGGGACTTCCGCAACAACGACGCGCATGCCAACGATGACAACGGCCACGGGACTCACGTGACCGGCACCATCGCCCAGGATACGAACAACGCCTTCGGAGTCGCGGGCATCGCTCACGCGAGCACCATCATGCCGATCAAAGTGCTGGACTACGTCGGCTCCGGTTTCGCGGACGATCTGGTCGAGGCCATCTATTATGCCGTCGACAACGGCGCCCGGGTGATCAACATGAGCCTGGGCTTCCCCGAGACCGGCTCTCCCGACGCCCAGGGCGACGTCTGCACCGAGATCGTCGGGCTCAATGCGGTCCTGGACTATGCGTACGACAGGGGAGTGGTGGTGGTTGCCGCCGCCGGCAACGACGGAGGGGGCACCGTTCTCTGTCCCGCGGCCCATCCGAAGGTGATCGCCGTGGCCGCCAGCCGTTTCGACGGTCAAGCCTCCTATTACTCCAACAGCGGAACCGCCCTCGACATCACGGCACCCGGGGGCGACCCCAGCGTGGATCAGAACACGGATGGCTACGCCGACGAGGTCCTCCAGGAAACCTATTGCTACGATTGGCTCACTCTTCTCTTTCTCGGGAGATACGACGAGTTCTGCGACGTGTTCTACTCCGGAACATCCACGGCCTCTCCCCATGTTGCGGGAACGGCTGCGCTTCTCTTGGGCGAAGATCCTTCCTTGAGCCCCGATGAGGTCCGGTCACACCTTATCTCTTCCGCTCGGGATCGCGGCGCCCCGGGATGGGACTCGACCTATGGATGGGGCATTCTCGATGCGGGCGCCGCCGTTGCCTCGGTGCTCGGAGTCCCGCCTCCTTCCCCTCCAACGCCCGAAGCTCCGACGGACCTCACGGCCACGCCTGTCTCGTCGCACCAGGTCGACCTGAGCTGGACCGATAACTCCACGGATGAGACGGGGTTCCGTCTCGAGCGCTCCACCGACGGCGGAGTGGTCTTCACCTCTATCGCCTTTCTCGAAGCCGAAGTCACCGCTTACTCCAACGTCAACCTGGCGGCGGGCAGTACCTATCACTACCGGGTCCGCGCCCACGAGGGCCCCTATGCTTCGCCCTATTCCAACGTCGTTTCGGTGACGACGACACCGCTCCCGGGTGCCCCTACCAACCTCATTGCCACCTCCGTCTCCTCGAGCCGCATCGACCTCAGCTGGACGGACAATTCCACCAGCGAGTCCGGGTTCAAGATCGAGCGCTCGACCGACGGGGTCAACTACTTGCAGATCGCCAACCGCGGCGCGAACGTCACGAGCTTTTCGAACGTCAATCTGACCGCCGGTGTCCTCTTCTACTATCGGGTGCGCGCCTACGAAGGGGTGGACCACTCGGAGTACTCGAACGTGGTGTCGTCGGAGACCCTGCCCCCGCCGGCCGCGCCCACGATGCTCGCCGCCACCGCCGTCTCCCCGAGCCGCATCGACTTGAGCTGGACCGACAACTCGAGCTATGAGGCGGGCTTCAAGATCGAGCGCTCGACCGACGGGGTCAACTTCGTTCAGGTTACGACCCGCGGCGCCAACGTCACCACGTTCTCGAATACTAATCTGACCGCCGGCGTTACTTACCACTACCGCGTCCGCGCTTACGACGGGCCCAACCATTCCGGCTACTCCAACCTGGCCTCGGCGTCGACCCAGGGCGCGCCCGCCGCCCCCAGCGGCCTCGGGGCTACCGCGGTCTCATCGAGCCGCGTCGTCCTGAGCTGGACGGACAATGCGACCAACGAGGCGGGCTACAAGGTGGAGCGAGGGACCGATGGGGTGAGCTTCAGCCAGGTGGTGCTCCTGGGCGCGAACGCGACGACGTACTCGAACACGAACCTGGTCGCCGAGACCACCTATTATTTCCGGGTGCGTGCTTACGAGGGAGCGAACCATTCGGAGTACTCGAACGTCGTTTCGAGGGAGACATTGCCCTCGCCGGCCACGCCCACGATGCTCACTGCCACCGCCGTCTCCCCGAGCCGCATCGACTTGAGCTGGACGGACAACTCGAGCTACGAGGCGGGCTTCAAGATCGAGCGCTCGACCGACGGGATCAACTTCGTCCAGGTTGCGACCCGCGGCGCCAACGTCACCACGTACTCGAATACTAGTTTGAGCGCCGGCGTGACTTATCACTACCGAATCCGCGCTTACGACGGGCTCAACCATTCCGGCTACTCCAACGTGGCCTCGGCGTCCACCCAGGGCGCACCCGCCGCCCCAAGCGGCCTAGGGGCTATCGCGGTCTCCTCGAGCCGCATCGACCTGAGCTGGACAGACAATGCAACCAACGAGGCAGGCTACAAGGTGGAGCGGGGAACCGATGGGGTGAGCTTCAGCCAGGTGGCGGTCCTGGGCGCGAACGCGACGACGTACTCGAACACGAACCTGGTCGCCGAGACTACATATTATTACCGCGTGCGTGCTTACGAGGGAGCGAACCACTCGGAGTACTCGGACGTCGTTTCGGGGGAGACCCTGCCCCCGCCGGCCGCGCCCACGATGCTAACCGCCACCGCCGTCTCCCCGAGCCGCATCGACTTGAGCTGGACGGACAACTCGAGCTACGAGGCGGGGTTCAAGATCGAGCGCTCGACCGACGGGGTCAACTTCGTTCAGGTTGCGACCCGCGGCGCCAACGTCACCACGTACTCGAATACTAGTTTGAGCGCCGGCGTTACTTATCACTACCGTGTCCGCGCTTACGACGGGCCCAACGATTCCGGCTACTCCAACCTGGCCTCGGCGTCGACCCAGGGCGGGCCTGCCGCCCCCAGCGGCCTAGGGGCTACCGCGGTCTCCTCGAGCCGCATCGTCCTGAGCTGGACGGACAATGCGACCAACGAGGCAGGCTACAAGGTGGAGCGGGGAACCGATGGGGTGAGCTTCAGCCAGGTGGCGGTCCTGGGCGCGAACGCGACGACGTACTCGAATACGAATCTGGTTGCCGAGACCACCTATTATTACCGGGTGCGTGCTTACGAGGGAACGAACCACTCGGAGTACTCGAACATCGTGTCGTCGGAGACTCTGCCCCCGCCGGCCACGCCCACGATGCTCTCTGCCACCGCCGTCTCCCCGAGCCGCATCGACTTGAGCTGGACGGACAACTCGAGCTACGAGGCGGGCTTCAAGATCGAGCGCTCGACCGACGGGGTCAACTTCGTTCAGGTTGCGACCCGCAGTGCCAACCTCACTACGTACTCGAACTTCTACCTGAGTGCCGGCGTGACTTATTACTACCGTATCCGGGCTTACGACGGGCCCAACCATTCCCGCTACTCCGACGAGGCTTCGGCGACGACACCACCTTAGCGGCTCGATTTCGTTGGACGGCCACGGCGATAGACTCCAGCTTCTGATCGATGAAACCCCGCGCGATTTCTCGCCAAATTACGAACCCTGAGTGAGTGAGGCGCCTTCATTCGATCGGCCCGCCCTTCCAGACTGGAAGCGGCACCTCACCGAGTGCGACAGCCACGGCTTCGTGGGCCAGGAGGCGAGTGGAATCGAGCGTTGGGAGCGGTGAGACGTCCGGTGTCACCAGGAGTGGAATCTCGGTGCAGCTTAGCGCCACCGCGTCGCAGCCCTCGTCGCCCATCCGCTGAATGATGCCGAGGTACTCGGTGCGTGAAGCATCGGCAATCACGCCCTGGCAGAGCTCGTCGAAGATGATTGCGTCGGCACGGGCTCGGTCTCGTTCCGGCGGTACGCGCATCTCGAGCCCGGCGCGCTCGAATGCGGCGGGGTAGACCGGCCCTTCCATGGTCCATTTGGTGCCGAGCAGACCGACACAGCTTCGGCCATCCTCTTTGGCCCGACGCGCCACGATCTCGGCAATATGCAAGCCTGGAAGCGGATAGTGTGCGCCCGGCGCCTCGAGCGCAATGTGGGCGGTGTTATCGGGACAGACGAAGAAATCGCAGCCGGCGTCTTTTAAACGCCGGGCCGTGCGGCCGAGATGGGCGTTCAGGGCCCGAAATTCCTTGCGGTCGTAGGCTTCGAGAACCGCCCCCATGGGCAGGATCGAAAGCGTGATCTCGGGATGCTGGTGTGCGCCGAGCCTTCGCGCGCTCTCGCGGCACATTTCCAGGAAGCACAATGCCGCGCCGTCCGCGCTGTGCGCGAGTATGCCGATATGGAGCATAGGTCATTCTACGTATTTCCGGCCCCGACCTCTTCGAACATTCTAAGCAGAAGATGGTGCCGTCAGGCGAGGAGCCGGAGGCGTTTCATCGGGCGACGTAGGGAGCGCCTCCGCTTTCTCATCTCCGACCAGAGATCGCCGACCTCGGCCACGCGGACGGCCATCGTCCGCAGCGTGAACGTCCGCGGGCCCACCTCACGGCGCTCGAGCTCCTCCCACGTGCAGGGTGCTGACACGGGCGCCCCGGGCTTTGCCCGAACGGCGTAGGCCGCGGCAATCGTCGCCCCGTACCCGTTGCGGCCGGTGTCGATGTAGATGCGCCCGCCCCGATCCGCCTTGTTGAACTCCTGCGTGAGGTTGTGCGGATCCCGCTTCACGAGGAGAGCCCCGACCGTGTGGGCGAAGCTCGCGACGTCATCCCATCCGGCGCGTGCGTCGAGCGGCACGACGACGTGAAAGCCCTTCACGCCCGACGTCTTCACCCAGCTCGGAAGCCCGAGCTCATCCAGGAGCTCGCGAGCTTGGAGCGCGGCCGCACGCAGGATGTCCGGCTCATCCCGGGACGGGTCGAAGTCGAAAACGCAGAGATCGGGCTGATAGAGCTTCGGCACGCGCGACGTCCACACATGCGGGGTGATGCAGTTCTGGTTGGCGAGCCAGAGCAGCGATCTCTTGTTGCCCACGAGCGGAAATCGCACCGTGCCATCCTTCTTCGGGACCTCGACGCGTGGAAGCCAATCGGGAGAACCCTTCGGGACGTTCTTCTGGAAGAACCCTTTGTCGCCGATGCCGGCCGGATATCGCTCCATTGTGAGGGGACGTCCTCGGAGGTACGGCAACATGGCGGGCGCGATCGCCTCGTAGTAGGAGGCGATCTCGCCTTTCGTGATGCCGTCCTCGGAGAACAGCACTTTTTCCGGGTGCGTGATCAAGTCGTTTCCCGTACGACGTCGCGCGCCGATTTGTCTTCGCGCACACCGAGGAAGCGCGGATGACGAAGCTTGTCGTGGGCGGTCCATTCGATGAAGCCGACCTGGACGACGACCTGGGGACGCACCCAGTGCGCGCCTAGGCGAGGGAGCCCCTTCGCCCGCGTGAAGGGAGGCTCGGAGATCTCGAGGTCATCGAGCCGCCTTCGGAGCAAAAGGAGCCGTTCCGTATCGAAGCCAGTGCCGACCTTCCCCGCGAAAACGAAGTCCGGGTGCTCGAAGTATCCGACGAGAAGCGCACCCAGTCCCCGCCTTCGCCCCCGGGGCTCGGTGAATCCGCCCACGACGAGCTCCTGAGTCGCCTCGCACTTCATCTTCAGCCAGTTGCGCGAGCGTCGGCTCTCGTAGGGCGTTCCCCGCCTCTTCGCGATGACGCCCTCCCACCCCTCGCGGCAGGCGCGCTCCCAGGGCTCCGGCTCGTCGAGCCACGACAGTCGATGAAGCGGGGGTCGAAGGGGGAGCTCGTCCAGGAGAGACTTTCGGCCTTCGAGCGGGAGAGACCTCACGTCGCGACCTTCGATCCAGAGAACGTCGAAAACGTGATAGGACGCGCGCCCCTGCCTCCCCCAGACTCCGGTGGCCTCCCCATCGAGGATGGCATCCCGCACAGGAAGGTCCGCGATCGCATCGACGACAGAAGGATAGGACGCGTTCTGTGGCAGACGGTTGCGCGACAAGAGACGCACGGCGCGCCCACGTTTGAAGGCGAGCAGACGAATTCCGTCGAGCTTGCGCTCGAAGATCCACTCCGGTCCGGTGAACCGCTCTTTCGTCAGGGTCGCGGCCATCGGATCGATCCAGTCGGGAAAGATCTTTCCCATGAGATGCATCATTCCGCGACGCTTGAATGGACGCAAGGACGACGGCCCCTCTCGGTGAGACCCCCGGGCTCTATCGTCATTCCGCACCTGGGCGCACAAAACCGTGTGGGTGGTGAGCCGGCAGGCCGCCCAGAAGCAGCTCGAGCGCCGCGTCGAACGATGTGAACATGTTGGTTTGCACCGGCGGCCGTCCATTTGATTGAGGGAGGACGGGTATAATCTGGGACGGATCCCACGATGAGCGAGATGAGCCGCCGTTCTCGTCTCACTCCCGAAGGTTGGCATACGGTGACACCGCGCATCGTGGTGTACGGAGCCGAGCGACTGGTCGAGTTCGTGAAGCACGTGTTCGAAGCAACCGGAGACTATCGGCCAGACCGACCGGCTGTCCTGACGATCGGCGATTCGATGTTCAATGATAAGCGACGCGGAAGTCCGCGACTCAATGCCTGCCTTCTTGTACGTCTACGTGGACGACGCGGACGGGACCTATGAACGGGCCATCCAGGCCGGTGCGACGTCGCTCGAAGAACCGTCAGACGTGCCTTATGGCGACCGTCGCGCCATGGTGCGGGACGCATGGGGCAACACGTGGCAAATCGCGGCGCACCTCACGCCGGTGTCGGTGCGCCAGCGGTAGCGAAATCGCGTGATCGGGCCGGTTCCCCAGTTAACGATACGGACCGATCTGTCTCACACCGCGGGAGATAACATTATTATTACCAAGAGTTGCTGAGAATGATTCGAAGGGGCGGGCTCACCGAACGGATGACTAACCCCCTTCCGAACGGGCGCGCAACGGACAAACAGGACTCAGCAAAGAAGGAGGAAGGTCCATGATCGAGCCGGGGAAATGGATGGAGCGGTCCTGGAAGTTCGACTTGCCCGTGTCTTATTACCCGAACCTCCTCGAGCGGGTTCGTGGCACGCCGACGAGGGCCGCGAGCCTGGTCGCTCGTGTCCCCGAACGAGCCCTCGAAATCCGCACCGGGACCAGCTGGTCGGCGAAAGAGCACATCGCGCATCTCGACGACCTTCATGAGCTCGACGAGACCCGACTTCGGGAGTTTCTCTCCGGTGCGGAGGTTCTCACCGGCGCGGATATGACCAACTCCCGAACCGAGACTGCCGGTCACAACGAGACCAGCATCATCGAGATTCTCGAGCGCTTCGCCTCCCATCGAGAAGAACTCGTTCTCGAGCTCGAACCGCTCTCGGAGAAAGCGATTCTCACGTCGAGTCTCCATCCGCGGCTGCGGCAGAAGATTCGTCTCATCGATTGGGTCTTTTTCGTCGCAGAGCACGACGACCACCACCTGGTTCGAGCGCGGCGAGCCATCGTCTCCGACGCCAGACCGACGCGGTGAGAGAGATGCAGTCGTCTCGCGGCCTGCTCTCTAAGAACCCCCGGCGAGAGATCGAGGCCGCGCACTCTACCGTCGTCGTAGGGGCGGTTCCTCATGCGAGAGCGGCGCCGAGAACGGCGACGGCTCAAGGAAGGCGCACCCACGACGACGGTCGTATAGCCTTCCACCACGAAGGAGATTCCGGCTGGCCGTCGAGCCGGTTGAAGATCACCTCGAAATGGTCGGCCCGCTCGTCCCGATCGACGAGGAAACGCTCGTCCTCCGGGTAGAACACCGCGGCCTCCATGTCGTCGCCGGCGAAGCGCTGGATCGCCTCTTGGTTCTCCCAGAGGGTGATCAGCAGGACTTCGGCACGGTCGCCGTCCCGGCGTCGGAGACCGAGCACGCCCCGATTGCCGGGCGTCGCCCGGTACTCCTTGAATCCGGTCTCTCCCAGGTACTCGAGGTAGGCCTCGCTGTCTTTTGCTCGGATGGCTCCCCGCCAGGTACGGGCTATCATGTGCGTCTCCCTTCTTCCTGCACCAGTATATTGAGTTATACAGGTGCAGAATAAACACGAGGCGGTGCACCTGTCAAGAGGCTAATACTGGTGCTATACTCAGAAGCCCATGACGGCCCAGCTAGCTGACGCGGCCACGGCACCCCGTCTGCCGTTCGAGTACGTCGGGGGGGATCGCAGCATCGATCTCGTCAACACCGTCGACTGGACGCCCCACGGGCTCGCCAACGAGCGGCTGACGGACTACGCGTCCTTGACGCGTTGGGCCGAGGAGGCGGGTCTCGTCTCTCGGCCGGAAGCGACGAGGCTGCGGACCCGGGCGCGGAAGGCGCCGCGTGCTGCTGCGGAGGCGTTTGCCCAGGCCGGTGAGCTTCGGGCGGCACTCCAGCGTCTCTACTCACAGATCGCGACCGGCGGGCGAGGGACGGACGTCTGGGACGGGCTCAACCGCTATCTGGCGGCCGCGCTTTCGCACCTTCGCGTCGAGCCGCGGAAGGCGAGAGGCGGAAGCGAACGAGTCGCGAGATGGTCCTGGCGAGGCGAGGGGGAAGAGCTCGATTCGATCCTCTGGGCCGTCGCCTGGGCTGCCGCCCGCCTGATGGTCTCGGACGAGGCGGCGCGTGTCCGGGTGTGCGCCGGCCCCAACTGCGGCTGGATGTACGTCGATCGGAGCCGCAATCGCCTGCGTCGCTGGTGTCAGATGAAAACCTGCGGCACCACGGCCAAAACGCGGCGCCGCCGCGAGCGGAACCTCGGTGCAGCGGGGTAGAACGCGGGTCCGCTTTTCGCGGGGTCGCCGTTCTTCACCGCAGTGATCCTGATGAAGCCCGAGGGCCATCGGGACACGATAGGTGCGACGCAAATCTCGCTCCACGAAAACGGAGTCGCCGAACTCGTGCGTTCGATAGTCGTGCGCGTTCAGCTCGTGGTCGATGTAGCGAAGCGTTTCCTCGTGGACGAAGGCACGCAGCAGCTCGTAATGACTGGTCCCTGGTTCGTGGGTGCCCGACAGAATGGCGTCGATCACGAGGAGGCGGCTCGAGCCATCAATCCGTTGCGTTGCGAGGCCCGCGCCGGCTCGCACCGAGCCGTCGGGCTCAGCCGCATGCTCGAGCGCCCGAGCGACCGTCGTGCCGATCGCGATGATGCGCCCTCCGCGCAACCGGGTCTCGCGCACGGCCCGGGCAGTGGCCACCGGGATCCAATAGGGCTCGTCGAGCGGCAGGAGAGCATCCAGCTCGGTGTCACCCGTAGACGAGATGCCTGCCGCGTGCGTCAGCGTCTCGAATCGAACCCCGCGTGCCTTCATCGAGCCCACGACGTTCCAGTCGAGCGCGAAGGCGGCGGACGGCGGCTCCAAGGCGACGGGTGGACCGGCGATCGCCGTCCATACTTCCTCGAGTGCCAGGGGTTTGGTGACATGCGCGTACTGGATCGGACGGCCGTGCGGTGCGAGACCTTGCCAGAACTCGTCGGGTGAGCCGTCGAAGGAAAGCCACACGAACCGGTCGTGCCCCAGCGTTTCTTCCACGGTTGCGTTCAAGGGCCCGAGCGTGAGCCGATCGCCCCGCATCAGTTTCGGAGGCAGAGGCCGATCTTCGGTCCGCACGCGGAAGTCGCCCGCCCCGAAGACGACCGCCATCCAATGCCGAACATCGTCGGCCTCGAGGGAGCTGCGGCCCGCCAGACGGACCTCGACCCGGCGGCCGCTCGGCACGTGCTCGCCCAATAGGCTTGCCGGGAGAGTGGCGGCATCGTTCGCGATCACGAGATCGCCCTTTCGCAGGAGCTCGACGAATCTCGACCGCGGCCAGTGCCGCAAGTGTCCTCGCTCATCGACGGCAAGGAGCTTCGCGCCTTGGGCACGCTGCATCGGCAGGCGGGCGGCTATCATGGAAAGCTCGCTTGGGGCGTGCGCTCGGGGATCACATTCCTGGACAGGAGCAGCTCACCCAGGGCATCGGCCAGTTCCTGCGCGGCAGTTTCCGGGCGCTTCAGCTCGGAGGGATCCGCGTCGGGCACCGCGATCGCGTGCAGCGGAGTATCCATGTCGCCTGGATCGAGCGATACGACGCGAATACCCTCGGCGGTCAGTTCTTCGTTCCAGATCCGGCTCAAATGGTGTAGCGCCGCCTTGCTCGCGCCATAGGCGCCCCATCGTGGATAGGGATTGACGGCGGCATCGCTCGAGATATTCAAGACCACGGCGCCCTGTCCCTCGCGCGATGATGAGGCCAGCGCACCGAGCAGTGCCTTCGTCAGGCGGAACGGTCCCAGCACGTTGGTGGCGAACGCTCGCTCCAGATCCTCATGCTCGGTATCCGCAAGCAAGGCGAGCGGGGCCGGTCCGAGGTCCGACGCGTTATTGATGAGTACGTCGAGCCCTCCAAGCATCCCCACGATCTGTAACGCGATCGAATGAATGCCGTCCTTCTTCGACACGTCGCCGACGATGCCGTGCGCACGCGGGTGCTCGAGCGCGACCCTCGTGACGCTGTCGCGGTGGCGCGCCACGAACGCGACCCGCGCCCCGCGGGCGAGCAGCTCGCGGACGAGCGACAACCCGAGACCGGAGGTGCCGCCGGTGATCGCCACCCTCAATCCACGAAACGAGCTCCGCTGAGTGTCGTCAAGCTTCTGAAGCATTGTGGCTCTCCTTGGGTCTTGAGTTGTTCGAGTCCAGCCTACAAGTTAAAGTTAACTTTAAGTCAAGAGAAAAATGAGCTACTCTGGGCCATGTCCACACCACTGACGATTAGCGAGGTCTCACGGCGCAGCGGCGTCGCGGCATCGGCGCTCCGCTTCTACGAGGAAAAGGGATTGATCCGGTCGGAGCGGGCCGGCTCCGGTCACCGGCGTTATCCGCGGGCCGTGCTCCGCAAGATCGCGTTTATCGTCTTCGCTCAGCGGATTGGGATGACTCTCGAAGAAATCGGCGCGGAGCTCGCGAAGCTGCCGGAGGGGCGGGTGCCAGAGGGCTCGGACTGGGCGAAGCTCTCAGGAGCGTGGATCGGCCGCATCGACGAGCGAATCGACCTGCTCGAGCGCCTGCGAGATAGCCTTACCGGGTGTATCGGCTGCGGCTGCCTTTCGCTGGACCGGTGCCAGCTCGCCAACCCGGGAGATCGCGCGGCGCGTTCCGGCCCCGGGCCGCGTTACTGGCTGAACGACGCGAGAAGTTAACGATCATTCGGACCGCAACGCCTGGATCACGTCGACGCGCGAGGCGCGCGCGGCCGGACGAGCGCCGCCAGGATGGCCGCGCGATGAGGGTCGCCGCGGCGCCGATGATGGGTAACCGCTCCGGGAATGCATATCGGACCCATACGAACCGAGCGTCCTTTAGTCTTGTAGAGCGCTGACACGCCTCGGCGCACGAGAGCCAGCCGCGAGACACTCAGCTCTGGCTCCTGCCAAAACGACGGGCGAGTTCCTCCTGCCAAAAAGCCGAAGCGCTCCCGAAGCACGGTGAGAAGCCAGCCATGTGATCAGTCGTTGCTGGAACACAGCGCAGACGCACTCGATGCGTTTATTTCTATGGTTGCAGCGACAGACTGAATATCTAGCTAGCACAACCTAACAATCCATTGGTTCCTCGCGTCTCGTCGCGAGCTCGTCGCGACCAGTCGCGACCTCGAGCCATCGCCTCCTTGGCGCATCGCAGCTTAGGGGCGGCACTCGGCTTGCATAAAGGCTCGGTGTGATTCGCCGACGAAAGCGTGCAGTCGGATCGCAGGCCGGGCAAAGATACACGAGAAACATCGGGATACGAGGGCGTCGGGCGAACTTCAAAGGAAAAAGTGCTGTGATGAAAGAGAAAGAGGAGCTATCGATGAAACGAGGAAGATTGTCCGAGGCAACAGAGTGCCGAATGGTCGCGGGATTCCTGCTGACCATCGCAACGATATTCGGTTCGTGGGAGGTGTTCATGTCGGAAGCAAGCGCATCGGGCCGAGCGAGCGTCGTTCTGGTCCACGGCGGTTTCGTAGACGGATCGGGCTGGCAGGGCGTGTATGAGGCCCTCAAGAAGGACGGCTACGCTGTCACCGTCGTCCAGAATCCAACCTTCTCGCTTGCGGACGACGTCGCGGTGACGAGGAGAGCGCTCGCCTCGCAGACTGGGCCGGTGATCCTCGTCGGCCATTCTTACGGCGGGGTGGTGATCACCGAGGCAGGCAATGACCCAAACGTCACGGGGCTCGTTTACGTTGCAGCGTTTGCGCCCGACACGGGCGAGTCCGTGTCGACGCTGATCAAAGATCCGCTCCCCGGTGCACCGGTCCCTCCGATCCTTCCGTCGCAGGACGGATATCTCTTCCTGGATAAGGCCAAGTTCCACGCTTCCTTCGCGGCTGACTTGAGCCCGGAGACCGCGGCGTTCATGGCCGACTCACAGGTCCCCTGGGGTGTCGAGGCGCTCGGTGGGACGATCACCGAGCCGGCATGGAGGACCAAGCCAAGCTGGTATCTGGTTGCGAGCGAGGACAAGATGATTCCTCCGGATGCGCAACGGGCCATGTCGAAGCGGGCCGGTTCGATGGTCGTCGAGGTCAAGGGCAGCCACGCTGTCTACGTGTCTCAGCCCGAGGCGGTGGCTTCCCTCATCAAAAAGGCGGTGCGGGACGCGGCCGCGTCGACGGAGTAAAGCGACCCGGGATCCACTCTTGGAGACGCGCTCCTCGTCGACTGAGAGGACGAGGAGCAGTTTTCTTTCTGGCCGGCCGGGAGTGGCCAGAGGAGGTGGCCAGGCACCTAGGCACGCCCCGGGCCTCCTAGGGATAAGTGGACGAGGTGAATCGGCGCTTGTCGATCTTGAACCGTCGGATCTTCGACTCGAGCGTAGATGGTGGGAGCCCGAGTTTCGCGGCGGCACCGGTTACCCCCGCCACCTTCCCGTTGGCCTCGGCCAGAGCCGCCTCGATCGCCTCCTTCTCCCGGTCTTGCAAGGTCTGCCCCCGGCCCGGTGAATTCTGCGGGGAAAGCTCTTGAACCGGTAGCCAAGCTTCGTCAATCGTCAGGGTGTCGCCGCCGCAGAGGATGACCGAGCGTTCGATGATGTTCGAAAGCTCGCGAATGTTGCCGGGCCAGGCGTACGCCTGGCACAGCTTCAGGGCACGTCGGTCGATCCTGTGAATGCTCTTCCCCATCTGCTCGGCGTACCTCCTCACGAAGTACTCGACGAGGAGCGGGATGTCCTCCTTGCGCCTCCGCAAGGGCGGCACTTGGATGGGGAACACATTCAAGCGGTAGAAGAGGTCGGATCGAAAGGCCCCCGCGGCGACGGCAGCGGACAAGTCGCGGTTGGTCGCGGCAATGACCCGAGCGTCCACAGGAATGGCGCGAGTTCCACCCACCCTTTCGATCTGCCGCTCCTGAAGGACACGTAATAGCGCGATCTGGGTCTCCAGTGGCACGTCGCCGATCTCATCGAGAAAGATGGTGCCCGACTGCGCCAGTTCGAAGCGGCCGCGCCGCTGCTCCACCGCACCCGTGAAGGCACCTTTCTCGTGGCCGAAGAGCTCGGAGGCGACCAGCGAAGGAGGAATGGCTGCGCAGTTGACGCTCACGAAGACCCGTTTCGCACGCCGCGATTGCTGGTGGATCGCGCGGGCGATCAGCTCCTTACCTGTGCCGGTTTCGCCGGAGATGAGAACGGTGGAGTCGGTTGGCGCGACCTTCGTGATGCTCGAGAGCACCGCTTGGAGCACCGGTGAGGAACCCACGATCTCCTCGAACATCAACGAGCGTTTGAGGTCCTCGCGTAGCGCGATGGTTTCGCTCCGAAGTCCGTCCTCGATTCGCTTGCGCTCGTCGATGTCGACTCCCGTCGCGTACCATCGCGTCACGTTCCCGCCATCGTCGAGAAGAGGGTTATATCGGATGAGAAACCAGCGGTACTTGCCGTCCGCACCGAGAACTCTGAGCTCGCTCTCGAATGGCAAGCGGAGCCCAAGCGCCTCCCGCCTCGCATCCTTGAACTTCTCGATGTCGTCGGGGTGGTAGATCCGTTCGCGCCAACCCTCGCCGCCGAAATCCTCGAGCGACAAACCGGTATAAGCGAGCGAAAATCGATTGGCGTAGTGAAGGCGGCCGTCCGCGTTGAAGACGATGATCGCCTGCGGAGTGGCGTCGGTCATCTGCCGCAACTCTTCTTCGTCCTGGCACAGCTTCATTTGCGCCCGTTTCAGATCATCGATGTCCGTCAGCAGGTTGTACCAGCGGATGACGCGCCCTTCCGTGTCGCGGAGCGGATGGCCGCGCGACTGGAACCACCGATAGCTGCCGTCTCTCCGCCGCAGACGGTGCTCGAACTCATATGGAGTCCCGGTTTCCACCGACCGCTTCCATGCCGCGACGACTCCGGGAAGGTCGTCCGAGTGGACGGCGTCACTCGTTCCCCAGTGTTTCAACTCCTCGAGCGTCCTGCCGAAGTACTCCAGGACGCGCTGGTTGACGAGCTCGACCTCGCCATCGGCGGTCATGATCGCAACGAGGCCGGGAATGGTGTCGACGATCAGCCGAAGACCCTCGGCGCTGAGACGGAGAGCGTCTTCCGCGCGTGCCCGGTCTTCGAGATCGGTGCTCGTGCCGTACCACCTGACGACGCATCCCCGTTCGTCCCGGACCGGGTCGCCGCGCATCAGGAACCGACGGAACTCCCCGTCGCACCGGCGAAGCCTGCCTTCGAGCTCGAAGGGTTGGCCGGAATCCCGCGCTCGCTGGAACGCGTCGAGCAAACGCGGGAGATCGTCGCGGTGGATCGCGGCCTTCCAACCCCAGCCCAAGCCTTCCGATGTCGACAGGCCGGTATAGTCCAGCCAGCGTTGATTGAAGGACTCGGCAGCACCATCCGATGCGGCAGACCAGGCCAGCGTAGGAATCGAGTCGATGAAGGCTCGGAGCTGGTCGGTCAAGCGATTCAAAGTCCAATACCTCGTCGGCAGGACCCTAGAACCAGGTGCTTAACAAGGTGGGAAACAGGGCCGCTCCTTTGGGGCCACACGGTCCGACCAATGGACACGACCTTTTCTGCCGATACCCCTCCCCAAGAATGTGCTCACCGCTGGGTCCGTTAGCAGGAGGATACTCCAAGAATGACGGGCGATTCGTCTTCACATCGTGAGAACGACGCGGAACTGTGCGTCGCCGCTGAGCATCCGCGCGTAAGCCGCGGCTGCTTCTTCGAGCGGATAAGTTTCAATCATGGGGCGCACGCCGGTCAGTTCAGCGAAGCGCAACGTATCCTCGGAATCGATTGGTGTTCCCGACGCCCAGCCTTGAATCGACCGACTTCCGCCGATGAGCTGTATCGGTGTGACCTCAATAGGATCGGAAGCCGCACCCACCACCATGAGCTTGCCATTCGGGCCGAGGCCATCAATCAGTTCGGACATTGCTTTTGAGCTCGGAGCCGTCGCTAGAATAACCCGGGCGCCGCCCAGTTTTTGCAATGACTCTGCGGCGTTTGTCGCTCTGCTGTCTATGTACACGCTCGCCCCGAGTTTCTTTGCGAGTGCGGCGTTTTCCGATCCCCGCCCGATAGCCGCGACCTTGTAACCAAACTTGTTGGCGAATTGAATTCCGAGGTGACCCAGACCGCCGATGCCTTGTACGGCAACGAGGTCGCCAGGGACGGCACCGCTGTGCCGCAACGCGTTGAAGGTGGTAATTCCAGCACAGAGCAGCGGTGCTGCTTCGGTGGGAAGCAGACTTTCCGGGATCGCCACCAGTGCCTCCACGGGAGCTATCATGTATTGTTGGTATCCACCGTCGTAGCTGATGCCTGCAATCTTCAGATTTTGGCAATTGCGAAAATCTCCGCGCCGACACGCGGTGCAGGTGCCGTCGTGGCCCCCGTGCCAGCCAACACCGACGGGCTGTCCCTTTGTCCAGTCCGAAATACCAGTACCCACTTCATCAATGGTGCCCACGACTTCGTGTCCGGGAACGCGGGGATGCTGAATTCCGGGCCACAAGCCGTCTTTCGTGACTACATCGCTGTGGCAGATCCCACAGGCCTGCACCTTGATGCGCACCTGTCCTGCACTGGGCTCAGGAACTTCGCGCTCGACGATTTGGAAATCCGCTCCCGGTCCGGGAACCTGCGCCACTTTCATTAGCGCTTTCGCGATTTTTGTCGTCGTCATGAATCCTCCTATGGACTTCTAGACATTGTTGAAGCCACCGATTTACTTCCTCTGAGCCTGCCGGCGCGGCACCACCAAGTTTGCGATCAGGACCTGCACTGCCTCGCCGTTCTGGTTCCGAGTGGTCGTCCGCACTTTGATCAATCCCTGTTCCGGACGCGACTTCGACGGCCGCACGTCCAGGACTTCGCTCGTAAGACTCAACTCGTCCCCTTGGCGGACGGGGTGCGGCCAGCGGAATTCATCGAAGCCGGCGCCGACGATGCCGCCCGCGGGCTTGATCTCGCTGTCTACCAGAAGCCGCATCGTCATGGCCGCAGTGTGCCAGCCGCTCGCCACCAGTCCGCCAAAGATCGTGTCCTCCGCGGCTCTTTCGTCGAGATGGAACGGTTGCGGATCGAACTCAACGGCGAAGCTCTTGATACGCTCGGCCTCGACTCGCAGCCGCCCCGACCCGAAGATCTGCCCCACGACGAAATCCTCGAGATATCGCTCGGTCATCTCATGAGCTCCAGCGAGGTCACCGGCGCCGAGAAGCTCGGAACGGGCCGTCTCGATGTCGGACACGCTGCGGACCTTGAACCGAGCTCGGGAGCGCGGTCGTGACGCCTTTGCCGATGATGATAGAGCAATCCGAGCCCGGCGGCGTCAGCTGTACCAGACGGAAGTCGGCCCCACCAACGTGGTCGATGTCGAGCCGACATCCGAGCTGTTCGTAGAAGCGCTTGGCCCGATCGACATCGGATACGGTTACCAAGACCTCGAGTCTCATGTCACGTCGAGGTGCTTGGAGACGTGTACGCCGAGCGGCGCGACCGCCGGTGGATCCTCTTCCCGGGACGCTGCGGTGCAGCGGTGTAAACGAAGCCGAGAACCCCCACAGAAACGATGGCGACCCATATCGTAGCTACGACAAGTTTGCCTCGTGTTGCATTCATAGGGCCTCTTGATCCTTCTGTCGATGGCGGCCAAGCAGACGGCGCGCCGCCTCGGCGCGCATCCGCTGCATGGCGTGGGTCTCCTGGTCCGAGTAGCGCTCCTCCCTCCACGGATCGGCGCGCAGGTGATAACCGTTTCGCTCCCAGAAACCGGGTGCATCGAAGTCCAAGAACTCAAAGGCGCGTACCCACTTGGCGCTCTTCCAGAAGTAGAGCCTCGGCACCACGAGCCGGCAAGGCCCTCCATGCTCCACGGGCAACTCGGAGCCGTCGTGCGCGAGCGCCAGAAGCGCGTCCTCCCGGCGGAGCTCGTCGAGCGGAACGTTGGTCGTGTACCCTTGCTCCGCGTGCACCATGACCGCAACCGCCTCCGGTCGCACCCTCACGCGCTCGAGAATCTCCCGTACGGACACGCCCTCCCAGAGATTGTCGAATCGGCTCCAGCGCGTGACACAGTGCACGTCGGACTTCACCTCGAGCCTCGGCAACCGCAGGAAATCCTCCCACGTCCAGGAAACGTCCTGCTCCACCAGGCCGAAGCAGCGGAACGTCCAGGTCCGATGATCCACCGGGGGTGTCCCGCCATAGGTTAGTACCGGCCACTTCGAAGTCAGCACCTGCCCCGGTGGCAACCGCTCAGTTCTCCGTTCGCTCATGCCATCCCTCCTCACGCAGGATTCAACTCGTCGACGTCGATGATAGCGTCGGCGAAGGCCTGCGGCGCTCCTCGAGGCAAGTTTGTGCCCGATGCCGGCGTTCAGCGTGCGTTGCCGGTATCTGCCGGAGAATTTCCGGGCATAGGAATCGGCTGCCGGATGTCGCGCACCATTGGCAGCACCTTCGAAGGTGATGGTGGGCACAGGCATCACCGGACCTTTCGCAAGGCGCTCTTCCAGTCCGTCGTATTTCGGCTCGCAAACCTCCCGCGCCATAGATCGGCTACCTCGGTCGAGGTAGACCTTTGCTACCGTTCGGGCCGGCGGCTGCTCTAGACGAGCGGAGAAGCTCATAGGCTCACTCCGTGGCGGGCCAGCTCCCGCTCGAGCTGAACCGCGTCGCCCTCGAAGAGGATGGCGCGCATCCCGAGGCGCGCGGCGTACTCGACGTTCATCGGTCGGTCGTCGATGAACACCGACTCCTCCGGCTCACGCCGGGTCACGTCGAGCGCGAGGCGATAGATGGCTGAGTCGGGTTTTCGCAAGCCCACGTAACACGAGCTGAAGAACGCGGTGAAGTTGCGTCGGAGATCGAAGCGGTCGATACGGTACTCGTTGACCCCGTCACCTTCATTGTTGATCGCGGCTACCAAGTAATTGCACCCGCCGCCGGTCAAGCGATCCAGAAGCACGCGCGACTCCGGAAGCTCCTGCGACTGGGCGAAGAGGAACGCCTTGAACTCCTCCCGGGAGAACGGCCGCGAGCGATGGAAGACCGTCCGGTGGAGGTACTCATCAAGGGAGATCTCGCCCAGTTCGAATGCGGAATTGGCGAGGTCGTGCCGGTCCACGAACTCCTCCCAGTCGAGGCCGAAGGTTTCCACCGCACGTTTGCGCGAGCTTCGATCCCACCCGTTCGTCAGGATGACGCCGCCGATGTCCGAGAAAATCGCGGTGACTTCCTTCATAGGCTGAGCCGGATCGTGGCCCCTGTCGCTAGCTCCTTGCTGGTATCCGTCGTCAACGTGAATGATACCTCGCGCGAAACCGATGGTCACCGCCTCAGTGCCATCCTGAACGTCGAGTTTCTCGAGGATGTTCTTCAGGCGCACCTTGATCGTGCTTTGGGCGCGGCCGAAGCACACGCGCCATCTCTCGGTCGCGAAAGCCTTTGGCGACGAGTCCCACCACCTCGCCTCGCGCTCGGTCAGATCGACCTACGGAGTGAAATCGGCGCGCGCCTGGCGACAGCGGTAGGAATCACCCTGTCGCACACCGCCGCGAGACGCGCCGATTGAACGGGCTCTCGGTACCGTTTGCGGCTCCTTCGGCGACGCACAGATCCTCCTTCTCAGGCAGCTAGAACTTGAGCGTCAGCCACAGGGCGAAATACGTCATGTCCTGTCCCGGAGGTGTCTCTCTAAGGAACCGCCCCACGAAGAAGCGGGAGAATTGGGTCGTCATGTCCCAGTGTCGATCGATCGAGAAGATACTTTCGATCGCCGGAGCGTGCCCCACGAAAGTTGCATCGCTGAGCTGTCCGGTGCGGAGCAAGTTGCCCACCAGGTCGTAGACGCCGTCTCGATGGCTCAGGCGCCAGTAGAAGAGCCAGTCCGCCCGGGCCCAGACGCGCCTGGCAAGCTGCAGCTCGAGGATCGGGTGGATCTCCCAATGGTTCGAAGGACCGAAGGGAGGGCCGAGGCCGTAATAGGCTCCCTTCGGATAGAGGGGATGGTACGTTTCGAGGTCGGCGTCGTTCGGATCCCGGTCTCCGCTATGGACGTCGAGACTGAGGGCGAGCCGCGGCGTCGCGCGGAGACCGCGGAACGTGTAGCCGAACACGGGAGCGACCGCCCAGGCGCGGACGTTCCCCTCGCCAAAACTCCCCCATTGATAGATGAGCTCGAGGTCGTAGTCCCAGCTCCCGCTTGCTCCCCAGAGCCGCGCTCCGTTCGTGTGCCGGGTTTCCCTCCTCGCCCCCTGGTCGTATCGAGCGTCTTCGTCCGTGAGTCCCAGGTAGTAGACATCGACGCTCAGCGGCTTTCCCATCGGACGGGTGGCATAGACCCCCCAGAAGTTCCGCTCGGGATCGGGGGAATCATCGAAGAACCCCGGTTCGTTCCGCACCGGCTTCGTCGCGAAGGCGTCGAGCGTCCAAGCCTCGGCCCGGAACGTCGACCGGAGACCGTCGAAGCTCCGGCGGAGGTTCGGTCCCTCTCGATAGTTGACGAGACGCTGGTGCCCGAAGCTCATCTCCTGCCGGCCCACTCGGAATGTGAGCGATCGAGCAGGGGACGAGCCGAGGGTGATGTCGAGAAAGGCCTGGTGGACGTCGAGCTTGTCTTCGTCTACAGGCCGAGGTCCACCACGGCGTCCCGTCTCGATCCCGCTCTTGAGCTGCCCGAACACCCGCGCCCTCCGGTTCCAGTGGACATCGACGTGTAGCATGTAGCGTTGGAGCACGTAGCCGTTGTCCCCCGGGATCGAGCCCCACTCCTCGTTCCGGAAGAACTCGAAGAACGGCCGGACCTCACCGCCCACGGAAAGGTACCTTCCCTCCACCGTTCCCAACGGCACGAACTTGATGGGATCGAAAAAATCGACCCGCCGGGAAGGATCCTGAAGATACGTGTAGTCCTCGTCATAGCGAAGCTGTTTGTAAGGGGGCGGGCTCCACTCTGTCTCCTGCGCGGCATATCCCGTGAAGGCTAGTGCAAGAGAGAAAGCTCCGGCGAGAATCCATCGGCTCATGACCCGACGCTCGAGAAGGGGGCCTTGTGAGTGAGAGCGAGGGCACAGGAGCCGGAGATGATTCCGCAGACAGCAAGCGCCAAAGCGAGCGAAATAGAGACCAACCACGCTCCGACGGCGGCTCCGGCGAGCATGAGCGCTGCCGCGGCGCTGCGCCTGCCGAAGCCGGAGTTGTCACCGCCCGCGAGGCGGGAATCCGCCGCGATTCCGGTAACGGTCAAGGTCAGAACGGTCGTGGTGAGGTCGGGAACCGCGAGCTTGCGCGCCGTCGCGTTCCGGATGCCCATGGCGATGGCCGTCAGAACGATGACCGCGAAGAGGGTGGCGGAGCCCTCGACGAGGGGGCTCGCCTCCCCGATAACCACGGCCGACGAGAGCAAGAGAAGGATCGCCTCCGCGCCGAACGCGACCCCCGTCCAGCGGTGCCAGGGAACAACATTCCATCTCCTGGCCGTCCGGCCTCCGATCACGGCGCCGGCGAGGAAGGCGAGAAGCGCGGCGAGAGTTCGCGCCACCGACAACCCTTCCGTCCCCGCGGCGGCGAATCCCAGCAGCACCACGTTCCCCGTCATGTTCGCGGTGAAAACTCGACCCAGGCCAAGGTAGCTTACCGCGTCGACGACGCCGGTGACCGCCGTCAGTACGAGAAGAACGGGCGGGAGAAGGTGATCTCGGTCCATCGAAGATCGGCGCTCAGAAGCCGGCGCAGCTGCACTCTCGAGAAGAGCTGCGCGACCATTACGAAGACGTTCAGATAGAGGGCGGTCATGGCGGTGACCACGTAGATCCCTCGCCAGGGCCCGGCAAGCCGACCCCCGTAGAAGGCGTAAATCGCGGCGGCGAGCACCAGAAGCGATACGATGCCCACGCCATGGGATGGTAGAAAACGATCCGCTGGAAGAAGGAACCCTGTCACGCTGGTCGCCACGGTGGTCGCGAGAAAAAAGGCGGTCCATCCGTCGCGCCGCGTCGCCGTCAACAGCCCGTAGGCCACGAGGAATCCCGAAAAGATTCCTGCCAAGCTGATCACCACGTGCGCGAACATGAAGGTCGTCATTCGTAGAATCATGGTGTCGTTCTCCCTCCCTGGCTACCTGCCGCGCTCAGCGGCGATCCAACTACGAACGTACTCCGGACAGTTCACGAGGACAGCGCCCTCCTCTTCGACGCGAGCGAGAAACTTCACCGCGTCCCGATCCACGAGCGTCACTTCCGCCAGATCGAGATGGACCGGGCGTTCCGCTTCTTCCGCAAGGAGAGCCTCGAGGTCGGCGGCATGATCGCTGTCCATCGCACCACTCAGAGAAAAGGTCACCTCCCATGCGCTCATCGAGCGGTGAATTCGGTATGTCAATGGCAATGCTCCGCGTCGCTACCGCAGGGACGACGTGGGTCCGAGCCGGCGTCGACGTACTCGGTGCCCGAAGGTCCGAAACCCGTTATTTGCACGACCACCGGTTCGGCGCGGGTCTCGGCAAAATGGGCGCGATGGGGCGGTTCAGTGTAGTAGCTTCCCGCCGGTAGCTCTTTCAGGTCGGATGCTTCGAACCGATGGCCGTAGCCGAGGTACCAGGTTCCCGAGACGACGGTGGCAACGCGATCGTCCGGATGATCGTGTGCCGCGATCCGGGTATTGGCCGGGACGTACAGCATGATGGTGTAGAGACCTGGCCGATCCGGATCCCCCTTCAGTACGGCCGTCCGGATGCCGGTGGCCCCGGAGGTTCCCGTGCCCGGGCCGGTTCCCTCGGAGAACTCGAATTCCTCGGGCGTGGTCCGGCGCTCACCGGCTCCGGGTTGGCTCTCATCGAGAAAATCGCGGACGAGCGCCACGGTCACCGCCGTATTCTCCTCCATCAACCAGTGCCCGGCTCCCGGAACGATGGCTTCGTGCACATCGGTCGCAGCGTTGCGCATGACCACCGCCATGACCCGACCGAAGGATTTCTCTCCACCCACGGCCAGGACCGGCATGGTCAGCTTGGTCTGCTGGGAGATTCTGTTGTCTTCCGCATCCTTCGAAAAGGCCGCGAACTGAGCGAACCCGGCGCGCATCGCCCCCGGCTGCGCATAGAGCGCGGCATAATGTCCGCGAGTGGCCTCGTCGATCTTGGATGGGTCCGCCGCGAACTCGTTCCAGAAGCGATCGAGGAAGATGCGCTCGCGACCCTCGACCAGCCGCTCGGCGTCGGGACCTCCGAAGGAAAAGTGCCAGAGAGCAGGACTGCGGATGATCTCGTCCCAGGGATCGATGCCGGGGATCGGTGCATCCATCACGACCAGGCGATCGACCGTCTCCGGGTATCGCGCGGCGTAGGCGTAAGCGACCATGTTGCCGATGTCGTGCCCAACCACCGCGGCACGGTCCTTTCCGAGGGCGGTGACCACGGCACGGATATCCGCGGCTTGAGTCTTCTTGTCGTAGCCGACTTCCCGATGAGATGAGCGTCCCATCCCGCGGAGGTCGGGAATGATCACGGTGTGAGTCTTTTGGAGCTCGGCGGCCAGCGGTCCCCACATGTCGCCCGTGTTGCCGTAACCGTGAATGAGCAGGGCCACGGGTCCCGACCCGCCCGACCGAACGAAGATATCCGCTCCAGAGGCGGTCGTGATGGTCTCGGTCTTGAATGTCGAAGGCACCGATGGTTGCGCGCCCGCCCCACGTCCTCTCAGCGCTATACCGAGTGCAATCGTGGTGAATAAAGCTTTCATTTCAGTGGTCATATGGTTTCGCCTCCCTGGGTCGTAGCGAAGAGAGCAATTCCCGCGCCAGCGCTAAGTGACTGCATAGACGGAGGGGCGAACGATTGACGATGACGAGGTTCCGCCAATTGGCGAGTTTTCGCCAGGCGCGGTGCCCTTAGTCCTGAGGTGGGCTCGCCTTGAAACGGTGCTTGTTGAGTCCGAGAGACCGGATCCTGGACTCGAGAGTCGATCGCGGAATACCCAGTTTCGCGGCCGCGCCGGACGGTCCCGAGACGCGGCCTTTGCTCTCCATGAGCGCCGCCTCGACCATGGCTCGCTCACGCGATCGAAGCTCGTTGTCGAGCGGCCGCTGGACAGGGGACTGGACGGTGGACCGCCCGATCAGCCAGCTTTCATCGACGGACAACCGTTCACTGTCGCAAAGGATCACCGCGCGCTCGATGACGTTCTGAAGCTCGCGGACATTTCCCGGCCAGGGATAGGACTGCAGCAGATCGAGGGCCTCTCGTTCAATGCCGGTGATTTTCTTGCCCGCGCGCTTGGCGAACCGGTAGACGAAGTACTCCACCAGAAGTGGGATATCAGCCGGACGCTTGCGGAGCGCCGGCACTTCGAGCGGGAGCACGTTCAAGCGATAGAACAGGTCGGGCCGGAACGACCTTTCGACCACCGCGGCCTGCAGGTCGCGATTCGTGGCGGCAATCACGCGCACGTCGACTCGAATCGGCCGGCTGCCGCCAATCCGTTGGAACTCCCGCTCCTGCAACACACGCAACAGGGCCACCTGGGTATCGGCGGGCAGCTCGCCGACCTCGTCGAGAAAGATCGTCCCCCCATCCGCGAGCTCGAACGCCCCTTTCCTTTGCTGGAGGGCGCCGGTGAAGGCACCGCGCTCATGACCGAACAATTCGGACGTGATGAGCGATGCGGGCACCGCGGCGCAGTGGATGCTGACGAAGGCCCGCGCCGAGCGCGCCGAGCGCTTGTGAATCGCGCGGGCCACGAGCTCCTTGCCCGTCCCCGTTTCGCCGGTGATGAGCACCGTGGAGTCCGTCGGTGCTACCTTTTCCAGCTGAACGAGAACCTTGCGGAGCGCGTCCGAAGAGCCGACGATTTCTTCGAACATGGAGGCGCGGTTGATCTCCTCGCGCAAGACGCGGTTCTCGTTGCGTATCCGCTCTTCCGCGCGTTTCCGATCGTCGATATCCGTACCGGTCGCGTACCAGCGGAGAATGCGACCTCGTTCGTCCACCAGCGGCTTGTAATAAATGAGGAACCACCGGAACTGCCCGTCCTTCCGGCGGGCTCGCATCTCCAATTCGAAGGGCGCACCCTTCTCGAGTCCCTTCCGGCGTTGTTCCGCCAAGCGCTCGAGGTCCTCGGGATGAAAGAGTCGCGAGCGAAAGTCCTCCCGGGCGACTTCTCCGGCGCCGAGACCGCTGTATTCCAGCACCGACTCATTGGCATACTGGACCTTTCCGTCCGGGCTCAGGGCAGCAATGAGCTGAGGGATGGTATCGATGATCTGGCGGAGCTCAGCCTCGTTGCGGCGAATCGTTTCTTCGGCCCGCTTGTTCTCGGTCACATCGGACACGGCACCCACGAACTCGAGCTTCCCGGACGGATTCCTGACGGCGTGGGCCACCACGTGCAGGTGTCGGATGGAACCATCCTCGAGCAGCAACCGATGTTCGAAATCCAGGTTTGCTCCATCCCGTGCGCGCGCGACCGCCTCTCGCACGAGCGCCAGATCCTCCGGATGGACGCGCTGGAACACGAGCTCCAGCGTGGGCTTGGCGCCAGGTTCATATCCGAGAATGGAAAACGTCTCTTTCGACCAGAACAGCTCGTCGCTGGACACATCCCACCCGAAACTGCCGGTCCGGCTCAATCGCTGGGCTTCGGCCAGGTAGGCTTCACTTTGCCGCTGCGCCGTCTCCGTCCGCGTGCGGCAGATGGCGATACTCGCCAGGTGCGTAACCTCGTCGATCACGCGCCGATGTTGGAGAGTGGGACTGCCGGGTTGGCGTGACAGGATGGCGAATGTTCCCAAAACCTGGCCGTCCGATCCGCGGATGGGCGTCGACCAGCACGCCCGCAGCCCCGCGTTCTCGGCAACGTCTCGATGCGGGGCCCACAGCGGATCCGTCGAAATGTCGGCGACGATGACGGATTCATTGCGATATACCGCCGTCCCGCACGAGCCCTGCGACGGCCCGACCTCGACTCCGTCGAGCGCCTCGGTGTAGGCACGCGGAAGGCTGCCACGCGCGGCGTACCAAAGGCGGTTGTCATCCGGATTCAAAAGCATGATGGAGACGAAGGAGCGAGGAAACAGGCTTTCCACCATGCGGCACGAACCATCCAGGATTGATTCCAGTGAGCCCCCTTGGGCGAGTATCTCCAGAAGCCGGTTTTCCCCGGCCAGCAGCGCCTCCGCTCGTCTTCGATCCTCGATGTCGGTGTTGGTTCCGTACCATGCGACCAGCGCGCCCTGGTGGTCGCGAAGCGGCACTGTGCGAATCAGAAACCAGCGGTATTCGCCGTCGAAGCGCCGAATCCGTGCTTCGACCTCATCTGGAGCTCCGGATGCCAAAGCCCGGCGCCACGTCTGGAGGAAACCCGGAACGTCGTCGCTGTGCAAAACGTCGGCGTCGGTCCACACCCATCCCTGGCTCTGCTCCGCCGAGACTCCCGTGTAGTCGACCCACTGCTGATTCACGAATTGAACGGCCCCATCGGACCCCGCGCGCCAGACATGGGCCGGAAGAACGTCGACCACCATCGAAACGTCAGGTTGGGCTGCGGCCAACCGCCGCTCATGAACATCCCCGTGATCGGCTACCACGATTCCCTTTCGGATCTTCCCCGGACGGAGCGTGCGAATCCGAGCGGGAAGCTTACCGCGATGCTACCACTCGCGCCACCGGCTTGACGCCGGGGCAAGAATGGACTTTCGGTCATGGTGAGCCGTGAATCGCGGGTGGTGCGCTCCTTTCCGTCCCCATCGGTGTGGCCGCCGCCATCGCCAATGCCGTGTACCACGCCATCGGCCGGAGCTTTCGCGAGCTCCCCGTCACCATCCACCAGCTCCTCTGACGTACGGCTCGAAGCCGGACCGGAGACAGTTTTAATCTTCAAAATGCTTTGACCTATTCCCTGTAGAGTCTCAAGCGTGAGCGTCTTCGCAAAAGGCTCTATGAGGCCTTCCAGAAACACTTTCAATTCTGGCTGCGTAGTTGGCGCTCCCCGTTTCTCTAATCCCATGGCAATCACACGACTCAAGTCACGTTTGGCATCGGGGTCAAGCTGCTGAGCGATCGCGTCAAGTGCTTTCAGCACCTCCGGCACGAATTCACTACTGTCGCCCTTGTTCTTGACTGCGACCATGATGCTATTGATCAGAATCGTCAGCGCCGAACGCGCTACCACCAGGGCCCATTCAGGACGGGGGGCTTCCGCTGGAGTCAGAGCACCTACCATCGCGAGCGGTGGAATGTGGTAGTAGTTGTAGGTGTATTTGGTCGAGGGCTTCGTGTTTTCTGTGGCGGCCGCACGCGCGGCGGTAGTTGTTTCAGGCATGATCGTCTCCTTTCAAGAATGTTTGGTGATTCACCTATCCGTCATTTCGATTGGGTTCGCAGACGAACTTGCGGCGCTGTGTTGTATTTGTAAAAGCCTTCGCCGCTTGCTTGGCCCAGCTTGCCCTGGTCGATGTAGTGCGCTTTGAGGTATCGGGCGTTGGCCCGGGCCCCCTCGTCACCCGCCGCAGCGATGTTGTAGGCGGTGTTGAGCCCGACGACGTCCAGCATTTGTAGCGGGCCCGTCGGTGCGCCCGTGGCGATGCGCCACGACTTGTCGATCGTCTCGGGGTCGGCGACGCCTTTTCGGACGAGGCTCTGCGTGGCAGTCAGGAACGGGACGAGTAGCGAGTTGACCACATAGCCGGCCTGCTCCTTTTGAATCTTGATCGGCTCCATGCCGATCCGCTGCGCGAACTCAACTACAGCGTCGTAGACGGCCGGATCGGTGCCGGCGTGGCCCATAATCTCAGCGATGTTGTGGATCCAGATCTCGTTCGCGAAGTGCAGCGCGAGGAACCGGTCGGGCCGGCCCGTCGCGTCAGCGAGGTCGCTCGGCAGAAGCGTGGAGCTGTTAGTGGCAAAGATCGTCTTCTCGGGCGCGAGCGGCCCGAGCATCGTGTAGAGCTGTCGCTTGACGTCCAGGCGCTCTGGCGCTGACTCGATTACGAGATCCGCGTCGCGAACCGCGTCGGCAAGGCTCCATGAATACTTGATTTTCGCCAAGGCTGCTTGCGCTCGCCCGCCGCGTGCGCCCTCTACCTCGCGTTCATAACGCGCCGCGAGCTCCTCGAAACGCTTTCTGGCTGCTTTTACAATCTCTTCGTTGATGTCGTATGCGGTGACCTCGAACCCGGAGTACGCGGTCTGATACGCGATCTGTGAACCGAGGACGCCGGTTCCGAGCGCGGTGACGTTGTTGATATTTGTCGTCATGTCAATTGTTCTCCTTTGGGGCCACCGGGTACGGCAGCACCCCATCTGCACCTGCAGGCTCGGTTTGCGGCTGGTGATTGAGCGTCCGGCGCAGCTTGGCTGACGCGCTGTAGATCCGTCGCACCTGCATGATTTCGCCAAGCGGCCTGTGTTCCTCAGTGACCCGCCACTGGTTGAACGCGAGCGCATCTGTCTTCTCGAAATTCTCGTTCCCCGAAATGTCCTGGCGCGGGATATGGACCCGTCCAACCGTTACGAAGGGAGAGAGCGTTTCCGGCCATTCGACCGTTGTATCGTTGACCGGCATCGCATCGAGGTCGGTGCACAGCTGCACCTGGAGGTCGAAATCGAATGCGCTGGCCTGCAGTTCGTCAACCACGGTCGGATAGAACACGTCTGGCCGACTGCGCACGTCGAGTTCTCGATGGATAACGCGTGTGCTGTTTTCCGTGGCCGGCGCGAGGCGGATCTTCGCGACGTAGTCACCGTGACGCACCGCAGCCATGCTCCAGAACGTCGTCAACAGCGGGTTGCGTACCGGCGTCTGCGCCAATTTGACGAACGCGAACAGCTCGTCCCATGCCCAGTCGGACCGCTCGAACGTCCCCTTGCCGGTGACAAGATGCGTGAGCAGCTCGTGGAAGCCCGTCTTACCGCGCGCCAGGTACTGAGGCGCGTTGTTGGCGATCTCCTGGAGCATTAGATAGTGCTTCGCCTTGTTGGCGGTGAAAATGGGGTTGTTCTTGAGCACGAGGTCGAAAGTCGCCGAGTCCGGCTCGTCTTCGACCAGCTTCGATCCGGGAACATCGAAGATCTTCATGGCGCATCCCAGAACCCCTGAGAGCGTGGCGTCCGGCCCCAAATGGTTGGAGGCGCTGGAGAACCTAATCAGTGCACCGTGGCGGCCTGGCGTGGCATAAATCCCCTGCGCGTATGCCGGCGGCACGTTCCGCAGGATCTGGACCTCCGCTTTGACCACGCCGAATGTCTTCGCGTGCGCGCCGCGGACGGCCCGCCCGCTGCCCTCGACCACCGGCGATTCGCGGACCTTCTTTTCCCAGAAGGCGATGATCGGTTCCAAGAGCCGATCGAGATCCGGATCGATGGTCTCGATCTCAGCCGTATATCGGACGAAATCCAGTCGCATCTGTCACCGCCTTTCAACAACGCTTGGCAACTCAATGACTCTCATTTCGATTGGGTTCGGACACGGACTTGCGGCGGTGTGTCGTATTTGTAAAAGCCTTCGCCGCTGGCTCGCCCGAGCTTGCCCTGGTCGATGTAGTGCTCCTTGATGTAACGGGCGTTGGCCTGGCCCTGCTCATCGCGTGCGGCAGCGATGTTGAAGACGGTGTTGAGCCCGGCGATGTCCACCAGTTGCAGCGGGCCCTCCGGTGCGCGTGTAGTGATGCGCCAGGTCTTATCGATCGTCTCGGGGTCCGCCACGCCGTTCACGACGAGGCTCAGGGCGGCTTGGAGAAAAGGAACCAGAAGTGAGTTCAAGACGTAGCCAGGTTGCTCCTTGTGAATCTCGATAGGTTCCATGCCTATCCGGCGTGCGAACTCCACCGTAGCGTCGTAGACGGCTGGGCTGGTCCCTGGGTGGCCCATGATCTCAGCGCCGTTCCGGATCCAGATCTCGTTGGCAAAGTGCAGCGCGAGGAACCGGTCGGGCCGCCCGGTGGCATCGGCGAGCGCGCTCGGCAGCAATGTGGAGGTGTTGGTGGCGAAGATCGTTCTTTCGGGCGCGAGCGGAGCGAGCTTCCGGTAGAGCTCTCGCTTGACATCCAGAAGCTCGGGCGCCGACTCGATGACGAGATCCGCGTCGCGAACCGCGTCGGCGAGGCTCGAGGAATACCGAATCCTGGCCAGCGCCGACTGGGCGCGGCCGCCGGACGCGCCAGGGACATCGTCTTCGTATCGGGTCGCGAGCGCCCCGAACCGCGCTCGGGCCTCCTCGAGGACTTTGTCGCTGATGTCGTAGGCGACGACTGCGAAGCCGGAATATGCCGTCTGATACGCAATCTGCGAACCGAGGACGCCGGTTCCGAGCACCGTAATGTTGTCAATGTGTGCCGTCATTTCGATTGTCCTTCCTTCAATGAGTAGTCAGTTCTCGGTTTGAGTCGATGGCTCGAGTTGATCTCGACGTCGCCATTCGTGCTGCCCTGGATTCTTAGTCATCGTTCCTCGACGGTCACCAAGAGCAATCCCCTTGCCAGCGCAAGTTGCTGAATTCAAAAGAGTCGAGTGGGGTGTCTATTGGCGTGTTCTCGCCAATGGCGAAATGCTGTACAACAACGAAGCGACAGGACTAGTTTTTGGTGGGTCGCGCTCTCAAGCGGTTATTCTTGAGCGAGCAACAGCTCGTGGTAGGAGCGCCGAGGAGCCAGGCACCCGGGATTCGAGACGGTAGTCGCAATCCGATCGCGATGCCTCACTGCGGTGGAAGATCCCGCATCAGGTACATGGCGGACGACAGGTAATAGTTTCGGGCGATGGCGTTGATCTGTCGCTCGCCGAGCTCAACAAGCGAGCGCCTGAGCCTTGGTCCTCTTTGCGCTCGCGTTGGCGTCGTCATTGGCGAGCACGTAGTCGGCGAGCTCAGCCGCCCACTCGAACTCGCGCGCAGCCAGCGCCTCGCGCCCGCGCGCCAGGACCTGTTCGGCGCCCCCGATCAGACGGACCAGTTTTGCTGCGCGAGCCCTCCCGGAAAGCGGAAACAGATTTGTGGCGTTTCCGTCGAACCAGCCCGCGCGGTCGGCGTGGGACGCTCGCCCTGCTTCATCGCCTGGATCGTCTGATCGAGGATGGACTTGATCCCATCGCGGTACGCCGTGAGCGCGGCGAGCGCCACGGCGCGCCTCCAGCAAACGGCTTTCCTTTTCGTCTAAGTACGGTTGCCAGTTTCATCGCTCACTTCGGCAGCTCGGTTCCGGCCTGTTCCGCTGCCATGTAGGCAGCATACCAGTCAGGCCAGTTAACGTCGCGCGTTCCGGTGCGCTTTTCGTGCTGGCCGTGAGCGGCCTCGGCCCGTCGAAGCGCCGTAGCCAAGTCGTTTGCAGAGCCGAATGACGTCACGCCGGAGTCGATGCGCCCGGGCAGACGCGTCGTGATCTCCTGTAACAACCAACTGTTGCCGTCGGGATCGCTAAACGAGGCGAGCGAGCGATAAGTGCCACGTTCAGGATCCGGCCCACCAACCGGGCCGTTCGGACCAAGATGGAAGATCTCGCTTACCTTGATGCCCACCGCGACCAACTGATTCCGTGCAGCCTCGATGTCAGAGACGATCAGATACGTTCTTTGGACCGACCCGGGGGCGGCCGAAGTAAGGCTCCTACCGAATTGCACCGAACACGCGGAGCCGGGCGGTGTGAATTGGAAAACGCCCGAGCCGGGCGGCGTGACGTCCTGCCTCCAACCGAGTTTGCGGTAGAACTGCTCCGCGCGTTCGACATCCGAGACGGGGATGACGACTACCTCGAGCTTCATGTCGACGGGTACTGGCTCGCCGATCCGGCCACTGCTACGAGCGTCCTCAGTCTGTTTTTGACCTGATGTTCGATTCATGGCTTCTCCTTTGGATTTAGTTCTGGTCCTTTTTAGATTGAGTGAGACGCACGGCTACGCCGTCGTGGCAATTCTCTTCCGGAATATCGCGTGTCACTGGGCCAACACGACCAGCGGCTTTCCTTTTTCGACGATATACGTCGCGAGTTCCCTTCCGCGGTCGCTGCCGACGTTCCGCGCCGAGTGGATCTTTCCAGCCGGAATGAACACGACGTCGCCGGCCTTAAGGGTCACCGCCGGCTTGCCCTCGACCGTGTATTCCCACGTGCCTTCGAGAACATAGATGATCTCTTCGCCCGGATGCGAGTGCCTCGGGGCCGTCGTTCCCGGCCCGAGCTCGACGATCGTCTGGACGACTTCGCGTCCCGTGACGCTCAAATCGTGCCGCTGGAGATCGATGCGCCGGGCTCCCACTTGCTGCGCCTGAGCCACATGCAGCGCTAGGCAGGTTGCGGCGATCAGCGCCGCGATTGCCATGATTCGAGTCCCATTCATAAAAACTCCTTCCGTATTTCAAGGCTCCCTTGAGGCCCGCATTTCAAGGCTCCCTTGAGGCCCGATCCTCCGCCGGCCATCCGCCGCCGAGCGCCCGGTACAGATCGACCATGGCCACGAGCTGGTCGCGCCGCGTTCGCGCGAGGTCGAGCTCGGCCGGGAAAAGCTCCTGCTGCGCTTCGAGCACTTCGAAGTACGCTGAGAGCCCGGAAGCGTAGCGGAGGTTCGCGAGGCGCACGGCCTCGAGGTGCGCCGCCACCGCCTGCGCCCGCAGCATTTCCGTTTGCGCCAGCTTGGAACGGTCCACGAGAGCGTTCGAGACCTCGACGAAGGCGTTCGCCACCGCGGCTTCGTATTGGACCCGAGCCTGTTCCCATTGCGCAACGGCCGCTTCGTGTCCTCGTTTGATACGACCCCCCTGGAAGAGCGGACCGAGGAGGCCCGCGCCGATGCTCCAGGTGTTGCCGTCCGAGAACAGGCTTCCGAGATCCGGGCTGACGCTGCCGAAGAGGCCGGTGAGACTCAATCGCGGGAAGAACGCCGCCTTGGCGACGCCGACGTTCGCATTCGCCGCCACCAGGATCTGCTCGGCCTGTCGGATGTCCGGCCGTCGCTCGAGGAGGCTCGAAGGGAGGCCGGGTGGGACCTCCGATGGCAAGCGCTGGGGTGTCGCCGGCCGAGGTATGGGCTGAGGGTTCCGACCAAGGAGGAAGTTGATCCGGTTCTCGGTGGACACGATGGCCCGCTCGATCTCGGGAATCTCCGCCGCGACCTCGTTGAGGGTGGCCTCGGCGCGGGCGGTCTCGAGGGCGGAGGCGGCTCCTCCCTCGAGACGCCGCCGGAAGAGATTGTAGGTCTCCTGGAAGGCCGCGGTGGTGCGGTTCGCGATCTCGAGCTCCGCCTCCAGCTCTCGCAGGTCGAGATAGGCGGCCGCCACATCAGCCGCCAGCGAGAGGAGGACGCCGCGCCGTCCTTCCTCCGTTGCGAGGTAATGCCCGAGCGCTGACTCGTTGAGCCGCCGGATGCGTCCCCACAAGTCGAGCTCCCAGGAAAAGCCGACGTCCGCGATCCACCGGCTCTGCGTGGTGCCCAAAGGGTCGACGGTTGGATCGGCGCGCGCGCGCTGCCAGGCCACCTGGTAAGCGTCCGAAGGGAAGAACTCCGAGCGGGCGATACCGTATCGGGCGCGCGCCTCCTCGACTCGGGCCGCGGCTTCGCGGACGTCGAAACCGTTGCGGAGGGCTTCCTCGACGAGCCCGGTCAACACCGGGTCGCCGAAGACGTCCCACCACGCGACGTCCGCGAGGGATCGGGCCTCGGCCAGTTGCTCTTCCGCGTAAAACGCATCCGGGACCGGAACGGTCGGACGCGCGTATTTCGGCCCGACCGAGCAGCCGCTGAGCAACGACACGGCGCAGAGCGCTAAAGAGGCGTGCCTCTTCACGCCCCCACCTCCGTCGGGCTCGCGTCCGTTTCGCTCCGGGTGGCTCGCCTTCGCTCCGCCCCCGCCAGCCGCTCAACCAGCACGTACAGCGCGGGGATAATAAAGATGGCCAGGCCGGTCGCGGCAAGCATCCCCGAGATCACCGTCGTTCCCAGGATCTGCCGACCTGCAGCTCCCGCGCCCTGGGCGCTCCAGAGCGGCACGCAGCCGAGGATGAACGCCAACGACGTCATGAGGATCGGCCGGAGCCTCAGCCTCGCGCCCTCGAGCGCAGCTTCCATCAGCGTCGCGCCGCGTTCGAATTCGTCTTTCGCGAACTCGACGATGAGGATGGCGTTCTTCGCCGCGAGGCCGATGAGCATGACCAGGCCGATCTGGCCGTACACGTCGAGAGCGAGGCCGCGCCCGAAAAGTCCCAGGAAGGCCCCGACCACAGCCACCGGCACCGAGAGCAGCACGCTGAAAGGGAGCGACCAGCTCTCGTAGAGAGCGGCGAGGATCAGGAACACGAAGCCCAACGAGAGCGCGAACACCGTGGTCGATCGGCCCGCCGCCTGCCGCTCCTGGTAGGAGAGGTCGGCCCAGTCGTAGCCCATTTCCGGGGGCAGGACCTGCCGCGCCACGTCCTCGAGGGCCGCCATTGCGTCCCCCGAGCTGTACCCGGTCGCTGGCTGGCCGGTGATCAGCGCGGCGCGAAATAGGTTGAACCGCTGGGTGTCCTCCGGCCCGAAGACCCGGCGCTGCTGCACGACCGTCGAGAGCGGCAGCATCTCTCGCCTGTCGTTCCGGACGTAGAAGCGGCCGATGTCCTCGGGAGCGACCCGGTCCTCGGCCTCTGCTTGCAGGAAGACGCGCCACTGGCGACCGAAGCGGTTGAACTGGTTCACATACAGTCCACCGAGGAAGGCCTGCAGCGTCTGGTAAACGTCGGCCACCGCAACCCCCAGTTTCAACACCTTGTCCCGCTCGACATCGGCGTAGACCTGGGGCACTCCCGCGCGGAAGGTGCTGTTGACGTTCGCAAGCTCCGGCCGCTGGCGCGCCGCCTCGAGGAACCTCTCCAGGTTCTCGCTCAGGAACTGAACGGTTCCGCCGCTTCGGTCCTGCAGCCAGAACGAGAACCCGCCCGCGGTGCCGATCCCCGGGATCGCCGGCGGGCCGAACGCGAACGCGATGGCCTCCTTCACTTCGCGGCGCAGCCTCCCGTTGAGGGAGGACAGGATCTCCCGCGCGTGGAGGCTCTCCCCGCGCCGCTCTTCCCACGGATCCAGAGTGACGAAGAAGAACGCGGTATAGGAGGCCGATGTGCGGGTCAGGAGGCTGAAGCCGTTGATCGTGACCACGTGCTCTACCCCCTCCGTCTCCGCGAGCATCTCTTCGATCCGGCGGGTGACCTCGAGGGTGCGCCCGAGTGAAGCCGCGTCGGGAAGCTGAACGTTCATGAGGAGGAAGCCCTGATCTTCCTCGGCCACGAAGCCGGTCGGGAGCCGCCGTCCGAGATCGGCGGCCAGGATGGCGAATGCGGCAAGGATCGCGAGACCGAGCACGGCTTTTCGCGCGAGCCCATGGGACAGATCGACGTAGCCGTGGGTCGCCCTGGCGAAACCGCGGTTGAAAGCCCGGAAGAAGAATCCCAGCGGGCCTCTGGCCTCGCGCCGCGGCCGGAGGATGAGGGCCGAGAGCGCGGGCGAGAGGCTCAAGGCGTTGAAGGCGGAGATCACGACCGCGAGGGCGATAGTGACCGCGAACTGCTGGTTGAGACGTCCCTGGATACCTCCCATGAGGCCGATGGGCACGAAGACCGCCGAGAGCACGAGGGCGATGCCCACCACCGGACCCGACACCTCGGACATGGCCTTGAGTGTGGCCTCCCGCGGCGAAAGGCCGAGCTCGATGTGGCGCTCGACCGCTTCCACCACCACGATAGCGTCGTCAACCACCAGGCCGATGGCGAGGACCAGGGCGAAGAGCGACAGCGTGTTGATGGAGAAACCGAGGAAGGGGAAGAACGCGAACGTCCCCACCAGGGACACCGGCACGGCGATGAGCGGAATCAGCGTGGCCCGCCAGTTCTGGAGAAACAGGAAGACCACCACGATTACGAGGAGGGTGGCCTCGCCGATGGTCTTCACGATCTCGGCGATGCCCTCGGTCACCGGCCGCGTGGTGTCGAGACCCACCTCATAATCGAGATCGTCGGGGAATCGGGTCTTGAGCTCATCCATGGTCGCCTTGACGCCCTCGGCCACGGAGAGGGCGTTGGCACCGGGGGACTGGAACACGGCCACCAGGGCGCTCGGCCGGCCGTCGAAGCGGCCCGACTGGTTGTAGGTTTGGGCGCCGAGCTCGATGCGAGCCACGTCCGCAAGCCGCACCACGGAGCCGTCGGGGGTGAGACGCACTACCACGCGGCCGAACTCCTCGGCGGTGACGAGGCGTCCCTGCGAGCGTACGGTGTAGGTGAGCTGCTGGCCCGGGGGGGCGGGCTCTCCGCCCACCCGACCCGACGGGTTCACCGCGCTCTGCTCTCGCACCGCCCGGACTAGGTCGGGCACGGTCACACCCAGCTTCGCGAGGGTGTCGGGCTTGACCCAGATCCGCATGGCGTACTCGGCGAGGCCGAAGTTGATGACCTGACCCACACCGCGCACGCGGTAGAGTGCATCGTTGACGTTGATGAGGGCGTAGTTGCCGAGGAAGAGCGAGTCGTGGGTGCCCTTCGGCGAGGTTAGGGCGAAGACGATGAGGGGAAGGCCGACCGTGCTGCGGTAGGTGAGGCCGTACAGGATGACGTCGGCGGGAAGGTTGGGCTGTGCTTGAGCGGCGCGGTTCTGCGCGTTCACCTGGTCGATATTGACTTCCGTCTCCACGTCGAAGGTGACCTGCAGCGTCATCGTCCCGTCGTTCGCGTTCGTGGATTGCATGTAGAGCATCTGCTCCACACCGTTCATCTGCTGCTCGAGAGGTGTCGCCACCGACTGCTCGATGGTGATGGCGTCCGCGCCGGTGAAGGTGGTCTGGATCTGGATGACGGGCGGAATGATGGAGGGGAACTGGGCCACCGGGAGTCCGGTCATCGCCACCACGCCCAGGACGACGGTCAGGACCGCGATCACGATGGCCACGATCGGACGGTCGACGAAGAAGCGAGCCATGTCAGCTTTCCGAGCGGCCTTGAGTCTGAGGCGCGGGTGTCGCCGTCACCGCCATCCCGGGCCGCACGTGTTGAAGCCCGACCACGATCACGTTCTCCCCGAATCTCAGGCCCTTCTCGACCACCCAGAGATCCCCCACGCGCGCGCCCAGCTCGACGGCACGGAACTCCGCTTTGCCGTCGGCTCCGACGACCACGACCCGGAAGCCGCCTTGCAACTCGGACACCGCGCGCTGGGGGACGAGGAGCGCGTCTTCGTTGACCTGGAGAGAGGCCCGCACCTTCGCGAACTGTCCCGGTCGGAGGATGCGCCCGGGGTTGGGGAAGAATCCCCAGATGGTCAATGTCCCCGTCGACACGCTCACCTGACGATCCGCGCGCGCCGCCTTGCCGGCGTGCGGGTACACGGTGCCGTCCTCCAGCACCAGCTCGAGCGCGGGGCCCTGCTCCGTCGTGGCGTAGTTCGGACGGTTGATGATGGCCGCCCGGCCCAGGTACTCGCGCTCCGAGATGCCGAAGGTGACGCGGATGGGATCGACGGTCGAGACCGTGGTCAGGACCGAATGCGGACCGACCAGAGCTCCCACCTGGACGCGCGCCAGGCCGGCGATGCCCTCGATGGGCGAGGTCACTTTCGTCCAGCCCAGGTTGAGGGCGGCCTGTTCCACCGCCGCTTGCGCTGCCGCCACTGCCGCTCGCGCGTCCCGTTGGGCGGCGAGGGCATAGTCGAGCTCCTGCTGGCTGATGGCTCTGTCGGAGACCAGAGGGGTGAACCGCTCGACGTCCGTGGTGGCGCGGGCAAGCCGGGCCTCGGCCTGGCCGAGAACTCCCTGCGCCTGCCCGAGCGCGGCCTGGAATGGGCGCGGGTCGATCTCGAAGAGCAGGTCGCTCGGACCCACGACCTGTCCCTCCTTGTAGAACTGTCGCAGCAGGTACCCCTCGACCCGCGGCTGGATGTCGGCGTTCACCGAGCCTTCGAGGGTCCCGATCCACTCGCTGATCACGGGCACGTCCTCCTGGACCACGGGCGCCACCTGCACCTCCGGCGGCGGCGGGGCCGGCGCTTGCTCTTGCCTGCAGCCCCAGTGGAACAGCAAAACAATACCGATCGGAAATCGGATGGCTCGTCTCACGGCGATGCCTCCCCGCCCTCCAATGGAGGACAGGATCCTAGCAAGCCCAGAGTATCGGCGCTTCACCTCAATCCTTTTGCACGACCCCGCCACCCGCTCACCGAGCTTGGCCAAATGACACGAATCCGCCTCCGACGCTCCGTTCAGCAGTCGAACCACTGCCCGAGTGCCTTCACCTTCTCCTCGGTAAAGGGCGGAAAAAGGTGATCGATGGCAACGTCGGGAGGCGAGACGAGAATCGACTTGGCGTGCGTGAGGGCGTCGAACCCGTGCTTCCCGTAGTAGTGGCCGATGCCAGACGTGCGGACTCCTCCATAGGGCATCGTCTCGATGAACAGGAAGACGTTGGTCTGATTGACGGCGCCGCCGCCGAAGGACAACGAGCGCAGTAACCGGTCGATCGTCCTCTAATCGCGGCTGAACACGTACCCGGCCAGGGGCTTGGGCCGCGGCTTGATCGTCGCGACCCTCGTCGACCGCTTCGATCGGCTCGCTTCGGATGGGAATGGGCTTGACCTTGCCGTCGCACACGAGCGCGACCAGTTCGCGCAGCTCGTCGAGCGTCCCCACGAAGGAGCCGCGCAAGGCCAGCTGACGCTGTACCAGAAAGGGCAGGGGCATTTGCAACGCACCCCCGAAGAGCCCGACGTTAACATATGTGCAGCCGGTGCGCAGCACCGACACCCGCAAGGCCCGATGTCTGCTGGGCTCCCACGAAGTCGACAACGCCGATGAGCCCGCCCGTCTGCTGCTGAATCGTCTCCGCGACATCCGCGCGGCTGTCGAAGACCAAGTCGGCGCCATAGGACCGGGCGAGCGTCAGCTTCGCCGGATCGATGTCCATCGCCACAACCGGACAAGGCCGGTTCCCTTGGCGATCGCGAGCGCCATCAGCCCGAGCCCGCCCATGCCGAGTATCCCGATCGGACCGTCGCGGCGGACGATCTTGCGCAGTGCGGGAATGGCCGGTGATCCGCAACACGCGAGGATGCCCGCGTCGCCAGAATCCAAGCCGTCCGCGGGGGAAGGCAACGGCGCATAGCCGGCCAACGACATTGCAGGCGTATAGCATCGTCTCCTTTCAACGACGCTTAGCAACTCAATGACTCTCATTTCGATTGGGTTCGGACACGGACTTGCGGCGGTGTGTCGAATCTGGAATACGCGATCTGCGAACCGAGGACGCCGGTTCCGAGCACTGTGATGTTGTCCAGGTTTGTCGTCATGTCGATTGTCCTTCTTTCAATGGGCAGTCACGTTTCTCGGCTTGGGAGTCGACCGCTCGGGGTGAACACGACCTCACCGTTCGTGCTGCCCTGGATTCTTAGTCATCGTTCCTCGACGGTCACCAAGAGCAATCCCCTTGCCAGCGCAAGTTGCTGAATTCAGAAGAGTCGAGTGGAGTGTCTATTGGCGAGTTCTCGCCAAATAGCGAAATGCTGTACAACAACGAAGCGACGGGACTAGTTTTTGGTAGGTCGCGCTCTCAAGTCGTTATTGTTGAGCGAGCAACAACCCGTGGTAGGAGCGCCGAGGAGCCAGGCACCGGGATTCGAGACGGTAGTCGCAAATCCGATCGCGATGCCTCACTGCGGTGGAAGATCCCGCATCAAGTACATGGCCGACGACAGGTAATAGTTTCGGGCGATGGCGTTGATCTGTCGCTCGCCGAGCTCAACGAGCGCGCGAGCCTTGATCCTCTTCGCGCTCGCGTTGGCGTCGTCATTGGCGAGCACGTAGTCGGCGAGCTCGGCCGCCCACTCGAACTCGCGCGCAGCGAGCGCCTCGCGCCCGCGCGCCAGAACCTGGTCGGCGCCCCCGATCAGACGGACCAGTTTTTCCGCGCGAGCCTTCTCGGGAAGGGGAAACAGATTTGTGGCGTTTCCGTCGAACCAGCCCACGCGGTCGGCGTAGATGCCGCGGACGGTCCACTCCACGCTGCCATAAAACTCCTGGAGATATGGGTTCTCCGCGAGAGGGGACGGAAGCTTGACGTGCTGCACGAGCTCGTCGGGACGCTCGCCCTGCTTCATCCCCTGGATCGTCTGATCGAGGATGGACTTGATGCCATCGCGGTACGCCGTGAGCGCGGCGAGCGCGACTTCGCCCCCCAGCACGGGACGCGTGTGGCTCGGCACTACGTTCTCAGGCCCCAGCTCGATCATCTTCTCCAGACTAGCGATCCAAACCTCCGGAGTACGAAACCGCGCGCCACGGATCGGGCTGACGTTCGGATACGCCCGCAGAAAGTCGTCTCCCGGCATCAACACGCGCTTCTCAGGGAGCCACACCGAGATGGTGTCCGCCGTCTCCCCGGGTGTGTACAGAAGCTGCAGTCGTATGCCTGCGATCGTCAGCAGCAATTCGTCGCCGCTGAAGGTGCGTGTCGGAGGCAGGTACCCTTCTCGAGTAGGAGGGGTAACGCGCCCCACCTCGATTTGAACACCGGCGTTGATGTACATCGACTCCGGTAGCGTCATACCGAACTGATCTCCGCCATCGCGCCCGGCGCGGCCGATGTCCGGCACCGCCTCGACGAGGCGCTGATGGCTGATGATTTCCGGGTGATCCTCGCCCGCAAACTCGCGCGCCCCGCCCGTGTGGTCCGGGTGGGAATGGGTGTAGACGATGGCATGCACCGGCGCGCGGAGCAGGTCGCCGAAAGCGGCTCTGATGACACGTGCGGCAACAACGTCAGTGCCCGTATCCACGACGATCACCCCGTCGTCGCCCAGGATCAGGATCACGTTGCTGGCCGTGTAACCGACGGCCACGTACACCCCGTCGGTGATTCGGATCACCTCCTTGCGGAACTCGGCCGACTGCGCCCTCAATCTATCGGTTGCCGTGGACTCCTGGGCAGCCGCACCGATGCTCGATGCGAAGAGCATCGTTACTGCCAATGCCGAGGTCCGAAGCCCCATACCCCGCATTCTATCCTCCCGTTCGACGAACTCAAGGCCACGGTGAGAAGAGTCGATACACACGACTGGTGCCAACATAGATCCGGTCCTGTGCGCGGCGACACAGGCAAAAGTGGGATCGCCCCCTCCGTCAAAAGGGGGATCGAAGGAGCCACTTTGGAGCCACTTTCTAGCGGGTGTTCAAATCGATGATGCCGCGCTTCAGTCCGATGGTCACGGCGTGGGCCCGATCGTTCGCGCCGAGCTTGGACAGAATGCTGCTCACGTGCGTTTTAACCGTCGCTTCGCCTATCGAAAGCTGGTGGGCGATGTTCTTGCGTGCCCGAGGTATATCTCCGGAGACCTCCAAGTTCCCCCAGCCCTCCGCGGCTTCGATGCCGCTCCCAGCGACCGACTCGACTCCTGCGCCGACGCTCGAGGTGCCCGCTTCCGTCAGCAGCCGCTGGATGGCCAGTTCCGATCGCGCGTACTCGCCCTCGCCGAAGTGATGCTGACGGAGGCGTCCGCGCGCATCAATGAAGTAGAGAGCGGGCCAGTACCGGTTGTTGAAGGCGCGCCAGATCGAATAGTCGTTGTCGATGGCGATCGGATAGTCGATCTTCATCTGCTGCACGGCACGACGCACGTTTTCGAGGTTCTTTTCGAATGCGAACTCGGGTGTGTGCGCGCCGATCACGGCCAACCCTTGCTTGCACTTCTGGTCCCACGCGCGAACATACGGAAGCGTACGCAGCCAGTTGATGCAGGTATAGGTGCCGAACTGGACGAGCACGACCTTCCCGAGCAGGCTCGTGACCGACAGAGGTGGTGAATTGAGCCACCCCATCGCACGGCCGAGAGCCGCGAACTGGCGTGGCTCGGCTTCATTCGCCTCCGACGTGCCGAGCAGGCGGAATCGCGCGGCCGCGAGCGTCATCGCCGCCGTGCCCAAAAAGTGCCGGCGGCCATGATCAGGTTCTTCTGGCATGCCATCGCGCTCCGACGTCCCTTTGCCAAGGATGGCCATGACGTCCACCGTTTCTCGTACTCAGTGAAGACGAAATCACGCGCCTTCGCACCTCCTGTGTGGCACCCCGTGGCAGCCCCGTGCGAATGAGGGGTTGGTCGTGGACGGCTTGAAGGTGTCGGACGATGCGTCGTACTGGAAGGTGGCGTACCCCCATCCGTTCGTGTCCGGGAATCGCTTCGAGTCCTTCACCATGAAGGACATCTCGGTTTGCGTTCCGGGCACGGTCACACCGTAGGGCTTCTCGTCGCGGTCCTGCAACCATTCGATCTTGGCGAGCGCCGCGCCGTCGGGAACGGCTTTGCCATTGACCGGAATGCCCGTCGCGGTACGCCTCAACCATCGTGGGATTCCCCAGGATGGCCTTCATGCACCCCACCTTCGAATGTCCCGCATCCGCTGGCGTCATCGGGCTGGCTCGTGGCAAGCAGCTGCCACGCATCGTAGCCTCTGAACTCTGAAAATGCGATGCCGTTTGCCGCTTTGAGAGTGAACCGATCCTGCGTGGGCCGTCAGTGCCACGGTTGCAACGAAGGCGGCTGCCGCAAGGAACACCAATGTCGTGATGTGTTGACGCTTCATCTGAGTACCCTCACTTTTCTCTGAGGGCAGCGGTGCTCACACGGCGCAGATGCCCGCGGGCCGCGATATCGAAACGAAGCCGCCGGACCACGCGTTACCGCAGCGGCTTGAACGCCGCGCGCAGCTCCGACGCGAAGAGTGCCGGTTCTTCCCATGCGGCGAAGTGTCCGCCGCGGTCGACCTCGTTGAAGTAGGCGAGGCCGGGGTAGACCGTCTCAACCCAGCTGCGCGGGGCAGCCCAGATCTCGCCGGGGAACGTCGTGAAGCCGACGGGAACCTTGACCGGCGGAGGAGCCTTGCCGGCCGCACCGGCTGCGGCCAGAACCTGTCCGAACTCCCAGTACCACCGGGCGGCCGAGGCGCCGGTGCCCGTCAGCCAGTACAGCGTGATGTTGTCGACGATGCTCTCCCGGGTGAGATTGCCCACGGGCTCGCGGTCGACGAACGCGCGGGAGAGCTTGTAGTAGCTGTCCGTGTCATGGTCGAGCAACCAGGCCGCGAGCCCGACGGGTGAATCCAGCAGGGAGTAGCCGATCGTCTGTGGCCGCGTGGACTGTTCCAGGAAGTAGCCGAAGCCACTCGTCCTGAACGTCGCGAGCGCGTTGTGCGCCGCGCGTTCCTGCTCGGATTTCGCCGGCAGTTGATCGGCGATGCCCAACGCCCCCGCGAGCAAGCTGAGGTGAATGCCGATCAGCCCCTCGGGCGCTTGGCGCCCCATCGCGTCCGTGACGGAGGCGCCCACGTCGCCACCCTGGGCGACGTAGCGCGTGTAGCCGAGGCGCCTCATCAGCTCCGCCCACGCGCGGGCGATGCGGCCGGACTCCCAGCCGAGCTCGGTCGGCTCGCCCGAGAAGCCGTAGCCGGGCAAGGACGGCAGCACCAGGTGGAAGGCGTCCTGGGGGGTGCCGCCGTGCGCCGTCGGGTCGGTCAGCGGGCCCACGGTCTCGAGCAGCTCGATGACCGAGCCGGGCCAGCCATGCGTCATGATCAGCGGCATCGCGTTCGGGTGACGCGACTTGACGTGGATGAAGTGGATGTCCACGCCGTCGATCTTCGTCACGAACTGCGGAAAGGCGTTCAGCTTCGTCTCGGCTTTGCGCCATTCGTAGTCCGTCGCCCAGTAGCGGACGAGCTCTTTGAGCGTCGCGAGCTGCACGCCCTGCGACCGATCCTCGACGAGCTCCTTGGTGGGCCAGCGGGTCGCCACGAGCCGTCGGCGGAGATCGGTGAGGTCCGCCCTCGGCACGTTGACGCGAAACGGCCGGATGGCGGTGTCGTTGTTTTCGGCAGCGGCGGGCGTTGACGAGAGTGCGAGACATGTCATCGCGCCAAACACGATGATTCCGGTTCGGAAGCTAACGCCGTGGGTCAGTCGTTTGAGTGGCTTCATGCTGTCCTCCTCGAACGTATGAAACCAGACGCGCGGTATGGGATCTATCAGACGATGGTATCGACGACATCTTCGTATCGCCCGCAGCCATGCTCGCGGTCATCAGCTTCCCAAGATTCCGCACTCGCCCTGCAAGTGCGCGGTGCATTCGAATGCGCTCGTAACCTTGCGATTGTGTGATGCTGCCGGCCGGGCCCGCGAGCGGTGCGCTACATCGGATGCGTGCCGGGTGAGACACTGTCGCGAGTGTGACAGCCTCGTCAGAAGGAGCAGGTGGCCGCTCCGTCGACGGAGGCCGTCGTTGAATTCATGCTCACTTGAGAAGCATCACTAGATCGGCTGCTCGACGATTCAACGCAACGGTCTGAAGCCCGCGCGCACTTCGTTTGAAAAGAGTTGCGGCTGTTCCCAGGCCGCAAAGTGCCCGCCTTTGTCGACCTTGTTGTAGTAGAGGAGCTTGGGATAGGCGCGCTCTGTCCAACTCCGCGGGGCTTCATATTGCTCGCCGGGAAAGACGCTCACGGCGACCGGGATGGAGACGCCTTTGGCGTTGAAGAACCCACCCTTGTATTCCCAATAGAGACGAGACGTAGAGACCCCCGTGTTCGTCAGCCAGTACAGCGTGATGTTGTCGAGGATCTCGTCACGCGTCAGTTCGCCCGTGGCGCTCGCGGTACGTTTGAGAGCCGAGGCGACTGCCGCAGCCGGCTGGCCGTCCGCATCGTTGTGGTCGAGCAGCCAGGCCGCCAAGCCGACGGGTGAATCCGCGATCCCGTACAAGGTTTGCGGACGCGACCCCATCAGCCTCGCGTAATCGACTTGCTTGAAAGTCCTGACCAGCTGCCCATAGGCGCGGCGTTCCTCGGTGGAAAGACCGGATGGCGGCGGATCGCCGGCCAGGAGAGCCTTGTCGACATCAGCGGGAACGGTCGCAGGCATGTTGGTGTGGATGGCGAGTAATCCCGCAGGTGCCTGCAAGCCCATCTGGTCCACCACAAACGCACCCCAGTCACCGCCTTGCGCAACATAGCGCGTGTAGCCGAGACGCTTCATCAGTTCTGCCCATGCTCGGCCCATGCGTTCGGGGCCCCAGCCGGTGCTCGTCGGCTTGCCGGAGAACCCGTAGCCCGGCATCGACGGAATCACCACATCGAACGCGTCCGAGGCGCTCGCCCCATGTGCGGTGGGATTGGTCAAGGGATCGATGATCTTCAGTTGCTCGATGATCGAGCCTGGCCATCCGTGCGTGACGATGAGCGGCAACGCATTTTCATGTTTCGAACGCACGTGAATGAAATGGATGTCAAGGCCGTCGATCTCGGTGATGAATTGCGGCAGGGCGTTCAGCTTCGCCTCTACCTTTCGCCAATCGTAATCAGCGGCCCAGTAGCGCGCCAGTTCCTGAATCGTCGCCAGCGGCACGCCCTGCGATGCATCCGCGACCGTTTCCCGCTCCGGCCACCGGGTCGCGGTGATCCGCGTACGGAGTTCGACGAGGGCCGCTTCAGGGACGCTCACCTGAAACGGTCGGACGGCGCTGCTGTTTTCGGCCGCCGCAGCGTCGGTCGTCGTTGCCACAGCGGCGACCTTCGTCGCGTAGGCGGCAGTGTCTCCGCGCCGCACAGACGTCGATGCTAGGACGAGCACTACCAACGCGATGGCGACGATTGCGGCTGTGAGTGTCATGGGATGGGCCTGTCGTTCGAATGGCTTCATGCTGATCTCCTCGAGCCATCAAACCAGATGCGCGGGGTGGGATCTATCAGACGAAGGTATCCACGACACCTTCGTATCGACTTGAAGCCAGGCTCACGGCACGGTCGCGCGTGAGCCGAAACCGATACTAAAGTCTGATAGACGACTGCGCTTCGCGCGAGCAATGCTTCGTAGCGCGCCGCCGTCGCTGGTGGTCACAGAGGTACGGACTTGACGCAGGAATTTGACGTTGTGTGTCTCGGTGGGGGCGTCGCTGGAGAAGCGCTTGCGGTGGGTCTTCAGGACTCCGGGCTCAGGCTCGCAGTGGTCGAACGGGAGCTGGTCGGGGGTGAGTGCCCGTACTGGGGCTGCGTGCCTTCCAAGACCCTGCTTCGCTCCGGCGAAACCTTGAGCGAGGCCGATCGCGCTCGTCTCCTCGCGGCTTCACGTGTCGACTGGACGGTCGACTTCCTCAAGTCTCCAAACGCGTGCTGCGGATGGCACGCGACCTCGATGACAGCGGGCCCGCTGCCGAGATGGAGGCGACTGGCGCCAAGCTCTTTCGAGGCGAAGGAAAACTCGCGGACCTACGCACGGTCACGGTTGGACGCGAGCAACTCATCGCGCGTCGCGCCGTCGTGATCGCCAACGGCAGCACCGCGGCGATCCCGCCGATCCCCGGCCTGGACACCGTTGACTTCTGGACCAATCGTCAGGCAGCGCTTCCGCGTGAGCTGCCGGCTTCGCTGGCGATACTCGGCGCGGGTGCCATTGGCGTGGAGCTGGGGCAGGCCTTCGCACGCCTCGGCTCCAAGGTGACCTTGATCGAAGCCGGCCCCACGTTCCTTGGCCTTGAGGAGCCAGAAGCCGGAACCGCGCTCTGGCCACATCTGGAGGCGGACGGCATCACGCTGCTGATCGGTGACCCATGTGTCGCCGTCGACCGGCAATTCGCGGAGCCATCGCCCTGCCGCTCGGCGGTGGTCCTCCACCTGAAGTCCGGAGCTGTCGTCTCGGCCGACCGGTTGCTGGTTGCCGCTGGCCGCCGGCCGAACGTGGAGGCATGGCGCGCCACCGGGCTCGCGCAGACGGAGCGCGGCTGGTTGAAGGTGGACCCCTCGACGCTCGAAGCGCACCCCGGCGTCTTCGGCGCCGGTGACGTCATGGGACTTGGCGGGTTCACCCATCTGGCTCACTACCACGGTCAGGTAATCGCACGGCGGTTGCGAGGCATGAACGCGACGGCCGACCACACCGCCGTGCCTCGCGTAACGTACACCGATCCGGAGATCGCGTCGGTCGGACTGTCGGAGGCTGCCTCGCGCGCCAGAGGCATCGACGTCGTTGTCGTCCGCGCCGATCCGGCTGAGACCGCGCGAGGCTACATTCACGACTTCCGCGGAGGCGCGGTGAAGCTGGTCGCCGACCGCGAGCGGGGCGTGCTCATCGGAGCGACCCTGGTCACGCCGCGTGCCGGCGAGATCGTCGGCGAGCTCATGCTCGCGATCAAGCTGCGGACGCCGCTGAAGGCGCTCGCCGACGTCATTCATCCGTTCCCAGCCTTCAACCGGGTGCTTGGCGCAACGGTCGAAGAGCTCGCCGCGAAAACGGCTGTGCAACACGTAGCGTGATCCTGATCCACTTACCAGCAAACACGGAGGTCACAATGAGTACTCAGACAATCCATGAAGACGCCACCCACATCCGCACCGCCGCCACGACCGATCTGAAGCTCGAGGTCGTCGTCATTCCAGTGTCCGACGTCGATCGCGCCAAGCGCTTCTACGAGAGCCTGGGGTGGCGGCTGGACGCCGATTTCGCGAGCGGTGACGATTGGCGGCTCGTACAGATGACACCTCCCGGCTCGCCGTGCTCCGTCATGTTCGGCAAGGGATTCACGTCCACCGTGGCGGGATCGGTTCAGGGAACGGTTCTCGTGGTCGATGACCTCGAGGCAGCACGCGCCACACTCATTGGGCAGGGCGTCGATGTGAGCGAGGTGTTCCATTTCGACGGCAACCTCCTTCGTGTCGCCGGCACGAAGGGACGCTTGCCGGGTCCGGACCCGGACGGTCGCTCCTACTTCTCATTCGCCTCATTCAGTGATCCAGACGGGAACAGCTGGCTGCTTCAAGAGGTCAAGACGCGGCTTCCCGGACGAGGATTCAGCTCGGACGTCGCGACGCTGACCGGGCTTCTGCGCGAAACAGAAGAGCGCCACGGCGGGTACGAGCGGACCGCTCCGAAGCACCACTGGTCGGAGTGGTACGCCGCCTACATCGTGGCGCGCGAGCGCGGCAGAACTCCTGAGGATGCGGCGACAGATGCCGCGCTCAACGTGGAACCTAGCCGCGATCGCGTCCCGGGATAGAGGTTCGCATGCGGACCTGACATCGTTCCCCGTGCAGTGTCTCGCGAGTAAGAGCTGTCGGACCACCGCGGCATGCGCCGAACGCTCTGGGAGTTGCAGGAAGGGCGATCCGCTCGTGCTGGTGCTCTCCTGTTGACGTCTCTGTCCAAAAAGGACAGAAGACAACACGAAGCTCCTGCAACCCCACGCGAGGTGCAGGTCGGCTACTGCCGGCTGGTGACGGTCTCGACCGACAACGTCATCGAGACCAATGAGTTTCGCGCTGCAGTCGGGGTCCGGGTGGACGCTTCTCTCGGACCCCGGCCGCAGATTGTAGAAGGCTCCCAACATCCCGGAGTGCCCCACGAACGCGACCCGACGATCCCCTCGCAACCCTGCCATTGGAGCAACGCCTGCGTATCTAACAAGATCTACAAGGGTTATCGGTTCTTTGACCGACTGACGCTGCAAGAGCTGCGCCCTGACGTACGGACGTGCTGCAACGCTGCGATCCCTATTGGGAGTCGGGGAGGAATGATTCGGAGACGGCAGACGCATGGCGATGCGCTACACTATGCGGACACGCTCGACGCGGCGAAAACCCATGGGAGGTCTGACGTGGAGCCTGCGCTCGAATCCCCGGCCGAGGAAGTCACGCGGCTGCGTGAGTCTGTGAACGCTCTGCGCGGTATCATGGCTCTGCCTGCCCTATGGACGGGCGGCGAGCAGCCTCGAATTGTCAGCACCTCGCTGGACGCGCTACTTGGCATCGCCAACGAACTCGAGGAACGCGTCGCGCAACGCACGCGCGAACTCGCCATAGCCAATGACGCACTGCGCGAAAGCGAGCGCAATTCGCGCTTAGTCGTCGACAGCATTCCGGGCCTGGTCGCACTCTTGACCGCAGCCGGCGAGGTCCAATTCGTGAATCGCCAGATCCTCGAATACACCGGAAGGACTCTTGAGGAGCTGAAACAATGGGGGACGAACGACATCGTTCACCCTGAAGACCTTCCTCACGTCATCCACGTCTTCACAGAATCGATCGCCTCGGGCAGTCCATACGGGATTGTTCAGCGACTGCGGCGGTCTGACGGCGTCTACCTGTGGTTCCAGAACAACGGCTTTCCCCTCCGCGATGCAAGCGGCCACGTCGTTCGCTGGTGCGTACTGTTGACGGACATCGACGAGCGGAAGCGCGCCGAGGACGCGCTGCGCGAAAGCGAACGCGAGTCGCGGCTGATCGTGGACAGCATTCCAGG
>DATIBD010000020.1:0-17743 GCA_035457705.1 Vicinamibacteria bacterium
CGAGCGGTGGCCAAGACATCTGCCGCGAGATCGGCGCGGAGCGCCGCGAAGGCCGAGCCGTGGCGGCCGGTCGATCACAGGTCCCGCCACGGCATTGAGTAGTAAAGATGATCAGCAACGTCCGCATCGAGCTTGCCGCGGCCTATCGGCTCGCGGTTCGACACGATCTGTGCGAAGGGATCAACAATCACTTCACCGCCAGGGCGGGGAAGGACCGTTTCCTCGTCCTTCCTCACGGTCTTCATTGGAGCGAGGTGACGGCGAGTCGGCTTCTCCTGGTCGACGGCCAGGGGAGCGTCCACGCAGGCGAGGGCGAGGTCGAGCCCTCGGCGCTCTACATCCATTCGCGCATCTTGCGAGCGCGGCCCGAGGCGGGGGCCGTGCTCCACACACATCAAACCTACGCCACGGCGATCGCCTCGCTCGACAAGGGGAGGCTCCTTCCCGTGAGCCAGAACGCTCTCCGCTTTCACGAACGCATCGCCTACGACGATAGCTATCAGGGGGCCGCGGACCACGCCGCCGAGGGAGAGAGACTGGCGTCGATGTTGGGCACGAAGGACGTCCTGTTCCACTCGAACCACGGTGTCATCGTGGTTGGCCCGAGTGTCGCCAAGGCATACGACGACCTTTACTTTCTCGAGCGCGCCGCCAAGGTGCAGATCCTAGCTCAGGCGACGGGCAAGACCCTCCGCTTCGTTGCGGACGACGTCGCTCGCGCCTACGTGCGTCCAGACCGTCCCAACAATCTGGACAAGCAAGCCGAGGAGCACTTCGCTGCGCTAAAGCGGGTTCTCGATCGCGACGAGCCTGACTATGCGAGTTGACGGGGATCGAGGACGCGGAGGGGCGGGGAAAACGCGCGAGAACCCAGGTAAAATGCATTTGTATCTATAATGAATTTCGCCGGCGTCGTGGGCAGAGAGGAGTTGCTGCAATCATGTCGCTGAACGTACGCAACGAGGATACGCGCCCTTTCGCAAAGACGATGTTTCTCGAGGGCCGTCTCGACACCAACACCGCCGTGGCCTTCGACACCGAGCTGGACACGATGTTGGAATCGCCTATCAAGGTATTGGTGCTGGATCTGGCCGAGTTGGAATACCTCAGCAGCGCCGGTATTCGTTCTCTGTACCGCGCCCAAAAACTCATGAAGGCCCGCGCGGGGAAGACGCTCATCGTCAATCCACGCCCTTCGGTCAAAAAAGTCTTCGACATCGTGAAAGCGGTCGACTTGAGCTCGGTTTTCGCCAGCGTTAAGGAGCTGGACGACTACTTGGATGTTATTCAGCAGAAAGGCGAAACGGAATGACGTTCCGGCGAGCGATGCGGGTTTGCGAGAATCGAGTATGCGGGGGTTCAAAGAATTGAACAAAACCCTGGGCTGGTCCGTATCGTCTATAGTTGGTGAGTGAGGCCCTCGGAGGCTCAGGAGATCGATAATGTCGTTCATCAAGAAGCTGTTTGGCGGGAAAACGGAGCCCAAGAAGAGGGTTCGCATCTGCGTCGAGTGTGGCATGCCGGTCGGGGAGCACAAGGACTGGTGCGCGATCCTGAAGGGCCAGCAAGCCATGGCGAAGCGGGCCGATGCATCCGGAGGTGCCTGACCGCCTTCTCGGTTGAGCGCTTGTGGCGCCTGCCCAAGCTTGCACCGTCGCCCGGAAAATAGTCCCGCCCGTTTCGCGTGACGGGTTGCATCCGTTTCCCTCATCGCGTACCCTCGGCCCGGAAATGAACGGGAGCCTTTTCAATGGGAGAACGCCTGTTCCCGGTCCGTGACGGCGACCGCATCCCGTTGTCGGCTGGGCCGGGCGCTCGGCCGAATCTCAGCTCTCGCGAGTAACGCGTCTGACCCGCACCATCGATCTCGAGGGCGCTATCGCCGCCGCCGGCATTGTCGATCTGGCATCGAGGCTCGTCCAAATCCCGAGCCACCCGGGCATCGGCCGCCAGGAAGAGGGCGTCGTCGGGGCACTCGAAGAGTTTCTCGAGGAGTCGGGACTCGCTTGCCGTCTGGTGGAAGTGGCCCCGGGCCGACCCAATCTTTATTGCACCCTCGATGGCCAGAGATCGGGACGCCATCTAATGCTGTGCGGCCACACCGACACGGTCCCGTTGAATGCTGCCGAACCGGGGGTTGGGTTTTCCGGCGAGATCCGAGACGGCCACCTGCTCGGCCGTGGTTCCGCGGACATGAAAGGGGCGCTAGCGGCGATGGCGGGCGCTCTGGTCGCGCTTCACCGAGCAGGCACGCTCGAGACGGGGGCCGTGACCCTGGCCGCAATCATCGACGAGGAGATGGAAAGCCTGGGCGCCGAGCACCTCGTGAAGACCGGAGAGCGCGCCGACGCCGCGATCGTGGGCGAGGCAACGTGCAACGAGATCGCCATCGGTCACCGAGGGCTCGAGTGGCTCGAGATCGAGCTCCGCGGGCGCTCTGCCCATGGCGGTTCGCCCGAGGCGGGTGTGAGCGCGATTCGCGCCGCCGCTCGCTTCGTCAACAGGGCGGAGCGTGAGCTAGCTCCGCGCTTCGCGGCGAGAGCTCACCCTCTTCTCGGGCCCCCCACACTGAACGTCGGCACGATTCAAGGAGGCGACCAGCCATCGACCGTTCCGGCAAAGTGCGTTCTCAGACTCGACCGGCGTTCGGTTCCAGGCGAAAGCTATCAGAATATGGTTCAGGAGCTTCAGGAGCTGCTCCGTGCCATCGAGTCTGAGATGAAGGGTCTCACGTCCGAGGTGCGTAGGATGCCGGGCGGGATGGCGACGCTCGAGCACGTGGCGCTCGTGACCGAGCCGTCGCACCCCATCGTTCGGTCGGCCGAGGAGGCACGGCGGAACGTGCTGGGAGATGCGGGGCTCACGACGTTTCCCGCGTGGACGGATGGGGCCCTCCTCTCACGGTTCGGCGGGATTCCATCCATCATTCTTGGGCCCGGAAAGCTTTCTCTCGCGCACTCGCCGTTCGAGAGAGTACCGGTTGCCGACCTGCTCGCCGCCGCTCGGATCTATGCGCTGACGGCCAAGTCGTTCTGTTCTCCATGAAGCTCAAGCTCCCGCACACTTACGTCCTTCTCTTCGCGCTCGTCGTGGCCGCGGCGCTCGCGACGCACGTCATTCCCGCCGGAGAGTACGAGCGCGTAGATCGTGGTGGTCGCACCGTCGTCGATCCGGCCTCTTATCAAGAAGCTCGCTCCGATCCCGCGAGCGTCGCCGACGTCTTCCTGGCCTTCCCCCGAGGAATGAGCGCTACGGCCGACATCGTGTTCTTCATCTTCATCATCGGGGGCGCCTTCGGAGTGGTGAACGCGACGGGCGCCATCGAGGGCGCCATCGAGTGGATCATCGCCAAAGGCGGTCGCGGAGAGCGGGTCATACCCGTTCTGATGCTCGTCTTCGCCCTCGCTGGAGGAAGCCTCGGGATGGCGGAAGAGACTCTCGTTTTCCTCCCGGCGCTCCTGATGGTCTCTCGACGGCTGGGCTATGACGCGATCACCGCGGGCGCTGTCGGCCTCGTTGGCGCCGGAGCCGGATTCGCGGGAGCGTTCATGAATCCGTTCACCGTGGGTGTCGCTCAGGGCATCGCCGAGCTGCCTCTATTTTCGGGAATCGGCTATCGGCTCGTCGTCTGGGTCGTCGTGACATCGCTCGCCGTCATTCACGTGATGCGATACGCCGCGCGCGTTCGCAGCGCACCCGAGCAGAGCGGGCCTTCCCCGGTGCGTGGTCTGAAACGCCGCCACACCCTCGTGCTCCTGGTGGTGGCAGGGACCGTCGGAGCCTTCGTCGTCGGAGCTCTCCAATGGGGCTGGGGCCTTCTGGAGCTGAGCGGCGTCTTCGTCGCCGTGGCGGTCCTCGCCGGTTGGCTCGGAGGCCTCGGTGCGGATGAGATCGCCGAGCATTTCATCGAAGGCGCGGCCGGTATCACCACCGGCGCTCTCGTGGTTGGGCTCGCCCGCGGCGTACTGGTAATCTTCGACGGCGCTCTGGTGACGGACACCATCTTGCACGCGCTCGCGGGCGCGGTCGAGAAGTTGCCACGCTCGGCGAGCGTCGTCGGCATGTATTTCGTGCAGGTGCTGTTGAACTTCATCGTGCCCTCGGGAAGCGGTCAGGCGGCGCTCTCTATCCCAATCCTCGCGCCGCTCGGCGATCTCGTCGGCGTGACCCGGCAAACCACCGTGCTCGCCTACCAGTTCGGAGATGGATTCACGAACGTGCTCACCCCCACCCAGGGCTACTTCATGGCGGGGCTCGCCATGATCGGCGTCAAATGGACCGATTGGGTTAAGTTCATCTGGCCACTCCAGTGCCTTTGGTTGATTGCCGGCCTGGTGCTGCTCCTCGCCGCACACGCGCTGCAGTACGGACCCTTCTAGCAGGGCTGATGAAGAAGTGCGGCGGCCTGCCGAGCCGTGGCGATCACGGGTCCCGCCACGGCACTTTAATGAATATAGCCAATCGACCTCAGGCGCTCCAGGACGTCGTTCTGCCCTTCGCTCGATGCTTCCGCGCCGATGTCGAAGTCGATCTCAGAGTCGACGTAGTGTGGCGGATGGCGCTCGAGCGTCTCCGGCTCGAAGATCGGCGCAAGCACCTTTCCGTCCATGGCGAGGGGGACGGGTGAGGAGAGCAAATGCAGCAGCGTTGGCGCAACGTCTAGGACGGACGCGCCGTAAAACGCCCGGTCGCGGCGAATCCCCCTCCCGGATGCGATGAATATCCCCTCCGGTGAATGGAGCCCGCCGAGCTCCCCAGGCACGAGACCGTGGTCCGATATCACCAGGATGGTGGCATGCTCGGGAACGAGCGCGATGAGCTCGCCCAACCAGCGGTCGACCAGCTCGTACACGGAATCGACGATCTGGCGTGCGGACTCGGGACATCCAGGCCGCATCTCGGCCCCGTACTTCCACGAGAGGGAGTGATGGCTCAGGACGTCGATGGACTCGAGATACACCATGAAAAGCCCGCTGCTCATCGAGGGCAGGAGCTTTCTGGCGGCGCGGAAGTAGAGCTCGTCCTGACGCAGAACACCTGGAATGGCCGCTCGATCCTCGATGAGGGGAGGGTCGCAGTCCAGAAGATGAAGGGAGGAAAAGACCGGTTCCATCTCGTCGAGCGAGGGATAGAGCGGCTCGATCTCCGAGACGAGCTCGGGGGGCCAGGTGAGGTCGTTCTTCGTGTTCAGGCGCCGACCGCGGAGCCCCATGCGCGACGACACGAGAAATCCATTGACCGGGTACGCAGGCCAGGTGCCCCAGTAACCGACGATTCCCACCGGGTGCCCATCGTCGCCCGCGAGAGTCCAGACGGGGCGCGATCTCAGGTGTGCGCTCTGGGCCTCCACGACGGGTCCCTCGGGCTTGTGGAAACCGCGTCCCAGGTGGAAACGAGCGAACGCCGGATCAAGCTCCAGTATGGAACGACCCTCGACGTTCAGTACCCGCAGGCGAGCTAATTGAGCTGCGAGGAGACGGTGATCCTTACTTATTCCGCCCGTCGCATCCGACGGGCGGCTCTGCCGCGTTAGCTCGAAAACGAGCTCGTTACGAGCGGGCCGGAGCCGCTCTGCTGTCATGGGCACTTGGAACTCTTGCCATTCCACGGAAACGGTCAGGTTACCGAGCGGCTCGCCGTTGAGTCGAAGTCCGATGTTTTGCGTCCCGTTCGGCTCGTAGGAGCGGAGTCTCAATCGCAAGAGAAACGGGCCGCTGCCTCGGATCTCCGGAAGATACAGCTCCGCGAGGGGTGGGTCGTCCTCCGAGCCCATCCAAACGACCGAGGTGCCGGGCGCGGGCAGAAGAAAGTCTCGAACGCCGTGTCTCTCGGCGACGACTCCCGTAGCCACGCTCGCCCATAGAATTGGTGACCAGTAGCCGCGACGCGGGTCCGCGGCCATGATCCGTCGCTCGGCGAGAGACTGCATGGGCCCGTAGACGCCGTCGTCGATGAGCCGCTCGAAAGCGGGGACTCTTCGATGGGAACGCAGCTCGTCGATGATGTCCCCACTCGCTCCGTCGAGGCAGAACACCACGACGAAAGGAGGCGCGTCGCCGCACGACCAGGATCCGCCCACGAGCGCGGCGAGCGCAGCGAAGAGCACGTGCCGCTTCGAGCCCACGGCGACAGAGTGTAACCGATCCCGCCCGGCCGTCTTGCTAAAATAGGAATGACCATGGCAGGAGCCGACCGCAAAACCGAGGGCGAAGTCCTCGAGAAAACGCGCTCGAAAACGGACAAGCCCAAGCTCTACAAGGTGATCCTCCACAACGACGACTACACTACGATGGACTTCGTCGTGAGGGTCCTCGAGGCGGTTTTCAACAAGTCGCCCGCCGAAGCGCACCGGATCATGATGCACGTGCATACTCGGGGCGCGGGGATTGCGGGCGTTTATCCGCACGAGGTAGCGGAAACGAAGGCGGCTCTCGTGCACGATTGGGCCAAAGAAGCGGGTCATCCGCTTCGCTGCAGCATCGAGCCGGAATGACGGACCATACCGAGCATTCAGCTAAACTCGAGATAGAGAAATAACGGGATGTTTACCACGAACCTGGAAATGGTCTTGAACGTCGCTTATCGTGAGGCCGACACGAGGCGCCATGCGCACCTGACTCTCGAGCATCTGCTCTTCGCCATCGCGCACGATCCAAAAGGAGAGGAAATCCTCCAGGCTTGCGGCGCCGATTTGGAAAAGCTTCGCAGCCGCCTCAAGAGTCATCTCGAGCACGACATCGAGCTCCTTCCCTTGGAGTCTCACCAGGAGCCGATCCAGACGCTCGCGTTTCAAAGAGTACTGCAGAAAACGGTGCTTCACGTTCAAAGCTCTGGCAAGACCGAGGCCGATATCGGCGATACTCTCGCGGCGATTCTTCAGGAACGGCGCTCTCACGCGGCAAAGCTCTTGGAGGCCCAGCAAATCACCCGGCTCGACGTGCTCAACTACATCTCTCACGGAATCACCAAAGTTCCGCAGATACCCGCGGGTGAGCCGGCGGGGGCCGGCGTCGGCGAGGAGGATGCGCCCAGCCGAACCTCGGATCCGCTCACGGCTTTCACGGTGAACCTCACGGAGCGAGCCCGCCAGGGGCTTCTCGATCCGCTGGTGGGCCGTAACGCGGAGATCAAGAGGGCACTCGAGATCCTTTGTCGCCGCCGGAAGAACAATCCGGTCTTCGTGGGTGACGCGGGCGTGGGGAAGACCGCGCTCGTGGAGGGGTTGGCGCAGAAGCTCGTCGCCGATCAAGTGCCGGATATTTTGAAGGGCGCGGAGATCTTTGCCCTGGACTCGGGTGCGCTTCTCGCCGGAACGCGTTACCGAGGAGATTTCGAAGAGCGTTTCAAGATGGTCATCGCCGCTCTCGAGACGCGGGAGAAGCCCGTGCTCTTCATCGATGAGCTGCACACGATGGTGGGGGCGGGCGCGACCACGGGTGGCACGATGGACCTGGCCAACCTCGTAAAGCCGGTTCTGACTGAAGGACGCGTTCGTCTCATTGGCTCCACGACGTTCGAGGAGTTCAAGCACCTGGAGAAGGACCGCGCCCTCCACCGAAGACTTCAGAAGATCGTCGTCGAGGAGCCGTCTTTCGAAGATGCGGTCAAGATCCTGGAGGGATTGCAGTCACGCTACGAGGAGCATCACCGGGTGACCTACACGAAGGGTGCGCTCGAAGCCGCCGTCCGTCTCGCTAAGAGACACCTGCGCGAGCACCGTCTTCCCGACAGTGCCGTCGACGTAATCGACGAAGCGGGCGCGGCGCAACGCTTGTCGGCGAAGCCCGAAGACGCGGCGTCCGCGGTAGATATCCCGCAGATCGAGAAGATCGTGGCCCGGATCGCTCGAATCCCGGAAAAGCAGACCTCGGCCTCTGACAAGGAGAGGTTGCGCACATTGCCGGAATCGCTGAAACGTGTCGTATTCGGGCAGCCCGGCGCCATCGATGCCGTTGCGCGCGCCATCCGCCGCTCTCGTGCCGGCTTGGGCCACCCGGACCGTCCCGCCGGATGTTTTCTGTTCACGGGACCGACTGGGGTAGGGAAGACGGAGCTCGCCCGGCAGCTCGCGCGTCTCCTCGGAAACGAGTTCATTCGCTTCGACATGAGCGAGTACATGGAGAAGCACGCCGTGGCGCGTCTCATCGGCGCTCCGCCCGGCTACGTGGGTTTCGAGCAGGGAGGGCTTCTCGTCGACGCCGTCCGACAACATCCCTACTGCGTCGTGCTTCTCGACGAGATCGAGAAGGCGCACATGGATCTCTTCAACATCCTGCTCCAGGTCATGGACCATGCCGCTCTGACGGACAATACCGGCCGGAAAGCCGACTTCCGTCAAGCGATCTTGATCATGACCTCCAACGCGGGATCGCGAGAGATGGACGCGCTTTCGATTGGCTTTGCCAGCGACCGGGCCCGGGATGCTCCGTCTCGCGCCAAGAAGGCAATCGAGCGCCTGTTCAGCCCGGAGTTTCGAAACCGGCTCGACGGCATCATTACTTTCGACGCCCTGAGCGAGGAAGTCATGGAGACCATCGTCGAGAAGTTCATCCTCGAGCTCGAGGCGCAGCTCCGCGAGCGGCGGGTCGCCTTTACGCTTCTTCCCGAGGCGCGGGCCTACTTGGCCAAGAAGGGCTACGACCCGATGTACGGCGCGAGACCCCTGGCCCGTCTCATCCAAACGGAGGTGCGCGATCCCCTGACGGACGAGATCCTGTTCGGAGCGCTGGAGGGCGGCGGCACGGTAACCATCGGTCTCGACGGTGAGAAGCTTTCGTTCGCTTTCGACGCACCGAAGGTTCCCGCCGAGACGGACACCGATGCCAGTCTACCTGCTGGGTAACGAGATCGCCTTTCCTCCAGCGGATCAGGCCGAGCAGGGACTTCTCGCTGTGGGCGGTGATCTCTCACCCGAACGCTTGCTCGCTGCTTACTCCTGCGGCATCTTCCCGTGGTACTCGGAACGCGATCCGATTCTCTGGCACTCGCCCGATCCGCGCTTCGTTCTGACGGCGGAGACGCTGCGGATTCCGAAGCGCCTGAGAAGACGGCTCAACGCAAATCCTTTCCGTCTGACGATGGATTCCGCGTTCGGGGAGGTCATCACTCGCTGTGCTCGAGCCAGAAGGCCCGGACAGCGCGGGACTTGGATCACCGCCGAGATGTCGCGCGCCTACACGGAGCTACACCGCCTCGGGTTCGCGCATTCGGTAGAGACCTGGTCTGACCGGGTGCTCGTTGGCGGTCTTTACGGCGTGTCTCTCGGAGGGGCTTTCTTCGGCGAATCGATGTTCGCGGAACGTCCAGACGCTTCGAAGATTGCGTTCGTGATGCTCGTCCGGCAGCTCGAGCGCTGGGGCATCGGGCTCATCGATTGTCAGATCGAAACCAAACACTTGGCACGGTTCGGCGCCGTATCTTGGCCCCGCAGTCGCTATTTGATAGAGCTACAAGCAGCTCTATCAAAACCCACACGACCCGGCCGTTGGGAGTGGGATTGGGCTCCGCACGATTCCTAAGAACCTCTAGGGCTCGACGCCCTGTTGCGCCGCTTTACGAAGTGCGGGCCAAATGGGCCGTCAAATACGGAAGGTGCACGAGCCCGGGTTTTTGGTTTTCATCCCTCGGAAAATGCAGGGCGCGGGGCTCCCGAACTTACGTTCCCGAGGGGACACTCTGGTCCGGCGGACTCATGATGATCCCCTTTCCTTAGTCCTTCTTTTTTTGTATAGCTCCGTTTGGCCGCGATGTCAACCGCTTTGTTTTAGAAACTGGCTGCGGCGAGAATGCCTCCGTCTACGACCAGGTTCGCGCCGGTGATGAACCCGGCTGCGTCCGAGGCGAGGAACAGGCAAGCGTCGGCCACTTCGATCGGTCGGCCGAGCCGGCCGAGGGGCGCACGCTGTCGAAAGGCGTGAACGCCTGAAGGCCAAGCCTCCTCGATTCCCTCCCGCCAGACGAGCCCGGGAGAAACTGCGTTCACTCGGATGCCGTGGCGTCCGAGCTCGAGCGCCGCCGAGCGCGTGTAGGCCAGGACTCCCGCTTTGGCCGCACAGTAATGACTGTGGCCGGCTGCCGGCTGCAGCCCCTCGATCGAAGCCAAGTTGACGATCGCTCCCGGTTTGCCACGAGCGATCATCCGCCGAGCGGCAGCCTGGGTGCAAAGATGCACTCCACTGAGATTCGTGTCGAGAACGTCGTTCCACTCGGCCAACGTCAGGTCCAGCAGAGCCTGTACCGGGTAGATCCCGGCGTTGTTGACGAGTACGTCGACATCGTCGGCGTCTTTGAACATACGCTCCACGTCCTCGGGTTTGCGCACGTCGGCGAGCTCCCGCGTCGCGGCGACGACCGATGCGCCGGCGGAGGCAAACCGCTCGGCGATGGCCTGCCCGATGCCCCGCGACGCGCCGGTCACGACGACGTTCCTGGAATCGAAATCGATCTTCATGAGCGGTAATGGCCTGGCTCGAACCGCGGAGTGCAGATGCAAAAAAACACCAGGTCTTCCTTACCCCGGTTCGCGATTCGTTGTGTCTTGCCCGCGGGAATGAGTACGATGTCTCCGGGACCGACTGGGGCGGGATCCAGTCCCTCGACCTCGACCATTCCCCGGCCGCTCAAGATGACATAGCGCTCGTCGACCGCGAGCCGGTGAGGCTCCGTGGTCTCGCCCGCCTGCACCCGGGCGAGGGCGATCGACACCTCCGGGTCACGAGAGTCGTTCCACATCTCGGCGATGAAGCAGCGTTCCTCGGTGAACCTCTCCTCACGACCGGCCTTGAGGACGATTTCGGCCTTCATTCGCAAGAGTCTACTCCGGACGCCGACCGAGTCGCATCAATCATTCTAGTGCTCCGTGCCGTGGCGGGACCCGCGATCGTCCGGCCGCCACGGCTCGGCCTTTGCGGCGCTTCGCGCCGATCTCGCGGCAGACGTTTTGGCCACCGCTCGGCAGGCTGGGTCGTACGTTTTTCACCAGCCCGCGAGTTTGCCGGAGCCCGTGTGGGCCGCTACCATTACGGCGCATGGTTTTCCTGCTTTGGTTGTTTCTCGGCGCTCAAGAAGCAGGACTGGTTTGGACTTGCCCCGTCCACCGGGAGATCACCGAGACAGTGGCCGGCGAGTGCCCCATCTGCAGCCGCGAGCTCGTGGAGACTTTCGTTCGCTACGCCTACAGCTGTCCCATCCACTCTGTCGTGTCCGAAGAGCTTCCCGGCCAGTGTCCCATCTGCGGGCACGCTCTCTACCTCGTGAGCCTCGAGGTCAGCTACGCATGTCCCATGCATCCGGAGGTGCGAGAGCGTTCCGAGGGATCTTGCCCCATCTGTCATATGGCACTCGTCGCCGAGACTTCGACGCGTCCTCATCAAGATCACAATCCGAAGCACGGCGGTATCTTCTTCATGGCCCCCGACAACTGGCATCACCTCGAGGGCGCCTACCTGGAAGAGGGCGTGTTTCGCGTGTACCTGTACGACAATTTCTCGCAGGCCATGGATGCGAGACGATTCCGAGGGCGGGCCGTGCTCGAGGAAGAGTTCGACGCGAAGCTGAAACAAACCCGGGAGCTGGTTGCCCATCCGCTCGTCCCTTCGCTGGATGGCGGCTATCTCGAAGCCCGCGTCGGCAAGCTTGCGCTGCCCGGCGAGGTCACAGCCAAGATCCAGTTCGCATCCGAAGGCCCCTTCGAGCGCTTCGATTTCGCTTTCGCAGATCTCTCGAAGGAGGATCAATCCGTGGCGACGGAGTCGGACTCGTCCGCCGATGCGCTGGTGATTCCCGAGGCGCCGGCGGACATCGCGGCGGCGATTGCCGAGAGGAACGCGATCGTCCGCGATCTCGTGACGACCGGCGCTTTCGGCGAAGTCTACGTTCCGGCCCTGGAAGCGAAAGAGCTCGCGATCGCTCTCGAGGGCCACATACTCGAAGCGCCTTCGGAGCTTCGCGGGGAGCTCGAGTGGGCGGTCAGGCAGCTCGTGCGTTCCGCGTGGCTTCTCGACGACTACGGTGACCTCGGAAACCGGGAACAGGTGCTCCTGGCTTACCGTCTCTTCGACGAAGCGAGCGTCGGGATCCAAAGCATCTACGCGAAATGAGAGCCGGGACCGCTCTGGCGTTGGCTCTTTCGTGGGCGGTCACGGGCGAGGCCCACAAGCCGTCGACGACCGAATACACCTACCATCGAGATATCTACCCAATTTTTTTCGAGAAATGCGGGTCATGCCATCGAACCGGTGGGGTCGCCCCCATGTCGCTTCTGAGGTACAAGGATGCTTATCCTTGGGCGGCGTCCATCAAGAACGAGTTATTGAAGCTCGCTATGCCTCCCTGGTTCGCTGACGAGCGGTACGGAGCGTTCAAACACGGGCTAGGACTTACCGGCAAGGAGCTCGATACGGTCGTCGATTGGTGCCTGGGCGGGACGCCGGAAGGCGATACGGTCGAGAGGATCGGCGAGGATGAAGCGGCCTCCGGGTGGGCGCTCGGCGCGCCCGATCTGGAGCTTTCCATGAACGAGCCCGCCGTCCTTGGCCCAGAGCAGTCCGAGGCCGTTCGCGAGCTTACGCTCGGGGAGTTGGCCCAGGAGAAGCACCTGCGAGCCATCGATGTGAGACCCGGTGCTCCGAGCATCGTGCGATCGGCGCTCGTCTTTGCCGGGGACTCGTTGATCGGAGCCTGGACCGCGGGTGCGAGACCCGAGTCCCTGTCGGCTGGCCGCGGCTTTCTCGTGCCGAAAGGCACCAAGATCAGCCTTCGATTGCAATACCGGAAGACCTGGCTCAACGAGGGAAATACCGTCGAGGACGTCACGACGCTCGCCTTGTATTTTCAAGATGAGATAAAGGCTCGGGTCGTCCCGCTCAGCGTTGACCCCGGTGGTTACAGGCTCGTCCGCGACGTCGAGGTGCTGGCTCTGGTGCCACGCGTGGAGGAGCGGAGCCCGACGTTTCTGGCCGAAGCACTCAAACCGGATGGCTCGCGAGAGCCGCTCATTCGCTTGAACGAGCCCAATCCGGACTTCCCGCGCGCCTACTGGCTCGAGACACCTCTGTACTTACCGAGCGGCACCCGTGTCGATTCCTCCCACCCGCTGGTATTGAACGTCGTTTTGCGATAGCGGCGATCCCTGGGGCCCGCTTTCGATGACGCTCTCAGAGCAGCAGACGGTGGGCGTGGAGCAGCATCGCCGCGTAAGCGCCACTGACGAGGTCGTCGAGAACTATGCCCCACGGCCCGCTTACCTGGCGATCGATCTGCCGAGCCGGAGGTAGCTTGATGATGTCGATCACCCGGAACAGGAGAAACCCGACGACCGCTGTGTGCCAAAGGGGACCGTGCGGATAGAGTAGAGGCACCATCAGGTAACCAGCAACCTCGTCGAGAACGAAATGGCTGGGATCTTTCTCGCGCCAATAGCCGACCGCCCAAGGTGTCAGCACGTGGTTGGCGACGATCGTGGCGATCAGGGCACCGAGGAGGGCCCAGGGGAGCATGCCCTCGGGGAGGGAAAAGAATGCCACGACGTGGATGACGACGCCTAGAAGAGCCCCGAAGCTTCCCGGCGCGACCGGAGCGAGACCGAGCCCCAGTGCACTCCCGACGGCGAGGCGGACGGTGTCACGCGCATCCATGCGAGAACATTCTTTCAAACCAACGGAGTGGAAGGCCAGAGAATTGATCATCCAGCCGACCAGGCGGCCGAAGCCACGCGCAGGTAGTTCTCGCCCAGGATCTTGTGAACATCGTTGTCGGTGTAGCCCCGCGCCCCGAGCCGGTCGGCGAATGATGCAATCTCCGCGTAATCGGAAAACCCGTCGAGGTTGCGGCGCGGCGAGCGCGGATCGGCCGTGACCTTGTCGGCGTACTCGGCAAACGGGTTGCCGTAGTCGGGTGCGCCCCACGGGTCGCGCTCGTGCCGTGGGTAGCTGCCCAGCGACATGTCGGTACCGATTCCGATGTGGTCCGTTCCACCCGTGAGGCTGGCCACATGGTCGATCATGTGGATGAACTCGTCGACCGTCGGTTGATGAGCCGTTCCCGGTCGCATCACCAGTGGGCCCCAGGGGGCGAGGCAAATCACGCCACCTCTCGCGGCGCAGGCGCGGATTTGCTCGTCGTCGATGTTTCGTCGGTTGGGCGCTATGGCGCTCGGATTCGAGTGGCTGAAAACGACCGGGTGAGCGCTCCGGTCGATGATGTCGAGCGTCGAGCGCTTCCCCGTGTGGGTTCCATCGAGGAGGATGCCCACGCGGTTACATTCCTCTACGACGCGCTCGCCCAAGCGGGACAGGCCGCCTTCGGTTCGATCGAGGCAGCCGTCCGCGAGTTGGTTCGTGGCGTTGTATGCGAGCAGAAGCTGGCGGAGTCCGAGTCGCGCCGCCGCCTCGACGCGATGCAGCTCGCGTCCGATGAAGTCGCCGCCCTGGGCAGCGAGGACGAGCGCTGCCTTCCCGGCGGCTTTCGCGTGGCGGATCGACGCGACGGTCTCCGCCACGACCAGGTTCTGGTGGCTGCGAGCGAGGCGATGCCAGTCGCTCAAGTCGCGGACGACGTCGGCAAACTCGTCGTGAGGACGGCAAGCCGTAACCACGTATGCCGTGACGCCATGCCGGTGGGCTTTGTCGATCTCGGCATCGGGCCAGATCTGCATTGTGGCGTCGATGAATACGTACGGAAGCTCCACCTCGAGCACCGTGTGGAAACCCCCGTGTCGTCGATCGTTCATGTGTTTCACCTCTGCTCAATGCCGTGGCGGGACCCGCGACCGATCGACCACCACGGCTCGGGGGTGTTTACGGCGCGACGAGCGCGCCGAGCTCGCTCCGCTCGCGCAGGCTGGGCCGTACTTTTTCATCAGCCTGCTACCCGCGGTCGGCGTCTAGGACGCTCCCGAAAGTGGCCGCCAGTACGAAGACGACGGACCCGTAGTAGATCCATATGACGAAGAATACGAGACCTCCGAGGGCGCCGTAGAAACGGGCGTAGTCCCGGGCCTCGGTGACGTACCACGCGAAGAGCCATTTGGACATTTCCAAAAGGATGCTTCCCGCGAGAGCCGCATCCAACAGGCTCCGGCGGCTCAGCGTCTTCCCCGGAAGCAGGCGAAACAAGAGATAAAAGACCGCTCCGGCAAACAAGAACGTAAGGACCCGCGCCAGTATGGCCCACCCCGGCTCGAGCCAGGAGCGAGGAGCAAGGCGTGAAGCGATCTCCAGACCGAGCGCTAGACCGGAAGCCAGGCCGACGGTCAGGGCGAGCAGACCACCGGTTCCCAGCATGGCCATGAAGTCGGCTCCGAATCCTCGGAGAAAATTTCGTCGTGTTTCGACGGCGAATACGACGTTGAGAACGTGCCTCACGGCGCCGAAAAGAAACGTGCCGAACAAGAGGAAAGCTCCGAGCGTCACCAGGCTGAGCACGCCTCGGTAATCCGAAAAGCTCTCGATGGTCTCGATCACGGCCCGCTCCGAGGCGGGAAACAGCTTCTCAACCAGGGTTTCGACTTCGGCCATGGCTTGGGCCGATCCCTCGAGAACGTAACCGAATGCGGTGACGAAAAGGAGCAGAAGCGGAAAGCAATAAAGAACGACGTAGAAGGCGAGGCCGGCGCCGAGGAACGTTCCGTTGATCTCCGAGAACTTCCGCGCCGTCCCGGAGACGACTCGGAAAGCGCGGCGGCCTGCCTCGCGGCTCGACACGGTCCGACGGGCTCAAGCGCGCGGCATCGATTCGAGGAACTCTCGGAGCTCATCCGGCTCGAAGTAGAACGGCCCGATACCGCCCTTGTAGAGAATCCTGCCGTCTCGGTCGACGATATAGATGCGCTCGGGCCACGCCGCGTAGCAGGCAAGCGCGGTATTGCGGATGTCATCCACGAGGGTGTCGGTCTCGACGCCCATCCGATCGACGAAAGTTTTCGCCAACTCCTGGCGCGCCTCGAATGTGTCGGGCTGGGAATAAACGACGCCCGACTCCACGTTGGAGTCCATCTGCCACTCGTCCTCGGGATGCGCTTCTTTGATGTAAATGATTACGAAGTTGGCGACGCTGGAAAAATCCTCACGAAGCTTCTCGACTTCGGCCAGCCTGGCTCGAAACGGCGGTCACGTGTAGCTCCCGAAGATGAGTACCGCAGGTTTTTCCGCGTAGAAGTCGGAAATGCGCTTCGAGCCCGACCCATCCACCGCCCCGAGCTCGAGGTCCGGGGCGAGATCGCCAATGGAAAGGGACCCTTCAGAACGGATGTCGAACTCGTTGTAGCGAATCCAGGCCCGCTTCATCGCCTCGTAGTATCCCCAGGCACCGATCGCGACGAGACCAAGCCCGACGAACCCCCCGGTCAACCATTTCTTCACAGTACTCATCCGGCACACGAGGATATGTTGGTGCCCGCGAGAAAGCAAACATGCGTCGGTAACAACGTCCATTGTAAAGTCGTCAAAACTGATTCAGTTTCGTACTAAAATGTATCGGCGGCGGTTGGGGAACGACGTGACGAAGAAGCGATCCGAGGTCGAGACTCTCCGTCGCTTCACCGGGTTCCTGTTCACGATGGGCGCGCTCGGCGCTGGCACCGAGCTCCTTCTCCTGGGGCACATCGAGGATACTTTGCAGCTCGTCCCGCTTGTTTTGCTGGGACTCGGTCTCCTCGCGCTCGTCGGGCTTTGGCTCCGACCCCGTCCCTCGACCCTGCGGGTTTTCCGAGCCCTGATGGTCTTTTTCACCGCGAGCGGATTCGTTGGACTCTACCTGCACTACCGAGCGAACTCCGAGTTCGAGCTCGAGATGTACCCCTCGCTCGCCGGACTCGATCTCGTATGGGAATCGCTGACGGGAGCGACTCCGGCTCTGGCACCCGCGACTATGGCATACTTGGGACTGTTGGGGATGGCGTCAACGTATCGTCACCCGGGAGGAGGAATGTCGTGATGCGCTCGTCTGGATGGCTTCGCTCACTGTTGGTTCTTGTTCTCACCGTCGGATTGTCCGGCAGCGGGGTCTTGCTGTTCGCGCAGGTTGGAAAGAGCTCGGGGGTCGTCAACCCGAATCTAGCCGGCAAGGAAGAGCTTCTCGCCCTGCCGCACCTCGATGAGACCCTTGTGACCGCCATCATGGAGAAGAGGCCTTTTCTGAGCATGATGGATTTGCACGGCATCCTGAAACCATCTCTGAGCGACGAGGCGTTGAAGGAGCTCTACGTCAAGATGTTCCTGCCAATCAACCTCAATACCGCGAGTGAGGACGAGATTCTTCTCGTCCCCAGCGTCGGCCCGCGCATGGCGCACGAGTTCGAGGAGTATCGTCCCTATAAAGCTCTGGCGCAGTTCCGGCGAGAGATGGGCAAGTACGTCGATGACGCGGAAGTGGCGCGCCTGGAGCAGTACGTCTTCGTTCCCATCGATCTCAACACCGCTACCGAGGAAGACATTCTCAGCATACCCGGCGTGGGCAACCGCATGCTCAAGGAGTTTCTCGAGTATCGCCCGTACCAGAGCATGGCGCAGTTTCGGCGGGAGATCGGCAAATACGTGGACGACAAGGAGCTCGCGCGGCTCGAGCGGTACGTCACGCTCAACCAGCCGTAGCCCAGCATTTTTTCAATGCCGTGGCGGGACCCGCAATCGATCGTGCCGCCACGGCTCGGGCTGCTTACGGCGCGGCCAGCGCGCCGGGCTCGCTCCGCTCGCGCAGGGTGAGCTGAGTTTATCGTCACCCTGCCCCGAGGGCTATGCAGTCGCTC
>DATIBD010000021.1:0-3639 GCA_035457705.1 Vicinamibacteria bacterium
CAGCGACTGAATTTCGTGCTCGTGTCCGCCTTCGCCGTCGTTGCGCTTCTGCTGACCGCTGCCGGGCTGTACGGCGTCATGGCTTACCTCGTGGCCGAGCGGACCCGGGAAATCGGCTTGCGGATGGCGCTCGGTGCCACATCCCGCCAGGTCGTTGCGATGGTGCTCGGTCAGGCTGGCGCGATGATGGCGGTGGGCATCGGCATCGGAATGGCCGGGGCACTCCTGACGGGCCGCGCGATCGGATCGCTGCTGTACGGCGTCAGCGGAGTGGACCTCGGAGTCTATCTGGGTGTCACGGTTCTGCTGGCCGTCGTCGCGTTGTGCGCCGCGGCCGTTCCGTCCCTGCGCGCGACACGTATCGATCCACTCGCGGCAATCCGCAACGCGTAAGATCGCTCGAGCCTATCGAACCCCGCGATCCAGGACAGAAGGGAAGGGGAGTACCTCACCCATCATCTCGCCGACGAAACGGCCAGCATCGAGTCGAGCACTCGATGTGCTGCGATGATCGACGCGGCTGAATCTCTCCGAGAAGACTACCGTCGGGGCTAGGATGGCCGCTTCGAGTCGATTCTTCGACGTTGTCGGACCCACCCTCATTACGGATCCGATGCGCCGTTCCGCTCGGGGCGTCTAAGGCAACAGGTCTCGCGCCTTGACTTCGAGATCCGGCCAAGCAAGCGCTGACAAACTCACCGAAACGAAACGGACCCAACGACCGCGTGACCCGAGCCCACGAAGCCCTCTACCGGGGCAAGGACGGCTGCCGCCCGCCCCTGATGGGAAAACTTCCGGGCTCTCGCCGTCGGAGCTGGAGGGAACGTCCCGTTCGCCGGAGCTCCAGACGGAGTCTCCGTCTCGTCTCCCCCGATGTCCGTTTCTTCCGTGGTTCGCTCATGACCGTCGGGCGCGCGAGCCGCATCGATCCCCCTGGCGGCCATCCTCAACTCGTGAGATCGCTCGACCAGCGTAGCCTCGCGCACGGCGGTTCGTGTTCTATCATGCGAGACTATGACGATTCATACCAGATTGTGCGACCTCCTCGGTGTCGACCACCCCATTTTGAATGCGCCGATGGGGGGAACGGCGACGGGCACGTTGGCTGCTGCCGTCTCCGAGGCGGGCGGTTTTGGCATGATTGGCGGCACCAGCCGAGGTGGTCCCGATTGGCTACGTGACCAGATCAATGCCGCTCGGGCGCAGACGGACCGACCTTTCGGCGTCGGCCTCATCTCATCTTTCCCCGGTGTCCATGACCTCGTACAGGTGGCCCTCGACGAGCGCGTCACGATGCTCAACCATTCTTTTGCAGATCCCACGCCCTATGTAGCGGCGGCCAAGACACGTGGGGTTCTGACCTTTGCTCAAGTGCAGACCCTGGCCCAGGCCCAGCGTGCGGCCAGAGCGGGAGTGGACGGCATCATCGCCCAGGGAACCGAAGCGGGTGGGCACACGGGAGCGGCGGGTACGCTCGCATTGGTGCCCGCGGTGGTGGATAGCGTGGGCGACATCCCCGTGGTCGCGGCAGGTGGAATCGCCGACGGACGGGGGCTCGCAGCCGTATTGATGCTGGGAGCAGCAGGTGCCTCACTCGGGACGCGCTTCGTCGCCAGCCACGAATGGGGGGGTGGTGCCTGGGAGCAGCAAGCCGTATTGGCAGCCACCACCGACGACACCGTCCGGACCAAGGTCTACGACCAGGTGCGCGGCGCCGCCTTCCCCGCCGATATCGCCGACCGCGTCCTGCGCAATCGGTTCAACACCACCTGGGAGGACCGCACCGAGGAGATCCGGGAGCGACAGGCGGAGCTACAGCGCGAGCTGCAGGCAGGTGCCCAGGCACACGACAAAGACGTGGTCGATATCAGCGCCGGTCTCGCGGCGGGGCTGATCCGCTCTCAGGAACCGGCGGGCTCCATCGTCCACCGCGTCGTCGCCGAGGCCGAAGCGTTGTTGCGACGATGCGCCGACGCACTGCCGCGCTCCGGATGACTTCGTCGAGGCGTGACGCGCGAGCAAGCCTCACGGTCAGTATTCGGGAACGTCTGTGCACTCAAGACGCGATTCGGAGCCGCCGTTCTCGGTGATCGACGGAATCTCCGTTCGCTGGCGTGCTCGATCGGGATGCCACAGATCTTCCGTTCCGCATCGATTTCCAGCAAGGTATTTTCGTCCAGATCCCGCGTTTCTGCCGCGTCGACCGGCCGGAACTCGATGTAGAGAATATCCTTGTCTTTGAAATATCTGACTTTCATGCCTCGAACCAACGATCGAAGAGAGCGTTATGCGCGGTTTTCACCGTCTTCCAACCGTATAACCCGAGTACTGGCCGCAGCGATCACCGGCTCGCTCGCCCGGCTCGGGGAGGAAGCCCCCTACGCCGTCCGATCCAGCGCGACGGCGGAAGACTTGACGACGGCCTCCTTCGCGGGCCAGCACGACACCTACTGGAACATCTCGGGGACGACGGCGATCCTCCAGAAACGTCGGCCGATGCTGGGCCTCGCTCTTCACCGAGCGGGCCGTGACCTACCGCCTGCGGAACGGCGTGATCACTGTGACGGTCTCCCCCTTGAGAGTGAACCTCCCCCGTCCCCTGCGAGTTGTTGTAGACGAGTCGCTCGGTAGAGGCCGCGGGGTTCCCAGCCCGCGGTGCGTTCCAAGGCTCCGGACCCGTGAACACGAAAGGGAGAGCCATCAAGGAATGCCCGAACGATCCCCCCTTATATTGTTGCCGGAACAGCTCTCCGCATCTGGGATGCACGACGAGGCCCGGGGCGAGGCGCACCGCCCCTAGCGAGACAGATCATACTTCTCCGACTCGGCAGCAGAATACTTGGATTATATAGTGGCTCATGCTATACTAAGTTATACTGAATTAAACTAAGTGGTGTTAACTCAAGGAGAAGAAAATCTTGGGAGCTCCCAGCAGCAGTCAGCTGTCGGTTAGGGTCGCGGATGAGGTTTGGATCGCCACCGCCTTGCTTCACCGGGAACACCCGGAACGCAAGGACTTCACCATCACCGAGATCGTGGACCGGGCCCGCCGTGAGCAAATCACGCAGGAGCTGCGACCCGGCGTGCAGGTGCATGCGTCCCAGCATTGCGTGGCGAATCGGCCACCGAACCCCGGACGCTACCGGATGCTGATCGCGACGGGGAGGGCGACGAGAAGACTCTTTCGCCCCGGCGACCCCTACGACCCGAAGCGCGAGGGCGCCAAGACGACGCCGAGCCCGGAAGAAATCCCCAGTCGCTACCACGAACTGCTCGATTGGTACCAGGCGGAGTACGTCAGGGGTACCGACGAAACTCCCGGCCGCGATCCCTTGCTGGCCTTGAGAGGACTCGGTCGAGAGCTCTGGCAGAACGAAGATGCAGACGAGTACGTCCGACGACTTCGCGAGGGATGGGAGTGAGCCGCATTTTCTGGGACACCAATCTGTTCATCTATCTCATCGAGGGCACCGGCACGCACGCGGACGCCGTCCTCCGGCTGCGCGAGAGAATGCTGGCGCGCAACGACGCTCTCTTCACGTCGACACTCACCCTGGGGGAAGTGCTCGTCAAGCCCATGGAAGAGAACAAGCTCGAGCTCGCCGCCGACTACGAGAGGCTGCTAACGGCCGGGGCCAC
>DATIBD010000022.1:0-176511 GCA_035457705.1 Vicinamibacteria bacterium
CGTCTCCGGCCCCCCACTTGGTAGGGCAGCGCTCCTCCCTGGAGGGTGGTGTCCAGGACTGCGCGTGAGCCACTTGCCCGTGTTCGGCAAGCGCGCCGATGAATGAGAACGAAAGGCCAATCGTCTGGATGATCGTGACGACTCGCATGGTACTCCTTCGTTTTGAAGAGTCTATACCGGGTCGTGATCCGGTAGCGAAGGGTACCGACACCATGGAAAAGGCACGCCGCTGGGAAGTGCGGGACGACGACGTCTACGTCAGCGTTTTCGACCCGACGGGTTGACGAGCACGTGATCTGGCCGAGCGGTATCCGTTCGGAACCCCGCCACACCGACGGCATCGAGACGCCCGAGAAGCGAGCGAGCAGACCGCCGTGATATCTTCGCGAACGTCGTGCGTCAGGAGGAGCTCATGGTGATCACGAATGCGGGTGGCTCACCAAAGCGCGGCACGATCCTTCCGTGCGTCGTGCTCGTGCTGGCCACGGGCGCAGCAGCGACCGCGCAGGAGCGCGGTAACTCGTTTGGCGAGTGGCGCTACATCGGCGGAGACGCTGGGCACACTCGCTACTCACCTCTGGATCAAATCGATGCCGGCAACTTCGAGGATCTCGAACAGGCCTGGCTATGGAGAGGAGACAACTTCGGCCCGACGGTCGACTTCCTCTTCCGATCCACTCCCATCTACGTCGATGGATTGCTGTACACCGTCGCCGGGTACCGCCGCACGGTCGTCGCGATCGATCCGGCGACCGGTGAAACGATCTGGACGTACCGCGAGCCTCACACGACTCGCTACGAGCGGGGCATGCGGAACAACTACGGGAAGGGCGTCGCCTTCGCCGAAGTGGAAGGCCGCGGAGTGATCTTCTACACGAGCCCCGCTTTCTTCTTGCACGCTCTCGATGCCAAGACCGGCCGACATCTTCAGGGATGGGGAAAGCCGGTACCGCTGCCTGGCTTTCCCGACAGCGGGGTCGTCGATATGCTCCCCGACCTCGTTCGTGACTGGGAGCCCTGGCTCGACTCCGGTTACACCTATGACCCCGATCAGGGAATCCCGAAGGACCTCGGGAACCTGAGCACCTCGTCGCCTCCGATCGTCGTGAACGGTGTGGTCGTCGTGGGGAACGTCCACGAGCAGGGCTACTATCAGACACGCATCGAGAACATTCCGGGCGACATCCTTGCCTACGACGCGGGAACCGGAAGGTACCTCTGGAAGTTCCACGTCATCCCTCGGCCGGGCGAGTTTGGTCACGAGACCTGGGAGAACGATGCCTGGAAGACGATAGGAGATGTCTCTTCATGGGCGCCCATGTCGGCCGACCCCGAGCGCGGTATCGTCTACATTCCCACCAATCCGCCGACGCTCGACTTCTACGGCGGGTTCCGGCCCGGGGACAATCTCTTTGGAACCAGCCTGCTCGCCCTGGACGTCGCCACGGGCGAACGGCGATGGCATTTTCAGCTGGTCCACCACGACATCTGGAACTACGACATTCCAACGGCTCCCGTCCTCCTGGATGTCGATATCGACGGCCGCCCGAGCCCCATCGTGGTCCAGACGACGAAGCAAGCCTGGGCCTTCACTTTCGACCGGGAGACGGGAGAGCCCGTTTGGCCCATCGAGGAGCGCGAGGTCCCAAAGTCGGATCTCCCGGGAGAGAAGCTTTCACCGACGCAGCCGTTTCCCACCTGGCCCTCGCCCTACGACATGCAGGGGCTGACCGAGGACGATCTCATCGATTTCACGCCTGAGCTCCGGCAGGGGGCCCTGGACATCATCAAGAACTACAAGATCGGACCGATCTTCAACGCGCCGATTCAGACGGACCATCCCTCCGGCCTGCGCTCGTTCGTGCTCTGCCCCAACGGCGCGACGAACATCTACGGTCCTACCTCCGCGGACCCCGAGACCGGAATCTTGTACGTTTCGTCTCAGACAGGCTGCCGATCCGAGAACATCGTTCCCGGTGAAGTCATGGACGAACCGGACGATCCGAAGACAACGGGGACGACCATCGCGAGATGGGTCGTTGCGAATCGCGGAGATTTTAACGGGCCGCAGGGTCTTCCCATTTTCAAGCCGCCCTACAGTCGGATCACCGCCATCGATATGAATACGGGCGAGCACTTGTGGATGATCCCGAACGGGGACACTCCGAAGTTCATCGGGGGCCACCCGGCCTTGAAGGGCGTAGATATTCCCAACACGGGAGTCCTCTCCCATCCCAACACCCTGGTGACGAAGACCCTGCTGATCCACGCCGAGGGCTCGGAGGGACAGCCGGTCCTTCGAGCCGTGGACAAGAAGACTGGAGCACGCCTCGGCGTCGTCGAGATACCCGCCCCCGGTCAATACGGAATGATGACCTATCTGCACGAGGGCCGGCAGTACATCGTGGTTCAGATCATGGGGAGGACCCATCCGGGGTCGCTCGTAGCGCTCCGTCTTCCCTTGCAGGAATAGCGCGCCCGGTCGAAGCAACCTTCGGATCCCCCCGTGAAGGCGCCACTCTCCGAGACCGAGCCGAGCTCACCGAATCGCCGCCTCGCTCCGCAGAGCCACGCTCAGGCCCATGGCCACGTTGAGGCTTGCGTGGACGAGCCACGGACCCAGGATTGAGCCCGAGCGGATGCGAGCCCAGCCAACGAAGAGCGCCCCCAAGAAGACCGCGGGAAGAACCAGCCACATCTCGGGCATGATGAACAGCAGCAGCAGATGTGGTACGAGAAAGACGAGAGCCTGCAAGAGGTTTGCCCATCTCAGGGGAAGTCTTCGTGACAGGCTCCCGGCGATGAGTCCTCGGAACAGATACTCTTCGGGAAATCCGGTCTTGACCACGCCGTACAGCAGCGCCATCGTGACGGCGTCTTTCCCGAAGCCAACGGCGGCAAACGGGCGCCACGCCGAGCCTTCGCGGACGAGCTCCCGAAGCGGAGGTGGCCAGATGACCAGGGCCGAAACGACCAAGAACGCGAAAGCCGCGCAGTAACCGATGTACCACGTCTTGCCAACGGTCAAACCGCAACGCACCCGAATCTCTCTCATGCCTCGTTTGTACCGTGCCTTGTGGTACGCGAAGTAGCCGAGAAAAGGAATTCCGGCGAGCACCAGGACGTTCAAAACGGCGGACAACGCCGCGTCGTTCATCAGTTTTCTCTCTCGGGCCCCCACCATTTCAGCACCCGGAGCGCACGGAGAGTATTCCAGCGGCTCGGTGCTCCGAGGCGCTCGAGCTCGAAGTAGGTCTTCCCTTTGTAAGAGTGTTGTAGCGTCCAGCGGCCGTCCTTGCGCTGGGTGCCGCGGACGATGTCGATCGCTTCGGCGAGGCGTGGGTCGCGAGGCGCGTCGACGGCCTGGAAGTAGTCGAGAGCACGGAGGATGTCGTAATGCCACCGCGGTGGGAAAGAGAAGCGGATGAACACGGGCTTGATGATCTCGTCGGTACGGTGGGAGCGAAACAACCGGTGGACCAGGAGGAACTCTCGTCCGCGGCGCTGGGCGGACCGCACCTCACGCACCATCCGTCCGCGCTTCCGCTCATACAGCCGTAGACCTTCGAGAGCGCTGATGGTCGTATGCACCGACGCGTGGGTCGCCCCGCGAGGGCGCCGGCAGTTCCAACCGCCATCAGGCATTTGCTGCTCTAGCAGATGCCCGGCAATGGTGTCCAGACGGTCGTCGTCGTAATCGAAATAGGAAAGGATGGACAAGATCATCCCCGTAATGCAGGTTTCGCTCTGGCCTCGCCATCCATAGTTGATGCCGCCGTCGCGCTGGAGCCCGTTGTCGAGAAGTAGCGCGCAAGCTTTTCGTGCCTGCCGGTTGGTGGGCGAAAGACCCAGGTCTCGGAGCAACAGCATCGTGTAAGTCGTCGAGATCCACTTTGGTGAATACAGTCCGCTGTCCGACGACTGTCCGCCTGCCCACCTGCCGTCGGCGTCTTGCCGTGCGAGCAGACGGGCGCCCCATCCGTCCTTCGCGACCCTTCTTCGCTCTCGCTCGACGGTGCGAACAGGAGCTCCGGTTAGATCTTTCAAGGTCTGCCAGCGAACCGCCGGATCTCCGTCGAGAAGCCAGGGAATCACCTCTTCGGTACGCGGAATCGAAAGAGCTTCTCGCGTCCCAAGGTCTGAAGACGACGACATTTCGGTATTTTAAGACATCCACCCGGGTGTTGGTGTCAACCGAGCGCCAGAGCGAGAGCCTCATCGAGTGAAAGGCGCGCCCCTTCCGCCCAAAGGGAAATAAGGTGCTCGGACGGCAAAGTATTCCGCAGGACGGATATCGCTCGCTCGTAGTCGGGCCGATAGATCGCGAGCACCGATGCACCGATGTCTCGACGTAATGCTTCTCCCGCGCCGAGGAGACGCGCCGCCGTTTCGTGAACGCCGGTGACGGCGAGGACGGAGGTGCGTACGTGCCTCCGATTCGCCGCCTCCGGTCCAGGCGAGGATCCCCGTCGCCATGAGACAGGTCGCCCGGTCATGCCCGGGCGCCGCGTCCGTCCCGAGGAGAAGCCGTTCGAGCCAGGACTGGCCCTCCGACCATCGACCCTCGAAGAACCAGAACCAGAACAGTGACGCCCCGAGAGCGAGAGCTCGAAGATCATCGGGATCGGTTCGCGAAGTCGAGAGAGTCAACGCAGCAGAGAGATTTCCGCTCTCGGAGCGCAACCCGGCGAGCGTCACCCGTCTTCTTCCCCCACGCAGATGCGGCTCGGCCTCTTTCGCCATCGCGAGGAAGTGGTCGATGTATCGATCCCGAACCGATGGCAGCTCCCCCTCCTCCTGGATCTTTTCTCGGGCGTACTGACGCACGGTATCGAGAAGTCGGTACCGTCCCTCACGGTCGAGCTGTACGAGTGACTTGGCGACCAGACGAGATAGCGTCTCGAGTATCCGGTCGCGAGACAGGATCGTGTCGACACCGATGACCTCGGCGCTCTCCAGGGTGAAGCCTCCGGCAAAGAGCGAGAGCCGGCGGAAGAGTCTCCTCTCCTCGTCGGCTAACAGGTCGAAGCTCCAGTCGATCGTGGCGCGCAGAGTCTGGTGGCGAGGTGCTGCTCCGCGGACGCCGTCTCCCAGGACACGAAAGCGGTCGTCCAGGCGTTCGACCAGGAGCTCGAGTGTGAGCCCCTGTAGCCTGGAAGCGGCTAGCTCGATCGCGAGGGGAATGCCGTCGAGCCGCCGACATACCTCGGAGATCAGAAGGGCGTTCTCTTGCGTGGTGGCGAAGTCGTTGCGCGCTGCTTCGGCCCGTGCGACGAACAAGCGATGCGACTCGTCTGCCGAGAGCGGGGGAACTGCGAAGGTTACCTCGCCGTCGACCCTCAAGGCCTCTCGGCTCGTCGCCAGAATCCGCAAGCCCGGTGCGGAACGAAGTAGACGATGAGCCACGAGCGCTATCGAATCCGCGAGATGCTCGCAGTTGTCGAGCAAAAGTACCGATTCGCGCCCCGCGAATCGCCGGGCGATCAGGTCCTCGACGCTTGCACCCGGGTGCTCGACGACACCGAGCGAGGAGGCCACGGCAGAGGCGACGGCATGCGGTGCGCTCACATCGGCGAGCTCCACCCAATGAACCTCGTCGGGTTGCTCCAACAGACGGGCCGCTTCGAGCGCGACACGGGTCTTACCGCACCCGCCGGTGCCCGTCAGCGTGAGAAGGCGCGCGCCACCCAAGAGCTTGATAATCTCCATGAGCTCGCGATCTCTTCCCACGAAGCTCGTGAGCGCTGCGGGGAGCGAGCCTCGGGAGACGGCGGCGATGAACCGATAGCCGCGCCGGTGCGCCGTCTCGATAAAACGAGGGTTCGAGGCGTGGTCTCCCAGGGCAGCACGAAGCTCCCGGATGCACACTTTCAAAACGGTATCGGAGACCGAGGTGTCCGGCCAAACCGCTTCCAGCAGCTCCTCCCTGGGGACGAGCCTGCCGCGACGACTCAGAAGATGGCCGAGAACCGCCAGGCTCTTCGGCCGCAGGGGAACGAGCTCCCCTCCCCGCCAGAGTCGGCCCTCGGCCCGGTCGAGCTCGAATCGCCCGAATCGCACCCGCCCCTCGCAACTCATGATTCGAACCGAAATTGAACCTTTCCCTTATGACTTCCCTTGGACCGGTTGGCTATTGTCGTCCACGATGCAGGGAGGGGAAAACATGTTGCGTACGAATCTTTGCGATCTTCTCGGAATCGAGCATCCGGTTGTTCTCGCCCCGATGGGGCCGGACATCTCAGGTCCCGAGCTCGTTGCCGCGGTGAGCGAGGCGGGTGGGCTCGGGATTCTTCAAAGCCAGCTTAGTCCTCCCGGCCATCTTCGCGAGCAGATCCGTCGGATCCGTGAGCGAACGGCGAAGCCGTTCGCGGTCAGCTTCCTGGTGCACTTCCCTCACGAAGACGCGGTGCGCATCTGTCTCGAAGAGGGGGTTCGCGCCGTATCCTTCTTCTGGGGTCCTCCTTCGCCTCTCATAGAGACCATCCACCGGGCTGGCTCTCTCGTCATCCACCAGGTGGGCTCGGTGGAGGCCGCGCGCGGAGCGGCGGCCGCCGGAGTAGACGTCGTGATCGCGCAGGGAGTCGAAGCTGGGGGCCACGTCGAAGGAGAAGTCTCCACGATGGCGCTCGTCCCCCGCGTCGTCGATTCGATCGCGCCCACGCCCGTCGCCGCCGCGGGCGGGATCGCCGACGGCCGCGGGCTCGCGGCCGCACTCGCTCTGGGAGCGCAAGCCGCCGTCCTCGGGACGCGATTCCTGGTCACACCGGAGTCTCATGCTCATCCTTTCTACAAGCAACAGGTTCTCGCGGCCACCGAAGCCGACACGGTGCGGACCACTCTCTTCGGGCATGGCTGGCCGGATGCGCCTCACCGCACGCTTCGCACGGCGTTCGTCGAGGAGTGGTTGGGGAGGGAAGCGCGGGGGAGCGAGTCGCGGCCCGACGAGCCGGTCGTCGGGGAAGCTCGCATCGCCGGCCACACTTTCCCGCTGCTGCGCTTCATGGGGTTCCCCCCGAACGCCGAGGCGACGGGAGACATCGCGTCGATGAGTCTCCTCGCCGGCCAGAGCGCCGGGCTCGTCTCCGAGCTCATACCCGCGGCGACGGTCGTCCGAGAGCTCGTCGCGAGTGCCGATGCCGCACTCCGTCGACTCGCCCGATTGTGACATGCCGTGGCCGCTTTCAGCTTCGGCGGTTCAGCGACTCTTCAGCCTCCAAGAAGGGCAGAGATGTGCGCGGCGACAGCCTTGGCGAGCCCGTCCACGTTATAACCGCCTTCGAGAAGCGACACGATTCGGCCGTCGCAGTGACGTCGCGCCACGTCCATCGTCGTGCGGGTCATCCTGGCAAAGGCGTCGTCGGTGACGTCGAAGCAGCCGAGGAGGTCCTCGCGCCGGCTGTCGAAGCCCGCCGAAATGATGATGAAGTCGGGCTCGAACTTCTCCGCGCTAGGAAGGAGCTTCCTGTCCCAGGCGTCGAGCATGTCCTTGTCGCGCGAGTGACACTCGAGGTGCACATTGATGTTGAGCCCGCTCCCCTCGCCGGCGCCGGTGAGGGCGGGGTCGCCCGTACCCGGGTAAGCGTGCCAGTCGTGGCTCGAAAAGAACAGAACCGTGGGGTCGTCGTAGAAGGCGTTCTGGGTCGCGTTCCCGTGGTGGTAGTCCCAGTCGATGATGAGCACCTTCTCGTGGCCAAGGGACTGCGCGTACTTTGCGGCGATGGCCGCATTGCTGTAGTAGCAAAAGCCCTCTTCTTCGCCCGTGTTGTTGGCGTGGTGGCCCGGGGGCCTCAAGGCGCAAAAAGCATTCGGCACCGCCCCGTCGGAGACCGCCTTGACGGCGGCTAGGGCGCCTCCCACGGCGGCCTCGGCAACTTTCCCCGTGGTGGGTATGCGCTCGACCCCTGCAACATGCTGCGCCTGATGGTGCGCGGCGATGTGCGGCATGGGCTCGGTCATGCGAGGGATCTTGGTGACCTCGGTCTCGAGACCCTGCTGTCTCATCTCCTCGAGGATACGCCGGAGCCTCTTCGGAGACTCCACGTGATCCGGTCGGATGACGTGCGTCAAGTAGATCTCATCGTACACGAAACCCGTCGTTCGCTTCGCTTCTTCGCTCATAGCCGTCGAGCCCCATCCCAGCGCGGCGAGTCCACGCGCGCCGTCCAGAACGAAGTCGCGTCTCGTCTTCATCGTGATCCCTCCTGGAAGCGCTCGCCGAGACTATGACACCTGGGCCGAATCGATCAAACGCAGACGCGGTCGAGGCCGAGGCTTTCGCCGATCTTACGGATGCGGCGGCCTGCTCGAAGAGGCCAGCGGCGAACGAGGTCGGTTAGCTTGGTCAGTCGGCGCCCGGCCGCGAAATGGAGGGGGGCACGGCTTGGGATGCTTACGGCGCCGCAAAGCGCGCCCGGCCCGTGTGGGAAGCAGGTAAACTGTTGCCTGTCGAGGTTTCCTATGCATGTTGTCTCCATAGTCGTGCTGGCATTCAGCTGGGCCAGCGCCGGTGCACCCGAGCCCGTGGCTCCGGAGCAAGAACCAGAGCGCTGGCTCAAGGGGAACCTCCACACGCACTCTTTTTGGAGCGATGGTGACGACTATCCGGAGCGCATCCTCGACGGCTACAAGGAGCGTGGGTACGACTTCGTCGCTCTGTCGGAGCACAACATCCTCGCCGAGGGTGAACGCTGGATCGAGGTGGAGAGTCACGGGGGAGTCGAGCTTCTCGGGAGATATCGTGAGCGGTTCGGCGACAAGTGGGTCGAGACCAGAGAGGAGGACGGGAAGCTCCTCGTACGGCTCAAGACGCTTGCGGAGTACCGCACCCTGTTCGAGGAGGAGGAGCGGTTCCTGATTCTCGAGGGTGAAGAGATCACCGATCGCTTCGAGGCGAAACCCGTGCACGTCAACGCCACGAACCTGCGGGAGCTCATCACGCCCCAGGGCGGCGGCAGCGTGGCCGAGGTCATGCAGAACAACGTCGACGCCGTCCTCGAACAGCGGGAGCGCACCGGCCGGCTCATGTTTCCTCATGTCAACCATCCGAACTTTGGTTGGGTCGTCACGGTCGAGGATTTGATCGCGCTCGAGGGAGAGAAGTTCTTCGAGGTCTATAACGGCCATCCTCTGGTCCACAACGAGGGCGATGACCTCCGGCCGAGCACGGAGCGCATGTGGGATATTCTGCTTGCCGAGCGTCTTTCGCAGGGCAGGGAGCTCATGTACGGCATCGCCGTCGACGATTCCCACAATTACCACGACCTCGACTCGGAGCATTCGAACCCGTTTCGCGGCTGGGTGATGGTGCGCGGGGCGAGTTTGACCCCCGAGGCCATCATCGAGGCGATGGAGCGCGGTGATTTCTTCGGCTCCTCGGGTGTCCAGCTCGACGACGTCCGGGTGAGCGACACGGAGCTCTCCATCGCCATTCGAGGTGAGGACGGTGTCTCCTACACGACTCGGTTCATCGGGACGCGGCGAGGTTATGACCGTTCGACCGAAGCGGTTCGAGGGCAAGACGCTTCCGTGCTACTTCGCTACAGCGATGACATCGGGGAAGTCTTGGGCGAAGTCCAGGGCAACCGACCCTCCTACACGTTCCAGGGCGACGAAATCTACGTCCGCGCCAAGATCGTCTCGTCCAAGCTCAAGGAGAACCCCTACAGAAAAGGCGAGCACGAATCGGCGTGGGTGCAACCGGTGGTGTTCCTTCACCGGTAGCCGCGGTTTCCGGCTACTTCTTGAACCGTTCTTCGAGCAAGGCGTAGACGGCGCGCAAACCCATGGCCTCACCGCCCTCGGGCCTTCCCGGGCGCGATGACTGGTTCCATGCCATGAGGTCGATGTGGGCCCAGGGGATTCCGTCGCCGACGAACTCCCGCAGGAAAAGGGCGGCAGTGATCGCCCCTCCGAGCGGCGCTTCGGGTGCGTTCGTGATGTCTGCGACCTTGCTGTCGATGAGCTTGCGATAGGGCTCGAAAAGAGGCATGCGCCAGAGCGGGTCGGACTCGCCCGTGGCGCAGGCGAGAAGCGCGGAAGCCAACTCGTCGTCGTTTGCGAACATTGCGGGAAGCTCGGCTCCGAGCGCCACTCGCGCGGCCCCGGTGAGCGTGGCGAAGTCGATGAGGAGCGACGGTGACTCGCCGGAAGCCTCCGCGAGGGCGTCGGCGAGGATGACCCGTCCTTCGGCGTCGGTGTTACCGATCTCGATCGTGAGTCCTTTGCGGGTGGGAACGACGTCGAGCGGCCTCATCGCCGATCCGGAAACCGCGTTCTCGACGGCGGGAATCAAAACTCGCAGCCGCAGGGGAAGCTTCGCTCCCATGACCATCGCGGCGACGCCGAGAACGTGCGCGGCTCCGCCCATGTCTTTTTTCATGAGCTTCATGTTGGTCGCCGGTTTCAAATCGAGGCCGCCGCTGTCGAAGCATACTCCCTTGCCGACGAGCGTCACCTTCGGGTGCGAGGCCTCGCCCCAACTGAGCTCGATGAGGCGCGGAGCTCGGCTCGGGGCGGCGGCGCGGCCGACGGCATGAATGGCGGGATAGTTTTTTTCGAGAAGATCATCACCGACGATCACGTGAAAGGAAGCCTCGTTGTCGTTTGCGAGCTGCTCGGCGGCTCCGGCGAGCTCCGCGGGCCCGAGGTCGGACGCGGGCGTGTTGATGAGATCGCGGACGAGCGCTGTCGCCTCCGCCATGGCAGTAACGCGCGGCCGATTGCAGGCTTCCGGCCACTCGAGAGAAGGCGGCGCGGCCTCTTTTTTCGACCGCATTCGTTCGAAGCGATAGGTGCCGAGAGCCCAACCGAGCGCGGCGGCGTCGGCTTCCTTGGGCGAATGGTACCCTTCGATGCGGTACGTTCCGCGAGGAAGCTCGAGGGGAAGCGCCGCCCAGTCCCAGGGAGTCGGCTCGCTCACGCCAAGAAGCACGCTCTCGAGCTCGCCGTTTCTCCCGGGGACGAGCAAGCTCTTGCCTGGTGCCGCGTCGAACGAAGTCGCCTCGATCCAGCGCTGAGCGATCGCGCCAGCGCGCGCCCGCCAGGTTGGCAGTTCCTCTTTTGCGATCGGCTGGATGGGAATCGCTGGGCCACCTGGATCGACGAGGTATTGGGAGGTCATGGAACCCTTTCGAAACGGGATCGATAGAAGGCGAGCTCGGCGATGGATGCCTGTACGTCGTAGTAGGCATCATGCTTGTCGCCCGACACGGCGTCTCGTCCCGGATAGAATTTCTGGATGCCATCGGCGCGGCCGAGCTTTTCGAACTTCCGTTCTCGATAGTGGAACAGCCACTCGATCTTGAAAGAAGTGACGTCGAGATGGCGATAGTTCAAGCGCGAAACGAATCGCGGCAGGTACTTTCGAGCGAGAAAGTAATCGGCGTAGATGCTGTTGCCCGAAAGGACCGGTCGTTGGCGCACGTCTTCCGCGTGTGATTCGGGAAAGCAGTCCAGGTACGAGGCGAGAAATCCATCGAGCTCGTTCACCGGCCGACCACGGAGGCCACAGGTTTCGAGAAGCGGTTGATAGTTCTTCTTGACGTGATCCGAGATCCGCTCCGGGGGCGGGAGGGTCGCGACCGCGGAAAAGCCGTCGGCCCGTAGAAGCTCGTCGGGGATCGCAGCCGGTCTCTGGGGAAGCGGACTGAGGTCGTCGCCGGTCACGATGAGTGCGACCTGGAGGATCTCGGCTCGCTCGAGCTCGAGCATGGTGTACTCGGAATCGAACCAGCAGTACAAGAAGCGTGGCGTGGACAAAATCAGCGGTGGGGTGTGTTCATCGTGATGACGATGGCTGAGGCCGCCATGCCAGCGATCCCGATCCACAGCATCGGGCTCGAGCGGAGCTCGCCGCCGGAGCTCCACACGGTGTAGAGAGCCGTGACCGTCACGGCGCCTCCGAACACGATGGGCATGACGGCGTGGGGAATCCGAGCCCCACCGTTGAACATGCAGAGTGTGAGGCTGAAAGCGCCGAGAGCTCCGAGGGTGCCGGCGGCCACGCCCCAGAACCCTCCGCTACCAATCGTTTCGAAGCTATCTCCCTTGTACCACATGCCGAGAAGCCCTCCAGCGATCGCGATGACCAGGTAGGCGAAACCGATGCCCACGTAGGGCTTGAACGGAGAGAGATCCGTGGCATCCGCGAGTCGCGCCTTTCCCAGCGTGGGCCCGTAGAGCCCCCAGCACACAGCGGTTCCCAGGGCGAAGAGGAACGGGAGGTAGTCTCTCATTTGTGCTCCTTCGAGAGGCTCATTCTATCTCAGGCGGATTAGCGTTCCGTTCAATTCTTAGGCCGAGCACGGCGCGCCCGCGGGTCTTCTCGGAGAGGGAACGCCGCAGCGAGTCGACTCGGTCGTCGTGGACTTCGAGCGAGATGACGACCTCTGCGCCGTACTCGACGTTCGTGGGCGTCAGGGACATCTCTTCGAGAGCCCGCCTCACCTGTTTCTCGTCTTCGAAGGACGAGACGATGGTCGCCGATCGGGTCGCGGTCGTTTCCCGAAGCGTGGTGACGTCCAGTGCGGCGCTCGCGGTCGCCGAGTACGCTCGGTGAAGTCCTCCGGTCCCCAGCTTGATCCCTCCGAAATAGCGAACCACGACGAGAAGAACGTCGCCCAGGTTGCGTCTCATCAGCACGTTCAGGATCGGCTTTCCCGCAGTACCCGAGGGCTCGCCCGCATCGTCGAAACGCACCGCGGGGCTGGATTTCGGATCTCCCAGGACGCATGCCCAACAGTGGTGGGTCGCATCCTCGAGCTCCCTGCGTATTTCTAGCCGTGCCGACGACGCCTCGGCCGGCGATGTGACGTTACGGACAATGCCGATGAATCGGCTTCGCTTGAACCGAAGCTCGACGCGCCCTTCACCTTCCGGCGCGAGGTAAGTCAAGAATCGGTGGGCTCGACGGCGCTCAGGATTCCGGCGAGCGCTTCGTTCAGCTCCTGGCGCATCATGGGGCCGTCGCCGCGGAAGTGACCCATCCGCACGATGACGAGATCGTGGCTGGGTACGACGAACGTCCGCTGTCCGCCCGCTCCCGCCATGAAGTAAGCGTCGCGGGGAAGTGAATACTCGCCGGTGCCGTTGACCCAGAACAGACCGCCGTAGACGGGCTCCTTCCATCCGGGCGCCGGGGTCGAAACGAACTCGGCCCAACTTTCGGGCAGGAGTCTTTCGCCAAGCCACACGCCGTCGTTCAAGTAAAGAAGACCGAGCCGCGCCCAGTTGCGCGCCGTTCCGTAGTCGTACCCGGTCAGGAGAAAGTTGCCGTAGGGGTCCGGCTCCAGCACTTGTTTGCGAATGCCGATCTTGTCGAAGAGCGCCTTTTGCGGCCAGCGAAAATAGTTCTCGCCCGCCTCGGTCACCGTTCGTTTCACGATGTAGCCGAGCGTGAGCGGGTCGGAGTTCCGATATCGGCCCTCCGTTCCCGGTGGGAACTGGAGGGGCTTCGAGTAAGAGTGCTCGAAAGCGTCCACGGCGCCGGTGTAGATGAACATGTGGTCGGGATAGCCCATTTCCGGGGCGTAGTCCGGATCGCGCGGCGCGGTGAAGTGGAGACCGCCCGACATGTTCATCAGGTCGCGGATCTTGATCTCGCGACGCGGATCGCCTTCCTTTTGCCATTCTGGGACGGGGGCCGGGTCGTCGAGGTCGAAGTGCCCCTCCCGGACCAGGAGCCCCACGAGAGTGGCCGTCAGGCTCTTGCCCATCGACCAGCTCTCGAGCTGCATGTCTTTGTCCGCGCCCTGCGCGTAGCGCTCGGCAATGATCTGGCCTTTGTAGGCCACGACCATCGCTGCGGTCATGCTCTCCGGGTTCTGGAACGCGAGCTCGATGGCCGCGTCTAGTTTCTCCCGATCGACTCCATCCGGCAGCGAGTCGGGAAGCACGTCGCCCATCGGCCAATCCTGAGCTAAGGCGTCGGGAAGGCTCGTCTCGACGGCGACAGGATCGAAGTAAACGCCATCCGCACCTTCGGGGATGATGACGCAGCCTTGATCGCCGAAGTAGCGCGCCTCCCGCGTGAGCGAGTCCCCGAGTGTTACGCTTACGCGCTTCGCCTCGCGGTCCACGGAGATGTCGGTGACGCGCTCGCGATCGTTGTCGGGTACGAGGAAGTATCCACTCTCATATTTCGCTTTCTCGATGTCCCGTCCCGAAACGAAAACCGCCGAGCAGAGCACTTTGGCGTAGCCGGCAATTCCCAGGCTCTGAGGGGTGGTATCGGGTGCGTAGGGAACCTCCGGTGCGTTCTGAAACTCCTGAGAAGCGAGCTCTTCGGGCGCCGGCGAACAGCCGATCCAGGCCGAGAATCCGAGCACAGCCAGTGGTTTTCTCATCGTTTCCACCTCGCGAGGGGATTCTAGCGGTTGTTGCCTGATATTGGCAGCGCGCACGGCCGCGCCGACTACTTACGCGCTCGATGCGCGAATGGCCCGCGGTCCAGGGCGCTCCACTACGTTCAAATCTCTTGCTTTCCATCATAGGCGTGCCCTGAGCTAACCTGAGGTGAGGCGTACCATCGTTTTGAGGTTAAAGCGCTCCAAATGGAAACGAGGGGGGATCATGGCTAGAACGGAAATCGACTCATTGGGGGCGATCGAAGTCCCCGAAGAGCGCCTCTGGGGAGCCCAGACGGAGCGTTCGCGACGGAACTTTCGCATCTCGCACGAGAGGATGCCGGAAGCCGTCATCGATGCTCTGGCGCTGGTGAAGAAGGCGGCCGCGCTCGTCAACGAGGAGCTGGGCGTTCTGGAGACGGCGAAAGCGCGCGCGATCGTCCGAGCAGCCGACGAGGTGCTCGCGGGTGAGCACGCCGAGGAGTTTCCGCTTCTCGTATGGCAAACGGGAAGCGGCACCCAGACGAATATGAACGTGAACGAAGTCCTCGCCAACCGTGCGAGCGAGCTTCTCGGGGGGCCGCGCGGCAGTGGAAGGCTGGTGCATCCCAACGATGACGTCAATCGAGGCCAGTCGTCGAACGACGTTTTTCCGACGGCGGTGCACGTCGCGGCCGTCCGGGCGATGCGCGAATCGCTGTTGCCCGCGCTCGCACGGCTGCGAGACGAGCTAGTGGTGAAAGTGGAGGCGTTCGACGACATCGTCAAGATCGGCCGAACGCATCTTCAGGATGCGACTCCTTTGACGCTGGGCCAGGAGTTTTCCGGTTACGTGTCGCAACTCGGGCACGGTACGGCTCGCCTCGAAGCGGCTCTGCCTCACTTGTACGAGCTCGCGATTGGTGGGACGGCGGTGGGTACCGGACTCAACACCCATCCCGAGTTCGGGATGCGGGCGTCGTCGAAGATTGCGGAGCTCACGGGGTATCCTTTCATCAGCGCACCAAACAAGTTCGAGGCCCTGGGAGGAAACGACGCCATCGTCCACGCCCACGGAGCACTCAAGACCGTCGCCGTATCTCTAATGAAGATCGCCAACGACCTGCGATGGCTCGCTTCGGGGCCGCGCGCCGGACTCGGCGAGATCCTGCTCCCGGAGAACGAGCCGGGAAGCTCCATCATGCCCGGAAAGGTAAACCCGACTCAGTGTGAGGCCGTGACGATGCTCTGCGCTCAGGTTCTGGGAAACGACGTCGCGATCAACGTGGGGGGGGCGTCGGGCAACTTCGAGTTGAACGTCTTTCGGCCGATGATCGTCCAGAATTTCCTTCAAAGCGCGAGGCTGCTCGCAGACGGGGCCGAGAGCTTTCGCAAGCTCACGGTCGTGGGAATCGAGCCCCATCGCGAGCGCATCGCTTCGAACCTCGAGCGGTCCCTGATGCTTGTCACCGCTCTCGCCCCTCGCATCGGCTACGACCGGGCCGCCGCCATTGCCAAGAAGGCGCATCGAGAGGGCACGACTCTGCGCGAGGCGGCCATTGAATTGGGCTACGTCACGGCATCCGAGTTCGATGCCTGGGTACGGCCCGAGAAGATGATCGGGCCCGGGTCGAGCCCCGATGAAGACGGTGGTGGCTGAGCTCCTCCGGCTCAGCTCTCGAGGCAAACGGGGATTCGGACGCGGCTGCTTGAAGCAGGCCGCAGCGTGAGGAGCTTGTCTCGTCCCAAACCCTCGATTCGCGGTGGGTCGACGCCGATCTCGTCGCGCCAGAACAACTCATCGCCCAGGAGCTCATGCGTTGCCCGCAGCTGGCCGTCGAGCGAAAAGACAACCCCATCCGGGCGGAGCCGGGGCCACAGCTCCTTGAGGCACGTTCTCGTTGAGGAGACGAGATCCACGTCGAGGACCACGACATCGGGCGAAGCCGAGAGGTGCGGCAGAGTGTCTTCGAATCGGCCCTTCGTGAATCGACAGCACTCGATGGCGCCCCACCTTTCGACGATACCCGCCACTTTCCGGAGCGTTCCGCGAAAGGCTCCAGCTCGAAAACGGGTGTGCCTGCCGTCTAGGAGCTCGTGCTCCTCGTCGTTTTCGGGCATGCCGCGAAAGGTATCGAGCACGATGAGAGATCCGCCCGCGAGCGCCGTGGCGAGGCTCAGCTTTGCGGTGCTCCCCCCGTAGCCACTGCCCGCCTCGATCACCAGGGGGCGGGATGGTCCCGATGCCCCTTCCCCGCTCGCTCGCGCGAGGATGGCGTGCGCGATCGTCAGCATGTCGGTGAGCGTGTGATATCCGCGGACCGCATTCGTGATCGAGAGGAAGCGCTTGATCAGTCCGAGCCTCGCTGGAATCGGGATCTTGGCGAGCTCGCTGGTAAAGGCGAACCGCAAGGCCGCGCGGCGGTCGCGCTTCGCGAGGTAGGCGATGGACTGTAAACGTCGGTAGAGGGTGCCTGGCCCCCGTCGCATGGTGAATGATCGCTCGGTTTCTAGAGGTGTCAAGCGAGACCGACCGGCGGACGTCGAACTCATGTAGACTGTGCCCGCGTCATGTCGAGGTTACTGACTGCTCGAGTCGCCGAATTCGAATGAACCTCGAGCGAGTTCTGGGCCGCGGTGATCTCGTGCTTTTCTCCGTCTCGGCCATCCTCACGATCGATACTCTGGCGTCCGCGGCGTCGACCGGCGTTTCCTGGTTCAGCTGGTGGGTGATCATCATGGTCTTCTTCTTCCTGCCCTATGGCCTCATCACCGCGGAGCTCGGCGCCGCTTGGCCTGGAGAGGGCGGCCTGCACGTTTGGGTCCGGGAGGGTCTCGGCCCGCGGTGGGGCTCCATGGCGTCGTGGCTCTATTGGATCAACATGGTCTACTGGATCCCGCCCGTCTACCTCGTGTTTGCGGGTGTGTTCGACGGCATGTTCGTCGAAAGCGGTGACGTCAGGATTCAGACCGCCATCGCCATCCTGCTGACCTGGCTCACGGTGTTGCTGGGGCTCGTTCGGTTGAAGGTCTCGAAATGGATTCCAAATCTCGGGGCGATCGTGAAGGTCTCCATTTTCGTCGGACTCGGCGGGTTGGGCCTGGGCGCTTTGGCCACCGGGCGCCCACCGGCGAACGAGTTCTCTTTGAGCAAGATGCTGCCACAGTGGAGCGACACCGTGGCCTATGTCCCGGTCCTCCTCTACAACGCGCTCGGGTTCGAGCTCATGAGCTCCGCTGGAAGTGAAATGCGTGAGCCTCAAAGGGACGTTCCCCGCGTCATTCTCCTTTCGGGACTCGCCATCATGATCGTCTATAGCCTGGGAACGCTCGGCTTGCATCTCGCAGTTCCCCTGGAAAAGCTGAGCATCGTAACCGGAACGTGGGATGCGCTGGAAACGCTCGGTCTCCAGTGGGGCGGGGCAGGACAGACTCTGGTCTTTCTCCTGGGCGTTGGTTTTCTCTACGCCTGTGTCGCGAACATCGTGACCTGGAGCCTCGGGGCCAACCGGGTGGCGTCCACCGCGGCGGAGGAAGGACTCTTGCCGAAAGCGCTGTCGAAGCTTCACCCGAGGTTTCAAACCCCTTACGTCGCCTTCGCCATGATGGGGCTCGTGAGCACGGCTCTTCTCGTCGGAAATGCTCTTCTGTCTTCGAACACCGTGAACGTCTTCTGGATGTCGTTCAAGCTTTCCGGCGTGTGTTTTCTTCTGTCCTACCTGCTCATGTTTCCATCGTTCCTGGCGCTGCGCTATCGTGCCGCTTCGACGCCTCGGCCCTACCGCATGCCGGGAGGGTTGTCCGTCGCCTGGGCCGCAACCATCGTTTGCTGGGTGTTCGTTGCCGGGGCCAGCTTGCTGTTTTTCGCTCCGTCCCCCACGTCCGACGACCCGGCGCTCGAGACGTGGATTCTTGCGGGTGAGACGGGTCTCACGATACTGGCGGGTTGGCTGTTGATACCGAGAGGAGCGGGGCAGCGATGAGCGGCCTCCGTCGGACAATCGGCTCGATTCGAAGGATGAAAGTCCGCTCGAGTTAGGGATATGCTGCGCTAACTGAGCGTCCCTCAAGGGGCGACTCCTCACTGATCGCTGGGAGGGTCCTTGGTAAAGAAATGGATCGCCGAGTTTAGGAATTTCGCCATGCGCGGCAACGTGGTCGACATGGCGGTGGGGATCATCATCGGCGGCGCTTTCGGAAAGCTCGTCACGTCGCTCGTGAACGACGTCGTCATGCCGCCGATCGGGCTCCTCACCGGCCAAGTGGACTTCGGCCAGCTCTACATCAACCTGAGCGACTCGGCCCACGAATCGCTCGAAGCGGCCACGGCCGCCGGAGCCCCCGTCATCCGCTACGGTGCGTTCATCAACACGATTCTCGACTTCGTCATCGTGGCGGCTTCGATATTCGTCGCCATCCGAGTCATGAACCAACTCAGAACCGAGCAAGAGACGAAGCCGGCGGCTCCACCCCCACCGTCCGCGGAGGAGAAGCTCCTGACGGAGATTCGCGATCTGCTGAAGTCCGGGCGTTGATCCTCCGGTGAGGTCGGCTTCATGAGGGCTCTCCCGCTCCTGTCCTTCATGGGAGGCCTGATCCTCGTTTGGCCGCTGTCGGCGCAGGAGGAGGAACCCTCCGGATTCACCTTCAGGCTGAGCGTCGACTTCATCGAGGTCACTGCCATCGTGACCGACCCGGCGGGCAAGGTGGTGCCGGATCTCACCCGCGACGATTTCCAGATCCTCGAGGACGGGCGGCCGCAGACGATCGAGGCATTCGCCTTCGTCGATTTGCCGCGGCGTCCGCGCCGCCGGGCGCCAGACGGATCGCTTCCCGAGTCGGATGTGCGGGCGAATCTCGATGCGAGCGGCCGTCTCTTCGCGTTTCTGATCGACGACTTGAGAACGCCACCCGCGGATAGGACCTTGCTGCGAGCGCGAGCGCGCGAGCTCGTCGAGAAGACGGAAGAGGGTGATCTGGCGGCCGTCCTGTACACTTCGGGGAGGCAACGCTCCGTGAGTTTCACGACCAGTCGCGCGATGCTTGTCGAGGCCCTCAAGGCAACCGCGGGCCGCGGTCCCGCGGATTCCAACCGGGATTTGCGGGTCTCGGATATCAAGGACAGCCTTTCGATGGTAGAAGGGGTTGCCGGTCTTCTCGAGACAATCACCGGTCGACGAAAGTCCATCGTCTATTTCGGTCCGGGGAGCAACTACGATCTCACTCAGACGTTCGGCAGGTTCGGCCCCGAGGACCGAAGCTACGAGATCATGCTCGCGCTCGAGGCGACGGTCGGTGCCGCGAATCGCAGGGGCGTTTCCATTTATGCTGTCGACCCGCAGGGCCTTCGGGCGCCGTCGGAAGGCGACGGACGTGCAAGTCTCCGATCGGCTTACGCCCAACGGGAGAGTCTCCATTTCCTCGCCGATGGCACCGGCGGATTTGCTATCTACAACACGAACGGCTTCTCCGAAGCATTCGACCGGATTCTGAACGACAACAGCCAGTACTACCTGCTGGCCTATCGCCCGACTAACGAGGAGAGGGACGGAAAAGACCGTACCATCGACGTGCGTCTCCGCGACCCTTCCCTTCAGGTGCGCGCTCGTAAGGGCTACCGCGCCCCGAGCGGCGCACCGACGACCCCGTTACCCTTCGATGGACCTCGTGGAGTGCCCTCGGAGGTCGTGGAGTTGTTGAGGAGCCCGGTACCCCTTGCGGATCTTTCCCTTCGGGCCGTCGCCACTCCGACGTCAGAGGCCGAGAGCCGGCTCGCCATTATGGTGGAGCTCGATGTCTCTACCCTCTCCTTCGAGGAGAAGGGGGGACGGTACCGGTCGGAGGTGACGCTTGGAGTCTTTCTTTTCGGGGAAGGCGGAGACATAGAGGACGGAAGCGCCAGGAGCGTGCGTCTCGACCTGGATCGTGACGAGCTGGCGCGCCTGCGGCGGGACGGCTTGCGAGCCCTCGCGACCCTCCCTGCCAAGCCCGGGCGTCGTCAGGTGGCGGTCGCGGCCCGAGAGCGGAATGGAGAGAAGGCGAAGGCGGGGCTCCTGTATTGGTATCTCGACGTTCCGGAGGTTGGAGCGCCATCGGCCTCGAGCATCATTCTTTCGAGCGCGCGGGATTCCTCCGCGGCCGTCCTGAGCAGCCGAGGCGACCGCGAGCGCCTTCCCCTCATGCCCACCGTCCGACGCGACTTCGATCCGAAGGACGAGCTCTGGCTCCACGTTCCATCGGCTCTCGAGAGCGTCGGAGCTCGCGTCTTACGCGAGGACGGAAGCGTCGTGTCGGAAGCGAGCGTCGTTCGCGACGAGAATCCCTGGCGCATCCCGTTGGCCAACTTGAAGCCAGGAGGCTACTTCCTCGAGCTCGGTCCGGAACTGTCTGACCGGGCGACGAGAACCATCTTTTTCAGCGTTCGTCGCTCGGACTAGCTCGGTCCGCCGTTAACCGTCCAGAATCTGCCGCCGCCGGGGCTCGGCAACCGCGTTGAACGCATCCGCCGTCGTCGCCGCTCGTGCGTTCTGGCCGAAGGAGAGCGCGCCGTCAATGACCTCGTCACGCGGCTCGATCTGGCTCAGCCCCTGGTATCCAAGCATTTGCGGGTCCTCCGGCAGGTGGGCCTGGTGGACGTCAGAGACCAGGGCAGGCAGCGGATGTACCGGATGAATGGCCGGTCGCTCAAGCCGATCCACGACTGGGTCAAGAAGTTCGAACGGAGTTGGGAAGAACGCTTCGAAGCGCTGGACGAGGTGTTGGAGGAGCTCAAAACAAAGGAGAAACGAGATGATGGCAAAGACGAGTAAGGGTAAAGCCGTGGTGACGCTTCCGACGAGCACGCAGATCCGGATTACCCGGGATTTCGAGGCGCCCCGGCACCTGGTCTACAAGGCGTGGACGACGCCCGAGCTGATAAAGCGCTGGTGGTCGGCCAAGAGGGGCGTGGTTACCGTCGCCGATGTCGACCTGAGGGTGGGCGGCAGGTGGCGCTGGGTGCTCATGACCGACCGTGGCTTCGAGGTCGCGTTCCACGGCGAGTACCGGGAGCTGATCCCCAACGAGCGCATCGTGTGCACCGAGGTGTTCGAGGGCATGCACGAAGCGGAAGCGGTGAACGCGATGACGTTCACCGAGAAAGACGGGCGCACCACGATCACCATCCTCATGCAACACCAGAACCAGCAGTACCGCGACGCCCACATCAACTCCGGTATGGAAGCGGGTATGCAGGACGCGATGGACCTTCTGGAAGAAGTGGCGATCTCGCTCATGAAGGCTTAAGGCTAGTTCAGCGGGCCGAGCTTGGCAGTAAACGTCGCTCCCGGGCCGACGGAAAATCCGTTGGCGAGCACGATGGTGTTCCCGGCGTGGAAGGTTACGGCTCCAAACTGGATCGCAAAGCTGGGCCCGGCGGTGATGCTGTTGGACGCTTCGAAGAGCTCGGTGGTCGTCACGACGGCATTGCTCAGGACCAGATCGACGAAGGGCGCCGTCGAGCTTCCGGTCGCCTGGATCACGATGTCGTCGACGTACCAGCCTTCGTGAAGATTGTCGATCGAATCGATCGTGTCGAACACGAAACGGATCGTGACTGTCTGATTCGCAAAGGATGACAGGTTCAACGTCTTCGATTGCCAGCCCGTCGTCGGATCACTCAGACCCCCGACGGCGCCGAGAGCCGGATGTCCGTTGTCGGCGAGTGTCGTGTAAGGACCTCCCGAAGAAACTTGGACCGCGGCAACGTCGTAGAGGGGAGCGATCCCTTCCGTCTCGAGAAAGTACTTGAACGACACCGAAAGTGGATTCGCGCCGAGCGGCACCGGGGGCGAGACCAGCATCGCTCCTTCCGGAGGCCCGGACAGTCCCGGGCCCGCCACGTAATCGAAATCGTTGTCGTCGCCGAAATAGAAGGACATGCTCGCCGAATGGCCGACGTTACCTCCGCGGTTCGTGGTCAGCTGCCAGGTGAGGGTGCCGGCTGGAAGTTTGTCGGAAAGCACGCTCGCGACGAACCCTCCTGGGCCGCTTTCGAAATCGGCATGAAGGAGATCGACGAGGCTGTCGTTGACGCGGAAGAACAACGTGTTGGAAACGCCTCCTCCAAACGATTCGTTGGAAACCGTGACATTCGCGAGGCCGGGTGAGGCGACGTCTGTGGATGGAATCGTTGCCTCGAGCACCGTAGCACTGATGTAAGTTGTGGGACGAGGGGAGCCGTTCCAGCGAACGACGGATGGAGCGGCAAAGCTCGCTCCGTTCACCGTGAGCACGAAGCTCGATTCTCCCGCGCCCACCTCATCCGGGGAAAGGGAACCAATGCTCACCGAGGCACATCCGGAAACGCAGCCGGTTGTGAACTTCCAGAGATCCCCCTCGAACATCTGGACACCGGCTGTCGCCACGACCCGCCAGTAGTAGGTCATTCCGGGTTGCAGTGTCCCTGGAGAGTAACTCGTTGCGGGTTGGCCGCTCGAGACCAACGGCGGATTCGTCGTCGTACCGAAGTAGACGTCGTGAGTTACCCCCGCGCCGCCACCGACCCAGGACAAAGTTGGCGTGGTCGAGACTCCGACCGCGCCGTTGGGAGGCGTCGGGTCCCTCGGGAGCGGAACCGTCTGACCGGTGATATCGACGCGCCAGACGCCTCTTCCGTGCGTGAACGCGAAGAGGTGTCCCAGCGAGGCGTCTAGAGCGAGCGTCTCGGTGACGACATTAGCGAACCCGGTGTTCTCGACCGCCCAGGTTGCGCCCCCATCGGTGGATACGAAAACGCCGAGGTCCGTACCGACATACAGCCGGGTGCCAACCGGGTCGACGAGAGGATCGACGACGATGCTGTGCACCGGAATGTCGGGAAGACCCGTCATTCCCGACCCGTCGATCCCGCTCCAGCTCGCGCCGCCATCGACGCTCGTCCAGACGTGAGTGCCCCCGAAGGTCGAGTACGTTACGAAGGCGATGTCAGGGTCGTTCGGATGAAACGCGAGCGACGAGACCCATCCGTCCCGAGGAAGAGTCCAAGGCCAGTCCGTCGTTCCTCCCGAGCTCAAGCCGACATTGGTTCGGTGGATGTGCCCGCAATCCGTGCCGGCCAGCACGCGATTCGGATCGGCTGGAGAAATGGCAATCGCGCTCACGAGACCCTGGCAGAACAGGGGATTTCCGAGCTCAACGAAAGTGCTCGCTTCGGACCAATTCTGTGCCGCATCAGTGGTCCGCCACATCACGACGCCGCCCGTCCAAAGGCGTGCGGAATCGGAGGGGTCCATCGTGAAGGGAGCAATGAAGAGCCCGGTATCGAGGATACCGTTCGTCGCCGGCTGAAAGGTCGACCCTCCATCAATCGACTTGTGGAGCGACAATCCGGTGTTCTCGACGTACAGGACGTTCGTGTCGTCCGGATCGACGGCCACGTGGCCGCCGTCCCCGCCCCAGATCGCCCCCCAGTCGTTGGGCCCCGAGGCATCACTGCCGCGCACCGTCCCGTTGTCTTGGGTCCCTCCGAAGAAAGTCGACCCGTCCGGATAGGGGGCGCCGTGGTAGAACTGCGTGACGCCGTAGTGATTGTTGAGCGCGGTCCAGGCCACCGCTCCGAGCGTGGGATGGCAGCCATCGTCGCTCGTCACCACCGTTCCCGCCGTCGCGTTGTCGGTCCGAAAAACCCCACCATCGTTTCCGACGAAAAGCGTCGTGTTCGTCGACCCATCGTAGGCGGGATGAAACACGATGGCGTGGTGGTCCGCGTGCGCATATTGGGGGATCGACGGATCGGCCCACCAGTGCGAAGCCAGGCCCCAATTCACGCCTCCGTCCTCGGAGCGAAAGAGATCGATGCCGCCCGCCCAGACCACGTCGGGATCCGTGGGATCGACCGCGATGACGTTGTCGTACCACCCCTGGTGATAGAACGCGGGGGTTCCGAAACAGCCGAAGGCGACCGCCGGGTTCGTCAGAAGCATGAGGTTGATGGCATCCACGAAGAGGTCCTGGTTGCTCACCTGGGTCGTCCAGCTGTTCCCACCGTTGGAAGACCGAAACACGGCATGAAGTCCGTGGGTGAAGAGTCCTGTCGAGTCGAGGCTCGCGGAGAGCGCGTAGACGACGTCCTGATTCGACGGCGCGATGGCGAGTGAGGTGCGGCCCATCTCCGGCTCACTCAGCTTGCTGGTCCAAACGCCGGCTCCACCCGCGTCGTCGTTGCGATAGACCGTCGCCGTCTCCAATGTGCCGCAGGAGGCGAAGACCACATCGGTGGGAGTATCCGTTCGTTGCGCCAGGTCCAGACAACCTCCGGCGACGGTCGTGCTCAAGACCTGCGTCCAGCTCGTGCCACCATTGCTGGATCTCCAGACTCCGGTGCCGGTCGCGGCATAGACCCGTCCCGAATCGTTGGGACTGACGATGAGGTCGTTCACGTAGTAGAAATCGGGATTCGCGCTCGTGGCGGCGAGCTGTGACCACGAGGCGCCCCCGTTGACGGTCTTGAAGATCCCCGCTCCGCGCACGGCGTCGATGTTGAAGAGACCTTCTCCGGTGCCCGCGTAGAGGACGTTCGCGTTGTCGGGATCCATGGTCATCGTGCTCACCGCGAGGTTGGGCAGGAAGTCGTCGAGTGGTGCCCAGTTCGCGCCACCGTCCACCGTCTTCCAGATGCCACCGGAAACGCCCGCCGCATACATGATGTCGGGGGCAGACGGGTCGATGAGAATCGAGCGGGTACGCCCTCCGACGTTTCCCGGTCCGAGCTCCTCCCAGGTCGCGAGACTCAGGGAGGAAACGTTGGGCGCCGGCCCTCCGGCGTTTTCCGAAGGAAGCAAGATATCCAGGGCGGTCGAGTGCCGCGGCATCGCGCGCATGTGGTCGCGTGCGGTGAAGTATCGTGAAGTGGGAATCGTCCTCGTTCCCAGGGGAGCTCGCTTCTGGACGTAGTAGCTCAGGGCCTCACCGGGCTGATCGAAACGGGGAGGTGGGGTTGCACCCTTCGCCCTCTCGGCCGCTAACCGGGACCGCTCCGTGGTTGAGGGAGTGTAGGCGCTCTTTGAGCTCACTCGGGAAAGACACGCAAGACCCGGTGCCAGCGCCAGGAAAGCCGTGGCCGCACCCAGGAGGGTGCGCCGCGCGAGTTTCGGGTTCATCTGCCCTGCTCCTTCGTCGACGCCGTTGACCGGCCCCCCCGACGATCCGACCGCGGACCGTCGCACCTTTAAAATCGACTATGAATGAGCTTGGGGATTAGATACCTAGAAGACGTTAGCACACGAGCCCGGCCCAGCTCAATCGGCCGGCTTTGCGATTCGAGCGCGAGCTATCCCAGAGGCTTCGGCGTCACCGGGTAGAGACCCCGGGACGCGAGGTCACGATACAGATCGGAGGCCTTCGCAATCGTCTCGTTGAGATCGCCGATTGCGGTTTTGAGGTCCGTCTCGAGCTTTCGCATGAGTCGGGTCTGTGCGTCGGTTGGAACCGCCGTCGCGCCGAGGATGCTTCGACGCAGCCCGGAGATGTCGCCGCGTACGTCGTCTTCCGGAGGTGGCCCAGATTCACGCCGTCCCACGCCGAAGCGCCGGCGCAAATCTTCCACCTTGCTGGACAATTCCGTAATCTCCGCGAGCTCGTGGTCCGCGAGCGCGTCCTTCACTTTGGAAAATTGCTCGTGAAGATCGACGACGCTGCTGGCGGCTTCGTTGGCTTTGCGGTTGAGCTCGTAGGCGCGGCGCGCCGCTTCGTCGTAGGCGCGCCGTTGCTCTCCGCTGATGGCGATGTCGGGGTCCCCGCTCACTTCGAGCGCGGTGCTCGCTGCTTCCTTGCCGTCCACGACCAGATGCACCCGGTACGTTCCGGGCGAAACGAAGGGACTGTCGTATCGGGGTCCAAACCCGGTTCGATCGGGTTGACCCTTCACCTCGGGAAGCGGTGCGAGGCGTAGGTCCCAGCCCGCGTGATGGATGCCGGCCGTTTTCTCGACGTCGAGCTTTCGAACGACCGTTCCCGGCGTATCCCGGATCTCGATCACGGCCTCATCGGCGTCGGCAGAAAGTCGATAAGTGAGCCTTCCCGCCGGTCCGGGGTTCTCGCCCAGGAACTGTTGATCGCCTTCGAAGTCACGCATCCGATCGCCGGCGGGATTCCGCTGCACCGCGGCGGGCGCCGGGAAGACGTAGGCCGTCGCCGAGGCCGCCTCGTTGTAGTCCTGAAAGGGTGTGAGGTCGTCGAGAATCCAAAGGCTCCGGCCATGCGTCGCGAGGATCATGTCGTTCTCGCGCGGGTGAAGCGCGATCTCGTAAATGGGCACGGTGGGGAGGTTCGCCTTGACGCGATGCCACTCGCGCCCTCGGTCCACGCTCACGTAGACACCCCGTTCGGTTCCCAGGTAGAGAACGTCAGGGTTCTTCAGATCTTCGGTGATGGTGCGGGCGACTTCCCCTCCGGAAAGTCCCGACGCGATCGTTCGCCAGCTCTTTCCGAGATCGTCGCTCACGTAGACATGAGCTCCGAAGTCGTCGAGGCGGTGGCCATCGAACGTCGCGTAGACACGATTTGCCTCGAATCGTGACGGAGCCAGGCGCGATACGTAGGTGCCCCCAGGCAGACCGGGAACGTTCTTCGTGACGTTGGTCCAGTTGACTCCCGAATCCGCGGAGACGTGCACGAGACCATCGTCCGAGCCCGCCCAGTAGAGTCCTTTCTGGATCTCCGACTCCGCGAAAGTTACGAGCGTGGAGTAATCCGAGACCCCATCGTTCTTCGCAAGCGTGATGTCCTTGCCGTGGATACCCATCAGCTCGATCTCGTCCCGATCGGCGTTCGTCGTGAGATCCGGGCTGATGGCCGCCCAGAGGTGGCCGCGATTCTCCGATCGGAATACCTTGTTGGCGGTGACGAAGATCGTCGCCGGATCGTGGGGCGAGAGCAACATCGGTGTGTCCCAGTTCCAGCGAAGCTCGGGCTCGCCCTCTTCGGGCTCGGGCCGAATCGACTGCCGTTCGTTGGTCACGCGATCCACGCGGTTCATGCGACCGTTCTGAGACTCGGAGTAAAGGACTCGTGGGTTTTCCGGGTCGGCGAGCGCGACGAAGCCGTCTCCGCCTCCGATGATGAACCAGTCGTCATTGGCAATCCCGTCGCGGCTTCGCACCTGGCTCGGGCCGCACCAGGTGTTGTTGTCTTGCAGGCCGCCGCAGACGAAGTAGGGCATGTTCATGTCGTAGCTCACGTGATAGAACTGGCCGAGCGGCATGTTGTCCAGCCAGACGTACGTCTCGCTGCCGTCGTAGGAGATCCCGACACCTCCGTCGCCGCCCAGAAGGACGTGGTCGGGATTCGCGGGATTGATCCACATCGCATGAAAATCGACGTGAATGCGCGCGGCGCCCTCGTCGTGGAACGTCCGGCCCCCGTCATCGGAGACGTGGAGCCGGGTCCCGAGAACGTAGATGCGCGAATCATCGCTCGGATCGATCCGGATCTGACTGAAGTACATCGGCCGGGGGTTGAGCGAAGACAGCTTGGACCAGCTCGCCCCGGCGTCGTCGGTACGATAGACGCCACCCGCCTCCGGATGCTCGATTCGCGCGTAGACGACATCGGGGTTCTTGCGGTAGACGTCGAGACCGATGCGCCCCATGGGCCCTTCGGGAAGGCCCTCGGTGAGCTTGTTCCAGCTTCGACCCCCGTCCGTCGTCTTGTGGATCGCGCTGCCCGAACCGCCGCCGTTGAAACCCCAGGTTGCACGCCGTCTCTGATAAGTTGCCGCGTAGAGCACTTTGGGGTTTCTCGGATCCATGACGAGCTCCGTGGCACCCGTATCGTCGTCGACGTGGAGAACCCGCTCGAAGCTCGCTCCCCCGTCGGTCGTCTTGTAGACGCCTCTCTCTCCGCCCGCACCCCACAGGCTTCCGAGCGCCGCGACATAGACGACGTCCGAATCCATCGGATCGATGACGATCCGGCCGATATGACGTGAAGTGGCGAGGCCCATGTTCGTCCAGGTCTTGCCTCCATCGGTCGACTTGTAGATCCCATCGCCCCAGGATGAGCTCTGGCGGTTGTTGTTCTCGCCCGTGCCCACCCAGACGAGATTGGGATCGTGAGGTGCGATGGCGACGTCCCCGATCGATGAGGTCGTCTCGTTGTCGAAGAGCGTCTCGAACGTCGTGCCGTTGTTCGTGGTCTTCCATAACCCGCCCGTCGCCGTAGCGACGTAGAACACGAAGGGATTCGACTCCAGCACCGCGAAGTCGTCGATCCGTCCCGCGGGCGTGGCCGGTCCGATCTCGCGGAACCGGAGCCCATCGAAGGGACCGCGCTCATTGGCTGCGGCCGCGGTCGTGATCGCTTGAATCGAGAGTGCCAACACGAGTGTCCGATACGAGGTCATGCCTCCTCCTCAAGGGCGGAGATTCTATCAGGCTCGCGGCTCGGCTGGGCGAAGACGCGAGCGCGATGTATTCGGGTCCTGACTGCAGACGTTGACCTATCGGATCTCCTCCGGCTATTCATCGGATAGCCGGAAGAGGAAAGATGATCACCAACGTTCAGAAGTGGGGAAACAGTCAAGGCGTTCGCTTGAGCAAGGAGCTACTTTACGAAGTTGACATCGATATCGGGGACACCGTCAAGGTGGTTGGGCGCAAGGGGAGGCTGATCGTAACACCCTTTCCCACCGTGCGAGGGAGGTACGACCTGCATGACCTAGTAAAGCATATCCCCAAGGGTTACAAGTCCGAGGAGTTGGATTGGGGTTCACCAGCTGGCCGACAGGTTTGGTAGGTGCCGCGGTACATTCCGCGAAGGGGGGACTTCGTTGCCCTTACCGTCGAACCGCAGTCAGGCCGCGAGCAACGCGGACGTCGTCCGGCACTCGTGGTGAGTCATGACCTCTTCAACAGGCACACGGGACTCTGTATCGCTTGCCCCATAACGAGTACCCAACGAGACTGCCCATTCCACGTATCGATTCCCGAAGGCGAGCCGGTAACCGGCTTCGTCATGGTCGAGCAGGTCAAATCGATCGACTTTCGCGCCCGAAAAGCGAAGCGCATCGGGCAGGCGCCCGAGCACGTTCTGGACGAAGCGCTTTCTCGTCTCGACGCCTGCATCTACTGAGCGTTGTAGCGCTCAGCTCCGCTCAGCCGAGCTTGAGCTTGCCTGGCAAGTACATCACGGCAACGGCGAGAGCCGCGATCGTCCACGGAAGCGCGGCAACCGCGAGACCTCCGAACAGGAGAATTCCGATACCCTTCCGAAGCAAGGTGGACAAGGCAAGCTCGACGACGGCGCCGACGCCGAGAGTCACGGCGGGTTCGTCACAAGGAGGACACTCGAAGTTCGCGCTCGAAAGGTACGGCATAAGTGCCAGCGCTATCGTGAACCATCCCACCCTTCCCATGATGTTGAGTTGCTACGCAAGGCACATGCCAGAAAGGTTTTGGCATAAATTCATTTGGCTCAGCGAGTTAAAGCCAGGGCACCCGATGGTTCTGTAAAGATCCTGTACGGAGCCAGACAGTCGTTTGCTCGTTTCCGGACACCGGGCTCAGTACTCGAAGAGCCTCGACGCCGGCACCCGTCGTTCTAGCTCCTGACGGCAAAACCCTCGCATCTCTGCTTCGAGCTCCGACGCATACGTCACGATTCCCGCTCTCTCTTCGAGCGGGCCGGCGAACAGCCTCTCCTCGGGGTACAGACGCACCATACGCTCATAGAAATCCTTCGGCAGCCGAAAGGCACCGAGCCCGACGGAGTGGATCGCGCCTAGCGGGACGGCATCGAGAACGTTGCCAAATAGCTCGCGGTAGCCCTCCCGATACCGAGGATAGAGCACCAGCGGATCGAACCGAAGGCCCAGCTTCCAGCCGCGTTCGGAGAGCCGTCGCATCGCGGAGGTGCGATCCGCCACCTTGGGCACGCCCTCTTCGAGGAGGCTTCGAATCTCTTCAGGAGTGAAACTGAACGCCACGATGCAATTCTCGAAGGGCTCTCGCCTCAGTAGCGGGCGAATCGCGACGCTCTTGGTTCTGAGCTCGAGCACGAGGCGAGGCCGGGAGGCGAAAAGCGGCAAGAAGGAATCGAGGAAACCGGTGATTCGATCCAGGGCGAGGCTGTCGCCATCGTAGCCGGAAAAGAAATACACGTCCTCGTCGGGCCAGGGCGCGGCCGTGTCCTGGATGGCTTCTCGAAACTCTTCGTGGTTGGTGAAGATCACGTAGTGGGCCGAGCGGAACATGCCCTGGAGGAAACAATAGCGGCAGTCGTACAAGCAATTCAGAACGTGCGAGAAGTAGAAGTTGTGCCGTCCCCCGATGCCATAAGGCGCTTCCATCACCAGGTTCCCCCTCTTGCGGGCGAGAATCAGCGAAGGTCGTCGTTTCTGCAGTCGGAAGCTCTGTCGAGAGCGGTTGAAGATCTCACCGTAGCTCTCGACAGGAACGACGGTTGCTCTGGGGTATCTCTCAAGGATTCCTCGCGCCCTGGGCGTATCGGCTACGTCTGACTCGACGTAAATGGTGTCGATCATGGTCCGTTCCCCGTGGCGGTGACGAGGGTCTGGACGATGACCAACGCTCCTGCCAGGGCCGAGACGGTAAGGACGGTCTTGCGCGTGTAGCCACGGTCCATTACCGGTGCGAGCCGATTGGAGAGGACGAAACCCAGGACGACTCCAGGGAGCAACCAGGATGCGGAAGCGATTTCTGTCATCCCGAAGCGCCCCACAAAGCCGAGTCCTAGAAGCGAAAGAACGAGCCCGACGATGAAGAAACCCGAGAGCGTTCCTCGCAATCGATCGCCGGGAGCATCGTGATAGATCACCGCAACGGGTGGGCCACCTATGGACGTCGTCGTTCCCATGAAACCCGACAGGATCCCCGCGGCCACGAGGACCGGTCGCGAGCGGGGAAGGGTTACGTCGGAGCCGACGAGCGCCACTCCGACGAGCACCATGAACCCCACGAGCAGAGCTGTTCCTCGCACCGGCGCGAGGAGCATCGTCACGGCTCCGACAAACGTTCCGGGTACCCGGCCGAGAAGCGCCCAGCCGATTCCCTGAAAATCGATCGCATGCCGCTCTCGACGCGCGATGAGCGTGGTCAGCACGAGCGCGACCGCCAGGAGCGGCCCGGGAACGAGGCCGGGGTCGATCAACACCAGAAGCGGAGCCGCGAGCATGCCTAGGCCGAAGCCCACCGAGCCCTGCAAAGAGGCCCCGAGAAAGACAACCGCCGACGCCATCACGAGCTCGACGGGCGTCACAAGGGTTGCTCCCAGGCGAGACGGCGAAGTCTGTCTTCCAGACGCGCGATCCATTCGGAAGCGTTTCTCGCTCCAACGAAATGAGTCGGAGTCCGCTCCGCGTTCGGCTCGAGGATCCGCCATCGAGCGAGCAGGCGAGCCAGCTTGCGCCCCTGAGTAGCCGTCAACCGGAAGCGCTCGCGGAACGGCTCGAGGTCGAGGGGCGGGGCGCTGAGAATGGCGGCAAGACCTAGCAAATGCTCGACGAAGCTCACGACGGACTCGAGGGCCTCCGCCGAAAGGTCTCGCACGCGAGCGGCGGTGAGCCGTTCGAACGAGGTGGTCCGATTGTCGCTGACAAGCTTCAGCGTTTGAACCAGCTCGGTCGTGGAGAAGCGCAGCGCGGTCGAGTAGAAGCCCGATGCCTCCATGTCGAAGACCGCGTCGTCCGTGAACACCGTTTCCGGCTGTTCGACGGTTGCGACCTCCACTGCCTCGAGAGGAGGTCCCGAGAGGCGGGTGGGATACCACCGCTGGCCGCTGCCGCGATCCGTCACGGTGTGTGCGACGACGAGATCGCCCGGGAGACGCGACCGGTGCCCGGCTACCCCGAAGTTCAGCCAGGCGGCGAAAGGCGATTCACCGGTCTTCGCGTGGAGATAGGCCGTGGCCGCCGCCGCTGCACGCTTTCCCGTGCCCGAGACGACGAGCGACATGCAATCGGATCGATACCAGAGGTAAGAGCCTGGCTCCGCTGATAGTCCGTAATGATGGATGAGGGGTTTCGCCTCGGCTGCGAGGGCGACGACGAGGCGGATCATGACGCCGGAAGGAGCGGCCGTCCCCGCTTGAGGGCCCCCTGGTTGTAAATGAATTGCTTTCGGGCGAGCATTGTCTCCGCCGCTTTCCGCTTTCGCTCGTCGAGCACGTGCTCCGCGAGGAGCTTCTCGATCGCGCGTATCCGGAAGCGATCCATCGCGGGATACCGGCGCGAAAGTTGATCGGGGTGGCCCCCGTACTTCACGATGAGATTCTCATCGACGAAGAGAACGGGATGACGGGCGGTGACCCGCAGCCAGAGATCGTAGTCCTCGCACGCCGGGAGGCTTTCGTCGAAATAGCCGACCGTGTCGATCACGCGACGGCTCACGAGTGTGGACGAGGGCGAGATGATGCAGAGGGGAAGCGACTTCTCGAAGATGTCCCCGCCATGCTTACGATGCTTCTTCATCGGATTGACCCGGCGGCCGTTGCGAATCCAGATCTCGTTCGTGTGGCAGAGAAAAGCGTCCGGACTCGCGGCCAGGGCGCCGAGCTGTCGCTCGAGCTTGCGGGGAAGCCACTCGTCATCGGAATCGAGGAAGGCGACGAGCTCTCCACTCGATGCCCGTATGCCCGCGTTGCGTGCGGCGCTCACACCGCGATTGGACTGTCTCAGGACGCGAACGCGCGGAAACTGGGCTCGGATACGTTCGACCGACCCGTCGGTCGAGCCATCGTCCACGACGATGATTTCGGCCGGGGCCACGGTCTGCGCGTGAATCGACGCGATTGCGCGAACGAGGACGTCCCCACGGTTATGGGTGGGGATCACGACCGAGACGGACGCTTCAGGGGGCGACACTGCCGTCGGGATGGGCCGTGAACGGGAAGGCGTCGTCGATGCTTCGAAGAGCCACCCCGTTGGCGGTCAAGCTTTCGAAGCCGCACCCCTCGGGTGCCGCGAGCCGAACGCTCTGATGTCCGATGGGTACTTGCTCGAAGAGAAGACGGAACTGGTCCGTCGAGATGGCGTCCATCGTCACCGGCGCGAAGCCCCACCAACTCGGGAGGAGATAAGTTTGCCCGGCGCAGTCTAGGGCCAATCCGGACAAACTCGCGGTAAACGTGAACTCGACCGTCGTGCTGACCGGAGACGGACCGGTGGGAAGGGGATTTCCGCCCCCACCGCAGGCCGCAAGCCATGTCCCGGCGACGAACGCCCAGAGTGCTCTCTTCACCCTTTCAGTCTATCGTCCCAAGACGACCCTTGGCCAGAGATAGGGTAGAGCCTGCTTCCCACCCCATTCGAACGCGGCCCAGGCGAGCCCGCTTTCGGAGACGTTGGCGCCGACGCGTGCGTCGGCGTCATCGCCATCGTAGATGACGACGTTGAGCCCGATCTCGTCCCCCGGCCCGGGTTGATGAGGCATCGCGCTCCAGGGGATCCTCGCTTCGAACGTGTACCCATCGTCGCTCCTCCGCGAAGCAACCTCCATGCCGGGTGCCGTTTGCTCCATGGGGCCCTGATTCGCGTCGGCATCGCGGAAGCCCCGGGCTCCGAATCCCTCGGTGGTGCAGGGAAACGCCGCCGCCTGGAGAACGGTCGCCGTGTCCTGGCTGGTGCCGGAAGGGTCGATGGTGATTCCAATGGCGTCAGAGCGCAGCTGCGCCTTGATGTCGTCGGGGGCGATGTTGCAGACGACGACGTCATCGAGGACTCGCGCGCCGACGTAGAGGTAGTCTCCATCATAGGCGAGGTGGAAGCTTGCGCTCGAATCGGTGGCACCGTCGGGCTCGCGTCGCCACCACAGGTCCTGCGGCGAGATATCGCTTCCGGGCCAGCCCTTCATGTCCTCGAGGTCCCCATCGATTCGAGGTGGTGAAGGGATTTGCGGGATTTCGAGCACGGGTAGAGCGTAGACATCCGCGGAGTCCGAGCTCGAGCGTCCTTCTACCTCGGTCGTGACGCGCAGGGGTACCTTGGCCGAGTGACGGCCTTCCGGGAGAACCCGCTCGTCGACCGCGAGCTCGAGTCGAAGCTCCACTTCTCCGCTAGCCGGGACAACGAACTCCGCGCCGCTCCGGAGGACGACTCCTTCGGGAAGGTCGAGCGTTACCGTGCCTTTTTGGGACTGGCCCGAGGTGTTCGACACGGTCACCCTCACGTCGTTCACCCGGCCGATGGCGAGCGGTACCCGCGTCGGGAGAGTCTCGATCACCCATTCGGTCCGTGTCTCCCTCGCGAAATCACGATATGAGGCGATGTCGTAGAGCGGAACGAACTCCGCGCGGATCGGAGCCCGAGCCCTGAGCCAGGTGAAGTTGCTTCCCTCGATCTTACGGCCGTCGTGCTCCGTTCGATACGTCGCGAACAAACGCGCGTTCACGTCGAGCGCGGCAGAGTCCGTCGGCGTCACGAGAGCCCCGCCTTCCGCCGGTTCCACCGACCAACCCGCGAGTGGCTGGAACGTCACGACGGCGTTGTCGATCGGCTCGCCCCGAGCGTCCTCGAGCCTGACCGCTACGAAGAGCGGCTGGCCGATGCCCGTCGAGAACGCCTCTGGCTCCAGCGCAAAGCGCACCCCCGCGGGCGACGAGCCGACGGCAACGAGTGCCCCCTCCAGCAAGTGACGTTCGGACTCGCCGACGGGGACGCGCGACCGAACGAGCATGAATCGCTGCGGCCGCGGCTCCTCCACGGGAATCCGAGCGAAGCGATCGAAGCCCTGCGAGCGATATTGCGATGTGGCGAGCGCGGCGATTTCCGCAAAGGACCTGTTGCTCGCTCGCGAGAAATCCGAGCTCGGGATTGCGACCGTCGTCGGCGCATCACGATTGGCGTAGTACAGCTTGAGCGGCTCGAAAGGCGCGAGGTGCTCGTCCTGAATGTGCTCGCTGCAAAAGCCGGCATCACCGGCTTTGGCGTAGGCGATCGTCGCTGCGCGCGCCGCCATCTGGTGCTGACCGTGTGTTCCCGGACCGGGCCACATCGTAACGATGACCTCGGGCCGCTCGAGACGGACGTGGCGCACGATATCGCAAACGAAGGATTCGCCCCATCGCCGGGACGCCTCTTCGGCCGAGAGCGTGAAATAGAAGTCGGTCAGCGCGAGGAAGGAAGGCGACTCGACGCCGACGAGCGCTAGCGCCCGCCTTTCTTCTTCCTTGCGGATGAGCGCCAATGCCCGCCCGGCCTCGGGGCCGATGGCGTTGCCACCCCCGTCCCCGCCGGTGGCGGTGACGACCGTCCCCCGGAATCCTTCGTCGAGCAGGTACCGCGCGAAAGTGGCGAGGACCGCAGTGTCGTCATCGGGATGGGCCCCCACGAACATGATGTCGACGTCCATGAGGTCGAGACCGGTCTGGGCATGGAGCGGCTTCGAGCCGAGGACGAGTACAATGACGCAGGCGATAGAAACATGGCGCATGACGACGACATTATAGGCATCCCTTCGATCGAGCCGGAGATCGAAGCGTTCATCCGGAAGCAGGGCGTCGCCCGGCTCGCCACCGCCGACGGAGAGGGACGGCCGAGCCTGGTCCCCGTTTGCTTCGTCTTCACCGAAGGCCGCTTCTATTCGCCGATCGACGACAAGAAGAAGAACACGTCGTGGGGCCGGCTGAAAAGATTGCGCAACATCGAAGTCAATCCCAACGTCTGCCTGCTCCTCGACCATTACTCGCGAGATTGGTCCGAGCTGCGCTGGGTGCTCATCCGTGGTGTAGCCGAGGTGATCTCACCGCCGGATCGCTTCGCGAAAGAGCATGCCGAAGCGATTCGCTTGCTTCGGCGCAAGTACCCGCAGTACGAGAACTCTCGAATCGGCGAACGGCCTCTCATCAGGGTCGTTCCCCGTTCGATCGCATCCTGGTCCGCCTAACCGCGGCGTTTCGGTCGCGATGCGGTGCGGGCCTTCCCCCACGCATTGACAGCGGAAGGGCCAATCGTGGTCGCTAACTATACACAAACACGGTACTTGTAAGCAGTGTTCGCGAAACGAATCTGGCCCGGGCCTTGCTACAAGATTATGTGATGACGGATTCCTTCAATACTCGTGCGGCCCGGGCGATGCGGAGCGCCTTCGAGGGACTGAGAAACGGCGCGTTGATCTGCGAGACCCGCGATGCCAAACGGCTGGTGTTCTTCGAAAACGGTCAGATCGTTGGAGCCAAATCCAGCCTCGTGGACGAACGTCTCGGTGAGGTCATCGTGCGCATGGGCCGTATCACCAGGGCTCAGCTCGAGGAGGCCACCCGCTTCATCCGGTCGGGCCGAATGCTGGGCGGCATCCTCGTGGAGCTCGGCTATCTCGGAGGGGGAGAGATCGAGATCGCGGTTCGCGCGCAAATTGTCGAGATTGGAGCAGCGATCCTGTTCTCCACACCGACGAGGCTCCTTTTCTCGGACAAGGTGGCCATCGAGGCGGTAACACTCTCGCCGGTTTCGGTCGGGGAGATCTTTCTCGAGGCGGTGAAACGACTTCCGGAGATTGGTCTCTACCGCGAGAACGTCCTCGTCGACGACTACGTCCTGGCGCGAAGCCCCGACGCTGAGCGCATCGGTCGCACGATGAGGCTCTCCGAAGCGGAAGCACGAGTCCTGGACTCGGTCGATTCGAAGCACACGGTAGAGGAGATTCTCCACCTTTCGCCGCTTGCCGAGGACGAGACACTCCGAATCCTCGTGGCGCTCCAGCAGTCCGGAATCCTGACCATCGAAGAAAAACGACCGAGCGCGCAAGCCGTCGTCGAAGAGGGTCCCAAATTTCCAGTCCATTTCGAGAGCGTCGAGCCCCGAGAAAAGGAGCTGATCGAGGTCTATAGCAGCATACAGTGCCAGAACCACTGGCAAGTCCTCGGCCTGGAGCATGGTGCGAGCTACCCGCAGATCGACCGCGCCTACCGCGCGCAGACCCAGCGTTTCGCACCAGAGAGGTTCCAGCACGTTCTCGATACGGATCTGCAAGAGAAGCTATCCTTCGTGCGCGCTCGTCTCGAGGAAGCTTTCGTCACGCTATCCTCGACGTCGTCGGCACAGGCTTACCGGGGGCTCATCGAGCGAGAAGATCAGTACCAGGAGACCAAGGAGCAGTGGGAAATCATCGCACCGCCGCCACGCGCATCGAGGGAATGGAACCGGCCCCGTGACTCCGACGAGTCCGATCGGCTCTTGAAACGGGCCAAACGCGCCTTGCACGAGCAGGACTACTGGCGGGCCATCGAGCTCCTACGTGCGTCGATCGAGGAGTCGGACGGCACGGACCCGGAGCGCTTTCATCTCCTCGGGCAAGCGCTCGCCGAGAACCCTCGCTGGCGACAGGATGCGGAGAAAAACCTCAAGATCGCGCAAAACCTGAAGCCTTGGGAGCCCCGTTATCTCGTATCACTCGCAAAGCTCTATGAGAAGGAAGGACTGCATCAAAGGGTTCAGCGGATATACGAACAGATTCAGGCCCTGGACCCCGACTACCGCTTGACCGGCCGGTCCGCTTCCGAGGAGAGCGAGTCCGCGAGAACGAAAGCTGGCTAGAGAGGCTCCGCCTATTTTCCCTTCGCTTCTCTCAGCGCCTTGGTGAGCGCCGGCGCGATCTCGAAGAGATCCCCCACCACGCCGACGTGGGCGACACCGAATATCGGGGCGTCCGGATCCTTGTTGATCGCCACGATGTAGCCGGAGCCTTTCATTCCAACCACATGCTGAATTGCTCCCGAGATGCCGCAAGCCACATAGAGCTTGGGACTGACCGAAACCCCACTCGAGCCAATCTGGTGTTCGTGCGGCAGCCAGCCCGCGTCGGTCACGGCGCGGGAAGCGCCGAGCTGACCCCCGAGGGCCTCGGCCAGCTCGCGCACAACGCCGAGCTTGTCGGGGCCGCCGACTCCGCGGCCCGCCGAGACGATGACATCGGCTTCCCTCAGATCGAGCCCGCCTGATTCGCCGGTTCTGGTCTCGATGTACGATGCTCTCAGTTCCTCGATGCTCAACGGGGATTCGATCTTTCTTACCGTTCCCGAGCTCTTCCCCTCGAAGGGCGCCGACGCGCCCTTGTCCACGGTCGCCATCAGGGGGCGAGCGCCCGTGACCTCGACCTGGTGGACGAACTTGCCGTTGAAGGCCTTTCTGGTTAGGAGCGCCCTTCCTTCCGACATCGTGACCTGCGCGCAGCCCGTCACCAGTGGAACCCCGAGGCGTGCGGCCAGGGGAGCGGCGACGTCCCAGCCGTTCGGAGTGTGGCCGATCAAGACGAGGTCTGGTGTCTCATCGTTCAGGATGGGCTCGATGGACTTGCGATAGGCGTCGACGTTGTAGTTCTCGACGGCCTCGCCTTCGACGTAGATCACCTCCGCAGCTCCGCGCGAAGCAAGCTCCTCGGCAACGGACTCGATGCCATTTCCCAGGAGAAGGGCCTTGACCTCGCCTCCTTCGTTTATCCGCCGGGCTAGGCCGAGAAGCTCGAGAGAAATCTCCCTTGAAACCTTGCCATCGTGTTCCGCGAGTACGACGATCTTCGTTTCCATCTCAGAGAACCCCGGTCTTCTCCCGAATGCGGGCCACGAGCTGTGCCGCGACCTCGTCGGGCGAGCCGGAGAGTACGTCGGCACCTTTGCCCGTCGGGGGCGAGGAGAGCGAGACCGATCGGATACCGAGCGTTGCCTCAACTCCCAGGTCGGTGGCGGTGAGGTTTGTCACCGGCTTCTTCTTGGCCCCCATGATGCCCTTCAAAGTAGCGTAGCGAGGTGAGTTGATTCCCGTTTGCACGCTCAGAACGGCGGGAAGCGTCAAGTCGATCACCTGGAGCTCGTTGTTCTCGAGCTCGCGCTCGACCCGAAGCGTTCCCCCTTCCCTCAATTCGAGAGCCATGACCGCGGTCGCGGAAGGCCAGTCGAGAAGGCCGGCGACGAGGCCCCCAATCTGAGTGTGATTGTCGTCGTCGGCCTGCAGCCCCGCCAGGATCAGCGAGAAGCCCTCGTCGCGGGTCGCCGCCACGATGATGCGGGCGATGCTCAGTGGATCCACTTTCGACGGGGCATCGTGCTTCACGTGAATCGCACGATCCGCTCCCATCGCGAGGCACGTTCTCAGCACGGAGCCCGCTTCCTTCTGACCCACGGTGAGGGCGACGACTTCCTCCAGCTTGCCCGCATCCTTGAGCTTCAACAGCTCTTCGAGAGCGTAGCGGTCGTATTCGTTCATGGCGAACGAAAGGTTGGATTCGTCGATCCACGTTCCTTCGGCGTTGATTCGAAAAACCGAGTTGGCGTCGGGAACCTGCTTGACCAGCACCAAGCTCTTCATGCCGACATTATAATCGCTCGAACATGCAGGGCCGAGCCGTCGTCATTGCTTTGCTCGCGGTCGGCGCCATCCTGGCGGTCGTGGCCAACCGGTTCGCACCGCGGCTGCGGTTGAAGCCCCATTCACCGGACGCGCTCGAGACCGTTGCGGTGCTGCCCTTCGACAACCGTAGCGGAGATCCGGAGCTCGAAGTGCTCGCTTCGACGATCGCCGAGACGCTCGTCGCCTCGCTGGAGAGACGCGAACGGATCACGGTCGTTCCCGCCCGGAAGAGCTTGATGTTCAAGGATCTCGAAGGCGGTATCGCCCGGGTCGCCACCGAGCTCGACGCGACCTACGTCGTCACCGGAAGCCTGGACCGGATCGAAGATCGAATCGAGATCGACTTCTACCTGTTTCGTTCCGGCGACGAGCAGGGGCTGTGGGCCGAGCGGCACACTTGGCCGTTCGAGAAACGAGATTCGATCGCCGACGAGCTTGCCGAGCGGCTTACCCGATCTCTCGAGAGCCCAGAACGAGCGGCAGAGCCACGCACCTTGCATTGGCGATGGTGACCGATTTGGCACTTGTTGGGCCTTGTGACGGTTGGCCTGCATCGGGCCGTCGGTTGTGACTACTGGCGTTGTCGCGCCCGGGCAAAAAGCCAGGTGCTCATGTACGACGCTGGCGCTGGTTTCGCCCTTCAGCCGGTCTCGAGGCGCTCGGCGCCCCTGAGTCGCGCCTGGCGGCGCTCGAAGGTCAGCGTGATGCCGTCCAGAGCGCGATGACGGGCATGGATGAGCCGATCGACAATCGCCGCTGCCAGCCGTCTCGGACAGCGCGGCTACCGAGCTCTCCGGGTCGAGGACGACCACCCCACTCGTGACGAAACGCAGCAGAAGATTCCTTGCCTCGAGCTTCGGCACATCGTAATGGTAGTGAAGCGCGTGGTACGCCTCCGCGATGGCAAGGTCCGTTACCAGCACGGTGTCGCCGTCGTTCAGAGCGCGCTCGAGGCGCTGTTTCGCCGTCGATGACTGCTTTTCTGGAAGGCCGGTCAGGAGGCGAACGACCACGGATGTGTCAAGGCCTACGACTGCCACGGCCGATGGCCTCACCAATCGTTCTTTCGATGTGGTCCCAACGGTGAGACTTGCCCTCGGCGTATCTCTTCGCGGCACCCAACCAGGACCAGTCGCGATCCCGCACTCTCAATACCCAGACGATCTCTCCCCCGAGCGGAAGCCTTTCGAGCTGAAGCTTGTCCCCCGGCTCGATGCCTAGCTCCTCGCATAGCTCCACTGGTAGGGTCGCCTGACGTTTAGCCGTCACCGTGATCACTCTCATGGGTTCGATCGTAGCTCATGTAACCTTACCATTCGAGAAACCGGTAAGGAGACGTGGGAGGACAAAGACTCCCATTCTGCTCGCGCGAGCTTTTATTCGACGGCGAGGCTACTGATGACGAAGGGCGACCAGGGGGTCGACTCGGCTCGCGCGTATCGCCGGAAGGAGGCTCGCCACGAACGCGACCGTCGCCAGAACGAGCGGAACGCCCGCGAACGTGAGCGGGTCTCGGGCGCTACCGAACAGAAGAGTGGATACCAGGCTCGAGGCGCTGAGCGCGAGAGCCAGGCCGATGATACACCCGACTCCGACGAGCGTCATCGCCTGCCTCATCACCATGCCCAGAACATCTTTCTGGCCGGCGCCGAGCGCCATTCGTAGTCCGATCTCTTGATTGCGCTGACTGACGTGATAGGCCATCACCCCGTAGAGTCCGATGGAGGCGAGGGCGAGAGCGAGACCTCCCATGCAAGCGAACAGGATCGCCCCGAGCTTTGGTGCCCAGAGCGACTGGTCGATCACTTCGGAAATGGTCCAGCTGTTCGTGACCGGAACGCGGCGATCCGCCTCGCGGAGCCGCTCCCGCGCCAGAGCGAGGGCAGCGGACGGGTCGCCCTCGGAGCGCAAATGGAGGACCATCGAGTCCGCGTAGCTTTGCCGCCGGGGGAGATACACCGCCGATTGCGGGTCCTCGCCTAGGGTCACGTACTTTGCGGTAGCCGCGATGCCGACGACCTCGTGAAAAAAGTCTTCGCCGTAGAAGCGAAATCTCTTTCCGATGGGCTCCGAATCGGGCCAGAAGTCTCGAGCCATCTGCTCGTTGATGACGGCGACTGGCGGCGAGTCTTCCCGGTCCGCGGGCGTGAAGTCTCGGCCTCGGAGAAGGGGCGTCCCCGACGTCGCGAAGAAACCGTCATCGACCTGATTGGTGAGCACCAGGATCCCACCCTCGTCCTCGGGCTGCCCTTCGAGAAACACGCTCCGCTGGAATCCTCCGAAAAGCGGCAGATTGGTCGCCCAGGCGGCCGACGAAAACTCAGGCTCGGCTCGAAGCCGGGTGAGGATGGAATCGTAGAATGCGCGACCTTGAGGTTCATCGTAGCCGGCTTGCCCCAGGTTCACCGTCATCACCGCGAGCTTCTCCGTCTCGAAGCCGGGGTCGAGCCGATGGGCCGTCTCCAGGCTCCGTAGAAACAGCCCGGCCACGACGAGCGAGATGATCGACAAGGCGACTTGCGCGACGACGAGGCTGTTGCGGAGGCTCAATCGGCCACGCGAGCGGCCGGCGGTACGCGTCTCCTCTTTCAAGGCGTCGACCACGGGAGCTCTCGATCCCTGGATCGCGGGAATGAGACCGAAGAGCACGCCGGTCAGCAGAGAAACGCCGAGCGTGAAGAGCAGAACCCGTCCATCGAGCGCCAGCTCGACCACGTTCTGCGCGAGAAAAGGCGGGCGCGTGGACCAGATCAAGTCCTTCCCCCAGAAGGCAACGAGGAGCCCGAGCGCACCTCCCAACAGACCGAGAATGAGGCTCTCCGACAAGAGCTGACGCATGAGTCGCGATCGGCCGGCGCCCAACGAAAGACGAACAGCGATCTCCTTTCGGCGGCTCGACGCTTGAGATAGCAGGAGATTGGCCACGTTGAAACAGGCGATCAGAAGCACCAGGCCGACGACGCTCATCAAGACGACGCCGCCACCGACCAGCGTCCCGCGAAACCCGGGGAAGATCGTCGCCTCGGTCAGAGGTCTGATCTCGATCGTTCGCCCTTTGTTGGGCTCGGGATATTCGGCTTCGAGCGACGCGGCGATCGTCTTCAAATGCGCTTGAGCCTCGTCGGGCGCCGTCCCAGAGGGGAGGCGTCCGAAGACGTTTAGTAACAGAGCCCGCCGATCCTCGAACCATTCGTGGAACTGTGCGGGCAGGATCTCTCGGTACATCATCATCGGGACCCACACGTCTGGGCTGAACAGGGCATTCACCCCCTTGAAGCCCTCGGGCGCCACGCCCACGACGTCGTAAGTCACGCCGTTGATGGTGATGGGACGGTGAATCACCGACGGATCCTGTCCGAATCGTCTCGTCCAGAGGCCATAGCTCAGGACGGCCACGGGGCTCGCCCCCTCGACGCGATCTTCCTCGGGCAGGATGAAGCGGCCGATCGCCGGCTCGATGCTCAGAACCCGGAAATAGTTTCCGCTGACGATCTCCGTGAAAACCTGCTCCGGCTCGTCGCCCACGAGCATCGCCGTGGGAAACGGGAAGCCATAGGCGGCGAGAGCTTCGAAAGCTTCGTTCTGGTCGCGCAAGTCCTCGTAATTTGGGAACGACACCTGGGTGAGACCGGCGGCGGCGTTGGCCTCGTCCTGGGTGAAGACGGCATAGAGGGACGAGGGGTCGTCGACCGGAAGAGGGTTCAAGAGCACCGTGTTGATCAGCGTGAAGATGGTCGTGTTCGCGCCAATCCCAAGAGCGAGCGAAAGGATCGCCACCAAAGTGAACGCGGGCTTCTTCAGAAGCCCGCGCACGCTGAAGCGAATATCTTGAAGGAGGGTCCCGATCAAGTCAGGCGACTTCCACTTTTTCTTCGACGATCCGCCCGTCGAACAGCGACACCGTCCGTTCGGCGTACTGCGCGTAGCGCGGATCGTGGGTCACCATGCAGATGGTCGCACCGCCCTGATGGAGCTCGCGAAGGAGATCCATGACCGCTTCGCCATTCGTCGAGTCGAGGTTACCCGTTGGCTCGTCGGCGAGGAGGATGGAAGGCTCGCCCACCACGGCCCGTGCTACGGCGACACGCTGCTGCTGACCACCCGACAGTTGCGACGGGAAGTGCTTCATTCGATGCGCCATGCCGACTCTTTCGAGCGCATCATTCACCCGCTTCTTCCGCTCCGCCGATGGCATTCCGCGGTAGGTGAGAGGCAGCTCGACGTTCTCGTACACGTTGAGGTCGCCGATGAGATTGAACGCCTGGAAGATGAAGCCGACTTCACGATTCCGGATCCGAGCCCGCTGCGAGAGGTTCAGATTCGCCACCGACTGGCCGTTCAAGATGTACGTGCCATCGGTCGGTGTGTCCAAGAGCCCGAGAATGGAGAGCAGAGTCGACTTTCCGCAGCCCGAAGGCCCGTTGATCGAGACATACTCTCCCTTGTTGATGTCGAGGTGGATGCCCGCGAGCGCGTGCGTCTCGACCTCGTCGGTGTAGAAGATCTTCGTCACTCCTTCCAGGTGAATGAGGGCCGGGGACTCTTCTGCCATTTTTCGCTTCCTTCCTTGGCTTGGTTATTAGTTCAATCGAATCCGATCGTAGGCGTCCCATGCGGAGGTGTCGGACAAGATGACTTCGTCTCCTTCGGTCAATCCGCCGATGACCTCGATGGTGTTCACCGAGCTTCTCCCCAGTCGCACTTGCGTGCGGACGGCGGTCGCTCCGTCGTCGAGGAGCTTGAATAGTCCGATCGTGCTCTCCGCCTGGCCGTAGGCGGGACGCCCGACGTACAAGACGTCCGCCAGGCGCTCGAGCTCGATGGTCCCATCGACGCTCAAATCAGGGCGAGCGCCCTTCGGAAGCTCCCCCACGAGCTGGACGTCGACGGTGACCGTGCCCTCTCGAACGGCGGGATCGATCCGCATGACCCGGCCGCTGATGAGCCCATTCCGGGTGTCGATGATCGCTTTCTGGTCGACCTCGATGTCCCGGGCCTGGGTCTCGGCGATACGAAGCTGAGCCTTGAGCTTGTCGGGCTGGGCCACACGTGCGAGGTTGGCGCCCGGAGTGACCTCCTGGCCTACCTCCACGGCAAGCTCCTGCAGGACGCCCTCGATGCCAGCACGCACCGTCAGCGCTTCTTTCTGGCTTCGCCGTAGCTGGTAGAGAGCGCGAAATTGCTCGACGGTGGCCTGTTTGGCGGCGAGCTGTGCCTGCACGGAAGCGGTGGCAATCTGAAGTCGTTGCTGCTCGAGCTCGTTGCGAGTCTCGAGCTCGTCCGCCCTGACACGTGAACGCTTCTGGATGAGCTCGCCGATGAGGTTCTCGGCGAAAAGCCTCTCGTCGGCCTCGGCCTGGAGCCGGGCCTGGTTGTACTCCGAGGCGACCGTGGCGGCCGCAGCCCGCTGGTTCAGCAGCTGGCTTTCGAGCCGGACCCTGAGGTCGGCGAGCTCGGCTTCCTGCGCCCGAAGCTGAAACTCCGCGTCACGGAGCTCCTGTTCGAGCTCGGGGTTACTGAGCTCGATAATCACCGTGTCCGGCGTGACCTCAATGCCCGGGAGGAGGACTCTGCGGTCCACCCGTCCGCGCGTCCTCGCCGCGACCCACCGAATCGCCTCGGGCACCACGACGAGCGTTCCCGGACCGCGAACCTGGCGAATCATCTCGCCTCGCTCTACAACGTCCGTCCAGACGGTGGCGCGGTTGACGCTGGGGGCAGCGGGCTCGAGGCGCGACAGTCCGAAGCTGATCGCGGCGATCCCGGCGAGAACTACGCCGGTGATGATGGCCGCTCGGATTCGCTTCTTTCTGACGACACCTTCCCGTTTTATGTCCAAGACCTACGAACCCCCTCTCTCGACTAACATATGCGCAAACCGTGTGCCATTTGTTCCACAAAAACCGCTTTCCTGCAAATTACCTCGTCTTAACGATTTGGCCGACCTGCTGAGCTCTTTTCCTCGGGAGCTCGTGTTCGCTTTTGGGATCCTCGGTCCCATACGCGAACGGAGGGACAAACCCTCGTCCGTTGTGCGGTTTGGCGCCATGACCCTCCTCAGTCCCTCCCGGCTTCACCTTGGCAGTCGCATGAGGCTGCGCAGCCCTCCTTCATAATAAGACGGGTTATTGGGACAACCGGTTGCTTCGGCACACCCACTTGGCGCTCGGTGCCGTGGCGGACCCGTCCTCCACACCCGGACCCGATCAGGCGTTCCGCTGGTCGAGGTCACGGCCCGCGTAGTAACCCAGGTCGACGTTCTCGGAAGACTTGACGATGTGAGCGATTTGGCCGACGTGGTAGGAGAAGTGCTCCACGACATGCACCAGGGCCTGTAAACCCGTCACCTCCGCGCCCTGGATTCGGCGCGTGACCAGGAGCTGCTCCGGATCGAGTCGGTCGATAACGGCGACGGCTTCGTGAAGGGTCTTCTCCAGGCGCGCCATCACCACCGAGCTGGGGAGAGGGCCTCGCTCGGAGAACTCGCGAGAGCGGATGCGTTCATCTTTGGCGCCTCCCAGACCCGACACGACCCACTGTCGAAGGTTGCCCGTCAAGTGAAGAAGGAGATTCCCGACGCTGTTCGTGTTCTCGTTGGCTCGGTGCCAAAGTTGACCCGGCTCGAGGGTCGCGACGGCCTTCTGCAGACGAGGCCACGAGACGACGAGAAGGTGGTGCTTGGCTTCGCGGATGAGCGCCTCGCCGACCTGTCCCGACGGGCTCGACAACACCCCCAAGGATAACTCAATATGTTCCGTGTCCGATGGGAGCGGAAAGGACCAATATGACGTTCATGATTCTTTTTGTCGCGTCCGCGTTGTCGGCAGCGGCCCAGCCAATCCAGGGAGCCTGGCGTCCGGAGCTTTACGTGCTCGAGGACGGTGCCGAGCTCCCGGTCGACGGTCGTATCTTTTTTTCCGAGACGGACTGGATGGTGCTGTTTTTCGTAACCGACGATGAAGGCCAGCCGCGGCGGGGCTCGGCGGAGGGTGGCACGTACCGCCTCGAGGAGGATCGCCTCGAGTTCACTCACCACTACCACCTCTCGGCGGGTGAGGCTTTCGCGAGCCTCGCCGAAGCACCGCTTCGAATGTCCATCGCTGGCTCGAATGAGGCGGCGCGCGAACCCTGCCGCGTCGAGCTTGGGGAGGATGTGATGACGATCCATTTCCCCAGCGGAAACCGGATGCGATTCAGGCGCTGACAACGCGAACGGGAGACTCGGGAGTAGAGAACCGTCTCCGTCGCTTCAAACGGTGTCCGCGAGGTGCTGCCGCTCGAGAATTCGGATCCGCCCGCGCGAAAGGGCCAAGATTCCATCACGGCGCAGGCGATTTAGGATCGAGCACACGGTCTCGCGGCTGCTTCCTATGACGTTCGCGATCTCCGTTTGATTGAGCGGAAACCGCAGCTCGCCCGAGCGCGGGTCCGATATGGTCAAAATCAAGTGGGCAAGTCTTTGTGGCACGGTCTCGAGCGCAAATCGAGCGGCTGTCGCCTCCGCCTCGCGTTGCCGGGCATGCATCAGGCCGAGCAACCGGACGGCAAGGGGCGGATGGTGTTCGATGGCTCGATGTACGGCGGTGACCGGGATCGAGAAACATATCGAGTCCTGGAGCGCCTGCACCTGGTTCGTGGCAACGATCGGCGAAGCGATGGCTCCAAAAAGATCTCCGACCCCGACGAGCGAAAGGATGAGCTCCCTGCCGTCGCGAGATTGCCGCACGCGTTTGAAGCTCCCCGATTCGACGACGAACAGCCGGTCGACGCTCTCGCCTTCGCCGAAAAGTATCCGCTGTCTTCCGATGCGAACCTGAGTGCCTCGCTTTAGCAGCTCGGCGGTCTCGGACGAAGGTAATCCCAGGTCGAGCTGGCTCGGCATCGCCTCCGTCGATGCAGCGTCTTTGTGGATCCCGCTCCTCGGAATCTCGACGCCCGAGCTCGTTTGGCTCCCAACGAAGCTCGCCATCGACACACCTCCTCGTCTGGCCATAGAGTAGCGGGGTGGCGAGCCACGGAGTGTTAAGGAGTTAACGCTTCGATCCTCCTGTATTGTGTGGGTCTCGCCGTCCTGGTATTCTCCGCATCCATGACCACGGCCGTTCGAATCGATCAGCTCTGCATCAACACCATCCGCACGCTGGCAATTGATGCCGTGCAGAAGGCCGACTCTGGCCATCCCGGACTGCCCCTAGGTGCCGCGCCGATGGGCTACGTTCTGTGGCAGAACCATTTGCGGCACGACCCGGGAAGCCCCAGGTGGCCCGACCGCGACCGTTTCGTGCTCTCCGCGGGGCACGGCTCCATGCTTCTCTACGCGCTTCTCTATCTCACGGGCTATGACCTGACACTCGAGGATCTGAAAGACTTCCGGCAGTGGGGGAGTCGAACTCCCGGTCATCCCGAGTCGTTCGTGACCGCTGGGGTGGAGGCCACCACGGGACCGCTGGGCCAGGGATTCGGTAACGCGGTAGGAATGGCGATGGCCGAGCGCGCTCTCGCTCATCGTTTCAATCGGCCCGGTCACGTCGTCGTCGACCACCATACATACGCTCTCGTTTCCGACGGGGACCTCATGGAAGGAGTGGCTGCCGAGGCGGCGTCCATTGCGGGACAGCTGGAGCTCGGCAAGATCGTCTTCCTCTACGACGCGAACGATGTCACCCTAGACGGACCTGCCTCGTGGAGCTTCTCGCGCGAGGACGTGAAGAAGCGTTTCGAAGCCTACGGCTGGCAAGTGCTCGCGATCGACGACGGAGATCACGACATCGACGCCATCGATTCCGCCATCCTGGAAGCTCGACAGGAAACGTCGCGGCCTTCGCTCATCATCGTGCACACGACCATCGGTTACGGCTCGCCCGCCAAACAGGGAAAATCGGCGGCTCACGGAGCGCCGCTCGGCGTCGAAGAGGTCGCCGCAACGAAGAAGGTGCTCGGCTGGGATCCGGGCAAGGAGTTCTACGTTCCCGACGACGTCAAGGCGCATTTTCGTCTGGCTCGGGAAAAGGGGGCTCGTTGGTCCCGTGAGTGGGGCGAGCGATTCGAGTCCTACCAGAGGGCTTACCCGGATCTGGCGATTGAGTGGGAAAGGCGTTTTCGGGGCGAGCTGCCCTCCGGTTGGGACCAGGGAATTCCCACCTTCGAGGCGGGCAAGAAAATGGCCACCCGGGAGGCCTCGGGCAAAGTGCTGAATGCGATCGCCGAAAGCGTCCCAGAGCTCATCGGGGGCGATGCCGACCTATCTTCGTCCACAAAGACGGCGCTCGACAACGAGGGCTCCTTCGACGGGCAGACCGGCGCCGGGAGAAACATCCACTTTGGCGTTCGCGAGCACGCGATGGGCGCGATCGTAAACGGGTTCGCCTACCACGGCGGGCTTCGTCCTTACGCCTCGACGTTCTTCGTTTTCTCGGACTACATGCGCCCCGCGGTGCGACTGGCCGCGCTCAGCGGTCTACCTACGATCTACGTGTGGACGCACGATTCGGTCGGCGTCGGAGAGGACGGACCGACGCATCAGCCCGTCGAGCATCTGGCGTCGCTGAGAGCCATGCCGAACCTTCACGTGATTCGCCCCGCGGACGGGAGCGAGACGAGTGAAGCGTGGCGATACGCGATGGAGAGAACCGAGGGTCCGACGGCTCTCGTGCTGACCCGGCAGAAAGTCATGGAGATCGATCGCGGCCGAAGGAGCGCGGCGTCGGGACTTTGGCGAGGGGGTTACGTCCTCTCGAGTCCCGAGGGCGGCCCGCCCCAAGCGATCGTGATCGCGACGGGATCCGAGGTGGAGGTGGCGCTCACAGCCGAGGCAGAACTCGAACGAGAGGGCGTTCGCGTACGAATCGTATCGATGCCATGCTGGGAGCTTTTCGAAGCCGAGTCGGCGGAGTATCGAGAGGAAGTCCTTCCAAGCTCGGTGAGAGCACGCGTCTCCGTGGAGGCGGCCGCAGGCTTCGGCTGGAGCCGATTCGTCGGGCCGGACGGTATCGCAATCGGAATCGACCGCTTCGGCGCCTCCGCTCCCGGGGATACGAATCTTCAAAAATTGGGAATCACGGCAGAAGCTGTCGTCCGCGCCGTAAAGAGCTTGCTCTAGCCTTTGCCTTCGGAAGCCGTCCTCGTAGTTTCCGATCTCAGGAAGGTCTACGGGGACCGCGAGGCGGTGCGCAGGGTCTCTTTCACCGTTCATCGAGGCGAGATCTTCGGGGTTCTGGGTCCGAACGGGGCGGGGAAGACCACCACGCTCGGCATGACCGCGGGCGTGGTTCCGAAGTCCGGAGGAACCGTTCGAATCACGGGTGGAGCTCTCGGACTCGTCCCGCAGAAGATCGCGCTCTATCCTCCGCTGACCGCCGAAGAGAACTTGCGCTTCTTCGGAGGAGTCTACGGAGTCGTGGGACGCGAGCTCGAGAAGCGGGTGGACGAGCTGCTCGATCTTGCCGGGCTCGGCGCCCGCCGTCACGAACGGGTTACGGTGTTCTCCGAAGGAATGAAACGCCGGCTCAATCTCGTCTGCGGCCTCGTGCACCGGCCCCAGGTCGTTCTTCTCGACGAGCCTACCGTGGGCGTCGATCCACAATCGCGCGAGCGAATCTACGAAGCGATGCAAGGGCTCGCGGCTGAAGGGCTCGCCCTCGTGCTCAGCACGCACTATATGGATGAGGCAGAGCGACTTTGCAGCCGCCTCGCCATCCTCGACGAGGGTTCCTGTGTTGCCGAAGGCACCGTGGACCAGTTGGTGGACGAGCTCGGCGGTTCGCGTACGATCGAGCTCGAGCTCGCCTGTGAGCCAAAAGGGAAGCTCGCTGCCTCTTTGTCCGAATGGAATGCCGTGCCGAACGGTGAAAGCTCGTACCGTATTCGAACCACGGACGCGGAGAAAGTGCTTGCGCTTCTCATCCCGCTCGTCGCCGAGGAGGCGAATATCGTTCGTCAGTTTCGATTGTTCCGCCCGAACCTGGGCGACGTCTTCATGGAGCTCACGGGCAAGGAGCTGCGGGATTGATTCTTGGCGGCTCGAGACACGCAAGCATCTTCTGCTACACTGTACTTGACAGAAGTATACTTCTTTGAAGTACAGTTGGACGGTGCCGAGCGCTTTGAAGCCTATTGAGCTGCACGTCCTCCTGGCCCTTGCCGACGAGCCAGCACACGGTTATGCCCTGGTTCAACGAATCGAGCGGGATAGCGAGCAGCGGATTCGCCCCTTGCCCGGGAATCTGTACTCCGTCATCCGTCGTCTCGTCGCGATGGGCTTCATACGCGAAAACAAGCGACGCCGCGGCGATGATCCGAGACGCAGATACTACGAGCTGACACCCACCGGCCGGAAAGTCTTGCTCGGGGAGGCAAGACACCTCGAAGGACTCGTCGTTCGATTGCGCTCACGTCTGCTTGGTCCGTCTGGGAGCAAAGGAAGGGGTTAGGGGTTGCGCAACGGGTCCTCGCGCTCCGAGCGCAATTATCGCCGGCTGTTGGGGCTGTTCCCCAGAGCGATTCTTCGAGTCTACGGCGAGGAGATGGTTTCGCTCTTTCGAGAGCTGGGCCAGGACGCCCGGAATCGAGGCGTACGGCACAAGTGGCTATTCCTTTGCCGTGCCTATTGGGATCTGGTCACCTCGGCGCTGAGAGCCCATTTTTTCGAGAAAGCTCCGAACAGTCTCCGGAATACAAAACCAAAATATCGGGGAAAGGCGAGGTCGATGATCACATGGAAGCATGATGTGGCCGTTGCCATTCGTGTGCTCCCCCAGAACAAGGCTTTCGCCGGTTTCGCCGTAATCACGATGGCCCTCGGAATCGGCGCCAACACCGCCATCTTCAGCGCCGTCTATGGGGTCCTCTTGCGCCCGCTCGGAATCGAGGACCCTCCCTCTTTGGCCGTGGTTCGGCTGCACCGTCAGGGGAACGAGGAAGACGTCTCCGGAGTCTACGGAGACTATTTGCGCGATCTAACCGATCGGCTCGAAAGCTCTTCAGCGGTCGAACGTCTCACGAGCTACGTCTACGAGTCCATCACGTTGACGCGTGACGGGGAGGTCGACGAGATCGACACCGCTTTGATGGTTGCCGGGAATTTCTTCGAGGTCATGGGTGTGGAGCCGATCCTGGGGCGGACTTTTCTACCGGAGGACGTCCTCCCCAATCGGCGAGGAACGGTTTGCGTCATCAGCGAGACGCTCTGGCGTGGACGTTTCGGAAGTGACGCGAACATCGTTGGGTCCACGTTGATTCTCGATGACGAGTCCGTGAACGTCGTCGGCGTGATGCCCGCACACCTCCCCCTGCCGGACACCGACGTCCAAATCTGGATGCCGCAGTCGTGGGATCCCGACGATCCGACACTCCGGGGCCGGATCCTCTCGCTGGCACGACTTCGAGCCGATGCCGATCTGCATGAAGCCGGAGCGATTTTCGCGGCTGCCGCCAGGGATCTCGCGAACGTACATCCGCGCTTCGAGGACTATACGATTGCCCTTCAGTCCTTTCGCGAGACGCTGGTGGGGGACGCCCGCCCGCCGCTGATGCTCTCCACGGTCGCCGTAGGGTTGATTCTGCTGATCGCTTGTGCCAATACCGCCAACTTGCTTCTCGCCCGCGCCGCGGTTCGAGCTCGCGAAATGGCTACGCGGCGAGCCCTGGGCGCTCGCCGGTCGCACGTGATAAGTCAGCTGATCGCGGAGAGCCTCACGCTCGCTACACCCGGGGGTGTACTGGGAGCGCTCATGGCCTTCGGCCTCCATCGCTCTCTCCTGGCCGTTGCACCGAGCTATATGCCCCGAATTCACGACGTGCGGCTCGATTTGCCTATCCTCGCCTTCGCGGCGGTGCTAAGCATCCTCGCAGGGATTCTCTTTTCGCTCGCGCCGATCGTGCATACGTTCAGCGTGGATTTGATCCGGCAGATGAGCGGAGGTTCCGGAAGCGGTGGAGGTGTGGGCCAGCGTCCTCCCCGGCTGAGCCGGGTCCTCGTCGTCTTACAACTCGCGCTCGCCGTGAGTCTGCTCGTTGGGGCATTGCTCATGGCGAAAAGCCTTTGGAACCTGCAATCGGTGGACCCTGGATTTCGGATCGCTGGCCTCGGCGCCGCACGCATTTATCTCGATGACAAGGAATACGGTGACGACGGCGCCGAAGAGACGTACTTCCGCACCCTGCTCGAACGGCTTCGCGCCCGAGGAGACATCGAGTCGGCCGGCGCGAGCTCGGGACTTCCCATGGATCCGATCACCATTGATTACGACTTGCCCTACACGCTACCCGGAGAGGAGCGGGCGAGGAGTGAAGTAAGGCAGTCTTTCTTTCGAACCATCACGCCAGGCTACATCGAGACGATGGGGATTCCCTTACTCGCCGGGAGGACTCTTGACCAATACGACCGGGCGGATACGCAGCCGGTTGCGCTCGTCAACGCGACCTTCGCCCGACTCGCCTGGCCGGACCGAAACCCCGTGGGCGAGCGTTTTCTCATCTACGACGGGCGTCGAGAGCTTCTCGTCGTGGGGGTCGTCGGCGACGTTCACTTCAGCGGCCCGGCTGCAACTTACAAGCCCGAGTTCTTTCTTCCCCATCCTCAGGCCGCGTATAGCGCGATGACGGTCGTCACGCGCTCCGCGGATGCCGCCTCGGGAGCGAGGGCCATCGCCGAGGAAGCGCTGGCACTCAATCGGCGGCAGCCGGTCAGCGGTCACTTCACGCTGGAAGCGCTCGCAGCGGCGGCGATATCGACCGACCGGTTTCTGACCCGACTGCTCATCGCGTTCGCCGGAGTGGCGCTCGTGCTCTCTGCCGTGGGGATCTACGGCGTGGTCTCGTACTGGGTGAACCGGAGTCGTCGGGAATTGGGAGTCCGGATGGCCTTCGGTGCTAGCCGAGGGCACGTCCTGCGGTTGGTGATGGGGCGCGCCCTTTCACTGAGCGCGCTTGGCGTCTTTTTGGGTCTTCTGGCGAGCTTCGTGCTGACACGTTTTCTCGCCCGGTTTCTGTTTGGTGTGGGCACGATCGACGCGGGTACGCTGGTAAGTGTCGTGCTCTGTCTCGGAGCGACCGCCGTCATCGCCTGCTTGATCCCCGGCCTCCGGGCCGCCCGACTCGACCCAATGAGCTCGCTCCGCGTGGAATGACCCTGAGCCAGGCCGTCGGCTGCCCTGTCGCTTGCCCAATCCGCGAGCTACGTCTCCTAATAAACCCGTCCGAATTCACGTCCAAGAGACGCGGTGCCGAACGAGTGGCCTCACCGGCCGACGAGGTCGAGCCGTCCCTCCCCGTACAGGTTGTCCTTGCCCGCTGCACCCCGGTCTAGAGCGCGGCCGTAGAGAACCTCGATGACCTGATCCATGCTGTAGATCCCGAATCGGGCCTTCAGCAAGGCGATGGCCCCCGCCACGTGCGGGGCCGAGGCGGATGTCCCGAAAAAGGGCCCCCCCAGGGCCAGGTAGGTCGCGGTATCCACTCCGTCGGGGGCGGAGAGGTCCGGCTTCGTCCGTCCGTCGGTCGTGGGCCCCTGAGAGCTGAACGATTCCAGTGCGTCGTCACGCCAGTAGGTCGCGCCGACCGCGATTGCGCCGTCTGTGTCGGCGGGGATGGCCAGGCTGCCCTCGGGCACCACGTACTGCACCCGATTCGGAGAGCTCGTGACGAAGAAGGTCTCGAGCTTTACGTTTCGCGTGGCGCTGAACCGGCGAATCGCGACGAAGTAGTTGCCCGAAAAGGGCGCGACGAAGCCCGCGGCCTCCGTGGGTGGCTGCGAGCCGTCCTGATAGTTCTCGGAGAACGCCATCAGTCGGCCGTTCGATGAGTCGAAGATGTAGAGGTCGTAGTCCTGGCTCGACTGGAACCAGTCGTCCCAGTTCAGGAAGGCGATGAAGACGTCGCCCTTCCGAAGGGAGACGGTGTTTCCCTCGTCCGTGGACGTGTAGTTGTGCCATCCGTCGCCGCTGGTGTCGGAGAAGTCTGCTTCCCAGTGCGTCTCCGCGTCGTTGCCCGCCGACCCCACCCACTCGATGCCGGCCGTGGTCGCCCGGCGGACGTGATCGTTGACCATTCCCCGCCCGTCGCCGGGGCCGGCGTTGTACCAGCCGAGGGAGTAAGAGATCACGTCGACCCCCTGCGACACGAGCCAGTCCACGGCCTCGCCGTGCTGGCTCAGGGTATCGAAGTTGGCCAAGTAGAGCTCCGCCTCAGGTGCCATATCGTGCACGATCTCGGCGCATGCCGTCCCGTGCTTGACGCCTCCTCCTCCTATCCCCAGCGGATGGAACGAGCGGGCGGTGACGCTCGCGGGCAGCTCGCCGCCGAGCAGATTCGAATAGCCCTCGAACCCCCCATCCAGAACGCCCACTCGGATCGGTTCGGCCGACGGGCGATAGGACGCGCCGTCCTCCAGGATGGCGCTCGCCTGGGTGACGGCGACGCCCTGGCTGGTCACCTGCATCGTCACCGGAAGGGGGCCGGGCTCGATCCAGCCGATCTCCCGAGGGCCCGAGAGCCACTCGACGGCCTCGATGGCCACCAGGGCTTCGACCAAATCGCCGACGCGGCCCTGCACGTCCCCGGCGAACGCGCGAACCCGCGCGACGATCGCCGCTTCGGCCCCGGTCGAGAAAGCGGTCCCCGGATGAATGAGCACCCGGACTCGTTGGCGCGCGTCGATTGCAATGGCGTTGGCCGCCGCGAAGCGGGAGGCCGCTTCCCGACCCTCTCGGCGGTCGATCTCCGCGAGCTGCGCGAGGCGCGAATCGAGGCTCGGAGAGCTCCGGCGCAGGGTGGCGGGAGGCGGCGGACTCTCGTCGAGCGTCGCCTGCGGCGAGCCGGGCGCCGGCACTAACGCCACCAGCAGAAGAGCAATGCGCCCTGCCGGAAACGGGAAGGGCTTCTTCCGGAATTCCATCATGGCGTGCCCACCTTTCTCTGGCCTCGCGGGAACACGAAACGCACCCCCGCGCGGATCTCGAACGCGTTCAGATCCTGGTTGCCTCCGACCTCGGCTGTCGTCCCGCTGATCGTGTCCCGGAGCTCCGCCCTGGTATCGGACTTCGCGTCCAGGTACCGGACCTCCCCGAAGACATGGAAACGACGGGCCAAGACGACGTCCGCTCCGCCTCCGACGTTGAACCCGAGCGCGCTATCCATCTCTTCCGTGGCCTGGAAGTTCAAAGCCGCCAGGCGGTCGGAGACCGATGCATCGAACCGGTAATTGTTCGAGAAGTACGCCACCCCGGCTGCGACGTAGGGAACCACCCGGGCACTCACCGGAAAGCGAAAGACGACGCCCGCGGTGACGATCGTCGAGTCGAGCGAGCCTCCCGAAAGCGCGTTCGACGGCGTCGAGGAGAGATCGGTGCTCCGGCGGTGGACGCCGGCCTCGACGCCGACGTGCTCCAGGAAGAAGAAGGCAGCGTTTCCGCCGGCCAGAAATCCGTTCTCCAAGCCCTCGGCGCCGGCCGTCGAGTATCCCCCGAAGGCCCCGACATGGCCACGGGTACCGGCAGGGCCTGGGTCGGCCGGCACATCTTGGCTGCCCTCACTAGAGAAGGCCGACCTGGGGGCGAGCAGAATGAGGAGCAACAGGAACGGACGGTACGGCGCTCGCATCAGCGAGCGGTAGCGCGGGCGCATGATCCCCCCTTTCTCGGGCTTCATGGGACACTCGCTCGAGGGACGACGGAGACAGCTCCGGTGATACGGTGTGATCGCGGTACAGGCGGGCAATTTGAAAAAACGCCTTGAATCGAAACCCAGCGATTCGCGGCGCTGCGCATCAACCGGTGCCGTATTTCCGTCTGCCTCGACCGATTCACGATGACCCTTCACCCCTTTATGGTTTCGAGAGTCAAGGCATTTCACGAGCTCCACGGATAGGCTCGGATACCACCTCGTTTCTGCCACCCTTCCGGAGGGAAGTCGGCTCGGGCACTGTTAAGCGTCGTGCTCTGTCGACGCGGTCCCTCGACTGGGAAAAAGGGCCGTTAGGTTAGCAGCGTCCGTCCTTTGTTGGCCGCGAGACTCACAGTCACCGCGGAATGCTGGAGGCGAGGAGGGAAACAGAGAACGACTTGTTCTTCCATGGGGACTGGTCTCTCGAGTGCTCAATGCCGTGGCGGGACCCGTGCTCGATCGGCCGCCACAGCTCGGCCTTTCCGGCGCTTCGCGCCGATCTCGCGGCAGACGTTTTGGCCACCGCTCGGCAGGCTGGGCTTTACTTTTTCACAGCCTGCTATCGTGGGTTCGAGCGGGTAGGAAGTCGAGCGAGATCGGACAGGGGACCGAGGTGTCCGAGTTTCTCCGGATTGACTACGGAACGAATGTTCTGGATCCGATCTTCTCGAATGTCGAGGGCGATTACGTTGATCAGCCGGTCACTGGAATCGAAGACCATCGCACCGGGCCGACCGTTGACCTGGACGGGTCGGAGCTTGGTGCCGAGGAGCTTGCCCTTTTGAAAGAGGCCCAGCAGGATGCGCGAAACTCGATCGGGCCCGCGTACCGGCTGGACGGCCGCCGCGGCTTTCCCGCCTCCATCGCCATCGAAGACGACGTCTGCGGCTAGCGTGTCCAGCAGAGCGTCGAGGTCGCCGAGCTCGCAAGCCGCAAAGAAGCGCTCGGCCAGTTGGTCCCGTTTGGCGGAAGAGGCTTCGAAACGAGGACGCCCGGCGTCGACGTGACGCTTGGCTCGGCTATAGATTTGTCGGCAGTTGGCTTCCGACCTCTCCACGATCTCGGCGATCTCGGGGTAGTCGAAATCGAACGCCTCGCGCAGCAGGAAAACGGCTCGCTCGACGGGCGAAAGCGTCTCGAGCAAAAGCAGAAACGCCATCGAGATCGAGTCTTTCTCTTCGAGATCCCGGACCACAGCTTCTTTTTCCTCGATCACCGGCTCGGCAAGCCACGTTCCCACGTATGAATCGCGTCTTACGCGGGCGGAACGAAAGTGATCGATGGCGAGCCGGGTCGTGACCGTCGCGAGATAGGCTTTGGGCGATTCCACCCGGGTGCCAGAGTCCACCGCTCGCTGCCAGCGAAGAAACGCCTCCTGAACGACGTCCTCGGCGTCGGCCACGCTTCCCAACATGCGGTAGGCAACAGCGAAAGAGGACCGTCTGAGCTCGGACAGAGGAGTCTCCCCCATACCTCCGTGCCCGACTTCCCCCGGCAATTCGACCCCATACTAGGCACGAACCGCTGCCTGTCACAGCCGGCTCTTCCGTTTCGTCTGCCTCTGGTGAGAGGGAGGATCAGAGATAAGGAGGCTGAAATGAGAATCTTCTTGGCAGGAGGCACCGGAGCCCTCGGAAGGAGCCTGATACCTCGACTCGCCCGCGGAGGTCATCACGTCGTGGCCACGACCCGTAATCGCGAGAGGTTCGAAATGCTTCGAGGGTTGGGCGCTGAGCCTGTGGTGATGGAAGGGCTGGACCGACAGGCCGTTGTGAACGCCGTGCGTTCGGCAGCGCCGGAGGTCATCGTTCACCAGATGACGGCTCTCATCAATCTTCGCAACTTCAAGAAGTTCGATGAGGAGTTTGCCCTGACCAACCGTCTCCGGATGGAAGGAACTGAACATTTGCTCGAGGCGGCGCAGGCTGTGAAAGCCCGCCGTGTCGTCGCCCAGAGCTACACCGGCGGCTGGACCAGCAGCGGGGAGGGGAGTCGGCTCCAAACGGAAGACGAACCCCTTGCTCCTAACCCGCCCCGAGGTATGGAGCGAACCCGGGACGCGATTGCTCAGCTGGAGACTCTGGTTACACGCGTCCCCAACATCGAGTCCTTGGTGCTCCGCTACGGGGGTTTCTATGGGCCGGGAACGTTTCTCGACCGAGGTGCCGAGGTCGTCGAGCAAATCCGCCGCCGCCGATTCCCGATCTTCGGGGACGGTAGGGGTGCCTGGTCCTTTGTTCATATCGACGACGCCGCCGAGGCAATGCGACTCGCCATCGAAGGCAACCAAACGGGGATCTACAACATCGTGGACGACGACCCGGCAGGGATCGCGGTCTGGCTGCCGGAGCTCGCAAAAGTACTCGGCGCTCCGCGGCCTTTTCATCTCCCCGCATGGCTAGGCCGCATGCTCTTTAGGTGAAGCGGGAATGGCCGTTTTGGAGGGTGGTCGGGGCTGTTCAAACGAGAAGGCGAATCGCGAGCTCGGGTGGAAGCCAGGCTACGCGAGCTGGCGGGAAGGGTTCCGCGAGCTTGCTCCTGACCGGGCCCGGAACGCTGCCTGACGCGAAGCGTGCTGCGCCGAAGACCTTGGTGTTGACGCGGTTTCTCACCGGGCTTCTCTTAGGCGTGGACTCAATCGACGCTGACAAGGGGGGCCGGCAGATCGTCTCACTCCTGCCGAGCTGCTGGAGAACAGGTCCACGGACAATCGCAACGGTGGACCTTGGGTCACGTGGCCGGATACGCCGCGCTGACATCAATGGTTTCCGTCGACACCGGTTCGAGCACGAGTAGTGATACTGTCCCGAGCGGGTCGCGTTCGCGGCGGCCTGCGAACAGGCTTTGTCGAAGTCAGGAGTGAAGAGCCATGGGCAAGCCAGTGTTGCTCACCATTGACGACGATGCGGATGTGCTCGCTGCGATCGCGAGGGATCTGCGCGGGTACTACGGACGGGACTACCGCATTCTTCGCGCGGACTCGGGTGGCGCGGCCCTCGAGCTTCTCGGTGAGCTCAAGGAGCGGGACGAGTACGTCGCCCTCATGCTCTCGGACCAGCGCATGCCGAAGATGGACGGAGTTACGTTCTTATCCGAAGCCATGAAATTGCACCCGAAGAGCAAGCGCGCCTTGCTGACTGCCTACGCCGACACGCAAGCGGCGATTGCCGCCATCAACGAGTCCCGAGTGGATTACTACCTGATGAAGCCCTGGGATCCGCCCGAAGAAAAACTGTTTCCGATGCTCGACGAGATGCTCGACGAATGGCGTGCGCACTATCGGCCCGGATACGGCGGCGTTCGCGTCATCGGGGAGCGTTGGTCGGCGCTCGGTCACCGCGTGCGTGATTTCCTCGGGCGCAATCAAGTGCCTTACTGCTTCCTCGACGTCGCCTCTTCCCCGGAAGCGAGCGCGCTGGTTTCGGAGGAGGACCCGGACAAACTGCCGCTCGTGATCTTGCCGGATGGTACCCGACTCGCGGGACCCGAGCCAGCCGTGATTGCCGCGCACATCGGCCTAGAGACCAAGGCGAGCCGGCGCTTCTACGATCTGGCGATCGTGGGCGCCGGTCCGGCTGGCTTGGCGTGCGCGGTTTACGGGGGCTCGGAGGGTCTCGCCACTGTGCTGATCGAGCGAGACGCGCCGGGAGGGCAGGCGGGGACGAGCAGCAAGATCGAGAACTATCTTGGATTTCCTTCCGGGATCTCCGGGGGTGAGCTCGCGCGGCGCGCGGCCGATCAGGCGAAGAAATTCGGGGTCGAGATCCTGACGCCTCAGGAGGTCGTCGGGCTCCGGATCCATGGTCCGTATAAATCCTTGACGCTCTCGGACGGATCCGAGATTGCCTGTCATGCCCTCATGCTCTCGATGGGCGTCTCGTGGAACCTGCTCCCTGCTGAGGGTGCAAACCGTCTTGCCGGTGCCGGTGTTTTCTACGGCGCGGCGATGACCGAGGCGCCGCAAGTAGAGGGGAAGACCATGTGCATCGTCGGTGGTGGCAACTCAGCAGGACAGGCCGCGATGTACTTCAAAGACTACGCCGATAAAGTGGTGATGTTCCTTCGCGGCAGCTCTCTCGCCGCCAATATGTCTCATTACCTCGTCAAGCGAATCGAAGCGGCCGATAACATCGAGGTGCGCTTGAACACCGAGATCCGAGCGTGCTACGGGAGTCATCGCCTGGAAGCGCTGGAGCTCTGGAACAGGAAAGCCGGAGATACCGAATGTCTGGCTACCGAGCACCTGTTCGTCTTTCTCGGAGCCAATCCGCACACCGGATGGCTCGACAGCCAGGTGGCCTGCGACGGGCGCGGTTTCATCCTCACGGGAACGGATCTCGACGAGACACATCTTCGTGACTGGCCGCTCGAGCGATCGCCGTTTCTGCTCGAGGCTAGCGTCCCGGGAATATTCGCCAGCGGTGACGCGCGACACGGCTCGGTCAAACGCGTTGCCTCGGCCGTGGGAGAAGGATCGGTCGCGGTTGTGTCCATGCACGAGTTCCTCGCCTCCCGATGAAGACAACGAAATTTCCCGTCGATGAGCTTCGTGGGCTAGAGATCTTCGAAGGCCTTTCCGACGACGAACTCACCTGGTTCTCCGAGCACGGCATGGGCTTCGAGCTCGAGACCGGCGAGCACATGATCGAGCGAGGCGATCCCGCGGACTACATGTTCGTGGTCGTGAGGGGAACGATCGACGGCTACGAGGAACATGGGGGGCAGTGGCTGGTGGTGGCAACGACCGGCAGGGGTAAGGTCACCGGTATGCTTCCGTTCTCGCGGATGACGCACTACCCGCGTTACGTCGTCGCGGTCGAGCCGTCCCAGGTGCTTTTCGTCCACAAGCGCGACTTTCAAGAGATGTTGTCGGTGAGTCTCGAGGTGGGCCAGAGGCTCGTCGCGAGCATGTCCGACCGGGTTCGCGGTGACGTCCGACTCGAGCAGCAGCAGGAAAAAATGGTCGCCTTGGGGAAGCTATCGGCCGGACTCGCGCACGAGCTGAATAACCCGGCCGCCGCCGTCGGCCGGGCTGCGGCCACGCTCTCGAAACATCTCGCGAAACTTCCCGAGTCAATGAGTGGGCTGATGGGACAGCATTTGGATGAGGCCGCCATCGACGCAATCCGCCAGCTGCCGACTCTGGCACGCCCCGGCGAATCGGCGACGCTCTTGCCGCTCGCCCGCGCCGAAAGGGAAGAAGCGCTCGGCGCGTGGATGGAAGACCACCACGTCACGGATGGATGGAGGATGGCGGGGACATTTACCGATTCGGGATTCACCGTCGACGATCTGCAGGAGTTCAGCGGCAAAATTCCAGCCGCCGCCCTCGGCGACGCCCTCGTCTGGATCGAGTACGGGCTCGTGGCCGATGGGGTCGTGGCGGAGATCGCCTCCTCGGCCGAGCGCATTTCTTCGCTGATAGATTCCGTCAAGACTTACTCGCACATGGATCGCTCGGTCGAGCACAAGCTCACCGACGTGAGGGAAGGGCTCGACAATACGCTCAAGATGCTCGGCCACAAGATCGATAAGAAAGGCATTCGGCTCGAGCGTGACTATGAGAAGGATCTCCCTGAGGTCCAGGCTCATGCCGGCGAGCTCAACCAGGTCTGGACCAACCTCATCGACAATGCCATCGATGCCGTGGACGAAGGGGGCGTGCTGCGCATCGAAGCGAAACCGGATGAGCACGGAATCGTCGTGCGCGTGATCGACAACGGTCCCGGCATCCCCGAACAGCTACGCCAACGCGTTTTCGATCCGTTCTTTACGACGAAAGAAGTGGGCGAGGGAATGGGCCTGGGTCTCGACATCGCGCTCCGCATCGCCCGAACCCACCGCGGTCGCATCGAGGTGCACTCCAAGCCCGGCCGCACCGAGATGCGGGTGCACTTGCCGTCAGGCGCGTGACGCTGGAGCTCCTCGCGCAAGCTCTCCGTCAGGCATCAAGTCGAACATTCGCGCCGACAGGTGAGTGCGATAGAGGCCTTCGAACGGAGCTCCGGCGTTCCCAACTGAATCTGTGGTCCCAGCTGGATCTTGACCGCTATCATGGCGTCACCGCCTTGGAAGAAGAGCTTCTCGTCGCGAAGTTGAAATCCCTCGGAGGCGTCGTTATTATACTATTGATAATGACATTATGTCATGTATAGTTATGAATTATGACATACCGCAGTCGGGAGCTCTCTGGCCTCGCTGGCGATGCCCTCGACACGATGCCGGCTGTCGTCATTACCGGACCCCGCCAGTCAGGCAAGACGACGTTCCTGCAAAACGATCCGCTCTTTCGAGGGCGCCGTTTCCTCTCGCTCGACGATTTTGCCGTTCTCGAAGCCGCGCGTCGAGACCCGGACGGACTCGTCTCGGGCGACGAGCCGCTCACGATCGACGAAGCGCAGAGATGTCCCGAGCTCTTTGTCGCCGTGAAACGAGCCGTCGATCGAGAACGACGAGCCGGACAGTTCGTCCTGAGCGGCTCGGCGAATCTGACCCTTCTCAGCGCCGTGACGGAGAGCCTCGCGGGGCGAGCCATCTATCTAAAGTTGACGCCGTTTACCCGACGGGAGGCTCGGCGCGGTGTGGCGCGAAAGTCCTACCTCGAAAGCCTTCTCGAGGGTCGAGTTCTCCGACGGCCGTTTTCGGACGAACTGGTCACGGACCGCGACGTTCTGGAGGGCGGGATGCCGAGCGTGGTCACGGGCGAGACGAGCGATCCGCGGATTTGGTTTCTGGGTTATGAGCAAACCTACCTCGAGCGGGATCTTCGCGACCTCGCACAAGTGGCCGATCTCGTCGCGTTTCGGACGCTGATGCGCCTCGCGGCCCTACGGACAGGCCAAATCCTGAACTTCAGTGATCTCGCACGCGATGTGAAGCTGCCGGTCAGCACGGTGGCCCGCTACGTCGGTCTTCTGGAGACCTCGATGATCCTCGAGAAAGTCCAGCCTTATTTGCGAAGTCGTACGACGCGCCTCATCAAGTCCCCGAAGATCTACATGGCGGATTCGGGCATTGCGAGCCACCTGGCCTCGGTCGACGACTTGAGTGCGGACGAGCCTCTCCGCGGAGCGCTCTTCGAGACCTATGTGTACCAGAACCTATCGGGGATCCTCTCGGCACGCCTTCCGCGTGCCGAGCTTTTCTTCTGGAGCGTTCAAGGGCGGCACGAGGTGGACTTTGTCCTGTCTCGTGGCCGCGACGTCGTCGCCGTGGAAGTCAAAGCGGGGTCTCGTTTCGACAACCGCGATCTCGCGGGACTCCAAGCGTTCGCCAAGAAAACGTCTGGGCTCCGCGCCGCCGTGCTCGCCTACAACGGGACCGAGACGGTGAAGCTGGGCGAAAGACAGTACGCCATTCCAATGGCCACACTTCTCTCGTGAATGGAGCTAGTCAGTCAGCCTCAGCTCGGGATCCGGTTCACCGTCTAGCAGGGCACCGATAGAAGAGTGGCCGTGCTCTGTTCGAGCGGAGCGAGCACGGCGCGAACGTGTTGATGAAGGCCAGAGCGAGTGAGCGACGAGGCAAAGAGCATCGAGCAGTTACCAGGTGGTGGATCGGGTTTGATCGCAAGAGGATGCGCGTTCCGACGCCTGCGGCATTCAGAAGCGGACCCGGGGATCGACTCGAGTTCGTCGGCAGTGATCTTCGGCTCGATGAACGTGTGATGACGAGCCTTTGCGGTTTTCACGACTGGCGAAGGATGCGAACCCCGGAGGGCGGCGCCCTCGTCACACCCGCCTCCAACCGTACGCTCGTGTGGAAGGGGAGATCGTCCAACGAGCGAACGCTCATCGAGCTGCATCGAAGAGCGTTTGCATTGCCCGGCCTACCGGCCCGCTTCGGTCGTGAAGCACGGTTTCGGTGAGCCCGACACCCGTGGGCTCGACGTGAGAACGTCCATCGAGGCCGATCCACTCACCTTGGGGCTCCCGGTAGAGCTGGATCGTCAAGTCGGTATTCACGAAGAGGTACTTCTGATAGTCGAGGGGTGAGCTCACTCCGTTTCCCGAATCCGCGGCGACGATCGTGCGGGTGAGAGGGGATGGCTCTTCTCCGGGAAGGAGTGGAAGTTTCATGCGGAGCCAAGCCTTGCCGGGTCCGGGCTCGTTGAACCCGCCGGAGAAAAAACGCCATTCCATGCTCGTGTGGTACCCGACCTGGGCCAGCGTCGGAAAGAAGGGTACCGGTCGCGCGTCCTCTGGTGGCGGCATCCGCACGCACTCGGGCTGCGGTATTCCGATGTCCGTCTCCCGCATGCGCCAGGCGCGTGCCCGCATCACTTCGTGACGCTCCGAGCGCAACGCGCCCTCGAGAAGCTCGACGCTCCGCCCCGGCCGCACGACCGACACGTCGAGCTCGAGCGCCGCGATCGGAACGGGTCGCAAGATCTCCGTCGTCACGCGAACGATGCGGAGGCCGTCCTTGGGCTCTAACCGTTCGAGGGCGCGGGCAAGGAGCGCCGAAGGCGGGCCCGCGTGCTGGTGCTCGTGATCCCACGGACCGCGTGTGTTCTCGGTTGCCCGAAAAGAACCGGAACCGGAGTGCTCGACGAAGAAGCTTGCTGACGGCACTGCGTCATCGTAGCTCGCGAGCCGGCGTTGCCGCCAAGAGGTTTCGTCGTGACGAATGGAATTGCCTATCCGTCCCCAATTCCCTTTACAATGCCCCGCCCATGGCGTCGCTCGAGTTCGGCAGCCGTCTGGACCTTACGAGATCGAAGCACCCGCGGGTGCGAGCGGGATGGGAGAGGTCTATAAAGCCAGGGACACCCGTCTCGGCCGGACGGGTGTGGTTCCGAGAGTCGATAGCGGCAGACGGGCACCAGAATTACGGAGGGTGGGAGTTCACATGAACGGTTCACTGCTGATGGTTCTCGTCGCGCTCTCGTTTGCCGCGAGTGGCACGAGCGCGTCCCCTGAGGCCGAGTCGGCTCAGACGCAAACGGTGCAAAAAGTGGATCTGGGCGACTACGAGGTCGTCGTGCCCTGGCCGAAACCGTTGCCCGACGACGATCTCTCGCACGACGGTTGGACGTGGGGCTCGGCCTCCGGTGTCTGGGCGGAGAGTGTCGACAAAGTCTGGGTCGGTCAGCGCGGCGAGATCGAGCTTCCTCCGGGCGCCGAGCCGTGGATCAGTGCGGGCCAGCTCGACCCGCCCCGAACCAACACCGGGAGGCGACCCTACGCCGGTCAAAACCCCGGTTACGAGCTACGGCGGCACCACATCATCTTCGCCGTGGATCGGGAGGGCAACACGATCGAGGAGTGGCTCCAGCACGATGCGTACCTCGCACCGTCGAGGGGCACCGGACTCGGGGAGGTATCCCGCGGCCCCCACAAACTCTTGATGAACCCTTACGATCCCGACAAGCACCTCTGGATCGTCGACGACGACATGCACGAGATCAATGTCTTCACCAACGACGGCCAGTTGGTGAAGACGCTGGGGGAACGAGGTGTGCCGGGACGCGGCCCGAACAACTTCAACCGTCCGACCGACATCTGCTGGCTTCCCGACGGCACGTTCTTCGTTGCCGACGGATACGCCGGCACGCGCGTGGCCAAGTTCGACGCCAACTTCAATTTCATTCGGGACTGGGGCCAGCCGCCGGTCGACCCGGCCAACCCGGGTCCGAACGAGTTCTGGTCCGTCCACAGCATCGGCGTCAGCCGCGACCGCCGGATCTTCGTCGCCGATCGCGAGCACAGCCGCATGCAGGTCTTCGACGAGAACGGGACGTTTCTGGAGATGTGGCCCACCGGACACAACTCGCAGGTCCTGGCCCACATCGTGACCGAAGATGATTTCGTTTGGGTGTCGGACTGGACGACCGACAGGCTGGTCAAGTACGACCTGAACGGACGCTATATTCTCGATATCGGCGAGCACGGAGCGCTACCAGGCCAACTCGACGGCGTTCACCAGATCGAAGTGGACGAAGAAGGGAATCTGTACCTCAGCGAGATCCGAAACGACCGGTCGCAGATGTTCCGTCCGAAGCCCGACGCCGACCCGGCGAAGCTCGTCGGCCGCATGGTCGGCCGCAGCACCATGAGATAGGACGCCGGCTGCCACGGAAACCGTGGCGGGTCACTCTTGCGCTTCGACCTCGGTGATCTCGACCGTCGAGTCGTGCATCCAGCCGCTCTCCTCGTCCCCGGTTCTGATGCGCTGGCCCCGCCTGATGATCTCTCGCTTCCCTTCGTACCACCGCATCACCATCCCGGTCTTCCGTAGCTCCGGCGAAAGCTCAACTTGAACCCACTCGCCGCGACGCCCGATGATGGGTAGCACGGTATCTCGTGGCACGAGCACGAGGACCGTCGAGCCCGACCCCGGTTCCTCGTGCACGTTGGCGTAGCTCGTCGGGACCCGGGCCTGTTCCTTGGTTCTCGCCCGCTGAGTGGAGGCCGCCGCAGCCGAGAACAGAAGCACCAGCGCGCAGCCTGCCGCCAGCCGCGATTGGGTTCTCATCGCGCCCAGTGAACCACGGAAGATTTTGGACTGTCAAGAAGTCCCGGGGAGCGCAAAGCGTGTACCATCAGTGGACGATGCGCGTCGAACGGCTCGAGCCGACCGTCTTTGGCTCCGTTGCTTAGCAGGCCGATGAAAAAGTACAGTCCAGCCTGCCGAGCGGTGGCCAAGACTTCTGCCGCGAGATCGGCGCGAAGCGCCGCAAGGCCGAGCCGTGGCGGCTCGATCGATCACGGGTCCCGCTACGGCATTGTGTACTAAGAGAGAAATAGTCCGGCCGGACGTCTCGGCTGCCCTCGAGAAACATGAGTGACCCGGAGCTCTTTGCCCAACCCCCGCCTTCGTTTTGGGATCGTCTCTGGAATACCGAGTCGCGCCCGAGCTACTGGATTACGCGATTCCTGATCGTGAGGCTTCTCGGGCTCGTTTACTTCGTAGGGTTCTTGACCATCGTGAACGACGGGCTTCCTCTCATCGGAAGCGACGGGCTCACTCCCGCGGTGGATTATCTCGAACGTGTCGAGGGCGCGCTCGGTTCGAGAACCTCGGGATTTCTTCAGCTCCCGAGTATTTTCTGGCTGCGCGCATCCGACGCCTTCCTCTTGCGGTCGGCGTGGCTCGGCGCGATCGTCTCTCTTCTGGTGCTATTGGGACATGCGAACGGCATCATCCTCTTCTTTCTCTGGTGGCTCTACATGTCGTTCGTGCACATCGGCCAGGTCTGGTTTTCGTTCGGCTGGGAGATACAGCTTCTCGAGACGGGCTTTCTTGCGATTTTTCTCTGTCCTCTCTTCGATGGCCGTCCGTTTCCGCGACGACCGCCGCCCGTGGCGGTGATATGGCTTTATCGCTGGCTCATCTTTCGCATCATGCTCGGCGCGGGCCTCATCAAGCTGCGGGGCGACTCGTGCTGGACCGATCTCACGTGTCTCTTCTACCACTTCGAGACCCAGCCCGTTCCCAACCCGTTGAGTCCCGTACTGCATTTCATGCCCCGCTGGTTTCTCGAGCTCGGCGTGCTGTTCAATCATCTGTGCGAAGTGATATTGCCGTTTTTCGTCTTCGGGCCCCGGCGGGCAAGGCACGTGGCCGGTGTGCTGATCGTGAGCTTCCAGGTGATTTTGATCGCGAGCGGGAACCTCGCCTTTCTCAACTGGCTCACGATCATCCCCGCACTCGCTTGTTTCGACGACTCCTTCTTCGCACGCCTTGCGTCGACCCATTTTCGCGAAAGACTTTCACGACTCCGACTCCTGCCTTTTCATCGCGCTCAGCAGGTCGCGGCCACGGCGCTGTGCATTTACGTGGCTTTCGGAAGCATCGCTCCGGTGGCCAACCTTCTCTCGGCACGCCAGGCCATGAACACGTCGTTCGACCAGCTCCACCTGGTCAACACCTATGGCGCGTTCGGAAGCGTGGGCCGGGAGCGCTACGAGCTCGTGTTCGAGGGACGAGGGGAAAACGATGCCGAATGGCTCACTTACGAGTTCAAATGCAAGCCCACCGACGTGAATCGCCGGCCGTGCGTGATCACCCCGTACCATTACCGGCTCGATTGGCTCTTGTGGTTTGCGGCGATGGGGCGCTTGGAGCAATACCCGTGGGTCGCGCATCTCGTGTGGAAGCTCCTACAAAACGATCCGCTCACGTTGAGACTCATCGAGGCGAACCCGTTTCCCGATCGACCGCCGCTCGAGATTCGCGTCGAGCTCTACCGCTACCGGTTTGCGCCGCTCGGTGACGATGCGTGGTGGACCCGCGAGCGCATAGGGATCTGGCTTCCTGAATTGTCGCTCACGGACACGAGGCTCCAGGAGTTTCTGCGGAGTCAAGGCTGGTAACGTCTCTCGGAGGTTCCGACTGCATCACGCGCTCGCACAGATGTCGAGTACGACTTCACCTGGGAATAGGATCTCGGCGACATCTGGGTGAGGACGTTGTTACGGACGGACCGATGGTCGGCCGAACCCTCATGCACTACAAAGGTCCTCGAAGAGATCAGCCGAGGCGGGATAGACCTTGCTGTTTGGTAGGGAGAAAGCCTTTCATGCTCCGAACGATGGCGGTACCTTCTGCAGCGACGAACGAGAGCTCAGCCGGACCATCACCCGTAAATCAGACACCCGAGTAAAATCGGCAGTCGTGGGGTCTTTCTTTCAAGGAGGGTAGGATGTCGGACGCACTCATCGAAGCCGCAAAGCCTCGGCGTTTGCTTACAGCGAGAAGGATTGGGAATTAGTGCTCCCGTCACTCAGTGCTACCGCGTTTCCGTCGCGTTCTCGGACGAGTCACGGACGAGCGGCGGAAGCCTGGTAGGAGGGCGCCTCGACGAGTGCGAAAAAACGCCCGTCCGGCGACCAGCTCACGTCGAAAACACGACCGGAAGCTCCGGAAGCTCGAGATCGCGAAACTCGGCGGAAGCGAGGTTCGTGATCCTCATGGTGGAATCTCCGGCCATGCAAGCGAGCTCGTGTCCGTCCCCGGACCATGTGGGGTGGATGCGCTCAGGCGGCACCGAAAAGCCCGTGACCTTCCGTACGGGTCCGCCGAGTGCGGGCAGGACGAAGCAGCCACCGCCCTCACGATCCGACGCAAATGCGATCTGACCTCCGTCCGGCGACCAGCTCGGATGCATGTCCGCGCCCGGGTGCCCCGACGTCAGGTTCACGGGCGGCCCGCCCGTAATCTGGCTCACCCAAATGTCCCAGTCGTCGCCGCTTGAGAGCGCGGTGTAGGCGAGACGGCTGCCGTCGGGGGACCACGTCGGATAAGCCTCGACCCCGACCGCCGTCGTGACTTGACGCGGCCGGGAGAGTCCCGGGAGGACGTCGTGTCCTGTTCCAAGCAGGCCGTGGAGGGCCAATCCCGTAGCGAGTGCGACGAACAACCCGGCCAGCATGAGCAGATAACCAGAACCGCCACCCGTTCGGTCGGGGCCGTGTGGCCTCGGGATGTCGCCGCTCAGGAGCTCATCACCGCAGTCCTGGAGCTCGTTGCGTAGGTCGAGGGCGGTCTGAAAGCGACGCGTCGGGTCCTTTTCGAGACACCGCCTGACGATGCGAGATCTCTCGGGATGCCGGGCTTTGACGTCGGAGAGGTGTTGCGGCTTGTCTTTCAGGATCGACGAAACGATGCCAGCGGGTGAATCCCCCCGAAAGGGAAGCCGTCCGGTGAGCAGCTCGTAGAAGAGAACGCCCAGAGAAAAATGTCGGCCCGATGATCGACCTCCTCACCTTCCGCCTGCTCGGGCGACATGTAGCCGAGCGTTGCGTCGCGGTTTGAACGTCGCTGAGAGACGTCGCACGCTGAACCTTTGCCAAGCCGAAGTCGAGGATCTTGACCTGACCCTGCTCGGTCACCATGACGTTGGATGGTTTCAGATCGCGATGGGTAATCCCCCGCAGATGGGCGCTAACGACGCCGTCCACGGGCGGGATGGTGAGGTCGAAGAATTCCTCGAGGGAGAATCCAGACGTCTCCCATACCGCCTGAGCCGATTTTCTCGAGGATCCTATAATGAGAAAGCTGCCCGATCATGGAAGGACGCGGCTATGTTATGGCCACGGTGCAACGGGCTCCAGCGCTTCATCGTCGTACGGGTCGATTCTTGTTGCCTGACGGAGGACCGCACCGAAGCTACGACAGTCGACGTTGTCGTCGACTCCTTCTCGGAGATCGAGCGCCCTGCTCCGGGACGAGATTGAGCGGACCCTTCCGTTTTCAGGAAGACGTTTCTATCGAGGAGTCCTCAATGCCGTGGCGGGACCCCGTAATCTATCGAGCCGCCACTGGCTGCTCACGGCGCGGCAGGCGCGCCGGGCTCGCTCCGCTCGCGCAGGGTGGGATGAGTTTGTCATCACCCTGCTAGGGGTCGTTCCCCATGTTGGCGCCAAACGAGGCTGGCGACGTCTCCGAGAGACAACGCGCGCTCCGGCTCGAGCGGGGTCACTCGTTCCTGCCCATCGTCGCCCCAAGTGCCGTTGTAGCTTGCCGTGTCTATGGCATAGAGGCGCCCCGCGATCTCGATGACGAGAAGGTGGACCCGAGAGATAGAACGATCGGATAGCACCCGTCCGGCATCGCATCGTCGCGAGCGACCGAGGAGCACACCGGCTCGTGCGGCGCTTTCCCCAACCACTACGCTTGCCGCACCGCGGTTCGAAGCGAGATGCAGCTCTCCGAGAGACTTTTCGCTGTCGTCGACGAGCTCGTGAAGCGCCATCTGCGGTCCGGCGAGGCGATGCACCAGGGTTGGAGGCTCTTTCAGTTTGGGTAGCTTATCGACCTCCCACGCCCGGTCGCTCTCCTTTTCCCATTTGTGCGACTTCTCTTCCGTCTCGACTTCATCGAGGTAGAGCCGATCGGGAATCCTCTGCCATGCGGCATCCGGCTCGTCCGGCCATTGGGTGGACTTACTGGCGACAGGGAAGAACAGCAACCAGTAGCGACCGCAGCATACGAACGCCGGCCCGTCCGCCTCGAGGGCGCGAAGACGCTTTCCCCGTTCGTCGATGAAGCCCGTTGCTGTGCGCAGGTCGAGTAAGCGGAATCGGACTCCCGGCGTCTCGTGTGGCCGTGGGTAGAGCAGGATCACGAGGTGGCGCAGGGACAGAGAGGGGTCGCTGAGTCGAAGGTCGGCACGGCTGTGACGGCCAATAATGGCCGTGCTCACCGAGCTCGGTTTCGCGGCCAGGTAGGCAGCGCCCCGAACCGCATCGGCATCGAGCGCTACGAGCGCGATCCCCGGCGGCTCCACCGCCGTGAGCCATTCACGAATGCGTCCGTAATGTTGGACAAAGAGCTGCCGGGCCGAAGGCGGGGCGGGCGGAGCCGCTCCCGGTTCGAGGAAGACGGTCTTCTCGTCGTGCGGCGCGGAATCTGAATCGTCCCCGGTCCAGAAGATGCGTGACTCGTTCATGCGTTTGACAGTCGATTATCGTCGATCCGGCGTGAGCGTGAAGACCGAGCCGAGCGCCGGTTTCGAGTCTCATCGGCCGCCATTTATAGCAGACATTCGTGACCGATCGGTCGCATCTCGCGTCAAGAGTTAGGGAGGTGTGAGCTACCGCGGAAGCAGCCTAAACCGGTCGCGATGCTTCGGCCTTATGACCTCGAAATGTCTTCGATCGAGCGTAATCACGACGTCCGTTTCGAAGCGCTCGGCCAAAGCTACTACCGACGCATCGGTGCCACCCAAAGGAAAATCCGCGTATTCCTCGACGAGCTCAGCGATCCGTTCCCATTCCTTTCCGAATGGAGCTTGCACGTCGAATGCCTCGAGCCCACGAAGAAACAGAGACTCGACCTTGTAGCCTTTTTTGCTCTGAATTAGAAACGCGGCTTCCGCAACGCAGAGCGCGGGAATGACGAGAGCGTACTCGGGAGTCCTCAGAACCTCGAGGCATGCCTCGTGCTGCGGATCGGCTCGATTCGTTGCGGCGACCAGCGGCCCGGTGTCAACGACGGCGATCGAGCTCATCGGCCCATGATTTCGAAAGCTCCTGTTCGACCTGATCGCCATGCACCATTTCGGGGTCGTCCATAATCGCCGCGAACGGGATCGTCCGAGGACTGGATGGTGTTCCCATGAGCGCCTGCCGAACAGAGCGCCGTATCAGCTCGGATACGGAAATCCCTTGGCGACGTGCTTCGTGCTCCACGAGCTCCGAGAGATCGTTCGGCAAAGTGATGGTTGTGCGCTTCATAATATCATACTAGCATACACTAGGAACCACCAGGCGACTCTCCCGTCGCAATGGCGGCCCCAATGGCCCCGAGGTACCTTTCATACGCGAAAGGCGGGCCGACCCGAGCATTCCGCGAGCAGATCGATGGCTTCAGTGAACGGAACTTCAATACGCTCCGCCCTCGAACCAAGCGAGAGTTTCCCTCGCGATTCTCTCGAATCCCACGATTCGGTGTACGGCCTTCTTCGATACTAGCGTTTTGTCCGGCTCGAGCCACATCAGTTCGGCACGCGCGCTTTGAGCTCCTCGACCCAGTTTTGGACGACGATGAACCGATGGCCGCTATCGGGATTGACATCGACGGATGCCAACGCGTCCGCGGTCATGAGGAATCGCTGGCCGTCACCGGTCACCGAATACCGAGGCGATGGCGACGCCCCGCGGGGGGGTCTTCCGGGAAACAACTCGACGGGAGCGCCGACCGTCAGCTTCGGAGCAGTCTGGACTGCAACCGCCATCATCGTGTAATCGCGAAGACGACGATAGAAAATCTCGCCCGACGGTGCCCATACGGGCTCGTTCCCGCCGCCAACCGACACCGGTGTTTGTCCGCCCGGGCCGGGAAACGGTCGAATGTAGACTTCGTATTGCCCCGTCTGGCTCGAGAGATACGCCACGTAGTTGCCGTTGGGGGAAAAAACGGCGTTATGGTCCCTATGGTCGTCGTCGAGCCAGATTTCGGGCACGGCGTTCTCCCCGTCGAAGGCAGCCATCAGCTGCTTGGTCGCACTGCGCCGGTCTCCCCGGACATGATAGTGGGCCGAGAACGTGCGGCCGTCCGGCGCCCACGCATAGAAATCGACCCGACCGCCGCCGAGGGAGGTGAGCTGCCGGGCTTCGCCGCTTCCGTCCGGCGGCCGAATCCAGATCTCTCCTGCGGCGGACCCACTGCCAGAGGTGTAGGTGACCGCGTCACCGGAGGGCGTGCAGCCGGGGTAGTCGTTCACGCCGTCGGTCGTCAGGCGGCTCTCTCGCCCACTCGCGAGCTCGAAGATCCACAGGTCACCTTTCGCCACGACTACTACCCGCCCTCCGTCGGGCGAAAGTCGAGGCCACAGATACTCCTTCGGGGGAATCGCTTCGATCACCTCGGCACCGCCGTCCCGGTCGACCCATGCCAGAGGGTTGCTCGTCGCCTCCTCTCCGGTTAGAAAGAACAACGTGCCACTGCCGGAGACGGCGTAGTTCGCCGACGCGGCTTCGCCCGCCCGGAGGACTCCCTGGACCATCGACACGGGCCCGCTCGTCACGCGCAGGGCGGCGGGATCGAAAGCGACCGCAAACAGTCCGTCCTCGAGAGCATAGACGAGATGGCCGGACGAAACGTACCGGGCATCACTTCCTCCCTCTAGCAGCACCGTGCGCTCGCCCGAGGTGAGCGAGACCGCAGTGATCCGGGCGTCGTCCCAGGTACGTTTAGGCTCGCTTCGCTTACCAAAGCGTATTTCCGTCGGGCAGGAGATACGGCGCATCCAGTCGCGTTCCGTCTGGACGGGGAGCGACCAGCTCGGGTACGCCGCCGCTGGCGGAGACGCGAAGAATGCCTTCGGGGTCGGCAAAGAAAATCGTATCGTCCGCTGCCCAGTGAACGCCGTCCGCGCCTTTCGTTGGACAGGTCACTTACCGGTGCGCCGCCGCTCACCGCGAGCCGTTTCAACTGCTCGTCTTCATCGTAGCCGACCCATCGCCCGTCGGGCGAGAAGAACACGGTTCGGAGTTGTGAGCCGGCGCCCGTGGAACCGACTCGATTTCCTGCCAGCTCCGTTCCCGGCAGCAAACGCGCCTCGAGCTCGTCCATCGACCTCAGGTACAATCCATCGTAGGCGTTGTAGACGAAACGGCGACCATCGGGTGAGACCGCAAGCAACTGCCGACTGCGAGATCTGAGCTGGTGTTCAGCCGGAAGGTCATAGGCGAATCGCGTCACCTCGGCCGGGGGCCGACGCATGACGCTCCAAACGACGAAGCCGGGTACGAGACTGACGGTGACGATGGCCGCGATCCAAGGTAGCTTACGGTAAGAGACGGGTCCCGGCGCGGGCGCTTCGGAAGTCGTTTCGAAGGCTCCCTCCATCGCGAGCCGTACGTCGGCGATGTCGTGCACACGCGCGCTGGGGTCTTTGGTCAGACAGAGCTCGAGCACGCGGCGAAGCGACGCTGGCGTCGCGCGCGGGAGAATCGCGAAGTCGGGCTCTGCTCTTAACACGGCCGCGAGCGTGTCAGAAACGTCGTCGCCTCCGAATGCGCGCTTTCCCGTGAGCATCTCGTAGGGGACGGCGCCGAACGCCCAGATGTCGGCGCGCTTGTCGACGCGTTGGCCTTTCGCTTGCTCGGGGCTCATGTAGGCCGCGGTCCCGAGGATCACGCCCATCTGTGTGCCTTGACGGGTCAGGGTGGGGGATTGCGAAAGCTCCGACTCGGCCCCTCCCGCGGGGTCGCCTTCGAGCGCCTTCGCAAGCCCGTAGTCGAGCAGTTTGACGGTGCCGCCTTCTTTGAGCTTGATGTTCGCGGGCTTCAAATCGCGATGAACGACGCCGGCCTCGTGTCCTGCTTCCAATGCGGCCGCGATTTGTTTCGCGATCGCGATCGCATCATCGACAGGAATCGGACCTTAGTCGATACGCTCCGCCAGGGTCGGCCCTTCGACGAGCTCCAGGACCAGCGCGTTGGACTCGACGCCATAGATCGTCGCGATGTTGGGGTGGTTCAGCGATGCCAGAACCTTCGCCTCGCGTTCGAACCGGGCGAGTCGTTCCTTGTCTGAGGCAAACGCCTCGGGCAGGACTTTGATTGCGACGTTGCGATCGAGCTTTGTATCGCGCGCTCGATAGACTTCGCCCATACCACCGGCGCCGATCGGTTCGATGATCTCGTAAGGACCCACACGTGTTCGGGCGGCGAGGGACATGGCTCGCGTATCTTGGCACACGTGTGAGAAGACCTGAAATAGTTCCTCGAGTAACCTCGATAAGGAGCTTGCGACTTCTGATATTCTCGCGGCTTACATTTTTCTGGAGGAGACAGACATGACGAAGTCCAATCGGCGCGGTTTCTTGAGCGGTGGATTGATTATGGGGGCGGTAGCGTTTCTTCCCAGCGTCGTTCGCGCCAGGGGGAAGTCAATCGTCGCAGGGCCGGAAGATCGTTTGAAGGAGCTCGGCATCACGCTCCCCGATCCGCCGAGTCCGGTCGCGACCTACGTCACGGCCGTCATATCCGGGAACATGCTCTACATTTCTGGCCATGGGCCGGCGAACATCGAAGGCGTGAAGCCGGGCAAAGTGGGCGCAGAGCTCAGTCTCGACGAAGGTCGGCTCGCGGCGCGGGCCACCGCCTTGAACGTGCTGGCAACGATGAAAAAAGCGCTCGGAAGCCTCGATCGCGTGGTCCGTCTGGTCCGGACCTTCGGCATGGTGAACGCCGCGCCCGATTTCACCCAGCAACCGCAGGTGATCAACGGCTATAGCGATCTCATGGTCCAGGTATTCGGAGAAGAGGCGGGCAAAGGAGTTCGCGCCGCGGTCGGTATGGGCTCGCTTCCGTCGGACATCGCCGTCGAGGTCGAGAGCATCTGGGAGATTCGCGCCTGATCGGGGCCTCGAATCGTTCCTTCACTCGCCGCCGCGTCTCAGTGTGGTGCCGGGAAGCTCGCCGGTTGGCTTGCCCTCGGCGTACACGCTGCGGCCGTTGACGAACACTCTCTCGATGCCGCGGGCCTTTTGCCGGGGAGCTTCGAGCGTCGCGAGGTCGGAGACCTCGTCGGGGTCGAAGATCACGATATCGGCGTGCGCGCCTTCGACGAGGCGTCCCCGGTTGCGGATGCCGATGGTGTCCGCGGGAAGGGAGGTCATGCGGCGAACCGCTTCTTCGAGGCTCAGCCGTCTCTCGCCGCGAACGTAACGGCCGAGCACGCGCGGAAAACTGCCGTAAGCTGCCGGGTGAGGTTTTCCCTTGCCGTAGTCGTTCGCGTCGGTGATGAAGGCGATGTCGGGGTTCTCGACGAGCGCCGCCAGACCGTCGTCTCCGGTGATGTCCAGGACGAACTGCCCGACGTTTCCGTCTTCTTCGATCATCAAGTCCGAGATCGCATCGAAGGGGTGACAACTCCGGGCGTATCCAAGCTCTACGAGCGACATTCCCTCGAGCACGCGGTTCTTCTCCGAGCCCACCGTGGAGACGAGGATGCGGTCCCAGCCCACGGCCTTCACGAGATTATGGGGCCAGCCGCCTTCCATCCAGGGAGGCCAGGACGGGGTCAGGGTCTCGATGTCGCGGCGGATCGTCTCGCGCGTTTCCTTGTCCTGAAGCCGCTCCACGAGCTTCGTGAGGCCGCCCTCGAGAGACCACGGCGGATAGATCGCGAGCATCATCGTGGCGGCCACGGTGTAGGGGAACATGTCCGCGCTCAGGCGAACGCCGTCGCGTCGAGCCTCGTCTTCCATCGCCAGAAGCTGCTGGAGCTTCGTCCAATGAGGCCGTCCCACCGCCTCGGCGTGCGAATGGTGCACTCGTGCCCCGCTGTCGCGGCCGATGTCCACGAGCTCCGAGACCGCGTCGAGAAGCGTCTCGCTCGAGCCCCGTATATGGCAGGTAAACAGCCCGTCGCCACCCACGAGACGCTTCGCCAACGCCAGAAGCTCGGCAGTCGACGTGTACATGCCCGGCGGATAGATGAGACCAGCAGACAAGCCGAAGGCGCCCTGCTCGAGCGCCTCGTCCAGACGGCGTTCCATTTCCCGGCATGCTTCGTTGGGAGCGTCACCGGGCGCCAGGTGAGCTGCCCCCAGGCGGAGAGGCCCGTGAGCCACCTGGCTCCCGACGTTCACGGGAAGGCCGAGCGCTTCGAGGTGCTCGAAGTAGCCGTCGAGATCGCGCCAGCCCCAATCGAAGCTCGCGGGCGACATCCATCCGTTGATGGCCGGAAGGAGCCCGCTCGCGTGACCAAACAGAGGAGCCGCGCCGAGGCCGCAGTTGCCGACGATCTCGGTCGTGATGCCCTGGGCCATCCTTCCCTCGAGAAGAGACAGACGCCCGTCGTCGGGCCAGGCGAGCACGAGGTCGCCGTGAGAATGGATATCGATGAAGCCCGGTGCCACGACCTTGCCCGAAGCGTCGATGATCTCGGCCGCCTCGGCCGGAGGTGGTGGAGGGACGATGCGGCCGTTGCGGATCGCGACATCTCCCAAACGCGAGGGCGCGCCCGTGCCGTCGACGACGCGGCCGTTGATGATGAGGGACCCGGCCCTCACGACTTCACGATATGGCCCCGGTGAGAGCCGCCTTCACTCGCTCCCGGGTGAATGGCACTTCTCGGATCCGAGTGCCGGTGGCATCGAAGATCGCATTTCCGATGGCGGCAGCGGCGAGCGTGATGGTGGTCTCGCCGGCGCCCATCGCTTCGACGTCGCGACGATCGATGAGGACCGTCTCCACCTCGGGCACGTCGAAGCCGAGCGGCAGGCTTTGGTACGTTCCCCAGTCCACCGAAGTCACCTTTTTCTCGTCCCAGTTGACTTCTTCGAGGAGTGCACGGCTCACTCCCTGAAGAGTGCCACCTTCGACCTGATTGCGCAGTCCATCGGGGTTCGAGATCGGGCCGCAGTCGACACCGGCCACCAGGCGCTTCACCAACACTTCTCCCGTATCTTGATTCACATCGACGTTGGCAAATAGGGCGCAGTAGCCATTGTCGCCTTCGTAGAGCACGCAAGCGATTCCGCGACCCGAAGCGACGCCGCGTTTCGTCAGATCGCGCCGGGGGGAGGGACGCGGATCCCAATTGGCTTTCTCCGCGACCGCTTTCAACACCTCGATCAACCTCGAGTCGCTCAGATGTTCCAGTCGGTAGGCCACCGGATCCATTCCTGCCTGGGCCGCCGCCTCGTCCAGGATCGACTCGTGGGCAAAGGTGTTCTGGAGACGTGAAGGCGATCTCAGAGGCCCGGTGAAGAACATGGAGCGGACGTTGTGCGTGAGCACCCGCTCGCTCTTTATGGTCCCGGTGCCGCCGCAGCTTCCGGAGACGCACCCGGCAACGTACGAGGGCGCGGCGTTGCTGCCGTTGTTGAAGGAGCCGGGATCCTCGGCGGGTGATGGCTCGGTGACCGCAGCCGGCTCGAAACCGGCCAGAAAGCCGGTGACCACGTTTCCAGGCGTTCCGGTGCGCGGACGGCTGCCCAACGTGGGGAACCAGGCCTCGTAGTCCCACGCGATGACCTTCCCCTCTGAGTCGAGTCCCAGCCGCTGATCGATCACGTAAGCATAGCCGTAGTTCTCCCACGCCATTTCGTCCTGCCGGGAGAGCTGCACCCGAACCGGTCGGCCGACGGCTTGCGACAGAAGGGCCGCGTCGTAGGACACAGTATCGGCACCGTTGAGCCCGTAACATCCGGATCCCATCTTGAAAATCACGCGTACGTCCTCTGGCGACACGCCGAGAAGCATCGCCGCCGTCAGCTTCAAATGATGCACGGCCTGAGAAGCCGACCAGAGGGTGACCTTCCCGTCCTTGACGTCTGCGACGGCGCACGAGCTTCCCACCGACCCGTGCATCTGGTAGGGATGTCGATAGGTGGCGGAGACGATGCTCGCCGCTCTCTCGAGCGTGGCATCGACGTCTTTCGAGTCCACCACCAGCCGGTCGCTCCTCGGCTCTTGATGTCGCAGATGCTCGTAGAAGTCGTTCTGGCTGACGAGCGCGGGGCCCGCGCTCCATTCGCAGCTCAGCTTCTCGGCTGCCTGGATGGCCTGCCAGGGTTTCTCGGCAACGACACCGACGAAATCGTTCTTGACGACCACTTTCACGAGTCCCGGTACGTCCTCGACGGATTCCTCGTTCACGCTCGAAAGCTTGGCCCCAACCGATGGCGGTCGCACCACCCGGCCGTGCAGCATCCCGGGCACGCGCACGTTGTGCACGAACTCGAAGCGGCTGGTCGCCAGATCCGGGAGCTCGGCGCGAGGTGCCGGTGTTCCCATCACCCGCCAGTCGCTCGGAGGCCGGCGTCGGGCACCGCTGTCGAGCGGCAACTGGAACGTCTTGCCGCCTACGAGCTCTCCGTAACGAGCACTCTTACCGCCAGTGCGAGACCGGATGACCCCGTTATCGATTTGAAGCTCTTGGAGGGGCACCTCGAGACGCTCTGCCGCCATGCGAAGCAACGCTTCCCGAGCCGTGGCCGCGGCCTGGGCGAGGTTGCGATCGTTGAAATTCGTCGGGTGCGACTGGCTCCCGGATGTCGTGCCCTGGTCGGGCGTGCGCTCGGTATCACACTGGATCAGAGTGATGCGATCGAGCGGCACGACGAGCTCTTCCGCGACCAATTGCATTTGCGCCGTTGCGAGCCCCTGACCGAGCTCGCACTTGCCCGTTAATACGGTGACGCGCCCGTCGGCATCGACCGCGAGCCAGGAATCGAGCCGGTCGTCCGGCACTCCGGAACCCTGTGCCGCGACGCGGCGCGAGCTCAGCACAGAACCCGTGGCGCTGAAGCTGACGATGAGACACCCGGCTCCCTTCAAGAAGTCGCGGCGAGAAACGTTGGCTGTCATCCCGCACGCTCCGCGGCGTAACGGCGAATCGCTCGAAACATCCGAACGTGAACGAAACATCGGCAGAGCACCGTCGACAGGGCCTCCTGAATCTCTGCGTCGGTTGCCTTCGGGTTCTCGTCGAGGAGAGCCTTCGCCGTCAGGATCACACCGCTGAGGCAGAATCCACATTGCGCGGCCTGCTCGTCGATGAAGGCGCGTTGAATCGGGTGCGGGCTCTCGGGCGTACCTAATCCTTCGAGCGTCGTGATGTCGGCTCCAGAGACGCTTTCCACGGGCGTGACGCACGACCGGATGGCCCGACCGTCCACGATCACCGTGCAGGCACCGCACTGAGCCAGCCCACAGCCGAACTTGGGTCCACGGAGCTCGAGGTCGTCGCTCAGAACGTAGAGGAGCGGCGTGGAAGGATCGACGTCCAGAGAGTGAGACCGTCCATTGACCGTCAGAGTGATTGCGCTCATGTTGTCTCCGGTTCGGAGTTTTCGCGATTGTAGGGGGCCGCGCCGCCTCGTGCAATCGGTCGTTCCTGCGACCGCACGAGCTGCGTCAATCGACTCGTCTCGGCGATGATAGCTCTGCCGGTCGGCGTCATTTGTCGGGTGGGCGAGAGACGAATGGTTGAAGGGATAGCCGCTCACCGCAGTTGACAATCCGTCTGCTCCTCACTATCGTCCCCCGGGCACTGGCAAGACTCGGAATGGATGAGGGGAGCTTCGGCGACCGCGCCTGTGCGAGGCATCGTCGTCACTCTGGTTGGAGGCGTTTTGCTTACCGCTCAGGCTATTTTCTTCTACATGGCGGCCGCCAGCGTCGTGAGCGCGCTTCTGGCCGTCACCCGCAGGAATCCGGTCCACAGCATGCTCTGGGTGCTGGCGCTCCTCGTCCACATGGCCGGTATGTTCCTGCTCCTGGACGCCGAGTTCCTGGCAGCCGTGCAGGTCATCATCTACGCAGGCGCCATCTTGATCTTCTATCTCTTCGTGGTGATGCTCCTGAACCTGCCGGATGAACAGGCTCGTCCACGTTACGGGCGGCACTGGCCGTTCGCCGCGGCGGTGGGGCTCTCCTTCGCCGCATTGGCCTTCCTCGCCCGTTGGGACATCCACCTCTTTCAAGCCGGGAGCAGCGCCGCCGAAGGTCCGCCTCGGGGGAGCCTCGAAGAGATGGGGATGGAGCTTTTCGGTCCGTTCGCGCTTCCGTTCGAGATGGCATCGCTCCTGCTTCTGGCGGCCATCATTGGCGCGATCGTCCTCGCCCGTCGGAGGGACAGAGGGGCATGATCGTTCCGCTTCCAACGATTCTCGGATTGAGCGCCGTACTCTTCGGGATCGGTGCGTTCGGCTTCCTGGCTCGACGCAACATCATTCTCATATTCGTCTCGGCCGAGATCATGCTCAATGCCGTCAACCTGAGCCTAGTCGGCTTCAGCAGCTACCTCGACGACCCCCGGGGTCAGGTTCTGGCCCTCTTTGTCATCGCCGTGGCCGCCGCTGAGGCGGCCGTCGGCCTGGGGCTCCTGATCGCCTTGTACCGGAACAAGCCCGATGCGCGAGTCGGCGACCTGACCGAGCTCAGGTGGTGATGCCTCCTAGTTGGATTTGTCGGATAGGTCGGGCATGTCCGTGATACCCGTCCTAGCGGTGCTTGCGCCTGCTCTCGGTGCTCTCTGCATCGCGGTCACGGGCGAGCGCCGCCCGAACCTGAGAGAGTTCTGGTCGTTTGCGGCTGGCATCGCGATGCTCGTTCTCGTTTCCGGCATGCTGCCGGAGGTCCTCGCTGGCGGCGCGCCCGGGATCGTGCTGTTCCGTCTCCTTCCCGGTATCGAGCTTGCGTTTCGGGTGGACGCCCTCGGACTTCTGTTCGCGATGGGGGCGTCGGTCTTGTGGATCCTCACCTCCGCCTACTCCATCGGCTACATGCGGACGCTCGAGGAGCACGCGCAGACGCGCTACTTTGCCTGTTTCGCTCTCGCCCTCGCAGCGACTCTCGGGGTCGCCTTCGCGGCCAACCTCTTCACGCTCTTTCTGTTCTACGAGGGCTTGACGCTCGTGACCTATCCGCTCGTAGCTCACCACGAAGACGCCGAGGCCAGGGCGGGAGCTCGCAAGTACGTTATTTATTTGCTCGGTGCCGCCAAAGTGTTCCTTCTCGCGGCCATCATCCTGACCTATAACTTCACGGGGACTCTGGAGTTTCGCTCCGGCGGCATCCTGCCCGCGGACGCGATCCCCGAGCATTCGACGATCCTTCTCGTGACCTTCGCCCTATTTCTCTTTGGATTCGCAAAGAACGCGCTCATGCCGCTCCACAGCTGGTTGCCGGCGGCGATGGTGGCGCCCACTCCGGTGAGCGCGCTCCTGCATGCGGTGGCCGTGGTCAAAACCGGGGTCTTTTGCACCGTTCGCGTGTTTCTCTTCGTCTTCGGTTCGGGCGCCATGCGCGAGCTCGGCGCCGATCAACTGGCTCTGGTGGTCGCGTCGGTGACCATCCTCGTCGGCTCGTTGCTCGCGCTCAGTCAGGACAACCTGAAAGCCAGGCTGGCCTTCTCCACGGTGAGCCAGCTCTCCTATATCGTGCTCGGAGCGACGCTTCTGAACGCGAGCGGAGTGACCGGAGGCATCGCGCACATCACGAACCACGCCGTATCGAAGATCACGCTCTTTTTCTGCGCCGGCTCGATCTACGTCTCGACCGGGAAAACCGAGGTCAGCCAGCTCTCCGGCGTCGCCAAGCGCATGCCGTGGACCCTGGCGGCGTTCTCGCTCGCGTCGCTGAGCATCGTTGGGATCCCGCTCACCAGCGGCTTCGTCTCCAAGTGGTATCTCGTTCTCGGCGCTGTCGAGCTCGAAAGCCTCGTCACTTTGGGAGTCCTCCTCTCGAGCTCGCTTCTCAGCGCGGCCTATCTGGGTCCGATCGTATACAAGGCTTACTTCGAGCCGGAGCCCGCGGGCGAAAACGGTGGGGACGTCGGCGAGGAAATCCACGAAGTACGCTGGATGGTGGTGCCCCTCGCGATCACGGCCGCCGTGAGCTTGCTACTGGGCCTCTTTCCTGCTCCGGTGCTCGAGCTGGCCGGAAGGGCGATCCCGTGAGCTTTCTCGAGAGACAGCTGGAAGATCCCGTCCGGTTCCAGCGGCTCAAGCTCGGGTTCTACATCGGTCTCGTCGTGGTGTTGGTGGCGGAGATCGTTCTACCGCTTCTATTCCATGCGGGCGAGCACCATTTCTCCTTCGAGGGATGGCCCGGTTGGGGCTCGCTCTACGGACTGTTCTCCTGCGTCGCGATCATCGTGCTCTCGAAGCTCATCGGAAAAGTGTGGCTGATGCGCCCCGAGGACTACTATGACGATTGAGTGGATCCACCCGGGTCTCATCCTCATGCTCGGCGTCTGGGTGTTGCCGCTTCTCCCGGGCCGCATCAAGCGGCTCGCGATGATCGTTTTGCCCGCCGCGGCCGTGGTCGATTGCTTTCTGATGACTCCCGGGACCTACGGCGTCGTCCGCCTCTTTGGCCAGGAGCTCGTGTTTGGTCGGGTGGACAGCCTGAGCCTCGTCTTCTCCTATGTGTTCTCGATCATGGCCTTGATCGGGATGGTCTACGCGCTCCACGTCGAAGAGGACACTCAGCATGTCGCTTCCATGATGTACGCAGGAGGTGCGCTCGGGGTGACGTTCGCGGGCGACTTCCTCTCTCTTTACATCTTTTGGGAGCTACTGGCGATCTCGTCGTCGGTGTTGGTTTTTCTGCGCCGCGAACGGAGTGCCGTGGAGGCCGGGTTCCGTTATCTTCTGGTTCACGTTGTCGGCGGGCTGGTTCTTCTGGCGGGAATTGCGCTTCATTGGGCTCGAACCGGTTCGATCGCCTTCGGGGACATGGGAGCCTTTTCGGGCGAGCTCTCCTGGGGATTGATTCTCCTGGCCTTCCTACTCAACGCGGCCGTGCCACCGCTCGGGCCGTGGCTTCCCGACGCCTACCCCGAGGCTACCGTTACCGGCGCCATCTTCATGACCGCGTTCACCACGAAGTCGGCGGTGTACGTCCTGATCCGCGGCTTTGCCGGCACCGAGCTTCTGGTGTGGCTTGGGGCCATCATGGCGGTCTATGGAGTGGTCTACGCGGTGCTGGAGAACGACGCCCGCCGATTGTTGGCTTACCACATTATCAGCCAGGTCGGTTACATGGTGTGCGGCGTCGGCATAGGGACGGCGCTCGCGCTGAACGGTGCCACCGCCCATGCCTTCGCGCACATCCTCTACAAGGCTCTCTTGTTCATGGGCGCCGGCGCCGTCCTGCAGATGACGGGCCTCAGAAAACTGAGCGACATGGGTGGGCTCTATAAGAAGATGCCAATCACCCTCGGACTCTACATGATCGGAGGCTTTGCCATCTCGGCGGTGCCGCTCTTCAGCGGCTTCGTGAGCAAATCCATGGTGGTCTCCGCCGCGGGCGAGAGTCATCTGACGGGGATCTTTCTCATGCTCACCCTGGCGTCCGCGGGAACCTTCCTCCACACCGGTCTCAAGCTTCCTTACTACATGTTCTTCGGCAAGGACGCGGGGCTCGAAGCCAAGGAGCCGCCGACGAACATGCTGGTCGCGATGGGCCTGGCCGCGGCCGCGTGCATCATGATCGGAGTGTTTCCCGGGCTCCTCTACCAATACCTTCCGAACGCCGTGGACTATGTTCCGTACACGCTTTCTCACGTCACGAGCACGCTCGGGATGTTGGCCTTCACCGCGCTCGGTTTCTTTATGCTGCTCGCTCAGCTCGATCCCGAGCGCACGATCAGCCTCGACACCGATTGGTTCTACCGCCGTGGTGTCACTCGGCTGCTCGAATGGATCCTGCGTCCCCTCGCGCGTCTCGAGTACGACTACGTTGGTCAGCTCTACGAGGTCGTGATTCGGAATCCCGTTTTGGGCATGGCGGGTTTGGTCCAGAGATTCGACAGCCGGGTCGTCGATTCGGCACTCGTCGGTGTCGGGCGCTCGACCCGGAGTGCGAGCCAGCACCTCAAGACCGTCGAGAGCGGTCATGCCCAACACTACGGACTCATCATGGCGGCCGGAATTCTGATTCTCGTGACTTTGGCGATGCTCGTACTGTGACTGCTTACCCCGTGCTCACCGTCACGACCTTTCTCCCCATCGTGGGCGCGGCCTTGGTGCTGCTCGTCGCGGGTAAGGACGAGGGCCCGGGGCGGGCGCGCTGGATCGCCCTCGCCACTTCCTTGGCGACGCTCGCGGCCTCGACCCCGCTCTACCTGAGCTTTGACAAAACATCGAGCGCTCTGCAGTTCGTCGAAACTCGAGAGTGGATCCCGTCTTTGAACGTCACTTACGGCATGGGTGTGGATGGCATCAGCGTGCTGTTCATCTTCCTCGCCTCGGTATTGATCGTCTTGTGCATCGGAGCCTCGTGGAGCGCGGTTCACGCCCGAGCGCGGGATTTCTATGCTGCCCTGTTGGTCGCGGAGACGGCGATGATCGGGCTCTTCGCGGCAACCAACCTGTTTCTGTTTTTCATTTTTTGGGAGCTCATCGTGGTTCCCCTGTTTCTCCTGATCGGCGGCTGGGGGGGTGAGAGGCGCGTCTACGCCGCCGTCAAGTTCTTGATCTTTACCCTCGCGGGGAGCGTCTTGATGCTGGTGGGCATGCTGGCGCTCTACAATTTCTGCGGCACCCTGGATTTCAAGGCTCTCGCTCTGGCCCGAGAGAGCCTTTCGCCACACCAACAGGCGTGGCTGTTCGCGGCCTTTCTCGTTGCCTTCGCGGTTAAGGTGCCGATGTTCCCGCTCCATACATGGCTCCCGGACGCGCACACCGAAGCCCCCACGGCGGGAAGCGTGATCCTGGCCGGAATCCTCCTCAAAATGGGCGCCTACGGATTTCTGCGCGTCTCGCTTCCGATTTTCCCCGACGCCGTGCCGTTGTATCTCGAGCCCATGCTCGCCGTCTCCGCAGTCGCCATCGTCTACGGCGCCTACGTGACCCTCGTCCAGAAGGACGTCAAGCGCCTCATCGCCTTTTCGAGCGTCAGCCACATGGGCTTCGTGACTCTGGGAATCTTCACCCTCCATCAGCGCGGCGTCGAGGGGGCGATTCTCCAGATGGTAAACCACGGAATCGTCACGTCGGCGCTCTTCTTGTGCGTCGGCATGATTTACGAACGTACCCACACGAGAGAGATCCAGGACTACGGAGGGGTCGGCAAGGCAGCGCCGATCTACTCCACGTTCTTGGCGCTCTTCTGTCTCGCTGCGTCGGGATTCCCGGGTCTGAACTCTTTCGTCGGGGAGTTCCTGATCGTGAGCAGCGCTTTCGCGACCAAAACCTGGTTCGGGGCTTTGGCGGTGTGGGGCGTGGCGCTGGGGACGACCTATATCGTCTGGCTCTATTTCCGCGTGGTCATGGGTAAGACGAGCTCGACGCTATCGGGGCTCGCGCTCGAGCTCAAACCTCGCGAGGTGGCGACGCTCTTGCCGTTGGCCGTCCTCGTCGTGTCGCTCGGCCTCTATCCCGAGCTCGTCCTCTCCTACGTTCGAGCACCGGTGGCCGATCTCCTCGCGGGAGTCGTGCCGTGAACCGCGCTCCGGGCGTCGCCGTCTCCGACCTGGCCCTGGTCATTCCCGAGCTGATTCTCACCGGCGCGGCGTTGGCGCTCATTCTGCTCGCCTCTCGCATGCGGCGAGGGAATGCTGCCTCCGTCGGAACCGTCGTCGCGGCGCTCGCCGCCGCCCTCGCATCCGCCTGGGCTCTGCCCGCGGAGGCCGAAACCGGCTTTGGCGGCATGATCACGCAGGATGGCTACTCCGGGTTCTTCAAGATTCTGATCGCCGCCGCCCTGGCTCTCGCCGCGCTCGTCTCGGTGCCAAGCCGTCATGAGAGCGACGAGAACGAGGAGAACGATGCTCCGCACGCCGAGTACCACGCGTTACTGCTCCTCGCCTCGGCGGGGATGATGTTCGCGGTGTCGGCCATGGACCTACTGACCCTCTACCTGGGCCTGGAGCTGATGACCGTATGTTCCTACATCCTGGTGGGGATCCACGTGCAGAGACCGGCGTCGAACGAGGCGGCGATCAAGTACTTTCTTGTCGCTTCCTTCGCCTCGGCCCTGCTCCTCTACGGAATCAGCCTCACCTATGGTTTCGCGGGCGGCACCGGCTTCACGGCCGTCGCGTCGGCTTTCTCCGAGCGCGGTGCGAGTGAGAGCCCGCTCCTCGTGGGGGCGATCGCGCTCGTGCTGGGGGGCCTGGCCTTCAAGATCGCGGCCGTCCCGTTTCACTCCTGGGCGCCGGACGCCTACCAAGGCGCGAGCGCACCGGTGGCAGCGTTCTTGGCGGCCGGATCCAAGGCAGCGGGTCTCGCCGCTCTGGCACGGGTGACACTCGTCGCTTACGGATCGGCCGCGGAGATCTTGTCGATGCTGATCGCGGGTCTCGCGGCCCTCTCCATTGTGGTCGGCAGCATCACCTTGCTCGCCCAGACCGACATGAAACGCCTCCTGGCCTACTCTTCGATCACCCATGCAGGCTATGCCATCTTGGGCCTCATCGCCGGCACTCCGGCCGGGATCTCGGCGACGATGACCTACGCTTTCTTCTACGTGTTCATGACTCTGGGCGCCTTCGGTGTCGTGATCGCGCTCGGCGAGCGGGGGGCAACCCTGAACGGGTACCGAGGGCTGGCCGCACAGCGGCCCGGAACAGCGGCGCTCATGCTGCTCTTCCTCTTGTCCTTGACAGGCATTCCGCCCACAGCCGGTTTCGTTGCCAAGTTCGTCGTCATCCTGAGCGCTGTCCGTGCTGGCTACTTGGTGCTCGCAGTGCTCGCTGTGGCCTGCAGTGTCGTGTCGGCCTTCGTCTACATGCGGGTGGCGGTCTACATGTTCATGAGGGAGGCAGAGGAGCCCGCACCGTCACATTGGCCGATGGCGATGTCGGCAGCGCTGGCGGTGGCCGCGCTCGTCACCCTGATTGGCGGCATCTCACCCGCCACTCTGATGTCCTGGGCGGTGTCGCCATGACGGCCGCCAGTCTTGTATATTGGGTGCCGGAGCCTTCAGCCGTGAACGAATACGTCGGGATCTTGGTAAGCATCGTCCTCGCCGCGGGTATTACCGGCATGATGGTGGTGCTCGGCTCCACATTGGGTAAGAAGAACCCGAGCGCCGTCAAGCTGTCGCCGTTCGAGTCCGGTAAAGAACCGTTCTCCCTGCCGAAGGGCAGGTTGGTGATCAAGTTCTATCTCATCGCGATCCTGTTCATTCTGTTCGACGTCGAGCTCGTCTTTCTCTATCCGTGGGCCGTCGTGTATCACACCCTGGGAGCGTTGGGCCTGGTCGAGATGGGGGTGTTTCTCGGGGTGCTGATGGTGGGGTTCGTGTACGCTTGGGTCAACGGTGCCCTGGATTGGAAATGAGAAATGAACGGAGCTAGTGCACCGTCCTTTCTCACGAGTCGACTCGACGACGCCCTGGGCTGGGCTCGAAAGTTCTCGATCTTCCAGTACCCGTTCGTGACGGCGTGCTGCGGGATGGAGTACATGGCAACGGCCTGCTCGCACTACGACGTGGACCGCTTCGGCGCCGGCCTTCCCAGATTCTCGCCGCGCCAGTCCGATGTGCTGTTTGTCGTCGGGACGATCTCGCACAAGATGGCGCCGGTCTTGCTGCGCATCCATGAGCAGATGGCCGACCCCAAGTGGGTGGTCGCCTTCGGCGTCTGCACCTGCACGGGCGGTTTTTACGACAATTACGCGACCGTGATGGGCATCGATACGATCCTTCGAGTGGACGTCTACATACCGGGATGCCCACCGCGACCGGAAATGGTCCTCGATGGTTTGATGAAGCTCCAGGAGAAGATCCAGCACCAGCACGCGAGCGGCCGGCGTCCGGCGCCCGAAGAGCGGCCGCCGGAATTGATGGACCGAGGGTTCGAGGTATGAACGCCGCCTCGCTGATCGATGCCGTCACCGAGCGGTTCCCCGAGGGCGTTTCGTCGTCCCACACCTACCGGGGCGACGCCACTTTGGTGGTGCGGCCGGGGGCGCTCCTCGATATCGCCCGCTTCCTCAAGGAAGACCCGGCCCTTTCGATGAATTTCCTCATGGACTTGACCGCAGTCGACTACTCCGCTTTCGGCAAGGGGCCGGCGCCGGCCTTTTTCACCTCTTCCGGAGTGACGGTGAGGCCGTCTCCCCAGATTCCGGATCCGGATCCGTGGCCCGGGCCGCCGGAAACGCGCTTCGCCGTCGTGTACCACTTTTACTCGATGGCCGAGAAGCATCGACTGCGGCTTTCCGTGCCGGTGGACGACGGTCCCTCGCCGGAGGTGGATTCTCTGACGTCGCTTTGGCCCGGGGCCAACTGGCTCGAGCGCGAAGTCTGGGACATGTTCGGGATCCGCTTTCGAGGGCACCCGGACCTCAAGCGCATCCTCATGTACGAGGAGTTCGAAGGCCACCCCCTCCGTAAGGACTATCCCGTCAGAAAGCGCCAGCCACTGGTTCGACCCCTCCCGACATGACGGCTCCCACGACGCAAAGGGAATCCGCGCGTCTCGAGACGCGGGACATGATGCTCAACATCGGTCCGGCACATCCGGCCATGCACGGCATCGTCCGTATCGTGACCACCCTCGACGGCGAGGAGATCAAGAACACCGAAGTGGAGATCGGCTATCTGCACCGAGGCTTCGAGAAGATGGCGGAGGTCGTCGACTACAACGGCGTCATGCCCTACACCGATCGGCTCAACTACGTCTCGCCGCTGATCAACAACATGGGCTACTGCATGGCCATGGAAAAGCTCCTCGCGATCGAGGTTCCCGAGCGGTGTCATTATATTCGTGTCATTCTCTCGGAGATCTCTCGGATCGGGGACCACCTCACCTGCATCGGTGCCGCGGCCATGGAGCTCGGGGCGTTCACCGTTTTTCTCTACATGATCAAGGCCCGCGAGTACCTCTGGGACCTGGTGGAAAAAGTGACCGGGGCGCGGATGACGGTGAGCTATTGCCGCGTTGGCGGTATCAAGGCCGACCTCCCGGACGATTTTGCCGAGCCGTGCTCCCAAGCGTTCGAGGAGACCCGCAAAGTCCTCGCCGAAGCGGATGGGCTCCTGACGCGCAACCGCATCTTCACCGATCGCATGAGCGGGACCGGCGTGATCTCCGCCGAAGAGGCCATCTCCTACGGGATCACCGGCCCGTTCCTCCGCGCGACCGGTGCCGACTACGACGTCCGCAAGGACTGCCCGTACGCCGTCTACGATCGTCTCGATTTCGACGTTCCCGTGGGGAGCCGGGGTGACAACATGGATCGCTACCTGGTCCGGATGGAAGAGATGCGGCAGTCGATGCGCATCGTGGAAGCTGCGTTGCGCGACCTGCCGCCCGGACCCGTGATGACCCACCCGGAGACCGGACGCCCGATCCCCGCCGCGGAGATGGTCGATCTCGCAAAAGTGGGGAACATCGACGCCATCTCGGACGGCCGCGCGGTCGCCGACCCGACCCTCGAGGGCTCCGGTCGGGACCATCATCCGTCGATTGCCGCGAACCAGAAACAGGTCTTCCTCCCGCCCAAGGAGGATACCTACGGCAACATCGAAGGGCTGATGCAGCAATTCAAGCTCGTCATGCTCGGCCACGGCATTCGAGCGCCGAAGGGAGAGGTCTACTTCCCGGTGGAGGGGGCGAACGGGGAGCTCGGGTTCTACGTGGTCAGCGACGGAAGAGGGGGGCCCTATCGGTTGCGATGCCGCCCGCCCTGCTTCGCCATCATGTCGGCCCTCCACAGACTGCTCGAGGGGGACATGCTGGCCGACCTGATTCCCACCTTCGGCTCGGTGAACATGATCGGCGGGGAGCTCGATCGTTGAAGCTGTCCGAGCTCGAAGGCAAAGCCAGGGAAATCGTGACGCGCTACGAGCACCCCAAGGCGGCCATGCTTCCTCTCTTGTGGCTCGTCCAAGAACATCGAGGCTACATCGCTCGGGACGCGGAGCTCTGGGTGGCGGGCATTCTCGGGGTGGCTCGCACCCAGGTGCATGAGGTCGTCTCGTTCTACAACATGTTCCACACCGAGCCCGTGGGGCGGCGCGAGCTTCGCGTGTGCACCAGCCTCACCTGCCGGCTGCGCGGAGCGGGGGACGTGCTCGATCGGATCGAGAAAGAACTGAAGATTCGCCCGGGGGAGACCACGCCCGGGGGCGAGGTCACCCTCAACAAGGTCGAGTGCTTGTGCGCTTGCGAAATGGCGCCGATGGCTCAGCTCGATGAACGCTTCGTCGGCCCTCTCGAGGGTGAAACCATGGGTGCGATCCTCGTGGACGCGCTCAGCGAGCCGGGCGCTCCGGAGTCGGCCCCCGAGCCCACGCCCTACATCGCAACGGATGGGCCGGTGCTCTCTCGGCGTCTCGGGGATCCCGATGGGACGTGGTTTCATCGCTACGTCGCCGACGGCGGGTACGAGGCGGCGCGGAAGGCTCTCACCTCGATGACGCCGAAGCAGGTGATCGACGAGGTGATGAAAGCCAATCTGCGGGGACTGGGCGGCGCCGGTTTCCCCGCCGGCAGGAAGTGGTCGTTCATCCCCGACACGGACAAGCCGAAGTACCTGGTGGTCAATGCCGACGAGGGAGAGCCCGGCACCTTCAAGGACCGCTACCTCATGGAGCGCGATCCGCACGCGCTCCTCGAAGGCATGATCCTCGCCGCCTACGCCATCGACTGTCACAAGGCCTATGTCTACATCCGCGGCGAGTACTTTCGATCGGCGCATCGCCTCGAGCGCGCCATCGAGGAGGCCAAGAAAATCGGCTGGCTCGGCACGAATATCCAGGGGACGGGCTTCGATCTGGACGTGGTCGTCCACCGTGGTGCGGGGGCGTACATCTGCGGCGAAGAGACGGCGCTTCTCACCTCGCTCGAAGGAGGTAAAGGCTTTCCCCGGCTCAAACCCCCGTTTCCCGCGATCTCGGGTCTCTTCTCCTGCCCGACGATCGTCAATAATGTCGAAACCCTGTGCTGCGTTCCGTTCATTTTGCGACATGGAGCGGAACGATTCAGCGAGATCGGCACCGAGACCCAGGGCGGCACTCGCCTCTTCTGCGTCAGCGGGCACGTTGTCCGGCCCGGCGTTTACGAGGCGCCGGTCTCGATCACCCTCCGCGAGTTGATCGAGAAGGCCGGTGGCATCCGCGGCGGCAACCGGCTGAAGGCCGTCATCCCCGGCGGCATCTCGGCCAAGATCCTTACCGCCGATGAGATCGATGTCGCGATGGACTTCGACTCCCTCCGGGAGGCGGGCACCATGGCAGGGTCCGGGGGCGTCATCGTGATGGACGACACCACCTGCATGGTGGACGCGCTCGAGTCGGCCGCCGAGTTTTTCGCCGACGAGTCATGCGGGCAGTGCTCGCCGTGCCGCGAGGGAACGGGCTGGGTACGTCGAATCGTGCACCGCATTGTCGAAGGGCGGGGGAGGACTCAGGACCTGGACGACTTGCTCGCCATCGCGGCCAACATGGAAGGCAAGACCATCTGTGTCTTCGCGGACGCAGCCGCTTGGCCGGTCCAGTCCTACATCTCGAAATTCCGGAGCGAGTTCGAAGAGTACATCCGCGCCGGGCGGAGCGCACCCTCGGCGGCGAGCAGAGAAGCGACGCATGCCTAGCCTCAACATCGACGGCCGCGAGATCAACGTTCCCGAAGGAACCACGGTCATTCAGGCGGCGGAGCAGCTCGGGATCTTCATCCCTCGTTACTGCTACCACCCCGGCCTTTCGATCGCCGGGAACTGCCGCATCTGTCTCGTCGACGTCGAGCGATCACCCAAGCTCGAGATCGCCTGCAACCTGACGGTCCGAGACGGTATGGTGGTGCACACAGAGAGCGCCAAAGCCGAGGACGGGCGCCGCTCGGTGCTCGAGTTTCTCCTGGCCAACCACCCGCTCGATTGCCCCGTCTGCGACCAGTCGGGTGAATGCGACTTGCAAAACTTCTACATGAATTTCGGGCTCTACGACCCGCGGTTCCGCGAGCAGAAGGTCAAGAAGAAAAAGGCGGTGGAGCTGGGTCCCCACGTGATGCTCGACCAGGAACGGTGCATTCTGTGCTCGCGCTGTGTGCGCTTCACCGACGAGATCACCAAGACAGGGGAGTTCGGTATCTTCAACCGCGGCGACGGTGCCGAGCTTTCGATCTATCCCGGCGAGGTCCTCGACAATCCCTACTCGGCGAACGTCGTCGACATCTGCCCGGTGGGTGCTTTGACCGAGAAGGACTTCCGCTTCACGGCCAGGGTCTGGTACCTCTCGAGCGCCCCGAGCGTCTGTAACGGCTGCAGCCAGGGCTGTAACATCGACCTCCACTTCGTGCTCGACCGGCCTCATCTGAACGGGGGCGCTCGGCTCGTGCGCATCAAGCCTCGCTACAACCCCGAAGTCAACCACTGGTGGATGTGCGACGAGGGGCGCTACGGCTTCGGTTGGGTGGACCGGGGACGGATCACGAAGGTGCAGCAGAAGGGCGATACGGATGCCACCTGGGAGCGCGCCCTCACCGCGATTGCAGCGGGCTTGACGCGGGCCCGCGAGAGCGGCATCGGCGTGATCGCCTCGGCCCAGCTCACCAATGAAGACCTCTTCTTGATACGAGAGATATTCCAGCATTCGTTGGGAGCCCGAGTCACTGCCTCGGTGAGAGAGACGCCCGGTTCTTCCGACGATTTCCTCATCCAGAGCGACAAGAATCCCAACACTCATGGAGCGATGCTCTTGGGTTTGGTCGATCCGGAAGCAGCGGACGCCGAACGGATCCTCGACGACGCGGTTGCCGGGAAGCTCGGAGCCCTCTGGGTCTTCGGGCACGATCTGGTGAGGCTCTTCGGCGAGGAGCGTCTGCGAGAGCTCTCCGAGAAAGTGGAGCTCTTCGTCTTCTCGGGCACGAACGAGAATCCGACCGTGCCGTTCGCCCATTGGGTATTGCCCACGGCCGCCTACATGGAGAAGGACGGCACTTTCGTCAACCGTTGCGGCCGGGTTCAGCGCATCGGCCGGGCCTTCGCCCCGTTCGGAGACGCACGCGAGGACTGGCGCGTCCTCCTGGATCTGGCCGAACGGTTGGGGCAGTCGCTGGGTCTTCGCGGACCGCAGTCGATCTTCGACGCCTTGGCCGAGGCGTCCGAGCCTTTCGCAGGGATGAGCTACGGGACCCTCGGAGCGCCTGGCGCGGATGTTGCGAAGACGGCCACGGCGGCTCGGACGAGCGAGCCTTGATCGAAATACTGATCATCAAGCTCGCGCTGGCGGGATTCGTCTTTTTCGCCGTCCTGAATCTGGCGGGGCTTCATACCTGGGTTGAGCGCAAACAATCGGCCCTGATCCAGGACCGGATCGGGGCCAACCGCGCGAGCATCTTCGGCTTTCGAGCGCTCGGACTCTTCCACGGCATCGCCGATGCCATCAAGATGTTCACCAAGGAGGACATCGTGCCGGCCGGTGCGGACAAGACGCTCCACACCCTGGCGCCGTTCCTCTCGGTCTTCTTCGCTCTGTTGACGTTTGCCGCGATTCCCTTCGGCGACCAGCTCACCGTCGGGGGCCGGGTCATCGACCTTCAGGTGGCGGACATCAACGCGGCGCTCCTCTACATCTTCGCTATGCTCTCCCTCGGGGTCTACGGCGTCATCCTCGCCGGCTTCGCTTCGCGCAGCAACTTTGCCGTCCTTGGCGGGCTGAGAGCGACCGCGCAGATGATCTCCTATGAGATCGCTCTCGGCATCTCCATCGTCGGCGTGGTCCTGGTCTACGGAACCATGGATCTGGCGGAGCTCGTGCGGGCCCAGGGGAGGATGATCGGAGGTTGGATCCCGATGTGGGGGATCGTTACCCAGCCCGTCGCCTTTATCGTATTCTTGACTGCGGCCCTCGCCGAGACCAAGAGGGTTCCTTTCGACCTGCCGGAAGCGGAGTCGGAGATCGTTGGGTACTTCGTCGAGTACAGCGGAATGAAATTCGGGATGTTCTTCCTCACCGACTTCCTCGAGACCATCGTCGTAGCGTGCCTCGCGACGACCCTCTTCTTCGGCGGGTGGCAGGTGCCCTTCCTTCTGCCGGATGGCTTCCACTTTCCCTGGGGAGGAGAGCTCCCGATCGCCAACTGGCTCTACGCTCTGCTCGGAGTTCTGAGCTTCTCGATCAAAGTCCTGATCTTCTGCTTCCTGTTCATGCAGATCCGGTGGACACTGCCACGTTTTCGCTACGACCAGCTCATGCGCCTCGGCTGGAAAGGACTCTTCCCGGTCGCGGTGGGGAACACCGCGATCACCGCGGTCGTGCTGGTGCTCCTTGCGGAGATGACCTGATGGCCGTCAAAGTGGTCCGAAGGCCCGAGCTGACGTTCTGGGAAAAGACCTATCTCCCGCAGATGATCTGCGGTCTCAAGATCACCTTTACGCATTTCTTCCGTAACCTCTTTCTCCATGTCGCCCACCTCTTTGGCCGTCTCCTCAACCGTCGCGCCAGCGCCACCATCCAGTACCCCGAGGAGCTCAGGCCCCTCATGTCGAGGTATCGAAGCCGCCACCGGCTCACGGTACGCGAAGACAACACCCCCCGCTGTGTAGGCTGCATGCTCTGCGAGACGGTCTGTCCCGCCCGATGCATCACCATCGTGGCGGGCGAGCATCCGGACCCGAACGTCGAGAAGTACCCCGTCCGCTTCGACATCGATCTCGGAGTCTGCGTGTACTGCGGGTACTGCGTCGAGGTCTGCCCCGAGGACGCGATCCGCATGGACACGGGAATCCTCGACCTCGCCGCCTACTCGAGGGAAGCCATGCGGCTCGATATCCATGCGCTCATGGATCCGTCGCTCCGGAAGCCGATCACCGGGTGCAGTCTTGACTTTCCCCACCAGTGTGCGTCACAAGGGGGGCAGATGAAGGGCAGCTGGAGCGCCGTCACGCCATCCACCGAGTCCACATAGGCGGACGGCCCGACAGCCTTGACACGGGCCCGCTGCCACCTGCGACCGCTTGGAGCGTCTCCAAGGATCATCAACCGACGACCACCTGTCCGCTGACCTAAAGTAATACGTGAACCTCGGCGAAGGATCGAGGAGCTGACGCGGTCCGTTCCCACCAGGTGAGGGGTGCTGCCGCCGGATTGACTTGCACCCGCGAGTCGACTATGGATCCCGCGTTATGCCTGACTCCGCTATCAGCCTTACAAGACGCCAGCTTCTTGCCGGTGCGAGTGCCGGTGCCGCAGCCCTTCTTCTCGAAGATCGCGGACTGAAAGCCCAGCCGTCGCCGGGCGGCGGGTCCGTCGTCTTCACGCATACCACCGTCGTTAACCCCGACGCCGTTCGACACGATGTGGCCATTGCGGTCGAAGGCGACCGGGTTGTGGCGATCGGCCCGACCGATGAGATCCTCCGCGCGTATCCTCGCGCCGAAGTCTACGAAGGGCGCGGGAAGGCCCTCCTTCCGGGCCTCATCAACTGTCACGCCCATCTCGCCGCGACGCTCGCGCGCGGTTTCAACGAGGACTTCGGATTTCCCAACAGCTATCGCCTGGCCATCTCTCCCGCAAGCCTCCTCTCCGACGAGGAGGAAACGCTCATGGCCGTCATGGGTGCACTCGAGTCCATACGGGGAGGAGTCACCACGGTCGTGGAGTACACCGGACGCATCGGTCGCTCGGCATCGGCACTGGCCGACACAGGTTTGCGCTGGGTTTTCGCGGAATCCATTCGCGACGTCGAGAACGGCGCCGGTCCCGTTTCCGCGGAGAGCCTGGCCCGCAGCGAAGCTCCCAGATTCTCGGCCCAGATGCGCGATGAAGGGTGGCAGAGCGCCCACGACTTGTTCGAAACGTGGCACGGCGCGAGGGAAGGACGGATCAGCGTCTTTCCAACCACCGCTCTCGCCGAGAGCTCCTCGCCCGAGCTTCTGAACCAGGTGCGCGAGTTCGCGGAGCAGCACGATCTCGGGTACACGATCCACCTGGCCCAGACGACGTGGGAGGTGGAGTACATGAAGCGACACCACGGGCTGCGTCCAACGGAATTTCTCGCCAAGCACGACTTCCTCGGCCCTCGGCTCTTCGCGGCGCATTGCCGGTACGTCGATGAATCCGAGATCGCGCTCCTCGGCCGCTCCGGCACCATCGTTTCGCATCAGGCCCACATGGCGGCGAACCGCGGCGTCATCCCGCCCATCGCTGCCCTGCGCGCCGCAGGCTGCCCCATCGCCCAGGGGACCGACAACAATACAAACGACATGTTGGAGACGATGCGGATCGCTCTGGTGACGGAACGCATCTGGCGGGACGATGCGACTCCCGGCCGCCAGCCTCAGCCCGAAGACATGCTCGCCGACGCCGTACAGGGGGGCGCGCGCGCCATCCGTCAGGAAGCGCTTCTCGGCTCGCTCGACGTCGGCAAAAAGGCAGACATCATCGTCCTCGACACCCGGCGGACCCACCTCGTGCCGGCCGGGCGCATCCTGTCCGCGTGGATCAACAACGGACAACCGTCCGACATCGAGTCCGTCCTGGTGAATGGCCAGTTCGTGATGCGTGATCGAAAGATTCTGACGTTGGACGAGCCCGCCCTTGTCGCTGAAGCCGACAAGATCGGCCGGCGGGTCTGGAGCGAGGTCGAGGCAGCGAGCCCGGTCAGAGTACCGCGCCTGCCTCGGTCTTAAGGATGTCGGTAGCCCGGTCCCCGCAGAACCTGCCCCGGCCGCTGGTCGGTGATCTTGCCGTCGTAGACCACAGGGCGTCCGTTCACGAGAACGTAGCGCACCCCGATCGAATAGTGGTTCGGATCCTCGAAGGTCGAGACGTCGCGAATCGTCTCGGGGTCGAACACCGTGATGTCGGCGGCCATGCCAGGACGCAGAACGCCCCGGTCCTGAAGACCGACGCGCGTAGCCGGGCGAGACGTCATCTTGCGAATCGCCTCCTCCAGGGTGAGGAGCTTCTCTTCCCGCACGTACTTTCCCAGGATTCGCGGAAACGTACCCCAGGCCCGGGGATGTGACTTGCTCTCGGAAAGAGGTCCGTCTTCCGCGCGCGCCGAGGAATCGGTATCGATCGAGATCAAAGGGTGCTTCAGAGCCGCCCGAACGTCATCCTCCCGCATGATGGAGATGATGCACGAAGTCTCGCCATGGTCGGCGATGACGAGATCCATGAGCGCCTCGCGTGGATCCTTTCCCATCTCTCGACCGATCTCGGCGAGCGTCATGCCCTCCCACTTGCGCAGCGCCGGATCGAGCACCGAGCTCACCATCACGCCCTCGGCGCCACCCGAGCCGTACCATTGGTTCTCCCATTCGGTAATATTGGGATCCGCCATCTCGGCTTTGATGCGCTCGCGCATCTCGGGATTGCGCAAGCGAGCGATCATATCGTCGGCGCTCCCCTCCCTGACCCAGATGGGAAGGCAAGCGTCGAGGTCGTTCGAAGCCCGATCGTAGGGGTATTGATTGGCGGTCACATCGAGGCCGCGCGCGCGGGCCGCCTCGAACTTCTCGAGCACCTGGGGCATCTTTCCCCAGTTCGCCCGGTAAGCGGTCTTCAAGTGCCAGACTTCGGCCGGTATCCGGGCTCGCTCGGCGATGGTGAAGACCTCGTCGAGGGACTCGAAGATGAGGTTCGCCTCCGAGCGTTGGTGGGTGATATAGATGCCGCCGTACTCTGCCGCGACTTTGGCGAGCTCGACCAGCTCGTCAGTCGTCGCGAATCGGTTGGGAACGTACTGAAGCGAGCTGCTGACACCGAGGGCTCCGTCCTCCATCGCCTCGGCGACGAGCTTCTTCATCGCCGCGAGCTCGTCGAGCGTCGCCGGGCGATCCTCTCGGCCCATCACATAGTCCCGCACGCCGCCCGAACCGACGAAGGTGGCGATATTGATGGCCGGCCGAGAACGCGTCTCGACGCGGTTGAAATATTCCGCCAGGGTTCGGAAGTCCTGCTCGATTCCGAAGTGCTGATAACTCGCCGACCTCATTTCCACCATACGGTCGTTCACCGGCGCGATCGAGGTACCCTCGCCGGTGACTTCGGTGGTGATGCCCTGCAGGATCTTGCTCGCCGCCCGTCCATCTACGAGAATGCTGAACTCCGACTGCCCCAGCATGTCGATGAAGCCGGGAGCCACGACGAGATCGCTCCCGTCGATCCGTTCGGCCGAGCCGGCATCACCGAGTCGTCCGATGGCGCTGATGCGGCCGCCGGTGACACCGATGTCTCCGATGAACCAGGGCGCGCCGGTCCCGTCGACGATGCGGCCGTTGGCGATGACGAGATCGAAAGAACGGGAGGTTTGTGCGCCGAGACCGAGTGCTCCACCAAACACGGCCCCGAGAGCCGCAATGACTAGGCTTCGTTTCGAGTGTATTGCGATCATTTGTGGATCTTAGGTTCGAGACTCCGTTCTCCACAAGAGGTGCTTTGCAGTCTGGGGCGCGGCCTCCTGACAATGGTCCTACACCTCCCCCGAAGCCACGTTTGATGTCATTGGGTTTTCGCAACGGAACGACTTAAGCGAGAGGGATGACATCGGTCCGAGGTAGCGGTCGAGCCAATCGAGGTACTGAATTGCGAAAGCAGCTGAATTGTCCGCTAATGGCTGACCGGATACTATCTCCGCCATGGTCGGCCAAACACTCGCCCACTACGTCGTCTTGGAGAAGATCGCCTCGGGCGTACGGGGTGACGTTTATCTAGCCCAGGATACGAAGCTCGATCGTAAGATCGCCCTCAAAGTCCTCCCGCCCGAGGTGGTCGAAAGCGAGGAGCGTAGGGAACGCTTGAAACGGGAAGCAAAGCGATCGCAGGGCTCAACCACCCGAAGAGGACGGTCAAGAGGTCCCGCTGAGCGATCTAACGGACCCCTACGGGACGCTCGACACGTACAGCATTGCGGCTGATGGTCGGTATCTCTACTTTGCGTGTCGAGGACAGGAGCGACCTCCGGGTCATGGACGTGGTGAGGAAGGAATGATTGGCGAGGCTTTCCAGAAGTTGAGCACCGCTGTCGTTGCCGATGCCGCCATTCGTTTGGGAGTTCCCGCCAAGATCGCTCTCGGTGGCATACGGCCGCCAATCGCGTCATTCTAAGAGGCCTTCCGTCAACGATCGGGTAACGATCGTGTACACTAACGCATATGCGATTCGTTTCGGTTCGTGACCTCCGGGGAAAGTCGGCCGAGATCTGGCGCAGGCTTCGGGAGGAAGGGGACATCATCGTCACCTCCAACGGGAAGCCCATAGCGATTCTGTCCACCGTCTCGGAAGACACCTTGGAGACGTCGCTCGCAGCCATTCGCCGTGCCAGGGCCGTCGCCGCGGTCGAGGCGATGCATAGAGCTTCGCTCGAGGCTGGAACCGATCGTCTGACCGACAGAGAAATCGCAGCCGAGATCGGCGCCGTCCGGAAGAAGCGACGACGATGAGAGTCGTTCTGGACACGAACGTGCTCGTGTCCGGACTCATCACTCCCTATGGTCCGCCTTCCCAGATCGTTAGGATGATCGCGTCGGGCGCGCTGACGCTCTGTCACGACCAACGCATCCTGACCGAGTATCGCGAGGTTCTACTCCGGCCAAAGTTCCCCTTCGAGCCGGAAGCCGTCGGCGCGCTCCTCGACCAGATCGACGCCGTCGGCGAAGTGGTGGCCAGCGATCCGCTACCGACTCCTTTGCCGGAGGAGGACGACCATCCTTTTCTCGAGGTCGCACTATCCGCCCATGCCGACGCCCTCATCACGGGCAACCTAAAGCACTACCCCTCCGAGGCACGACGAGGGATGCTCGTACTATCCCCCGCAGACTTCCTCGAGCACTTCAGGCGGTCCCGGAGCGAATGATTTCATCTTTGTGACCGGCGCTCGAGTTCGTCGAGCTAGTTCACCCCGATGGCAAATAATGTTCGAGGAAGAGTGGGAGGGGCCGGGGAAAACGAACTCTCGTCACATGAAAGTCGGGTTGTTGGCAAACTCACATGGGGTGGCGTTCGCAGAGACGCCCCGACCGCGTCCGATCTCCACGTTCGAGAGGATCACGGGTTCCGCCACGGCATTGAGCAGTCTAAGTATCCCCGGCTCGACTCGGATCTCCTTCGGCGCTAGCTTCTCGTCGAAGCCTGTGCGCCTCGACGAAAACGGAGTAGCACGCCGGGCAATGGCGGAGATGGTCGATCAAGGTGCGCCATCGACCGTGGGGCCGCGATCCCTCCACGAGCGCGGCCAGCTCGTCTGACGGCGGACAGTCATCCGAGTCAGGCATCGGCCGGCGCCGGAGCGGCGGGGACCCGTCCGAGAAAGGTGAATTCCCTTCGCCTGGATGCGAGGACCCGGCGCACGTGGTTCTCCCGCACGCCATTACGTTCCAGCCGTTTGCGCAGACGTTTGAGGGATCGTTCCACCTGTCGGTAGACTGCCTGGGGCGGCAGGTGGAGGTGAGCGCCGATCTCCTGCGCGGTCAAGCCGCGCTCGAAACGAAGCTGAAGCGCCAGGCGCTCGGTGTCCGAAAGGGAGCTCAACCCCTTCGAGATTGCCGCGAGCAGGGCGTTCGAAAGCTCGCGATCTTCCAAATCGGCCGCCGGAGTTCCGGTACTGACGGCCAGCTCACGTGCGGTTTCGAGACCGACGAGCTTTCCGCTCCGCCGTGGAGGCAGGTGCGTGGCGAGGCACCAGAGGGCTTCGCGGTCCAGAGCGACCTGCCAGTTCCAGTGCAGGACATGCACGGCTTCCTGAAAGGTGTACCCGTCGCGCCACAGAAGCTCCTCGAGCTTCATCGCTACCGCGCCGAGCCGACGGGCCCGCATCGATGGACGCCACTTGCCCAGTTTCGCCGTGCGGTAGTCGAGCAAGAGCCGTTGGATCACCACGGTCAAGTACGTGCGCAGCGTGCTCCTTCCCTTGAATTTCCGTAATCGCGCGTAGTCCTTCTCGATGAGCTTGAGCATCACGAAAGAAGCGAAATCCGCGGCGTCTTCGTGCGTAAGTCTTCCGTTGCGCGAGATCGCGCGGATGAGGTTCTGAATCATTCCGAGCTGCGAAGAAAATAGATCCCGCCCACGGCCTTCCATACCGAACCTCTCCGTTGTCGTTATTCGAAGACTCTCCCTCGTCTATAAGAGACAACGACGGGGACGGCGCGACCGAACGCTTTTTCTCGCAAAAAGAGTCTGCTGCAAAAGAAGCTTTGCGGCCGTCCTTTTCACGAGAGCAGCAAATGGACGCTTCAGCCGTTTCAACCTGGATACCGCCGTGGGTTAACATGGCGGTGCTCGAGCCGATCCCATCGGAGGCCATGGAAAATCGCGCTGGAGGAACCACACGCCGCCTGCTGGCGCGGATCCGCGCGGGCGACTCCGAAGCAAGAAACGCCCTGTGCGAGCGCTACCTTGACCCCCTTCGTCGATGGGCTCGAGGACGCCTTCCCGCCGGAGCCAGGGGCCTTCTGGACACCGACGACGTGGTCCAAGAGACGTTGGTCAAATCCCTCGGACGGGTGGAATCGTTCGTGCATCGACGCCAAGGAGCGTTCGAGAGTTACCTTCGCCGCGGGGTTCTCAATCGCATCCGCGATGAGGTCAGGCGGCTCGATCGGAGGCCCGTGGAAGTCCGGACCGCGGGAGGTATCGCCGACCCTGGGCCTTCTGCCATCGAGCAGGCTCTTGGCCGGGAGAACCTCCAGGCCTACGAACGAGCCCTGCAGGCTCTGAGTCCGCGGGATCGAGAGGCAATCCTGGCCCGCATCGAGCTCAACCTCTCCTATGACGAGATTGCGTCCCTGCTGGGAAGGCCGAGTGCTGACGCCGCTCGAATGGCAGTGAGCCGAGCGATCCTGCGCCTGGCTCACGCGATGAAGGAGTGCTGATGGGGATTGCCGACGTTCGCCTCGGCGAGCTCGCGACGTCGATTTCCGACGGCGCCTTCATCGACTGGGAAACATGGGAACGGGAGTCACAAGACGTCGAGGCGAAATCGCTCGTGGACTCCCTTCACCGCATCGCCCAGATCGCAGATGCTTGTCGGAGTCTTCAGAGCGAGCGTAGCGGCGACGATCTCCCAGCGGATGCGCCGGCGCACTGGGGTCATCTCGAGATCCTGGAGATTGTCGGGCGAGGCGCCTCCGGCGATGTGTTCCGTGCCCGCGACCCTCGCGTCGGGCGCGACGTGGCCCTGAAGCTCCTTTTGCGAAAGCCGTCGGGGACGCCGGATGGCGTCATCCGGGAGGCCCATCTCCTGGCGAAGGTCAAGCACCCGAACGTCGCGACCATCTATGGCGCTGACGAGCGGGAAGGCATCGTGGGCATCTGGACGGAGCTCCTCGAAGGCCCAACCCTCGAATCGAGAGTGTCGCAGGAAGGGCCTTTCTCGGTGGAGGAAGCCGCTCGAATCGGTGTCGACGTGTGTCGAGCTCTCGCCGCCGTCCATTCCGTCGAGATGCTGCACCGTGACGTCAAGGCAGAGAACATCGTTCTCCAGGATGGAGAACGCGCGGTGCTCATGGACTTCGGCGTCGGAGTGGAGTTCACCGATCCCGCCGACACTGAGACCCGCGACATATGTGGAACGCCCCGTTATCTGGCACCCGAAGTGTTTCATCGCTCTCCTCAGACGGTCGCCTCCGATCTCTACAGCGTGGGCGTGCTTCTGTATCACCTGGTGACGGGTGATTTTCCCGTCGCTGCTCGAGACGCGGAGGAACTGAGGGAAGCTCATCGTGAGGGACGCGCGCGGTCGCTGAAGGAGGCGTCTCCGGAGCTTCCGGACGCGTTCACCCGTATCGTGGATCGAGCCCTGAGGCCGGCGCCCGAGGAGCGGTTCGCCACGGCCGAGGCGATGGCGGATGTCCTCGAAGCCCTCGTGAGAAAACTCGAGCCGCGACGACGGAGACCGCGCATCCACGCGCTCGTCCTCGCCGCCGTCCTCGTCATCGCCGCTCTAGCGGCGCTCTTCTACCGTTCTACCCCGGTCGCGGTTGTGTCCCCGGGCTCGCAGGTCTTGATGGCGAGCATCGACAATCGGACCGGGGATCACCGGTTCGATGCAGTCCAGACGCTTCTCGAGTCGGAGCTCCGCCAATCCTCTCATGTCCAGCTCGTGGAAGAGACGAGAATACGCTCCGCCCTGACCAGGATGGTGCGAAGCCCGTCCGAGGATCGCGATCTCGAGACGTCTCGGGAAGTGGCCTGGCGTCTCGGTGCGCCGCTGGTTCTCGGGGGAGCGCTCCTTCCCGTTGGCTCGGGATACAGCCTTTCCCTCCAGCTGGATCTTCTCGAGAAGCGCGCGCCGACACCAGTCGCAGGCTGGTCGCGAGTGTTTCACGCTGATGACGAGAATGATCTCTTCGGAGCTGTGGACGCGGCGAGCCGCTGGGTGCGCCGCACCGCGGGAGAGCAAAGTGCTTCGATCGCCGAGCTCGATCTCCCGGTTAGAGAGATGACGACCCCGTCCTGGGAGGCGCTCGAGCTGTTCCACCGGGCCGAAGAGCTCAAGCAAGAGGGCCGGTGGCAGGACGCCATCCTGCTCCTGCAGGAATCCGTCGAAGTCGATCCGGATTTCGCCATGGCCCGCATGCGCCTGGGCGATCTCTTCTCCAGCTTGACGGAGGCCGAGGCCTCTCACCACTGGGAGAAGGCGCTCGAATCGATCAAAAGGCGCCCGGTGTCGAAACGCGAAGAGCTGAACATCCGGGGGATGTACGCGATCGATAGCGGAGCATTCGCGGAGGCGGAAGCGCCCTACCGCACGCTCTCCCTTTTGTACCCAAACGACTATCGCGCGAGCTACTATCACGGTCTCACCCTGAGGGTCCTTGCTCGGTATCGCGAGGCGCTCGGCCGCCTTCTAGAAGCGGAACGCAAATCGCCGGAACCCCTCTATAACGTGCTCGTGCAAATCGCGGGAACTTACCTGGCCTTGGATTACTGGGAGCAAGTGCCCGCTTACATAGAAAAGCTCCGGGCCATCCACGCGGTGGGCTGGGCCGATGCGTTTCAAGGCGCGCTTCGGTTCCTCGAGGGAGGACACGAAGAGGCCGAAGCGCTTTTCCGCGGAATGACCGTCAACCCAGAGCTCGAGATGGCGTCGCTCGGCTACAGCTTACTGGCCGCGGCGCTGGGAGAGCTCGGACGTTACGACGAAGCGGCCGACGTGCTCCGCGAGGGAATCGAGAACGACGTGAGTTGGGGGCGGCCCTCTACAAGAGCGCGGAAGCTTCTCGACCTTGCTTACGTGCTCACCCTCCAGGGCAAAGTCGAGAAGGCTCGTGCGGCCTGCCTCGAGGCGCTCGAGCTCGAGCGAGGTCCTCACCAGATCGCGCTTGCGGGGACGCTTCTGGCGCGAAGCGGTTTTCTGAACGAGGCTCGAGGTCTCCTCTCCGAGATGGCGTCCGAAAGCGACAAGCCCCTTTACCGGCGCGTGGAGCTCCAGCTCACAGGAGAAATCCATCTCGCCGACGGTGAGACCGAGCAGGCGTTACAAGCCCTTCGCCAGGCCGCAGCGCTGGATCGCCCCGGGCCCAAACCCTATATGGCCCACGCACTTCACGTCTCCGGCCACCTCCGGGAGGCCGCCGACGCCTATGCGGAGATCGCTCGCGCCGAAGGACTCGTCTGGATGAAGCGCATCTGTGACCTCCCGGACCCGCCCGGTTTTTTTTCGGTCGCACTCGAAAAATATGAAGAAACCGCTCGGTCCGTCCGTCTCTACGATCAGGTGGAGCGAGCTCGGAAGCGGCTGGGTACGCTTCGACCCGACCGGGTCCATTGAACGCGCGGGTGAAGGAGGCGGAACATGGGTGTGCCAAAGGAAGGTCTGCCAAGGGAAGACACGCAGGAATCAAAGGAAGCTTCGAGGCGCTTGAAAGAACTCGAAACGATCCTGCACGAGCGTTTGGGGTGGATAGGCCGGCCCTGCATCAACGACGGGTTTCTCGCAGCGATGCTACGCTGTGCGAAAGACTACCTCGAGGGACTCGACGAAGCCACGGGAATCATCGACAAAGACGAGGAGCGCGACAAATACCTAACGGTAGTCATGCTCTTGTTCGCTTCCGTCCGCCCCGATCTGGACGAGAACTTGTTCGCCGATGAGCGAAAGCTGACCCCAAAGGTCAAAGACGAACTCAGAATTCAGTGGCGGGATCTCGGCTTTCCCGTCGGGATTCGTGAAAAGCTACGAAGAATATTACTGGAGAGCAACTAGTCAGTTTTGACGGTTGGGAGATCGGGCCTTCGTGCGGTTCGCCCGGGCGGAGGACAGCCGGTGCGAGGGCGAAATGATCGTGGGGTAATGGCCCGATCTCCCGTTCGTTCGTCAGGTCCTGCCGAGTCTCGTTCGTCGAGCGAACCATCGGACTACTTGGCTTTCGATGCGCGAGACACGAGAAAGGGGGACGGTCTTTCGCCTCGTTCCGAGCAAGCGATGAGCTCGTCGAGACGCCTTAGCCGCGTCTCGCTTTTTTTAGCGCTCATCACCCACCAGCTCGCGAGCTCGCGGTAACGCGGGGTCCGGGACTCGAAAAAATCCCAGGCTTTCCGATTCGAGCGGAAGCGACGCACGTACTTTGGATCCAGGACGAGCTTGGATCTCACTTCATACGAATACTTCTTCGTCTTCTCCGCATCGCGGCCGTCGAAGGCCGCCAGGCCAGGGGGTTTCATCAACCCCGCCGCCTTCAACTCCTTCGCCCTTTTGGTATTGATCACGCTCCAGATGCTGCCCGGCAGACGGGGGGTGAAGCGAATCGTGTAGCGCTCGGCGTCGATGCCGTGCCGCACGCCGTCGATCCACCCGAAGCACAGCGCCTCGTCCAGAGCTTCGGCGTAATTGATGCCAGCTTTGCTCGCCGACTTCTTGTAGAAGCCGATCTGAAGGGACGACGCGGTTTTGTGGTTCTCGGCGAGCCACGAGCGCAGCTCTTTCGGGCTCTTGAAGAAGCGCGGTCTCATGAAGGCACGAGCTCGGTCGTCGTCGCTCTCGACTTCGGGCGTCCGAGGTCGCGCGCGTATCGAATGGAGCCTTTCGTCGAGTACTTCTCCAGGTACGCGCGGTCCACCGCGTCCTTTAGTCGTTCACTCCTCGTATGCACGGCGCGAATCGCGATCTCACGACCTTCGACTTCGACGACGCCTCGAGGCTCCTCGAGAAAGGTCCGATACCAGCTCCGGGGTTTGAGGCTCCAGGAACGCACGAAGACACGGCCTTGCACCACGACCGCCCAGATGCCGATGAGCCGGTGAGGCTTCGCGCCTGCCCGAATGCGGAGGATCTTCGAGTTGCGGATCGATTCCAGGACCGTGCCGCGGAAGCGACTCGTCGCTCGGCCGCGTCCGCCTCTGCTCGTCGACGTCGTCTTCGCTTTCTTTGCCATCTAGCAGCTAAGATCCTGCTCTTTCTCGGGGGCTTCATCAACTTTGGAGCTCGAGCTCGGGGCTGCGTTCCGTAGGAAAGGCCGTTGCTCGACAGGCGCGATAACATACCCGACACGATGAGCGTCAGGGCCCAAAACCGCTACCCCTCAGGCCACGTCTTCTATCGAAGACTCAAGAGATCCTACCCTCGAATCGTGCGCGGAGAGGGCTGCTGGCTCTACGACGAGAACGGTAAACGCTACCTGGACGCTTGCGGCGGCGCACTCGTCAACAACCTGGGCCACGGGAACGTCGAGCTGGCGAAAGCGGTGGGAGAACAGGCCGCTCGACTGGCCTACGTCAACGGCACGGCCTTTACCCATGACGCGGTCGAGGAGCTGGCGGCCGAGCTGGCCAGGCTGAGCCCCGGGAGACTCGACAAGACGCTGTTCCTGTGCAACGGAAGCGACGCCGTCGAGGCTTCGCTCAAGATCGCCCGGCAGTTCTGGGCCGAATCGGGCAGGCCCGAAAAACGCAAGATCGTGGCGCTCTCTCCCAGCTACCACGGCGGCTCGTTGCTCGCGTTGTCGGCTTCCGCCCGCGCGCACTACAAAGCCGTGTTTCGGGACTGGTTGGTCGACGTCCGGACCGTGCCGGCGAGCTACCCTTACCGCTGTGACTGTCGGGGAGAGAGCGATGAGTGCCCGAGTTGTAACGGCGACTCCCTCGAGGAGGCACTATTGCAGGAAGGTCCAGAGTCCGTTGCGGCATTCATCGCCGAGCCCGTTGGCGGATCCTCGACGGGCGCCTCGGTTCCGCTCCCGGGTTACTGGAAGACGGTCCGGGACATCTGCGATCGGCACGAGGTCCTGTTCATCGCGGACGAGGTGCTGGTGGGAGCGGGCCGCACGGGCACGTGGTCGGCGCTCGAGCCTTACGGCGCGGCGCCTGACTTCCACATCTTCGGCAAAGGCATCACCAGCGGTTACGCGCCGCTGTCCGCGATGATGACCTCGCGGAAAATCACCGACGTCCTGGCGAAGGGTTCCGGCGCGCCACTGCACAACCAAACGTTCTCCCAGTTCCCGGTCTCCTGCGCCGCCGGTCTCGCGACTCTTCGTTACATCGAGACCCACGGGCTCATCGAGCGTGCCCGGCTGATGGGGGAGCTCCTCCATGAGCGGCTTCGCTCGCTCCTGGCGCATCCCCAGGTTGGAGATATCCGGGGCCGGGGGCTGCTTGCGGGCATCGAGCTCGTCGAGGACAAGACGACGCGAAAACCATTCGATCGGCGCGTGCAGATGGTGGAGACTCTCACCGAGAAGGCGCAAGAGGCCGGCCTGGTCGTCTGGCCCAACTCGGGGCATGCCGACGGGACTAACGGGGACTTGGTGATGATCGGCCCGCCGTTCATCATCACCGAGGAGGAGATTTCCGAGGCGATCCGCCTCTTCCGGATCGCACTCGACGCCACGATGAGAACCATCAAAGACCGGGCGAACGATTCGCAACCTGCGAAGGAGGGACCATGACGGCGCTCGCTCCCGATGCGACGAAAGTAACCTATACGACGTCTGCGGCGGACATGGACAAGATCCACCAGGCCTTCGACGAAGCTCTCGTGAAGGTCCGGTCCGATTGCGGAAAGGACTATCCGATCTACATCGGCGGCAAAGAGGTGCGCTCGGACGCGCCCCTGATCGTGGATACCTCGCCCATCGACATCGACATAATTCTGGGCCGTTTCACTTCCGCCAACGCGGATCACGTCGACGAGGCCATCGAGTCGGCTTACCGAGCCCGGCGAGATTGGGAAAAGCTAGGCTGGAAGAGACGTGTGGAGATCATGCGCAAGGCGGCGGAAATGGTGCGGAAGAGCAAGTTCGAGCTCGCGGCGTTGATGAGCCTGGAGGTCGGCAAGAGTCGGCTGGAATCGCTTGGCGATGCCGAGGAGTCGGCGGACCTCATCGATTACTACGCCTGGCAGATGGAGAAAGCCAATGGCTTCCAGCAGAAGATGAACAAGCTCACCCCGATCGAAGACAACACCGACCTGCTGCGACCGTTCGGAGTGTTCGTTTGCATCTCGCCCTTCAACTTTCCCTTGGCACTCGCCTGCGGCATGTCCTCCGCGGCGCTCGTGGCGGGAAACACGCTGGTCTTTAAACCGGCGCAGGACACGCCCTGGACGGGCCTGAGGCTGTACCACATCTACCGCGAGGCAGGCGTCCCCGGGGACGTCTTGCATTTCCTCACTGGAAGAGGCTCGGTCATCGGCGACGCGCTCTGGCAGCATCCGAAGGTGGCAGGGGTGGTCTTCACCGGCTCGAAAGAAGTGGGCATGCATATCTTCAAGGGCTTCAGCACAAAGTGGGCCAAGCCCTGCCTCACCGAGCTCGGCGGAAAGAACCCGTGCATCGTCATGGATTCGGCGGACCTCGATGCGGCGGCCGAGGGCGTGATGAAGTCCGCCTGGGGGCTCCAGAACCAGAAGTGCAGCGCCTGCTCCCGGGTATACGTGCACCAAAAAGTGGTGTCCGAGTTCACGAGGAAACTCATCGAAAAGACCAAGGCGATGACTATCGGTGATCCGACCGAGCGAGACGTGTTCTTTGGTCCGGTGATCAACGAAAGGGCGGTCAAGACGTTCGAGCGCGCGGTGGAGAGGGCCAGGAAAGATGGTGAGATCCTCGTGGGCGGCCGGCGTCTCACCGAGGGCGCTTTCGCCAAGGGCTACTATGTCGAGCCTACGATCGCCAGGGTGCCGCTATCGAGCGAAGTCTTCATGGAAGAGTACTTCGTCCCCTTCCTCGCCATCGGTGAGATCGACTCGCTGGAACGAGCGATCGAAGAGAGTAACAAGGCCGAGTACGGACTGACCGCTGGCATATTCTCCGGCAAGCAAGAGGAGATCGAGCGGTTCTTCGACGAGATCGAGGCCGGTGTCACGTACGCGAACAAGCGGAGCGGGGCGACCACAGGCGCCTGGCCAGGGGCCCAACCGTTCTGTGGCTGGAAAGGCTCGGGGTCGAGCGGCAAGGGTGGCTGCGGCCCGTATTACGTGATGCAGTTCATGCGAGAGCAGAGCCGCACCGTGATCGAGGAGTAGCGCGGGCTCAAAACGCTCCGTCGGTCCTCGCTTCTCCGCGCTTCGTAGCGAAGAGCCACTCCACCGCCGCTCTTCCGCAACGAACCCCCGTCGCCGCGGCTTTTCCGAACGCCGTTCCGTGGAGCGCGTTCCCCGCGAGGTACAGCCCGGGTAGTCCCGATAGCGCCTCCTCGACGCGCCGGGTGCTCTCGAGGTGTCCGAGCTCGTATTGGGGGATGGCTCGCTCCCAGAACATCGCTCGAGAGAAGAGAGGCTCGGCGTCGAGGCCGAGAAGCACTGCCATCTCCCGCTTCGCCGTCTCCACGAGCTCGTCGGTGTCGCGAGAGGCGATCGCGGTGTCGAAGCTTCCTCCGAACAACACGCGAAGGAGCAGGTGCTCCTCTGCGTTTCTCTTGTCGAATAGATAGCCGTCCCAGGTCGCGCCGAGGGCGCGGTAACCGGCACCGCGGGGCAGGAGGACGCCGAAGCCTCGGGGAATGCGCCGCCTCGCTTCGGAACCGTACCCGAGAGCGACCACCGCCACCGGCGGGTAGGAGATGAGCTCGAGCCTCCGGGCAATCTCGGGTTCGAGCTCCCTCAGAATCTCCGCGTTGCGAAATCCCTCGCAGGCGAGGACCACGGCATCGGCCTCGAGGGGTTCCGCCATCTGCCGGCTGGCCAGACGATACCGGCCTTCCGGGAGGCGTACTAGCGCATCGACGCTGACGCCGGTCGAGACCGAGATTCCCGGAGAAGCGGCGAGCGCGAGCGGAAGCGACTGGATTCCCTCTTCGAAGGAGCAGAGGCTCGATCGCCGCGAAGGGAGGAGCCCTTTGCGGCGCATTCGCGCACGAGCGATCTGGGCCCGCACGAGCGAGCCGTGATCACGCTCGAGGGACGCCATCAGAGGAAAGACGGCTTCGAGCGACAACCGCTTCGCGTCTCCGGCGAAGATCCCGAGCACCATCGGATGTACGAGCCGGTCCGCGAGCTCCGGGCCGAGCCGTCTCGCGGCGAAATGCCACACCGATTCGTCCGAGTCATCCACCTTGGCCGGGATAAACGGCTCGCCCGCGGCGCGGAGCAGACCCTTCAGGCTCAGAAGCCCGCTGGTAGCGAAACCGATGGGATGGGCCTCGACTTCTCGGACCCGCCCGCGCGAGTAGACGAACCGGTGCTTCTGCGCGTCGCTCGCGACGAGGAGCTTTTGCTCGAGTCCCACGTCCCGAACGAGCTCGTCCACGATGGGCTCGGTCGTGAGGTAGCCGATGGGGCCGGTCTCGAAGAGCCAGGCGCTCTCGCGATGGCTTCTCGCCTTGCCTCCGATCTCGCGCTCGCGCTCGAGCAGGCGAACCTCGAGAGGACGGCGGAGGGCTTCCGCCGATTTTCTTGCGGCGAAAGCCGCGGCCGTTCCCGAGATACCTCCACCCACGACGACGAGGCGTTTCAAGGGCTAGACCGTGCGGCTGAACACGGGTTTGGTCTCGTTCGCGTGCCGTTCGCGCATGTAGCGGTCGAAGCACATCGCGAGATTGCGGACGAAGAGCTGTCCCATCGGTGTGGCGTGAATCGAGCGATCGTCTACGGTCGCGAGCCCTTCCTCGACGAGGGGCGCGAGAAGCTCGAGGTCGGGCCGGAAGTAGTCCGAGAACGCGACCTGCCACGCCTTTTCGACCGAGGGGATATCGATCACGAAGTTGCACATCAGCCGGTGGATCACGTCGGCGCGGATCACATCGTCCCGACTCCTGACGAAACCTCGGGTCACGGGAAGGCGTCCTCGCTCGATCGCCTCGCCGTAACGGCTCAGCTTCTTCTCGTTCTGCACCAGCGCTCCGCGAACGTCTCCGATGGCGGAGATGCCGAAGGCCAGAACATCGTCGCCGGGGATGACGGCATAGCCCTGAAAGTTGCGACGGAGCCGTCCTTCGCGTCTTGCCACGGCGAGCTCGTCGTCGGGCCTCGCGAAGTGGTCCATGCCGATGGGCTCGTATCCCGCGGCGATGAGCTTCTCACGAACGATGGCGAAGAGCTCCATCTTCACGTCTCGGGACGGAAGCTCGTTCGGGTCCAGCTTGTTCTGATGGCCCTGGAGCCACGGCACATAGGCGAAGGAGTAGCAGGCGATGCGATCGACTCCGAGATCGAGGACGCGCTCCACTGTTTCTTCGAAGGTTTTCGGTGTCTGCAGGGGGAGGCCGTAAATCAAGTCGACGTTGATACCGGAATATCCGTGCGCACGGGCATGCTCGACGACGGCACGGGTCTGTTCCGGGCTTTGAACGCGATGAATACGCTCCTGGACTTCGGTCGTAAAATCCTGAACTCCCATCGAAATGCGGTTGAATCCGACGCTGGCCAGAACCTCGATGTGCTCGCGGGTCGTCACGCGCGGGTCGACCTCGATAGCCATTTCGCATCGTGGCAGGGGCTCGTAGCTCTCCAGCAGTCGTTCCACGAGTGCTTTCAGATCAGGCGGCGCAAAGTAAGTCGGAGTGCCCCCTCCGAGGTGGAGTTGTGCGAACTCCCGCCGGTTCGGCGTCCTCTCGGCGACCATCCCGATCTCCCGCTGGAGGAGCTCGAGGTAGGGCTCGGCCCGGTCGTGGTGCTCGGTAATGATGACGTGGCATCCGCAAAAGAGGCACCGCTCTTCGCAGAAGGGAAGGTGCATGTAGAGCGATAACGGCGCCTCGCCGAGCGCGTCCGCCTGCCGGAGCTTCTCTTCGTAGACCTCGACGCCGACCGACTCCGAGAACTCGACCGCCGTCGGATAGCTCGTATAACGTGGGCCCGGGCGATCGTATTGGTCGATCAGGCGGCGGATCGTATCCCTGTCTGCCGGTATCCCGTGGCTCATGCCTCCTCCTCGCGAACGACTTCTACCAGAGCCCGTACGAAGGCTGGATGCGCTTCGACGCAGGGAACGCGGACGAAGCGCTCGCCTCCCGCATCGAGAAACGTCTTCCGCCCGCGAATACCGATCTCCTCGACGGTCTCGAGCCCTTCCGTTGCGAAGCCCGGTGTCATGACCGCGACGCTCCGAGTCCCCGAGCGAGCGAGCCGTTCGAGGGTCTTCGCCGTAGACGGACCGATCCAGGGCTCGGGTCCGAACCGTGACTGGAACGCGAGGGTCGCTTTCTTCTCCGGCCAGCCGAGCCGGCCTAGCAGGGCGCGGAACGTCGCTTCGCAATCGCGTCGATACCGTCCGCCCTCCGCCCGATCGTAGCGCGCTGGTATTCCGTGGAAAGAGACGACGACATGCTCGGGTGTGTCCTCGCCGACGGCTCGCTCCCACAAATCGGCCTGAGCGTCCACGTAGCCCGAAGCATCGGCCCGAACGCCACGCACGGTGGCCCTCTCCCCCACGAGCTTCTCGATGGTTCCGGTCGTAGAACCCGTCCGCTGCGGGAAGAGCGGGATTACCAGGCAGCCGTCGTCGAGCGTGCTCGCGAGCGAGGGCTCGCCGTAGCGGTAGGCGATCCGAACCTCGCGCGCGAGCGCGGCAGAAAGCGCCTCGGCGATCCGGCGGCTGCCGATGTGGAGCGGGGAGCCCTCGTCCGTCCAGATGGATCGGTATTGCTCGGCGACTTTCGAAGGACGCGAGGCGAGGATTCGCTTTAGAATCGGCGCCCACAGCCAGGTCGGGTAGTCGACAACCATCGGGTCGGAGAGAAACTCCGAGAGAAACGCGCGCACCGCGTCGGGCTCCGGGGCGCTCGTCGTCCCGAGATTCACGAGAACGACGCTACGCCTCATGCGTGTTTCCCGCTCCTTTGGGTCGGATGGCGCACAGTGGGGCGTTTCGCGCCCCGTGGCCGGGAGATCTTTCCACGGCGCGCGGCTCAAGCTCTTGAGCAAAAGCGACCTCTCTCCTCATTCGCTCCTTGGAGTGATTTTTGCAGGTTTCGTACCAACTTCGCGTGTGATTCATGACCGATAACACATCTTCGCGCATCGACCGTGCCCGGCAGTGGAGCCTCCTGCTCGCCAAGGCTACCTCAGTCTTCGTCGTCGCGATGACCCTGAGCGGGCTCTCCATCTGGGTGCTCCCGTTCAGCCGATCCAACCAAATGATCGTCTTCGCCCACACCCTGCTGGGCGTCGTCTTCTTCCTGCCGGTGAGCTACTACCTCGTCCGTCACTGGCTCACCTACCGCGGGCATCTGATGACGCACATCAAGCTCGCCGGCTACGCCGGGCTCTTCGTGCTGGCGCTTGCGAACGTGTCGGGGATGGTACTCACGTTCCAGGCACTCTTCGGAACGCGGATCAGCTACTCCTGGGACGCCGTCCACATCGTCACGACCTTCGCCGTCATCGCTTTCGTCGCCCCGCACGTTCTCGCTATCGTGTTCCGCGACCGGCGGGCCCATCTCGCCGGAATCGCGACGGCCTTCGAGGCGGCGCGGTCGCACGGAAGGGCGGTCCTTCTCGTCTCTCTGACTGTCGGCGCCGGCCTCGCGCTCGTCGTCTATGCCTACGAGCCCGTCGCGCTCACCGAGGAGCTGCCCCCCGACTACAGCTATGCCTACGGAACCGAGCGTCCGTTCGCGCCCTCGCTCGCCCTCACCGAGACCGGCAAAGCCTACGACACCCGTCTCCTCTCGGGCTCTCGGAGCTGCGGTACAGCCGGTTGCCACGAGGAGATCTTCGCCGAGTGGCAGGTCAGCGCGCACCGCTACGCCGCGATGGACGCGGCGTTCCAGAGCATCCAGCTCAACATGGCGGAGCAGAACGGTCCCAACTCGACCCGCTACTGCGGAGGCTGCCACGATCCGATCTCGCTCTTCTCGGGCACCAAGAACCTCTTCACCGATCCGGCGAAGCTCACTGGGCTCGCGGGATACGACGAGGGTGTCTCCTGCCTCTCGTGCCACGCCGTCCGCGAGGTAGACGTTCAGGGTAACGCCAATTACGTGATGGGCCGACCCACGCGGTATCTCCTCGAGCTCGAGTACGACGAGCACCCGTCGCCGGTCGTCGAGCTCGCCCGGAACTTCCTCATCCGCGCCTATCCGCGAGAGCACGTGAGCTCTCTCGGAAAGACACTCTTCAAGGCGCCCGAGTACTGCGCCGCCTGCCACAAACAGTTCGTCGACCAGGAGATCAACCGCGTCGGCTGGGTGCAGCTCCAAAACCAGTACGACAACTGGAGGAAGAGCCGCTGGAACCACCCTGACGAACCGACGAAGACCATCGAGTGCCGCGAATGTCACATGCCTCTCGTCGCCTCGAGCGATCCGGCATCGGGGGACGAGGCGGACTACAACCGGAGCGCCTCCGATGCAAAGCACCGCAGCCACCGCTTTCTCGGTGCCAACCAGATGATGCCCGCGCTTCTCGAGCTCCCCGGCTGGGAACAGCACGTCGCGCTCATCGAGGCGTGGCTCAAGGGCGAGATCGCGATTCCCGAGATCGCCGACAAGTGGAGCCAGGGAGCGGCAGTGGGCATCGAGCTCGTGACCCCCGAGGCCGTCCGTCCCGGGGATACGATTCCGGTCCAGGTCGTGATCACTTCTAATAAGGTCGGCCACGATTACCCGACCGGTCCTCTCGACATCATCCAGTCGTGGGTAGAGCTCGTGGTCACGAACGACGCGGGCGAGGTCGTGTTCTCCAGCGGAACCGTGGGCGAAGACGGCTTCATCGAGCCGGGAAGCTTCATCTTCAAGGCCGAGCCGGTCGACCAGTTCGGAAACCTCATCGACCGGCACAACCTCTGGGAGATGGTCGGCGTGCGCCACCGCCGGGCACTCTTTCCCGGTTTTTCCGACACCGCATCGTACGATGTGGCCTGCCCCGACCTGTCCCGGGTCAAGAAGTCCTTCCCCGAGGGCCCGGTCGAGATTCCCGTTGCCGCCAGCGAGGCGCCGGGCCGACTGCATGTCCGCGCCCGCCTGCTGTACCGCAAGGTCGACCAATACCTCCTCAACTTCATGTACGGGAGCGAGAAGGGTTTGACGTCCCCGGTGACCGAGATGGCTCACGCATCGCGGGAAATCGAGGTGGCCGCGGGCGAGCGATGAGGCTCGTCAAACGAAAGAAGCTCATGGCCCTTTACGGAGGCCTCGGACTCGGGGTAACCGTCGCCGGGGCGGGGGTCGTCCTCTGGCTCGAGCGCTCTTCCGCCGCCTACCGGCCGGGCGAGGACATCGAGGGGATCACGAGCACCCTCTCGCGCGATCTTCCCGAGGACCGCCCGTCGGTCGTTTTCGAGGACGTGACGAAGGCGTGGGGCGTCTCCTTTCAGCATTTCGGTGGAACCCGATCGACCCAGCTTCCCGAGGACATGGGGTCGGGGGCGGCGTTCGGCGATTTCGACAACGACGGCTATCCCGATCTATACCTCGTCAACATCGCGGGGCCTTTGACAGCAGTTGCCCCGGAATGGACGGCCAGAAACCGCCTCTACCACAACGAAGGTGGCGGCCGGTTCCGCGACGTGAGTGAGCCTTTCGGTGTCGACGCCGCGATGGCGGGAATGGGCGCCGCCTGGGGTGATTTCGACGCCGACGGCTATCTCGACCTCGTCGTCACGGGCTTTTCTGAGCTGAAGCTCTTCCGGAACGTCGACGGGAGACGCTTCGACGATGTCACCGAGAGCACGGGTTTGTCCCAGCACCGTGGATTCTGGACGGGGGCGTCGTGGGGTGATTACGACGGAGACGGCGACCTCGACCTCTACGTCTGCGGCTACGTTCGATACGTCTTCCGCGCCGAGGATGCCTCCCGGGGAGCCCGCCAGTATCAAGCGGTCGTCCCCTACACACTCAACCCTTCTTCCTATCCACCCGAGAGAAACCTCTTGTTTCGCAACGAGGGCGACGGGAGGTTCACCGAGGTTGCGGAGGCGCTCGACGTTCACAACCCCGAAGGCCGGAGCCTCGCCGCCTCGTGGTGCGACTTCGACGAAGACGGCGATCTCGACCTCTACGTCGCGAACGACGTCTCGGACAACGTGCTCTACCGGAACGGCGGAGAGGGAGGGTTCGAGGACGTTTCTCATCCCGCCTGGGTCGCCGACTATCGCGGTGCCATGGGACTGGCGGTGGGTGATTGGGATCTCGACTCGGACCAGGATCTTTTCGTCACCCACTGGATGGCGCAGGAGAACGCGCTCTACTCGAACCTGAAGGTCGCCTTCGGCTCGGAGAGCGATTCCGAGGAGCTTCGCTTCATGGATGTGGCGGATACCTTCGGCCTCGGGCAGATCGCTCTCGACTACGTCGGCTGGGCGACGTTCTTCTTCGATTACGACAACGACGGCCGTCCCGATCTCTTCGTCGCGAACGGAAGCACCTTCCAGGACGAAGGCGCGCCGAGCGAGCTCGTGCCGATGACGAGCTCTTTGTTCTGGAACGGGGGTGTCGACCGGGGCTTTTTCGACCTCGCTCCCGTTTCCGGCAGGGCACTCGCCGAGCCCCACGTGACGCGAGGCGCGGCCGCCGCCGACATCGACCGGGACGGGGATCTCGATCTCGTGCTCGTGAACCACGGAGAGGCGGCCCTCGTGCTCAGGAACGACGGCGGCAACGGCCATGCCTGGCTCGACGTCGAGGTACGTTCCCGAGGGAAGAACCGGTTCGGCGTCGGTGCCAAGGTCTCGGTGTACATCGGCGAGAAGTTGCAGACGATCCACATCGGCGCCCAGGCCTCCTATCTTTCCCAGAACCCCTACACCGCGCACTTCGGCCTGGGCGAGAACGAACGCGTCGATAAGCTGACGGTGGTCTTCCCGGGCGGAGGCCGTGTGGAACGTGAAGACGTTCCGGTGCGACAACACCTCGTCATTGAGGAGCCGTCGTGAAGAGCTCTCTCGCCAGGCTGGTCCTCGTCTTCGCCGTCCTCTTCGGAGCGGTGAGCGTCTGGCGGTGGGCGCGGCGCGGGGCGCCGACGACGAGTGGCCCCGATGACGAAGCCCAGAGAATTCGGCGTTTCTGGCAAGCCTACGACGAAGCGACCCGGGCCCGTACCAGGCTTGATTACGTGCGTGCGGCGACTCTCTACCGGGAGGCTCTCGAGCTGGATCCGCAGCACGAAGACGCTTTGTTTTACCTCGCCATCACGCTCGAGCAGACGGGAGCCTACCGGGAAGCGGCGGAGGTGCTCGGGCGACTCACGGGTCAGAACCCAGAGAGTGCGCGAGGCTGGTCGCAACTCGGCGCCGTGCTCGCGCGCCGATCGCCCGGAGCGGCGTTCGATCCGAAGGCCGCGGCGCAAGCCTTCCGCCAGGTCGAGGCGATCAACCCGGAGCACAGCGGACCCTTCCTGAGCCTGGGAAGCCTAGCGCTCGAGCTCGGGAATCACGAAGAGGCCCTCGATCTCTTCCGGATCGCCGCCGACATGGGATCGCCCGAAGGCGCTTTCCGGGCCGGCCTCGTCGCGCACATGGAGGGCGATCCCGGCGCCGCCGCTTCATTCTTCCGCCGCGTTCTCGAAACGGACGCGCGAGAACGGAGGATCGCGGGACGGGGCGCGGCGTCGGAAGGGGACGTCGAGGCGAACGCCAAGCTCACCCCGCTCGAGAGCGCCCGCATCCGTGCTCTCTGCTTCCTCTATTGGACGTACCGGAGAGCCGGAGGTTATCCGGAAGACCTCCCCCAAGGCGAGCGCGTCGGCCTGGCGGAGAGGCCGAGCGCGGCACGAAAGGTGAAAGCGCGTCTCGTGCTCACGTCCGACATCTCCGGCAAACGGCTCGACGTCCACGGGCTCGACTACCCGGGCACCGTCGTGGACACCGCGGCCGCGGACGTCGACGGGGATGGGAGAGACGACGTGTTCGTTCTCGGCTGGAAGACGGGTGGCCGCCTCTTTCGCAACCTCGGGACCTCGTTCGAAGACGTGACCCTGAAGGCCGGCCTCGAAGGTGTCGGGGGAGACGGTCTGAGCGCCATCTTCTTCGACTTCGACCGTGATTCCGACGCCGATCTTCTCGTCACCGCTCACGCGCCCCTTTCGCTTTCGCTGCTCCGTCTGCTCGAGCCCGAGCGACGCGCCACGACGCTCACGCCGCGCCTGTTTCGTAACGACTCCGAGAACGGCTTCGGCTTCGTCGAGGTCACCACCGAGACGGGCCTCGATCGCCACTACGGGGTCGTCGAGGCACGGGCCCACGATGTTGACGGGGACGGGTTTTTCGATCTCCTCTTCGCCATGGGAGCCCTCGAGGCCGCTCACCTCGAGCCGAGCCTCGTGCTGCGGAATCGAGAAGGAAAAGGCTTCGAGGAATGGGCCTACCTCCCGTCCATCGACGAGCCCCAACGAAGTCTCGGCGTGAGAGTCGCGGCCGACGACGCGATCGAGCTTCTCGTCGCGGGACCCGCCCCGTGACGGCTGCGGCCCTCGTGGTCTTCGCGCTTCTCCAGACTGGGGAGAGCCTTCAGCGCGATCGGAACCTCGGGAAGGCCTATTACGAGCGCGGGGAATACGCCCTCGCCGTCGAAGCCTTCGAGCGGGTGATCGCGCTCGAAGCCGCCTCGGGGCGCGATTACTTCAACGCCGGAATGGCGTATCTGCAAAACCAGGACGACGATCGGGCCCTCGCCGCACTCAGCACGGCGCGGCAGATAGAGCCTGCCCTCGTGGAGGTCGATTTCGGCCTCGGCGTCCTGCATAAGCGGGCTCAGCGATACCCCCTGGCCCGCGACGCCTTTCAGCGCGTCTTGGCGCGAGACCCCGACGATCCCTGCACGTGGTTCAACCTCGGTGCGGTGAGCTTTTCCATCGGCCACATCGACGAGGCGGCCGAGGCCTTCCGGCGGGTGCTCGCCATCGGTCACCCCCGGGGGCAGAACTTCTACGTAAGCGCGCTCTTTCGCTACGCGGGTATGCTCGCGCGGGCGGGAAATCAGGACGAGGCGCGCCAGTATCTTGCCGAGTTCGAGTCGCTCCGGCAAGAAATGCCGAGCGTCTCGCTCACGCCTGCGGCACTCGAGAACGGCCGTTACGGCCGGGTGGAGCTTCCCCCGAGCCCGAGCCCCGCGGAAGAATTAGCCCCCGGACAATCGAGGCTCGGGCGAGGAGGAGAATTGCCCGTGCCGGAGTGTGACACCGTCTCGCCTCCCGCTCTCGGGGATTTCGACGGCGATGGCCTGACCGACGCGTTTCTCGCCTCGCCCTGCGGCGCGGATCGCCTGTATCGAACGACGGGCCGCGGCCGTCTCGAAGACGTGACCGGAAGCGCGGGCCTCGGCGCGTCACGACAGAGCCTCGGCGCGTTGTTCATCGACTATCTGAACTCGGGCTTGCCCGCGCTCTACGTCTGGGGAAGCGATGAGCACCATCTCTACCGGAACGAGGACGGACGTTTCGAGGACGTGACTCGGACCGCCGGGTTTTCGGCGGTTGCGCCGCCCTCGACGGCGGTGACGCTGGACTTCGACAACGACGGCCAGCTCGATGTGCTCGTCGGCGGCCCGCAGGACCGCCTCTCCGCGCTTCGGAACGATGGCGACGGTAGCTTCACCGAAACGTCCGTTTCCGACGCGAGCCCGTCGGGGACCATCGCTCGAGTCGCGGCGGCGGACTTCGATCAAGACGGTTTCACCGACGTCCTCGTCGCCCGCGGCGAGGCGGCACCGCCCCTCTTGCTCGTGAACGACGGCGGCTCGTTCCGTGCCACGACCTTGCCCGTCTCAGGCCCATACGGCCAGACGATCGATCTCGTCGATTTCGATCGCGACTCCTGGATCGACGTAGCGCTCTCGGGCGACCCGAGCTCCGAGGCTCGTTTCTTGCGAAACCGCTGGGGCGTTCTAGGAAGCCTGACGAGAGCTCCCGCCATCTCGGGGCCGCTCGTTCCTCTCGACGGAGACGCCGACGGGGCGGTCGACTTCCTCTTCTCGGGCGGGCGTCTTCTTTCCTACCGATTCGGGGGCGGATTCGAAGAACGCGCGATCTCGATGGCGGGCCGGCTGGCGGCTTCGCCCGTGGCCGCCGATCTCGAGGGCGAGGGAAACCTGACCGTGCTCATACCCGGGACGAGCGGCAAAACGATCGCTCTCGTCCGAGTCAAACCGGAGAACACGAATTTCGTCCGGATCACCCTTCTGGGCAAACGGACGAATCGGCTGGCCACCGGGTCGCTCATCGAGCTCAAAGCGGGCCGCTTCTACCTCAAGCTCATCTACCCCGGGCATCCCGTCACGCTCTTCACCGGGAACCGCGAGCGTCTGGACGTCATCCGGGTGAGCTGGACCAATGGCGTCATACAGAACGTAATCGACGTGGAGACGGGGCAGGCACTTCGCATCGAAGAGGAGGAGCGACAGTCCAGCTCCTGCCCCTTTCTCTATGTCTGGGACGGCGAGAGGTTTCGGTTCCTGACCGACGTCGTGGGCCGGGCCCCTCTGGGGGAAGTGTTGCCGGACGGGAGCCTTCTCACACCCTATCCCGAGGACTACGTCCGCGTCCCCCCGGGCACGATGGCGGAGCGCAACGGAGAGCTCGTGTTCCAGGTGACGGAAGAGCTCCGAGAGCTCGCGTACCTCGATGCGGTCGAGCTCGTCGCCGTCGATCGGCCGCGAGGCGTGGAGATCTTCGCCAACGAGAGATTCTCGTCACCCCCCTTCGAGCCCTTCCGCCTCTACGCCATCGGTGAGCGGCACGCACCGAGCGCGGCGACGAACGGCCTCGGAGACGACGTTATTTCCCATGTCGGACGGCGCGACGGCACCTACGCACCGGGAGTCGTGCCGTATCGGGTTCCCGGCTTTGCCCGAGACCAGGTGCTCGAGCTTCGGGCTCCCTCGACCGTCGACGGGGATCGTCTCTGGCTCTTCCTTTCCGGCTGGGTGTACTGGCCGAGCTCGAGCAGCATGAAGGCGCTGTCGGCAAGCGAGACGTTCACACCCGAGCCTCCCCGGCTCGAGGTCCCGGACCGAAGCGGTGGGTGGCGTACCGCGATCGACGATCTCGGCCTTCCTTCGGGCTCGGGGCGGACGATCGTCGCCGATCTCTCGAATCGCCTCGTTGAGGAGGACCGGCGAGTGCGCATCGTGACAAACTTCGAGGTCTACTGGGACGAGGCGTTCTTTGCCCAGCCGGCTTCCGAGCAGGAGCGCGCGTCGCACTCGATCGCGCCTTTCTCGGCCGAGCTCCACTTTCGCGGGTTTTCCCGAGTGAGTCGCCGAAGCCGCTCCGAACCCGAGCGGTACGACTACGAAAATCTCCTGACCGAAGCCCCGTGGAACGCCACCGAAGGCTCATACACGCGTTACGGTGAACGAGTGGATCTCATCCTCGAGGCCGACGGTCGTCTCGTCGTGATGGCGCCGGGGGACGAGCTGACGCTTCGTTTCGACAGAGCAGCGTTGCCTCCGACTCCCGTAGGGTCCGAGAGAGATTTCCTTCTCCACTTCACCGGCTGGGCAAAGGATCAGGATCCCAATACAAGACATTCTCGCACCGTCGAGCCGCTTCCTGTAACCGCTTCGCGTGACGGAAGCTCCTGGGGTCGCTCGGTTCCGGCTCTCGTCCCCCCGCTGGTGCCTCCGGGCGCGCTCCCCGGGAATCCAGGGCCCGGCATAGACGACAAGGAGCGAGAACAATGAACGATCGACTGCCCTGGGTTCCGTGACAACCTGCTCGAGCTTCCGGGATGCTCCGAAGTTCGTTCGCAAGCGAGCGCTTTGTCCACCTTGGCCACTGACAGTCCTCATCCCCGGCGTGCTTCTGCGGCGTAGCGCCCAAGTTGGGTCATCTAACCCTTCGCGCCCTCGGCCGGACCGCGACAAACGCCGCTCGGATCGGCGACGAGACGTGGTCCCCGTCTTGCACGCACTAGTCAGGGTGAAGAGAAACTCAGCCCACCGTGCGCGAGCGGAGCGAGCCCGGCGCGCTTGCCGCGCCGTGAGCAGCCCAAGCTGTGGCGGCTGGTCGATCGCGGGTCCCGCCACGGCATTGAGCACACTCTAGAGGAGAGGTTTGTTCCATTGCGGATTACATCCTGGGTGTTCGAGGCGCCGGGTAAGCCCATGGTACCCCTCGAGCGTGACGTCCAACCGGGGAGGGGCGAGGTGCTCGTCCAGGTTGCGGGATGTGGCGTCTGCCACACCGACCTCGGGTTCGTCTACGGGGGCGTTCGCACGCGACACCCGCTACCCCTTTGCCTCGGTCACGAGGTCAGCGGCCGGGTGGTGGAGGCGGGAACGGACGCGGAATCCTGGCTTTCGAAAGACGTCATCGTCCCCGCCGTTATCCCCTGTGGACGGTGCGCCGCCTGCACGGCAGGCCGTGGGTCGGTCTGCCTTCACCAGGTCTTCCCCGGAAACGACGTCCACGGGGGGTTCGCGACGCATCTGGCGGTGCCCGCTCGCGGCCTGTGCCCAGTTCCCGATTTGCTGGATCCCGGCAAGAACCCGTCGGGGGCCGGTCTCCAGACCCTATCGGTCATCGCTGACGCGGTTTCGACGCCCTACCAGGCCGTGCGCCAGAGTGGGCTCGCGGAGGGAGACCTTGCGGTCTTCGTCGGGGTCGGGGGAGTCGGCGGTTTCGGTGTTCAGATCGCCAGGGCCTTGGGTGCCGAGGTCGTGGCCGTCGATGTCGACGATGAGCGGCTCGACGCCCTTTCCCGCCATGGAGCGTCCGTGACGATTGGCTCGGCCGCCATCGAGGCGAACGAGGTCAAAAAGCGCGTTCGAGCCTTCGCGGGCGAGCATGACATTCCGAGCTGGCGGTGGCGAATCTTCGAGACCTCGGGCGCGCCTTCCGGCCAGTCGACCGCGTACTCCCTGCTCGCTCCGGGAAGCTATCTGGCAGTCGTGGGCTATACGCCCGAGAAGATCGAGCTTCGCCTGTCGAACCTCATGGCCTTCGACGCCACCGCCCGGGGCAACTGGGGATGCCCGCCGGAGCATTATCCCGACGTGCTCGAGCTCGTGCTCTCGGGGCGGGTCGCGGTGGAACCGTTCATCGACAAGCGCCCGCTCGGCACCATCAACGAGACCTTCGAGGCGCTCGAGGCGCACGAGCTCAAGACCCGGCCGGTTCTCGTTCCGGAGGTTTGAATGGAGCACAAGAACCACGATCTCGTAAACGACGCGGAACGTCCCGGCGTCCTCTACGAGGAATTGTCACTGACCGATTCCGAGGGAAAAGTGATTCCGGGACTCCACTCGGTTCGCATCGTCCTGGACAACCCTTCCCAGCTCAACTCCTACACAACGGAGATGGTCAAGAGCGTCATTCTCGGTATGCGGCGCGCCTCGAACGATCGCGCCGCGGTGGCGGTCGTCTTCACCGGGAGCGGCGACCGCGCCTTCTGCACCGGAGGCAATACCGAGGAGTACGCCGAGTATTACGCCGGGAGGCCCGAGGAGTACCGGCAGTACATGCGCCTGTTCAACGACATGGTGAGCGCGATCCTCATGTGCGACAAGCCCGTCATCTGCCGGGTGAACGGGATGCGCATCGCCGGCGGTCAGGAGATCGGCATGGCGTGCGATTTCTCCGTGGCGCAGGACCTGGCGCTCTTCGGTCAGGCGGGCCCGAAGCACGGCTCGGCGCCCGATGGAGGGAGCACGGATTTCCTTCCTTTGTTCGTGGGGATCGAGCGGGCCATGGAGAGCTGCACCCTCTGCGAGCATTGGAGCGCCCACAAGGCCTACCGGCTCGGGCTCCTGGCCAAGATCGTTCCCTCTCTCGAGGTCAACGGACGCTTCGTCCCGAATCCGCTGGTGGTGACCGATCGCTGGGTCGACGAGCGGGGGTCGATCGTCTACGGGGAGCCGAAGACGGGAGCGGCGCGCGAGGAAGGGAAGGAAAAAATGGCAAGCGGGACGGTGAACCTCGCGCTTCTGGATGCGGAAATACGAAGCCTGGTCTACAAGCTCGCCATGACGATGCCGGGATGTCTCACGAAGACGCTGGAGAGCGTGCGCAAACACAAGCTCGAGCATTGGGACCGCAACAAGGAGTCGAGCCGCGCTTGGCTCGCGCTCAACATGATGACCGAGGGACGGGCGGGCTTTCGCGCCTTTCATGAGGGCACGAAGGCGTGCCGCGAAGCGGACTTCCTTCTTCTGAGACGCCGGCTCGCTGAGGGGGCAACCTGGTCGGAGGAGCTGACCGAGGAAATCCTCGCCCGAGCACACGGAAGGGCTTGAACCCTCATGGAAGCGACGAAAGCGTTCCTCGAAGTCGAGCCGCTCGAGCACGGTGCCCTTTGGGACGTCGTTTTCGGAGGCACGAAGGGTAACATTCTCGATCTCGCGCTCATCGAGCAATGGATCGCGCTATTCGAGAAGGCGCGGACGACCCCCGATTTGCGTGCCGTCAGGATCCGGGGTGAGGGCGCTCACTTCTCGTTCGGCGCGAGCGTCGAGGAGCACCTTCCCGGCGAGGTCACGAAGATGCTCCCCCGGTTTCATCAGTTGTTCCGCTCCATGGTGGACAGCGGCGTCGTCTGTCTCGCCATCGTTCGGGGCAACTGTCTCGGCGGCGGGCTCGAGCTCGCGAGCTTCTGTCACCGCGTGTTCGCCTCACCCGACGCCAAGCTCGGCCAGCCCGAGATCGTCCTCGGCGTCTTCGCCCCCATCGCGTCGATGCTGCTGTCCGAACGGATCGGTCGAGCGAATGCCGAGGATCTCTGCTTGAGCGGACGGATCGTCGCTTCCGACGAAGCGCTCCGGATGGGGCTCGTCGACGCGGTCTCCCAGGACCCGGAGGCGGCCTCCTTGCACTACGCTCGGGAGCATCTGCTGCATCGCTCCGCATCGAGTTTGCGCTACGCTGTGAAGGCAGCGCGCTTCGGCGTCCGGGCCCGGCTCGACGAAGAGCTTCGCGCCCTCGAGCGCATCTATCTCGACGAGCTCATGGAGACCGAAGACGCAATCGAGGGGCTGAAAGCGTTCGTCGATAAGCGCCCGCCTCGCTGGAGAAACGCATGAGCTCACGGTTTCTCGAGGTGAGGTCCGCGGATGCCCTCGCGGTCCAAGCCGAAGCGCTCTATCGAGATTATCGATTTCCGGCCGTCCACGAGTGGAAGCGTGAGAAGGGCGGCCTCGCCATCGGCTACATGCCGATCTACGTTCCCCGCGAGATCCTCCACGCCCAGGGCGCCCTTCCCGTCGGAATACTCGGGGGAGGCGACGACCTCGAGATCATTCGGGGGGACGCTTTCTATCAGTCCTACATCTGCCACATCCCGCGGAGCACGATCGAGCTCGGGTTGAACGGGAGCCTCGACGTTCTCGACGGGATGCTCTTCCCCGCCATCTGCGACGTCATCCGGAACCTCTCCGGGATCTGGAAGATGAAGTTCCCCGACAAGCTCGTGCGTTACCTCGACGTGCCTCAGGATTTCGACCGCGAGGTGGGAGGTGTCTTCTACCGCGAGGAGCTCGAGGCCCTCGCGCGCGATCTGGCCTCGCGGGGCGCCCGCGTCTACGATCCAGAATCCCTCCGGCGCTCGATTGCCGTCCACAACGAGAACCGCGGCCTCGTCCGGGAGCTCTATGCGCTCAGGCGCGACGAGCCCTGGAAAGTCCCGACGAGCGAGCTCTATTGCGTGCTCCGAGCGAGCGTCGTCATGCCCATCGAGGACTCGACGAAGCTTCTGAGGACCTACCGCGAGCTCGTCGATGCTGCCGACGACCGTAAGCCGATGGACCAGGCGCGCGTCGTCTTCACCGGGTCGTTCTGCGAGCAGCCGCCTCTGGGCCTCATCAAGACGCTCGAGCGCGCGGGCTGTTATATCGTGGACGACGATTTCATCCAGGTGCACCGATTCATGCACCACGATCTTTCCACGAGGGGCGACCCGATGGACTGCCTCGTCGTCGCTTTTCTCGAGGATGCCGTCTCGAGCCCGACCCGCTACATCGGCGAGGACGTAAAAGGCCGGGAGCTCCTGGAGCGTGTACGCGACGCCCGCGCCGAAGGCGTTCTGTTCGGCGCCCCTAGCTTCTGCGATCCCGCTCTTCTCGACCAGCCCATGGTGAGCCGCACGCTCGACGAGAGCGGCATCCCCTGGACCGCTTTCAAGTACTCCGAGAACGGAGGGCAGTTCCAGGTGATTCGCGAGCAGGCGGGCACCTTCGCCGATTCGATCAAGCTCTGGAGTGAGGTCTCATGACGGACGCGAACGTCTCCAAGGATTCGAGCCAGCTGCGACAGAAACAGATGATCGCGGAGCACTTCCATCGTCTGGCCGCAGCTCCCGAGACGGGTGAGAAGTCCGCTTATACCTTCGTTCCCGGAAATCTGACCGAGCTCCTCCTCAGTTTCGATCTCCTGCCCGTGCTGCCGGAGATAAACGCCCTCCAATCGGCGATGAGGGGCAAGACCCGGCAGTATATCGCGCTCGCGGAGAAGCTCGGCCATTCCGAGGACGTCTGCACCTACGTGAAGTCCGACGTCGGAATGATGAAGTCGGGAAACGTCGGCCCCACCGGCGAAAGGCTCCCCGACCCCGACGTGCTCCTCTTGTCCTATACGGGCTGCTTCACTTTCATGAAATGGTTCGAGATCTTGAAGACGGAGTACCACTGTCCCATCGTCATGCTCCACGTGCCCTATCAAGCCGAAGGCAGGATCACCGACTCGATGCGCAACTACGTGGTCGAACAGCTCGAGCGCAAAGTCATTCCTCTCCTCGAGCGGGTGAGCGGGCGGGCCTATGACGAGAAGCGGTTGAAGGAATGTCTCGGCCTATCGGCGGAGGCCGAGGACGACCTCGTATGGGTATTGGAGTCGGCGAAGAACGTGCCCTCACCGATCGACGCCTATTTCGGCGGGGTCTACTACATCGGCCCCATCTTCAGCGCGTTCCGCGGTACCCAGGGGGCGGTGGATTACTACCGAGCACTCCGGCGCGAGGTGGACGAACGCGTCCGCGAGCACAAGGGGCCCGTCACCCCGGACGGGGACATGAAGGAGGAACGCTATCGCGTGGTGGTGGAAGGCCCGCCCAACTGGACGAACTTCCGGGAGTTCTGGAAGATGTTCGCCGACGAGGGCGCGGTAGTGGTCGCTTCGACTTACACCAAGGTCGGCGGCGTCTATGACACCGGCTTTCGCCACGATCCGCGACGTCCGCTCGAGTCGCTCGCCGAGTACTGTCTCGGTTGTTACACGAACTTGAGCCTGCCCCAGCGCGTCATGATGCTCGAGCGTTACGTGAAGGAGTACCGGGCGGACGGCTTTCTCATCAACTCCGTCAAGAGCTGCAACTCGTTTTCCGCGGGACAGCTCCACATCCTCCGTGAGGTCGAGAGCAGGGTGGGCCGGCCGGGAGGGTTCGTGGAGAGCGATCTCGTGGATCCCCGCTACTTCTCCGCCTCCAACATCAAGAACCGACTCGAGTCCTACTTCCAGATGCTCGAGCAGAAGAAGGCCTTGAGGCGCGAGGCGTCATGAACTTCGTCGTGGGTATCGATCTCGGATCGACGACCACCAAGGCGGTCATCCTGGACGAAAGCGCACGGACTCTCGGCCGCGGCATCACCAACAGCCGCAGCAACTACGACGCCGCCTGTGAGATCGCGCTTGCCGAAGCGCTCATCAACGCCCGCTTTTCCCGCATCGCTTCGGAGCTCGAAGGAACCGGCATGACGGCGGACGAACAGGAAAAGTGTCTCTCCGAGCTCGAGGGCCGCTTCCGCTACCAACAGTTCCTGGGCCAGCTACGCGTGCTCCGCGAGGAGATTGCGCGCGTCCTCTCTGCGCTCGATCACGGAGCGGACTACGCGCCGGTGGCCGAGCGGATCCTGGGTGCGATCGAGAAAGAGGCCGCGGCTCTCTTTACCGAGGGCGCCACTCGCAAAAGCGATTTCTTCCGCGACCTCGCGGGAAGCGCCTATCTCCGCCACGCCGAAGATGAAGCGAGAGAGGCGGGGCTGTCGTTCGACTTGCTCGTTGGCCTTTACGACAAGGCGATCCTCGACGTCGAGAACTCGCCTTCCGCCGCGGGCAGGTTCGAGGACCATGCCGGCGCGGCTCTCGCGCACATCGAATCTCCGCCTCGAGAGCTCGTATCGGCTCTCGATCGCGTGACCCGTGTCCCCCTCCGGCAGCTCGCGAGCGTGGGAACGGGTTACGGGCGCGCCCGCCTTCCATTCCCCGAAGGACGTATTCGCTCGGAGATCCTCTGCCACGGGCTCGGGGCGCACGCCATGTTTCCCGCGACTCGGACGGTCCTGGACATCGGGGGCCAGGACACCAAGGCGATCCAGGTCGATTTCGAGGGGATCGTGACATCGTTCCAGATGAACGACCGGTGCGCCGCGGGATGCGGTCGCTACCTCGGCTACATTGCGGACGAGATGAATCTCGGCCTCCACGAGCTCGGGCCGCTCGCGGCGCGCTCGGGACGCCCGGTCCGCATCAACTCCACCTGCACCGTCTTCGCCGGTGCCGAGCTCCGCGAGAGGCTGTCGCTCGGAGAGAAGCGCGAGGACATCCTCGCCGGTCTCCATCGCGCCATCATCCTGAGAGCGATGTCTCTTCTCGCCCGCTCGGGTGGCGTCACCGATCAATTCACCTTCACCGGAGGCGTCGCGCGGAACCCCGCTGCGGTGGAAGCGCTTCGAAAGCTCGTCTTCGAGAACTACGGTGAGGTGACGGTCAACATCTCGCCCGAATCGATCTACACCGGAGCGCTGGGAGCCGCGCTATTTGCCCTCCGCGCGGTGGAGCGTTTCGATGCCTGAGAAAAATGGCGGGCCTGCGGTGCTGTGCGCCGGCATCGATGTGGGCTCGTCCGCTATCAAAGTGGCCGTCGTGGAAGAAGAAACGAAGGGCGGCAAGCGGCGTCTCCTCGCCCACGGCGTGGAGCGCATTCGAAAGCGCCACCCCCTCAAGGTGCTGGAGGAGCTCTTCCAGGGAACAATCGAGGACGCGGGGGTTTCGCGGGAAGAGCTCGACTACATCGCGACTACGGGGGAGGGTGAGATCGTCCCCTTCCGCACCGGGCACTTCTACGGCATGACGGCCCACGCGCGCGGGGCGCTGCATGTTGATCCCGAAGCGCGAGCCGCCATCGACATCGGGGCGCTCCACACGCGGGCCATCCTGATGGACGAGCGCGCCAAGGTGCTCGGCTACCGCATGACGAGCCAGTGCGCGTCGGGCTCGGGGCAGTTCCTCGAGAACATCGGCCGCTACCTGGGCGTGACGCTCGAGGAGATCGGACCCCTGTCGCTACAGGCCGACGACCCCGAGGCCTGCTCGTCGATCTGCGCGGTGCTGGCCGAGACCGACGTCATCAACATGGTCTCACGGGGCATCACCGTGCCCAACATCATCAAGGGGATTCATCAGTCCATGGCGGGACGATACCTGCGCCTCATCACGGCCACCCGGGCGAGCGGGGTCGTGATGGTCACCGGAGGGCTCGCGGCAGACGTCGGGCTCCTGCAAGCGATGCGGGAAGCGTCGGAAGAGCAGAACGTCGCGATCGAGATCCGGGCCCACCGGCAGTCGGTTCTGGCAGGCGCGCTCGGGGCGGCCATCTGGGGCGCCTTCCGCTTTAGAAAACTGGCAGAGAAAGGCGTCTCCTTGTCCGCGTAGAGACGAGAAAACGATGACAACGGGAAACGAAGACACACAGGGCGTCGTGGTAAGGCGTCTCGTCCCCGAGGATCTCGAAGCCGTAATCCGCGTAGACGAGAAGGCTACGGGCCGAAGACGTGAAGAGTACTTCAAGCTGAAGCTGCACCAGGCGCTTTCCGACACGGGCGTTCAAATCTCGTTAGGAGCCGAGCTCGGCGGTAATTTCGCCGGGTACCTTCTCGCCCGCGTCTATTACGGAGAGTTCGGAAGCCTCGAGCCCGCCGCCGTCCTCGACACCCTGGGCGTCCATCCCGACTTTCGGCGCCGCGGCATCGGCACCGCTCTCATCGATCAGCTTCGGACGAACCTCTTCGGACTCGGCATCCGCACCCTCGAAACGGAGGTGAGCTGGAAGGACACCGAGCTTCTCGCGTTCTTCAGCCGCGAGGGCTTCGTGCCCGCGGGGCGCCTGTGTCTGGACCTCGACCTTACGGGAGCCGCTGTCAGCAACACCTGGAGCAGCGAACGACGGGCCGATTCGAATCGTCACCCACCGTTCGGCCTCAAAGGATGAACCGCTCATGCGCCTGCTCGCCATTTTGTTTGCCCTCAGTCTGTCCTTCCCCATCGCGGCCCAGGCGGACAAAGCGGAAACGCTGAAAGACGCTCTGGTCAAAGGTGATCCGACGATCTCGTTGCGGTATCGCTACGAGATCGTCGATGAAGATCCTTTCGAGAAGAACGCCTACGCCTCGACCTTGCGGACGACGCTTTCTTACCGAACCCTCCCCTTCAAAGGTTTCAGCGCCTTTCTCGAGGCGCAGAACGTCGCGAGCATCGGCGAGGACCTCTTCGACAACCGCGGCGCCGGTGACCTCAGAAACGGCGTAACCGATCGTCCCGCGGTCGCGGACCCGAGCCAGACGCGGATGCAGCAGGTGTACCTGAGGATCGACGCGCTCGAAACCGCGTTCGACTTCGGCCGGCGTGAGATTATCTACGGAGACCACCGGTTCATCGGAAACGTCGGCTGGCGGCAGAACCACCAGACGTTCGACGCGATCTATCTCTCGAGCCGCACCTTCGGCCGCGCGACCATCTCCTACGCCTTCGCCGACAAGGTCGTTCAGATTACCGGCGCCGAGAAGGATATGAGCTCTCATCTCCTCAATGGTCTGGTGAAGCTCGATCCCGAAATCTTGCTCGAGCTCTACCTCTACCTTCTCGATTACGACGAGCTTCCCGACATCGGGCTCTCGAGCCAGAGCTACGGGGGAAAGCTCTCCGGAACGAAACCCTTCGCGCAAAAGTACCGCCTCCACTTCCAGGCCCAGTATGCCTGGCAGTCGGACTTCGCCGACAATCCCGGTGAGGTGAGCGCCGATTACCTTCACTTGACTGGCGGCGTCGGGTTCCCGGGGGACGTGAACATCAAGGTTGGACGCGAGCTCCTGGGCGGCTCGCCCGAGAAAGGTGCATTCCAGACGCCTCTCGCTACCGTTCACATTTTCAACGGCTGGGCCGACAAATTCACGTCGACGCCAGCCAACGGGCTGGTCGACTGGTATGTGAGCGGGGACGGCAAGGCGGGCCCCGTGTCCTGGCTCGTCGTCTATCACGACTTCGGCGCCGACACGGGTGTAGCGCCCTACGGCACGGAGTGGGACGCGCAAGCGATCTATCCCATGTCGTGGAAGCAGACTCTGGGCGCCAAGCTCGCGCTCTATCGAGCGGACGGCTTCTCGACAGACACCAGCAAGATCTGGTTCTGGACGGAGTTCAGCTTCTGACGTCACAGTTGAACAGGGCCGGTTTGTCGGGTGGCTTCGCTTCTCGAGTTGCAAGCCCACAGAGGTCGCCATTACCATGATGCCGGCTAGCGTCTTCGAGCCCGGCGGGAAGTTCAGCCTCATTTGATTGGACCAAGGCGATGAACTACGTAAAGCCGTTCAGGCGGGAGCAGAGCGGCACCGTCATCGAGGAGCGCAAGCAGATGATGAAAAACTCAGCCCACCCTGCGCGAGCGGAGCGAGTCCGGCGCGCCTGCCGCGCCGTAAGCAGCCGAGCCGTGGCGGCTGGTCGACCACAGGTCCCGCCACGCCGCTGAGCACTAGAAGATGTCCGCACGCGACTATCCCCACATCGTCGTGGCTCCGCCAGGGCCCGAGAGCCGCAAGGTCGTCGAGCAGGACCAGGAGTGGTCTTCGACTTCTTACATCAAGGCCTACCCGCTCGTGGTGTCCCGTGGGCGAGGCGCGATGCTCGAGGACCCAGACGGCAACCGCTACCTCGACTTCATGGCAGGCATCGCGGTCGCCTCGACCGGCTGGGCACATCCCAAAGTGGTCTCCGCGATCCAGGAAGCCGCAGGAAGGTTCCAGCATCTCTGTGGGACGGACTTCTACTCCAAGCCCATGTCGGTGCTGCTCGAACGGCTGGCCCAGCTCGCGCCCGGAAAGAGCAAGAAGAGGGTCTTCCTCACGAACTCCGGAACCGAGGCCGTCGAGGGAGCTATCAAGCTGGTCCGCTCGGCGACGCGGCGACCCGCCCTGATCGCGTTCAAAGGCGCATTTCACGGCCGCTCATACGGTGCGATGAGCCTCACTTCCAGCAAGGTGGCGCAGCGAGCGCACTTCGGTCCGTTCCTGCCCGGGGTCCACCATGTGCCTTACCCCTACCCTTACCGACTCGAGACCGGTGGCGAGGACGTGGGGGAATTCGTTCTCGATCTCATTCGCGACGATCTCTTCAAGCACCACCTCCCGCCTGATGAGGTGGCCGGTATCTTCATCGAGCCGATGCTGGGCGAGGGTGGTTACGTCGTACCACCCTGGAGCTTTCTCCAGGGGCTTCGAAGCCTCTGTGACGAGCATGGCATCCTGTTGGTCTTCGACGAGATCCAGACGGGAGCGGGCCGCTCCGGCAAGATGTGGGCTGCGCAGCACGCCGGCGTCGAGCCCGACGTGCTGCTCTCGGCCAAAGGGTTGGGATCGGGAATGCCCATCGGTGCCATCATCGCCAAAGAATCCGTGATGAAGTGGAGGTCGGGCTCTCATGGCTCGACCTTCGGAGGAAACCCGCTCTGCTGCGCGGCCGCGCTGGCGACTCTCGAGGTATTGGAAGATGGACTCATCGAGAATGCCCGATTGATGGGGCAGCGCATGATGGCGGGGCTCGACCAGCTAAAGGCCCGTCACTCGGTCATCGGTGATCTCCGAGGTCTGGGGCTGTTCATCGGGGTCGAGCTCGTCAAGGATCGCAAGACGAAGGAGCCGGCCAAAACGCTCGTGCACCACATCGAGCAACGAGCCTTCGGCAAAGGACTGCTGCTGCTATCTTGCGGCGAGAGCGTGATCCGCATTGCCCCGCCGCTCGTCATCGATGAATACGACGTCGATACGGGTCTTCAGATACTGGACGAGTGCCTTTCTGCCCGCCAATAGCGGTCTGCCCGAGCGCATCAGGCTCCCCAGTCCCCGGCCTCGACAAGTCGGAATCCCGGCGGCGCCGGCGCCGGATACACGTAGATCTCTGCCTCGGTGGCGAAGTTCTCGAGGCACACCGTCTCGCGCCGGTAGCCGTACGGTAATTCGAGCGCATCGAGCTCGCGAAGCTTGAGCTCGTCGACTTGGAAGACCTCGACCCAGATGGGATGGAGCTCGTTGCTCGGCACGATCATCGGGTATTCGTCGTTCGCATACATGCGGAACGGCAGATCGACTGAGCCGCGACACACGGGCCGCTCACCTGTCAAGTAGATTTTGTGGTTGTACCGACCTTCCTTGAGCGTCCCGTAGACAGCAACGAGCCAGGCCCGCAATATGTCGCTCGCTCCTTCAATAACCGAGAGCGCTCGTCTCGCGTCGCACGTCCCCCGCGGCAATCAGAACGCCCGTTTCCGGATCCCGATAGGTGACGGTGAGCGCGCCGCTGCGCCAGTTCCAGAGGCCCCAGGACTGCACGTCGTGACCTTTGGCGCCGAGAACGTCGAAGGTGGCGGCGGGGATCCGCTCCTCGAGCCGCAGCACGCCGGGGTTTTCGTTGATCTCGCTTCCGGTGGCGGGGAAGTTGTAGGTGCCGAAACGAGGCTGGTCGAGAGCCTGCTCCGGCGACATCCCCCAGACGACGACGTTCAGGAAGACCTGGAGCATCGCCTGCGCCTGCTGGTCGCCACCCGGAGTGGAGAGACCCATGAAGGGTTTTCCGTTCTTCATGACGAGAATGGGATTGTTCGTGTTGCGCGGCCTCTTCTTCGGTGCCATGACGTTCGCGAGGCCAGGGTCGAGATTGAGCTGTGACATGCGCCCGCCGAGCCCGAATCCCCATCCTGGAATCATGGGTGTCACCATGTGGCCGTCGCTCTCCGTCATGGAGAACACGTTCCCCTCTCCATCCATCACGTTGAGGGACGTGGTGTCCGGCAAAGGAACCGGAGTCCTGCGTCCTTCGCTATCGTCGTGCCGTCGGGCAAACACGGTCGGTGAATCGGTCGCGATGCTCCGCATGTTATCGGGATCGCCCCAGGGAGGCATGTCGTCGAACGCCCGGCTCTCGTCCACGAGCTCGGCCCGCTTCCGGCCGTAGGCCTTCGTGTAGAGCGCCTTCGGGGTATCCGCGAAATCAGGATCGCCGACATACTTGTGGCTGTCCGCCATGCCGAGCTCGATCACCTGGGAGAGCACGTGGATGTAATCGGCGGTGTTGTAGCCGAGCGCTTCGAGATCGAAGCGCTCCAGCATGTTCAGGAACAAGACGAGCCTGGGTCCCTGGGACCACCCGTCGCACACGTAGACGTCGTAGCCTCGGAACGTGGTGTGCAGCGGCGCCATCCATTTGCTCTCGTAGGTGGCGAGGTCGTCGTAACGAATGAGACCGTCGTCGTAACGGGAGAAGAAATCTTCCACCGCCCGGGCAGGGTCTCCATGGTAGAAGGCATCACGCGCCGCTCGGATTCCCTCAGAGCGTGACGCTCCATCGGCAAGCGCCTTCTCTTCCGCTTTCATCATGGTGCGGATGAGCTTTCCCAGGTCGCCGTTTTTCATTCGGTCACCCAGCCTCTGGTGCCCGACGCCGTTTGGGAACCAGAACTGGACGTTGTAGGGAAATGCGGTGATCTCTTCCTGCTGAGTGTCGAGAAGCCCTTTTTGATGCTTGTAGAGATGATAGCCGCTTTCGGCGATCTCGAGCGCGGGCTGGACGGCTTCCTCGAAACTGAAAGTGCCATAGCGGTCGAGAGCGGCGAGCCAGACGTCGACGTCGGCGGGGATGAGGGCGGTGTTGATCGCCGTCTTGCCATGCTCCTGAAAGTGCGCGAGAGTAGCTTTTGCCGGAGTCGTTCCCGCGCCCACACGGGTCAAGACCTCGCGGTCCCTGGAGCTGTACAGAATGAGAGGCGCCACCCCGGTCCAGCCGGCGTAGCCCATCTTGGTGACTTTGAGCGCCATGGCCGCGGTGACGCCGGCATCGAAGGCGTTGCCGCCCCGGCGAAACGCCTCCATGCCCGCGAGTGTTGCGAGGTAATGCCCGCTCGAGATCACCCCGCGGCTCCCCATCACTCGGGGTCGCATCGCTTCGATGCTCTGGTCGTCGTACACGTGCCCGTAGGAGTTGAAGGGTCGAATGGTCTCGAGGACGGGGGTTTCTTCTTGCGCACCGGCGGTGACGAACGCCAGACTCGCCATGAGCAGAGCCATCAGCCTCATAGATCCCCTCCTGTCGACTTCGAAAAGGATGGACTCCGTAAACGTGTTACCTGCGGTCTCAAAGGAACTCTGACGGTGAAGACCGAGCCCTCGCCCAAACGACTGTCGACGGTCAGTTCGCCCCCGTGCTGTTTGACGATTTGACTCGATATGGCCAACCCCAGCCCGGCACCCACCCGTTCGGCTTTGGTGCTGAATACCGGATCGAAGATGGACTTCAGCCGATGCTCGCTAATTCCCTTGCCGCTATCCCGGAACGAAAGGCGAGCCATCTCGCCATCCACCGACGTACTGATGGAGATCGTGCCCCGGCCCGCGATGGCCTGGGAAGCATTCTTGAGCAGGTTGAGGAAGACCTGATTGAGGTCAGCCGGATGACAGATGACGGAGGGAAGGTCTCCGTAGTCGCGCACCACGTCGACCCTTCCCTCGAGCTCGGCGTGCAGTAGCGCCAGTGCATCTTCGATGCCTTCGTGGAGATTCACCGGCTTCAGCTCCGCTTCATCGAGTCGAACGAAGCCGCGCAGCCGCCGAACGATTTCCATGATGCGATCTGCCCCGCAGCGGATGATGGAGTCCGCCTCCTCGATCGCCGTGAGCGTCGACCGAACGCGATTCTCCCGATGGCCGAGCTCCGAGGCATTCAAGTCCTCCGCGAGCCTGGCCACCGCGGTCGCCAGGGTGTTCTGCACGCTGTTGATGGCTCCCAGCGGAGAATTGAACTCATGCGTGATGCTTGCCACCAGGCTGCTGAGCGCGGCAATCTTCTCGGCCTCGATGAGCTGCGCCTGAGTTGCCCGGAGCTCCTCGTGCGCTTTCTCGAGGGCCCGTTGCGCCTTCTTCTTGTCGGTAACGTCCCGGGCGATGCCCAGAACCCACTCGACGTCTCCGTTCGCGTTCTTGAGGCAAGACGCGTTCGAGGTGTGCCATCGCCAGCTCCCGTCCTTGTGCCGAACGCGGTACTCGATGCCGCTCTGCTTTTCTCCCGTCCGGACGACGAGGGCGAGGAAATCGTAACAGGCTCGAAGGTCGTCGGGATGGACTAACGGCGCGAAGCTCTTGCCCATGATCTCCGACACGTCATGGCCGAGAACTTCCGGCCAGTTGGGCGAAACGTAGCTCATGATCCCGTCGGGCGTCAGCACGAAAATGATGTCATTGGCGTTCTCCACGAGACCGCGGAATTTACGCTCGCTGTCCGAGAGCGCCCGCTCGGCCGCTTTCCTCTCGGTGATCTCGTTGAGACCCACCACCAGGACGTCTTCGCCTCTGAGCCTTGCCCTGGCCACCGAGGCAAGCGCCCAGCGTTCCCGGCCCTCCTTGTCTCGAAGGCGTAGCTCGTAGTCGGTCACCCGCCCTGCCCGTTCTAGCTCGGCAAGGAGCGCTTTCCGATCCGCCGGACTCTGATAGAAATCCGGAGTTTTGTTCCCTACGAGCTCGTGGGCCGTCAAGCCCACGAGCTCGGCAATACGGTCGTTCGCGTAGAGAACCTCGCCGTCGGATAAACGGCTGATGAGGAGCGGGAACGGGGCGGCGTCCAGAATCGTCCCGAGCTCATCCGAATGATCGTTGGTCGTCGGCTTCCCCATCAGACTCCGGGTCACCGAGAAGTCTACGACCTGACGCCCCGATGTCAAAAGTGCCGCCCGTCACGCGTGCCCGACTCCTGACCTGTGCCGTCGAGCGGATTCTCGGCTCATCGCTGGGCGACGCTCTGGTTCTCGGTCGGCGGGGCCTGCTCGATTCCGGGCGCCTTCACATGAGTGTCGAACCATTCGAGCCACCGTGCCCAGAGATCCAGGTACGTTTCTCTCGCTCGGGGCCCGTGAGACTCGAAGGGATAGAGGTACAAGACCGCCGTCTTCCCCAGCCCGGTGAGGGCCTGCATCATCCGCTCCGATTGGATCGGAAAGGTGCCGGTGTTGTTGTCGTCGAGGCCGTGGTACATGAGAAGCGGCGTATCGATGTGGTCCGCCTGGAAGAAGGGTGACATCTCGAAGTAGACGTGTGGATTCTCCCAGAGGAAACGTCGCTCGCTCTGGAAACCCATGGGCGTGAGGGTTCGATTGTAGGCGCCGTCGCCGGCGATACCCGCCTTGAAGTAGGGCGTATGGGCCAAGAGGTTAGCCGTGGCGAAGGCGCCATAGCTGTGCCCGCCGTGACCGATGCGATCGATGTCGACGTAGCCGAGCTCGTCGACCTTCCGGATGGCCGCATAGAGGCTGTCCACGAGGTGTTGAACGTAGTTGTCGTTGTATGTGCGGTCTTTGCGGATGATGGGAACGTCGGGATGGATGAGAGCATAGCCCTGGGTCAGCCAGATGTCGGACCAACGCAGGTAACTGAGCTCGTTGTGCCGGTTGTGGGCGCGGTCACGAATGGCATCGCGCCGGTACTCCTTTTCCGAGGAGTACTCCGAGGGATAGGTCCAAAAAATAGCAGGAACGCGCTCTCCCGCCCGATAACCCAGGGGAAGTGAGATCCGCCCTTGCACCACGAGGCCGTCACGCCGGGTGAACTCGAAATCGACGCGCTCGACGGCCGTGAGCTCGGGAAACGGATCCCGGTTGTTCGTGAGGTTCACCATCTCCGCACCGGAGCTCCAGAGGAAGCTGTCGGGGAAGGTGGTCCGAGTCTCCCGGCTCACCGTCATGCGCGTCAAATCGGCGTCGAGAGGCACGAGAGGCTGCTCGTAGACGTCCTCGCGCCCTTCGAACAGGCGCTCTTTGCTTCCGTCGGCGATGCGGATCCGATCGATGAATGGCCGGGGCTCGAAATCCTCCGCGTAGCCGGAACCCTTCAAGTAGGCGTGTCGCCCGTCGGTCGATAACAGCGCGTAGGCCAGACCGTTGGGAGTGGACTTGGAGAGGACCTCCCCGGGCAGCTTCACCGGATCCTCGGGATCGTAGTCTGCTGCGATGATTTGCTCCTGCACAGGGTCCCGGTTCAGGTCGAACGCTGCCACGCGCTCGCGGGATTTGCCGTTCGTCGAGCTCTTCACGAGGGTGAAGGCCCAGTCCCCTTCGAGTGAGAAACGAACGTCGGCAAAGGTCTCTTTTTTCGAGACGTCGGAAGTCACCAGGACTCGCGCGCTCGAGAGCGCGAAGGGAGCTTCGAGCTGCATGAGGCGATCCGCCTTGTCACTCTTCGTCGCCTCCTCCTCGTTCCCATCGTTTTCTTCTTCTTCGCCCTCCTCCTGCCAGAGAAACGCAAGCCCCTTTCCGTCGGGCCGCCACCGGACCTCGCGGGGCAGCTTCTGCTCGATCCGATCGGGTCCCCGCTCGCGGCCTTCTCGGATGGGCATTTCTCGAATCGTGGAGAGGACGTTTCCGTCGCGGTCCATCACTTCGAGATTCCGGGCGAATTCCGTGAAGGACACGAGGTGGGAAAGCGGCTCCACGATTCGCTCGGCGAGGATGTGCTTGCCGTCGGGGCTCAACGAGAATTCGAGGAACATGCCGGGTCTTCCGATCCAGCGCGGAGCCTGTCCGGGCATGAGCTCGGCGAGCTGGCTCGTCGTGTGATAGCGAAACCGTTCGGCGTCCCCCCGGTCCCGCAGGAGAAATGGATAGGTCGGATTCGGTGTTTCCTTGTCCCGTGTCGTATGGACGATGGGTCCGCTGGGAAGGCCGCTTCGCGGCACGTCGCCTCGCTGCTCGGGAACGAGCAATGTGAGCAGGCTTCCCTCCGGAGTCCACTGAAGCATTCCCGACGGGGCTTCCGAGGGCCGTCGCTGGGCCGGTCCCGCGGCTAGGGTTGCCATGACCGGAGCACTCGAGACCGAGCGAGCTGTCCCGGTACGAACGTCGGCGATCCACACTTCGGTCCTATCGCTCAAATGGGCGAGAAAAGCGAGCTCGCTGCCGTCGGGCGACCACATCATGTCGCTGACAAGAATGCCCGCTGGGAGATCGATGTCGCGAAATCGTCGCTCGCTCAACGAGAAGACGCGTAACCCGTAGATTCCGTGAGTATCGAGGTTCCACTCACGGTTCACGTCCGGTCTGAGCTCGAGCATGGCGAGCCTCAACGTGTCCTGTCCCATCTTCTCGAGCGTCGACAGCTCGCTGGAAAGCGTGACGAGAAAGTGATCGCCGTCGGGGCCGAGCTGGCTCAGCGTCGTGAAGTTCTTGTCCCGGCGGAAGAGGTCCTGAACGGACTCAGGGGGGAGGACGTAGCCAGGGTCGAGCTCCTGAGCGACCGACACGAGAGGCGTGAGGACGAGCCAAATAGCGCAAAGTAGCGCGATGCGATGACGCATGAGAACCTCCTGGAATCGCCGAGACGCAGCGGAGCGATTCTACGTCACGATGCGGGCGATCGCCATGGATGCAATTGGGACGGCGTCCCGAAATTGCTCCCACCGTGGCTCGCTACGAGTGGCAGGGTCGTGAAACTTACCCCATCATCGGGCGAGCCGAGATCTGCGATGCAACGGATCTCCTGGATCAGCGGCTCCAACGGGTGATGCTCGGGGACAGGAATTTGCGATCGCGTTTGAATGCTCAACTCGTCATAAAAGAAACACTGCTGCGGTCACGACACGGTCGCGGTGCGCGTTTTGGGCCTGTGCTGCGTGTTTTGCACCATTCTCTCTTCACCCGCCGCGGTGACCCGTCCGTAACCCCGTTCCCTAGGAGAGTTAGCGCTGCCGTTCGAGGGGGAATGGTGGCCTCGAAATTGCACTCTCGTCGAGTAGAAGATGAAAGGAGGTGATTAAAGTGCTAGGCGAGATGGTCCGATGGGATCCGAAGCGATTCGAGCCGTTCTTCAGAGATTTCGACGTGCTAGGCAAGAGATTCGGCAACTGGTTCGATCGGGAGTTCCCCGAGACCGAGATCTTCGGAGCGTGGCAGCCAATGGTCGATATCTACGACCATGCCAATGAGATCGTTCTGCACGCGGAGCTTCCGGGAATGAAGAAGGAAGACGTCCACGTCGAGGTCGAGAACAACATGTTGACCCTGCGTGGGGAGAGGAAGCGAGAGGAGAAAGTGGAGAAAGGAGAGTTCTATCGCAGAGAGCGCGTCTATGGCGCTTTCACCCGATCCTTTTCGTTGCCCGCCACCGTGAATCCCGAGAAGATTCAGGCGAATTACAAAGACGGTATCCTCACGGTGAGGTTGCCCAAGGTCGAGAAAGCGAAACCGAAGCAGATCGAGATCAAGGTGTAACGGCTCGCTTCTCGAGCAGGGTGATCAGAGATTCAACGCACCCTGCGCGAGCGGAGCGAGCCCGGCGCGCTGGCCGCGCCGTAAGCAGCTCGAGCCGTGGCGGCCGTTCGACCGCGGGTCCCGGCACGGCTTGCACACGTTAAGGAAGGTTACCAGCCTCGAGCGAAAAGTCCGGGGCTGGTTTTCTTTTTCTTCGATCATCCCAAACCGAAAACAGCGATACCCAGCGCCACGAGCCACAGGGCGTTGAGGTGAAAGACCGGGTGGTAGAGGTGCAGCTCGTCGGGCAGCCCCATCGTCAACGCCATGGCAGCGAGACCGAGGAGCCCCGCTCCCACCGTGACCCAGACCGGCACCAGTCCCGATTGCCACAATCCCGCGGCCAGCACGACTTGTCCGAGCCCGAAGAATACGCGCCCGAAGCGGACGAGGCAGGTGACGTACTCGGTCGTCACCTGGAGCGAGCTCACGAAGCTCTTCGTCTCTCCGGCCGTCTTACCCTCGTTGGCCAGAGCACCCCAAGCGCCGAAGTGATAGTAAAAGGCTTGCGCCAATGCTCCGACGAGGAGTCCGGTGGAACAGACGGCAACGGCGGGCCAAATGAGGATTCGCGCGTCGGTATCGGAAAACAGGACTCCGAGCGCGACCAGCGCCATCACCGCGACGATGTGCCCGAAGAGATGAAAGCGGAAAAGCCAGATCCACCGGCGAAAGTGGAGGCGAACGCGAGCAAAGTCCGCCGGTTCGAAGAACGTTCCGATGCGCGCGTGCGTCAGCGACCATCCGAGCCAGATCATGGCCGCGGCGGCGACGAAGAGCCACCCGGTTACGTCGGTTGAGTATGAAGTCACGGACGGAGTATGCCAGAAAACCGTGCCGCGGCGCTTGCCGAGTTATCGAACCGGTTCTCCGACGCTGTCCTGAATAAGGCTTTGCGAGGCCCCCGCGGACGTCGACGCGGAGCCCCCGAGCCCCTTGCGCATCATGTCATAAACTAAAGCCCGATTCGTCATGACAAACGTCCAGGCGTTGAGCCTGCTCGCTTTCCTATCGCTCCAGCCGGACGACTGCACCTTCGTCGTACTCGGAGAGCGCGAGCCGCCCGGGGCCTTTCTCCGGGCGGTGAATCTCTATCGATCGAACGGCGGTGGAGATGCGCTTCGAGAGCTCGAGAGCCTGGACGATAACGAGGTCCAATCATTCGTCGAGCGGGTCAAAGAGGTCCGTGTGGTAATCCGGAGGGGTTCCGGCAACACCGCTGTGCCCGAGGATCGGTGCCTGCTTGCCGCGAGTCTTCTCGTCATCGAGTCCGGGATGGAGCGGGCCGAGAGCTCTCTCTGGAGCTTCGCCGATGCCCGCTTCGACGCGGGATTTCGACTGTCGTCCCTGGTCGAATCAGAGCCTCTGCGTTCGAGCTTCCAGCGTGACGCGCTCCTACTCGCCGGATTGTTCCACCAGGACTTGATATTCAAGGACGCGTTTCCCGGGCCGGCATTCGAGCGCGCCGACCGATATCTCCAGGCTGCCGTGAAGCGGTACCCCCGTGACGTCGAGGTCCTCGTCGCCGGAGGAGCTCTCCTCGAATGGGCGGGCTCGCTTCCCGAGGAGGATCCGTCTTTTCTGAAGGAAGCGCAGGACCTCTACACACAAGCTCTGAAGACGCTGCCCGAAGACGCGCACGCTCTCCTGCGCCTCGGCTGGGTTCTGCGAAAACGGCGTGAGACCGAGCGCGCACTCAGTTTTCTGAAACGCATTACCGATATGGGGGCAGAGGACGACCTCGTGTATCGGGCCTGGATGGGGCTCGGGGCTCTCGCTGCCGGTGCGGGCGACTACGACATGGCTGCCACCTATTACCAGAACGCGGTCCGACTCATTCCCGCCTGGCAACCGGCCCATATCGGCCTCGCATACGTCCTCCATGAAAGCGGCTCGCATACCGAGGCCCGAAGAGCGCTCGACGCCGCTCTCGCGATCGAGGCTTCGGACGATCCGCTCACCGAATGGTGGAGCTACGAGCTTGGGCTCGCGCCTCGATACGTGCCTCTTCTCGAACGCATGAGGGAGGAAACAGCTTGGTAATGCTCGTCGCGCTTCCGGCTCTCGTCGCGCTTTCTCTTAGCCCACAGCAAGAGAACCGGGCGGTGTTTCGCGTCTCGACTCGAGCCGTGCGGGTCGACGTTTTCGTTGGCAGGAACAAACGCGCCGTCCCCGGGCTCCGAAAGGAGGACTTCGAGCTCCTCGACGACGGCAAGCCTCAGCCCATCACGAGCGTCGCTGTAAAAGAGCTTCCGCTCAACGTCTTCCTCGTGCTCGACACCAGCCAGAGCGTCCAGGGAATTACTCTCGAAATGCTCCGGACGGCGGCCTCCTCCTTTCTCGAAGCCCTGTCCGAAGGGGATCGATGTGGGCTTCTGACCTTCTCCCATCATCTCGACTTGCGCTCCGGGTTGACGGATGACGTGGGCTCGATCGATGAGGCACTCGAGAACGTCTCGGCCGAAGGCGGCACCTCCTGGCATGACGCGCTCTTCGTTGCCCTGGAGCTTCTCGAGGAGGTGCGCGACCGGCCCATGGTCCTTCTCTTCACCGACGGCGGCGATACGTACAGCTGGCTCGGCACGGAGAAGATGCTGCCTCTCGTGAAACGATCCAACGCCGTAATCTACGCCATCGCCCGGGGCGAGCCTCCCAACATGCCCGATCTGAGATCGGACGCGGGCCGAAAGAGTTGGGTACTGGCGCGGCGGACCCACGGGGCGCGCACGCGACTCATCCGTGAGCTCACCGAGGAAAGCGGGGGTCGGCTCCTCGAAGCCACGTCTTTCGAAAAGCTGCAAGAGCTCTTCCTCGAGATCCTCGCCGAGATGAAGACCCGCTACATCCTGTCATACAGTCCCCCGGAACCTGTTCGGGAAGGCTGGCACCGGCTCGAGGTCAGAGTCAGAGAGAGGGGGGTGGATGTCCATGCTCGCCGCGGCTACACCTACGAAGCGGAACGTTAGCCTCTGCGCCGCGCTCCTGTTTCTTGCCGTCAGAAGCGAGGCCGGCCCCCAGGAGCTCGCAGGCGATTGGCTAACAAGGAACGAGCCCTTCCTTGTCTCGGTGGCCGACCGACTCTGGCACATGCCCGAGCCGGCCCATCACGAGATACGAACTTCCGCCTATCTCCAGTCGGAGCTCGCGCGCGCTGGATTCGAGATTCGAACCGAGATCGCCGGGCTCCCCACGGCATTCGCCGCCGACTATGGAAGAGGAAAGCCGGTTGTCGGGGTCGTTGCTCTCCTCGACGCCCTCCCTGGGACCGGAGACGAGCCGGCATGGCACGGCTGCGGGCACCACTTGATCGGAGCGGGTGATCTCGGTGCGGCGCTCGCGCTCCGTGAAGCGATCGCGAGCCACGCGGCCCGTGGAACCCTCCGTTTCTATGGTGCGCCCGCCGAAGAGATATACCACGGCGGGGTGTACATGGTTCGCGCCGGAGCGTTCGACGATGTCGACGCGCTCCTCTTCTGGCATCCCTCCTCGGTGACCACCGTCATCGACCGAAGCGGGCTCGCGATGGACTCGGTGCGTTTCTCGTTCCGAGGTCTTGCTTCCGATGCCACCGACGCCCCGGAAAAAGGACGAAACGGTCTGACGTCCGCTCTTCAGCTGTCTTCCGCGGTCGAGAAAGCGCGCGTCGACTGGCCCGCCCCGGCGGTCGTGAATCATGTCTTGCTCGAGGGTGGCACGCTGCCTTCCGTCGTCCCTGAGCGAGCCGTCCTCTGGTATTTTCTCCACGCACGCGACCGCGCCTCCGTAAACCGGATTCGAGCCGACGTGGAGGAGATCGCGCGGAAAATAGCGATTCGGACGGAGACCGAGCTCGAGATACAGGTTCTCTCTTCCACGCGGCATTGGCTCATCAATCGGGAGCTCTCCAAGATCCTCGATCGGAATCTGGGAGACGACCATATCCCGGTGTCGTTCACCGATGAGCCCGTTCCCATCAGCGACGACACCGCGGAGGCGAGCTGGGTGACGCCGCGAGGCGGCCTTCTGGTGCAGGCCTTTCCGGCGGAGACGCCGTCGCACAGCCGCGCGTGGAACGACTCGGGAAGATCGCGCCTCGCCCACGAGGCCTTGATGCTTGCCGCGAGAACGCTCGCGAGGACTGCGCTCGACTTGATGCTCGATGGGGAGAGTCTCGAGAAAGTGAAGCGCGAGTTCGAACGAGAGACCGCCGGGCAACCCTACCGTTCGCCGCTCCCCGAAGGGCGAGGCCCCTTCGATTTCCTGCCACGCCCCCGCTCGGGTGAGAGCAAGGAGCCGCGGTGAGTCTGGCGCCTATTCGGGGAATCCCCGCTTCCTTCCGGACGGACGCTCGGCACCAGCTTCGCCCGATTCATGTAGTCGCCTGGATGCGAAGCGCGCTTCCGGGCGAAATCTCGACTGCGGAGCGTAGACGAATCAGCAAGGTGCCATCCTCGATACTCGTGTCCGCAGGAATCTCCGAGCCGGTGAGAGTCACTCTCACGTTCATGCTTTCCGGGCCCGGGCTGACCGAGATCGAGACCTGCTCGAGCGTGAGCGAATCCCCATAGAGGTATCTCAAGCAGGCGTCGATCGCTGTCTGACTCCTCTCCTGTTCGTAGATGCCCCAACCCGGCCCCGCCGACCAGAAGGTCACGAACCGTCTTTGCTCGATCTTCGGTGAGAAGGCGATGGCACGTTCGGGCCCGGAGTACCGAAACCCCGAGAGTGCAAGCAAGAGCGACCAGCTCGCGAGGGCGCGCGCGTAATGATTTCCGCACTCCACCTCGTTCCACGGATTGCGCCGCTCGCCGTCGTAGCGGCTTCGAACGGCGCGAACGATGCGGAGGCCTTCGTCCACCATGCCCTCGTAGATCAGGTGGGCGGCCACCTGATACTCGATGCCGGTCCAGACCTCGTCGGAGTAGACAAAGGGAAGAAGCGGTCGGCTGCCGCGCGGCCAGGTGCAGAGAAGGAGTCCGGCTTCGTCACCGAGGGCGAAGATGCGTTGTGGATTCGAATGGTCGTGTAGCGTCTCTTTGAAGTTGTAGCGATGAACGGATCGGATGGCGCTCCGCACGTGCTCTTCGGGAAGGACGTAGCCCATGCCCACCACATGGGCCATCCACTGGCCGAGCATCTGATCCGAGAGACAACCTGCCCCGACCTGGTATTTTTCCTCGCGCGCACGCTCGAAAGCCTGCACGTAGAACTCACCATTCCAGGTTTCCTCGTCGAGCAGCCGTCGTCCATTCTGTTCGAGGTCGCGGTATCTGGTCGCCGCGCTCTCGTCCCCCACCGCGCGAGCCATGACCGAAGCACAACGAAGGGCGGTCAAATAGATGGCCCCCATCATCGGGTTCGGCCCGCGAAACTCGATGTCGTAGGTGTTGTGCTGAACGCCTTCCATGACGCCGTCGCGATCGGGATCCCAATCCGTCCAGGCGAACTCCAAGGCGCGCTTCGCCTTCGGCCAGTGACGCTTCAGGAAATTTAGGTCGCCCGAGAGCTGCCACTCGCGGTAGAGCTTGACGATCGTGCCCATCTGGCCATCCGCGGCCGCGTGAGGGAAATCCCACTTCTCCGTCTCGAGCGGCACGCGGGTGCGAAACACCATGAACCCGGACGCGTCCGTGTTGCGATCGAAGTCGACGTCCCTCATGGTGCGCTCGAGCGCGGGAAAGAGAAAAGCGAGCGCCTGCTCGTAGTTCCATACATGGGTGCAGTTCAACGGGCAGCACCCGTGGTCGTCACCCGTACCCTCGAACGCGTAGAAGTTTCCGTCGCTCGCGCGAAAGCAGGTATTCGTCCGGATGATCGACATCTGGCTCGAGACCGCATCCAGAATCTCGGTGGGCGCCGTCGTGGAGAAGAGCGCGTCATGAAACAGGCGTGTGTCGCGTTCAAGGCGGGGAAGCTCCGCCGCGGCATAGGTGGCGACGGCCCAGGCGTCCTCGAACAGGCTGCCGTAGTAGTTGCCGATGATGGGGCCGCCGCGATTCGGCTCGTAGCCGAATATCTCGTTCACCCAGTAGTTCTGCCGGTTGGGGAAATGCCAGGCAATGAAAAACGGAATGGTTGCCGTTTCTCCGGCCGCCAGGCGGACGACGCCGCCGATGGAGCCGACGTCGGTCTTGCCCTCGGGGCTCTCGTCGGAATCGATCACGGGCTCGAGGCGACCGTCGCTCCCGAAGTCGTCCCAGAAGAGGCTCTGGGCGTCGAACCACTCGCCCCTCGTCCACCTCGTCTGGAAGGTGGTTTCTTCGGCCAGAGTGGCCAGGACGAGGCTTCCGAAGCGACGATCCTCCGCGGTCAGCCGTGTGGTTTCCATCGAGATCCCTTTCAAGGACCTCTCGCTCCGATAGGCATTGACGTTCCCGCCGCGCACGTCGCCGCCGGCGGAGTTCTGGAGCGAGCCCATCACTGTCGCCCGCACCATGCCGTCGTGCCGGTTCGTGAGATGCCAGTAGAAGACGGCGAGAGGAAGCCCGGAGTCCTTGTCGTTGCCTGGAATGAAAGGGTTGAAGCATTCGAGAGAGACGTCGAGGGGAACGCGCTCGTCCATTAGCTCCACGCGCGCGAAGGGGTAGGATCCGAGAAAGCGACCCCTCTGGAAACGCGGCATGCCGGGCATACCGGCGCGTGGAATACCGAAGGCGCCGCGGTAAGGGGGCGTGAGCTCGGACTCGAGCAGCATCGTCTTGGGCTCCCACCCGTCCGCCTGAAACCAGAGCGCGAAGAATGTATTCTCGGGGTCTCCGCCCTTGTTGGGCTCGTTCATGACCTCCCAGTCGCGAAGCTGACCCCGCCCGCCGAGAGAGACCGTGCCGGTGCCAATTCCTCCGAGAGGAAAGCCGATCTCGGAGAGAAACGGCTCCTCAAACACACGCCAGACGTGCTCCCCGGCGCTCGCTTCGTATCGCGGAGCACGGTTCGCCGCTTGCTGGCGGCCGAGACCGATAAACGGCGCCGCGCTCAAGAGCTTGAGAACGTCGCGTCTCTCCAACTCAGCTCCCTCGTTTCAATACGCGTCCGGGAAAAGCCCTGGTCGTTTCGCCGTTCGAGTAGACCAGAACCCCGTTGACCCAGACTTTTTCGATCCCTTCCGAGATGGCATGCGGGTTATCGGGTGTGGCCCGATCGATGACGGTCGTCGGATCGAAGAGCACGAGGTCCGCCTTCATTCCGGGCGCGATCCGCCCCCGATCCGCGAATCCCATCTGCGTGGCGGGAAGAGATGTCATCTTGCGCACGGCATCGGGGAGGCTCAAGACACCACGTTCCCGAACGTAGCGGCCAAGAACACGGGGGAAGGATCCATATCCTCTCGGGTGTGCCCCTTCGAGCGCTCCGTCGGAGCAGAAGCTCATTGGCTCCCATTTCATGAGCTCTTCGATGTCGCCCTCCTCCATGCTCGTGGCGATGACGCTTTCTACGTCGGTCTCACCCCGCGCCCGCGCCTCCTCAGCCATGCGGATCAGATCCATCAGCGTCGTTTCGGGGTCGGTGCCCCGAATCGATGCGATCGCGGCAAGGGTCTTCCCGGCGTAGGAGGGCTCGGGGCGATAGACGGGTATCAGCATGCCTTCGGGCGAAGTGACTTCCGTGATCGCAAACGATGCCGCGTCGCGATCCTCGAAGTTGCGCTCGGGAAACAGCACGGTAAGCGTCGATTGCCAGTAGGTGTATGGATAGATGTCGGCGAAGACCGTGACACCCGCCATGCGTGCCTCGTCGAGCTTCCGCAATAGCTCGCGCGCCTTTCCAAAGTGAGCTCGCATCGCGAGCTTGGCGTGGGAGATCTGGACTGGGAGGTTCGCTTCGCGTCCGATCGTCAGGATCTCGTCGACGGCGTTCCAGAAATCGCGATCCTCGCTCCTCAGGTGGCTGATGTAGCTTCCGCCGAACGCCGCCGCCTCGCGGGCGAGCACGACGAGCTCGGCCGTTTCCGAGTAGATGCCAGGGTCGTACTCGAGGCCGCTCGAAAGCCCGAGCGCTCCGGCAATCAACTCCTCGGTCAGAAGCTGCCTCATCGCCTCGACCTCGGCCTCGGTCGCGGGCCGACGGAAGTCCTCACCCATGACCTCGCGTCTCAAGGCGCCATGGCCGGCGAAAGAAGCGATGTTGACCGCCGGGGGCTCGCGCTCGAGTCTCGAGAAGAGCTCCGCGAGCGGGAAAATGGAGCCCCCGTCCTGTCCGCTCACGAGTGTGGTTACGCCCTGGCTGACGGCCGCCAGAGCGTCTCGGTGGGTCTCGATCTGCCGATCGCCGTGGCTGTGCGTATCGATGAAACCAGGAGATAGGGTCAGGCCGTCGGCCTCGAGGAGCTCGTAGCCGGACGGGACTTCGTCGACGAGCCCTCGGATGCTATCGCCTTCGACGACGACGTTCACGTTCCGTGCGTCCGCGCCCGTCCCGTCCAAAACGGTCGCTCCGACGATCACGAAGCCCGATGGGGGAGGGGACGCCGGATTGCAGGCCACGAGTGCCGCCAGCAGGAGAACCGCCGCGGTCCGCATGTGCGGGACGTTACGCTGCCGGGCGGAGACTGTCAACGGGAGGCTCGAGGAGGTGCGGAGTTGACGGTGTCGATCGCCGTCCTTACCATAAAAGTAGCTCGTTTCCTCGATCCCAGTCCGAAGGACCACGAAAATGCCCGGCGTTTTCTTCCTGCTGCAATCCGTTTTCAGTCTGTGGATGCTGGTCGACGCGATCGGCCGCCCGGGAATCGCGCGCTATTGGTACTGGGTCATCCTGATGCCCTTCGGGGAGTGGTTCTACTTCTTCAAGTACAAGATCCACGACCCCGACTTCGCCTGGCTCAAAGCGCCTTTTGGTACGCTCCTAGAGAGGCAGTCCTCGATCGAGGAGCTCCGCTATCACGCGGAGCAGACGCCGAGCCTCCACAACAAGGTCAGGCTTGCGCAGGCGCTCCATGATGCCGACGCGTTCGAGGAAGCCAGCCGGCTCTTCGACCAGGTTCTCGAAAGCGATGGCACCTCGCGAGACGCGCTCTATGGTTTGGGGCTGTGCCGGATCGGGGCTGGTGACCTGAACGGTGCAATCGCGCCTCTCCGAAAGCTCGTCGAGCTGGAGCCGACGCATCACGACTACGACGGTTTCGCCAAGCTCGCCCAAGTTTTTTGGGAGTCGAATCGGCGGGACGAGGCCCTGGTCGCGCTCGGAAGGCTCGTGAGGCTGAGCCCTCGCATGCCGCACCGGGTCGCTTACGCGCACTACCTCGGTCTCGCCGAGGACCGAGCCGAGGCCCAGACCCAGCTCACGACTGCGCTTCAGGAATTCGACTACGCTCCGAAGTATCTGAAACGCAGCCATCGCGCGCTCGCCAGGCGAGCGAAAGAGATGTTGCGACAACTGTCCGAATAGCGCGCTAAGATCGCCGCACGAAACTATGGCTGTCTTACCACCCACGTCGGAAGCTCTCCTTCGGCCGGATACGCGGCCGTACTTTCTCTGGTGGACCGACGTCACCGTGGGCGGACTCAGGGAGCGACTCGCGTCCGCAAACATCGAAGAGAGGGTCTACTGGATGGGCGCCGTTCTGCGGGAGGCGAACACTCGCGACGTGTGGCTCTTCACGACTCCAGACGAGATCCGGGCGCTCTGGCCACGCCTCATTCCTTATCTGGGACGCTCACGCGCCATGTGGGCTTGGCTTCTGGGACTGGCGGCGCCCGAATGGCCGCCCGCGGAAGCACGACGTGGCTGGCGAGTTCGATCGGCGTGTCGTCGCGCCGGCGGTTTCGAGTTCGTCCGCGCTTGTCAGTAGCGGTTCCCTGCCATCTCGGAGGAGGAGCGACCCTTTCGGGCGTCCACTTGAGGCACCGCGTGACTGGCGACATCGACCTGTTCTCTCATCAGAGCGATGAGATGCGGATGCTGCAGCCTGTTGAGCGAGGTATCTCGTTCCGTGGGCTCCAGCGTGGATATTGTTCGCGACGCGGGATCATTGGTACGAGCCATCCTGTAGTGGGACGGCGGTGAGCTGGAGCTCGATGTCGTGCACGAGCCGATTCCCGATCATCGAGCCGCCTCCTCCGCCGGTGGAAGGAATCCTCGTCGAATCGCTGAGCGATCTCAGAGCGAGCAAGTTCACCTGTATTCTTTCTCGTTCCGAGCCCCGCGATCTCGTCGACCTGCTCTTCCTCGACCGTGCTGGCTACCCTCCTGAAGAAGACTTGACGCTCGCGCTGCGCAAGGATGCCAGGATTGACCCAGGCATTTTGGCTTGGCTCCTCGCGCGATTTCCCGTCGAGCCGCTACCGAAGATGCTCGAGCCGCTCACGGTGAATGAATTACGGGAGTTTCGCGATGATCTGGCGAAGCGCCTGAAAAAAAAGCCACTCCGTAGGCTGGCAGGGTGAAAAACTCAGCTCACCCCTGCGCCGGCCGGTCGCGGGTCCCGCGACGGCCCTGAGCCTCTAAGGAACGTTACCCTCTTCGGCTCGCGCGATGATGCTCCGGTAGACGGCACGGGCTCGATCGATGCCCTCTCGATATTCGCGTCTTTCCTCCTCGGTGCCGAAGCTGTTTTTCGCCTGCACCCGCTGCCAAAGCTCATCCACCGTCGCGAGAAGGAAGCGGGCATCCTCCGCGGATTCGTAAGCCACGCCGCCTCGCACGACGTATACGGGCGACGTCTGCACGAAAGGAAACGTGTCGCCCACGTACCTGCTCGGAGGGCCCATCGCCCGGGCCGCCACCCAGCCGCTCGTCGATAGCTCGACGTCGGTGTCGATCTCGACGCGATTCCGCCCTGCCTCGATTGGAAAACTCCGCGCGATCTCGCCATTCACCACGAGCTCTACCTTCTCCAGTGGCACGATCGAGAGGACGCGCAGAGTCGCCTTCAGCGCGGCGGGGTCGGGATCTTCCCGCTCGATCGTGTCGCCCGGAGTGTGACCTTCCACCGACAGAAAAAGGAGTGGGCCGCTTGTCGCGAACGTCCTGCCCGCTTTCACCGCGTCGAGCCAGGCGCGGTATCCGAGCGGACCCTCGATATGGGCGTAGGTTCTCGCCGTACCACCCGAAGGATCCCGGTAGACGTCCGAGAAGTTGTCCGTGCCGCCCGTGGCCGCGATGCGGAAGCCGCAGTTCAAGAGACGGTAATACATCGCGGCGGATTCCAGCTCGAGCGACGCGATGGAGACCACGTCGTAGAACTCTCCACGACCGAGCGCCACGTGAACGGGAATATCTGCGGCCGAGGCCTCGGATGGTGTCCCGACCGGAGCGTTGTAGGGATGCACGAATCCGCCGATGCCTCCCTGCTCGCGAGCGGCGTCGAGGTGGCGGAGCTTGAGGACGTCCGCGGAGTAAGGGGTGTTCGGCGCACCACCAATGAGCGGCATGATGAAGCGGTCGAGTCCGAGGAGAGCCACGTGGCCATACGAGCCACGAAACTCCTGCGTGTAATAGAGGATGTGCTCTTTCGTCGAGCGGATATCGGGCTCTCCGGTGAGATCGGTCCAGCGACCCATGAGCTTGGTGCCGTCCATGTGGATGAGCGCGTTCGTGACATGGACGTCGTCGGCGACGAGCTGGGCGAAGAACGAGTCCTGTGTTAGTCCGAAACGACCCTCGTGTAGATCGTGCGTATGCGTGTCGCCCGAGTACCACCCCTCCGCGGGGGCGTCGACGAGTCGCTCGAGCTCGAGACTCACCTCCGTCGTGCCTCCGGCAGGTACGACCACCTGTGCTCCCGCGGGCGCGAGCTCGAAGCCACGCATCGCTTCGACCGCGACCCCGCCGGCCGGGACTTCGACTTCGAACGTCCCGCTGGTATGGAAATAATGAGTTCCCGTGGTCCAGCTCACGCGTTGGAATCCACCGTCCTCCGCGTAGGCGCGACCGTCGCTCGCCGTGAGCAGGATGCGCGCCGGAGTCGTCTCTCCGTCAGGAGCGATAATCCTCCCGCGCAACCGTCCGGTGGCCACGCGAGCACGCCGAGACGGCATGGCGACACGCTTCCATGCCGAGCGCGGGCCGCCGTCGGACAATAGCGTGTACAGAAGCGTTGGCCCTTCGTGGTTCGAAACAAAGGCAATCCGCGAGCCGTCGCCGCTCCAGGTAACGTCGAGCTCGTCCAGGGGATCTTCGGTGAGCCGGATTCGATTACCTCCCGTGGCGGGAATGACCGCGATATCGTTCGAGCCTGCCGCGTCCGAGATGTAGACGAGCTTGGTGCCGTCGGGTGACCAGGCCGGCTTCGGCCGGTAGCTCGTCTCTTCGTAGTGCACGAGCTCGGGCTCGCCCTCGGCAAGAGCCTTGACCCATATCCCGCCGCTTCCCAGTCGGCCTGCGACCGGCGAGACGAAAGCGAGCCGCGTCCCGTCGGAGGATACCGCGGGATGGAAGTCGTGCCCGCGGCGGCTCACCACGAGGCTGGTGCTTCCCGAGGCCAGGTCGTAACGGTAGATGTCCAGGTCGCGCTCGCGGTGGCTCGTGAAGTAGAGGCTCTTTGCGTCGGGAGCCCAGCTCGGCTGGAGATCGAGACCTTCGTGGTGGGTGAGGCGACGAACCGGGCCGCCATCGGAACCAACGAGACCCAGCTCGAAATCGCCGCCGACTTCCATGACGACGGCTATCTCGGTTCCATCGGGGCTGAAGCTCGGCTCGTAGTAGTAACCGGGGCCTTCGGTGAGAGCCACGGCTTCGCCCCCGCTCGCGGGAATCTTCCAGATGTCACCCCGCATCGCAAACGCGATGAACGCTCCATCCGGACTCCAGTCGGGATCGAGCGGTCCGGTCGAAACCGACGGCAGCATGTGGAATTCCAGCCGTGTCTGGGCCATTGCGCCAGCGGCCAGGGCTTCTAGGATGAGAACGGAAGAGACAACGCGAAACATGAGCCGATTATTGTCCGAACGGGGTGGTCACGGGATCGCGAGCCCGGCCTTCCGGAGCCCCTCGATGAAGTTGTCGAGGAGCTCGCCCGCCCCGTGCCACTTCGCCATCTCCGCTCTCGCCACCTGGGCGTAATTGGGTACCTGGGCCAGCACCTCGTCGAGCGCCTTTTGGGCCGCCTCCCGCTCGCCGAGTTGCCCGTAGGCCGAGGCGAGAGCCGCATGAGTATAGAAGTAGCTCGGCATGTTGATCTTCCGAGCGATTTCGAGTGCTCCGCGATAGTCCTTCTTCCGGTAAGCGTTGAAATACGAGCCGAACCGGTACCAGCCGGGATGATGCGGGTTCAGCTCGAGGGCCGCTTCCGCCAGCCGGACGCCGTGCTCCCAATCGCCGGCGTAAGCCATGAGAATCCCCATGAACGCTTTCGAATCTCCGTCCATGGGGTTCAGGTCGATGGCCCGCTCCGCGGCATTTCGGAAGTCCTCGAGCTCACGTCGAAAGAAACGAGCGACCGCAAGGGCGGAATAGGCGAGGTGATTGGCGGGAGCGAGCTGCACCGCGCGACGCGCCGTATCGAGCGCGCGACCGAGAGGGTCGGGTCCGGCGTTGAAACCGTGCTTGTATTCCTCCGCGTAGGACGTCGAGAGGCAGGCGAGGCAGTCGGCGTCGTTCGGGGCTTTCGCGATCGCTTCCTCGAGGCAGACCCGTACGGCGGCGTGCTCCTCGGCGTCGATCCGCTCCATATAGCCGAAGCTCCGAAGAACGGCTTCGTAAGGACTGAGCTCCTTGGGGCTCTTCCCCCGGAGTGCGGCGCTCGCGGTGCGCGGGAGAACTCCGTGGGCGTCCGCGATGGTAGAGACGATCCGGGGCACGATCTCGTCCTGGAGATCGAAGAGATCCTCTGAGCGGAAAGCGCGATTGTAGGTCTCCGCCCAGAGGTGAGCCCCGGAGCTCGCCTCCACGACCTGGGCGGCGATGCGAAGCTTCGGTCCGGCCTGGCGAAGGCTTCCTTCCAGAATGTAGCGAGCACCCAGGTCCTTTCCCACAGAGCGAACGTCGTAAGCCTCGTTCTGGTACTGGAGCGTCGAGCTTCGCGAGATCACGCGGAGGTACGAGAATCGCGACAGACCGGTCACGATGTCCTCCAAGAGCCCCTCCGCGAGGGCCTGCAGGCTGGGATCTGCCCTGTGATATTTGAAGGGAAGGACCGCGATCCAGAATCCCTGCTCGGCTCGCGTTGCGGCGGAGTCCGTGCGACGGGTGCTCGATGGTGAGCCGCTCTGCCACTCCGAAAGGACCTGGTAAACTTCAAGCGCCGACTGAAATCGGTCCTCCGGCCTTTTCTCCAGGCAACGTTCGATGACGTCCGCCAAGCCTTCCGGCAGATCGGTCCGCACCTTCGCGACCGACGGTGGCCGATCGCGCAGGATGGCCGAAGCGAGCTCGGCGGTGGAGCTTCCAGCGAAGGGTCTTCGTCCGGAGACCATCTCATAAAGAATGATGCCGAGGGAGAAGATGTCGCTCCGATGATCGACGGATCGGCCCGAGACCTGCTCTGGAGACATGTAGGGCAGGGTGCCCATCACGACGCCCTCTCGCGTCTGCAGATCGGTGGTGAGCTCGGAGCTCGCCTCCGAGAGCTGCCCCATCTTCGCGAGCCCGAAGTCGAGTATCTTGAGCCTCCCGTCCGCGGTGACCATGAGGTTCGCGGGCTTGAGGTCGCGATGGACGACACCGCGCTCGTGCGCCGCCGCGAGTCCATCGGCGAGTGGCAGGGCGAGCGTGTAAAATCGTTCGAGAGAGAATCTTCCCTCGGTGAGCACGCGCTCGAGGGTTCGTCCTTCCACGAGCTGCATCGTCAGAAAGTGAGCGCCCTCGGATTCCTCGACCGAGAACACGGTCACGATGCTCGGATGATCGAGCGCGGCGAGCGCCTTCGCCTCGCGGCGGAACCGTTCGAGACGCTCGGGTTCGGAGGCCATCTCCGCGGGCAGCATCTTGAGAGCGACCTCGCGCCCGAGCCTGGTGTCGGTGGCCCGGAAAACCTCGCCCATACCGCCGGCGCCGAGCTTTTCGAGGATCTGGTAGTGCGCTAGAGAAGTACCGACCACGTGCTCAAAGCATAGGTGCATTCGCGAGGAAGTCAACCAGCGATCCGGTCATAGGGTAGTCGCTCGAGCTTCGACCCCATGACGTGAGTACTGCGAGCCTCACTCGTACTTGAGAGCGACCAGCGGGTCGATGCGGGACGCCCGCTGCGCCGGAACGAGACAGGCGAAGGCCGAAGCGGCGATGAGAACAGTCGGCGCGAGCAGGAATATGAGCGGGTCGAGCGCCTCGACTTCGTAGAGCAAGCTGCTCAGCGCCCTCGCGAGCGCTACCGCGAGCAGGAAACCCACGAAACACCCCACCGCCGTCAAGCGCAGCCCTTCCTTCAGAACGAGCCATAGGGCCTGGCCGCGACTGGCGCCGAGCGCCATCCTGATCCCCAGCTCTCGTGTGCGCTGGGCCACACTATACGCTCTCACTCCGTAGACTCCGATGATGGACAGCAGAAGCGCCACGCCTCCGAACAGCATGAAGATCCGGGCACCCGCTCGCACGAGCCACAGCGCCATACTCTCTTCGAGAAACATCGGCATGGTCTTGAGGGTCAGAATCGGCAGCCGCGGGTCGACGGCGCGCACCTCTCGTTGTACGGCGTCGAGCTGGCTGGCAAGCGCTTCCTCGTCCGCGACAGAGGAGGTCAGGTAGAAATGCATGTTGGCCTGGTATCGCTGGCCGAACGGGACGTAGACGTGCTCGGGGTTTGCGTCGAACAAATCGTCTTTCAAGCTCGGAGCGATCCCGACGACTTCCATCTCCTCCGATTCCTTGCTGCCATCACGTCCGACGAAGACGATGCGCTCGGAGAGCGCCTCTCCGTCCGGCCACAGACGCGCGGCGAGACCCTGGTCCAGGATCGCCACCGGGGCGGCGCCTACGGCCGATACTTCGCTTCGGGTAAAGTCTCGACCCCGAAGCAGCGGAACCCCCAGCGTCCGGAAGTAGTCGGCCCCCACGACGTTGAAGCGGGCGTTGACGGACCCGGACGCTTGTTCATCGTCCGCGCGCGAGCTCCGTGCCTTTTCTGCGGGAAGCACCCGCTGGCTCTGGGAGACCATCCCATAAGGGACCGTTGCCGCCAGGCTCGTTGATTCGATGCCCGGAAGCGCGGACAGCCGCTCCTCCAGGGTGCGGTAGATCTCCCGGCCACGAGCCTCGTCGTAGCCCACCAGGCTCGGATCGATTTCGACGAGGAGCCTGCGCTCGAGCGCAAAGCCTGGATCGGCCCCCGACGCATTGACGGCACCGCGAAGGAACAACCCGGCCGCCGTCAGAAGGGCAAGCGAAAGCGACACCTGGCCTATCACGAGAACGTTTCTGAAGGCACCGAGTCTTCCGCGGCTGGTTGGATCTTCAGCGGGGTTCTCCTTCAAATCGGTAACGATCTCGGGCCGGGTCAGCTTCCAGGCGGGCGCCAGAGTGAAGAGGAGCGTGCTCGCGACGCAGAAGAATAGCAAAGCCGTCAGGACTCGAAGATCGGGACCGGTCCGGACGATGAGGTCGACGGGAAGGATCTCGCGCATCGATGAGACCAGAAGCGAGTTCCCCCAATGTGCGAGCAGCAATCCCATAGCGCCGCCCAGGAGAGAAAGGCAAAAACCCTCGAGGAGGAGCTGGCGTACGATGGGGGCCCGGCGCCCGCCAATTGCCAGGCGAATCGCGAGCTCCTTGCGTCGCATGGTCCCGCGAGCGAGCGTCATGCTCGCCAGATTCAAGCAGGCGATGAGCAGCACCGCCGCCGCGGTCGCCGAAAGAAGGATAACAAGGGTCTCGACCTCGCTGTCATCCGAGGGCTCGGTGCTGATGCCCATTCGCGGCAAGGGGTTCACCACGAAGGTTTGGTTCCGATTTGCTTCAGGGTAGGTTTCGGCGAGCTGGGCCGCGAGAACCGCGAGCTCGGAGTCGGCGCTCTCGAACGTCATCCTGTCCTTCAATCGGCCGATCAGCACGAGGGAATGATTGTCGCGCTCGTCGAGGCTGCGCCCGGCGGAGCCCATGAAATCGTTCGCGATCTCGCCGTGCACGCCCAGGGGAAACCACAGCTCGGTGGAGATCAAGGCCGTAGCGGCCGTGAAGTCCTTCGGCGCGATACCGACGACGGTGTAGCTCCTTCCATTGACGTCGACGCTCATGCCGACGTAGTCGGGGTCGGCGCCTTGTTTCTGCCAGAACGAATAGCTGACGATCACGACTCGGAGGCCGGCGCCCGGCTGCTCCTCCTCGGGAGTAAAGCTCCGTCCTCGAAAGAGCGGGACGCCAAACGTCGAGAAGAAATTGGCCGCGATCGTCTCCGCGATGATTCGCCGGGTCATTCCGTCCTTCGTCAACCCGACGAGCGCCAGATTGTGAGCGGTGAGACTGGAGAAAACGGTGTTTTGATCGCGCAAATCGACGAAGTTCGGGTAGGAGAAGGGTCGATAGCTATCCGGCTTCTCCGTATCCTTGCTGAAGCATCCTACGAGCTGTTCCGGACGCTCGATCCGAAGCGGCTTGAACAGAAGGGCGTTTACGATGCTGAAGATCGCCGTATTGGCGCCGATGCCCAGGCCGAGAACGAGCACGGCAACGACGGCGAAGCCCGGGTTTCCGGCGAGGACCCTTAGGGCGAATCGAACCGAGCGGATCGCGTCCATGACTCATCCTCCTCCATCGAGAGCTCCCGACGCACGCGAATTGTAACGGTTCCCGGAGACAAAGGGTTCGAATTCATCGAGACACGAAGCCGATGCCGTGGAGGAAGCTTGCGCCCACCAGAGACTAACCGGTAGATTTCCACCGTGATCGCTCGCCTCCGGAACGCGCCTTTCCGTCTACGAGATCGTGGGCACCCCTCGGCAAGGGCGGGATGGGGGAGGTCTACAAGGCGCGAGACACCCGTCTCGACCGCATCGTCGCGATCAAAGTCCTGAGCTCCAGCACTCCTTCCAGATTGGAGATGCGAGGTACGGGCCGGTCGCCGCGCAGGGCGAGCTGGCTTCGTAATGAGGCCAGGGGACACCGTAGGTGACGATGCGCTGGTCCGCGGTGGGAACGCACTCACCGGCCGGAGTCGTCACCTGCGAAACCATGACGAAATGCTAGCACGCGCGCCGAAGCGTCTGCCATCCGATCTACCGAACCGGGACTTGCGGATGGTTCAAACTCGAAACGGATCGCGCCTCCTGGTCGAGCCGCCTGTCCTTCGCCTTGTGGACCTCACTGCAGGCCAATGGCGAGTCTGGCGTGACTTCCTTGCAGCGGACAGCGGCTAGGCAGGCTCGGCGAGGGCGGGTCGGGTGGTTCGAATGAAGTCGCGGACGGAAGCCGCCGCCACTTTTTCCACCTGGCGAATCCGCTCACGCGAAAGGCCCAGGACTTGGGCAATCTCGTCTAGGGTGCACTCCCTCGGATAGCCGATGCCGTGACGCATGGAGAGAATGATTCGCTGTCGATCGGGGAGCTTTCGAAGAACCGCTCTGACGGCCCGCCTCGTCTCTGCTTTCTGCGCCAACTCGAGCGGCGTCGGCCGAGAACGGTCCTCGAGAACGTCGCCGAGGAACCGGTCGGTCGATAGAATGAGGGCATCGATGGAGTCGATCGGACCGATTGCCGGGAGCAGCTCGGCCACCTTCTCGGTGGGGACGCCCATCTCCGTGGCGATCTCCTCGGGGAGAGCGGTGCGACCGAGCTTTCGCGACAGCTCTTTTCGCAGGTACAGGGTTTGCCTCACGTCGGCGATTCGGTTCACCGGGATACGGATCAGGCGCGCCTTCTCGGCGAGCGCACGGCGGATGCCCTGTCGGATCCAGTGTGTCGCGAACGTGGAGAACCGTGCGCCGACTCGGGGGTCGTACCGGTCGACGGCGCGCATGAGCCCGAGGCTTCCTTCCTGAATCAGGTCGATGAAGTCGAAACCGCGGCCGCGAAAACACTTGGACACCCACACCACCAGGCGCAAGTTGGCTTCTACGAGCCGAGCGCGCATCGCGTCGATCTCCGCAAGCGCCCGTGCGAGCTCGGTTGGTTTTCTTCGGAGTGCTCGGGCCCGCGTCTCCACCCGGGCAAGGCGGCGGCGGGTCGACGCGGTCACCGGCTGAGCCGTGAGCGCGACTTCCGTTCCGAGCCACGGCTTTTGTACCCGTCTCAGCAGTCTGAGCACGCGCTTTCGCTCTCGCCAGAGGCCGAGACCGAGATCGCGCTCCTCCGCGGCGCTCAAAAGCTGGTGCCGGCCGGCCAGGTTCATGAAGTACCCGAGATCGTTTCGAGAAACGTCTTCGTTCGACGGCCGGGGGTCGATTTCGACTTCCTCGTATTCGAAGGGCGCGTGCTCGAACTCGAACGGCTGCCGGAGCTCGATCTCGATCTCGGTCTTCATCGGACACTCCTTCGAGCGCTCAATGCCGTGGCGAACCTGTGGACGATCGGCCGCCACGGCTCGGGATGCTTACGGCGCGGCCAGCGCGCCGGGCTCGCTCCGCTCGCGCAGGGTCGACTGCGTTTTTCATGACCCTGCTAGCGGCACCATTTCCATGATTTGGTGGCGCGCCTCGCGCTCACCTTGCAGCAGCAGCGTCAGAGGCATGTTGTCCAGAAGTTTCTGGAGGTGGTAGTTGACCGTGCTCCACACGGGCCTCAGCCCGCAGTTGCGGTTGTGGACGCAGCGCGTGGCGTCTCCGGTGTAGCGCTGGCAGATGGCGGCGTGCGTGAGGAAGCTCCCGAGGGCGCGTACGGCATCGCCCACGGTTACCTCGTCCGGCCGGCGTTTCAGGCGGAAACCCCCGCGGAGACCTCTCACCGACTCGGCGAGCCCCGCCTTGGCAAGGCGATGCAGGAGCTTCTCCGCGTAGGCCACGGAAATGCCTTCTTGAGCGGCCACTTCCCGGACGGTGATCGGCTTGGCCTCCTTTGCGCTGCGGGCGAGCTGCAGCAAACAGCGAAGCCCGTATTCCTCTTGCGCCGTCACCTTCATGCTTCTCATTTTGATTAAACCTGACTTTTTTGTCAAGTATTCTAATGCTATACTGCGTGAGCCTTGAGAGTGCTCATTTTGCTGATAATCAAGGATTTGCGACTACTCGTCCGAGATGCCATCGCTTTGCTGCTTCTCTTCCTCGCACCCATCCTGGTGATTGCCGCGGCGGGGTTCTCCCTGTCGACCCTGTACCGGAGCGAACGGCACCTCCTTCCTCTGACCGACCTCGACGGGGATGAGATCGCTCGCACGCTCGTGGCGACCCTACGCGAAGCCCCCGAGCTGGAAGTGGTCGAAGTGGGAGTCGACGAGGCACGCCGCCTCGTCGCGGACACGCCCCGCGCGGGCGCGGCGCTCGTCATTCCCGAGGGCTACCCGGCGGACGATGTCGTGCTTCAGCTCTGGACGGACCCGGTGAAACACCTCGAGGTGCTCAAGATTCAAGCTGCGGTGGAGCGGGCGAACGCGGGCATCATGACGAGCCGGGTGGCTTCTCGCATTGCCGTCGTGGAGGTGCTGACCTATGCCGGCGAAACGGTGGACCTCGAGGCCCTTGCGGAAGACGCAGCCATGCTCGCCTCACGCCTCCTCGAAAAGAACAGCCGGCTCGAGGAAGCGAGTGTCTACGGGGGGGCTACCACATTCAATACATTCGACCAGAACGTTCCCGGCTTCGGCTTGACTTTCCTTCTTCTGGGAATGCTCTTTGGGGTGGGCCTCGGGATTCTGGACGAGCGGGAGTGGGGAACGATGTATCGACTCGCGGCCGGACCCGTCTCGAAGCCGAAGCTGGTCGTTGGTAAGATGCTGTCGCGCTTTCTCATGGGTCTTGTGCAGATGACCGTGCTCTTCGCCGTTGGCCGCCTGGCCTTCGATATCTCGCTCGGGCGGTCGCTCGTCGCCCTTGCGCTCGTGGTGGTCGCGGTGACGTTTGCCTCGGCATCCCTGGGGCTGCTGGCCGCGTCCCTCGCCCCGAGCCGGGATTCCGTCTTGCCGATGGGAACGATCGGAGTGGTTGTCATGGCGGCAATCGGCGGGTGCTGGTGGCCGATCACCATCGAGCCTCTCTGGCTGCAGCGGCTGGCGCATGTCTTTCCTACCGCCTGGGCCATGGGCGCGTTCAACGATCTCATGCTTCGTGAACGGGCTCTCGTCGAAGTCGTGCCCTCGTTGATTGCCCTCCTCGGATTCGGAGCTCTCTACCTCGTCTTCGGAGCGCGCCTTTTTCGTCGCGCCGGAGGCGGTGTGTGATCGCGATCCTTTTTGCCATTCAGCTTTCCGCAGGGGCGGTGGTCGCGCGTGTCAAGGAAGGGGACCTGAAGATCCATGATCTGCAAGCGCGTACTCGTCTCGAGCTCGTCTCGGCCGGTGAGACGAAGTCGCGAAGCTTCGATCTGTTGCTCAAACGCGACGGCGTGGATTACCGTGCTCTCATCGTGCTGCGCGAGCCGGAGACCATGAAGGGCACGACGTTTCTCGTCCATGCGGCGCGAGGGGAGAGAAACCGTCAGTGGGCATACTTCCCGGATCTGGATCTCGTTCGTGAGATCGCGGGAAAGAGCCAGGACGATTCGTTTCTCGGTTCGGATATCACGTACGGAGATCTGGCGGGAGGAGCCCACCTCGACGATCTCCTCCACCGTCTCGTGGGAGAGGAGGCGATCGATGGAGCTCCGTGCTACGTGATGGAAGGCGTTCCCCGCCACCGCATTGCCTACGGAAAGCTCCGTGGCTGGGTTCGCATGGAAGACTTTGTGACCGTGAAAGTGCAGTTCTTCGATGAGGCCGGCGCTTTGATGAAAGAGGCGAGGATCTCCGATATCCGAGAGCTCGACGGGGGGGCAAAGCTGGGGCATCGCATCGAGCTGGTGAATGCTGCCGCCCACAGCCGAACCGTGCTCACCTTCTCCGATGTCGTCATCAACCAGGGGCTTTCGGACGAACGTTTCCGCGAGGAGAGCTTCCCGGGAAGGTGAAGGAAGAATGCGTGTCCTGGACGCGGCCTGGGTCCTTCCCGAGCATTATTACTCCCAGGATGCGCTGTCCGCTGCGCTGAAGAAACACTGGGGGGACAAACTCTTCAACCCCGAACGGCTCGAGCAGCTCCATCGCAACGTGCTCGTTTCCGGTCGACATCTCGCTCTTCGGCTCGAGGAGTACGAAGGCCTTACCTTCAGGGGCGCGAACGACGCGTACGTTCGCTGTGCCGTCGATCTGGGTGCCCGCGCGCTCCAGGAAGTCCTCGAGCGCAGCGGTCTCACCCCTTCGGAGATCGATCACTTGTTCTTCGTGTCGACGACCGGCATCGCCACGCCTTCGATCGACGCGCGGCTGGTGAACCGTCTGGCTCTGCGACCTAACGTGAAGCGCTCGCCTCTGTTCGGGCTCGGCTGCGCTGGCGGGGCGGTGGGGATCACCCGAGCCGCGGACTACCTACGCGCCTTTCCCAGCGAGACCGCGGTCCTTCTCTCGGTGGAGCTGTGCAGCTTGACACTGCAAAGAGAGGACCTCTCGATACCGAATTTGATCGCGAGCGGACTCTTCGGAGACGGCGCTGCCGCCGTGGTTCTCGTCGGAGCCGATCGGATGGCCGCGGGACCTACCGTGGTGGCCTCCCGTTCGGTCTTCTACCCCGACACCGAGCACATCATGGGTTGGGACGTTACCGACAAGGGTCTCGGCGTCGTGCTCTCCGCCGAGATACCCGATCTCGTGCGACGGGAAATGAGGCGAAACGTGGACGATTTTCTGGGCGCGCATCGACTCGGGTTGGAGTCTATCGAGACCTTCGTTTGCCACCCCGGTGGGCCGAAGGTTCTCGAGGCCTTCTCGGAAGCGCTCGACGTTCCCCGAGAAGCGCTCGCCTTGACGTGGCAAAGCTTGGAGAGGTTCGGGAATCTCTCCTCGGTGTCGGTTCTGGTCGTTCTCGCCGATACCCTCCGCCAGCGAACGCCAGCCCCAGGGAGCCACGGTCTGCTCCTGGCAATGGGGCCGGGCTTTGCCACCGAGCTGGTCTTGCTCCGATGGTGAGACTGTATCTGGCTTTCATTGCGGTTATCGCGGTCGAACGGGTCGTCGAGCTCGTGGTGAGCCGCTCCAACGCCGCCTGGGCGGGGAAGCATGGAGCGATCGAGTACGGGCAGGACCACTTCGCCTGGATGAAGGCCGCTCACGCGAGCTTTCTCGTGGCCTGCCCTCTAGAAGTCGTCGTCTTCGACCGCCCGTTCGTTCCCCTTCTCGGGTATCCGATGCTCGCTCTGGCGGTGCTCGCCCAGGTAATCCGCTACTGGGCGGTCGTCTCACTCGGCAGGCGCTGGAACGTTCGCGTTCTCGTCATTCCGGGAATGCCCCTCGTCAAGAGCGGCCCTTACCGTTTCATGCGCCATCCCAACTACCTCGCGGTGATCCTCGAGGGGCTGGCCGTGCCGCTCGTGCACTCGGCGTGGATCACCGCGGTCGGTTTCAGTGCGCTGAACGCGTGGCTTCTTTCGATCCGCATCCCCATCGAAGAGCGTGCTCTTCTCGAGCACGCGGGGTGACGCCGGTGGAGCGGGGGGCGATTCTCGAGGGAGTTCGAGAGGTCTTTTCCGAGCAGCTCCGCCTCTCGGGAGTGGAAGAGTCCACGCATCTCTTCGACGACCTCCACCTCGACTCCATCCAGCAGCTCGCGCTGGTCATCGGGCTCGAGAACCGCTTTCGCGTCAAGCTCGAAGAGGGCGACGAGAACGGACTCTCGACCGTTTCCGAGATCGTCGAGCTCATATCGCGGAAGCATCGATCTTGAGCACTCTCGTCGAGGCGCTGCTCCAGGCTTCGCGAACTTCCGAAGGCGTGACGTTCGTCGACCGAGACGAGGAGCAGTTCTTCCCTTATCTCCAGATCCTCGAGCGAGCGCGCCGGGTTGCTGGAGGCCTTCGGGCGATCGGGGTCGAGCGGGGAGAGCGTGTCGGGATCACGATCCCTACAAGCATCGCCTTCTACGACGCATTCTTCGGCCTCCTGTTCGCAGGGGCGACGCCCGTTTCCCTGCCGCTTCCGCCGCCTTTCGGCGATCGCGCGACCCATAACCGCAACGTCGAGGGGATGCTCTCGCAATGCGACGGGCGGCTCATTCTGAGCAGAAAGAGGCTGGACGAGCTTCCCTCAGGAGAGGACGCTCAGGTCGAGCCCCATCCCGACGAGCTGGCTCTCATCCAGTTCTCCTCGGGCACGACCGAGGGTCCGAAGCCCATTCCTCTCACTCATCGGCAGGTTCTCGCCAACGTGCGCGCACTCCTAGGGGGGTTTCTTTCGGCATATCCCGAGCACGACGGGTTTCGGCACATTGGGGTTTCGTGGCTTCCCCTCTACCACGACATGGGTCTCATCGGCGCCGTTCTCGCGGCGATGGCGCATCCGGGTCCGCTGTTTCTCCTCAAGCCGGAGCAGTTCATCGCGCGACCCGCGTCGTGGCTGCGCGCGATTTCACACTACGGAGCGACCCTGAGTGCGGCCCCACATTTCGCCTACGAGCTCTGCCTCGAGCGCATTCGCGACGAGGATCTCGAAGGGGTCGATCTGTCGTGCTGGCGCCTCGCTCTGGACGGTGCGGAAATGGTGGGCCCACGCACGCTCGACCGCTTCACCGAACGGTTCGCTCGATTCGGTCTGCGACGAGAAGCCCTTACGCCCGTGTACGGACTTGCGGAAGCTGCCCTGGCGGTGACATTCGGCGATCCGCATGCCCCTCCTTCGGTCCGCGAGCGCGACGGGCAGCAGGTCGTGAGCTGTGGACGTCCGCTCCCGGGGTATCAGGTGAGGATCGCTCAGGGCGGGCGCATTCTGATTCGGGGACCGTCGATCATGAAAGGCTATCTTGGAATGCCAGAGGAGTCGAGCATGATTCTGCGAGACGGCTGGCTCGACACCGGGGACCTCGGCTTCATCGAGGACGGTGAGCTTTATGTCTGCGGGCGTTCGAAGGAGCTCGTCGTCGTTCGTGGTCGAAATTACTCGCCCACCCTGATCGAGAGGACGGTGAAAGAGCTTCCGGGAGTATTCGCCGTGGTCGCGGTCAACGTGGCGACCGACCGAGGCGAGAAGCTCGCCTTGCTCATCGAATCGGAAGGCGAAGCCTTCGAGGCAAAAGTTCGGTCGCAGGTGTCGGGGACGCTCGGAATCGATCCCGATTACCTCGTCTTCGTGGCACCGGGGAAGCTCCCCCGCACGACGAGCGGCAAGCTACGGCGGAACGATGCGGCCCGTCTGGTCTCGCCATCGATCCGGGTATGAGCTGCCTGGCGATTTTTCTGGCGTGCTGCCGGCCACTGTCGTAATGGATCGAATCGCCTTGAACATGTAAACACGAGCGAACTGGGAAGAGAAGCCAGAGAAACCATGCCGATGAAGAACGAAGGCCGAGGCCTGTCCCTGATGCTCGCCTTTTGCCTTGGCGGGTTCACCGTTTCCGCGAATGCGCAGGAGGCGAGAAGGCGGTGGGAGCGCATGTGTCAGATCCGTCAGGGCTTTTCCGGAGGGGAGCGCCTCATCTCTCTCCGGATCCGTCTCGCCTGCGCAGTTAGATGGTCGGGTCCACGGCAACGAACGGCTCCGCGCCCGATGATACGGATGGCCTGGAATAACTCTTTCACGTAGAATGCCGGCGCTTATGTCGATGAGCCGGCGCATCGTGATCCTGGCGCTTCTCGTTCCCCAAGCGGTTCACGCTCAATGGAGCACCTACGGGGCCGATAACCGTAACTCCAAGTACGTCGCGGCGTCCGCGATCGACAAAGACAACGTGGAGCAGCTCGACATTGTTTGGCGCTGGTCGTCGCCCGACAACGTGATTGCGTCAGAACGGCCGGACCTCTTCGTCGGGCTCTTCAAAGGAACGCCCATTCTTCGGGGTGACGCGCTGTACGTCGCGACGGGGCTGCATCGAGTCGCGAGCGTCGACGCCCGCACCGGGGAGACTCGATGGACCTACGACCCGGGGATCTATGAGCGTGGAACACCTCAGCGGCTCGGATTCATTCATCGCGGCGTCGCGGCGTGGCACGACCGTATCCTCCACGTGACCGGGGAGGGCTATCTCACGGCGCTTTCGATGGAGACTGGCGAGCCCATCGACACATTCGGGCACGAGGGAAGCGTGGACCTGCTCCACGGGATTCGCCGGCCGGTGGAGCGGTTCGAGTTCGGCGCGAACTCGCCCGCGATCCTCGTCGGCGACGTAATCGTCGTCGGCTCGTTCGTACAGGACGGTTGGCTCGCAAAGGAAGGTCCGCCGGGAGACGTGCGCGGCTACCGCGCGGAGTCGGGCGAGCTCGTTTGGACGTTTCGGACGATCCCCGAAGCGGGAGAAGAGGGCGTCGAAACGTGGCTCGAGGACTCGTGGCGTTACAGCGGAAGCACGAACGTCTGGACCTACATGGCTGCGGACGACGAGCTCGGCTACGTCTATCTGCCGACGAGCACTCCCACGAACGATCACTACGGAGGTCATCGCCCGGGGGACAACTTGTTTGCCGAAAGCATCGTCTGTCTCGACGCTGAGACCGGAGAGCGCGTGTGGCATTTCCAGACGACGCATCATGGCGTGTGGGACTACGATTTGCCCGCGGGCCCCGTTCTCGCAGACGTCACCGTCGACGGCAAGCGGCGCAAGATTCTCGCCCAAGTGTCGAAGCAAGCCTTCGTGTACGTGCTCGACCGCGAGACCGGCGAGCCCATTTGGCCGATCGACGAGCGCCCGGTGCCACAATCGAACGTGGAACGCGAGCGTACCGCGACAACCCAGCCGTGGCCCACGAAGCCCGCTGCATTCGATCTGCAGGGACTCACGGTCGACGATCTGATCGACTTCACACCCGAGCTGCGGCACGAAGCAACGGCGATCTTGAGCCCCTACGACTGGGGCGTCCTCTACACGCCGCCGTCCGAGCGTGGCACGGTACTCGTGCCCGGCGTCGTGGGAGGCGCGAGCTGGGCTGGAGCCGCGCTCGATCCCGTCACGGGGTGGCTCTATGTGCCCTCGGTGACCACGCCGGTCGTCGTCAAGCTCGTTGCGCCCGACCCGGAGCGCTCCGACATGCGGTTCCTGGCCGAGCGGCAGTTTCTCTCGGGCCCCGACGGCCTGCCGCTGGTCAAGCCGCCTTACGGTCGCATCACTGCCATAAACCTGAATACCGGTGAGCACGAATGGATGACGCCTCTCGGCTCGGGCCCGCGCGATCACCCGCGGCTCGAAGGCTTGAATCTTCCTCGACTCGGCTGGCCGTCGCGAGGGTTCGTTCTCGTGACCGACAAGCTGTTATTTGCAGCCCAGGAGCCCGAGCTCACGGGCAACTATTCGTCGACGACCAACTCGTTCGATTTCGGCGGTCGAACGCGGGAGCCGGTGCTTAGTGTTCTCGACAAGACGACCGGCACGCTTCTAACGGAGATACCGCTTCCCGCCAACGCCGGCGGTTCGCTCATGACCTACGTGCTCGACTCGAAACCCTTCGTCGTCGTTCCCGTGGGCGGCGGCGGCGTTCCGTCGGAGCTGGTTGCGTTGTCGCTCCAAGCCAAGGAGGGTAACTGATGCGGATCCCGATTATCGTCTGCGCCGCGTTTCTCGCCGGGTCGTGCGCCGGGCCGCCCGGAGAACAGCCGGTCGAACGAGCGGAAGCGAGTCCGCCGGAAGGCATCGCGTCCATGTTTCACGGAAGCTGGAGCCTCGTATCGTGGACCGACACCAACGAGGACGGCGAGACGTTCTCTCCTTACGGTGACGACCCGTTCGGTCGCATCGTCTACGCCCCGAGCGGCAACATGGCCGTTGTTCTGATGGGACAGGGACGCGAGATCGACTCCGAGATCGGCTCAAGGGGGGGCGCCTTCGGCGAGCTCAACCCCGACGAAATGCGGACCGTGCTGACGAGATTCTTCGCGTACTCGGGCTCCTTCACGGTCGACGAGGAAGCGGGGACGGTGACCCATCACATCGAGGCCGCCCTCGCCCCCAACTGGGTGGGAGGCGACCGCGTGCGCAAATTCGAAATGGTGAATGACGATCGCATCGTGCTCCGTCCCGAGGAAGGAACGAGCCAGCTCACCTGGCAGCGGGAATCTCGGGAGGATTGAGATGAAGCATTTCGTCGTGATCGCGAGTTTCGCCATAGCGGGCTCGATGGCGTTCGACCCATCGCAAGAAACGAAGCCTCGAACCCTGCCCGACCTGGAATCGATAATCGCGGCAGCGATAGCGGAAGGTGCTCCCGTCGATTCGATCGGTATGGAGAGCTCGATCCTCGGAACGATTCCTCTCGACGCCTATGTCGACACCTTGAAGGACGGAGACTTTCGACTGAGAGAGGTCGTCCTTCTGCCGGGGGCGAAGGTCCGGGTCCACGGCCACAACGAGAGGCCCGTCATCGCTTACGTACTCGAAGGTGAAATCGTCGAGCACCGCAGCGACAGTGAGCACCCGCTCGTCAGACGAAAGGGCGATTCGTATTTCGAGGGACCCGGGCTGGTTCACTGGGTCGAGAACCTTTCATCCCATCGCGTACGAATTATCTCGGTCGACATCGTTCCCGACGACGCGCCATAGCTCTCCGCCCCCCGTTACCTCTCCGTCGTGACCGGACTCGAACGGAATGTGACCGGGAACGGGCAGCTTGGCGCCACAAGCTCCCGCTGAAGGAGGGTCAGCCGTGGCATGGATGTCGCTCTATCACCGACCATGGAGAGTTCTCTTGGACATTCGATTCGGCCTGCGCGACCCGGGTGTGAGCCGCCTTGAGAAGGTAAACACGAGCAGGGCGTTCGCCACGCTCATCAGGTAGGATGCCGTCCCAGGTTTGATCTCATGCTGGGGTCGAGCACCTCCGCGACAGAGGAACTTGGAAGAGGAGCCAAAGAAACCATGCCGATGAAGAACGAAGGCCGAGGCCTGTCCCTGATGCTCGCCTTTTGCCTTGGCGGGTTCACCGTTTCCGCGAATGCGCAGGAGGCGAGAAGGCGATGGGAGCGGTTGTGTCAGATCCGTCAGGACAAGTTCGACTGGATTCTGCCAGAGGCGATGAGGGAGAACGGGATCGACATGTGGATCACCGTCATGAAAGAAGGGCTCAGAGACCCCCTCTATCACGATTTCGGCGAAGGCTACGTGGGAAGCATCGGCTATTACATTTTCACCGACCGGGGCGGCGATCGCATCGAGCGCGCCGCCATCGGGGTGAGCGGCCGCCGCCTCGAGGCCTGCGAGACGTACGACATCGTAGGCTCGGACATCGACTTGAACGCCTTCGTCGTCGAGCGCGACCCCGCGCGCATCGGATTGAACATGTCGAAGAATATTGGAGCTGCCGATGGTCTCTCCCACCAGAGCTTCCAGCACCTGGTCGAGACCCTCGGAGAAAGCTATGCCTCACGCTTCGTTTCCGCGGAGAAGCTCGTGTCCGACTTTCGTTCGCGCCGGGTCGCGAGCGAGATCGTCGCCTTCGGTGAGGCGGGTGAGATTTCACGGGAGATCGCCGAGCGGGCCCTGTCGAACGAGATCATCACCCCCGCGGTGACGGCTCTCGAGGACGTTTCCTGGTGGATGCAGGACCAGCTTCTCGCCCGGGGCCTCGAATCTTCCTTCGGCATGCCATCCGTCTACGTCACCGGTCCCGAGGGGATCGTGGCGACGTCCAACGAGCGCATCATCCAGCGCGGCGACTTGCTGATGATCGACTGGGGCGTGGGCTACCTGAATTTCTTCACCGACATGAAGCGCATCGCCTATGTGCTCAAAGAAGGAGAGACCGGGGCGCCTCCAGGCATCCAGCATGCTTTCGATCGAGCTCTGGCAGTGAGGGAGGTCCTCCGCCACAACATCAAGCCCGGACCGACGGCCGGCGTGATGCTCGAGCACCTCAACCAGAAGCTCGCAGAGGCGGGCTTCGAGCTCATCGAGTTCAACCGCCCGAGCGACACCGACAAGACCGACGTGATTATCGGGTGTCATTCTGTCGGCAACCTGGGCCACGGCGTCGGCCCGTCGATCGCCTGGTTCAACCCCACCCGTCTGGGCTTCGAGATCAGGCCCACCAACATGTTCTCCATCGAGCTCTTCGCCTATACCGCGGCGCCGGAGTTCGGCGGCAAGAAGGTGCGCATTCCGCTCGAGGACGACGCGATCGTCACCGAAAGGGGGGTAGAGTGGTTCTACCCGGTGAACGAACGGATCCTGTTGATTCGTTGACGAGCGACCCCACGACACCCCGTTCGAGCTTCGTGTCCCGAGCGCGATAGAACTCCCTCATACCGCCGTTGCCGACCAGGCCAACGATTTCGTTCGGGCCGAGACGGGTTCCGGGCGTGAGAGCCATGATCGCTAAAACGGATCACAATTCTAGTCGAACGCGTCCGCTATCACCCCGAATCGCCACAGGCCACACGATGCACGAGAAGTCGGTAAACTTGGGCTTGTGAAGGACATTGCCGAGCTCCTCAACGACATGGTCCACCACGGAGTGATCGCGGACTATGCTCTCTTTGGCGCAGTGGCGCAGATGCGATATACAGAACCGATCGCCACGGTGGATGCGGATGTCCTCGTCGTGCTTCCATCGCAGGAAAGGCTCGATTTGCTCGGTCCTCTGTATCAATTCTGTCTAGAGCGAGGGTTCGAAGCGGAAGGAGAGGCGGTACGCGTGGGCGCGTGGCCGGTGCAATTCATACCGACTTTCAGCCAACTCACGTCCGAAGCGGTCGCTTCGGCTGAGACGGTCGATTTCGAGGGAGTTCCCCTCAGGGTTGTCCGGCCGGCTCATCTCGCCGCAATCGCGTTGAGCGTCGGCAGGGCGAAGGACTGGACGAGAATCCTGGCCCTCCTGGAATCCGGAAGCGTCACGAGGAAGGAGATTGCCGAGATCGCCGGCCGCCACGAGATGACCGCTTCATGGTCGCGGTTTGTGGAGCGATTCCTCGATGGATGAGATCTCGCGGCTTTTCGAACTCCAGCGCGCGTCGCAACGGGCGCTGCGCGACCTACCATGGGCCGAGAAACTGCGGCTAGCGGTGAAGCTCCGTGATTCGGTCGTGTTGCTGCGTAGCTCTTGGCCCTCGCGAAAAAGAGCACGCGACGTAGGCGAAGTCCGCGCCAACGACAAGCAACCGCGGTAGACGAACGCGGTAGCAGTTTGGTGAAGCCACGTCTCCCGGCAGCGCGATGGCGAGTGGGCGAGGCGTGACCTGATTTTCCATGAATGACGTCCCCCTCATCGCCGCTCCAGCGTCTCCGCTTTCGCCTACTGCCTCGTAGGCACTTACGCTTTCGGCTCATCGAGCCGGTTCTGAACCACGATGATCTACCTTAGGCCGGCGAACGGGTCGGCCAGGTGGTCGACTGGAGCATCACCTTCTTTGATTAACAGCAACCGTTGCCCGTCGGGTGCGATGTCGTACAAAACCCGCGCTTTTCTATTGGTCGGCGTGGCGTGATTTGAACACGCGGCCCCCTGGTCCCGAATCACCCCGTGGTCGGGTCCTTTGTAGCATGCATTTCGCGTCTCCGTCCGATTCAGTTCGCTCGAGACAGCGGCAGAGCGGTCGGCTAATAAGGGCGCCTATTCAGGTCGGACTCCCCGTCGAAGCGGCTTCGCGCCTGAACGGCGGCGGCGGTTTCGGCGAAGCTCTCGTCGCGCGTGTAGCCGACATCGACGATGCAAGCCTCCAGCAAATCTGGATCGGTGACACCCGCTTCCGCGCACGCTGCGCGCGCTCGTCGCCGCCAGCTGGGGGGAAGGCCGGCGGCGCTAGCTTCCCTCTTCGGCGTCGGCTTCCGGAACGTCCGCGTGCTTTGCCCCGGCGCGTACTCGAACAGAGACGTCGGCTGAGACACGAGCCAGTCATGGTCGTCGTCGAAGAACAGGCGTCGTGCGAACTCGGCGAGACTGGCTTCGAGCCTCGAGCCCGAGGCGCCGATGGCCGTCACCGCATCGATATCGTCCGCGGAGTTCCCGTTGAAGTTGCCGAAAAGACCCGAGAGCGTTCCTCGACGGGTCACAGCGGGCCTCAGGAAGGTATTGATGTGCCCCTTGCCGATACTGATGGACAGGCTCGAGCCGTCTCTCCAGACGATCTCGTACCCTTGCTGCGACCGCTCGATCCGCCCCCCTTCGGGCAGATCGAGGCCATCGCCGGGTAAGAGCGTCACCGGCTGCTCTTGGATGGAAAGCAACGGCTCCCGCCCCAGCGCGACCGAGACGCGACTCGTGTCGACCAACACGGCCACCGCGGTGAGAATCGACACGTAGCTCGCAAAGCCCGTCGACTCGAGGCGGAGCTGCACTTCGAAATCCCCGGCCGTCGCTCGACTCGCGACGAACTCGCCGCCGGCCTGGAGGTCGTAGTTCGCGCCGTCCAAGGTCTGGACATGGATGTCACCCCACGCTCGCCCCTCTTCCGCACGGACAGGGCCGACGGCGCTGACGAGCCCGAGCAGAGGAAATGCAGTGTATACGAGTCGTCGTTTCGTCGTCATGCTTCGGGCAAGGAGCAAGAACCGTGCCGCGGCTCTTTGCCCGTTTCGAGCGGCAGGACAAGACGGGGTGCAGCCCCAGTGTCCCCTCCGGCGGGCGGGACGGCCTCCCCCGCGGACGGTTCACACTGGTCTTGTTCGTCAAGTCGAGATGGCGCTCGGTGGTTCCTGACCTGCGACCCCCTAATCCCGAATCTCCCGGCCTTCGAATCCCAAGGGTGCGCCATTTCTTAAACGGAAGTCGGCTCGGCATCGAGCCGAACACGTTCAACGACCCGGAGGGCCGCCTTCTGCCTTTGTCGCGCTGCGTGCGTGGAATTTTGCGGAGGAGTTCCTCGACGATCCCGTCGTTTGGCTTCACATTGCGCAGAGCGCGAATCGTGAGACCTACGACATTCTTGTACTACGGAGCGTATGCCCGACGAACTACAAAACATCTCGGTACGATACATGCCGCAGACAAAGACAACAGCTCGACGGAGCCGAGCGCAAAACTCTTAGGCGACGATGGGCGACCTGACTTGCCGTGTGTTCCAGACCCATCCATTTCGCCCACACTTCTGGACGAGGCGGGTGCACTCAGCCGCCGATCAATCGTCCTCTTCTCGGCAAGCAGTTTTTGTCGTACGATTCTCTTCACTGCAAAGGTCCTTTCGTCGTGCTTCCTTGGAATGTTGGACAACCCATGAAACACTGGGATTTTCGAGTTTCTTCCTCTTGGAAGCACTTCAAGAAGATCTGCGAGTACGCGGCGAGATGCCTCAAGGCTCACGGGTTCACCGACATCGTGTTCATCGGCGACAGCTGTGGAAACCAGACGGGCCTGAGGAAAGTTGCCCAGGGATTGAACGAGAAATGGCGTGCCGGCGGGGCGCGCGTTCATTTCGTTTCTGATTACTACTCCAAACCATGGCTTGCGTGAGTGGCTCGTTTCGCATGGCGAGTCGGAGGAGTCGATTGGCAGGCACGGGGTTGTCTCGGATACCTCGCCGCTTTTGGCCTTTGCCCCGCAACAGGTCCGACGCGAGCAACGAGCGCCCCGAGGTGGGTTCGAGCGAAGCGGTGTGAGCGGAGACTCCACGCGCGCCTCGGCCGCCTGCGGTGAAAAGGGGTATCGACCTGAAAGTTGAAGCGACGCTCCGCCGACTGATGGAGCTCACGGCCGCGCGTTGAAAGAGCTCTTCGCCACCGTCCAGAAACGCTGTCCCCCGGAGGCGTGGTCTCGCGGGGTGGCGCTAGCCCGGAGCCACGCCGTCACGGTCGAGTCCGATGAAGAGGATGAGGTCGTCGCGCGCGTGCGTGTCATGGGCGGTGCCGTCGCTCCGACCGTCTCGCTCTATCCCGAGGAGCTAGAATGGGAATGCGACTGCCAAGGCCCCCTCGACGCTTGCGAGCACGTCGCGGCCGTCATCATAGCGAAACGGCTGGGGACGATTGGCTCTTCTGAGTCCCGACCCGTTCTCTACCGCTTGTCGCGCCGCCGAGGAGGTCTCTTCCTCGAGCGCGGCGTCGAGGAAGAGGGATCGTTCGTTCCCATCGAGCATCCCCTAGAGGCCATCGCCTCGGGGACGTTCCACGGACCTCTCTTCGACGCGAAGCCGGCGGATCTCGAGGTGGACCGGGCGCTTCGGGGACGGTTCAGCGGACTTCTCGAGCGCGGTGCGATCGAGCGCGTCTTTCGCGCCCTTGCCGGGTCGAAGCACGTTTCGTTCGACGGGGCGCCGGTCGACGTCTCGGGGGCTCCGATCGTTTCGCCGGTGCTCGTCGAGGACGCGGGTGAAGGATTTCGGCTGCGTATGGGTGAGGCGACGGGTGAGCCCTTTGTGCTCCACAACGGCTGTCTTCATCCGACGAAGGATCCCGCGCTCTCGGGACGCGAGCGCGAGGAGCTGACGCGCGGTCGCTTTTTCGGGCCTGACGAAGTGGCGACGCTCGCGGGAGAGGTGCTCCCCTCCTTGAAGAAGCGAACGGCCGTGGATGTCCGCACCCGTCGCCTTCCGAAGGCGGGGAAATCTCCGCCTCGCCTCACGTTTCTTTTGCAGCGCAACGGCGACCGACTCTACGTTCTTCCCCGAATCCGATACGCGGAGCCGGTGCCGCTTCGCGATTTCGACGCCGAGCGGCGTTTGCAGGATGAGCTCG
>DATIBD010000023.1:0-18622 GCA_035457705.1 Vicinamibacteria bacterium
CCGCGGCCGTACCGCTGAACTCGATGGACACGCCCTCGTTGAACGTCGAGCCGTTCAGTGGAAGCGTGATCGACACCGTCGGAAGCGCGTTCACCGTCACCGTGATCGTGTCCTCTCCCGAGGCTCCTTGGCCGTCGTTCACCAACGCCGTGATCGTATGCGTGCCCGCTGACAGCGTCGTCGAGAACGAACCGCCAGTCCCGATCGACCCGTCGAGGTCCGACTCCCAGCTCAGGCTCGCCGTCAGATCCCCGTCCTCGGCATCCCCGGCCGTGCCCGTGAAGTCGATGGACTCGCCCTCGTTGAACGTCGCGCCGTCCGCAGGTAACGTAATTGTCACCGTCGGAACCGCGTTCACCGTCACCGTGATCGAGTCCTCCCCCATGGCTCCCTGGCTATCGCTCACCGAAGCCGTGATCGTGTGCGTACCGGCCGACAGCGTCGTCGAGAACGACCCGCCCGTCCCGATCGATCCGTCGAGGTTTGACTCCCAGCTCAGGCTCGCCGTCAAGTCTCCGTCCTCAGCATCCCCGGCTGTCCCGGTGAAGTCGATGGACACGTTCTCGTCGAACATCGAGCCGTCCAAAGGTGACGTGATCGTCACCGTCGGAACCGCGTTCACCGTCACCGTGATCGAGTCCTCCCCCATGGCTCCCTGGCTATCGCTCACCGAAGCCGTGATCGTGTGCGTACCGGCCGATAGCGTCGTCGAGAAGGGACCGCCGCCTGACCCGATCGCTCCATCGATGTCCGAGGTCCAGTTCAGGCTCGCCGTCAGATCCCCGTCTTCCGTATCCCCGGCTGTCCCGGTGAAGTCGATGGACACGTTCTCGTCGAACATCGAGCCGTCCAAAGGTGACGAGATCGTCACCGTCGGAAGCGCGTTCACCGTCACCGTGATCGAGTCCTCCCCCATGGCTCCCTGGCTGTCGGTCACCGACGCCGTGATCGTGTGCGTGCCCGCCGACAGCGTCGTCGAGAACGAACCGCCCGTCCCGATCGGCCCGTCGAGGTCCGAATCCCAGCTCAGGCTCGCCGTCAAGTCTCCGTCCTCAGCATCCCCGGCCGTGCCGGTGAAGTCGATGGACACGTTCTCGTCGAACGTCGAGCCGTTTAAAGGTGACGTGATCGACACCGTCGGAAGAGCGTTCACCGTCACCGTGATCGAGTCCTCCCCCATGGCTCCCTGGCTGTCGGTCACCGACGCCGTGATCGTGTGCGTGCCCGCCGACAGCGTCGTCGAGAACGAACCGCCGCCTGACCCGATCACTCCATCGATGTCCGAGGTCCAGTTCAGGCTCGCCGTCAGGTCCCCGTCCTCGGCATCCGCGGCCGTACCGCTGAACTCGATGGACACGCCCTCGTTGAACGTCGAGCCGTTCAGTGGAAGCGTGATCGACACCGTCGGAAGCGCGTTCACCGTCACCGTGATCGTGTCCTCTCCCGAGGCTCCCTGGCTATCGCTCACCGAAGCCGTGATCGTATGCGTGCCCGCTGACAGCGTCGTCGAGAACGAACCGCCAGTCCCGATCGACCCGTCGAGGTCCGACTCCCAGCTCAGGCTCGCCGTCAGATCCCCGTCCTCGGCATCCGTGGCCGTGCCGGTGAAGTCGATGGGCTCGCCCTCGTTGAACGTCGAGCCGTCCGCAGGTAACGTAATCGTCACCGTCGGAAGAGCGTTCACCGTCACCGTGATCGAGTCCTCCCCCATGGCTCCCTGGCTGTCGGTCACCGACGCCGTGATCGTGTGCGTGCCCGCCGACAGCGTCGTCGAGAACGACCCGCCAGTCCCGATCGGCCCGTCGAGGTCCGAATCCCAGCTCAGGCTCGCCGTCAAGTCTCCGTCCTCAGCATCCCCGGCCGTGCCGGTGAAGTCGATGGACACGTTCTCGTCGAACGTCGAGCCGTTCAAAGGTGACGTGATCGACACCGTCGGAAGAGCGTTCACCGTCACCGTGATCGAGTCCTCCCCCATGGCACCCTGGCTATCGCTCACCGAAGCCGTGATCGTGTGCGTACCTGCTGACAGCGTCGTCGAGAACGAACCGCCCGTCCCGATCGCTCCATCGATGTTTGAAGTCCAGCTCAGGCTAGTCGTCAGATCCCCGTCCTCGGCATCCGCAGCAGTACCGGCGAAGGCGATGAGCGCGCCGACGTCGAACGTCGAGCCATCCACAGGTGACGTGATCGTCACGACCGGCAGAGCGTTTACCGTTAGCGTGATCGAATCCTGATCGGAAGCTCCGTCACTATCGGTCACCGCCGCCGTGATCGTGTGCTGGCCCGCCGACAGGGCTGTCGTCGAGAACGAACCGCCCGTGCCGATCGGCCCATCGAGGTTCGATGTCCAGCTCAGGCTCGTCGAGAGATTCCCATCTTCTGCATCCGTGGCCGTACCGGTGAAAGCGATGCTCTCCCCTTCGTCGAACATCGAGCCGTCCGCGGGTGCCTCGATCGCCACCGTGGGAAACGCGTTGACCGTCACGGTGATCGAGGCGTGCCCCGTACCGCCGTCGCTATCTGTCACGGACGCGGTGATCGTGTGCGTCCCCACGGACAGTGTTGCCGTCGAGATAAATGGCCCCGAGTCGATCGAGCCGTCGATATCCGAGCTCCAGGTCAAGCCCGCGGACAGGTTTCCGTCCTCGACATCGGATGCAGTGCCGGTGAAGACGATATTCTCGCCGACGTCGAACGTCGTGCCGTTCGCGGGCGCCGTGATCGTCACCGTCGGCACATCGTTGACTCTCAGAACGATGGAGTCTTGAGCCGACAGCCCTCCACTATCGCTGATGACTGCCGCGATCGAATGAACGCCTACCGAGAGCGCCGCGGACAGGGACGCTCCCGAGCCGATCGGCCCGTCGCGGTCGGAGAACCAGCTCAAACCCGCGGAGAGATCCCCCTCTTCGGCATCGAGAGCGTCGCCAGCGAAAAGAATGCTCTCCCCTTCGTCGAATATCGAGATGTTCTTCGGTGACGTGATGTCCACCGATGGAGCAGTATTCAAGGTGCAGCTCGGATCCAGTTGAATCGTGAGATTCGCTCCGGAACCGACCGAAAAGCCGTTTTGGAGAATCACCATCTGACCCGCCCGAAGAATCACCGACCCCGGGGCCACCACGCTGAACCCCGTACCCGCCGTGATCGTGTTGCAGGCCACATACAGCCGCGGGTCCGATACCGTCTCGTTCGACAGAACGAGGTCCATTTCATTGGCCAGCGGGGGAACGTAATCCACGTGCAAGCGCGGGGCTCCAGCCGGACTGCCGTCATAAGAGCGCGCCGTACGAACTCCCGAGCCGGTGAGAATCAATGCCACCGAGTTGCCGGCCGACCACCCCGGACCATCCACAATCTCTTGAAGCACCGGGGCGATATTGGGCGTCCGCTGGTCGAACCCGGCTTCTCCCACCGTCGTCCAGGGGGCGGGTGACCATCCGACCGATGCCCCGGTGCGAGGACGCGAGGATACATTGCCCGGAGACGTGGTGAATCCCAGAGCGTCGGCGGTATCCTCACCCTCGATGAGGATCGACGACGCGCCAAGACTCATCTCATCGGCTTCGAATTGGATATAGGCGCCGAGGATGCTCGAGCCCTGGGGGATGGCCAATCCGTTAAACCGGATTCCCACCGTTCGAGGGTTACCGCCCACCGCACCCATCTCGAGGTCGCCGCTCGCCAGAGTCACGGCTCCGCCATCCTCTTCGGCATCGTCCGAGCTCGCCCCCACGCTGCTCTCGGCGACCCAGCTCACATCGGTTCCGGTGACGGTCACCACCATGTCATCACTGGCACTGAACTCACCGTCGTCGGCAGTCAGGCGCAAGACGTAGGTTCCCGCGGTGAAGAACCGGGCGCGCGTGTCAGAAGCGGCGGCGTCGAGGAAGTTGACCAGCCCTGGGCCGCTCGCTTGACTCCACGTCACCGTCAAAACCGTCGGGCTCGGTAAACCATCGTCGAGGACGGTCCCATTGAGAACCGCATTGTACGGTAGCGTAACCTCTTGATCCGGACCGGCGGACACCGAGGGACCCACGTTTCCTGGTGGCAGGGGAGGAAGAGACAGCTCATAGATCTTCCCATCGTTTTCAGCAGGGTTGGTATCGTTGTCGACTCTTCTATCCGCGATGTAGGCGTTGGTCGCGAGCGAGTCCTGACTCCCAGGCGCGAGAGCGACGCCAGCAGGATTGCTCGCGTTCGCGGCTGAGAAATCGATCGTTCTCAGGAATCCCCCGGCCGTGGTGACGTGCAGCAGTCGATTGGACGGTTTGCCCACGAGGTAAAGAGCGTCGTTCTCCGCGTCGTACTCGATGCCCTCGGGTCCCGTGAGACCGAGGCTCGCCGTGTCGAAACTCGTGACCAGGTCGTCACCACCGGGAGGAACTCCGTCGAAAACTCCGTTCGCACCAGGAGCCACCCGGTAGACTTCGGCATTCACACCGTCCACGATGAACAGCACGCCCGCTGCAGTATCGTAGGCGACGCCCTCGGGATCGAGGCTGCCGAAATCGGACGTTTTGAAAGACGTGACTGTGTCGTCGGGCGTGCCATAGAGTCCATCGGTCCCCGGGTCCAGCTCGTAGATGCTCCGGGGACCCGTATCGTCCGATAGGAACAGATGGAGGTTGTTGGGGTTGATGGTGACTCCCGTGGGCTCGTCCGAGAAAGCGAGCGTGTGGAACGTGTCGATGAGGGTTCCGGTGAGCGCGACATCGAACACGTTCGCGCCTTGATAAATCGGCATCTCCTCGACTTCTCCGTCACTCACCAGCAGTCTTCCCGTTGAGCCGAGGTAGGTGATCCCGGACGGGTCGGGGCTCGGTGGGATGAAGCTCGAGGTGTCAATCGTCTGAACCAGAGTGGCCGTGGAGTCCGCCAACGGAGACGGCGGCGGCTCGACAAGAGAAAGCTCGATGAGGTCGCTCTCTCCCCTCCCGGCTCGGGCGGCCGAAAGATAAAGATTCATCCTTGATGGATCGTCGGTCGAGTCGGCGCTCGGCGCGAAGCTCAGGCTCTCGAGCTCGTTAATCTCCAGAAAGGAGAGATCGCGATAGCCGACAACCTCTCCGGAGACGCTCATCTCGTACAACCTCTCCTCGGGAGCGCTCCAGACGTGGAGATGTCCGCTCGACGAGTCAAAGGCGAGCCCTCGGAGACCCTCGAAACGATGCCGGCCCAGCTCGATCTCCGACACCAAAGCCGCTTCGAGGCTTCCGTCCTCTGGTCGTGCCACGTGAACCAGCCGCCTCCGGGAGCCGTCGAGCACGAAGATCGTGCCGCTTTCCGGGTCGACGGTGATTCCCCGAGCTTGCTCCTCCAGATTCAGGGCGTGGGCGGCAGACCGTCTGATGGAATCGGGGTCGATCGAGCCATCCGGCCGAGTCGCGAGCTCGACCCATTGTTGCGCGGCGCCATCGAGCGCCAGCCAGCGCCCCGTCTTGGCGTCGAACGCCGTGTTGAGGGGATCCAGGGACTCGACTTCCACACCGACTCGTGGACCGGTGAGCCGGGAAGCTCCGACCTCTTCCGATCTGATGACGTGGACCAGCCTCAGGTAGCGGGAACGCTCTTGCGGATAAGCGTTGGTCTGGGTCAAGAGGAGGAACCCGGTCATGACCACCAGAACGAGGCGGTTTCGGAAGATGTCAATCGCGAGCGTTTCGTGTCCTCTCATGTCGTCCGCCAACCCTCCGTTAGGAGTCGATACTGGAACGCCCAGGGGATAGGCGCAGGAGATCCGGCAAACTGGATCTCTGGCCCGAGACGTCCCAAACCACGACGTCGAGCCTGTCGCAGGTTTTAGTTAGGGCGGGTTGGAGAGCGACCGAACTGCAACCGCGCAGGTCACAGCATCAATCCTTAGTTTATACGAGGATCGACCGCAAAGTCAACCCCGGATTGAGTTTCGACAATCGAATCGATCTTGCAGGGTAAGGAAAAACTCAGCCCACCCTGCGCGAGCGGAGCGAGCCCGGCGCGCTTGCCGCGCCGTAAGGAGCCCGAGCCGTGGCGGCTCGATCGATCACGGGTCCCGCCACGGCATTGACACGGGAAGCGTGATGAAAAACTCAGCCCACCCTGCGCGAGCGGAGCGTTCGACTTCGGCCAAGGCTACGTCGAAGTCGGACTAAGCGGTCGAGGAGTGTGATACTCGCGCCAAGTCTTCATTCACTCCGTCGCGCTCGGCTCCATCAGCATCTCCTGGCTGGCTCGCCCCGTGGTGCCCGTTTCGCCGGCCGAGACCAAACGGGTTGATCCGCAACATCCCGACCAGTGCCCGACGCGACTTCGGTCCCAGCATCCCCAGGTGCAAGACATCGACGAGCTTTTCCGCCGTCGTCTTCAAACCGCTCAAGACGCCGTGTTCATTCGAAGGCTCCGGATCCGTCGGATGGTCCTCCGAGCCCTCGGCATGGACGAGCTCACCGTCTCCGAGCTCGACGTCGTTGAGAACGACGCCGGCGACCCGTCCGTTCGCGCCTGCGATCGACTCCCTCGCCGCTTCAACCCTGTCGCTGCGCGAATATCCACTTCGAGTAACGAGCACTACGGAGTCGCATTTGCGAGCCAGGAGCCGTGAATCGAGAACCGGCAACAGGGGAGCCGAGTCGAGGACGACCAGATCGAACTCATCGGCACATTGCTTCAGAAAGGCGTCCATCGCGGCGGACCCGAGAAGATTCGCCGGAGAGGCGGCGGCGGGCCCGGCGACCATTACCCTGAGTCCGGGGAGCTCGGTGCAGGGAACCGCACAGTCCTCCAGGGTCTTGGTACCCCGCAAGACGCTACTCAACCCTGCCCTCCGCCCCACTTGAAACTCGTCTCGCAAGCTCGCACTGCGAAAGTTAGCGTCCACCAGGAGCACTTTCTTGCCGAGCTGAGTCAGGGATGCGGCAAGATGGGTCGCGACGAACGTTTTGCCCTCGCCCTCGGTCGAAGAGGTAACGAGAACCGTTTTTTTTCGCTGACCTGGCCTGAGCAGAAACAAGGCAAGGAACTTCGCGCTCTGGCTCGAGGCCAACGATGCCGGACCCGGTCCCATTCCTGGGCGCGATACGTCACGCGGGAGGAACCCGAGATAGGGCAGAGCCACGCGCTGCCGGACGTCTTCCGCGGTGACGAGGCCCGGATCCCTACCTTGAAAGAGGAAGGCGAGCCCGATTCCGGAAACCAATCCCAGAATCGCACCAATCCCGAGGTTGATTCTGTGCTTGGGGCTGTAGCGGCGTGTCGGCACGAGCGCGTCGTCTACGACGCGAACCATCATTTGTTGTCTTTCGCCCAAGTCGGCGGAAAGGTCGGTGGCGCTATGGCGCATCATCAGTTGCTCCAAGATCGCGCGCTCATTGTCCAACTCGGCCTTCACCTGCCGGTAGTCGGCGGTTACCGTGTTCAGATCTCGGGTCCGTTGGCGCTGTTGCTCGAGATCGTTCTTCAAGAGAGCTTCCTCGTGAAGTGCCGCCTCGTAGGTAACCTTTGCCGCGGCAATCACCTGGCTTCCCACCTCCTGAATTGCGTCATCGAGTCGCTGTTCCACCATCTCCAGGGCCGCTCGAGTTCGCTGGATCTCGGGATAGCTCTCTTTGAACCTGCTGGATAGCTCCGCATACCGGCGCTGAAGGTCCGTTCTCTCCCGCTTGAGACCCTGGATCGCGGGGTCGTTCAAAATATCGGGAAGCGACTCGGCATCCTCCTGCTGCAAGCTTCGGTAATGGGCCCATGCCTGTGCTCTTTCCGCTTGCACCTGGGTCAGCCTCCTGGTCAGATCCAGGAGTTGCTGGTCGACGACGTTCTTCTGCTCGTCGAGAAGGAAATCGCCCTGTCGGCTGCTTTCCAATAGCATCGCTTCTTTTTCCTTGATGCTCTTCTGGAGCTTGTCGATCTCGCCCCGCAGGAAATCCGACGTCGTGCGCGCTACACCCGAGGCGGACTGGCTGCTGTAGGCGACGTACTGTTGCGCCCAAGTATTGGTCAGCTCGGCCGCTAGCTCGCGCTCGGGGGCGATGAAGCTGATCTCGATGAGCTGAGTCTTGGCGACGGGAGCAACTCGCAGCATTCCCAAAAGGGCCGCCGTAATCCGCATGCTCGCCACGCGATCGCTCACTCCGCGACTCTTGCCGCGGAAGAGCGGATGCTCGGCCAGATTCAGTTGGTCGCTAACTCGCTGAGCGAGAGTGCGGCTCTGCAAGAGAGCTTGTTGAGTGGCGAAGAACTCCTCGTATCGCGAGCGAGCCTCTTCGATCGTGCGGTCGTCTACGAGATTGATCTGACCGCCCGTCGATATCTGTATGACCGCCGAAGTCTTGTACAGAGGCGTCCTGGTGAAACTATACAGAGCGGACAGAAGAAATAGCAGGAGAGTCACGCCTCCGATCAAGCGACGACGATTGACCAGAATATTCCAGCATTCTTTCAATAGCACGTTAGCCGAACCATTGTCTGCTCCAGGTTCGGGTCTCTTGTCTTCTAGCAAGGCAGTTCCTTTCAGAACTCGGTCGTGAGTCCCAAATTTACGAGAAACCTCTCCCTGGGGGCGGACGGAGATGATGTCTCGCGGGTGGAGTAAGTCATCCCGGTGCGGATGCGCAGCTCGGGTGTCAAGCGATAGTCGAATGTGGCGGACACGAGTCGGAAGCTGCGGATGATGTCGGCAGGCGTCGGCGTGCTCGGAGCACCGGAATCCGTTCCTGGGTAGTCGTTCTTGCCAAGGCGAAAGCCGGGACGGAGAGAAAAACGCGGACCCAAGTAGACGTCGAGATAGGCCCCGTAATAGCTCGTGACCACGAACAGGTTCTTCCTCAGCACCGACGGTGAGGCATCACGGAAGTAGAGCCCTTCCAATGACAGGCGCCGGCCGAGCCCGACCCTCACGTCGGCGCTCCCGATGAAACCGTCGAAACCCACCTGCTCGGGCGAGATAGGCGTAAGACGTTTGAGGGCGAGCCGTGCCTCACCGCGGACGTTGCCCGTCGGCGAGAAACGGAACCCACCCCCGACGCCGTAACCGTTGGCGTCGCGGGCGACCGTAGGGTCGACGTACGTCTGGGAGGCGTAGAAGGCTTCTCCGAAAGCTGAGGTATCGGGGGTGAGATTCCGGACCAGCTCAACGCCGTACCTTTCCTCCAGCCGATCCATCAGGCTCTTCAACGGCGTTCCCCTCAACGTCAGCTCGTTGTCCGCGATCTCGACACGATATCGTTCGTAACTGAAGAGGAGCTCTTGCCGCCATCCCAAAGCCACATCGAGAGTACCGATCAGACGGTTGGAACGTTGATCCACGGGGACGTCGAACTCGCGACTCGGTTGAACCTTCTCGTCACGGAACTCGTCACGCACCTTGAAAATCAGATTCTTGCCTCCGAAAGCTCCCCCCACTCGCGTCACGTTGAACACGTCTCTGAGCTGCTCGAAGTCCCGGTAGTAGACGAAGTCCAGCTCTTCGTAGAGCTCGACCATCGCTCGCTCACCGAAGGGAACCACGCCCGTCAAACCGGGTCCGAAAAGAGCCTGGATGTCGGGATGGGTCTCGTCTCCCGCAAGGAAAGCATTCGAATCGTAGCCGAAGCCGGCCCGCATGGCGGGGGTCAGGTAAAATGGCCCCAGCCGCCAGAAGCGCCGATCGAGAGCCCGGTCCCGCTCCCGTTGCATCAAGTCAACCGGCTGGGAGAGCGCCGGGCGCACCCACAACAGCAGAATCACGGCCACGAGGCCGCTTACCCCAATCATTCGAAAACAACACTGGCGCGTCATGAGAGATCGTCCAATCGGACAGCCCTTGTGGTTCCCCGCACGCACTAAATCGAGTGGCCTACAAGAAAACTGCCGACGCCGCTCCGCAACCTGCGGGTGGGGTGGACCCGGCGGAGCCTTCGAAACACCCCCCCTTCCCCTTTAACATGGTGGCGTGTCTCGGCTCTAATAGCAAGCGCCTTTTCTTCCACCCATCCGAGAGCACCAACGGGCCCGGACGATACCTGGAAGAAGTGAGGCTTGCCTAGCGAGCGCCTTTGCCCGCGATCATCACTTTTACGGTCTCCAAAAGGATCATGGCATCGAGCAGGAAGCTCATGTTCTTGATGTAGAACAGATCGTACTGGAGCTTCTGCTCGGCCTCGTCGACGGTCGACCCGTAGGAGCACCTCACTTGAGCCCAGCCGGTGATGCCGGGTTTGACCGAATGTCGACCGTCGTAATAGGGGATGAGCTCTCTCAGCTGTTCGACGAAGCACGGTCGCTCCGGACGAGGTCCCACGAAGCTCATCTCACCCTTCAGAATGTTCAGCAGTTGCGGAAGCTCGTCGAGCCGAGACTTTCGCAAGAGTCCGCCCACCCGGGTAATACGCGGATCCCCGTCGGGCGATGCCCAAACCGGTCCGGTGTCCTTTTCCGCGTCGACCCGCATCGTGCGTAGCTTGTACAGCTCGAAGGCGTGGCCATCCTTCCCCACTCGCTCTTGCCGATAGAAAACCGGCCTTCCGCTCTCGAGCCATACCGCCAAGGCCGCCAAGACGAGGACCGGCGCCGCGACCAGCAGTGCGATACAGGTGAGCAGGAGCTCACCGACGCGTTTGGAGGCACGGAAGAACCTCGGTTTGTTGAACCCCGGGGAAAAGATCAACCAACTCGGACGGACGCTCCGCACGGGGATTCGCCCGGTGAGGTGCTCGTAGAAGGACGGGCCGTGCATGACGCGAACGCCGGCCGTGCGGCAGCGCAGCAACGGGGCGATCGGGAGCTTGCCGCGCTGATCTTCCAGGGCGACGACCAGGACATCCACGGGGAGATCGTTGGTCCGAGTGGTAAGCGTTTCCAGGGTACCAATGACTCGATTGCCCGCGATGGCTTGCCCCACGAGCTCTTTCTCATCGGAGTACAGGCCCACGACGCGGTAGCCGTTGGAGTGGGATGCGAGGCGGGCAATCTCCTGGGCTGCCCGGCCCGTACCCAAGATGGCCACGTTTTTCGTGAAACGCGCCTGACGAATGACCCAGTCATAGGATGAGTGCCACAGAAGCAAAGACACGAGCGCCATGGGAAAATGGAGTAGAAGCGTCTGTCGGCCGACGAGAAAGTCGGGAGCGGCACTGTAAAGAATCAACATCAAAACGGTTGCATAGAGGGCGCTCCTGAGCCATCGCGCGGCGATCTCGGACCATGCTCGTGCGCCGTTCTCCTGATAGAGCTCGTTGTAATAGGCAGACAACAACAAGACGAGTACCAGGACCCCCACGCGAAAATCGAGGCCCAAGGAGTTCCTGGCTGCTACGCTCGCGGGCTCCACCTGCATTCTGGCAGCGAGCAAGAAAGTCCCGACGATGAGCAGCGTATCGATCAAAGCGCATGCAATCTTGCGCGGCTCGAAAGGAAGAACGAATACGGCGCCCATGGCTAAGCGCCTCCCGCGGCGAACAGGCGTGACCACCCGCGGTTCAACCCAATAATTGCCTCGGTTTCGCTCTGGCCGAGCAGTTCGAGGTCTCTCCCCCTAACCTCTGACTTTACGCTCAACACGGTGCCCCCCCCAACAAACCAACCGCGCGAGTAAGGCTCCCCAAAAGGCAGGACAAACGAAGATGCGCTCGGCTTACCCGGGCGCTACTTCACTTCGAGCTTACCCAATTAACTCGAAGTTTAATTCCCTACGAATGGCGCGCGTCGGTGTCACACAATTAACGATCCGACGGTGAACGACGGGTCGCTGGCTTCAGCACCCCGAGCGGGAATAGCGTGCGTTAATGAAACAAGGAACTGGTGCCGCTCACCGATGAAAGCCCAAAGGCACCGCTATCCCGCATCCCCCCCAAATTCAGTCCTGAAAATTAACAGAGGACTCTCACGTCTGTCAACAACAAAAAATATTTCGTCCATGGGAGCACAGTGAGTTATGGACGGCTCGCTCTTGGGTGGACCTCGGCGCTTCTCAAGAAGAGCCCAATCTTGTCACCTGCTTCCGTCAATGCTATCCTGCTTTGTCGGGGTCGATTGTCGACGTTTCTGCTTTGGGTTGGATCGCGGTTGCGGGGAACAATGGTCATGTCGGGCCGCCGGATTGACTCGCCGACGCGAGGATGTTCAGTTGGCCGGATAATCCGCGTCGCCGACTCCATCGCCTGATAGCTGAACCGAGCATTCGATGAGCTCGAGAGGCAGGCGAGGGCAGAACCGTCAATGGGCATTGGGACCTTTTGGGGGGAGCGCATGTCGAGTACACTCAAACCACCGATCTTCGTCTTCGGCAACGCCCGTTCGGGGACGTCGTTGTTGGCGAATTTGATCTCGGCGCACCCCGATCTGGTCAAGTGGCACGAGCCGAGAACCATTTGGCTCTATGCCGATCCGGGACGCCCCCATGATCGTTTCGACGAGAACGACGCCTCAGAGAAGGTCATCCGCTACATCAGAAAAAGATTCTTGCATTACCAGAAGGCGCAGGGGGGTCTGAGGGTCGTCGAGAAAACGCCGCAAAACGTCTTGAAGATCCGCTACGTGCGGGCCATCTTCCCCGAGGCGACTTATCTCTATATCGTGCGGAATCCGTTCTCCTACATCAGCTCCGTCGAAGCGAAATGGCAAAGAATCGTAAGCGCCAAGGGAATCGTTCGTCGTATCCGCCAGACGCCCCCCCTGCAGCTCCCCTACTATCTGCGGCAGTTCTGCTCCGATCAGCTCAACAAGAGGATATTCAGGCGCAAGTACGTTCGATTCTACGGGGTGCGCTACGAGGGCATGCTCGACGATCTGGCGCATCTCGACCTCTTGACCGTGGTTGCCCGGCAGTGGGCGACGTGCTCGAGAATCGCCGAGCAGGACCTGGCGGTGTTCGATTCGGGGCGCGTTCTTCGTATTCGATACGAGGACCTGGTCGCCGCTCCCATGCCTTATCTGCACGAGGTCTGCGCGCATTGTGGAATCGAGCCGACGCCCGAGATGCTTCGCATGGCCGAAGAGGTCGTGGATCCGGGACGTCAGGACAAATGGCGGCGCTTCGACCCGGCTCAGCTCAGGGCGGTTCTGCCCGAGCTCGAAAGCGAAATGAAGCGCCACGATTACGAGATCCCGGCGGAGCTCCAAGACGCGGTTCCCGCTTAGGATCTCGATGCGGGCCCAACGGTGCGCATTCCGAACGAGCGCCCGGTGAACGGCCATCAGGCCCAGTAGTTGATGTCCTCGAAGTTAACGAGCGCGGTCATCCTGCCATGGGTGATGCTCGTCGCCGCTTCCGTTCCCCTCTCCGCGGCGGCTCAGACTCCAGAGGGTGTGGCAACCTTCGAGTCGATAGGGATCACCTGGGGTCCCCCTGAAGCGTCATCGACGAACGTCTGTCTCGCCCGCTATCGAGAGCCAGGGAACGCTTGGAGGGAAGGTTATCCTCTCGTTTTCGACGAGAAGGCCCTCGAATACCGAGGGAGTCTGGTAAAGCTCTCGCCGGACACAGCCTACGAAGTCGAGCTAACGTTGAAACACACCGGCACCCAGGAGACGTTCACGCTTAAAACGTGGTCGGAAACCTTTCCGGTGGCCAAGACCGTGGTCTTGTCGGAGTTTTCCAACGAAACCCTGAAGATTACGGAGTCTGGCTCACCAGACGGGTACGTGCTGTACACCGCCCCTTCTGGAAAGACATCCACCATCGACGGCGAACGCCGAAGGGACTTCAATGTGGCCATCGACGCTTCCTATGTCATCGTTCGCGGTTTGATCCTCAAGAACGCGGAAAAGAACAGCATTCGGTTGCACCAAGGTGCTCATGACGTCGTCATCGAAGAAAACGAAATGACCGGTTGGGGGCGGCTCGGCGAGCTGGGATGGGGATCGGACGATGGGGCCATCCACGGGTCGGAGACCACGATCGCCCGGATCATCGTCCAGAGGAATCTCATCCATCATCCTGCTGCTGACACGAACAGCTGGTGCGAGCGGAGACCCGATGCTGCGGTATCGTCGAGCGGAACGCACCCCAAGGGCCCTTATGCAATCTATCTCTTCAACACGGCGGGCAACCATGTCATCCGGTACAACACCGTCTATTCCGACGAGCACCATTACCTGAGCGACATTTTCGGCGGAGGGAGTAACATCTCCCGAGAGGGATTCCCCAATCGTGACTCGGACATTTATGGAAACTTCCTGAGCCATGCATGGGACGATGGAATCGAGTCGGAAGGAGGGAATCGCAACGTCCGCATCTGGGAAAACTACATCGAGCGCGTTTACAACGGAGTGGCGACGCGGCCGACGTCGGTCGGTCCGATCTACATCTGGCGCAACGTCCTCGGATCGAGTCGAATGTGCCCGCAGGCGAGCCCTGACGAGGACGTACGAGGAGAGTTTCACAAGGCCGGTCAAGGGAGTTGCTCCGACTGCAGCGACCTGGGCGTTTTCGTTTTTCACAACACGGTGCTTCAGCCCGCGGAATCAGGATTGAGATACCCCATCGGGGCCAACGGCGGCGCGGTCGGTCGCATGGTGAACACCACGACCCGCAACAACATCTTTCAAGTCGCCATGCCAGATTCGGGCTATAGCATCAAGGGGGGTCATAGCCCCTCCGGCAGTCGAAATGATTACGACTATGATTTATACAATGGACAATTCCGGAACTTGGCGAACGAGCACGAGATGCACGGCATCAGCGGTACTCCCGTCTACAACCCGGTCGTGACCCTGGACCCAGTTCAGGGGCGAGGAATCTTCGTTCTCGACCCACTGAGCCCGGGCTACGACTCGGGGGTGCGTCTGCCGAACTTCAACGACGAGTTTACCGGACAGGCTCCCGACATGGGCGCTCATGAGGCGGGCACACCGCCCATGGAGTTCGGAATCCATGCCTATCGAGACGGTCGCAAAAGTACCACACAGCGGCCCTGAACGGGTCACGGAATCTGGTATTCGACGTGCAACAGGGGTGCCGCGGTCGCGACCCCGTCATAGGCTTCCGCGGTTCGCTTTCCCGTCCCGGTGATGATGATGGCGATCGAGTTTCCGCTCACCCACCCCGATCGGTTCACGATCTGCTGAATCACCGAGGCGATATTCGGAGTTCGTTGATCGGGTCCGGCTAGGTCCGCCGACGTCCACGCAGGAGGAGACCAGGAAACCGCCGCCGTCGTGGGGGGCCTCGAGCTGATATTTCCGCTCGTCGACGAGAACGTGGCGGCGTTATCGGCCGCTTGGCCTCGAATCGTAAGTGACGTCACCTCCGAAGTCGCCTGGTCGACTTGAAACTGAACGAAGGCGGAAGTTATCACGGCGCTTTTCGGGATGCTTACGCCATTGAATCGCATGCCTACGGTCTGATCGCTCTTGTCGAACGTGAGCTCGAGATCGGAGCTCGTCAAGTTGACGCTTCCGCCGGCCTGTTCTTCGCCATCGTCCGAGCTTACCGAAACTCGAATATCGAGAACCCCGCTCGAGGCGATGACCGTGATATCGACCATGGCCAAGTTGGAGCTCGCCTGACCGTCGTAGGCACGATAGGTGAAGCTGTCGGAGCCGCTGTAGCCAGAATTGGGCGTGTAGGTAAACGAGCCGTTTGCGCTCAGGGAGAGCGCTCCATGCGTGGTCGACGTCTCCAAAACAGCGGTAAGAGAGTCGCCGTTGCCGTCGGTGTCGTTCGCGAGAACGCCGGGCGCCGGCCGATTCAGCGTTGCTCCTTGCATCACGGAGTAAGCGTCGTTTGTGGCGACCGGGGTCTGGTTCCCGGGAACGACCACCGTCACCGTGATCTGATCCGAGGAGGTCAGGCCGCCGCTGTCGCTGACCACCGCCCTGATGATGTGCAGCCCCACGGACAACGTGCGCGACACCGACCCACCGGAGCCAAGCGACCCGTCCAAATCGGAGCTCCAGCTCAGACTCGCCGAGAGGTTCCCATCCTCGGCATCCGAGGCGGTGCCCGTGAAAGAAATCGTCGCTCCTTGATTGAAGGTCGCCCCGTCATTAGGCGCAGTGATGTCCACCATCGGGGCCTGGTTGCTCGAGCCCGGACCGTAGTCGACGTGGAGCAGAGGCGCGGCCGCGGGAACCCCGTCATAAGCTTCAGCCGTTCGCTTTCCCGTCCCGCTTACCAGGATGGCCATCGAGCTCCCGCTCACCCAATCACCCCGGTTCACGATTTCCTGAACCACGGGCGCAAGGTTGGGCGTCCGCTGGTCGGGCCCCGCGGCTCCCATCGTGTTCCACGGGGGAGGTGACCAGGACACCGCCGCGGTCGTTCGCGGACGCGCGGCAATATCTCCGCTGGTCGTGGAGAACGTCGAGGCATTGTTGACGGCTTGCCCCCGGATGGTCAACGACGTCGCCTCCGAGCTCGCCTCGTCGACTTGAAACTGAATGTATGCGTTGAGGATCTGAGCATTTCGTGGAATGGCGATTCCGTTGAACCGCATTCCCACTGTTTGATTGTCCTTGTCGAAGACCAGCTCGAGATCCGAGCTGGTCAAGTTCATGCTCAAAGTGGCCCGTTCTTCCGCGTCGTCCGAGCTCGCCGACACCCGTACCTCGATCGAAGTGAGGTTCGCCAGAACCGCGATGGCGACGGTGGCGATGTTGGAGCTCAATAGACCATCGCTGGCACGGTAGGTGAAGCTATCGGACCCGCTATAGCCCGCATTGGGCAGGTAAGTGAACGAGCCGTTTGAGCTCAGTGAGAGAGCACCGTGGCTGGTTCCAGAAACCAGTACGGCGGTCAACGCAGTTCCCTCGGCATCGGTGTCGTTGCCCAAAACACCGGGAGCGGCCACAGTCAACAGGTTTCCCTGAGTGACGGTGTGCGCGTCGGCGACCGCAACGGGCGGATCGTTCACCGGCGTGATTGTGATCGAGGCCGTGGCGGTGGACGTGGCGCCGAGAGGATCGATCGCCCGATAGACGAAGCTGTCGGCCGTAGTCTCGCTGCCGTTATGCACGTATGTGAACGAGCCATTCGCATTGAAAGTCAGAAGGCCGTTCGAAGGACCGGAGACGAGGCTTGCCGTCAGTGGACCCCCGTTCGGGTCGGTGTCATTGCCGAGCACCCCCGGAGCCACGACGTTGAGTGTGCCGCCCTCGGCAACCGTGAAGGCGTCGGCGTTCGCGACCGGAGGATCGTTGGGAACCGTGACCGTGATGGTGACGACCGCGGTGGCCGTGCCGCCGTTCCCGTCGCTGATTCGGTATACGAAGCTGTCGCTTGTCGTGGCGTTTCCGTTGTGCGTATAGCTCCAGGAGCCGTTGGCACTGAGCGTCACCGCACCGTTCGAAGGAGCTACCACGGGAGTCGTGTTCACCGAGAGAGAATTCCCTTCCGGGTCACTATCATTCGAAAGCAGCCCGGGAGCGGGGACGGTCAGCGTCCCCCCCCGGCCGACTGTACCCGAGTCGTTGACCGCAACCGGCGGATCGTTCACCGGGTTGACCGTGAGCGTCACCGTGGCCGTGGCCTTGCCGCCCTTTCCGTCGCTCACTTCGTAGACGAAGCTGTCGCTCGTGGTCTCGCTGCCGTTATGGGTGTAGGTATAAGCCCCATTCGTGCTCAGAGTGAGGGTGCCGTTCGAAGGCCCACTCACCGGAATCGGGTTCACTGTCAGCGTATCTCCGTCGGGGTCGCTGTCATTCGACAGAAGTCCCGGAGCGTTGACGACCCGTGTGGCTCCCTCGTTCACGGTGCCCGTGTCATTCACGGCAACGGGAGGCCTGTTTCCCGAGGGAAGGCCGGGGATGAACATCTCGTAGATGCGTCCGTCGTTCTCGTTAGGATTGGAATCGTTGTCAACGCCGCGGGCGGCGACGTAGAGGCTGACCGAAGAGGAATCGACACTTCCCGGGGCAAAGGTCAACCCCGCGGGCTTTGAGGCGTTGGCCTGGGAGATGTCGATCGTTTGGAGGAGCGTACCCGTCGTCGAGAACTCGAAAACGGTGCTCGAGGGCTTCCCAACCACGAACAGCGTCCCGGTGTCCGCGTTGTAAGCGATCCCTTCTGGGTCATCGAGTCCTTTGTTCTGCGTATCCCAGTGCGTCACCTGGTCGTCCGAGGTCACCCCGTCGAACCGCCCGTTGGGTCCCGGATGGACGCGATACACCTCACGGTTGACGCCGTCTACCACGTAGAGAACCCCGGTGGACGCGTCGTAAGTGACCCCCTCGGGGTCGCCGCTGCCAAAGTCTCCCGTCTTGAATGAAGTCACGATGTCGTCCGACGTCCGGTAAATCTCGTCCGGTCCGGGGTTCAGCTCGTAGACGCTGCGAGTGCCTGTATCATCCGAAAGAAACAAATGGAGGTTGTTGGGGTTGAATGCGACTCCCGTCGGCTCGTCCGAAAAGCCCACGGTCGTCCAGGATTTCGTGACCGTTCCCGTCGTCGTGAGCTCCCAGACATTCGCTCCCCGGTAAATGTTCATCTCGTCCACTTCACCATCGCTCTCCACGAGTACTCCCCGGTGGCTGTCCCAGGTGATCCCGGACGCATCGGGACTCGGTGGGGAAAAGCTGGAGGTGAGGATCGTCCGAACCAGCGTCGCCGTCGAGCTGGTAGCCATCGGCTCCGGCGGCGCGATCATCGAGATCTCGAGAAGGTCGGTGCTGCTCGTTGGCTCGCTTTCCGTCGGCAGATTGGAAGCCGCTCGGCGACGTACCCGAC
>DATIBD010000024.1:0-168863 GCA_035457705.1 Vicinamibacteria bacterium
CGCCGGGATTGACGAGCGAGTTCATCTCGGGCCCGCCGAGGACCTTTTGCGAAAGCTCGATAGAAACGATCGAGTTGAAACGCATTCCGGTCGCGTCGACTCCGATCGTGTTGGCGACCGCCTCCGGCCCCTGCTCTTCGAGGACCTTCGCGAGCGTGAATACCTTGGAGATCGACTGGATCGAGACCTCGGACTTCACGTCGCCCGCGGTATAGACCTTGCCCTCGGTCGTGACGAGAGCGATGCCGTAGATCTTCGAATCCACCTTGGCGAGCGCGGGGATATAGTCGGCGTTCTTTCCTTCCCTCAGTTCCTGATACTTCGAATGCGCCGCTTTCAACGCGGCTTCGATCTCGGACGCTGTCTGGGCGGAAACCGCGGCCGCGACAAAGGTGAACAAGGCGAGGCCCCCTGCGATTCTTTTGCAAATCATCACTGTCCTCCTAATCTGTGCGAAAAGTTGTATTTCGCCGAGAACTGGACCCGGACGTCGTCGTAGCTCCAGCCATCGGAGAAGTTCTCACGTCGGCCCCACTGCAGCTCTCCGCCGACGAAGAAGTTCGGCGCGGGGTAGTACAGCAGGTTCCCGAGCGCGTAGTGCCCGGCCTTGAAGGCGTTCGCCGCTTGACCGTCCGTGTTGTCGATATCGAGGAGAGAGTAGCCGAAAGAGCTCGTCCATTGGTCGTTCCACGTGCGGTCGTAGAACAACACCAGCCCGAGCAGCGGAAGCGCCTTGCCCACAATGGGCGTGACCGGATCGGAAAAATTGTTCTGGATCCCGACGTCCACCGGGGCGTCGTTCATGTAGTTCTGGATTCCCTCGCCGTACACCAGTGAGGCCCGTACGGTGTCCTTCTTCCTTTTGAGGTTCGTGCTGACGTTGATGCCCCACCCGTTGGCGCTCCCGGTAAGATCGAACCGGTCGTCGTTCAGATCTTCCCACTCGATGCGACGATAAATTCCGGCGATCTGGAGGTGCCCCCATTCCCCGGTCCGGCGCACGTGTGCCGAGAAGTCCGGAAGGGGGAAGTGCGCGTCCACACCCTCGAGCTCGATACGGTCGGCATAGACCCCCTGGTCGGCGCTTGCCCCCGGGCGCTCGAGTGCGATCACCACGCTGGTCGCGCCCTGAAGGGGCATGTATCGAACCTGCACATTCCGGAAGAAGACCATCCCGTTCGGGCCCCAGTACTCGATCGAGTTGGGGAAGACGTCGATGTCCATGAACGGGCTCCAGTACTGGCCCGCCCCGAATTTCCCGAGCTCTCCATAGGCATGGCGAAGGCGGAACGTCGTCTGCCCCGCGTCGACCCCGGTCCCGAAGAGCTCGAACTCGAAGGTCGTCCGGAGCTCGCCCAGATCGGTAGGCAAGAAGTTCTTCACTCCCAAGCGGGTCTGTCGCACCCCGGCGAACCAGTTGCCTTCGGCTCCAAACTCGTTCTCGAACGACGGAAGCTTGACCGGCCGGACCACGTCGAACCAGTCCGGATCGTTCGCCCCCGACTGGTAGCCGGTGTCCAACATGATGAAACCGTAGATGTCCATGCGTGGTTTCGGCTCGCCTTGCTGAGCCGGTTGAGATTCCGCGTTCGCCTCTTCTGCGCGAGCGCTGGCGACACCGGCGATCGCCAGAAACGCGACGAGAAGTCCTGATGATTTCCAGCAGCTCATTGCACGTTGTCCCTTTCCCAGGCCCTCACTTTTCGCCTGGCTTCATCGAACAGCCTCTCGTAGTTCCCTTTGCGCAGTTTCTCGCTCGCCTCGGGCGTGAGCCGCGCGAACAACGGCGCGTACATTTCAAAGACCTTCAGGTAGTTCTCTTGATCCTGCGGCGCAACTTCATCCGTTCCGAAGAGAAACCGATCGGGGTAGCGATTGATGACGTCGGCAGTTCTCTTCGTCGCCTCCGGAGTCGCGGTGGCGTACTTGGCGACCTCGTCCCACGAGATGTCCATGTACACGTGGCTCAGAGCGGGATCGGTGCACACCTTCTCGACGATCGCCGCCTGCTCCGCGTGAGGTCTGACGATCCGGCCGAGGCCGATGTGCGCCCAGATAATCGTGGTGTTCGGGTGGCGCGCGAACAGGGCCTTCATCTGCGCGAGCATGTACGGCTCCTGGCCCGCCCGTGGAAACGGCATGTCGATGTCGTTATGGAGGATCACCACGAGACCGACTTCACCGGCGAAGTCGAGGACGCGGTCGAGCGCGGGGTTCGTGAGGCTCGCCGTCTCGCCGGCGATTTTCGCCGAGACGAACTCCTTGTGGATGGTGAACTCCCCGATGCCGGAGAAGACTCCGGGGAACGTCTCGAGCACCCGGCGGATGTGGTCGGCAGCGTACATGTCGGCCGGGTTGAAGCCCGTGATCATGGGATCTAGTCGCGCCTGGTCTTCGGTCGAAAGCGACCGGTAAGCCATGGCGATGGAGGCGTCGGTGAACGAGTAGTAGTAGAGGGGCGCATCGGTCTGGAGGTAGTACTCCGGGGCGAAATAGCCAGTATTCGCGAAGGACCACTGCTGCTGGAGAGGGATGCCGAAGATCGTCGACCGTCCCACCTTGTCTCCCATGATCTTCAAGAAGTCGCTCATCTCGGTGCCTTCCTGGACGTAGTTCGTGAGATGAAAGTGAGCGTCGTGGAACTCGTACGCGGTCTGCGCTCGCGCCGGAGCGACGCCGAGGGCCGCCAGGACGAGGCTCAGAGTCGCGCGTTCGAGCCTGCTCATGATGTGCCTCTCAAAAATTCATCTCCAGGTTCGTGTGGAAGACGCTGCCGTTGCCGCCGACGGGATAGGGAACGGCGGTGTAGCCCACGGGGCAGTTGTTCAAATGGATCCACTCGGCGTTGAGTCGGAGCCCCCGCTCCTTGACGAAGTACCAGTTGGCGCCGGCGCGCACCTCCGAGGCGTTGCCGTAGCGTCCCCGGATCGCCGAGCCGCTGAAATACGCTTGAAGCGTCTTCGGCAAGAGCATCCCCGAGGACTGCACCTGGAACCCGTGGTCGTCGATGTCGGCGATGCCGGAGGTGTTCGGGCCCTCGAAGTCGCCGAGCCACCGCCAGTAGTATTCGGCCTCGAGTGAAAGGCCGCGGTACTTGACACCGGCGTCGAGGCTCACCATGTCGTAGTCCACTTTGTCCACGACGATCCCCGGTCCGAAGAGGTTCGGCGTGAAGATGACGCTTCCGTCGGTGAGTCGGATCTGGCTGTTCTCGATCGAGTCCGTTCCCGGCTGACTCTGCTTGTCCTCGCGACTGTGGGTGTAGTGCGCCGCGAGCCGAGTTGCGACGGTCTCGTGGTGATCGAAGTCGCCGAAGGTTCCGTAGAGGCCGAACTCACCGGTCGTCGGGAGCCACTGGAGCATGAACGAGGAAGTGTTCAATTCGTTGTCGAGCTGCGCCGCGCTGACTCCGAGCGTGCTCAGGTTGTTCGCGACCATGGCCATGTACTTGAGCTCGGTGGACAGCTCGCCCTTGAGCCAGAACCCGGTCGTATAGGAGCCCCGGAAAAACTCGTCCGCTGTCAAGCGGTCGTCGATGCCGAGCCAGTAGGGGAACTGGCCTTCGGTGCTCCGGACGCTGGGGAGGCTCGTGATCCCTCCACCCACGGTGACGAACCGGTTGAAGGTGTAGCTCAGATTCCCGGCTCCCACCACTTGAGCCGGATCGCCTTGCGAGGTATTCGCCGACCAGACGTAGAGGTAATAGCGGAACTTCGGCGTGAGGAACCATCCGGAGAAGGGCAGGAAGAACTTGTTGAGCTGCACGTCCTCGCGCTGTGGGACCAGGTGCGTATCGCCGAAGAAGTCAGTGTAGCTCGCATCGATCCCCTTCTGATTGAGGTAGCGCACGTAGCTGAAGAGCCGGACGTACATCTCGCCCTTGTCCCCTTCGACGAGCAGGAAGCCGGCGTTGGGAACATAGGCGGGGGCCTTCTTGCTGGGCTCCGACGGCTCCGCGGACGGAGGCGTAGCCTGGCCGACGACGAACTCGCCGCTGCAACCGTCCGAGACCCAGACGCCGGCGTCGTCATAGCCCCACGTCTTCCCCAGCAGGCACGGTGCGCTCCCCGTGGACGACTGGAGTGCGACGCCTGCGGAGGTGTCGGCGGAGCAGTGCTGGCGTTCCCCCGGCTGAGAGGAACAGCTCAGGATGTCGGTCTCGGCGGCGAGCCCCGACGATCGAAGGGTGAGAAGAAGGCCAAGAAGTGTGACGCTTCGTGAAAGGCTTATTGGAATATTCATCTCGCCATAAGCTGCATTTTGCGAATTGGCGCCGAAATGACAGGGTCGCCCATTCCTGGGCCCGCTACTCGAGGACGTCCTCACGTCAAAGAGGCTAGCGGAGGGAAGATTGGGGCGGAACTCGTAAAACTACGAGTCCCACGAGAGAAATCTACCAGCCGTGCTGAGATTCATCAGAATTTAACAAAGTTATCAACCCAATCCCTCCGAGCGGATTGCCTCGATCGACTCGAGCCGCTGCACCGTGAAGACGTGGCGCCCCATGCCTGGATGTCGAGGTAGAGGCTCCTTTCCTGAAGCTCGTTGCCGGACGGGGGAGGCGTCTTTGGCCATCCGGTCTCTCGAGCGTGTTCTCATGGTAGCCGGGAGGAACGTAGGCCCGGACGGCGTGCCGCCGGCCGAGGATCGTCGAATCGAGCTCGATGAGAGGAGAGAAAGTACCCCTCGCCGAGCCGGAAAAACAAGGGTAGACGTCCAGGGTGCTCGGGTGCGTCATCAGCGCGAGCTCTTTGGTTCCGACCGCCCATCGGATCTCCTCTCCGATGCGCAGACACGGCTTGAAGTAGAGGAAGGGGCGCTTCGCCTCGAGCTGGAAAGTGTAGCAAGTCCCGCTGTCGGAGACGGACAACCTCGTGGTCGCGATCCCTGTCGAGATTGGTCTTGAGGACCATCCGCCCCTCGGAGAGCGGGTACCGGACGCGAAGCTCCCGGGTCAGCACGGTCCCCGTCTCGTACATCTTCTCGCGCTCGTCGGAGCCGGCCAAGCTCTTCCCGCTCATCGGCTCTCCTTTCCGCCCGTCTCGTCGAGCGGTTCCACGGTGGAACACGTGGCTTCCCCAAGCCGGCATGTCGAGGTAGAGGCCACGTTCCTGAAGCTCGTCTCCAGGCCGGTCGTATACGTCGTCGCCCACCTGGTCGGCGAGCCGCCAACTCCGGCCCTTCAGATCGTTCCACGGCATATCGACGTAGCACTGGTTTCGATGCTTGGCATAGTTGACGGCAACGAGACGACGGCGGTCCCCGGGTCCGCTCCAGGAGAACGCGATGAAAGCGTCCGAGGAGGCATTCCCCTCCCATGCCGAACGGCACTCGAGAAGCAGCCAACTCCCGTCCCGGAAGGCATCGTCCCGCAGGCGCGCGAGCAGCCGCTCATAGAAGCCACGGACGGCCTCGTCCACAGGCTCCGAAGGTCCGCGCCCGAGGTGAACCGCGATGCGCACCTTCCTCCCATCGCGCTGCCCCTGGTGAAAGAAACGGAGCCCCGGCGAGAAGAACGTGAGAACCGCCGCCGCTCGATGCACGTCGTGCTCCGGAAAGGTCGCCGCCGCCCTGGGCTCGTCGTGGTTCTCGAGGAAGCGCACGAGATGGTCCTGGTAGTCGAGGCCCGCGAGGAAGTGTCCCCGGATCTCTCGTGCGCCGCCTCGCTCGAGTCGGTCGTAGAGCGTCTTGTCGTATGTGTAGTCGAACCCTTCCTGCTGGAGTGTCCACTCAAGGTCCCAATAGACGTCCGCGAGGAAGAGAAAGCCCGGGACCTCCGCCCGAATCGCGGCGGTTGCCCGCGGCCAGAACGGCTGGGCCGCGATGCCCCAGGTTCTCTCGAAGACGTCGGGAAGGACGAGCAGCCATATCGCAACGCACCCCGTCGCACTGCCGGGACATCCGGGATAGCTCTCCCAGCATCGCGTCCTGAAGCTCCGGGTTGCCATAGTTCAACTGAAACGTGTCGGGCCAGCCGTCGAAATACGGGTCGCGGCCGTATGCGAGGATCCGTTCGCCGGCGCGGCCCCAATTCAGAGGCTTCAAAGCCATCTGTTCTTCGGTTCCCGGACGAAAAACTCGGGATGCTGCACGACCCAGGCGTGGTCGGGTGCCATGTGGTTGGGGACGAAGTCGAGAATCAGACGGAGACCGCGGCTCCGGAGCCGCTCCCGCAGGCGTGCGAGAGCATCGTCACCGCAGTAGTCCTCGTGGACCCGATAATCGCGTACCGCGAAGTACGAACCGGTGACGTCTTCCTCTCGAAGATCGCCGAGGACCCGCCGATACTCGTCGAGCCAATCATCCTTCGATCGGGAGACGCGCCGCCGCGCCGCATCCCCCGTCTGCCAGACACCGAGGAGCCAAACCAAGTCGAAGCCATCCGCGGCCATCTGGTCCAACTCGTTATCCGACAAGTCGTCGAGCGTAGCCGGGCGACGCAGCTCGTTCGAAAGCTCGGAAAGCCGCACGCGCGTGTTGATCTGTAGAAGCGACGGATATCGCATAGGCGCCTCGATCCGGAGACGAGAAGATAACGGAAAGCGATCAATCGGGGAGCTCGCAAAAATTCAACGAATGCGGTGCGTTCCCGCGTCCCTCGCGAACACCGCCTTCTTCCCCACCTCGAGAAACCGTGGGCCATCCAGGGTTCCGAAGAGCTCCAGGAGAGTCGCCACGAGTCCGGTCCAACCGGTCTGGTGGCTCGCCCCGATGCCCGATCCGTTGTCTCCATGGAAGTACTCGTAGAACAGAAGATGATCTCGAAAGTTGGGATCGGTCTGGAACTTCTCGGCTCCCCCGAAGACGGGCCTGCGCCCGCTCGCGTCGCGCAGGAAGATCTTGGTCAGGCGGGTCGCGATCTCCCGGGCGACCTCGAAAAGATTCATCTGCCGCCCCGAGCCCGTCGGGCACTCCACCTGGAAAGCGTCACCGTGGTAGGCGTAGAAGTTCAGGAGCGCCCGGATGAGCAGCGCGTTCACCGGCATCCAGACTGGACCGCGCCAATTGGAGTTGCCGCCGAACATTCCCGAGTCGGAGTCCCCGGGGAGGTATGAGACGCGGTACTCCTCGCCGTGTACCTGGAAGACGAAGGGGTGCTCGAGATGGTAGCGCGAGAGCGCCCGGATTCCGAAGGGACTCAGAAACTCGTTCTCGTCGAGCATGCGCGCGAGGATCCGGCGCAGTTTTTCGGGATTGACGAGGGCGATCATGCCGCGGTCGGCGTAACCCCAGTGGCCCGGTCCGGTGGGATGGAGGCTTGCCAAGAGCTCCGGGCGGCGGCGGGCCCGTTCTGTGAGGGCGGCCGTGACCGAAGGTACCCGTTCACGCTGCCACGGTTCGATGACGGTTGCAGCGCAAAGCGGAAGGAGGCCCACCATCGATCGCACCTTGAGCCGCTGCGCTCTCCCGTCGGGAAAACGAAGCACGTCGTAGTAGAAGCCGTCCTCCTCGTCCCACATGCCTTCCGCGCCCACCCGGTTCATCGCGTGGCCGATCCACAGGATGTGGTCGACGAACTTGGCCGCCAGGTCTCCGTAGGTTTCATCGACGGCGGCGATCTCGATCGCTATCTCCAGCATGTTCTGGCTGAAGAGCGCCATCCAGGCCGTACCGTCCGCTTGCTCGAGATGCCCCCCGGTCGGAAGCGGGGCCGAGCGGTCGAAGACCCCGATGTTGTCGAGACCGAGAAAACCTCCTTCGAAGACGTTCCTGCCGAAGCGGTCCTTGCGGTTCACCCACCACGTGAAGTTCGCGAGGAGCTTCCCGAACGCACGCTTCAGGAACGCCACGTCGCCCTTTCCGTAGCGCGCCGTCTCCGTCCGGTAGAGGAACAGCGTCGCCCAGGGGTGTACCGGCGGGTTCACATCGCTGAAGTTCCACTCGTAAGCGGGAATCTGACCGCTCGGGTGGAGATACCTCTCCCGCAGCATCAGGTCGAGCTGCTGCTTGCCGAAATCCACGTCCACGGTGGCCAGAGCCACGGCGTGGAACGCGAGGTCCCACGCCGCGTACCAGGGGTACTCCCACTTGTCGGGCATGGAGATGACGTCGTCATTGACCATGTGGTCCCATTCGCGGTTGCGCACCGCGCTCGACGTTGCGAAACGGTCGACTCCGTGTTCTTCGAGCCACTTGTCGGCGTCGAGAAAATAGTACTGCTTCGTCCACAGCATTCCGGAAAGCGCCTGCCGCATCACCCTCGCTTCGTCCTCCGTCGCCGCCTTCGGGGTCAACGCACCATAGAAATCATCGGCTTCCCCCCGACGGGCATCGAACGTTTCGTCGAAACGCGAGAACGGATCCTTCGAAGACCCTGGAGGGACGTCGCTCAGACGAAGCCGCAGCACGGCCTGGCCTCCTGCATTCACCTCGAGCCGGTGGTGCGCAGCCACCTTGGTGCCGGACTCCGGGTTCACCGCGTCCGCGTTGCCAAGAACGATATAGTCGTTGATTCCATCTTTGACGTAGGGCCCGGAGTTCTCCCCGCCGAAGAGGCGTCGATTGTTTGTCTCGTTCTCGGTGAAGAGCAGCGGCACTTCCCCGTCCACGCAAAGCCATCGATCGCCGAGCTCGGCGTGCGAGGCGGCGACCACGCGGGAGCCTTTTTGCGCCTCGGCGACCCGAAGAGAGGGCTTCGGCGGATCCGGCCACCACATCCACGTGTTCCGGAACCAGAGGGTCGGGAGAACATGGATCGTCGCCGCTTCCGGTCCCCGATTCTCCGCGGTGATCCGGATAAGCACGTCCTCGGGTCCGGCCTTGGCGTACTCCACGAAGACGTCGAAGTAGCGATCCTCTTCGTAGATGCCGGTGTCGATGAGCTCGTACTCGAGCTCATCGCGCGAACGGCCCCGGTTGGTGTTCACCAGATCCTCGTAGGGATAGGCGCGATGGGGGTATTTGTAGAGCCACTTCATGTAGGAGTGGGTAGGTGTCGAGTCGAGGTAGTAATACAACTCCTTCACGTCCTCGCCATGATTGCCCTCGGCATTGGTCAAACCGAAGAGGCGTTCCTTGAGGATCGGATCCGCGCCGTTCCACAGAGCGACGGCGAAGCAGAGCCGCTGCTTCTCGTCGGAGAGACCGGCGAGCCCGTCTTCACCCCAGTGGTAGGCGCGGGAGCGCGCTTGATCGTAGCCAAAGTAGCTCCAGGCATCGCCGTTGTCGCTGTAGTCTTCCCGGACCGTGCCCCATTGACGCTCGCTGAGGTAAGGGCCCCACTTCCGCCAGGGAACATCTTTTTCGCGTGCGTCGCTCACTCGCGTGAGCTCCGCGCCGTTCTTGCGCTCGGCCATGGTTCGTCTCCTATCCGCCCGCGATCGCGAGCGATTTACACCCCTCCCGGACGATCGACCAGGGACCCCCGCATTCCTCGCTATTCACCGTGCCGCTCACTCGCTCCAGACGCCGTTTTGCGCGGCCGACCGAAACCCGGCGCTCCGGACGACCTTCAGGGTCAGCCTGTTGCGCACGACGGTAAAGAAGTGAACGACGCGGGGAAACCCGCAAAACTACTTGGGAGACGGAAGAAAAAATACCGGTACGCGTCTTTCCCGCAGGCCACACACAACATTCTGTGACAAGCCCTTGTTGAAAGGGGAGCATGATGTCAGCGGGCGAGGACCGAGTTGCTGCTATGGAGCTCCGAGGCGTTGCTGAACAGTCAGACGCGGCAACATTCTCCGTTTCGGGTACGCGCCTCCGCTTGGTAAGATGATCCCGGCAGGAGGCGATGACCTCTTGCGCTACGAAACATGAGCGATAGCGTTTTGTCCAAACGAAACCCGAAGCGTCGAGAGAGCGCGCGCAAGAGCCGTCCCGCGGAACGCGTGAGTGGGACCCCCTTTCCTGCGGGCGGCGGCGCCCAGGGCTCGCAAAGGAAAGGCGGGCGAGGCTCGCCGAAGTCGCAACCGTCTTCTCCTGCCGGCACGAAAGCGGCTCTCGTCGAAGCCGTTGCCGGGACGCTCGGAGTCGCTAATCCCAGCCTCCTTGCTCCGAGCACCGTCCAAACGGCTTCCCGCGAGCGCCTTCTGGATGGCGCTCGCGCTCTCGGGCTGCGAGGCGCGTCGCGCCTACGCAAGCAGGAGCTCGCCGCTCGTTTGTGGGAGACCCTCGCGACCCACATGAAAGGACTGGAGGAAGCCACCCGATCGACTGTTGCGGCCCGGAAGTTCGTCGTGGGAGCAGAGCGCGAGGCGCGTCCTCTAGAGCACATTCCGTGGAGCTACGGGGTGGATCGCGTTCGGGCTACGGCCGTCGATCCGGAGCGGCTCTTCGTCTACTGGGAGGTCACGGATGAAGCCATCGGACGGGCGCGCCGCGAGCTGGGACCGGATCGGGATCGCGCCTGGCTCAGCCTTCGAATCTACGACACGACAGGAAGGCTCTTCGATGGTACGAATGCTCATAGCTACTTCGATCATCGAGTGAATCGTGAGGATCGTCAGTGGTTCTTCACCGTTGGAAAGCCCGGCTCGGAAGGATTCGTCGAGATCGGGATGAAGTCGCACGAGGGCTACTTCGTGAAGATCGCGCGGTCGGGAAGAGTCGTTTTCCCAAGGCTCCAGCCGCTCCGGGGGCGGGAGCCTGAGTGGCTCACGGTTCTTGCTCGAAGCGGTGAGCTCACGCGAGAGGAAAGTCCGCGGGAGCGTTGGCCGAGCATCACCAGCGAGAGCTACGCAGCGGGTCAGCAGGAAGCGTCTCCCTCTCCCCGCCCTGACTCCGGCGCACCTGATGACACGTGGGGAGACTGGAGCATGGCGGACCCCCCATTCTTAGCTGAGCCGGGCGTTCCTGGGGTCACGACTTTCATCGCAGGTGAGACTGGAGCTTGGGAAGCGCCTCTCTTCACCGGGTCCTGGGAGGCGGGACCTTTCACCTATTTCGTCGATGTGCCCCAGCCTACTGAAGAGCGATACGAGGGAAGCATTCACACCTACGCTCTCGGAGGACGAACTCATGTCGTTTTTGGCCCGTGGCACGTGGTGATCCGCGGCATCCACGCGTACCGGGGCCGGGCTGTTGTAGCGCGTTGGGAGCTCTACCGTTCCTGGGCCGTAGAGCGCGGTTGCGAATGGACGAGCGTTCCGGCGTCCTCGATGCTCGGAAGCTCCGAGCTCGCAGCGGGGGCCAGCGAACGATCCTGGCGCGGCGCAAGCGAGCTGCGTCTTGCCGGAAGCTCGGAGCTCTTCTTCCTCGGTGCGAGCGAGCGCCGGTGGGGCGGGGCCAGCGAGCGTCTCTTCATGGGGGCGAGCGAGTGGCGGTTGCGCGGAGCGAGCGAGCGGCGGTTGCGCGGGGCGAGCGAGCTCTCCTCGCGGGGTGCGAGCGAGAAACGCTTCCTGGGCGCCAGTGAGCGACGGCGCGGTGGAGCCAGCGAAGTGCGCGCGCGACGCCAGTAGCTCCACATTAATGCCCGGTGGTTACTTCGCTCTCGTCCTCCACGCTCACCTGCCTTTCGTCCGGCATCCCCGCGACCCCACGGTCATGGAAGAGCGCTGGCTCTACGAGGCGATAACCGGCACCTACCTTCCGCTCCTTCAGATGTTCGAAGGACTGGTCAAAGACGGTGTCCCATTTCGCTGCACCGTGTCCCTCTCTCCCCCACTTCTGAGCATGCTCGCCGACGACCTGCTCCAGGAGCGGACGGCCCATTATTTGAACGAGTTGATTCGCCTTGGCGAAATCGAGATCGAGCGCACCGAGAAAGAGCCTTACTACCAGCGACTGGCGCTCATGTACCGCTCCCGCTTCGAGAGCCTGCGCAACACCTGGCGCTATCACGGCGGGAACCTGATCGCCGCCTTCAGAAAGCTCCAGGACTCGAAGCACCTCGAGGTCATCACGTCGACTGCGACACACGCCTTTTTTCCGCTCATGGACGGGAACTGGTCCGCGATGCGCGCCCAGGTCGACGTGGCTGCCGACCTCTACGCGCAGTACTTCGGAGAGCCCCCGCGCGGAATGTGGCTCGGAGAGTGCGGCTACGTGCCGGGCGTCGACGAGCTCCTGCGAGAGGCCGCGGTGCGATACTTCGTCGTGGACGCGCACGCGATTCTCCACGGAGACGCCGAGCCCGTGTACGGCGTTTACGCTCCGGTTTACTGTCCCTCCGGCGTCGCTGCGTTCGCTCGGGACACGGATTCCTCCGAGCAGGTATGGAGCGCCGAGCACGGCTACCCCGGCGATCCCCAGTACCGTGACTTCTACCGCGACATCGGCTTCGATTTGCCTCTCGATCAAATCGGACCCTTCGTGCATCCAGAAGGCCACCGCCTCTACACCGGCTACAAGTACCACGCCATCACCCATCAGCACCTCCACGATAAGTGGGTATACGAACCCGACGCCGCCCGGGGCCGAGCCGGTCTTCACGCCTCCCACTTCCGCGGGAACCTGGAGAAGCAGGTCGAACGACTGGCTTCCGGAATGGACCGGCCGCCGATCATCGTGAGCCCGTATGACGCCGAGCTTTTCGGCCACTGGTGGTTCGAGGGGCCGATCTTTCTCGGCGACGTGTTTCGGCAACTCCATTACGATCAGAACGTGGTCGAGTGTATGACGCCGGGCGAGTACCTGGATCGTTTCCCGACGAATCAGCGGCTCACTCCGTCGCTCTCCTCATGGGGTCTAAAAGGATTCAACGAGCAATGGCTCAACGAATCGAACGCCTGGACGTGGCCTCACGTTCACATGGCGGGTGCGCGGATGGTGGAGCTCGCTCGGGAGCATCTCGACCAGAGCGACGCCCTTACGCGTCGCGCTCTTCGCCAGGCGTCCCGGGAGCTTCTGCTGGCAGAATCGAGCGATTGGGCGTTCATCATGTCCACCGGGACGACCGTCGAGTACGCGACGCGCCGTTTCAACGAGCACATCCTGGCTTTCAACCGGCTGTACGACGACATCAAGGGTCGAAAGATCAGCGAGTCCTTCCTGACCGAGCTCGAGGATCGAGACAACCTCTTTCCCCAAATCGACTACCGTGTCTTCGCCACCTGAATCGGCGAAGGACGCACGTCGAGACCCGATGCCTCCCCTGCGAGTTTTGTGGGTTGCCTCGGAGGCCGCCGGCTTCCTGAAGACGGGAGGTCTCGGCGACGTGGTCGGATCACTGCCCAAGGCGTTAGAGAATCGAGGCATGGACGTACGGATCGTCATGCCTCTGTATCGGGGGATCCAGTGGGACGAGCTAGAGAGGTTGGAAGGAGTTCTGCCGGTGCCCATGTACTACGGAGAGGGGCGCGCGGCGGTGCGGCTGGGGCGACTGCCCGGATCGGCCGTTCCCGTCTATTTCGTGGAACATCGCGGCTATTTCGACCGGCCCCACCTCTACGGGCCTCCCGAGGACGCGTATGCCGACAATCTGGAGCGCTTCACCTTTCTGTCACGGGCCGCGCTCGAGCTCGCCAAGGTCCTCGGGTTCGTGCCCGATGTCGTCCACGCTCACGACTGGCAAACGGCCCTCGTGCCCGCGTACGTCAATATCTTGGGACGGGGCTCACCGCTCGAAGGAGCGGCGACCGTCTTCACGATTCACAACATGGCTCATCAGGGTATCTTCGAGAGCGGAGCCTACTTCATCACGGGCCTCGGCCCCGGCCACTTCCAGCCGGACGAGCTCGAGCACTTCGGCGAGCTGAACCTGATGAAGGGTGGAATACAGCACTGCACGATGTTGTCCACGGTGAGCCCGAATTACGCGAGAGAAATCCAGCTTCCGGCGTACGGATTCGGGCTCGACGGCGTGCTCGCCCACCGACATGACTCGCTCAGGGGCATCCTCAACGGGATCGACACCGACGAGTGGGACCCGGCGAAGGATCCGTTTCTAGCCCGTTCGTATGACGCGAAGAATCTCTCGGGCAAGGCGGTCTGCAAAGCGGCGCTGCAACGAGAAATGGGCCTACCGGTGCGGGCGGACGTTCCGATTTTCAGCGTCGTCGCCCGCCTCACGCCTCAAAAGGGGCTGGATGTGCTCGCCCAAGCGCTTCCAAGGATCCTCGAGTGGGACGTCCAGTGGGTGCTTCTCGGCAGCGGTGAGGCGGCCGCCGAGCAGTTCTTCACCGAAGTTGCGAGGCTCCAGGGTGATCGGTTTCGAGTGCATATCGGTTTCGACAACGGGCTGGCCCATCGCATCGAGGCGGGTGCGGACTTTTTCGTGATGCCGTCGCGGTTCGAGCCGTGCGGCCTCAACCAGCTCTACAGCCTTCGCTACGGGACTCTTCCCGTCGTGCGCGCCACGGGCGGCCTCGTCGACACGGTTGCCAACTACGACGAGAGGAACGGCGGCGGAACGGGATTCGTTTTTCACGACCTGAATTCAGGTAGCCTGGCCGACACCATTGGCTGGGCCGCGTCCACCTTCTACGATCGCCCCCATCATCTGAAAACCATGCGGCAGCGCGCCATGCTCCAAGACTTCTCGTGGAACCGCTCTGCCGCAGATTACGAGAAGCTCTATCTCGAGGCGTACCTCCGCCGCTCGGGTCACGCTCGTCGTTGACAGGACGAGATACGAAAGGTCTCCGATCACGGGGACGTCTCCCAGCAACCGTAACTTACGTTATACGCCCAAGCCCGTCCGGTAGACGCTCCGCACTTCTCTGGAGCCGACACCGAATCAGCTGCTAAAACCGTTCCCGGTCGGAAGTGATAGTATCTCGTTCCACTTCGAGCCCCGTCGTGTGGAGGTGATCGTGACCCAAAGGACTCCCTGCGTTCTCCTCTTCGGCTCCTTGCTCGTTTCGGCGGCGGTGCTACGTCTTGGTAAACATCTCGATCGGAAATGCCGTCCGATTCGTTATCGGGCGACTTCGCCCCTATCGTCAAATACAGGATGACGGTGACGCCGTAGGTGCGCTTTGTTGAACATAACGACAAACGTCGTCGAGTCCGTGGCGCTGGTACACTTGGAGGGGAATCTCGACACGAATACCGCGGATCTGGCGGAGCAAACGCTAAACGAGCTGATCGACTCAGGAACGACGAAGATTCTCGTCAACTTGGCCCGAGTCGCCTTCGTCAGCAGCGCCGGGCTACGCGTGTTGCTCGCAACGGCGAAGCGGCTCCGCAGAACGGACGGAGATCTTCGCATCTCGAACCTTAACGAGATGGTGAATCAAGTGTTCGAGATTTCGGGCTTCACCGCGATCCTGAGCGTCTTCCCTACGGAGGAAGCCGCACTCGAAGGATTCTGATCGCTTCCTTCGGCGGAATGCTTGTCGTCTTAGCATCTCTTCTCGCGGGGCTCGGGCTCTTTTTTGTAGGTCTGAACCTCCTTACCGAGAACCTCAAGCTCCTCAGTGGACGGCGCCTGCGAGAGAACATCGCGGAGTTGACGTTGAGCCCTTTGCTCGGAGTTCTCTGGGGTGGCGTGTTCATCACGATCACTCAGAGCGCCGCAGCGGCGACGTTCATCCTCATCGGAACCCTCCGAGCGGGAATGATGAGGGTCCGCCAGATCTTTCCCATTCTCGTCGGCATCAACATGTTCGGCGGTGTCATGGTGCTCGTTTTGATCTTCGACATCAAGCTCGCCGTCTTCCTGCTTCTGGGTCTCGCCGGGCTCTTTTACTCCAGTGAGCGCGCGGGCAGTCTGCGCACGGTAGCCGGAGTCGCTTTCGGAGTGGGAATGCTCTTCCTCGGCCTCAACACCACGCAGGCAGGAGTCGCACCACTCGCCGACATGACGTGGTTCACGGGGGCGCTCGAATACACGCGCGTCTCCGTCATGATCGGTTTCGTCATCGGCGCGATTCTCAGCTTCGTCGTGCAGTCCGCCCTCGCCGTGGTGGTTTTGGCCATCGCATTTCTCCAGGCGGGAGTGTTCTCGCTCGAACAGTCCATCATGATTGCTTACGGCTCGAAGCTCGGATCCGCCGGACTCACGATGGCGCTCGCATCCGGACTGACGGGCGAATCGAAGCAGGTCGCGACGTTTCAGGCGGGTTTCAACCTTCTCGGCGAGCTCATTCTCGTGCCCGCCTTTTGTCTCGAAACGTTTTACGGCGTCCCGCTGACCGCCGCTCTGGCGGCTCGTTTCACGGACAGCATGGAGATGCAGCTCGGGATCGTGAATCTGTTGTTCAATATCGTGCCGGGAGTCATCGTCCTGGCGACGCTCAGCGTCTGGGGTGGACTGCTCGCCCGCATCTATCCCCCGACCGTCGAAGAGCAGGCCTCGAAACCGAAGTATCTTTACGAGCGCGCGACGGACGATCCGCACAGCGCCCTCGGGCTCATCGAGCTCGAACAGCTGCGGCTGATCGAGATTCTCTCGAAATCGTTCGACGCGATGCGGCCTGGAGGCGACAGGCTGCGGCGGTCGGCCCTCTACGATGCCTTCCAGGCGCTCGCGGCCGAGATTCGTGAAGCGATTTCGGAAGTATCTCAACGCCATCGACTCGCTGCGGAGGTCTACGACCGGCTGAACGGTGTCATGAAGCTTCAGCACGGCCTCGAAACGGCCGATGGCGAGCTCCACGGACTCGCGGAGGCGCTCGACAAAATCGGGGGCGGCTCGCGTGGCAAGCGCTTCGCCCGCGTGGCCATCGACGGCCTGGATGCGATTCTGCTGACCCTTCTCGACGTCGGTCGGGAGCGCTCCGAGGTGGACATGGAGCTCCTCGCGAAAATGACTTCGGAGGACGGGATGACGCGTGTCCGCAAGGCTTATCTCACGGAGGACAGCGGGCTGGAGCCGGAAACGCGCATGCACTTGCTCGCCGCGGCAAATCACTGCGAACGCCTCATTTGGCTGTTCGGCGACCTCGGTAGGCCCTATCGCGCCTTGAGTACGACGTGAGCCTGTGTGAGCAGTGGTACTTCTAATGTCCGAGCGATCGGTCGCAGGTCGTCCGTAGCGATGGAGCCCCATGGTTGGAGGTGATGAGACCCTGGTCGCACGACGTTCCGAGCACGGGAGCGCTTCTCGGAGGCAAATTTCTTATCCTTCGGATCCAGGGCTCGACTTAGCACCAATTGTTGGAATGGGACTCGTAATTTCCTCCTATCCGCCTCGTAGTTTTCCCAGTTCCCCATCGCTACCGCCCATGACATACTCTCCCCGCTCTCAGGAATCCACCTGGCTGTGGAGCGCGCGGAGGAAACGATTCGGGGCCGTCTCGAGAAAGGGTCCGTTTTCGCGCGGGCGTCGTGGCCTCCTACCTCGTTCGTGGAGGGTTGATGCTCGGCGTTCGTCAGAAAGGAGCTTGCACATGGAGATCAAGCCACAGGCAGTCGTCATACCGAAGGAGACCGACCATCTCGAACAAGGGAAATACGGGCCGATCTTCCCCAAAACGCCCGCCTGTTACGGGTTCACGATTATCGCAAAGGTCAAACCGGGGAGGGTAGAGACCATCCGCAACTACGGAAAAAAGCTGGCGGCAGCGTTGGAGGCCGACCCCTACATGCTCGCGCCTCTGAAGCTTCATTACTTGCGCTGGGTGCTCTTCGACAACGACACGCGGTTCATGTACCAGGGGATCTTTGATACCGATTTCGACAAATACACCGAGGACGCGGTCGCTCTCTTCACGAAGTCCGGCGTCGACACGGCATTCGAGAACCTCGAAGGCTTTCCCGAGGACTGGAAAACGAACCCAGAAGGCTTCATCAAGTTCGTCCGGGAGCACCACTGCCCCAGCTTCATCGAGTACGGAGAGTATCCGTATTTCACGGCCGACGAGATCAAGAAGGCCCTCAAGATCAAGAGCGCATTGACCGAGATGCTCGACCAGTTGCAGTGACGAGTGCCTTTCGGCACGAAGGCCCGACACGCTTCGGGTGCCAGGCATCCTCCGCCAGCGGTCGAGTCGGAATTCGCGTTAGGGCCACGTCGACGAGGAGAGAGAAATGAGCGAAAAGCGAGCGGCCCGGACGTACAACCAGAACCATGCGCCCCGGAAACGGGTTCCAGGGCGGCGGCGAGTGAGCGTATACGTTTCCTGGAGCTACCCGGCCGAGGCCGGCCGCAATCCGTCCGAGCTCGACAACCGATTCTCGACGATGACCGAGGTCCGGCGCGTCGCATGGCCGGCTTATGAGGGACCCGAGTGGTCGGACCCTCTTCAGTTCCAGCAGGGAATCGCGGGAGCGCTCGAGTTGTTTTTCTGGGCCTGGGCGCCCTTCCAGGAATTCGTCGGTGAGACGACGGAACACGTTGTCCCAGTGTTTCAGCGGATCGACCACGCAGGTTTCAAGCTTCCGCTCGACGAGCGCGTACTGGACGACGCAGACACGCTTTTCATCTTCGGGCTGGACCATATGATCACGGATCAGGAGGCGGCGCCGGAAGAAATCGAGGCGGTTCGGCAGTTTCTCGAACGCGAAGGAACCTGCCTGGTCCTCGGCCCTCACCATGAGGTCGGAGTTTCGGACGACCCGAAAGTGCGCGACATGGAGTACCACCACCACGGCGATGCCCTCGTCCCCCGTCAGCAACGCTTTGGAAAGTACACGCGATCCCTGATGCGAGGACTCGACGTGCCGGTCGAGAATCGCCACGCGCTCCGTCCCGCTCGGGTCCCCGGCAGCAAGGAGCTCGCTCCCCTGTCGGTTGCGCGGGATCTCGACACCAGAGGCTGGCTCGAGGGAGTGACCACCCTCAACTTCCATATGCACATGCCGCACTATGCCGTGACGACGGATGACAGCAAGTCCGTTCATGTTCTCGCGAGGCAGCCCATAGACATGTCGAGACCGCATCCGTTCACCGAAGCCGGAAATCGAGAGTTCAACATCTTCCTCTGGATGCCTCCCTCCGGAGATCGCGCAGGCGACGTGCTGCTGGCGGACTCGACCCTTTTCAGCACCTTGTTCGGTCGCGACGAAAGCCTCGAGCGTTTTTGGAAGAATCTCGTCACCGCTTCCTGAACCGCTCCGAAAGGAGTAGACCAATGACCGGAGAAGCGAACGTCAAGCTCGAGCTCGATGACATCCAGAGCGGAGTCGTTCGCCCGCGGCCCAGTCCGTACGCGGCGACCTACATCGTGCTCCGCATCGACGATCCCAAGGGAGGGCGGGAATTGATGGGGCGGGTGGCAGGAGTCGTGACTCCCGCTGCGGAACCGACGAGCCCTTTGGCCGACACCTGGGTGAGCGTTGCTCTAACCTACCAGGGGCTCAAGGCCCTTGGCGTGCCGCAGGATTCTCTCTCGAGCTTCGCATGGGAGTTCCAACAGGGGATGGCCGCGCGAGCCAAGGAGCTGGGCGACACGGTCGAGAGCAGCCCCGAAAACTGGGAACCGCCTCTCGGAACCTCGGACGTCCATGTCGTGCTCGTCGCCGTCTCGCCGGACACGGAGCGGCTCGAAGCGGCGCTCGACCGTGCTCGGAAGACGCACGAGGCGCTCCCGGGCATCACGGCGGTCTGGCGCCAAGACTGCCACGCGCTCGCCACCGACAAGGAGCCCTTCGGATACCGGGACGGTATCAGCCATCCCGCGATCGAGGGGACCGGTATCCCTGGAAGCAATCCCCGGGAAGAGCCCCTCAAGGCGGGCGAGTTCATACTGGGTTATCGGGACGAGATGGGTGGCACGCAGACGACTCGCCCCGAGGTCCTGGGCAAGAACGGAACCTACATCGCCTTTCGCAAGCTGCACCAACGTGTGGCAGCATTCCGCCGGTACCTGAAAGAGAACGCGACTACTCCGGAGGACGAGGAACTTCTGGCGGCGAAGATGATGGGGCGCTGGCGGAGCGGCGCGCCACTGGCACTATGTCCGCTCCACGACGATCCCGAGCTGGGCTCTGACCCTCGACGCAACAACGATTTCCTCTATCGAGACGATGACCCGGCGGGGTTCAAGACTCCGGGGGGCTCGCACATCCGGCGGACGAACCCGCGCGACACATCCGTGGCAGGCGTCGTCCGGTTGCACCGAATGATCCGGCGTGGAACGGCTTATGGTCCGCCGCTTCCGGAGGGAGTCTTGGAAGACGACGGCGCCGACCGGGGATTGATGTTCGCGTTCGTCGGAGCGTATCTCGGGCGGCAGTTCGAGTTCGTTCAGTCTCAATGGATCAATGACGGCGTCTTCTTCGGGGCGGGCGACGATAGGGACCCCATCGTCGGATCGAACGACGGAGGCACGGGCTTCACCGTCCCCCGGCGCCCGGTTCGAAAGCGCCTGCAGGGTCTCCCGCAGTTCGTCGTCACCAAGGGCGGTGAATACGGATTCATGCCGGGACTGCGGGCCCTGCGCTGGCTCTCCGAGCTTCAAACCTAGGAACGGGTCTCCGGTGTTCGACGTCATCGTGGTCGGCGCCGGACCCGCGGGTGTTCTGGCGTCGCTCCGCGCGGCAGACCTGGGTGCGAAAACAGCGCTCGTCACCCGTGACGACTTCGGCGGGATGGCGGCCAATGACGGTCCAGTTCCGGTGCGGACGCTGGCCCATGCGGCCCGGTTGATCCGAGATGCCCGTCAGCTCGATCTGTACGGGATCACCGTGAGCGAGCCTGTACTGGACTACTCCAAGCTCCTCTCGCGCGTGATCGCGGTCGTCGAGGATGTGCGCGCACATTCTGTTTTCCGCGGGCAGGTGGATTCGGCGGGAGTAACGGTCCACGAGCGGGCCGGTGCCGCGCGTTTCACCGGGCCGCACGTGATCGAGACCAGGAACGGACTCCGGCTGGAGGGGGAGAAGATCATCCTTTGCACAGGCGGAGTGAGCCGGCGACTCGAAATCCCCGGGTCCGAGTTTTTGGCCACGCACTCCGACGCCTGGAGTCTCGGGTCCGTACCCCCGTCCATGCTGGTCATTGGAGGGGGTGCAACCGGAGCGCAGGTCGCATCCATCTTCAACGCCTTCGGCTCGCGAGTCCAGCTCTTCCAATCGGGCCCTCGCATTCTTCCCACAGAGGACGTCGATGTGTCGGCTGCGGTCGCGGCCGCGTTTCGCGACTCAGGAATCGTGGTTCACGAGAACTTCGGCAGAATCGACTCTTTCGAGAAGACGCCGGGCGGCGTGCGGATGAACTTCTCGGAAGGTGACCTGCAAGAGAGCGTCGAGGCAGCGCTTGCGGTCGTTGCCGTGGGCTGGATAGCCAATACCGCCGGTTTGAGCCTCGAGACGGCGGGCGTGGCGATGGATAGACGTGGTTTCGTGCGAGTCGATGATTACCTGAGGACCTCTTCGCCTCACATCTTCGCCGCTGGGGACGTCACCGGTCGCCTGATGCTTGTCCCGCAGGCGATACAGGACGGCTTCGTGGCAGCCACCAACGCCGTGCGGGGCCCAACGATGCAGCTCGGGGACCAGGTGAGTCCCATCGGCAGCCTCACCGATCCAGAGTATGCCCAGGTAGGGCTGACCGAGGCGAAGGCCCGTGAAGCACACGATGTCGTGACAGGGGTGGTACGCTTCGACTCGACCACGCGCACCATCATCGATGGGCGGACATTCGGGTTCTGTAAGCTCGTCGTCGATTCCGCGACCTACGAAATCCTGGGCTGCCACGTCGTTGGCGAGCGTGCGGTTGAAATCGCCCAGATAGCCGCGATTGCCATCGCCGCCGGCATGCGCGTGGATGAGCTGGCCCAGGTTCCTCTCTCATTCCCCACCTACGGCGGGATTCTCGGGCGCGCGGCCTACCGCGCTGCCCGGCAGGCGGGCCTCGACCTCGCCTGGCAACAGGCGCCGCATACGTGCGAGCCGACCTAGAAGCGTGCGCGGGCCCGGATTCCTGCCACGTCATTTGGTCGGCGGTCATTCGAACGCGGCGATCCTGCTCGGGTTCATTGCAGCTGCGGTCGCCCCTGCGCCGGCGCCCGCGCAGGTCAGGGGTGTCTACCCGAGCGGCATGAACGCGACCAACGCCGGCGTCACCCCGGACCCCGGGCTCACGTACTCGAACCTCTTCATCTTCAACTCGCGGGATGAGCTACGAGGCCCAGAGGGCGAACTGGTGGCCACCGGCGAGCACGCCGTCATGATCGACCTCAACACGCTTGCCTGGGTGAGCCGGAACCAGGTCCTCGGCGGAGCGCGGTTCTCGGCCACGGCCACCTTTCTCTTCTCCAACAACTCGCTCGCCTCCGATGCCGTGGGGCCACTCGGGAGCGGAGGCGGGTTCGGTGACTTCTTCTGCCAGCCGTTCATCCTGGGGTGGCAAACCCGACGGGCAAGCTTCCGGCTGGCCTACGGCGTCCTCGCGCCCACGGGACGCTTCGAGGCTGGGGCCTCCGACAACGTAGGCTCCGGCTACTGGACGCATGCCCCTTCGAGTGGGCTGACTTTCTACCCGACGAGCGACGAGAGGACTGCGCTCTCGGCCTTCGTCATGTACGAGCTCCACGGCACACAGCAGGACACGGGGATTCATCCCGGAGAGACTCTCGATCTCGACTACTCGCTCACGCGCACCCTCCGGCTCCGGGAGAGCCTGCAGCTGCAGGTCGGCCTGATCGGCTACAGCCAGTGGCAGACTACGGGCAAGACCGGACCCGGCCTGACCGCCGAGGAATCGGGGGCGCGTTACAGTGTGAGCGCCGTCGGCGTTGCTGTGAACCTGATGCTGCCGGCACAGAAGGCAAGCCTCGGGCTCAAGTACCTGACAGAGGTCAGGAGCCGATCCACCTTCCAGGGTCTCTCGCTGCAGATCTCCGCTGCGATCCGCTTCTGAGCGCGGCGCTCAGAAGCGGCGAGCGCGTGCCCCCACGCTCAATTTGAGAGAGGCCGAGAGCTTGGCCCCATCTCCTCCATTCAGTCCGCCCGCTGTCCCCCCGAGATGAGCCGCGCAAGACGATTCACGGGACCGCGCAGGACGAAATACGGCACGAGTGCGAGGAGCGTCGCCGTGAACAGCAGCTCGAAGATATAAATGTACTGGTGAACGACAATCTGATAGATGGCGTCGAGAATCACGGAGAGCAGGAACAGCCGACGCCCGTCTTTCCACCCGCCCCGCAAAAGATCCCGTCGGTGTGCAGGGTTCGTGAACACCTCCCACAGAAAGGCTGGCCGGCCCTCTCTGGCGTCCCTCAGACCAGCCCTTACGGCGATGCCGATCGCCATCGCGGGCTGTATAAGAAACCTTATGTTCAGCGGCCCATCCGGCCGGGCGATGAAGTTCTCCCACCCGCGGGCGATAGCCTCCAGGATCATGTCGGTTATCAAGTTCGGCGAAAATCTGGTCGGAAGTGCCTATTCACATGAGAGGCGTGTCGAGGTCGTGAACGAGCACACCCCGCGCTCAACATGGCACAACAACAGTGAAGAACGCAAGGCAAGAGGGGGGAATCATGGTGAACCACGCAAACGGCGACGAGTACACGCGGCTTTCACACGCCGAGACCGTTTGGTGGTAATCGTCAAGTTGCCCTCGAGGCCATGGTTTCGTCGCAAGGGTATCGGCACCGAAGAGCTTCGTCACCACCGAAGTCCTCGTGAACGCAGTAGTCGCGCAACTGCGGGGAAGATATCGAATCAGGACGCCTGATGCGTTGCTGGTGGCCACGGCCATGCAGGAGGGAGCAAAGGCGTTCGTGACCAGCGACGATCGTCTGAAGCGTCTGGGGGCCGAAGGGATAACGGTCTTGGTCCTCGAGCATTATGTTTCGTCCAAACCGTAAGGTCCTTCAGAAGTACTGGAGAATGGAGTCCCGATGCGCTTTCTTGAACCCGCGATACCAGAGACACGCCGGATACAGCACGACGAGAAGGACCGCTGCCACCACGTACGTCGTCGTGATGTCGCCGACGCCGCGCAACCCGAACCAGGTCGCCGGTACCTCTAGCACCATCCGGTGCACCAGATAGTAGAACATCGCCGTTTCGCCGAACACCAGCAGGACCCCGTTCGGCCGAACGCCGATTCGTGGCTCGAGCGTGCGCAAGGCCGCGAGACACAGGTACAGGATGCCCAGTTCCAGCGCCGCGTAGCTCAACGAGGGCGGGTACTTGCTGACGTGCAGCCACTGTTGCCAGGAATCGTCGGCCCGGGGCAGGAACATGTCGCCGTAGCCGGCGTAATAGCGAACCACCAGGAAAACGACGATACCGGTGATGCCCGCGACCCAGAGGACGGCTTTGCCGGAGACGCGGCTGCCACCGCCCGCGTAGCGAATCAGATGCCGGCCGAACACCCAGCCGAGCATCATGATCGCGAGCCATGGGACGAGCGGGTAGTGGATGGTCAGATTGTCGCTCCGGTAGCTGGCCACCGTGAGTGCCGCCAGGACCGACGAGCTACCCGGCGGACTCCAGACTGCGCCGGTGACGAGCTCTCCCAGTGCCATCCAGCCGAGCGCGCCAGCGCAGAGTCCCCAGCTCGGCAGCCGACGCAGCCAGGTCATGCAGATCATCGACAGGCCGATGGCATAGAGCACGCCGAAATTCCAATGGCCGGAGCCCAGCGAGATGACTGTCAGGTCGAGGACAGCGATGATTGCCCCGCGCGTCAGGATGCTCCGGTCGATCTCCGAAGCCGCGACCCCTCGGGCCACCCGCCGCTCGATGCTCAATGCGAGCGAGGTGCCTGCTAGAAACACGAATGTCGGCGCACAGAGGTGTGTCATCCAGCGCGTCAGGAACTCGAACGCCGACTGCGTCAGCGTGGTTGCGTCCGGATAGTAAGCCGAGTCCGTTGCCACGTGCGTTCCGTCGAACGCCATGGACGCGTGATCGATGATCATCAGCACCATGACGAAGCCGCGCATCCAGTCGATGGTGGCGACGCGCTGTGAGGGAACCACTGCGGCGGCAGCGGCGGTGTTCGCCGTTGCCTCGTGCGGCGGGCGCGCCTTGGGTGGGTTGCCAGATTGTCCGTCAGTCGTCGTCATTGGGATCCTCCTCAAAGTGCTCAATGCCGTGGCGGGACCCACGATCGTCCGGCCGCCACGGCTCGGCCTCCGCGGCGCTTATTCGCACTGCGTGCTCACATCTCATGCCCACGAAGCAGCCCGATGCGGACGATTCGCGCCGATCTCGCGGCAGACGTTTTGGGCACCGCTCGGCAGGCTGACCCGTACTTTTTCATCAGCCCGCAGTCCGGCGTCGTTCGGGTGGGCGGTTCGTCATGATTCTTCTCCTCTCAGCCTTCGATCGTGAGCGATTTCGCCTCTCCCGCCTCGACGGCTTTCTTCCCAGCCTCGCGAGCGTCTCCGCGATCCGCTCCACTCTCCCCCAGTCGCTCCAGAGAAGTCTCGAGGAAGCGCCCCCGCGGATGCACGAAGTGATCTGATGGGAAGACCGCGACCGTCGCCTCGGGGCTCGACGCTCGGACTCTCGCGAGAGGAAGAAATATCCCTGCCGCCGTATCGCGGTTCACCGGCTGCGTGACCGCTCCCCGAGCGAGTGCTCCACCGATCTGGTGGCTCCAGTAGCCCGCGTGCTCGCGGGCGACGACAGTGACGACCTGCTCGGGCTTCGCAATGCGCCTGCTGGAGCAACGAACGCCCTCCGAAGAACGCGCAATACGGCTTGGGTACGGGAGCCCGAGCCACCGCTCGGTAAAAGACGCCAGTCTAACTCCTTGACTCCCGCGAGAAGGATCGACCAGGGACGCTCGCATCCGTCCCCTTGATTATTCACCGTGCCTCTCTCGTTCCGGACGGTCCCCAAGCCTCGGCCTGACGCGAAAGAGGCTATAAGGAAGGCCGACGAACCGGGAACTCGTAAATCTACGAGAACAAAGAGGACGGCTGCTTACCGAAATTTCGGGAAGGCGATCTCGCAGGGTGGAAGGCGAGCGTCCCTGTCACTACGAATTTCGACCGGGACTGGTAGTTTTTGGGCACTCGAGCCCGTAGTTTTTCGAGGGCCTCGATCGATCGCGTTCCATTATGATCCTTTGGCATAAAGAGAGGTCCTCTTCTTGTTCTTTCCGATCCACATCCGCTCGCCATACTCCCTGAGCCAGCAAACGATCATCGGAGGCGGCGATACCTGCTCGATCGGACTTGGCCCGCGACGGGAGAGGACTCAGCTTTGGAACGGACGCTGACAAAAACACCCAGATAGAGAGGACACGGTAATGAAGACACGATCATCAGAAAACGATACCTTGGTCCCGGAACTGTCCGCGGATAGCACCAACTCGAACATCGACCGCCGGGCTTTTCTCATACGCAACGCCGTCATCGGCGCCGCGGCCGTGATGACCGGCACCGCCTGGACTCCCGAAGCGCGCGCCGCTCAGGCCGCGCAGGAAGCATCGGGAGAAAAACTGGGCTCCCGCCCGCTTTCGCCCGACCTCAACGTGGTGAAGAAATCCAAGGGCCCGGTCATGACCGTGGTGGACGAGTTCTACAAAGTCGGCCCCGGGCCTTCGAGCTCGCATACCATCGGGCCGATGCGCATCACTTATGACTTTTACCAGCGCTGCACCAAGCTGCCGGCCGACCAACTGGCCAAGGCGACCGGTCTCAAGGTCCACCTTTTCGGCAGCCTGAGCGCCACCGGCAAGGGCCATGGCACCGAGCGCGCCGCACTGGCCGGATTGATCGGCCAGGAGCCGGCCACGGTCGACCCACTGTTCCTCGACGGGATGATTGCCAAGCCAGACCAAACCTACCCGGTGAAACTGGGGGACAAGACGTTCGAGCTGACACTGGCGGACATCATCTATGACTCGCCCAAGGGCGAGTTTCCCCACCCGAACACCATGACGTGTAAGCTCATGGCCGGAAACCAGCCGGTCTACGAGCTGGAGTATTACTCGCCTGGTGGCGGGTTCTACGAGTGGAAGGGCTACACGCCGCCGAAGAAAGGACAGCCCAAGTACCCCTATGCGACCATGAAGGAGCTGCGCGAGCACGCGGAGAAGAACAAACTGTCCATCGCGCAGGTGATGATGGCCAACGAGGTCGCCGTTTCCGGCAAGACCGAGGAACAGATCAACGCGTTCCTGGACAAAATTTCCGGCGCGATGATCGCGACCGTAAAAACGGGCCTTTCGGTGGAGGAAGGCGTACTGCCGGGCCCCATCAAACTGCACTCGAAAGCGGCCACCGTTTTCAAGCGGGCACAGGAGCGCCGATATGAGAGCGACCGCGCCATTGGACAGGTTTCCGCTTTCGCCCTCGCGGCCTCGGAGGAGAATGCCCGCGGACACCTGGTCATCACCGCCCCGACGGGTGGTTCGGCCGGTGTGATGCCCGCCATCGTCTACGCCCTGGTGGAGAGCCAGCGGCAACTGCCTATCGAGAAAGTCCGCGAGGGTCTGCTGGCCGGTGCGGCGATCGGTTATCTGTGCAAACACAACGCCACCCTCTCCGGAGCCGAAGGGGGCTGCCAGTCCGAGATCGGCGTCGCATCCGCGATGTCCGCAGCGTTTATCGCGCAGGTCGTGGGCAGCTCGCCGCTGGTCATCGAGAACGCGGCGGAATCGGCGCTCGAGCATCACCTCGGCATGACCTGTGACCCGGTGGCCGGATATGTGCAGGTGCCCTGCATCGAGCGTTGCGCCTTCGGTGCCGTGAAAGCCTGGGTGGCGGCCCTGATTGCGACCAACGAAATCGCGTCACGGCACCGCGTGGATCTGGACACGACGATCAAGACCCTGGCCGACACCGGCCGGGACATGAGTACGAAGTACAAAGAGACGAGCGAAGCCGGTCTGGCTCAGAACCTCGTCCTCTGTTGACGGGAGGCGAGAGAACTAATCGGTCTCGACCGCGAAACGCTGACCTGCGCGATTGAATCGGCGCTCGTTTGGGAAAGCGTCGCGCGGTCGTTCGGCTCGTACGGTTCCGCACTGTAAGACGGAGGTTTCATTGCCCAGACACGCTATGCACATCAAGCTCGTTGTCGCACTGGTGTGGACCTCACTCACGTGGTTTGAGGGTTCTGCCTTCGCACAGTCCCAGGGAACTCCGCCAGACAGCCAACAAAAGGAAGTCGCCCCCTCGCAGGGACCTCGATCGAGTAGCTCCGAAGCCACCGCTTCCGAACCAGGCAGTCCCGAGAACAAGCTCGCTGACGAAGCACCCCGACCGAGCGACCTGACGAGCGAAGTCGACACGTTGAAGGCAGAGAACGCGGTGATTCGAGAACTGCTTCGCAGGATGGAGGAGCAGCAAAAGGCACTGCTGGAGCAGATCGACCGTATGCAACGACGGCTTGATGGCATCCCAACCGCTGCTGTGCCGTCTGGCGGGCCATCGCAGGTCGCAGACGCCGGGGAGCCAGTGGCAGCAGATGCGAATGCCCCAATGCCGGCGCCAAGCGCAGGAAATGTATCGGGACAGCAAGCATCCGTCGAAAAACCGGAGCAGGCGGATCGCTATCGAGATGGAATCATCATCTGGGAGAATCCCGAGGACGCGAAGGTCCCATTCTTGTTGAGGTTCAACAACAATACCCAGATTCGATATCTCAACACCCTCGACAGCGAAGAAACCTTCACGGACCATCTGGGAGTTGTTCGCGAGGTTCATCGGCGCAATGACATTACGGTCAATCGCTCGATGTTCATCTTCGCCGGCTACATGTTCGACCCGAAGCTGCAATATAGCCTCACCGTCTGGACATCCGCCGGGGCCGCCTCCATCATCGTTGCCGGGAACATTGGCTGGCGATTCAACGACGCCCTTACCCTCACTGGTGGGTACACGGGCGTTCCAGGCAGCCGATCGCTCGTCAACACGTTTCCGTTTTTTCAACCGACCGACCGGAGCATGGCGGACAATTTCTTCCGCCCCGGCTTCACCCAGGGAGTCTGGGCGAACGGACAACCCCTGAAGGGTCTGAGCTACTTGGCGTTCGTCGGCAACGGTCTCAATACCTTGAATATCTCGGCAAATCAGATCGATACGAATTTGCTGCTGTCCGGCAGCGTCTGGTGGGAACCGCTGGGACCGTACTCGGAGCCGGGGAAATCGCGCCAGATGTATGATGACTACTTCGCCTCCGAAAACACTCGCATTCGGATCGGAACCAGTCTTACGAGGTCCCGGGAAGACCGCTTTTCACAGATCGACGAGACAAGTCCCGACAACACTTCCATCTACAATTCCGACGGCGTGCTTGCGTTCGCGACCGGAGCGTTTGCTCCGGGTGTGACTGTCCAGGAAGCCACCTACAGAATGTGGGCGATCGACAGCGGTCTCAAAAAGAGCGGGTTTTCGGTCAATGGGCAATACTACTTTCGCTGGGTGTACGACTTCCTTGCCGACGGGCCGCTCCCCCTCGCATCGACGTTCGATCACGGCTTTGAGTTGTCGGCGGGCCTCTTCCTCGTTCCAAAGACGCTGGTGCTGTATGCCCGCGGGGGGAAGGTTTTCGGACAATTCGCCAACCCTTATGAGTATGCCGGCGGTTTGAAGTGGTATTTCCTTCCGACCGAGCGTTTGTGGCTCACCGCCGAGCTGATGCGCGTTCACGGAGCGCCTTACAGCGGAGCCTTTACTCCATATACGGCAGGTATGACCGGTTGGGTGCCGATGATCCAGACGGTACTGGCCTTTTGAGAATAGAGATTCAACGAGCTCATGAGTGGCTTCAGGGCAACGCGGCGATCCAGGAGCCGTCTTCGAGCCATTTCTTACGAAGGCGATCCATGATTCCCGTGCCCTCGAAGGCGGTCAGGTAGTTTCCGAGAAGCTCCTTGAACTGGGGATCGTCAGGTGAAAGGGCGATGCCGATGGGCTCCACGTTGAGAGGCCGCTCCAGCGTGGCGAGTCCCTGGTTGGGGAAACGGAGCATCGAGAGCAGGCAGATGGGCATGTCAGCGACGAGCGCGTCCACTTCGTCTTTCAGAACCATCTGTACGCCGGCGTCATAGTCCTGCACGGGAACGAAGGTAGATTGCGGCGCGTTGAGCTTGATGAACCGCTCACTGGTGGAGTTCGCCAGGGCGGCGAGCTTCACGTCCGCACGGTTGACGTCGCCGACTGCGTTGGCGGAAGCCATGGCCCTCGAGTTCGTCAAGAGCGACTTGCCCGAGATCATGTACGGACCGACGAAGGAAACGTCGACGCTTCGCTCGGCGGTAATGGCCATGGACGACATCACGATGTCCACTTCGCCCCGATTCAGCGCATCCAGGAGCTCCGGAAAGGGCTTCTCGACGAACTTTGGCTCGACGCCGAAAGCGCCGGCCAGCATCGTCGCGAGCTCGGGCTCGAGCCCGATGATCTCTCCTGTCCGGCTCTTCGCGTTCATCGGCGGCTGGCTGCCGGAAAGTCCGACCCGAAGCTCACCGGTTTCCAGAACCCTCTTCAGAACTGGCGCTTCGGCGGCCGCGACGCCGCCCGGCAGTGCAAGAACGCAAAGCGCAATCGCGAGGACCACTCCGGTCCATCTTTTCTTCATGGCAAGTTTTCCCTTCTTACTGTTGTTCATCGAGTTCTGACGTCGACACATGAACACTCAACGTTCTCGATAGGTTCGCCGCCGCCATAGCTTCCGTTCGCATCCGGATGCATCACACCGCCTCTCGCGCCACGCGAACCGCGTGCCCTAGACCCAGAACGTCCCGAGAAGCAGCGCCGTCATTCGTTTCGCGTGGGGCGCGAACTCGGAGTCTACTCTCTCCACGACCGCGTCAATCTTCTCCGAGTCAAAAGTTTGCGGTGCCGGTCCGTGTTGGAATATAAAGAGTTAGCAAATTTTCGTACCGCAATTCTGCGGCGCATCCAATCCGGGGACCCGACACTGGTGCTGACAAACACTAGAAACGTTCTTTCGGTCCTGTTTCTGGTTCTCCCATGTGTGGGACTGGCCCGCGCGCAGGTCATTACGGGGAGCCTCCGGGGCACAGTGACCGACGAGACGGGTGGGCCTCTGCGCGGCGTGGCGGGCACGATCACGTCACCTGCCCTTCTGGGCGGTCCGTGGACCGAAGAGACGAACGAGAAGGGACAATTCCGGTTTCTCACGCTCGCGCCGGGCGTCTATCGCCTTCAGATCGAGGCCGATGGGTTCGCTAGTTACGTGGAAGACGGCATTCGGATCCAGGTCGGCGGAACGGTCGAGAGGAACGTGACGCTGGAGCTTCGAACCATTACGGAATCCGTCGTCGTCAGCGGCCGACCCCCCCTGATCGACCCCAGGGAGCCCGGGTTTAGTACGAACTACCAGTCGGACGCGATCCGGAACACCCCGGTACCCAGGGTCAGCGTCTACGATTGGATCAAGCTGGCTCCCGGTGTCTCGGCGACCTCACCTACCTCTACCCAGGAGCGCAACCTCACCGTGATGGGCGCGGGCATCAATGAGAGCACCTATCTCATCGACGGTACCGACATGACGTCACCGCGCTACGGAAACGCCCGACCTCGCCCCAGTCTCGACCTGGTGGAAGAGCTGGAGATCCAGGCCGTGGGCGCTTCCGCCGAGCACGGCAACCTGATGGGGGGCGTTTTCAACGTGGTCACGCGGCAGGGCGGGGATGTATTCCGGTTCGATTCTTCCTATTACGGCCAGTGGTCCGCGCTTACCGCTCAGCCCATTCTCGAGCCGTGCAATTGCCCCAGTGTCGAGACCGGCTTCGAGCGAGATCTCTATCACGACTTCAACGCCCACGCGGGGGGTCCCTTGGCCAAGGAACGCGCCTGGTTTTTCGGAGGGTTCAACATCCATTGGGATTTCCAGTCCCAACCGGGTGCCGATCCTCATTTTCCCTCGGAAGACAAAGTCGACGGAGTCTTCGCCAAGCTCAATTGGCAGGTGACACCGGATCTCAGGCTCATGTCCTCAGCTCACAACGACCGTTGGTCCTATCCCAGCCGCGACGCCAATTCCTTCGTCCCGATCGAGACGACCGAAACTCGATCTGGGGAGAGCTTCGCGGGAACACTGGCGGAGCTCACCTACGTGCTCGATGCCGACACCCTCTTGGAGCTTCGGGCTTCGACGGCGTCCTTCACCTCCGGACTCGAGCCCGTAAACGGCAGCAAGACGATTCCTGTACACCTGGACATCGCCACGGGGGAATTCAGCGGGGGCGCCCTCTACTTCGGTGAGACGCTCGAGCGAAAGACGGATATTCGCGCGAAGCTCAGCCACTACGCCACTGATTTTCTCGCGGCCGATCACGATGTCAAGTTCGGAGCTCAATTCATCGTCGCCAGGAGCGAGGGCTTTTACGCGTACCCGGGAGCAGTCCATTACCTCGACTACGGCGGTCAGCCTTTCCTGGCACGGTATCGCGATGTCTACAGCTACGGCGGCGGCTTTGACACATTCGGCGTCTTTGCCGAAGATATCGTGCGAGTCGGCAATCGCCTGACTGTCGAGCTCGGTGCCCGTTTCGACTACAGCAAGGCTCAGAATCCGGACGTTCGCGAGTACGACCAGTCGGGACAGGCGACCGGCAACACGATCCCGGGTCGGGGCGAGCTCTATCGTTGGAGCGTCGTTTCCCCGAGGCTCGGGCTCACCCTCAAGCTCACCGAGGACGCGCAGAGCGTCCTTCGTCTGTTCTACGGGCGATTCCATCCAGGGATCCTGACGACCGAGCTCCAAGCCGTATCACCCGGATTCGGACCCATTACCGTCGCCTCCTACGATCCCGCAACAGATAGCTACTCGGCCATCTCGATCATCGACCCGTTACAAAACGTCCAGATCGATCGCGACACCAGGAGTCCCCATACCGATCAGTACTCCCTGGGCCTCGAGCGAGGGATTGGAAACGATTGGGCCGTGGGAGTGAGCTACGTGAGGCGCACGGGTGCCGATTTCACCGGTTGGAGAGATATTACCGGGGTTTACGGAAGGGAAGAGGTTTTCTTACCCGACGGGAGCTCTCTCGAGGTCTTTCCTCTCGAGAGCGATCCGGCGGAACGTTTCTTTCTTCTAACGAATCAGGACGATTACCACATCCACTACGACGGCCTGATTTTCACCGCCGAGAAACGTCGGGCCGACCGTTGGCAACTCTCGATGTCCTACGCTCTTTCGAAGGCAACCGGGTTGCAGTCCCAGAACGTGATCAATGCGGCGGGCGGGCAGGGAAGTGTTACGGCGAGCTTTAATCCCTTCGGTCGCGATCCGAATGACATTACCAACGCGACTGGCATCCTTCCCAACGATCGGACGAACATGCTGCAGGTGCTGGGAAGCGTTCAGATTCCTCGACTGGAGATTCTGCTCGGCGCCCACTTTCAATACCTGACCGGCAAACCCTACACGGCGTTCGCCAACGTCACGCTTCCCCAGGGCGTACGGCCCATTTACATCGAGCCCCTGGGCTCACGACGACTGGCCTCCCAGCAGATCCTGGACCTGCGTGTCTCCAAGACGATCCGCATGGGTTCGAGGTCGCGTATCGAGGTCCTCGTGGACGTCCTCAACGCCCTCAACGACACGTCGGAAGAGGGCGTCGCTACACAGAACTTCTTCAGTCCCAACTTCGCGGTCGGAAGCAACTTCGTAGCGCCGAGGCGGGCGATGATAGGCGTCAAACTCTCGTTCTGAGTCCTCGAGATCGACCGACAACGCCGGGATCCCTTGGGCATAGAACCCTTTGGGCAAAAGGTGCGTCGTCTCGACGCTGAGATCGAGAGCGCGGACGGGCGCGCCGTCTCTACCGTCGATCGAGTGCACGTACTGGCCGGGGACGTAGATGGGAAACAAGTCGGTAGGCTGAAGGCAAGTGCGCCCCGAGACGCGAGCAACCACCTCTCCGCTCCCGTTCCGTCCGAGAGACTCCCGGTAGGGGCGAACACTTATTCCAGGATGGAGAGTGATCGCCTTCGATGCTTATCCAAAAGAGAAGCAGAGGGACGCCCGACGGAGCGAACCGAAAGCTCCCTTGCCAGCATGCTCCCGGAATTTTCCGCGCTGGTTATCGAGAATGGAGGGTAGTCGAGGGCGGAGAGCTCAGGGGACGCTTCCGCGGGGTACCACCCACTCTGTGGGTTGCCCGGTGATCTCTGCGATCGTATCGAAGTCACCGTCGTAGTGCAGGACGACCAAACCCGCCGACTCCGATGCTGCGGCGATTAGAAGATCGGGAATCGGGATCCGATGGCGCCCGGTTCGTGCGAGCTCCGCTTGAATATCGGTCGCGCGATCGAAAACGTCCTCGTTCACAGGAACCCGCTCATAGGCCAATTCTCGGCGCCGACGAATCTCAAGATGGTCGGCGTAGTTTGGAGCGCTGAAAAGCACCTCGAGATCGACGATCGCGCAGCTGGCCGCCTCACCCGCTTCGATAATTGGAGCGAGCCGCACTCGGACCGAATCGTGGAGCATTCTGGCGAGGGCGCTCTTATCGACGAGTTAGCGTGCCGTCAATGCCGCCAGGCCTTCGACAGGACTTCGTCACGGAGGTCCATCCCCTTTTGCTCGGCCAGGGCTTCGACCTCCTCGGTTCGTGCTCTCGCACGTAACACCTCCAGAAACGCCTGCTCTATTGTGTCCTTCACGGTGCTCGTCTCGAGGATCGCCTGAACCGCGGCGAGGAGCTCCTCATCAATCGTAACGCTCGTTTTTCTGGCCGGCATATCAAACACTAGCACACATTGATATCTTCAACCGTGGGCGAAAGATAGCCAATAGCTGCCATGAGGATATCTCGGTTCAAGTTCTCAGGGTTACGTCACGGCTCATCATCACTTTTTAGCGTGAGTCGATTGGCACACCGCCCAGCCTCCGCAGCGATGAATGAACTGTCCCGGCAGGGTCTTTCCTTCTTCATAGGCGGCGCAATCGACGATCACGCGAGTCATGGTACGGAGGTCGACGAACCGCGTAACGATGAATCCGATAAGATAGCCCCGCCAAGGAGGCCGTCTTGACCTTTGTCGTCTCCATCCTCACCGTCAGCGCCACTGTATCCGCACAACCCGACGACGCCGAGCTTCGAGCGCGGGCGGAGCGGCTACATCGTGAAGCTCTCGTGCTCGATACCCACGCGGACCTCACGCCGTTCATCATGAAAGACACCGAGCCCGCGATGATCACGGCGCCGGGGATGGCCGGACCCGCGTACTTCCCCGACAGCGACCCGTTGCATGCCCCGATCTTGTCGGATTGGATGCGCGGTTTCCCGCCTGGGCCATGGCGCTTCGACGAGCGACACACCGATGGCTACATGGATCTCCCGCGCATTCGAGAGGGTGGCCTCGACGCGGAGTTTTTCGCGATCTACATGGACTATGAGCCCCGACCCGGTATGGCGGTGAAGCGCGCGCTCGCGCAGATCGAATCGATCCACGCGCTCTGTGAGAAGTATCCGAACGACATCGCGCTGGCGACCACCGCGCAGCAAGTCCGCGACATCGTCGCCTCGGGTCGGTTCGCCGCTCTCTTAGGTGTCGAAGGCGGTCATATGATCGAGGACGACATCCGGGTGCTGCGCATGTTCCACAAGCTCGGAGTGCGCTACATGAGCCTCACGCATTCGTTCAACACCCATTGGGCGGACTCGTCGGGGACGGGGCAACCGGTGCCGCCGAGACACGAAGGCTTGAGTCCTTTCGGAGCCGAAGTCGTCAAGGAGATGAACCGGCTCGGCATGATCGTCGACGTGTCGCACGTCGCTGACTCCACGTTTTTCGCGGCGCTCGAGGTGACCGAAGCGCCGGTGATTGCCTCGCACTCCTCGGTCGACGGCGTTAAAGAGCATGCGCGCAACCTGTCCGACGAAATGCTCCGCGCGCTCGCGGCCAGCGGCGGCGTCGTGCAAATCAACGCCGTCATCAAATACATCGACCCGGTCGAGCGCGACGTCACTCCGTTGTCGGTGTTCATCGATCACATCGCTCACGCGATCGACGTCGCCGGGCCCGATCACGTGGGGCTCGGTCTCGACTACGGCTACACCGCACCCGCACCGGAGGGGCTCGAGCACATTGGAAAGCTCGGTGCCGTCACCTACGAGCTTTTGAAGCGCGGCTATGACGAAGACACCGTTCGTAGAGTTCTCGGCGAGAACACTCTGAGAGTCATGGAAGAAGCGGAGCGAGTTGCGGCCAAGATGCGATAAGACGGTGCTTCGTCCGACGATGCGTCTTGAAAGCGTGCTTGCGTGGACATCGTAATGGTCCGTGGCGTGCACGCCTCGTGTGCCGCCCGAGGAGTCTCGAGGAGGAATTGATGACGAAGGAGAGAGCGTTTTTAGTACTGGCCTGGCTGAGCATCGCGCCGTTGGTTCTCCTTGCCGGTCCGGCCGAGGACGAAGCCGCCGTCTGGCAGCTCGAAGAAACTTACTGGAAGTGCGTCAAGGCCCAGGATCTCGAGGCTTACCGCTCGTTGTGGGACGAGCGCTTCGTGGGATGGCCCAGCTTCAGCGCGCAGCCGCTGGGCAAAGCGCAAATCGCCGACTGGATCCCGCCGCTGCACGCCGACCCTTCGCGGCGCTACGACTACGAGTTGAAACGAGAAGCGGTGCGCGCATTTGACGATATCGTCGTCGCACATTACCTGTACATGGACGTCTACCGAAGCGCTGAGACAGGTGAGGTCCTCGAGAAAGGCGAGTGGAAACGGATCACGCACACCTGGCAGCGTCGGGGCGATTCTTGGCAGATCATCACTGGAATGTCCGCGTCCTACGATCACTGACATCGAGCGCCGAGGCGCGCCGAGCTTACTCGTCGAGCGCGGAGCGCCCCTCGACGATTCGGTCCACCTTGGCCAGGGGAGAGTGACGGTTCCCGCGCCCCACCTCCACCTGAACTTCGGTCTCGTTCTTGGTCACGATTCGGCCGGAGACTTTGCCTCCGGACTTCAGATAGACGGTGTCGGTCAGGAGCACCGATCGCAAGAGCACGAGAACGAATTAAATCGACTGCTTCCGCATCGCGCCTCGCAAAACAACCGTACCACAAGCAGCGCCTCTCCAAGGTCTTTTCAAGAGGCGAAGCTCGACGGGCTGCCCTCACGACGGCTCGAGATTGAAGGCTTCCTCGATTCGTTGAATCACATCGGTTGGGAGAACCCATTCGACATCCGTTCTGCTGATCCAGGTGTTCGTTCAGCCATTTGGGAATTCGGGCGCGATCCAAGAGCCAGGGGTTGTCCTCTCCAGAATAGTCTGCAGATCGCGATTCAGAACTCCATTTTAGCCTGTAAATTGACTAATCACCCTCTCGAACTCCCCTCGTCAAACGTGCGGGCGGAAGGCCTGGCCTCACGTCCGACGCTCAGTCTGCGCGATGTCCCCTCGACATCAGCCGCGCCAGACGATTGACCGGACCCCGTAGGACGAAATAAGGCGCGAGCGCCAGGAGCGCCGCCGTGAACAACAGCTCGAGGACATAGATGTACCGGTGAACGATGATCTGATAGATGGCGTCGAGAATCACCGAGAACAGGAACAGCCGGCGTCCGTCCCTCCACCCGACCTGTAGAAGGTCCCGTCGGTGTGCAGGGTTCGTGAACACCTCCCACAGATAGGCGGGCCGACCCTCTCTGGCGTCCTTCAGACCAGCCCGTACGGCGATGCCGATCGCCATGGCTGGCTGAAGAAGGAACCTTATGTTCAGCGGCCCTTCCGGGCGAGCCACGAAGTTCTCCCACCCGCGGGCGATAGCATCCAGGATGTGGGTTTCCAATGCGGCAGACCATCTGGCCGGAAGTGCCTATTCACCGTCAATGATTACCGATGTCGTGAGCAGGCACACACCGGCCCAAGATCGCACAACGACTGCGATGAGTGCAACGTCGGAAGAGGCTTGCCCGGTTCGCCCGGGCGGCTCGTCGCCTGCGCCGTTCGAAGGCGACCATCGTCACCTCAACCAACATCTCATGGCCGAGAGGCATCGCCGCGAGATGAATCGACTTTGATCAGCACTCCGACCGAGCTTTCGGGCTTGTCACAGAGCGCGCGTGCCGATAGAGTGCCGATCAACGGCAAAAGGTTCGATTCGGCAATCGCCGGGCAATTCACTGAAAGCGCCCGGCGACGTCGATCGTTGAACACAGCTAGCGAGGTTCCAGAGGGCTCGACTATGAGGCACATTGGTTTCGCATTTGCATTGCTCGCGTCCGCTCTGCCCGCGGGTTTCACGAACGCTCAGGTCCGCCCGGGAGAGCCTCACAATCTTCTCCGAACTCAGGTCGGTTTTTCCGAGAGTGAGCTCACCGACATGGACGGGGGAAAGGCCTTCGCCAGGGTCCTCGATATGAAGGACGGCAAGGAGGTCGCGATCGTCGGCGTTGTTCGTATCCGGGCGACCACGGACTTCTTTCTCCGCATGTTTCGCGACATCGAGAGGTTCGACACCGGAGCGTCTCAGATCAAGAAACTCTCCGATCCGCCGCGGCCCGAGGATTTCGCCAACATGCGTGTTCCCGAGGAGGACTTGAAGGCTCTCCCGAAGTGCAGCCTGGACGATTGCGACATGAAGCTCGGCCAGACGGCTCTCGAGCTGCTCCAGAGCCAGGTCGACTGGAAGGCGGCGGACGCGGCCGCCAAGGCCCAGGAGATTCTGCGGCAGCGAGCCTACGAAGTCGCTGCCGCCTATCGCAAGGGCGGAGCCGCAGCACTCGGAGCCTACCGGGACAAGGCAAAACCCACCTTCATCACCGATGAGTTCGAGCTGCTTCTGCAGAACTCGCCGTACATCCTCGAGTACCGGCCCGAGCTGCACCGCTACCTCCGGGAATATCCGGTCGCTACTCTGAAGGGCGCAGAGGATTTCCTCTACTGGGGCGAGTACGACCTCGGGGCGAAACCGGTGATGCGGATCAGCCACGTCACGATCTATCCGCTCGAAGAAGGCCGCAACGCGTCGGTCGTGATCGCCTCGAAGCAGCTTTTCTATTCGCACTACTTCGTGACGGGACTCGAGCTCACCGCCCTCGTTCGGGATCCGAAGCCCGATGACGAGGCATTTTACCTCCTGACGTTCATCCGCCAACGTACCGACGGCGTCGGCGGACGGTTCGGCAAGATGCTCAAGGGGAAGGCCGAGGACGCCGCGGCCGAGAACGTCAAAGGCTATCTCGAGGCGAGCCGGGCGGCGATCGAGAAGTACTATCGGGACTCACTCTCGCGACCCGGCGCGTGCCCGCCGAGTTGACGGGTACGCGATGCCTCGATCACGAGGATCACCGTAAATTCCTTCTCTAGAACCTCGTAGTTTTACGAGTTCCCCATTGGGTGGACCGCCGATAAGCTGCCGTTCGTGGGACCTGCACGTCATCGGCTGCTCCTGACGCTCTTGCTGTGCGCCCCGTCCGGAGCCCATGCTGCCGACGAGCCGCTCTTCATCGAGCTCGCGCCGGAGGCGCTCGCCTACGCGCTCGGCGCGAACGGCTTCTTGGTCGTCGGCACGACGTTTAGCGGCGAGGCCTTCTACTGGATGCCCTCGACCGGTGTGGTCCGGATCGGCGGAAGGGAAGGAGTCGCGGTGAGCCACGACGGGCAGACGATCGTGGGCAACACTCTGGACGCGAACCAAAAAGAGAACGCTGCGATCTGGCTCGGTGGTACCGAGTGGCGCCTCCTCGGCTCCTTCCATCCCGACGCTCTTCCTTGCGACTTTCTTCTGAGCGGTGCCTTCGGTGCGAGCAACGACGGGCGTGTCATCGTCGGGCTGGGATGGGACGGTTGTCGTTTCGCCCACGCTTTCCGATGGGAGGAATCTACCGGGATGGTGGACCTGGGAAGCACCGTTCCCGACCGATCGAGCCGGGCCAATAACGTCTCCGGCGACGGCCGTGTCGTCATCGGCTGGCAGGAGGCCGATGTCGGTTTCCGTCAGGGCGCGATGTGGGTGGATGGAAGGCAGGAAGTCTTGATCGGACCGAACGGTGTCGTTGGCGAAGCGTTCGGGGCCAATACCGACGGCTCCATCATCGTTGGCGGGAATTGCAGCGCCGGAGAGCAAGCGGCATGGATGTGGAGGCGGGAGAGCGGTATCACCTGCTATCCGCCTCCCCGTCTGCGGCTCGGGGGCTTCAATGTTCTCATGCAGGCGACGAGCGAGGATGGCCGGATCGTGGGAGGCGCGCAGTCCTTCGGACTGGAGAGCGAATCGGTCCTTTGGATCGACGGCACGGCCCACTATCTGGAGGAATACCTGATCGAGCGGGGCATCCCCGACGCGTTCGAAGGCTGGGTCAATACGGGCTTCATCAACGCCGTCTCTCCCGACGGTCGCGTGCTCGCCGGTTTCGGCGCCGGCCCCCGAACTTTTCAAGGGTACCTCGTCATTCTGGAGTCACCGTGAAAGCATCCGGCGGCATCATTACCCTCCTCCTGGCAGCACCGGCGTGGGCCCAGCCCTTCGAGGTCGCGGGGCTCGTCGGATACACGACTCCGGGGAACCTCGAACCGGTCGCTCGCGAGCTCGAAAGCTACGAAATGGGTGGCGGCTTCACCTGGCAGGGGCAGCTCGGTTACTTCTTTACCGATCAGCTCGGCGTACAGGCGTCTTGGGCCCGACGGGATAGCGCTCTCACGCTATCGACCTCGTCGGGAAGCGGCGGCCTGTTCGTCATCGACATCGATCAGCTCCTCGGAAGCGTCGAATACCAGTTCGGCAAGGAAGACCGGACGTTACAACCTTTTATCTCCGGCGGTCTCGGAGCGACGTTCTTCAGCTCGGAGGATATCCCGAGTGAGACCAAGCTCGCGTGGGCCGTCGGGGGTGGCGCCAAGCTCTTTTTCCATCGAAAGCTCGGGGTCAAGCTCCAGGCGACGTTCGCCCCGACGCTTCTGAACGACGAGTCGTCTGACTTTTGCGATCCGTTCGGATTCTGCTCGAGCTCCGTCAATGCATTCGAGCTTCTGAGCGGCGTCGTATTCCGGTTCTGACGGGGCTAAATTGAATGAATCAAAGGAGAATCAGATGAGAGACCACAAACAGAGATTGGGCGCGACATTGGCGCTCCTGTTGCTAGCTGCGCCGAGTTTTGCCCAGAAGGTGAACGTGGATTGGGACCGTGACTATGTTGGACCCTGGGAGACCTACGCCTGGGTCGAGGCCAAGGACGGGGCGCAGAACCCTCTCATGGATCAACGCATCGTGAAAGCCGTCGACTACTGGCTCACGATGAGGGGCCGCCAGGAAGTGCAGCAGAACGAGAATCCCGACGTTCTCGTCACCTACCACACCAACACTCAGGATGAGGTCGTCGTCACCGCGGACACGATGGGCTACGGTTACGGCCCTGGGTTCTACTGGGGCGGCGGCATGACCACCACCACGGCGCGCTCGCACACCTATACCAAGGGCACGCTCGTGGTCGACGTTTGGGAGCCCAAGGAAAAGAAACTCCTCTTCCGAGGAACGGCCACCGACACCGTAGACGCGAACCCCGAAAAGCTCGAGAAGAAGATCAACAAGATGGTGGAGAAAATGGTGAAAGAGTTCGACAAGAAGCTCGAGAAAGAGGCGAAGAAGAAGAAATCTACCTGAACCAGGCTGCGCTCCGGTTTTCCCGGTCGCAGGCGTTGGCGTTCGGCGCGGCCCGCGATGCGTTCTCGCATGCAGAGCGGGTTCGCGCAGCTCGCCTCTGGACAACGCACCCATCGATTCGAGTCCAGCGCCTCTCAGTTCCGCACTACCGGTAAATTCTCGTCGTTTCCCTCGTAGTTTTACGAGTTCCCGCCTCCCCCGCCTTTGGATAGGCTCCGGATCATGAACCGGATTCGGCCCGAAGGGGTTTCGGGGTGCGGGACGCAGGAAATTTCTGGGCCACGTCCTCGTCCGGCCCGGATTTCATGATCTGGCTCGACCTCGCCATCCTGCTCGGATGCATCGTCATCGGTGCGCGGCTCGGAGGCATCGCGCTCGGAACCATCGCGGGCATCGGCCTCGTTGTTTTCGTTTTCGTTCTCGGGCTCCCCGCAGGCGAGCCGCCTTCCGAGGTTCTGGGCATGATCGTCGCCGTCGTGACCGCAGCGGCAGCGATGCAGGCCGCCGGAGGTCTCGACTATCTGGTGTCCATTGCGGACAAGCTGTTGCGCAAGCGGCCCCAATACATCACCTTCCTCGCCCCTCTCGTGACCTATGTCTTGATCGCGGCGTCCGGAACCCAGCATGTCATCTACGCCCTGCTTCCGGTCATCTCCGAAGTCTCGCGCAACGCCGACGTCCGGCCCGAGCGCCCTCTTTCGATGAGCGTGATCGCGGCCCAGCACGGTCTCGTCGCGTCCCCGATCTCGGCGGCGACCGTGGCCATGCTCGGGGCCCTATCGGGGATGGAGGTGAGCCTTCCTCGCCTTCTCGCCATCGTGGTGCCGGCGACGCTCGTGGGCGTGCTCCTCGGCTCCCTCTCGGTCGCCTGGCGAGGGAAAGAGCTCTCCGAGGATCCCGAGTACCAGGCGCGGCTCCAACGGGGCGAGATTCAGCCGGCGGTTCGCCCCGCCGAGCTCGCGGGATCCGCGCTCCGCAACGCGCGCGGCTCCATGCTCGCGTTCCTCTCGGCGATTGCCGTCGTCGTGCTGCTCGGTCTCGTTCCGGCCCTTCGGCCAGGCGGTCTCGAGATGGCGCCCGCGATCATGATCGTGATGATCGCGACCGCGGGCGGGATCATGGCGTTCTTCGGCGCCGGAGCCGAGGCTACGATCACGGGCTCGATCATGCGGGGCGGGCTCGTCGCCTTCATCTCGATCCTCGGCATCGCCTGGCTCGGCTCCTCCTTTTTCGAGGGAAACCGCGAGACCATCGTCTCGGCCCTTTCCGGGCTCATCCAGCAGCAGCCGTGGCTCTTCGCGCTGGGCCTCTTCGTTCTCTCGATCCTGCTGTTCAGCCAGGCGGCCACCGTCGTGACCCTGATGCCGGTGGGAGCCGCGCTCGGTCTTCCCGCATCACTTCTTCTCGGCGTCTACCCCGCCGTCAACGGCTACTTCTTTCTTCCCACGTACGGGACCGTGCTCGCCGCGGTCTCGCTCGATAGCACGGGCACCACCCGCATCGGCAAGTTTCTCGTCAACCACAGCTTCATGCGTCCGGGCCTGGTGACCACGATCTCGGCCACGCTCGTCGCGTTAGTCTTGAGCTCGCTGTACTCGAGTCTAGCAGGATGATGAAAACCTCGGCCCACCCTGCGCGAGCGGAGCGAGCCGCGGCGGCTCGATCGATCGGGGGTCCTGCCACGGCATTGAGCACTCTAGGAGGTATGTCATGAGATTCACCCGCATCGCCGTGCTCGCCATGTTTTCGCTCGGCGTCGGCTCGCAGAGCTTCCCTCAAGCGCGCTTTCGCACCGAGCGCGATCTTCTCGGCGAAAAGCAGATTCCGGAGGAGGCGTACTACGGCGTCCAGACGGCGCGCGCCCTCGAGAACTTCCAGATCTCCGGCATCTCCATCGATCACTATCCCGAGTTCATCGAGGCCCTGGCCCTGGTGAAGTTGGCCGCGGCGCGCGCGAATCACGATGTCGGTGCCCTGCCAAGGGACAAGATGGAGGCCATCGAGGCCGCCTGCAAGGCCGTCATCGACGGCAAGTATCGGGACCAGTTCCAGGTCGATTGGTATCAGGGCGGAGCGGGGACCTCGACCAACATGAACGCGAACGAGGTGCTCGCGAACGTCGCCCTCGAGCTCATGGGCAGGAACAAAGGCGAGTACTCGGTCATCGACCCCCACGATCACCTGAACATGTCGCAGTCGACGAACGACTCCTATCCGACGGCGCTGAAGGTCGCCTACCTGCTGCGGAACGAGAAGCTGATCGCGGAAGTCCAGGCCCTCGCCGACGCCTTCCGGGCCAAGGGAGATGCTTATCTGACCGTCCTGAAGATGGGCCGCACCGAGATGCAGGACGCGGTCCCCATGACCGTGGGCCAGGAGCTTCATTCCTTTGCCGCCGGCCTCGAGGGAGAAATTCAGCTCTTACATGATGCGGAGAAGTATCTCTACCCGATCAACATGGGGGGAACGGCCATCGGGACCGGTCTCAACGCGCCGGCGGGATACTCGGACCGGGTCGCGGTTCACCTGGCAGAGCTGACGGGAAAGCCCATCGTCCCGTCGTCCGACATGATCGCCGCGACCTGGGATCTACAGGGCTTCGTGGTCTACTCGAGCGCCCTCAAGAGCCTCTCGATCAAGCTTTCGAAGATCGCGAGCGACCTCATCCTGCTCTCGTCGGGCCCCCGAGCGGGCCTCGCGGAGCTGAACCTTCCGGCGCTCCAGCCGGGCTCGTCGATCATGCCCGGAAAGGTGAATCCGGTGATGCCCGAGCTCATGAACATCGTCGCCTTCCGGGTGATGGGAAACGATTTTGCCGTGAGCCTCGCGGCAAAGACGGGTCAGCTCGAGCTGAACGCCTACGAGCCGCTCGCCGGCCTTGCGGTCATGGAGTCCCAGAGCCTCCTGTACCGCACGCTCCAGACGTTCCGGACGAGTTGCGTCGAGGGGATCACGGTCAATGAAAAAGTTCTCGAGCGCTACATCACCGAGACCGTGGGGATCGTGACCGCGCTGAACCCGATCATCGGATACGAGAAGGCCACCGAGCTCGCCGACGAAGCCTATGACACGGGAAAAGGAATTCTGGAGATCGTTCGAGAGAAGCAAATTCTGACCGAGGAGCAAATCCAGGACCTCCTCGATCCGGTCAAGCTCACCGGGCTCGACCCGGATCAATATCCAAAGAGGGCTCGCTGACAGGAGAAGGGAGTAGATGATGAGACACTCATTCGACCGCTTCATTTTCGTAGCGTTTCTAACGAGCCTCGCGCTCGCGCCCGTCGCGCTTGCACAGCAAAAACCCTCGGTCGTTGTGCTCGCGACGGGAGGTACCATCGCTGGCGCCGCCGCGAGTGACGTGCAAGCCGCCTACACCTCGGGACAGGTCGGCGTCGAGCAGCTTCTCGCCGCCGTACCCCAGGCGAAAGAGCTCGCCAACCTTCGAGGCGAACAGATCTCGAACATCGGCTCCCAGGACATGAACGACGAGGTCTGGCTGAAGCTCGCCCACCGGGTGAACGAGCTCCTCTCGAGCTCGGCTGTCAATGGGATCGTCATCACGCATGGCACCGATACCATCGAGGAAACGTCCTACTTCTTGAACCTCGTGGTGAAATCGAGAAAGCCCGTCGTTCTGACGGCGGCAATGCGCCCGGCGACGGCGCTCTCCGCGGACGGACCCCTTAACTTCTATAACGCCGTGGCCGTCGCCGCGAATCCGCAGGCGGCAGGCCGCGGAGTCCTGGTGGTTGTCAACGACTGGATTCACGACGCCGCATCACTCACCAAGACCAGCACCACCGCGGTGCAGACGTTTCTCTCCCCGCTGCGCGGGCTCGTGGGCACGGTGGCCTACGGCGTGCCAGACTTCTACCGCGGCGCCGTCGGCCGGGCCACAACCGAGAGCGAGTTCTCGCTCGACGGCGTGACGGCTCTTCCACGGGTCGACATCATCTACGCGCATGAGAACATGGACGGGAAGCTCATCGAGGCCGCCGTTGCCGCCGGGGCGAAAGGGATCGTCGTCGCCGGCGTGGGAAACGGAAACATGACCGAGCCGGCTCTCGAGGCCTTCGCGGCCGCGGCGAAGAAAGGCGTCGTTTGCGTTCGCAGCTCGCGGGTTACGACCGGCATGGTGGGAAGAAACGTCGAGGTCAAGGACGACGAGCTCGGACTCATCGCCTCGGATACCCTGAACCCCCAGAAAGCCCGCGTGCTTCTGCGGCTGATTCTCCTGAACCCGCCGCCGGCCAAGGAGATCCAGAGAATGTTCGTCGAGTACTGAACAACGACTCCCCGGCGGACGCGGCGACGCGAGCCCAAGGACGGTGAGGAGCCGAAGCACGGTCGAAGACTTTCGGACATATAATGCCGCCTCTCGAAACGAGGAAGTGTGGGTGATGAATAAACTGATTCGATTCTATGCTGCAGGGGTCGTTTCCGTACTAGGGCTTTCATCCTGCAAGGAAGAAGCCGCACCTCCCCCTCCCCCTCCGGCGGTGAAGGTGGCGGAAGTGCTGACCCGCGACGTTCCCATTTACGTCGAAGCCATCGGGCAGACCCGGGGCAACACCGAGATCGAGATCCGGGCCCGCGTCGAGGGGTTTCTCGAGACCGTTGACTTCGAGGAGGGGACTTTCGTCAGCAAGGGGAAGCTGCTCTATACGATAGACCCCCGGCCCTTCGAGGCCGCGCTCTCGCAGTCGAAAGCGAACCAGGCCCGAGCGGAGGCGGATCTGGCGCGTGCCCACCAGGACGTGGTCCGCTACGAGCCCCTGGTTGCGAAGAACGCCATCTCGCGGCAGGACTACGAGACCGCGGTCGCGGTCGAACGGGCGCAGGAGGCCGCGGTCGAGGCAGCACGGGCCGCCGTCGAAAGCGCGGAGATCGACCTGAGCTATACAAAGGTCATCGCCCCGGACAATGGGCTGATCGGGAAGACCGAAGTCTACCCGGGGACGCTCGTGGGCCGCAGTCAGAGCACGCTTTTGACCCACATCTCCAAGATCGACCCCATCCACGTGCGATTCACCATTGCCGAACGAGATTACCTTTACTACGCGAGGCGGCAGGAGGAGAGACGAGCGGCCGAGAGCGCCGAGACTCCGTTCCAGCTCGTTCTAGCCGACGGAACGGTCCATTCCCAACCGGGGAGGCTCGTCTTCGTAGATAGAAACGTCGATCCTCAGACGGGGACCATACTCCTCGAAGCCTCGTTCCCGAACCCCGACCGCATCGTTCGCCCAGGCCAGTACGCCCGAGTGCGCGCCGCGGTGGAGATGAAGAAAGGCGCCATTCTCGTTTCCCAGCGTTCGGTCCAGGAGCTCCAGGGAATCTACAACGTGGCGGTGGTTAAGCCCGACGACACGGTGGACATCCGCATGGTGACTCCGGCGGAGCGTATCGGGACCCTCTGGGTCATCGATTCGGGTCTCAACAACGGAGAGCGCGTCGTCGTCGAGGGACTGCAAAAGGTTCGGCCGGGTGCCCAGGTCACCCCGGAAACCGTGACGATCGAGGAAGGGAGCTAGCCCATGGCTGAGTTCTTCATCCGGCGGCCGATCGTCGCCATGGTGATCTCGATCCTCATCGTTCTCCTCGGCCTCAATACGCTTCGGGGCCTGTCGTTCGAGCAGTACCCGTTCCTGGCGCCTCCCACGATTCGCGTGACCGCGACCTACCCTGGCGCTTCCGCCGTGGCCGTGGAGCAGTCGGTGGCGACCCCGGTCGAGCAGGAGGTAAACGGGGTCGAAGGCATGATCTACATGAAGTCGTCGAACACCAGCGACGGCCGCATGCAGCTCGATGTGAACTTCGCGGTGGGCACGAACCAGGACATGGCGAACGTGCTGACCCAGAACCGCGTGTCCTCGGCCCAGGCCCGGCTCCCCCAGGAAGTCATTCAGCAGGGAGTCACCGTCAAGAAGCAGAGCCCCAGCATTCTGATGGTGATCTCGCTCTACTCTCCGAACGGGAGCTACGACGCCAACTTCCTCATCAACTACTGCGGCATCAACCTCCGTGACCAGATCCTGCGCACCCCGGGGATCGCCCAGGTCGACCTTTTCGGGGGCACCGACTACGGAATGCGTATCTGGCTCCGACCGGATCTGATGGCGAAGCTCGGCCTCACACCCGCGGACGTCATCGGCGCCGTCCGCGAGCAGAACCTCCAGGCGCCGGCCGGACGCGTCGGGATGCGCCCGTCGCCCCCGGACCAGGAGTTTACCTATACCGTGAGCGCCCCCGGTCGGCTGGTGACCACCGAGGAGTTCGAGAACATCATTATTAGAGAAACCGAAACGGGCGCTCAGATCCGGGTCAGGGACGTGGGAAGGGCGGAGCTGGGATCGCAGGACTACAACTCTTTCGGCCGTCTCAATGGGCAGCCCGCGGGAGCGATGGCGGTCTATCTCCTCCCTGGCGCGAATCAGCTCGTGGCCGCGGAGGCGATTTACGAGTCCATGGAGCGGGCGAAGGAGCTCTTCCCCGCCGATATGGATTACCGAATCGTGTACGACACCACCCCCGCGGTGGAGGCCTCGATCGAGTCGATCGTCCACACTTTCATCGAGGCAGTCGTCCTCGTCACCCTCGTCGTCTTCATCTTTCTTCAGAATCTGCGGGCGACGATCATTCCCCTCATCACCGTGCCAGTGTCCTTGATCGGAACGTTCATCTTCTTCCCCATTCTCGGCTTTTCGGTGAACACCCTCTCGATGTTCGGACTGGTCCTCGCAATCGGGATCGTGGTCGACGATGCCATCGTGGTGGTCGAGGCGGTGATGCACCATATCGAGCATGGAAAGAGTCCCCGCGACGCGACTGTTCAGGCGATGAAGGAAGTCTCGGCTCCGGTGATCGGAATCGCGCTCATCCTTTCCGCGGTGTTCATTCCCGTGGCTTTCATCCCCGGTCTCACCGGCCGCATGTACCAGCAGTTCGCTCTCACCATCGCCATCTCGGTTCTGCTGTCGGCGTTCAGCGCGCTCTCGCTTTCGCCCGCGCTCGCGGCGATGCTGCTGAAGCCCGCGAAGCCGATGCGGGGTCCGCTCGGATGGTTCTTCGGAGCGTTCAACCGTCTCTTCGAGCGGACCACGAACGGCTACGTCAAGGGGGCTCAGATTCTCGTCCGCCGCTCGATTCTCACGATCCTGATCGTGGCCGTCGTGGCCGTGGGAGCGGGGCTCTTCGGTGGAGCTCTCCCGGCGGGGTTCATCCCCGACGAGGATCAGGGAATCCTCGGCATCAATGTGACCCTGCCCCCGGGCTCCTCTCTCGAGCGCACGAGCGCGGTCCTCGGTCAGGTCGAGGAGATTGTCTCGAAGACCGAGGGTGTCGAGTCGTATCAGACGATCGGTGGTTACGGCCTCGTCACCAGCACTTACCAACCCAACTTCGGGACGCTCTTCGTCAGGCTCCATCCCTGGGAGGAACGCCATACAGAAGCCTTACACGTACGCGGAATCATGGCCGCATGGCAGGGCCAGTTTGCCCGCATCCCTGAAGCGGTGATTTTCCCCTTCAACATCCCGACCATCTCCGGTTTCGGCGCTTCGGCCGGCTATAACTTTCTCATCCAGGATCGGAGTGGGAGCCTTTCTGTGGAACAGCTCGGCGCGCTCAGCCGGGATTTCCAGGCCGCCGCGCGGCAGAGGCCGGAAATCGGAAACATCTTCACTTCTTTCGACCCGCTCTACCCGCAGGTCAAGGTGGACCTCGATCGCGACAAGGCCCGAAAGCTCGGCGTTCCCATAAACGAGGCGTTCCAGGCGCTCGCCTCGAGCCTCGGCGGCACGTACGTGAACGACTTCAACCGCTTCGGACGCTTGTTCCGGGTCTATGTACAGGCCGAGGCCGACTATCGTCGCAAGCCCGAGGACATCGGTGAGATCTACGTTCGCAGCAACACCACGGGCGACATGATCCCTCTGTCGACGATCCTCACCATCACCTCGCAGTCGGGAACCGAGCTCACGAACCGGTTCAACCTGCTTCGCTCGGTCGAGCTTCAGGGTGTGCCCGGACGGGGTTTCGCCTCCGGACAAGCGCTCGCGGCGCTCGAAGAGGTGTTCCGAGAGACGATGCCTCCAGAATTGAGCTTCACCTACTCGTCGCTCTCCTATCAGGAAAAGACGGCGCCCCCGGCCGCTCCTACGTTGGTCGCCGCGATCGTCTTCGTGTTCCTCCTTCTCGCCGCTCTCTACGAGAGCTGGCGTCTTCCCTGGGCCGTGCTGCTGGGCTCACCCCTCGTGGTTCTCGGGGCGTTCTTCGGCGTCTGGCTCCTGGGATTCGACAACAACGTGTACGTGCAGATCGGGAACATCATGCTCATCGGTCTCGCCGCGAAGAACGCGATTCTGATCGTGGAGTTCGCGAAGGTCAAGCACGAAGAGGGCATGTCCCTGCAGGAGGCCGCGCTCGAGTCGGCACGGCTGCGGTTCCGCCCCATCCTCATGACCGCCTTCGCCTTCATCCTCGGCGTGGTGCCTTTGATGAAGGCCAGCGGAGCCGGAGCCGGCGCCCAGAACGTCATGGGAACGGCGGTCTTCTTCGGGATGCTCATCGCCACCGCTCTGGGTGTGTTCCTGATCCCGGGAAACTACGCATTCGTCGAAGGCCTCGGGCGATCCAAGGCGAAGAAAGAGACGCCGATCGCTGCGGCGCCGTCTCACGAGGGAGCACACTGAGATGGTGGCATTCCGTGCACGCGCTTGCCTCCAGGGCTCGCTCCCGCCGCCGCCCCTCGGGCTACGGCGCGGTTTCGCCGAAGCGCTTCGCGCCAAGGCGAACGCTCGGCTCGCCGTTGCGCTCCTGTCGCTGTCTGCTGCCGTCTCCTGTAAGCTCGGGCCCGACTATGCGCGTCCGCCCATCGTCACTCCCGAGAAGTGGCGGGAGCTCGCGGCCGCCGACGCCTCGATCGCGAACGTCCCGTGGTGGGAGCTCTTCCAAGACGAGGAGCTCCGAAGGCTCATCACCACGGCTCTCGAAGAGAACCGCGATCTGAAGATTGCCATCGAGCGCATCGAGGAAGCCCGAGCGCTTTATGGAATCAGCCGGAGCGAGCTCTATCCCCAGGTGGACGCCCGCGCCATCGGGGGCGGTTTGCGCTTCAGCGAGGGAAGCCTCAGCCACACTCCGGAGACGGGCGAGAACCGTGACAACACGAAAGCGCTCTACAATCTGGACGTTGGTTTTTCCTGGGAGCTGGACTTTTTCGGGCGCGTCCGGCGGGCGAACGAAGCCGAGCTCGCCCGCATACTCCAAACCCAGGAGGCTCGGCGATCGGTCACCATCACTCTCGTGTCCGAGGTGGCCCGAGCCTATATGGAGCTTCGCGACCTCGACCGAAGGCTCGAGATCTCGAGGCGAACGCTCGAGTCGAGACGCGAGTACGTCGAGCTCTCCCGGGAGCGCTTCGAGGGAGGAGTCACTCCCGAGGTGGACTGGCGCCAGGCGGAGGCGGAGTTCTTCCGCGTCCAGTCGTTCGTATACGAGGTGGAAAAGCTCGTCGTTCAGAAAGAGAACGAGCTTTCGCTCCTCATCGCCCGCAACCCGGGCGCGGTCCCGAGGGGGCGTTCCGTGGAGGACCAGCCAATTCCGCCCGATGTACCCGCGGGTCTTCCCGCGGCGCTTCTGGAGCGGCGTCCCGACGTGCGGGAAGCGGAGCAAAGACTGGTTTCCGCGACCGCTCGGATCGGAGAAGCGAAGGCGATGCTTTACCCCCGGATAAGCCTCACCGGCACCTATGGTTTTGCTTCGACCGATCTCGAGAATCTTCTCGACGGTTCTTCCCAGAGCTGGAACATCTTCGCGGGGCTGCTGCAGCCCATCTTCAACGCGGGAAAAAACAAGCGACGGGTCGAGGTCCGTGAGTCCCAGCAGCGCCAGGCGGTCTACGACTACGAGCGAACGCTCCTACAGGCGCTCCGGGAGGTCGAGGACTCCCTGATCGGGTTTCAAAAAGCGGGAGAGCAGCGCGGATCGCAGCGAGAGAGAGTCGCGGCCGAACGAAAGGTGCTGGAGCTTTCCGAGCTGCGCTACCGCGGCGGGGTCGCCGCCTACCTCGAGGTCCTCGATGCTCAACGTTCGCTCTTCAATGCCGAGATCGACGAGACAGCGAGCCTGAGCGAGCATATCAATTCTCTCATCCGCCTCTACAAGGCCCTCGGGGGCGGATGGCCAACGGCGGAGGCCGAGCCGCCACCACCCCAGCCGGCCGTGGAGTCGAAAGAGCCATGAGCGAATATTCCGCTTGGATTCGTGAACACAAATGCGCGTACGACATTCAAACCGTGGTCGAGCTGGAGAAAGGCGCGGCGACTCAAGTCGGCTTCGAGCTCAATCTCCACGCCGAGCTTCCCATCGGAGAGAAGCTCACCCCGGAGGACGGGAAGAAGCTCGACGAGATCCGTGACCGATTGGGGGAAATCCTGGAGTCATTGATTCCAAAGGACACCAAGGCCCACGTGGAGAGGGTTCCCTTTCGCCGTGCGGTGCGCTTTCCCAAAGGCACGGGAAGGAATCCGATGGTTACCCGAACGCTTCGTGTTTTCCATCCAGACTACGCCGCCTTGCAGCCAGGGGACCGGGAGAAGCTGCGTCCAACGGAGAAGCGCCTCGAAGAGATGGGAGTCACGAGAGCCTGACGAATCGCTTTCATCCGCAGCCAGAGAGGAGGAAATTCGCGAAATCCTGGAGCCGATCCTACTGAACTATCGGGACGCTTCAGTGAGAGCTTGTTCCAGGAGCTCACTCAGTTGAAGGGAAGCCGCCATCGAACGGAGGTAGTCGAGGTCCAGGTTTCCCGACTGCACCTCGAGGATACCGAGAACATCACGCCACTGTTGCTCGGAAAGGTTTCCTCCCGCGCGATACCAGTCGAGCTTTGCCAGGACGGTGTCCTCCGCCGAGGCGACGAATGCCGATCGCTCTGGCTCGTTCGCGATCACGTGGGCCTCGCGGCGCTCGAGCTGGGCCTCGTCGAACGGCCGCCCTTTAGGAATGAAAACGTCAATCTTGAACATGGTATCGAGATGGATCGCATTGAAGCTTTGCCGGAGCTCGATCGCACGTCGCATCGAGCTTTCGTCACGGTAGAAGGCCTCCGCGAGCGCACGCGAGAACGGTTCGACGTGATCCAGTTGGAGGTCGGCCACGATGTCAGCGTCGACGCTTGCACGAAAGACGCCGTGCAGGGAGCTCGCGAACGAGCCCCCGATGGCATATCGCACACCGAGACGTTCGAGGATTTCGACGACGAGCAAAACGACGTCCGTCGGCCCTAAGTTTAGGCTCACCGTCGATTCGCGAATGGCCCATAGGCTCGCTCTGCCAGGGCCACGCCGAGCAGTATGTCGGCCAAGCGGCGTCGAAGCTCGCCCTGAGATGCATCTGGATACCGGGCGCGAAGTCCGGCGAGGGTGAACGTCATTAGGCTCTTGTGCAGCTGGTCGGCGAGCTGCAGCTTTCGCCATCCCTCCGCCTGCCTCATCAGGTTGATGTGGAATCCATGGACATTGGCGTCGGTGTCGAGAAGACGCTGGTCCGACATACGATCTCGATTCTATCCCTTTTCGGCCGCCTGACCGACTTACGGCAGATTCACATGCCCATGGCGCATCTTCCATAGATAGTACTTCTCGAAAGCCAGCTTGAAGGCGTGGTTTTGAGGGCCCGGGATCATCACGGCTGCCTTTCGCGGCGGAAGCATCCCGGTGCCGAGAATCATCACTCCGTTGTTGCCCGCATCCATCACGCACACGGCAGGGATGTCGCCGAAGGCCTTCTCTTCCGTGGGGCGCTTGCCCTTGATTTGGCTGACGATGTTGTGAGCCGCCACGTGGGCCATCTTCTCCGTGGGAAAACCGGTCTTGGGCATGCCCGTGGGAGTCGGCGTGGTCCAGGGCAGCGGGATACCAGCCGCGATCCCGACGGCGTAGACCTCGTCGTGTTTCTTCGTTTGATAGGTGTCACGCACCGGGGCGTAGCCCTTGGCGTCCCCAATGCCCGGGGTGTCGCGGATGACGTCCTGGCCCAGGAACGGCGGCACAATCATCGCGTATTTGTACGGAATCTCCCGGCCATCCGCCAGCTTCACGTGATCTTTGTCCACGTATTCCAGGGCCATGTTGGTCACGTAATCGATCTTTTCCTTCTTCAGGAACATCTTGAGCATGGTTTCACCACCCGGCATTCCACCGATGCCGAAGTGGCCGAGAAACGGCTCGCTCGTGACGTAGGTGACCTTGACCTTGCCCTTCAGACCGGCCCTTTTCAACTGGTAGCTCGCGTTGAACAGGAACTCGTACGCCGCACCGAAGCACCCCGCTCCCTGGGTCGCGGCTACAACCATGTCGCCCGGATGTTTCAGATAGTGCTTCCAGGCCTCCGCGGCCTGCTGGGCGTCACCGAGTGTGGTGATGGTGTTGGCGTATCCGCCCGGGCCGAGGCCCTCGACTACGTCGAAGTCGTTGCGGTAGCCTGTTGCGATAACGAGGTAGTCGTAGTCGTACTCCTTGCCGCCCGCAATCACCTTCTTCCGCTCCGGATCGATCGTGTCGGCAGCGGCATGCACGAATTCCACGCCCGCGTCGGTGTAGGTCGGCTCCAGTGGGAAGGTAATCTGCTCGGTCGTCCGCTTGCCGAACGGCATCCAGATCAGCGAAGGGTTGAACAAGAACTGATCGGAGGCCGAAATCACGGTGACGTCGACATCGGACTCCAATTGATCCTTGATCGACAGCGCCGCCGTCAGCCCACCGAAATTACCTCCGAGAACGAGAACCTTGGGCATCTTCCCTCCTTTACCCCTACCCTTAGAAAAATCCATGCCATCCGCTGCCGCTTTTGTTTGCGTTTGGTTCGGCACGGTAAGGGCCCCAAGAGGCGTTGTGATGCGCCGTGTCGCGCAGCGCGTTGCGCAAAATTCCACAGAATCGGTAGGAGATCGAGACGCCTGGCACAGTACTCCGCCGGCTAGGTTGTCCCTAAGAGCACCCCCCCTGAAAGGCCTCTGGGCCTATAATTCATCGGTTCGTTGAAGTCGTCTGTTCGCTGAGGGCGCCGGCTCGGGTACAAATATTCACACGGAAGAAAGGAGACACGACCATGAGAAGAAGGGGCTTGGGGGCCGCGGGACTTGCGTTTCTTGGGGTAATCGCTCCCTACGGAGGGCTCACCGATGCGGGACAGGAGAAGTTTCGAGAAACCTACGAGGCTTTCGCCGTCGCCATGGGAACGTCCAATCCCCCTGTACTTCCGCCCGGCATGACCACGACGCTCCAAATCAACGTCACTCGGTGGACCACCGATGAGGAGCGCGCCGCGCTCTTCGCGACACTCATCGAGAAGGGCCAGGAAGGACTTGTGGAAGCGCTGCAGAAGCAGGAGGAGACCGGCTTCATCCGCATCACCGGGCGAGGCGCTCAGCTCACGACGTTCCCGAGCGAGAGGCTACGCTACGCCCGGCAGATGGACGTCGATGGAAAGAGACGCCTCGTCCTGGCCTTGGATCGACCGATCACTTTCTGGGAGGCGGCGAATCAGCCTCGATGGCGGGACTACGACATGACGCTCATCGTGATGGACGTCGACCAGGAGGGAAAAGGTGAAGGCCAGCTCGCGATGGCCGTTCGCCTCGTCGTCGATCAGGAGAAGAAGACGCTCGTCATCGAGAACTTCGGAACCGAGCCCGTTCGGCTCACTAACGTGCGGCGCCGAGATTGACCCCGATCCGCGATTGGCGAAAGTCCGATCATTCCGCTCGAGAATAATACGTGCGGATCGCAACCTCGTCCTTGGCGTCGCCGAGCAGCAGCTTGACCGTGTAGATCAGCTGGCCGGCCTCCATCGCGTAGATCTCCTCGATTTCGCCCAGATCCTTGCCATCGGTGCGCGCGTGGAGCTTGCCTGCCTCCCACTTCGTCACCGTTTCGAGCCTGTCGCCCCAGGGGGTCTCCCGGGTATGTTTCTTTCCGTCGATGTAATAAATGCGGACGTTGTCGGCCTCGTCGTATAAACGGATATCACCCGGACCCTGACGGATCTCGAGAGCGTCGAGGGATCGCACGAGCTCGATGAGCCTCTCGGCCGTGCGGCGGTCCTTCGGTTTCATTCGGTTGGGGTCACCGAAGCCGCCAAGAATAAGGGCCTCGCCGTCATCGCTCTTGTCGGCATCCACCGTCCAATTCCCGCTGAAATCGGGACCTTCCTGCGCGAAGGCGAGTGAAGTCAGCAGGAAGGCCGCCAGGATAAGTCTCGACATGCAATCCTCCAGGATTCGTTTATACCACGCGATGATGGCATCGGTTTTTCGTTTCTCAGACTTCTTCGCGGCGCATGAGCCTCGATTCCCGAGTCACCAGCGACGAGGAGGGCCGCAGGAACTCGTAAAACTACCAGGAATACGAAAAGAATTTACCGGTCGTGCGCACCTCTTTGTCCCGGAACGCCGATGGGGGCGTATAGTGTCCCCTGACGACAACGACGGCATCGGGCGACGTGCGGCACGGATAGGCTCCGCTCGTCGAGAAAGGAAGTTCGTATCATGAGAGCCGAATCGAGCCCCGGAAAAGCCTCCATGGCGATCCTTACGGCGGCGAGTCTTCTGTTTTCGGAGATGGCTCCCCTCCTGCCGGCTCAGACCGCGCCCGCACCGGCACGCGAAGCGGGTGAGCAGGAAGAGGTCGACGGCGGATGGCCCAAGACCTACTCGATGCCCGGCGGGGAAAGCGTCGTCATCTATCAGCCTCAGGCGGCGAGCTGGGACCGGCAGAAGCACCTCGTGGCGTTCAGCGCCGTCTCCTACGGTGCCCCGGGAACGGACAAGCCGGCCCTCGGCTCGATCAAGCTGGAGACCGATACCAGCGTCTCCCTCGACGAGAGGCTCGTTCGCTTTGGGACCATCGACCTTACGGAGACCCACTTCCCCACTCTCACCCGTGAGCACACCGGCGAGGTCACGACGTTCATCCGAGACTCCATCCTGGAGAAGGAACGGGTCATCGCCCTGGATCGCTTGATGGCCGCCGTCGAGACGAGCCCCATCCTTCCCCAGGAGGTCGAGGGAGTCAAGTCCGACCCCCCCACGATCTTCTACAGCACCTCGCCGGCGATCCTGGTGAACGTCGACGGAGAGACCATCTGGAGTCCCATCGCCGAGAACGACCTCCGCTTCGCTGTCAATACCAACTGGGATCTCTTCGAGCACGGACCGTCGAAGACCTTCTATCTCCGGAATGAGGAGTCCTGGCTCAAGGCATCAGACGTCAAAGGCCCGTGGACTCCAGCGAGCGAGCTTCCGGGAAGCTTCGCGAAGCTTCCCAACGAGGAGAACTGGAAGGAAGTCAAGGCCTCGCTTCCGGGAAAGAAGCTCGATCCCAAGAAGGATCCCAAAGTCTTCTTGAGTTTCGTACCGGCGGAGATGATTCTGGTCCAGGGCGAACCCAAGTACGAGGCAGTAGAGGGCACCCAGATCCTATGGGTGAGCAACACGGAGAGCGACGTTTTCCGCGTGGGTCAGAAAGGAACGGTCTACTACGTCGTCGCCGGCCGATGGTTCTCGGCCGCCGACTTCACCGGCCCCTGGATTTTCGCGACCCCGACGCTCCCCGAGGATTTCAAGAAGATACCTCTCGAGCATCCGCGATCACGTGTCCTCGCTGCGATACCGGGAACTCGACAAGCGGCCGAGGCCGTGCTGCTCGCGCAGATTCCCGAAACGGCGCGCGTCAACATCAAAGAGCTGAAGGCACCGCCCGTCACTTACCAGGGTGAGCCTCAATTCGAGCCCGTGCCCCAGGCGGCTCCGGTGCACAGCGCAGTCAATACCGACAAAGATATCTTCAAGATCGGCGACATGTACTACATGTGCTACAACGGCGTCTGGTTCTCTTCGAAGGCCCCGAACGGACCCTGGGAGGTCGAGACCAACGTCCCGAAGGAAATCTACAACATTCCCGCGAGCTCCTCTCAGCACCACGTCACCTACGTCACCGTCGAAGACGACGACGATAGCGACGAGTGGGCGACGTTTGCGGTCGTGGCCGGCTACACCGGGCTCATGATCGCCTGGGGGTGCGCGGTCTGGGGAAGCGGCTGGTACTACCCTCCGTACGTCGGCTGGGGTGGTTACTACCCCGTCTATTACCCCCGCTACCCCACGTACGGCTACAGCGCCTGGTACAACCCCTGGACCGGGGGGTACGGCCGGGGCGTCAGAGCCTACGGTCCTTACGGCGGAGCCGGCGCCGGGGCTCGCTACAATCCGCGTACCGGTACCTACGCCCGAGGGGCCTCCGCCTGGGGGCCCTACGGATCGCGCGGCGTCGCCGAGGCCTGGAATCCCAGAACGGGTGCGTACGGACGGACGCGTCAGGGGTCCAACGTCTACGGAAGCTGGGGTTCGACGTCGGTCCAGCGCGGCGACGACTGGGCTCAGACGGCGCGATATAGCAACCGGGCGACGGGGACGACGAGTCGGGTAACGCGCACGGATGAGGGCGCCATGGCGAGCCGGCGGGGGGCCGGCGGCGGGGCCGTGGCCGTCGGCGAAGGCGGAAACGTCTATGCCGGCCGCGACGGAAACGTGTACCGCAGGGAAGACGGCAACTGGCAAAAGCACGACAACGGAAACTGGAACAACGTCGACCCTCCTCCGCGTGCAACGCCGTCTCAGCGAGCGACGCCATCGACAACACGCTCGTCGACTCGTTCCGTGGATTCTTCCACCTACGGCCAACTCCAGCGCGATTCCTCGACGCGGGCGGAGGGCGCACAGAGAACGCGAGACTACAGCTCCTATCGGAGCGGCAGCTCCGGTTCGGCAGGAAGCTTCCGCGGGAGCGGCGGCGCTCGGCGCGGAGGCGGCCGAAGGCGGTAAATCGCAGGACAAGTAATCTTTCCGTCCTCCCCTCGTAGTTTTACGAGTTCCGTCGCGATACGGTCTCCGATAGCCTCGAGAGGTGACGTCCGACACCTCCTCTGTGCTCCTCGCGGCCCCCCATCATGGCCTTGCGGAGGGAATTCGATCGCTGCTCGAGACGGCGTTCGACGCGGTCATCATGGTGGCGGACATGAGATCGTTGTGCGAAAGTGCGCAGAGACTCGAACCTCGCCTGGCGGTCGTGGATATGGCGCTCGCCGCGGGAGACGTTCATGGTATGACCGACCGACTTCGATGCTGCTGCCCGGGGTTGAAGCTGATCCTGCTCTCCGTTTACGACGATCCAGCCATCGTCCGGCTGGCGATGGAAGCAGGAGCCGAGGGAATCGTGGCCAAAAGCCGCATTGCCACCCACCTTCTAACCGCGGTCGACGCCGTGCTTCGAGGGGAATCGCATTTCCCGGGCGAGAGGAAGCACTTAATTAATAACTCCGTGGCGGACTCGTGACGGATCCGCCTTCGCGCAAGGCTCCGGTTGATACGCGGCGGCTCGTGCTGCTTACGGCCAGGTAGGCTGAGTTTTCCAACAGCCTGCTAGCCCGGGCGACGGGCACCATGAAGAAAGAGGTCAGTTGGGCATGAAACTCGAAGACATCGTCGAACGCGCCAGAAATTTCTCGCGACCCTACCGTGTAACCGATGGAGACAAGTTTCGACTCAAGGATGTCGACCCGGACGATGCCGGCGGCCTCGATGCCGAGGACAAGCCACGCGCCAAAGAAGCCCTCCAAACGGGGATCGACGCACTCGCCGAGCTCCAGGACATGCTCTACGCCCAGGATCGCTGGGCGCTGCTCCTCGTCTTCCAGGCGATGGACGCCGCCGGCAAGGACGGAGCCATCAAGCACGTGATGTCCGGCGTCAATCCCCAGGGTTGTCAGGTCGCGTCCTTCAAAGCGCCGTCCGCCGAAGACCTCGACCACGACTACCTCTGGCGCTGCCAGAAGCACCTCCCCGAGCGCGGACGGATAGGCATATTCAATCGGTCCTACTACGAAGAGGTGCTGGTGGTGCGGGTCCATGAAGATCTCCTTCACAAGCAGAAGCTCCCGCCTTCCCTGGTCACGAAAGACATCTGGAAGGACCGCCTTCGGGACATCCGTCGGTTCGAGCGATATCTTTCGGGAAACGGCGTCGTCGTCCGTAAGTTTTTCCTTCACGTCTCGAAGAAAGAACAGAAGAAGCGCTTTCTCGAGCGCATCGAGAACCCCGAGAAGAACTGGAAGTTCTCTTCCGCCGACGCCCGCGAGCGCGGTCACTGGAAGGACTACATGAAGGCTTACGAGGGCGCGATCCGCGCCACCGCGACCAAGGAATCTCCTTGGTACGTTGTGCCCGCCGACAACAAGTGGTTCACTCGCGTCGTCGTGGCGGCGGCGATCATCGATGCCCTCGCCTCTATCGACCTGCACTATCCCAAGGTCGGCAAAGAGAAGCTCGAGGAGCTCGCGCTCGCGAAGGAAGCACTGCTGGCGGAAGAATAGGGAGTAGGAGGCTGCCGAGCGACGCCATCGAACGGGCCCGGATTCCACGACGGATCGACGGGCGGCGAGCTCGGTGTTCGCCTCGGTGGCTTACCATTCTCCGAAACCTGAGCGGCAATGGCTCGTTCGGAGCAATCCGGTAAAACGGGAGGCAGGGCGATGGACGTCGGCTGGCTCGATCTCGGTATGGGCCTCTTCGGGGGGCTCGCTCTCTTTCTCGGCGGGCTCGAGCAGCTGTCCGAGGGACTCAAGCAGGCGGCGGGACGAACCCTCAAGCTACTTCTCGAGCGACTTACGACCAACCGCGTAACCGGAGCGCTTACCGGCGCTCTCGTCACGGCACTTCTGAACTCGTCGTCAGTCACCACTGTCCTGGTCGTGGGTTTCGTGACCGCCGGAGTAATGACGCTCTCGCAGTCGGTGGGCGTGATCATGGGCGCCAATATCGGCAGCACGGTGACGGCCCAGATTCTCGCCTTCAACGTCACGGCCTATGCCCTGCTCCCCGTGGCCATCGGTTTCTTCATGCTCTTCGCCGGCCGCCGGGACCGGGTGCGTCAAGTCGGCAAGATGATCATGGGAGTCGGGCTCGTGTTCTTCGGAATGGGGTTGATGGGCGATGCGATGAAGCCTCTTCGCAGCTACGAACCCTTCGTCCAGGCGCTCGCGGCAATGGACCGACCGCTCCTCGGCGTGCTCGCCGGCCTCGTTTTCACCGCGCTGGTGCAGTCGTCGGCGGCGACCGTGGGGATCGCCATCGCGCTCGCGAGCCAAGGGCTCCTATCCCTTTCGGGAGGCATCGCGCTCGCGCTCGGCGCAAACATCGGAACGTGCGCGACGGCGCTTCTCGCGGCCGTGGGAAAGCCGGTGGCGGCCGTCCGCGCCTCGGTCGTGCACCTCAGCTTCAACATCGCGGGGGTTGCGATCTGGCTGCCATTGCTTCCCCTGCTCGCCCGCTTGGCCGTCGGAATCTCGCCCTCGGCCCCGCCCGAGCTCGAAGGCGTGGCGCGCGCGGCGGCCGAGGTGCCGCGCCAGCTGGCGAACGCCAACACGCTCTTCAACGTGATCAATACGATGCTCTTTTTGCCGTTCACGGCGGTCTTTGCGCGAACGGCCGAGCGCCTCGTGAAGGACAAGCCGCTGAAACGAGGAACGCGGATCGCACCGCTATTCCTCGATGACGTCGCCCTCGCCGCGCCCACTCTGGCGCTCGAGAACGCCCGCCGCGAAATCGGGCGCCTGGCAGAGATCGTCCAGAAGATGCTCGGAGAATTGGGGCTTGCCGTCGGCGAGCGAAGCGCGGAGCGTTTCGAGGAACTGGCCGGAAGCGCCGACGAGGTCAATGTCCTCGAGGCGGCGATCCTTCGTTATCTGGGCCTTTTGCGAAAAGGCTCACTCACGCAGCGAGAGAGCGACGATGTCCAGGCACTGATGGAGACGCTCCTGGCGCTCGAGAGCCTGGCCACCGTCATCGCTCGAGACGTGAGGCAGATTATCGAGCGGGGTGGAACCGAGCGGCCTTCGATCGAAACGGCGGAGATGCTGCGCGGTCTTTACGCGACCGTCCAGAATGCGATGGAGCACGCGGTGCGAGCCGTCCGCGATGCAGACGCCGGCGCGGCGGCACAGGTGCTTGCGCTCCGAGAGGCCGTGTCCCAGCAGTCGGCCGCACTTCTCGAAAGGCAGGGGAAACGACTTCGCCCCGACGACCCGGACTATTTGCTACTGGCAAGGCTTCAGATGTCGATCGTCGACAAGCTCGGGCGTTTATACGACCTCATCGCCCGAGCCGCTCGCGCGCTGCTGCCCGAAGAAGCGCGGCCCCAGTGAGGTCGCGGAATCCTAAAAACCCGTCCCAAGAAACGCAGAGGTCAGACCCAGGCTCCCTTGCCCGCGTCGATACGGCGGTCTAACATGAGGATTCATGTGTCGCTGGATGGCGTACTCGGGGGCTCCAGTGGCCCTCGAAGAACTCCTGTTCAAGCCCAAGCACTCCCTGATCGACCAGAGCATGAGCTCCCACTCCCCGGAGACGCCCACCAACGGAGACGGGTTCGGCGTAGGTTGGTACGACGCACGCGGACGGGCGGGGCTTTTCCGGAGCATTCGCCCGGCATGGAACGACTTCAACTTGCGGGAGATCTGCGCGATCGTCGAATCTCCCCTGTTCCTGGCACATGTCCGTGCCACCTCCCAAGCGACGGTCCAGGAGACTAACTGCCACCCTTTCCGCTACGGCCGCTGGCTCTTCGTCCACAATGGCGAGATTCAGGAAATCGAAAAGCTCCGGAGAGAGCTTCTGTTCCGCGTCGACCCTCGATTGTTTCCTCACATCTCGGGAACGACCGATTCCGAGGTGATGTTCTTTCTGGCCCTGACGTTCGGGCTCGAGAGCGATCCGGTTGGCGCGGTACAAGCGATGGCGGGCTTCGTTGAGGAGGTGGCACGTAAGAACGGGGTTTCCAATCCCCTTTGGATGACGCTAGGATTCAGCGACGGCCAGAAACTCTACGCCGTGCGCTACGCGACCGACGGCGACGCTCCCACGCTCTACCACAGCCGAGCGATGGAGGATCTCTACGAGCTCAACCCGGCTCTGCGTGACCGTTTCTCCGCGGACGCCCGAGCCATCGTTTCCGAGCCCCCGGGAGAAGCGGCCTCCGGGTGGACTGAGATTCCTCAGAGCAGCGTCGCAATCGTCGAGCGGGGAGAGATCGTGTATCGACCCTTCGAGCCACGTTACTCATGATCCGAGCAGGCTCGAGAAGAATTGCGATGATTCCCGGAGCACCGATGGTGCCGGTTTGGGTGCTCTTCGCCGTCTCCGCAGGATCTCCAGCCGTAACGTACGGGGCGCAGGACAATCACAAGCAGGTGCTCATCCTTCACTCGTTCGGACACGGCTTCGGCCCCTATGCCGATGTGGCCTCCAGCTTCCAGGCCGAGCTCGCGCGGCTCTTCCCCGAACCTGTCGAGTTTTTCGAAGTCTCCCTTCGAGAGGGGCAGTCTGCCGCGTTCACGAACGATGCTCCCCTGGTCAACTACCTCGAAGCCCTCCTTGCCGAGGAATGCATGGACTTGCTCGTTTCCATCGGCGGCCCTGCGGCCCGGTTCAGTCTACGCCAGCGCGAACGTCTCTTCCCCTCCCTGCCGCTCCTGGCGGCGGGGGTAGAGAGACCTTGGGCAGAGGACGTTTCCAAAGCGGGCAATGCGGCGGTCGTATCCATAGATCTCGGGCTTCTTGCGGCGATCGAAAACATTCTTCGCGTGCTTCCGGGCACCCGTGAGATCGTCGTGGTATTGGGGGCCTCGCCGAACAGCCAGCTCTCGCTCGCGGACACGAGGAAAGAGCTCGAGCGTTTCTCCCACCGAGTTCGCTTCACCTGGACCAATGAGTGGTCGCTCGAGGAAGTGCTGCAACGTCTGAAAGCCCTTCCGCCCCATAGCGTCGTTTTCTTCCGCGGGCTCAGCGTAGACGCGGCGGGAATTCCTTACCCCGAGCGGAGCGCACTCACGAGGCTTCACGAAGCCGCCAATGCTCCCATCTTTGGCCTGTTCGACACGCAGCTCGGCGCGGGAATCGTCGGCGGACCGCTTCTTTCTTTTGCCGAAGCGGGTAAGCAAGCGGGCGGAGTCGCTTCCCGAATCCTCGGCGGCCAGGCTCCCGAAACCATCAGCACCCCGTCGGTAACGATGAAGGTCCTGGCCTACGACTTCCGAGAGCTGGAGCGCTGGGGAATCCGGGAGTCGCTGCTTCCCGACGGGAGCCAGATCTTGTTTCGACCCTCATCGCTTTGGGACGAGCACCGTGAGCCACTTCTCGTGGGCATCAGCTTCGTTGGGTTGGAGGCAGCGCTCATCGGCGGCCTCCTCTTGCAGCGATCCCGCCGTCGCGCCGCAGAGGAGGAAGCGCGAACGTTTGCTCGGCGTCTTCTCACCGCCCACGAGGACGAGCGCCGACGGCTCGCCCGGGGGCTCCACGACGATCTCGGCCAGACGCTCGCAAGGCTCGCCATCGACGCGGCGCGGATGCGACAGACCCCGAGCTCATCTTTGGAGGAGTCGGCGGTTGCCATGAGGGACGAGCTCGTTCGGCTGAGCGAGCACGTTCACGCGCTCTCTTACCAGCTCCATCCCTCGGTGCTCGACGACCTGGGGTTGAGGGATGCGCTCAAGGTCGAGTGCGACCGCTTCTCCCGCCAGGAATCTATCCGCGCGGAATTGACTTCGTTCGAGGGCCCATCGCAGCTTCCGCCCGAGATCGCGGTTTGCCTCTACCGCATCGCCCAGGAGGCGCTGCGCAACGTGGCGCGACATTCCTGCGCGAGCCGGGTGGGCCTCGCGGTAACGACGACCAATGGCCAGATGCGGATTACCGTGAGCGACGACGGAGTGGGATTCGCGCCGGGCCAGCGACGATTCATGAGCCTCGGCCACGCCAGCATGAGGGAGAGGGCGCGTCTCGCGCACGGGAAGCTCGACATCGAGAGCGCCCCCGGGCGTGGAACGACGGTAACGGTCTCGGTGCCGCTGAAAGAAGGCTCGCCGTGAGGCGCCCCACGGTCTTGCTGGCTGACGATCACCGTATCGTGGCAGAGGGCTTGAAGGAGCTGCTTTCACCCGAGTTCGATCTCCTGGGAATCGTGGAGGACGGCCGGGCTCTAGTGGAGGAAGCAACCCGTTTGCGTCCGGACGTCATCGTGGCGGACATCACCATGCCCCATCTCAACGGGATCGACGCGGTCGAGCCGCTGAAAAAGAACGATCCGCGAGTCAAAGTCGTCTTTCTCACCATGCACCGGGAGGTGGCTTACGCCCGGCGGGCGCTCGAAGCGGGCGCCTCGGGCTTCGTCCTCAAACATTCGGCTCCGGACGAGCTGGTGTTGGCGATTCACGCTGCGCTGAACGGTCAGAAGTACATCACCCCTGCGCTAGCGGGTGAAGTTCTCCAGTCGATTCAAAGCGACCCAGAGTCATCGAATGACCCGGTTTCGTCGCTGACGCGGCGCCAGCGTGAGATCCTGCAGCTCCTCGCCGAGGGGAAGACGGCCAAGGAGATTGCGGCCGTTCTCGGGATCTCCACCCGCACGGTCGAGTTCCACAAGTACACGATGATGCAGGCGGCAGGCATTCACACGAGCGCCGAGCTCGTTCACTTCGCCATCAAGCACGGCATCGTCGAGATTTAGCCGCGCTAACGCCATGAAGAACTTAACGGATCAGAGAAGTCTTCGTGGGGATGAGCGCAGCGTCGACAGTTCACAGTCGACAGTCGAGAGGCGGCCGATACCGTCGCTTTCGGATCTCTCGACTGTCTCGACCGGCCCGCGCGTTCGATCCGCTCGGCGCCGGTTGATATCGTCGAGCTCGTTGAGCTCGGCGATTCTTCTTCTTCTCGCAAGTTGCGCTCTTGCCCGAGCGGCGACGAGCACCGCAGAGGATGGGCGAAAGCGTGTACTGGTTCTCTATTCGTTTGGCCGGGAGTACTTCAACGAGTTCCGTTATGAGTTCAGAGATGAGCTGTCGCGGCGCTCGACGGAACCCGTGGAGCTGTTCGAGATTCCCATGGAGACGGCGCGGTTCGCCGGGACGACCATGGAGGGCCCGTTCCAAGATTACCTCAGCGCGCTCTTCGCGGAACATCGTGTGGACCTTCTGGTGACCATGGGCGCGCCCGCAGCTCGGTTTAGCCTGAATCACCGCGACCAACTTTTCCCCTCGTCGCCGCTCCTGCTCGCCGGTATCGAGAGCCGCGCCAGGCCCGATATCTCGCCGCCCGAGGGGGTCGTTTCCGTCCCGGTCGTGATCGACTTCCAAGGTGCCGTCGAGAACATTTTGCGAATCGCCCCGGAAACGACGGAAATCGTCATGGTTTTGGGAGGCTCGGCGATCAGCAGACTCTGGCTCGCTGAAACACGGAAAGCGTTCCAACCCTTCTCCGATAGAGTTCGTTTCACCTGGCTTCAAGGGTTGTCGCTCGAGGAGATTCGAGAACGGGTCGCAGGCCTTTCGTCGCAGAGCGCGATTCTCTTTGGCGAGTACGGAGATGCCGCTGGCATCGTTAACCGGCGCGACGACCCGTTCGCCATTCTTCACGCCGTTTCCGGAGCACCTATTTTTGGATTGTTCGACTCGCAGCTCGGCACGGGAATCGTGGGCGGGCCCCTTCTATCGGAAGCGGAAATTGGCCGCCGTGCCGCGGCGACCGCCCACCGGATTTTGCGCGGTGAGCCACCCGAGACGATCGAGCCAAGTCCGGTGACGGCTGGCAGCCCGGTCTACGACTTCCGCGAGCTGACGCGATGGGGAATTCGCGAGACACTGCTTCCCGAGGGAAGCCGTGTCTTGTTTCGGCCTCCCTCGCTTTGGGACGAGCACCGTATGCTTCTTCTCATGGGCATCAGCTTCCTGGTTTTGGAGACGGCCCTTATCGGCGGTCTCCTCCTGCAGCGCTCCCGCCGACGCGCCTCCCAGAAGGAAGCCCGAGCGCTCGCGCGGCGCCTTCTCACCGCCCACGAGGACGAGCGTCGCCGGCTCGCCCGGGAGCTGCACGACGATCTCAGCCAGAGGCTCGCAAGGCTCGCCATCGATGCGGCGCGCTTGCGGCAGGCCTCGAGCTCATCCGTGGAGGAGCCCGCGGCGGCCATGAGAGACGAGCTCGTTCGGCTGAGCGAGGACGTTCACGCGCTTTCCTACCAGCTCCATCCCTCGGTGCTCGACGACCTGGGGTTGAAGGATGCGCTCCAAGTCGAGTGCGACCGCTTTTCCCGCAGAGAATCCATCCGCGCTGAAATGACTTCGTTCGATGGGCCATCGGAGCTTCCGCCCGAGACCGCGGCTTGCCTCTACCGCATCGCCCAGGAGGCGCTGCGCAACGTGGCGCGACATTCGGGGGCGAGCCAGGTGAGCCTCGAGGTAACGACGATGAACGGCCATCTGCAAATGAAAGTGAGCGACGACGGAGTGGGGTTTGCGTCGGGTCCGCGACGAACCAGGAGTCTCGGGCATGCGAGCATGAAGGAAAGGGCAGGGCTCGTGCGCGGAAAGCTCGACATCGAGAGCGCCCCCGGACGTGGAACGACGGTTACGGTCGCGGTGCCGCTGAGAGAAGGCTCGCCGTGAGCCGCTCCACGGCTTCGTCGGCTGAGGATGACCGTATCGTGGCCGAAGGTTCGAAGAGGTAGATTCCAAACCGACTTCGTTCTTGTCTCCCTCTTCGGTCCTCCTCCGTCGACCGCACCCCCTCGTGCGGCGTCACCTCGGGAAGGAAACGGAGCAGCGCAGCAAACCATTCGTTGCGACCGAGGATTCTGATGAATACTCCTCGCTTGGATTATGTGACGACCATCCCAGGCCTCTGAAGGGCCCACACTCGTAAAATCTTCTCTCTTGCCTAGTACTTTTACGAGTTCCCGGCCCATCGTCCTTTCAATAGTGTGCCTACGTGAGTTTCCTCGGAACTGCATCGACCCAATTGTTTCCGAACGGCCAGGCGTTCCCCGGGGGCGGTGCAAGTCGGTGATCCCGCGCCTCCTGGGAAATTAGGCGCAATGGCGGGTCGGGAATGCGCTGCGGGAGGGCAGAAGCTTTCCCGAGGGGGCTGAAGGTGAGATTGGCGGCGGTTGCCTGGCTCCTGACTGCGGTCTACTACTTCTATCAGTACGCGCTCCGTTCGGCACCGGCCGTCATGATGCCGCAGCTATCCGAGGCCTTCACTCTCGGCCCGCTCGGCGTCGCCTCGATCGTGGGCCTCTTCTACTATGGCTATTCGCCGTTCAGCCTGGTCGCCGGGGCGGCCATGGATCGGTTTGGGCCGAGGCGGCTCCTGCCGATGGCAGCGGCCGTGGTCGGCCTCGGCGCCCTCCTGTTCTCGACGGGCGGCCGCGAGGTGGCGAGCGTCGGGAGGTTTCTCCAGGGAGCGGGTGGCGTCTTCGCGCTGGTGGGAGCGATTTACATCGCGACCACGAATTTTCCCGCCTCCCGCGCCGCCACGTTGATCGGAGCAACGCAGATGTTCGGAATGGCGGGAGGCTCGGCCGGACAGTTCTTGGTGGGACCTTTGATCGGTCGAGGCCTTTCCTGGCAGGCGTTCTGGATCAGCATGGGCATCGCCGGTCTCGTGATTGGCGGAGTTCTCTTCGTGTTGCTGCCCAAGGATGAACGACGAGCTCCAAAAGAGGGCGGGCTGAAGAGCGCGGCCGGGGCCTTCAAAGTGGTGTTCAAGAACCCGCAGTCGATTCTCTGCGGACTCATTGCAGGTCTGCTCTTCATTCCCACGACCATCTTCGACATGATCTGGGGCGTTCGCTATCTCCAGGAGGCTCGCGGCTTCGAGTATGCTGACGCGGTGCTGCGGTCTTCCACGGTTCCCTTCGGCTGGATCCTCGGATGTCCCCTCCTCGGCCTCATCTCGGATCGGCTGGGGCGGAGAAAGCCGGTGCTCTTCGGTGGGGCGATCGTCCTTCTCGCGTGCCTCGCGTTCATCCTCTACGGCCCCGCTGACCTGCTGCCCCCGTACACCGTCGGGCTCGTCGCTGGGATCGCGTCGGGCGCGGCGATGCTGCCGTACACGATCATCAAGGAAGCGAACCCGCCGCAGTTCGGGGGAACGGCAACGGGAGTGGTCAACTTTCTCAACTTCACCTTCAGCGCGCTCCTCGGTCCGGTCTTCGGATGGATTCTGGAGGGCATCTCCTCGGGCGCCGCACCGATGGAGCCGGAGCATTACCAGACGGCGTTCACGCCGCTTCTGTACGGGGTCGCCCTCGCGATCGGGCTTCTCTTCCTGCTGAAGGAAACTGGACCGCGTGGAGCGAAGGAGGTTCACTGATGAGCAAAGAGCCTGGCACGGGGAAATATGAACGATTGCTGGAAAGGTGCCGGAATCTCGAGCCGGTTCCGACCGCCGTCGCGTACCCCTGCGAAGAGTCCGCGCTGGCCGGAGCGGTCGAAGCGGCGCAAAAAGGGCTCATCGTGCCCATCCTCGTTGGTCCCGCCGACCAGATCGCCGAAATCGGCCGTCCCGCTGGCATCAACGTCGGCGATTACGAGATCGTGGACGTTGCCGACAGCCATGCGTCAGCGTCCCGGGCGGTCGCGCTCGTCCGCGAGGGCAAGGCGGAGCTCCTGATGAAGGGGAGCCTCCATACGGACGAGTTGATGGGAGCCGTCGTTTCTCGCGACGGAGGACTCCGTACCGCGAGGCGGATCAGTCACATCTTCGTCATGGACGTCCCCACCTATCACAAGGTGCTGATCGTCACCGACGGGGCTATCAACATCGCTCCGACCTTGGAAGACAAGGTCGACATTTGCCAGAACGCGATCGATCTCGCCGTCTCGCTCGGTCGGGAAAAACCGAAGGTCGCCATCCTGGCGGCGGTCGAGACCGTGACCTCCAGGATGCCAGCCACCATCGATGCCGCCGCTCTCTGCAAGATGGCCGACCGGGGACAGATCAAAGGCGCCCTCCTGGATGGACCCCTGGCGTTCGATAACGCCATCAGCCGGGAGGCAGCGGCGACGAAAGGCATCCGTTCCGAGGTCGCGGGCGATCCGGACATCTTGCTCGCGCCGGATCTCGAAGCGGGAAACATCCTCGCCAAGCAGCTCAGCTTTCTCGCCAACGCCGATAGCGCCGGGCTCGTGCTGGGCGCGAGGGTGCCGGTTATTCTCACGAGCCGCGCGGACAGCGTGCGGTCTCGCATCGCGAGCTGCGCCGTCGCCATGCTGGCAGCTCATGCCCGCCGTCAGGCAGTAGGAAAGGGTTGACAAGTGCCAGAGCAGAAGAAACGCATCACCGTCGACGGCAACGAAGCCGCAGCCTCTGTCGCGTTTCGCCTGAGCGAGGCGATCGCGATCTTTCCGATCACTCCGAGCTCCCCGATGGCCGAGCACTGCGACGAGTGGGCCAGCCGGGGAAGGACGAACCTCTGGGGCGTCGTGCCCGAGATGGCACAGATGCAGTCGGAAGGCGGCGCCGCCGGAGCCGTCCATGGAGCCCTCCAGGCGGGGGCGCTCTCGACGACCTTCACCGCTTCTCAGGGTCTCCTCCTGATGATCCCCAACATGTACAAGATCGCTGGGGAGCTCTCGCCCTTCACGATGCACGTGGCCGCACGTACGCTGGCGACGCACGCGCTTTCTATCTTCGGCGACCACTCCGACGTGATGGCCTGCCGCCAGACGGGATTCGCCCTCCTCTGTTCCAACTCGGTCCAAGAGGCACACGACTTCGCCGCGATCGCGCACGCGGCGACGCTCGAGTCGCGCGTTCCCTTCCTTCACTTCTTCGACGGCTTCCGCACCTCTCACGAGGTGGCGAAGATCGAGGAGCTCTCGGACGACGATTTGAGGAGCCTCCTTTCCGAGGAGGCGATTCGAGCGACTCGCGTGCGCGCCCTAACCCCCGACCGGCCCGTCCTCCGCGGCACGGCTCAAAACCCCGACGTGTTCTTCCAGGCGCGCGAGGCGGCTAACGTCTTCTACGATGCTTGCCCGGGCATCGTCGAGACGGAGATGGAGCGATTCGCCGAGCGGACCGGGCGCCGGTACCATCTTTTCGACTACTCGGGCGATCCCGAGGCCGAACGCGTCATCGTGATCATGGGATCGGGAGCGGAGACCGTGGAAGAAACGGTTGAGCACCTTTCCGGCAGCGGCGAAAAAGTAGGGGTCCTCAAGGTGCGGCTCTACCGACCGTTCGGAGCTGCCGCTTTCGTTTCGGCTCTCCCGAAGACCGCTCGATCGATCGCCGTCCTCGACCGGACTAAAGAGCCGGGCGCACCGGGAGATCCTCTGTATCTCGACGCGGTGACCGCTTTCTCCGAGGCCGGAGACTCGCATTTCCAAGCCCACCCGCGGGTCATCGCCGGCCGCTACGGGCTGTCCTCGAAGGAGTTCACGCCCGCGATGGTGAAAGCCGTCTTCGACGAGCTCGACCAGAAGACGCCTCGCCGCCACTTCACCATCGGCATCGTCGACGATGTGACGCATTCGTCGCTTTCGTGGGATCCGTCGTTCCGCACCGAGGGAAAGGACGTGTCGGCGTCCATCTTCTATGGCCTCGGAGCCGACGGCACAGTCGGTGCCAACAAGAACTCCATCAAGATCGTCGGCCAGGAGACCGGCCGCTACGTGCAGGGCTACTTCGTGTACGACTCGAAGAAGTCCGGCGCCATTACGGTTTCGCACTTGCGTTCGAGCCCGCGGCCCATCCGCTCGGCCTATCTCGTCGACCAGGCGAGCTTCGTCGCCTGCCATCAGTTCGAGTTCGTGGACAAGATCGATGTCCTCGAGCCCGCCGCTCCCGGCGCCGTCTTTCTTCTGAACGCACCCTACGCTCCCGGCGCTGTCTGGGATCAGCTGCCCCGCGAAATGCAGGATCAGATGGTCGAGAAGAAGCTCCGCTTCTTCACCATCGACGCCTATGACCTAGCGAAGAAAGCGGGAATGGGTGGGCGCATCAACACCATCATGCAGACCTGCTTTTTCGCTATCTTCGGAATCTTTCCCCGCGAGGAGGCGATCGCGCATATCAAGAAATCCATCGAGAAGACGTACGGAAAGCGCGGCCCGGAAGTGGTGCGGCGGAACTGGGAAGTGGTGGACCAGGCGGTCTCCCACCTTCACGAGGTTTCCGTGCCGAATAAGGCGAGCTCGAAGCGCGCGCGGCCTCCTCTCGTCTCGGAACGGGCGCCCGACTTCGTCCAGAAAGTCACGGCCGTGATGCTGGGGGGAAAGGGCGACCTTCTGCCGGTGAGTGCTTTTCCCGTCGACGGCACCTGGCCGGTGGGAACCGCGAAGTGGGAAAAACGCAACCTTGCCCTCGAGATCCCAGTCTGGGACTCGAAGGTCTGCATCCAGTGCAACCAATGCGCGCTCGTCTGCCCTCACGCCGCCATCCGGGCCAAGGTCTACGGCGAGGGCGATCTCGCGAATCCGCCGCCGAGCTTCAAGTCGACGGCTTACAAGGGATCCGAATACAAGGGGAAGCTCTTCACGATTCAAGTAGCACCCGAGGATTGCACCGGCTGCAACCTTTGCGTCACTGTCTGCCCCGCAAAGGATCGAACCAACCCGAAACACAAGGCGATCAACATGGAGCCCCAGGCACCGCTCCGCGAGGCCGAGCGCGCCAACTATGCATTCTTTCTCGACCTGCCAGAGTTGCCCCGGACCGAAATCGCGCGCCTCGACCACAAAGGCTCGCAGTTCCTCGAGCCCCTCTTCGAGTACTCGGGGGCCTGCGCCGGCTGCGGGGAGACTCCCTATTTGAAACTCCTCACTCAGCTCTTCGGCGACCGGCTCCTCATGGCCAACGCAACCGGCTGCTCTTCCATCTACGGGGGCAACCTCCCGACGACGCCCTACACCACGAACCGCGACGGAAGAGGACCCGCATGGTCGAACTCCCTCTTCGAGGACAACGCGGAGTTCGGCTTCGGATTCCGTCTCGCCCTCGACGCCCACGTCGCCGCGGCCCGCGCCTTGGTGGAGCGTCTCGGGAGCCAGATCGGCGAGGTTCTCGCCAAAGAGCTCCTTGGCGCCGATCAGACGAGCGAGGCCGGCATCGCTTCCCAGCGTCAGCGCGTCGAAGCGGCCCGGGAGAAGCTCGCGGAGCTCGACCTCCCCGAGGCGAGACGGCTCGAGACCCTGGCCGACTACCTGGTGAAAAAGAGTGTTTGGCTCGTCGGAGGGGACGGGTGGGCCTACGACATCGGCTACGGCGGGCTCGACCACGTCCTCGCGAGCCATCGCGACGTGAACGTCCTCGTCCTCGACACCGAGGTCTATTCCAATACCGGCGGGCAGCAGTCGAAGGCGACTCCTCTCGGCGCGGCCGCCAAGTTCGCCGCTTCGGGAAAGACCGTGGGAAAGAAAGATCTGGGCCGTCTCGCCTACATGTACGGCCACGTCTACGTGGCACGCGTGGCGTTCGGAGCCAAGATGGCGCAAACCGCGCAAGCTTTCCTGGAAGCCGAATCCTACCCTGGCCCGTCGCTCATCATCGCCTACAGTCATTGCATCGCCCACGGTTACGACATGGCCCAGGGCGCGGCCCAGCAAAAGCTCGCGGTGGACTCGGGGGTCTGGCCCCTCTACCGGTTCGACCCTCGTCGTCTGGTCAAGGGCGAGCCTCCTCTCCATCTCGACTACGGACCTCCCAAAGCCAAAGTTGCCGATTACATGCGCAATGAGTCCCGCTTCCGTACGATCGAGCGGGCCGCCCCCGAGCGCTACCGACACTTCCTGGAGGAATCGCAGGCGGCTGCGGAGCGCCGTTACGCCGTCTATCAGCAGCTCGCGGGAATCACGGTGCCCGTTTCTTCCACCGAGGAGGAGACTGAGGAAAAGGAAAATCCATGAATCTCAGTACGACGTATCTGGGAATTCGCCTGCCGCACCCCTTGATGGTCGGCTCTGGACCCCTGACCGACGATCTCGGCACCGTCAAGAAGCTCGAGGACGCGGGTGCCGGAGCACTCGTGCTGCGGCCGCTCTACGAAGAAGAGATCACGGGCGAGCAGATGTCCGCGTTCTTCCATACCGAGAGCCACGGCGAATCCTTCGCCGAGGCGACGAGCTACGCTCCCGACCCCGAGCTGGCTCCCGGACCTGACGAGTATCTCGAGCACCTGAACCGTGTGAAGGATGCCGTCCAAATCCCGGTAATGGCCTCGCTCAACGGCACGACGCGCGGAGGCTGGATCTCCTACGCTCGCCTCCTGGAGGAGGCGGGGGCCGACGGTCTCGAGCTGGACCTGTATCATGCGGCGAGCGATGCGGCGACGAGCGGAGCCGAGGTCGAACGGGAAATGCTCGCGATCGTCGCCGAGGTGAAGCGGGAAATTCACGTCCCCGTCGCCGTCAAGCTCTCGCCCCTCTTCACCGCGTTCGCCCATTTCGCCCGACAGCTCGACGGGTCGGGAGCGGATGGGCTCGTGCTCTTCACCCGCTTTCACAAAGTCGATATCGACGTCGTCGAGCTCGAGGTGCTGCGCACGCTCCCTCTCTCCGATTCCTCGGACCTCGCTCTTCGCCTCCGGGGAGTCGCGGCTCTCGCGGGACGAATCAAGGCCTCGCTTGCCGTCACCGGCGGCGTCCATACGGCGCTCGATGTCGTCAAAGCGACGATGGTGGGGGCCCACGCGACACAAATGGTCTCCGCCCTCGTTCTCAACGGTCCCGCTCACCTGCGTACGGTGCGAAAGGATCTCGAAGCCTGGATGGAGGAGAACGAGTGGAGCTCCCTCGACGAGATGCGCGGCAACATGGGTTTCTCCCGGATCCCCGACCCCGCCACCTATGAGCGCGCGAACTACAGGATGACGATTCGTGGATGATTATGCTCTGGTGCTGAATGCCGGCTCGTCGAGCTTGAAGTTTTGCGTATACCGGCGGCCAGAGGCAGAACGCTGGCGCCTGGAAGCGCGCGGTCAAATCGAGGGCATCGGCACTTCGCCCCGCCTGGCGGTCAAGGACGCCGAAGGAGGAAAGCTCGCCGACGAGAAGCTTCCCGCCTCGGTCACCGACGGGAGCGCGGCGATCGACGCTCTCGCGGCCTGGCTTCGATCCCGGTACGGCGGCTCGCGAGTCCTGGGCGTCGGCCACCGTGTCGTTCACGGAGGAGCGCGGTTCGCGGCTCCGACGCTCGTCAGCCGCGAGGTCCTGGACGAGCTCTACGAGCTCGTTCCTCTGGCTCCGCTTCATCAGCCCTACAATCTGGCGGCCATCGAAGCCGTCTTCGAGCGGCTGCCAGGCGTGCCCCAAGTTGCCTGCTTCGACACCAGCTTTCATCGCGGCCATGCGCCGGTTGCGGAGCTGATACCGCTGACTCGCGACATTCGTGAAAAGGGACTTCAGCGATACGGTTTCCACGGCCTGTCTTACGAGTACATCGCTTCCGTCTTGCCGGAGGTCGCTCCGGAGATCGCGAGCGCGCGCGTCATCGTCGCCCACCTCGGCAGCGGCGCCAGCCTGTGCGCATTGAAAGACGGGAAGAGCATCGACAGTACTCTGGGCTTCACGGCGCTCGATGGACTCTGCATGGGAACGCGCCCGGGAACTCTCGACCCGGGTGTCGTGCTCTATCTCTTTCAGACCCTGGGACTCTCCGCGAAGGAGGTAGAGACCATCCTCTACAAGAAATCGGGCTTGCTGGGCATCTCGAGTATCAGCAATGACATGCGCGGCCTTCTCGGCAGGAGCGAGCCCGAGGCGCGCCTTTCGGTCGACTATTTCGTCTACCGCGCCGCCAAGGAGATGGGTGCGCTCGCCGCGGTTTTGGGCGGCATCGATGGGCTCGTGTTCACCGCCGGCATCGGAGAGAACTCCGCCGAGATCCGAAAGCGAATCTGCGAGTCTTCGGCATGGTTGGGCATCACCCTCGACACGGAGGCGAACGCCCGCGGAGGTCCTCGCATCTCCTCTTCCCAGAGCAAAGTTTCGGCATGGGTGATCTCGACCAACGAAGAGCTGATGATCGCCCGCCACACAGGGACGCTGCTCGGATTGAGGTGAGCCATTCAGTAGAGCAACTATGGCAACAATACCTTCACGAAAAACCGATCGCCCCCCCAATGGGAAGGCTTCGAGTCGGGCCTCTGGCAAAAGGAGATCAACGTTCGAGACTTCAGAAAGTACAGCCCAGCCTGCGCGAGCGGAGCGAGCCCGGCGCAATCGTTCGCATCGGGCTGCTTCGAGGGAATCAGATGTGAGCACGTAGTGCGAATAATTGCCGCGCCGTAAGCAGCCCGAGCCGTGGCGGCTCGATCGATTACGGGTCCCGCCACGGCACTGAACTAACGCTATGAAAAGAGGTGCCATGAAACACAAGAACGCATTGACATTGATCCTCGCCGGACTGGTCTCGACCTGGCCGCTGGCTCCGGGCAAGGCCCAAACCGAGCAGAAGCCAAAGTTGCAGATGCCCGAGCCCGGTGTACCCCAAATCATGACGCTCGAAGGCAAGTATGTGCGCGCCGCTTACAACAACGAAGGCTATGTCATCCTCGGATACCAGGTCGCCAATCACTCCATCGGCCAGGAATGGATGCTCCTCGAGGTCGGGGCTACGGTTCGAGAAGGTGTGCCGAGCTACACCTTGACCCGCGACACGGTGTCGCTCTCGACGCCTGATGGCAACACCATCGCCCTCGCGTCCCTCAGCGAATATCGCAAGGCGAACCTGAGCGCCCTGGAAGCTCGGACGAGGGTCCAACGCGATTCGATCAACTATTTTCCGCCGAGCGCCACCGATGCCTGCCGAATCGGCTTCTTCGCCGATCTCAGCACTCGAGCGATGGCGTGGGACGTCGTCGAGCTGAATTACCAGATGGCCTGTCTGGGGCGGCTCTTCTTCCATGTGCCCGGTGGGATCAGCTACGGCCAGCACTGGCTGAACGTACAATTCAAGGACAGTCTCGTGCGCGTGCCTTTCAGAATCCTGACCGAGGAGGAAGAGGAGGAGCTATCCAAGAATTTCAAGGACATCCGCAAGCAGGTAGAAGAAGCGTTCAAAAAGAAGAGCTGAGTCCTCCACCCCACGATGCGGATGGAGCGGCGGGTAATCGGAACAACGATGGCGTCAGTCTCGACGATCGAGTAAAAGTAGGGATTCGTTCCAATGGGGCTTCGGCTGCTGGAGCCTTCTCGAAGGGATATTTCTTATGGCACGATGTGGCATCACACGAAACGGGCTCGGGTCGATCCTGGTTCTGGCTCTTCTGTTCGGAAATGGCCTTTGCTTTGCGGAGGAGGTCTTTACCGCGACTCTGACTGCGGCGAGGGGCTTGGGGAAGAAGACGGCGGAGCTGACGTTGACCGTCACCTCTCGCACCACAGATGAAGAAGCGGCGAGACTCCAGCAGATCCTCGCCGAACACGGCTCGCAGGCCGCGATCGAGGCTCTCCGGGAGTTCGATCGTGGAATCGCCAAGATCACCGGTGGCCCGTCGAGCGTGATCCGGCACATGAGGGTGCATCCAGGCCAGAACGGGGCGCGGGTCATCATTATTACCGACAGCCCGCTGTACTTTCCCGAGGACGCGCCTTCTTCCTCGGAACCGATGGCCGAAGGCTCCGTGGGGCTCATCGAGCTCGTGCTCAACAACGCCGGAAGCGGCCGCGGCAACCTGGTCGAGGCCCTCGAGATCACGATTAGTCCCGAGGGCGTCTTTCAGGTGGTCACTCCGGGAACGACCAAGATCGATCTCGAGAACGTCCAGCGGATTCGCTAGAGCTTGCCCACGAGAAAAAGGGAATCATCCCGAGGCAAGCTCACTCGACGGCCCGAGGCGCGGCGTCAGCGTCCTCTTCGGAACGGGGCTCGTGCGAGAGGGCGGCACCTCGGCGTGCTGGTCGCCTGTGCGGCCATTCTCCTCCCGAGCACGATGCTCGCGCGACCCAAAACCGACGTGGTCGTCCTCGATAATGGCGACCGCATGACTTGCGAGATCAAGAAGCTTCAGAGAGGCAAGCTCACGGTCAAGACCGACGCTTTCGGCACCGTCTCGGTCAAGTGGAGCCGCGTCACCGGACTTTCGTCCGACTACTGGTACCAGGTGGAGCTCCAGTCGGGAGCTCGCTACATCGGGCACATCGCGCTCGGAAACGAGAGCGGCCAGGTGGAGATCCGGGACATCGACGACGAAGGGAGAGCGGTCGATATCCCGAGAATCGTCGAGATCATTCCTGTCGAGGCGTCGTTCTGGAGTCGCATCAAGGGCTCGGTCGACGCGGGATTCGACTTCACTCAGGCGAGCGCGGCGACGACCTGGTCCTCGTCGGCCGAGCTCGATTACCGCGTGCCGCGATTCGAGATCAACCTCGATTTCTCCTCGAACATCCAGAGCCAGGAGGGCGCCGAGACGGTGAACCGGCAGTCCCTCCAGGCCTTCTACTCACGCTACTACCAGGGCCGTTGGTACGCGGCGGCACTGGGGCAGGCGGAGAAGAGCCAGAACCAGGGTCTGGATTTTCGTGGCCTCTTCGGCGGAGGTGTCGGGCGGAGGCTCGTTCAGACGAATCGTTCGCGCCTGCGCGTGCTCAGCGGCGCGGCGTTCTCACGCGAGAAATTCGAGGATCGTTCCGAGTACGAATCGAACGCCGAGCTCGTGGGCGTGCTCGCCGCCGAGACGTTCCGCTTCGATAGCCCCGAGCTCGATTTGAGCGCCGGAACCGCCGTCTATGTCAACCTGAAGACGGCGGGGCGCTACCGCATTCAGGCAACCGGGAAGGCACGCATCGAGATCGTCAAGAACCTCTACTGGTCCTTCAGCATCTACGAGAGTTACGACAGCAATCCACCCAGCGAGACGTCCCGTCACAACGATTTCGGGATGACGACGTCCCTGGGATGGTCCTTCAACTGATCGCGCGCGATTTCATTTGGTGTAGAACTCGATGTCAATCGTCTCGGTGAGGCACTCGAAGTGTTTCGTATTTCGAGTCAATAGGCATCTTCCGGTCACGTCCGCCGTCGCGGCGATCGCGGCGTCCGGGAGCGAGCGACAGGTTGGAAAGACCGTGCTCGCGGCGCAGGGCGCCCGCGCGGCGGGCGATGGCCCGGTCGAGAGGAACTCGCTCCAGACTGCCGAGCAGAGCTTCGTGCGCCTCTTCCTCACCAGGGCGCAACCCTTGCCAGAGCTCGATTTCGCTAATGGTCGAAAAGGCTCCTTCTTGCTCGCCTTCAATCACGCGACGAACGTAAGGAGCAACCCCCTCTCGTCCACAAAACCAGTCGATCAGAACGGCGCTATCGAGAATCCACGCGGGCATCCGCGAGCTCCTCATCCCGTTTCCAGAGTCCGCGACGGCTCGACTCGAGAACGACGTCGGGGTCCAGGTCGCCCCAGATTCCGAACGAGGCCATGGCCTTACGTCTCTGAACGTCTTCCGGCTCTTCCGGCGCAATGGACAGCTCGCCGCGGGTCCAACGATCGAGAAGTTTCCGCAGAACTTCAGACAGCGTCGTTCCCTCAGCGGCGGCCCGGAGCTTGGCCCGGCGAAATAGCTTCTCAGGAAATGTGATGCTCGTTCTATGCATATATATGCTTCATCTATATTCCATGTTAGTCGGACGGGGGTCCGGGTTCAACCGCCGAGGAGTCTCAATTAGACCAGGTTCGGCGTTCTCGTCGGCAAGCGCCGCGGCGCAGGACGTGCTGCTTCCCTCCTCGCAGGAGACTGCGGTCCAGCCCTGGCGTACGTCGGTGCCTCCGCAGTAGGTCTTCCCCTGCGCCATCGGGTTGTTGAGATAAGCAAGGATGGACGCGCAGGTCTCGTCCTCCGCGGGTTGAACCTCGCAGGTTCCCGGGTACGCTGGGTTTTGGAAGCAGCAGGGCTCTTTGGACGGTTCGGACTGTTGTGGCGCTGGCATGGCGGATTCAAGCTCCGAGAAAGGCGCCGGAATTGGTGCGGCGGAAATCGCGGTCGTCAAGGCCGCGCCGGCCGATAGCGACAAAACACGCTCGAGCAACATGTCAGCCTCCTTCGTGCTCAGCTAGAATCTGCGAATCAGGCTCTGGCGGGCTTCTCGGGCGTCGCGGGGGCTCGGGTGCCGCTCTTGCCCTTCGACAGCTCCTCGATCTCACCGCCGTAGCGATTGTACTCCGGCGAGCCCATCGCTTATGGACCTGGGTATAGGTGACGAGGCTCTGGGTCATGGAGTCCCTCCGGGGGTGGCGGGTGCCGCGATCCGAAAGAAGATGGTGTAGAGAACGGGAACGAAGACGAGCGTCAAAATTGTCGCGAAGCCCAGGCCGAACATGATGGTCACCGCCATTGAGATGAAGAACGCGTCCTGAAGGAGCGGGATCATTCCCAGGATCGTCGTGAGAGCCGCCATCGATACGGGAATGAGACGGCTCACGCCAGAGCTCACAACCGCCTGGAACGGCTCCTGCCCCGCCCGCAGCTCGAAGTCGATTTGGTCGATGAGCACGACGGCGTTCTTGATCAGCATGCCCGCGAGGCTCATGAGCCCGAGGAGCGGCATGAAGCCGAAGGGCTGCCGGAAGAGGAGGAGCCCGGCGGTGACGCCGATGAGGGCGAGAGGCACCGTGAGCCAGATGATCAAGGTCTTCTGGATCGAGTTGAAGAGGAAGAGAACGATGAGAACCATGAGCCCGAAAAAGATGGGGACCGAGCTTGCGAGCCCCGCCTGCGCCCGCGCGGAGTCCTCATTCTCCCCCCCCCAGGCGATGAAGTATCCCGGCATTCCCGCGAGGGGGAGGCGATCCATGTAACGCACGGGAATGGTTGTGGCGTCCCACTCCTCCTCGCTGACGGCGCGGCCGAGCTTCCCTTCGACGTCGACGCCGAGCGCCATCTCGACCTGCGCTTTGGTGCGCTCGAGGAGCTCGCTCGGAAGCCCGACTCTCGGGTCGAGGTGGATGCGAACCATCTTGACCCGGTCCCGCCGCCACAGGTGCGGGTTCTCGAACTCGACTCGAAAGCCGCCAAGGATCTGCTTCACCGGAATCTGCTTCTGGGCGGCAGGGCTCCAGATTCGAATCGAATCCAGATTGTCGAAGTCCACGCGCTCCCGCTCGGGCGAGCGGGCGACGATGGGCAGGAGCTCGTCTCTCTCTCTATAGACGCCGACATTCGTTCCCTCGACGCCCGCCGCTACTGCCTGGGCCAGCTCGGGTCGCGTGATTCCCGCCTGGCGCGCCTGCGCCTCGGCGAGAACCGGCCGCAATACCTTGACCTGATCCCGCCATTCGTCTCGAACGCCCTTCGAGGCGGGATCGTCGAGAAAAATCCGTCTTGCCTTGGCAGTGAGGGTTCGAAGCACCTCGGGATCGGGTCCACTGATGCGAAGCTGGATCTTTCCGCCCGTCGAGGGGCCGAGAATGAACTGGCGGGTGTGCACGATAGCCTGAGGGAACATGGGCTCGAGATCTTCCTGGGCCTTCTGAACGAGCGCGGGAATCTTCCTGTAGTCGTCGACCGTCAGGAGCACCTGGGCGTAGCTCGGGTAGAGCTGTTCGGGCGTGTAGGTGAGGAGGAACCGAATCTGCCCGCCGCCCACGAAGGTCGCGGCCGACTGGACCCCTTCGAGGTCGAGAAGGTACTCCTCTGCCGCTCCAACCTGGCGGACGGTCTCGTCGATGTGCGTGCCCTCGGGAAACCAGAAGTCCACGAAGAACTGGGGCCGGGTCGAGTCGGGGAAGAAACTCTGCTTGACGTATTGGGTAAAGCCGAAGATCGCGAGGAAGAAGAGGCCGACGACGACTCCCGTGGTGAGCCAGCGGAACCGGATGCAGAGCTCGAGAAATCGCCGGTAGAGAGCGTAGAACCCGCCGCTATAGGGGTCTTTTTGCTCGCCACCCGGCGTGCCTCGCTTCAAAAAGTGTTTACACAGTAGCGGGGTCGCCGTTACGGCGGTGACCCAGCTGAACGTGAGGGAGATGAGGATGACGGAAAAGAGCGAACGGCAGTACTCCCCCGTGCTGTCCTGGGAGGTCCCGATCGCCGCGAAAGCGGCCACGGCGACGAAGGTCGCGCCGAGAAGAGGAACCCCCGTCTGTCCCACGATGTCCTTCGCCGCGGCGAGCGCGTCCTCGCCTTGCTCCATCTTGATCCGCATCCCGTCGGTGACCACGATGGCGTTGTCGACGAGCATGCCGAGGGCGATCACCAGGGCGCCGAGGGATATGCGCTCGAGCGTAATCGATTGCATCCCCATGAACACGAACGTGCCCATGATGGTGAGGAGCAGCACGAACCCAATGATGAGACCGCTCCTGAGGCCCATGAAGACGAGAAGCACCACGATGACGATCACCACCGCCTCGACCAGGTTGATGATGAAGCCGTTGATGGACTCGGCGACGGCGTCGGTTTGCATCGCGATGACGTGGGCTTCGATTCCGAGCGGAGCGAGCTCCATGATCTCCGCCGTCCGTCTCTTGAGCGACTCGCCCATGGTGATGACGTTGCCTCCGAGAACGGTCGAGATGGCGAGGCCAACGGCAGGCTTTCCGTCGAAACGCAGGAGCGTGTCCGCGGGTTCCTGGTAATCGCGGCGGATATCGGCGACGTCGCCGAGATAGACGAGGGAGCTCGATTCGGCGCCCCGCGCACTCACGAGGAGATCCCGGAACTGCCTCTCGGAAACGAACTCTCCCGTTGGATTTACCGGGATGTACTCCCGGCCAAGGGTGATGTTCCCCGCGTCGGCGACGAGGTTCTTCGAGGCGAGCGCACCGTAGATGTCCTGAGGAGAAATGCCGAGCTCGGCCATCTTCTCCCGTCGCATCTCGACGTAGATGGCCTCGGGACGCTGCCCGTAGAGTGCGATCCGTTTGACGTCCTGGGCGTTCAAGAGCTCGCGCTGCAAGAACTTCGCGAACTCGTAGAGCTCCTTGTACGTATAGCCCTCTCCAGTGAGAGCGATGTAGACGCCGTACACATCTCCGAAGTCGTCGTTGACGAGAGACGGGCCGGCACCAGGCGGGAGCCGTCTCTGCGCGTCGTTCACCTTACGCCTGAGCTCGTCCCACACCTGTGGCAAGGAGAGCTTGTCGTACTGGTCCCGCATGTGAACTTTGACCTGGGAGACGCCGCGCGAGGAGCGTGACTCGACCCATTCGAGCTGGCCCATCTCCTGGACCGCCTTCTCGAGGACGTTGGTGACTTCTTCCTCCACCTCGGCGGCGGAGGCGCCGGCATAAGGAGTGAGAATGATGGCTTCCTTGATGGTGAACTCGGGGTCCTCGAGGCGGGAGAGCGAGTTGAACGCCGACCAGCCGACCCAAAGCAGGAGAGCCATCATGACCCAGGTGATGACCGACTTCCGGATGCTCAGCTCGGCAAGGTTCACCGCTCGTAACCCTCCAGCTCGCTGAGCTCGCGGATCCTCATGCCTTCACGAAGCTGCGAGACACCCGTCGTGGCGATTCTCTCTCCAGGCTGAAGCCCAGAGGCGATCACGATGGAATCGGAGCCGGTGAGCTCTCCCGTCGTCACCGCGCGAGACGCGACCGTCATCGCTTGCGAATCGACGACCCAGAGGTGAGGAGCTCCTGAAGCATCGGCGAAGACCGCAACCGCCGGCACGACCATCGCCCCGCTAGCACCCTCAGAGGGGTAGCGGGTGACCGTGGCGGTCATACCGGGGAGCACGTTCAACCCGCCCGGCTGAGGCATCTGGAAAGTGACGCGGTACGTCTGCGTCCGCGGATCCGCCTGGGTTGCGACTTCTCTCAAAGTAAGATCGAACTCGCGCTCGGGCGCCGAGTCGAACCGGGCGGTGATGCGGCCCAACTGAGGTCGAGACACCTGTGCGAGAACCGCCTCGGGAGCGTCCACGACGACCTTGACCTCGGTCACGTCGATGAGGCTGAGAATGGGCTGGCCCGCCCGGACTTCCTCGAAGTTCTCGACGAATGTCTCGGCGACCTGCCCCCGATAAGGCGCGCGAAGGTAGGTATCCCGAAGGTTCGCTTCGGCGTCCTCCACCTGGGCCTGGGCGACGTTTCTCGTGGCTCGGGCCTGGTCGAGCTGGGCCTCGGACACGGCTTCCTTCTCGTAGAGCGCCGAGAAGCGCCTCAGATCCGCATCCGCGCGCTCGAAGTCGGCCTTCGCTGCGTCGAGTCGTATCTGGAAGTCGCGGGGATCGATGCGCCCGAGAAGCTCTCCGTTGCGAACCACCTGCCCCTCTAGCACCGGAAGCTCGAGGAGAGGACCACTCACCCGAAACGACAGGTTGACCTGGCTCGCGGCTTCCACGCGCCCGGGATAGCTCGTGGGACGGGCCGCGGCGCCCCCCACGACGAGCGTCTTCACTGGCCGAACGAGCTCCTTCACCTCGGTGGTCTGCTCTTCGGCGCAGGCGGCGAGAGTCATCATCACGACGACAGCCTTCCAACTCCACGTCCACGTCATCGCGGCTCCCCTTCTCGTTCCCCGACGAGACGTCGGATCTCCTCCACGAACTGCGCCCGCTGCTCGGGACTTTTCTCGTCCTCGAACCAGGAAAGCGCCCTCTGAAGCTCCACCAGGTTGATCCAGAACTCGAACTCGGCGGCGGCCGCCGCCTGGTCGGCGGTGAGCTTCTCGTTCTGCGCGGAGATGAGGTCGGTCACATCGGAAACACCCTCTGCGTATTTGTCCTGGACGATTCGCAGGTTGTTGTCCGCCGCCTCGGCCGCCTGCTGGGCGAACCGAATGCGCGGGAACGAGCCGTCGACCCGGCTCAAGGAAGTTCGCGTCTGCTGCTCGATGAGCTCCGCCTGGAGCTCGCGCTGGCGCTCGAGGACGCGTCGCTCGGCCGAAGCCTTGTTGACGTCCGCCTGACGCAGGCCGCCCTCGAAGAGAGGATAATCGAGGCTTATGGACCAAACGTACAAACCCTTCTCTCCCTCGGCAAGGTTGTTGGACGCTCCCGTGAGCAATCGGTTGTAGAAGAGGTTGAAGTAAGCCGAGGGAACGTAGAAACGCCGTCGGCTCTGAGCCAGCCCGATGTCGATGGACTCGATCTGCATGTCGAGCGCCTCGACGTCCGGAGCGTTGCCCACGGCGAAATCGACGAGAACGTCGCCGAGAGCATCGCGAGCCTTCAGGTCGTCGAAGATCGGATCGAGCTCTCCCCCCACGAAGGGGAACACGTCGGGATCGATGGGTGGCGTCTCCAGGAGCCAACGGCGTTCCTGATTCGTTCCCAGGACTCGATTCAACGTGATCCTAGCCGCGTCGGAGTCCTCGGCGGCGACGAAGAGCGCGCTTCGCCTTTGGGCGACCGCCGCCTGCCAGCGGTAGATCTCGTCCATTCCGGAATAGCCGACCTCACGCCTCAACCGCGCGAGCTCGAGGAAGGACTCGCTGAGCCTGAGATTATCGGCTTGTACCGCGTAGAGCGCTTGCGTCACCGCGAGTCCGTAGAACGCCGTGCCCGCATCCCCGAGCACGGCGATACGATCCGCCTCGCGCTGAAACTCGCTGCCTTCATAGACGCGTTGGGACGAACGATAACTGCTGATGGCGCCGTCGTCGAAGAGCATCTGCTTCACGCTCAGGCCGAAAGTCGTCGCGTCGTCGGGAAGGACATCTTGCAAGAGATTCGTCTGCCGATATCCCAAGCTCGAAATCGCCCGCGGGAGAAGGGAGCTCCGCGCACGAAACTGCTCTTGCCGGATGCTCTCGATGATCTCGTCCTGAACGGAAAGGAATTTGTTGCTGAGCGCTGCCTGTTCCAGCGCCTGGGGGGGTGTGAGGGGCTCGGCGCCTCTCTGGTCGATCTCGTCCTCGTGCAGGATCGATGCGAAGATCCTCGTTTCGAGCGACGGAACATAGCCGACGATGAGGGCCGTCCGGGCGTTCACCATCAATCGCTCGTCGACCGTCAGGAGAACCGGGAGCTCTCTCGTGGTTTCACCCCGCGCGAGCCGGGCGACGTTGAGGGCGATGCGCCTCACGTGCTGCTCGGTGACGTCCGGGATGAGCGCCGCGAGCGCGCCGAGGCTAACGTCGGGGTGGCCGACGAGGCTGAAAGTCGGGACGCCGCGGTTGGTGAGCCCGGCGATTAGCCGGGTGCGCTCGGCTTCGCCGAGCCGCGGAAGCCGCGTGAGGTAAGCTGCCTCCATCGCTCCCTGAGAGGCAAGGAAGGCGTCAACGTCCTGTTCCACGTCGGCGAAGCGGACGTCGATTCCGAGAGTCGACTCGTACTGCTCGAGGACCGACGCGATTTCCGGCAACAGCTCGAGATCCGACGGGCCCACCACGACGGTGACCGAGTCGATGGCCAACATCTCGCGAAACGCCGCGAGGTCCTGTTCCGCGCGATGAGGAAGTACGGTGAAACTGAGGTTCTCCTTCAGGGAACGATCGTTCGCGTCGTAAGGGAACCGGAAGACGTCGGAAAACTGGAGATAAGTGCTAACGACGGGTTTGGGGAGCGCGAGTCCCTCCCGCGCCGCCTCCAAGGTGACGCGAAGGCCGTCGGCGAGCACGATGTCGACATCCGGATCGACGAGGGCCGCCGCCAGAGCTGCCGAGACGCGTTCCGGAAGCCATCGGGCATCGAACGCCTCTCGGCGATCGAAGCGAACGACGACGCCGTCAGGCAAATGCCTTTCGATCTCGGATTCCACGAGAGCCGTGAAATCCCGGTCGGTCGGAGGCCCGTCTCGAACCACCGCCACGACCAGGGGAATTGCCGCGGGAGCCGTTTCCTGGGCGAAAACCGCTCCCAGAGACAGGGGCGACGCGAGCAGCATCGCGCCCAGTCTTCGAGCCATGTCGGGCATTGTTGGCCCCTCCAGCGCGCTATGCTACTCGCAGAATTACGGGATCAGGCAAGAAAAACTACTGGCATTCGCAAGCGAAGTTGCCGAGGTCACGAAACGACGATTCTTACCCTGGGTTAACCGCTTTCGGCTAGGCTTGTCGGAATGAAGCTCCTGCTCGTGGAGGACGAGTCCAAGCTGTCGCGAAGCCTCCGCGCGGCGCTCGGGCGGGAGGGCTATTCGGTCGACGTCGCCCTCGACGGCGAGATGGCGCTCGACTATGCCGAGGTCTATGAATACGACCTGATCCTCCTCGACGTCATGCTTCCGAAGCTCGATGGCTTCGAGGTCTTGAGGCGGCTCCGCTCGAAGCGCTTCGCGGCACCGGTCCTCATGCTCACGGCTCGAGAGGACACGCGAAGCAAAGTCCGGGGGCTCGACATCGGGGCCGACGACTACGTCGCCAAGCCCTTCGAGCTCGAGGAGCTCTTCGCCCGCATCCGAGCCCTCCTACGGAGGAGAGGGCCCGATCGTTCCGGGCTTTTGCACATCCATGACCTCGTGATGGACCCGGCGTCCAAACGCGTTTCCCGAGGCGGACGTGCCCTGAGCCTGACCGCACGCGAGTATCAGCTCCTCGAGTTCCTGCTGCGAAACAAGAATCGCATACTCAGTCGCGAGGTCATTTATGAGCACGTCTGGTCCGGGGACTTCTCCGGGACCCGGAAGATCGTGGATGTTTACGTGAAGTACCTGAGATCCAAGATCGATCAGGGATTCGAGCCGAGGCTCCTGCAGACGGTGCGAGGCCTGGGCTACGTGCTGAGCGAAGAACGTTATGGAGCTTAGGGCGAAGACGCTCCGAGGCGCGGTCGCTACCTACGCTTTTCTGTTCGAAGCGGTACTCCTCCTCGGAAGCTTCGCCGTCGTCGATTTCTTTCTGTGGCGAAGTGTTCGCTCCGAGCTCCAGCGCGCCGGCGAGCGGGAGCTCCGTTGGCTCGAGGAGTTCGTCGCCGACCACGAATCTGGAGGCCACGACTATCTCATGGAAGAGATGCGCGAGCACCTCGGCGCTCGCACCGGCTTCCTGCTACAGATTCGGAAAGGCGAAGAGCCGCTTTTCGCCTCCGCCGATCTCGACCGAGCCGAGGCACCGGGCTTCTTCGAGAACGCGGATCAGATTTACTGGGTCGCGCGGAAGCAGTTTCGCGGACTCGAGCTCACCGCCGGAGTTCCCGCGGAAAGTCATTGGATCGCACGTCAGAGATGGCGAGGTCTGATGGTCCTGTGCTCGCTCGGAGGCCTCGTCGTCGCCGCGCTTCTCGCCCGCGCGCTCGCCCGGCAAGCCACCGAACCGCTGGCCGCTGTGGCCGACGCCGCCGAGCGCGTCCACGACCAGAGCCTTTCCGAAAGGATCCCGTCCCCAGCGCGGCCTTATGCCGAAGTGGAAAGAGTGCGCGCGTCGTTCAACGAGATGCTGGCCCGACTGGAAGCGTCGATGGAAAGGCTCCGTCAGTTCACCGCCGACGCGTCACATGAGCTGCGTACGCCGCTCTCGGTGCTCAAGGTGGAGGCGCAGGCAGCCCTCGGCTCGGGAAGGCTCGATCCCGAAGCAGCTTCCATCGTGGCAAGCCAGCTCGAGGAGATCGATCGGCTCTCTTTCATGGTGGAGGACCTCCTTACGCTCGCCCGACTCGATTCCGGCCCAATCGAGTCTTCACCGGTGGATCTGGCGGACGTGGCCGTGGAAACGGTCGAGCAGTTCCGCACCATCGCGGAGTCCAAGGGGGTCGAGCTCTCTCTCGACGCGATCGCGCCGGCGTTGCTCGAGGGCGACCGCTCACAGCTTCGCCGAATGGTGTCGAACCTTCTGGACAACGCGATCAAGTACACCGAGCCCGATGGACAGGTCAGAATGGCCCTGGAACAGAACAATGGCCTGCTCCGGTTTTCGGTGAGCGACACGGGTCGCGGCATTCCCAATGAGGACCTGCCTCGCATCTTCGAGCGCTTTTTCCGCGCCGACCCGTCACGTTCGCGCCGAAGCGGAGGCGCGGGCCTTGGCCTCGCCATCGTCGCCCGTATCGTGGAGTACCATGGTGGAAAAGTCGCGGTCCAGAGCGAGCCCGGAAGAGGCTCTTCCTTCCTCGTCGAGCTGCCCGCGAAGCGAAAAGGCCGGAGACGAGGTCGCTACTGGTCGCAGCTCTTGATTCTCGCAGCGTTCGTTGCGCTCCCCTCTTGTCGGGACCTATCGATGTCTCTCCCGGCAGCGAGTCATTCGGTCGGCCGCATCCAAGGAACCGTCCGGCTCGTCGGAGACGACCTTCCGGGGCCCACGCATATCGAGAACACCACCGACCCGGAAGTCTGCGGCCGCAGGCATACCCTCGAAGACCTCGTGGTCTCACCGGTGAACCAGGGAGTTCGATTCGCGATCGTTTCCCTGTTCGACGTGCCCTCCGACGCGATTCCTCCTTTCGAGCCCTCGACTCTCATCATGGACAACGTCGATTGCCGTTTCTCGCCTCACGCCGGTGTGGTCAGAGCCGGGAGCTCTCTCGAGGCGCGCAACGCCGACCCCATACTCCACACGACGCACCTTTACGGACCCGCCGAAGTAAACATCTCGCTCCCCATCGAAGGAGCAACGAGCGTCAGGCGTCTCGAAAAGGCGGGGCTCTACGCTGTCCGATGTGACGTCCACGGCTGGATGAAGGCGGTCATACGGGTCGATCCTCATCCCTTTCACGCCGTAACCGACGAGAACGGAGAATTTCACATCGAGGATGCTCCCGTAGGTACGCACCGGCTCGAATCGTGGCACGAGCGGCTCGGAAAAAGCGAGGTCGTCGTCCAAGTCAGGCAAGGCGAAACGGCCTCGGTGCGGATCGAGTATGCTCTCGCGGAAAAATGACTCTAAGGAGGTATGGGTGAAACGATTCATTCTCGGAGCTCTTTTGCTTTCCGCCATTGCGACCCGGCAAGGGGATGCCGCAACTCAGGCCACGGCGAGGCAACAACCCGGTGCCGAGATCGCGCTCTACGCTCCCGAGCAGCACGACCTGTACGACGGGCGTTTCGTCCTTCGGGCGTCGTCCATCCACCAGGTCGGCAGGCTCGGCGAGCCTCCGGGCTGGAACCACATGGGGAACGACGGGTCGAACGTCGAAGCCGTTCAAGGCACCGTGGAGATCGACGTCAACGAAAAGGACAACACCGGCACGTTCGTCGCTCGGTTGAGGGTGCCCGAAGGAAACCTCGTCATCGAGGGTCTGCGATTCCACGAGTTCAGTCCCTGCCAGGACGGCGGAATTGCCGCCTACCTCTACGAGCACGGGGACTCGGGCTGCGGTGACACGAATTGGCCCAAGACCTTCATCTGGGTGGCGGGCTGGGGTTTCGCGAAGGCCAATCTCGACGAGAAACCTCTCTACGACGACTACCAGTACCACTTCATGGTCACTCAGGGGATTCGCGACCGAAAGACCCTGAAAGTGAACTATCCCCTCCTCGACAAGAAATCGCCCGCGGGAGCGGTGAACCCCGCCGCGATGCAGCTCGACTTCTACATCCGCAGTCCGGAGACCGACGATCGAAACAACCCAACGAGAAAGGTCTTCGATCATTTCTTCGCCATGGAGGTGACTTGGAAGTAGGGCCGCGGATTTCAAAGCTCCTTTCCGTCCGGAGTGCGCGATCGACGAAACCCGCGGTAGAGAAGGAGATCGTAGAGGATCTTGAGCCCGCCGGCGACGAAGAATGGAAGATTCAACCAGGGAGTTCCCAGAAGCGGCGCTGCGAGCATGGGCGAAAGCGCGGCTCCCGTCGTTCTCGCCACGCCGGTGATTCCCGCCGCGGCCGACCTCTCCTCGGGAAGAACGACTCCCATCGTGTACGACTGCCGCGTGGGAACGTCCATCTGCGAGATGCAGAATCTCACGAGAAGCACGGCGATCGCAGCACCCGCTGTGGGCATCAACGGGACGAGGATCAGGAGCACATTCGAGGGAAGATGAGTGAAGACCATCGTTCGCAGTAGACCGATGCGTGCGGCAATCCAGGCGGCTACGAGGGACGACATGCCGGCGAGGAGGTTGGCCCCGAAGAAGATCGCTCCCAGCGATCCGGCAGCGACCCCGTGCCGAACGTGGAACCAGTAGGCGACGAGGCTCTGGACCACCATGCCTCCGGCAAAGGAGTCGAGAGCAAATAGTGCTGAGAGCGAAGCAACGATGCGGTGTGAACGGACGAGCCCGAATCTACGCGGAGCGAGCCCAGCGTTTCGCACTTCGACCGATGGACCCAAACGATGAAAGAGCCACAACAGCCCGGCGCCGGCCGCGGCGTAGAGCAGCACGACGGCGCGGTAACTTTCGAGAGGACTCGCGCCAACCGCCTGAAGCAGGCCAGCGATCCCGCCTCCCGCCAGAGACCCTGTCGCCATGGCAAAAGAACCGGTCAACTGGTACCAGGCGAAGACCCGAGTGCGTTGCCCGTCGCCGACTACGTGGGCCAGAGCCGCCTGTTCGATCGACAAGAACGGACCGACCTCGTTCCCTCCAGGGCTTATGACCCCGATGATGGCGGCGGCAAGAAGAAACGCGGGGTCCCTGCTCGCGGCGAAAACCCCTCCGGCCAGAATCATGAGCCCGGCTCCAACCATCAGCATCCGCCGTCGGCCCAGCTCGTCGGCTCGTGTCGCGATCCAGAGCGAGATCGCCGTGTCTCCCAGAAGCGTCAAACTCAAGAGAGCGCCGATTCTCGCCTCGCTCATTCCAAGCTCGGCGAGATAGAGAACCAGCACGACCGCCAGACTCCCATAGGCGAAGAGTCGAACGGCCCGAGTCAGGAAAAAAAGCCCGACATCGCGCTCGATTTCGAGTCGCATATTGCTCCAATCGGCACAAGAAATACATCCTCGCGCGTCAGAATCAAGGTCTCGGACGAGGCCACCTGCACGGATTCTCTCTCCGCGACACTATATGCAGCGCGTTAGAGGAGGGTAAGAGAGGAGTCATCCGGTTAGTACGAGGCAGCACGGCCTCGTTTCTTTTCCAGAACCGCAATACCTGGGTGATATGCTTCCGCGTCTGACACGAGCGACGTATCTGTGGAGCCAACCTCTGCGCCCGAACCCGTGGGTCGAGTGACCTCGATCCGCTGGAACATTCTGCTTCTCCTGTTCGTCGCGAGCTTCGTGGCCTACGTGCTGCGGACGAACCTGTCGATCGCCGGCGCGGGCATGATGGCCGACCTTCGAATCTCCAGGGTAGAGCTCGGCTACGTGCTCGCCGCTTTCGCCTGGGGGTACGGGATCTTCCAATTCCCCGGAGGAGTCCTGGGTGATTGGATCGGGGCTCGACGCGCCCTTGCCTTCATCGCGGTCTCTTGGGGGATCATGAATCTGCTCGTGGGCATCGTGCCCGGGCGAGCGGTGGCTTCTTCCTCCGTCATTCTCGCCGTTTTGATCGTGCTTCGTTTCCTGATGGGGGCGGCGCAGGCGCCGCTCTACCCCGTCACCGGGAGAAACATCTGCAACTGGTTCCCGGAATCGGGATGGGCGTTCCCCAATGGGTTGACGAACGCGGGTCTCACCCTCGGTTCCGCGGCGACGGGCCCTCTCATCGCCTGGCTGATGGAGACCGTAGGATGGCGACAGTCCTTCGTGATCACCGCCCCTCTCGCATTCCTTACCGCGGGCGTCTGGTGGCTGTATGCCCGCGACTATCCGGCCGAACATCCGCGCGTCAGCCCAGGTGAGCTTCAGCTGATCGACGCGAATCGGACTCCCGCGGAACACTCATCGCGCCAGAAGGGGGCGTGGAAGCTCGCGCTCGGTAATCGCGAAGTGCTCCTGCTGACGGCCAGCTATTTTTGCAGCAACTACGTTTTCTACTTCTTCTTCAACTGGCTCTTCATCTATTTGGTCGACAGTCGAGGATTCCAGGTGCTCGAAGGTGGCTACTACGCCGCCGCGCCGTGGATTACGGGCGCCGTTGGCGCGACCCTCGGCGGGATCGTCTGCGACGGACTCTGCCGGCGCATCGGGCTGCGCCGGGGCTGCCGCTGGCCTTCCGTTCTCGGTCTCGTTCTCGCGGGAGGACTCATCGGAGCCGCCGCAACGTCGCGAGATCCGCTCGTCGCCGTCGTCCTCCTGTCGCTTTGTCTGGGATGTCAGCAGTTCACCGAGGGGCCCTATTGGGCGGCGACGATTGCCGTAGGTGGGCGGAACTGCGCGGCTGCCTGTGGTGTCCTCAACACGGGCGGAAACGTCGTGGGTGGAATCGGAGCGATACTCGTACCGATCATCGTCGAGCTGCTCGGCTGGGGAGCCGCGCTCGCGACGGCATCCTTGTTCGCGCTGATCGCCGCCATTCTCTGGTTCTTCATCGATGCCGACCGCTCAGTCGATGTGCGGCATGCCGCGCTCCAAACGGGTTGATAGTCGAGCACGTCTATGCCATCGTAATTTCCCTTCGAGGTGCACGATGCTCCGAAAGATCGTTTTCTTCTCGCTGATGATTTCTGCTGCTGCGATCGAGGCCCAGGTCGCGCCCCGAGCGATCGAGCTCGACGACTACTTTCGCATCGAGAGTGCCGACGAGCCGGCGATCTCACCCGACGGCCGCTTCGTCGCGTTCACCCGTCACTACGTCGCCGAAGAAGACAACCGGCGTCGCAGCGAGATATGGCTCGCGCCGTCGGACGGCTCCGTGCTCGGGCGGCGCATCACCATTCCCACCTTCGATGCATCCGCTCCCCGGTTCAGCCCCGATGGCAACCTGCTCACGTTTCGCTCCAAACGGGACGGTGCATCCACGTGGTTTCTGCACACTGACCGACCCGGCGAAGCCTTCCGGATCCCAGGTGTCGATGGTCCGGCGCTCGTCAGCCCCGACGGTCGATTCGTCGCGTTCACGAAAGAAACACCGCCGGAGATAGCGGCTCCCGCGCCCTCCGATCTCGAGAAAGAGCTCGACGAGCGCTTCGAAGGTCAGATCTACGACTGGATGCAGTTTCGCTACGACGGCAGAGGCTATCTCACCGATCCGGCGAATCCGTATGCGAGTCCGGCGCAAGTGCTCTACGTCGTTTCCGCGGAGGGGGGCGAGCCTCAGAGGCTGACGTCCCTCGGCGTGGACGTGCTCGATTTTTCATGGAGCCCAGACGGTCGACGTATCGTATTCACCGCCGACGCCCATCAACGTGACGAATACGTGTACGAGCGAGCCGACCTGTGGCTCGTGGGTCTTGCGGGCGATGTCCGGCGCCTCACGGACGACGGCTACCACCACAGCTCTCCTCGTTTCTCGCCCGACGGCTCGCGGATCGCCTATCGCCGAATGAAGGGGTTGAGCCTCGTCATCGCCGAGAAGGCGAAAAGCGGCGCTCCGGTCGACATGTACGTGATGAATCTCGAGTCGGACGAAACGACGAACGTCACCGAGAGGTGGGATTTGAGACCGGGCGATCCCGTTTGGAGCGCGGATGGCGGCGGCCTGTACTTCGATGCCGGCATCGGCGGAAACCAGCATCTGTTTCGCGCGTCAGCGATTGAGCCCGGTTCGGTTCACCAGGTGACGGAAGGAGATCGCTGGCTTTCAGACTTCAGCTTCACCCCGGACGGCAGCCGTATGGCCTTCGCTGCCGAGACGGGGACTTCGCCCTCCGACGTATACGTCGCCGCGGTCGATGGAAGCTCCGAGAACAAGCTATCTCGTTTCGGTGAGACTTATGCATCGGAGCTCGTATTGAGCGCACCCGAAAGGATCGCGTTTCCGAGCCGGGACGGTACCGAGATCGAGGGGTGGGTCCTATTCCCCGCCGGATACGGGCCCGATAACCGCAGTCCGATCATCCTGAGCATCCATGGAGGCCCCCACGGCGCATACGGGAACCGCTTCGATTTCCAATTTCAGCTCTGGGCGACGGCCGGGTACGTCGTGCTCTATACGAACCCACGGGGATCGAGCGGCTACGGCGAGGAATTCATGTTCGCGACCTGGGGCGGCGGATGGGGGAACCTGGACACCGAGGACGTGCTTGCCGGCGTCGACTACGTCCGCTCGCGCTACGCGATCGATGAGCGTCGAATGGGCGTGACGGGTTACTCCTATGGCGGGTTCCTGACGAACTGGGTGATTACGCACGATGCTCGGTTCGCCGCGGCGATCGTGGGCGCCGGTATCTCGAACTGGATCAGCGACTACGGGACCGCAGACATTCCGCGCACCAAGGAAAGCGAGTTCTATGGGCCGCCGTGGGAAGACGAGGGCGGAACTCTTCTTCAGAGGCAGTCGCCGATCCACTATGTTCAGAACGTAGTCACGCCGACGCTCTTCGTCCACGGTGAGAGTGATTACCGGGTTCCCATCGAGCAAGGCGAACAGATGTATACCGCGCTGAAGAAGCGTCGCGTGCCCGCGAAATTCATCCGCTACCCGGACTCCTACCACGGAGATTGGACGCCGTGGAACGTCGTGCACCGCTATCACCACGAGCTCGAGTGGTGGAAGAAGTACTTGTCCGCGCCGTCGGGCACGTCACAATAGCTCGAACACTGGGCAGCAATTCGTAGAACACGATCCCGAGCTCCTCACCCCCCCCGCTTCGTCACGGCCCACTTTGGCCAAGCCGGTGTCGTGGTGCCGATGGGCCGTTCAGGGGGGATCGCCATCAAGGATCCCGGACCATGAGAAAGACTACAACGCACCATGAGCCAACCAAGAGACCCATCTGCACAAGCGCGTGGCCAAACGGGGATTGGAGAGACCGCGGCAGTGCGTTGAAAGCTAGCATCCAGCCGATGAAGAATGCCCAGACCAGGAGTCCTTACGACATCGTCTTGAAGAAGACGAATACGGACGGGCCGAAGAACTCCGGGTCCTCGAACGAGAACCGGATGAGCTTCCACCAGGCCGTTGTTCGCCTTCGGAAGCGGCTGACGGCCCTGGGATTACCGCTCCGTCCGGGCGGGCGCGTCCGCTCCCTCGGCGTTTCACGTCGGTTTTCGTCGAACCGGAAAGGCGGACAGAAGCTCAAAAAGTCCGTCAGCGTCTTGTAGGCGGTGTTGATGAGCGTCATGTGGCGTTCCGCCACGCGCCGCCTCGCCTCGTCATCCATGAATTGGTCGGGATGCCAGTTCCGGACCAGCCGCCGGTAGGCTCCGCGTACCGCTTCCAACGACGATCCAGGATTGAGGCCCAGAATCTGGTAGCACGCCGTCAGATCGTATCGGGTGGGCTTGGAGATTTCGCCAGGATAACTCACCTGGTGCGGTATTTAGCCCCGGGCGATGATGCCGATTCGTGGTGCTTCTCCCATGGCGAAACCCACGCAAGCCGGCCTTCAACCGCGAAAACCGAGGCAAGCGCCCAACCGCACCGGTGGCATCCATATTGCTTAGAGTAATCTGCGTGGCAACGATGAAATTGGTTGCTTCGAAGATTTGACGGCGACTCGACGACTAGGAAATTACTGACAAAAGCTCAGCATCAAAGTCGCGAGGCGTCCGAATGTGGCGAGGTCGGAGTTGGATGACGGAATTTTCCGGCATCCAAGGTTGGGGGCTCCGGCCTCGCCTCTTTTTTTCCGATCAGCGCAAGTGCTCATGGAAGAAATCGAGAGTCCTCTGCCAGGCGAGCTTCGCGGCCTCTTCGTCGTACCGGGGCGTCGTATCGTTGTGGAAGCCGTGGTTCGCCCCCTCGTACATATACGCGGTGTACCGCACTCCATTCGCTTTCAGCGCGGCTTCGTAATCGGGCCATCCAGCGTTGACTCGCTCGTCGAGACTCGCATAGTGAAGTAGCATGGGCGCCTTGATCTTCGGGACGTCCTCGGTCGCGGGTTGCCCGCCATAAAAGGCGACGGCGCAAGCGAGATCGGATACCCGCACGGCCAGCATGTTGCATACGCCGCCACCGTAGCAGAACCCAACACAGCCCACACGACCCGAGCAGTCCGGATGAGACTGCAGGAACTTCACGGCGGCGACGAAATCTTCTCCTAGTTTGTCGCGATCGAGCTGTCTCTGCATCTCACGACCTTCGTCATCGTTACCCGGGTAGCCTCCGAGCGAAGTGAGCCCGTCCGGTGCCAGCGCCATGTAGCCGGCAACGCCGGTGCGCCGGGTGACATCCTCGATATGTGGGTTGAGCCCCCGGTTCTCGTGGACGACCACCACGCCCGGGAGCTTGCCGCTCGAGCCAGCGGGACGAGCGACGTAAGCTTTGACTTTCCCGTAACCCTGAGGAGAGTCGTACTCCAGATACTCGGTCTTCAGGCGATCATCGTCTTTGGCGATTTGCTGTGCCTCCGCATACTTGGGGCTGAGGCTCTCCAAAAGCGTCGCGGCGGACAGACCGCCAACGGCAAAGACCTTCGCACGGTCCAGGAACTCGCGACGGTCGATTCCTCCATGAACGTAGCTGTCGAACAAGTCGAGGATCCCCTGGTCGAAATCACTCGCTTTTTTTTGTGTCATTTTCTTCCCCTTGATTTGTGGAGACATTTCACGTCTGCCGGGATCTCAAAACGAAATCACGAGTGTTACGATACATCCCCAGGCTCACGAAAGGTAACCCGATGAGAACGGACGAGGTGGAAGGATTTCAGGAGGCCCAGGTGGTGTTGCCTTGCTCGGAGCTCGACGAGACGTTGAGCTTCTTCACCGAACGTCTTGGTTTTCGCGTGGAGGCGATTCATCCCGCCGATTCTCCCCGGGTGGCAGTGGTCTCAGGATACGGACTTCGTATCCAGTTCGAGCGAGGGAGGGAAGGACCACCTGGTGTCATCCGTTTGCGGTGCACGAATCTCAGCGCCCGAGCAGGGAGCCCGAAGGAGTTGCGGGCCCCGAACGGCACGCGCATCGAGCTCGTGGAAGCCGACCCGCCGATCGTGATGCCTAGAGTCGAGCCATCGTTCGTGCTGAGTGAGAGCTCGGACGAAGCCACTTGGGGTGCGGGCCGCGCGGGAATGCGATATCGCGATCTCGTCCCCGACCGTCAGGGTGGGTTTCTCGTCGCTTCGCACATCCAGATTCCCGATGGTGGACCCGTCCCCGATTACGTGCATTTTCACAAGATTCGCTTTCAGATGATCTACTGCTACAAGGGTTGGGTCCGCGTAGTCTACGAGGATCAGGGCCTACCCTTCGTCCTGGAAGCGGGCGACTGCGTGCTGCAACCCCCGCGGATCCGACACCGCGTTCTCGAGAGCTCCCCCGGACTCGAGGTGATCGAAATCGGCTGCCCCGCCGACCACGAAACCTTCGCCGACTACGACTTGGACCTCCCGACTCCGACGCTGCGACCGCAACGAAGCTTCGATGGTCAGCGCTTCGTTCGCCACGAGGCCGCCACGGCGGTATGGCTGCCGTGGCGGCTCGAGGGCTTCGAGTGCCGGGATACGGGTATCGCGGCCGCCACCGGGGGTCTCGCGAGCGTTCGCGTGGCTCGTCGCAACCAAACACCTCCCGAAGCGCTCTGCCGGCACGACGCCGAGCTGCTCTTCATGTTCGTGCTCGATGGCTCGCTCGAGTTAGAGGTCGAGGGTCACGATCGCCACCACCTGGTCCCGGGGACGGCATTCGTCCTCCCCGCATCGTTGGGCCATGGGTTCTCGGGGTGCTCTACGGACTTGGAGCTGCTCGAGGTGTCCCTGCCCGCCGGCTTCGCGACAAACCGAGTTTGAACCGACGGACGGGACGTGTTGAGTGTCAGCTCTCGGCGAAGAGGCCGAACGAGGTCGTTGGTCCGCCGGACCGCGACCGGTTACGAAGTTACCAGCGCCGGCCGCCGCCGCCGCCGCCGCCGCGGCCGCCGCCTCGGCCACCACCGCCCTCGTTTCTTGGCCGTGCCTCGTTGACATTCAAGGTTCGGCCGCCGAGTTCGGTGCCGTTGATCGCTTTGATCGCTGCTTGCGCTGCGGCGTCATCGGACATCTCGACGAAAGCGAAACCACGCGGGCGTCCAGTGTCTCGATCCGTGATCACGCTGACGTTAGACACCTCGCCGTGAGCCTGAAAAAGCTCTCTGAGCTCCTGCTCGGTAACATCATAAGAACAATTGCCTACGTAAATCCTGGCCATGGAAAACGGACTCCTGATAGGTAAGAGACTATGCGAGGGCTAACGGAAGTGCGGTGGCAGTCACCAGCAGAAGGGTTCTTCTAAAAGCCATCGGTAGCCAGACACACAAATGGTCAACTATTGGAAGGCGTTTGTCAAGTCTTCCACCCCTGCCGCGCACTCGAAGATTCCGTCGACTACTTCCCGCATCGATTCGTAGCGTCATTCCTCGTCCTTTCGCGATGATAGGCCGCCGTCTCCGTCAGGTCCACCGAAACCAGCCCCTTCGGCTCCGTCCGCCCCCGGGGGTCGCGACGAGCTCATGCGAGCGAGGGCGTCGTATGCGGGCTTGGGTTGGCCCCGCACGTCGAGAAGACCGAAAGAGTGCCAGGGCGTGATGGGCTCTTGCCAGTTGTACCAGATCGTCAGCGGGATCCCGGCCCGGCGGTTCACGGTCAAGGCGCGCTCGAGGAAGTCGGCCTGTCCCTCGGCGCCGAGACCCTCGACGGGATAGCCCCACTCGCTGACGACAATCGGGACCTCGCGCCTGGGAGCGTATCGTCCGATCAGCTGACGCACCTCGTCGTAGAAGCCTTCCGCGGCCTCGGGGTGGGAGGCTCCGTAGGGATGTACGGATACCGCGTCCACGACCTCGAGAAGCCCCAAAGCGAACGTTGCTTCGAGGTAATCGAGGTCGAACGTGCTGCCACCGAGTGAGGGGCCCAGTATCCACGCGCCGGGATCCTCGCGGCGGATCTCGACGGCGGCAGCCCGGGCCAGAGCTACGTAGGCCGCGGCGTCGGGCGAGCCGGCCCAGTATCGCGGCAGATTCGGTTCGTTCCAGATCTCCCAAATCGCCCGTCCTCGGAAGTGGCGGGACGCCGCGGCTGCGAATGAGGCGAACGCGGCTCGACCGGCCTCCGTGGCTGGAGGGAATCCGCTCTCGTGGAGGTCGTTTCCGTAATCCAGTATGAAGAGGACGCGTATGCCGAAAGGCTCGAACGAATCGAGGAAACGATCCCATATCCCGAAGTCGTACCGTCCTGGCTCGGTCTCCACCGCACTCCATGCAAGGTCGAGTCGAACCCACCGGATCCCGGCGGCAGCCATCGTCGCGGCCTGATCGTGCGCTCCGCTGTAGAACGCGACGTTCACGCCAACGTCATCGGGCGGCGTTCTCGCCGATTCGCCGCCGATTGACAAGGCGCCGGCCAGCCCGAGGAAGCAAAGAGTTCGTGTCATGATGGATTAGTCTATTCGATGGCCGTCACGATACGCGACGCTCGAAAAGCAATCTGGCGGGCGACGCGCCGTTTGTTCTACAGTCACGAACTACAGCAGGCTGATGAAAAAGTACAGTCCAGCCTGCGCGAGCGCAGCGAGCCCGGCGCGCTTGCCGCGCCGTAAGCAGTCCGAGCCGTGGCGGCTCGATCGATTACGGGTCCCGCCACGGCATTGAGTACTCTAGAGAGGAGCTCGGGAGATTGTGATGCGACCGGAATGGGACACCTACTTCATGGGTTTCGCGCGGGCAGCCTCCGCTCGCGCTACCTGCGACCGCAAGCACGTGGGAGCCGTCATCGTCGTCGATCATCAAGTGGCGGCCACGGGCTACAACGGTTCCGTTCGGGGGCTTCCCCACTGCGACGACGTTGGTCACGACATGGTCGACGGCCACTGCGTTCGCACGATCCACGCGGAAATGAACGCGCTCGCCCAGGCCGCTCGTCGGGGGGTCAAAGTCGAGGGGGCGTGGATCTACACGACGGCGAGCCCGTGCTGGGATTGTTTCCGGGTGCTCGTAAACGCCGGGATTCAGCGGTTCATCTTTGCCGAAGGATATCGCGAAGAGGATCACCGGGCACGGATCGACGATGTGGCCCGAGCGACAGGCGTTCAGATCAAGGCTCTATCAGGTTGATGAAAAAGTACAGCCCAGCCTGCCGAGCGGCGGCCAAATCGTCTGCCGCGAGATCGGCGCGAAGCGCCGCTGAAGGCCGAGCCGTGGCGGCCGGTCGATCACAGGTCCCGCCACGGCATTGAGCACTAGATCGAGTTGAGTCGGCTATCGTCTCGCGGCGGTTGACGGGCCGGGTCTTTCACCGACATCAGGACGCCGAAGCGACGACCGCGTTCCGTCGAGGAACGCTTTGCGCAACGGGAGCAGCGTCGCCTCCAGGGACTCCCTAGGGACGGAGTTTATAAATGGGCGGACGACCCAGCGAAAGGCCACGGGAATGGTTCGACTCAAGCTGATGGATTCGCACTCGACGACCACCCCATCGGCTTGTTGCGCAAAGCGCCAGTATGAGTCGAGCCGCCAGAGAAATCCGCGATCCTCGCCCACGGGCTTTTCTTTCTCGCGATCGGTTCCCGCGTTGTCGATCTCCGCGATCCGCGTCGCCTTGCTTCTGCTCGACGCCCGATCGGACCCGTGCCGCCGATAAATGACCTCATGCTCCGTGTTGTAGTAAACGCTGATGACTTTCTTTCGCCGCAGCCGGAGAAATATATCGAAGGTGTCGCCGCTCTGCGAATCGAGACGCGAGTCTTCCACTTCGTCGAAGTATTCCTCGTGTCTCTCATAATCCTGAACCCAGGCCAGGACCTGATCGAGTGTCGCACCTGGCACCAGAACCGTTCCATACCAGTGATGAATCAGGCCGTCGGGCACATCGATCTTCCCACCTTCCTCGTTGGGGGTGGTCATTCTCTTGACGTAGACGCTCGAGCGAATCGTGTCGCGAATCTGCGCTTGCTCCCGTTCGTCGAGGAAATTGCGCACGAGAAATCCCTTTTCGGATGCGAGCTCTCTTTCGATTCGCGCCTCGGTGAGCTTTTCGTAAGTCTCCCAGGCGGCCAGGGTGGCTTCTTGCAACTTGGCTGCGACGGCGGAAACGGCGCAAAGACCGAACATTCCGCCGATCCAGAGCATCGGCGCTGCCCGCATATGGCCAAAATACTGCAGACGCGAGCCACATCTCAAGCTGCCGGTTCCCAACTCAGCGCGCATCGGCTTCAGTCGTGCCGTTTTAACCAGTTGTCGAAGGCAATCGTGTTTGTTACCGTAGAAGTACAGGTCGTCAAAACCTCGCGCGCCGTCACTGCAGCAATACAAGTATATGGAAGAGCTCAGGTTTGGGCGCTACGAAGTCCGATCCATGATCGGACAGGGTGCAATGGGCAAGGTCTACGGAGCCTACGACCCACGCACCAAACGCCCGGTCGCGGTGAAAGTCATCAAGGACGAGATCCTCTCCCAAGACGAGAACGGCGACTTCCTGAGACGGTTCCAGCGCGAAGCCCGTGCCGCCGGAAGCCTCTCCCACCCCAACATCATTACGGTTTTCGACGTCGGGGAAAACTACTTCGTGATGGAGTATCTGGAAGGAGAGACCCTCTCGAGCCTCTTGGCGAAACGAGGCCCCCTGTCCCTGGACGAAACACTCCAAATCGTGACTCCCATCGCGGACGCGCTCGCCTTCGCTCATGGCAGGGGTATCTGCCACCGCGACATCAAGCCGGCCAACATCATGGTCTCTCAGGATGGCCGCCCGATCATCACCGACTTCGGCCTCGCGCACCTGGAATCCACGGTGATGACCACTTCGGGGCAGTTTCTCGGCTCGCCCTCCTACATGTCTCCCGAGCAGATTCGGGGCGACGCAATGGCACCGAGCGCGGACCTCTATTCCTTGTCCGTCGTCACCTACGAGATGCTGACGGGGCGCAGGCCATTTTCGGGCGAGAACATCACGACGCTGGTGTACAACGTCGTCAACAGCCCACCCTGTCCTCCCCACGAGCACAACCCATCCCTTCCGCGGGATTATCACGACGTGTTCGTCCGCGCGCTGGCAAAAGATCCGGGAGAGCGCTTCGCTTCTTTTTCGGAGTTCGTCGCCGCCTTGAACGGCGCCCATTTCGACCGAGTCACGTCTCCCCGGGCGTTCGGAGAGGAAACGCTCGTGCTCGATTCCAAGAGCGTTTCCACAAAGCCCTCGGTGCCGCACGCGGCGCACCCCGGTGGGCGAAAAGCGATCCCCGCCGTCTTCGTGCTCGCGGTCCTCTCGGCGAGCTTGTTGGTTCAATGGTACGGAAGGGCCCCCCGCTACGAGGTTCGCATTCAAACCGATCCGCCGGGAGCTCGAGTCGTAGTGGACGGAAAAGAATTCGGGCCTTCGCCCGTCGGTCTCCAGTCCCTTGGCCAGGGCAAGCACACCGTGCGCGTCACCAAGGAGGGCTTTCTTCCCCTCGAAGAGGTATTCGAGCTCACCAGCGCTTCGCGAGCGGAATCGCTGGATTTCGCACTTCAGCCCGCTAATGTAATCCTCTTCGTCGACTCCACGCCTCCGGGAGCTGCCGTCACCATCGACGGGAGCTCCGCGGGCAGCACTCCGCTCGAAGAGGTGGAGCTCGAGGCGGGCCAGCACGAAGTCCTTGTCGCCCGCGACGGCTATGAGACCTGGCGGTCCGTGGTGGCGGCACGCGGTGGGGAAACCGTCAATCTCGTGGCTCGAATGCGCTCGATCGGGCGTGGCGGATCCCGACCTGCCGCCACGAGCATTCGACCGGGGCAGCTCGTCGAGCTCGGCCCCGATGACAAGCCCGCCAGAAGAATCACAGGAGAACCACCCGGCTACCCCCGAGAGGCCAGGCGGCTCGAGCAGCAAGGACGAGTGACGCTCGAGTTCGTGGTCACCGATGAGGGCGTGCCCATCGACATTCGGGTCGTCGAGTCGGCGGGGTCGGTTCTCGATGACGCCGTTCGGGAGTCCGTCGCCAAGTGGCGCTTCGAGCCCGCCGAAAAGAACGGCGTCAAGGTGAGCGTCAAAATGCGCATCCGCCACACCTTTCGACTGGGAACGAAGTAGGATCGTCGTTGTTTTCGCTCGCGATGGCGCTCTTCGCCCTCCGGGACAGCTTCCTGTCGAGAGTAGACCACCAGAAAAGCGCGAACGTGTCGAGAGGGAGCTTCAAGACTCGCGCAATCGTTGATATTCGTATCAGCCGGAGCTGCTCGAGGAGCTCGAGCTGGAGCTCGAGGAGCTGGAGCCACCTCCGCCTCCACTCGAGCTCGAGGAGCTGGAGCTACTCGAGGAGCTCGACGATGAGGAGCTGGAGCTCCCCGACGAGCTGGAGCTACTGGAGCTACTCGAGCTGGAGCTACCCGAGCTCGAGCTACTTCCGCTGGAGCTTCCCGAGCTCGACGAGGTCGAGCTCTCCATTGGCGAGGTCGGCGAGTCGCCGCACGCCCCCAATGCGCCAAAACCCGCGAGAACGGCGCCACCACTTAGAATCCTGAGAAACTCCCGTCTTTCCTCAAGCGTTCGCCCCTCGTGTGACGTCTGGTTGTGTTCTTTCTTGTTGGTCATGATCCGACTGACTCCATTCGCCAAGCGGGATGGTTCAAACCGCCATCGCCTCGGCAGCTATCGTAGCCGCTCTCACCGGGACCACTGCGCTCCCGGATAGATACCACTCGATTCTTCGAATCACCTCTTCCGAGGTGATCATGTGCATGCAACGCGGGAGAGCTCCCACTACGTCCACGCAGAGCTCGCCCGGCTCGTCCTTGTGATCTCCGTCTCCGATGGGCACGGTTCGAGACTTCCAGCAACCGCCGTCGTCGCAGCAAGCGAGCGTGCCGACGGTGTGGATGAACTGGTGATGCGGATAGGCGGTCCAGTGCGGCGGCTCCCGACCGCCGGCGATGACGACGCAGGGCCTATTCTTCGCCATGCCCGGTTTGCACTCCACTGCTGCAGCCAAGTGCATCAGCAGACTGACCGGACTGAGCACACCCTGAGCGTGATAGACGAGCCGCACGAGCTGGCGGAGATCGGTCTGTCCCCTCAGATCGACTACCCCGTCGAGCGGAGGATGATGATGTCCCTCCTCGCCCACCTGGACGAACTGCACCCGGCCTCGAAGCTCGTCCACCACCTCCTGATACCGGTCGTGAGACCACCACTTGATCGTGAAGTCGAACTTTCCGCCGGAGACCAGAAGCCAGTACGGCTCGGCGGGGCCCAATACCTGTTCCACCGTACGGAACCAGGTTTTTTCGGTCTCCGAGATCCAGACGTCGCCTTTGAAGGCAGTAGGGCGAATCCGAAGGCCTAGCTCCGCGTTCAAGTATTCCACGAAACCATGGAGGAAATGGTAGGGAGCTTGGTTGCTCTGATGGATCAATGGATAGTGGCAATCGACGACCGTCACCCCGGGATCGTCCTCGGCGAGAGGCGTGATGTGGGGGTTGTTCTCCCAGAGCGCCGGGCACGATGTCCTCACATCCGTGAGGAACGCTCCCGGATAGCACGCGTGGAGATCTCGCACCGCCGCCGTGAGCATTACGATGTCACCAGGAGATTGGAAGTTTCTCAGAATGAGCTTTCTCATCTGGGACCCGTCAACTCGTTCATCGGAATGCCTCTCCATGCAAAACGCTGGCCCTTTTCATCCTCCAGGATAGCGGAAGGTTTCCGAAGTTTTTGTTACCGCCCTCACGGCGAATTGCCGCAGCCAGTGGGTGAAATCGCGCCCGAGCCGGCCCGCTCGTCGTGCCATTTACACGAGGCCTTCCCGCGCTGCCCGCCAGCTCTACGCGAGCGACGCGGGATCACGGAGGTTCCCACTCGCTCGGCCTTTCTATGGGGCCGACTAGCAGTGCGATGGGAATGTTCAGGCTTTCCGGTGAGTCACCGAAGGAAATTCAGCAAGAAACGCACTTGTTGTTGTTCACCGCCCCGAGGCTCACGAGAAGCTCGAGCGCTTCGGGAAACGGTTGAATGCGCTGCACCGGTCCGTTCGCCATGTCGGCCGTGCTCTGCCCTTCGCGGTTGAGCAACTTGACATCGGCGCCTTTGGACACGAGATACTGGATCATCTCGACGTCGCCCCGGGCCGCAGCGTTGTGAAGCGGCGTATTGCCCTCGTGATCGCGCGCATTCACGTCGGCGCCGCACTCCTCCACGAGATAGCGGACGGCTGGCATGAAGCCCGCGGGATGGTTCCGGTGGTCGTTCGCCGCGAACCCCTCGCCGTAGCCGGCGCCGGACGCAGCGTGTAGCGGGGTCAGCGCGGGCCCACCGACGGGAACGGGAGGCAGCCCGGATACGTCCTTGACTTCTCTTCCCTGCTGATTGCCGACCCGTGGCCGAGACGGAGGCGCCTTGGTCGGAATGGTGTCGTCCGCGCCGAAAGATTTCAAAAGCTTCATCGCGCCGACGTCGCTTCCGTAGGCCGCGCGCCAGAATGGTGTGGCCCCTTGCTCGTCGATGCCCGACCGATCGAAGTTGTATCCAGTAAACCAGACTTTCTTCGTCACACGCGCGTTGGGATCGGCACCCTTCTCCAGGAGCGCTTTCATCAGGTCGAGATGCGTCAGCTTCTGCTGGTGCTGGGCGGTCGGCTGTGGGTAGCCCGCTCGCGGAGCCCATTTCAGGTTGATCACCGAGTAAAGGGGCGTGACCGCGGCAGGCTCACTCGCCAGGTTCGGATCGGCGCCCCGCTCGAGGAGATAGCTTGCTAGATCGAAATGGCCGTTCATGGTGGCGATCAGAAGAGGGCTGGTCTTGCTTCCCTCGGCAACCTGATTGACATCGGCACCGGCCTGGAGAAGCGCTTCGACGGCCTCGAGGTGGCCTTGACGGGCGGCGAGGAGCAAGGCGCTCATCCCGCCTTGCTGCCCGACACGATCTCCATAAGACTCACGCCGACGACGGTCTTCGCTTTCGGGCTCCGACTCTTCCTTGTTGGGAACCATCCAACCGAACAGCTTCGCGAAGAGGTTTTTCCCACCCTGCTTGGCGCCCTTCGCGCCGCCTTCGGCTTCCTCCTCGCTCGCCGCCACCTGGGCTCCCTCGGCGGCCGCCTGAGCCTTTCGCTCGTCGCGAACGCGCTCGAGCCGCTTCCGGAAAGCTTCCTCGGCCTCCTTCGTCAGCTCGGGGACGTCGATCACTCGCGTTGTCACAGCGGGGTCAGCGCCGCGCTCGACCAGCAAGTCGATGACGTCGCGGCGATTCGACGCCGAGGCGAACATGAGGGCCGTCTCCCCCGCGCTGGATTCCCTGGCTTCGACATCCGCACCATGGTCGAGCAAGAGCCGAACCGCATCCGCGCTGCCCGACGCCGCGGCAAGCATGAGCGGCGTCGCGCCCGTGTCGGTCACGACGTTCGCGTCCGAGCCCGCCGCCAGGAGTCTCTCGACCATCGCAGCGTGGCCGCCACGGCTCGCGAGAACAAGAGGTGTGTAGGCGCCTATCCGGGTCGTCGCCTTCACATTGGACCCAGCATAGAGCAGGGTCTCGGCCAACTCGAGGTGGTTCGAAAGCGCCGCCCAGTGAATGGCCGTCATTCCGTCACCCTGAGCGGCGTTCACGTCGCCTCCTTGCCGCAGCAACGCGCGCACGGTCTGGAGGTCGGCCGCTTGGGCAGCGTCGGCCACGGGCGATGGGCTCGTTGCCAGGTCGACTGGTGAGGCGGCAACCACGACCAGCACGGAAACGAGCAGCATGCTCTTCAAACCCAGTTCTTTCATCGTGACCGTGGACATTAACTTTCCTCGCTACGCGGTGGTCATCGGCATCACGGAGCTCGCGTTCAGATCCAGCTCCCCGGTGCTGTCCCCAAACGTCTCCAGGTCCTCGAGCCCCAGCATGCGAAGCATGGTCAACATGGCATTCGCCATGGGAGTCTGGTCGGCGGCTCTGATGTGGAGGTTGCCCACGAGATTGCCGTTGGCGTGGCCGGCAAGGAACAAAGGACACCTCTTGTGGTTGTGGATGTTGGGATCTCCCATGGACGATCCATATAGGAGCAGAGTCTTTTCCAACAGGTTGCTCCCCGTCTCCTCTGTGTTCTTCAGCTTGTCGAGAAAATACGGGACCAGGCTCACGTGGTATCGGTTGATCTTCGAAAGGTCGATGATGTTCTTCTCCCGTCCGCGATGGTGCGAGGCGTTGTGGAACCCCTCCAGGACGCCGCTTTCGGGAAAGACCCGACCGGAGACGTCGCGGCTCATCTTGAAGGAGAATACCCGGGTCATGTCCGAGACGAACGCGAGCGCCATCAGGTCGAACATCAGCTCGACGTGCTCTCCGTAATAATCCGGCACTCCGATAGGCGCATCGGGCAGCTCCCGCGGCTCGCCGCTCGCGTTGCGCTCCTCGGTCCTCTGGATGCGCCTTTCGATCTCTCGGATGTTCTCGAGATAGTCTTCGAGCCGGCTTCGATCGGCCGGCCCGAGCCGCCGCTTCAATCGAGCGACCTCGTCAGGGAGCCAGTCGATGATGCTGCGGGTGGCTTTGCGCCGCGCGGCGCGCTCCTCTGGAGTTCCGCCCGATCCGAACAACTGGTCGAACGCCAAACGCGGGTCCCGAATCATGGGAAGTGGCTGCGTGGGTGAAGCCCAGCTGATGGTGTCCATGTACACGCAGGCGTAGCCGTAAGAGCATCCGCCCGACTGGTCCACGTTCTCGATCGATAGCTGCATCGAGGGGATGGGCGTATCCTGACCGAATCTCTGGGCGTAGAGCTGGTCGAGCGACGTCCCGACCTGGACGTCCGAGCCCTCCGTCTGTCTGGGATGCGACTGGGTCAGAAACACGGAGCTCGAGCGAAAATGATCCCCGCCCGTCTCGGGCGGTATAAAAGCCTCGGCGTTTCGAACGTCGGTATTGCTGACGATGGTGACGTACTCGCGAAACGGCTCGAGAGGACTCAGGCTTGTCGGCGTGAGGTCGAAGTCCCGACCTTCGGCGGCGGGAGCCCATAGGTTCTTCTCGATCCCGAAGGCGTTGCTCCCGGCAGCTCCGTGAACCATCTCGAGGCATACCAGGCGTGTGCGCTCAACGGGGCTGGCCCAGGCTTTCCTTGCCGGGATCATCGCATCCAACAAAGGGAGCGCGACCGTCGCTCCCACGCCGCGAAGGACGGTGCGGCGGGAAATGTGTTTGTTGGTGATGTACATCTAGTCCCTCCTGGGCCAGGTCTCGATCCTCGGTCTCATCTCAATAACCGTCCGTCGTCCGACTCTCCGAATCTTGCAGCCGGCTCATCCGAAAAGGCACGCTGTCGACGACTCCGAGAATGAACGACGAGAGCCGGTAGTCGTTCCGGGCGGCGTCGCGAGAGATCTTTCGTATGGCGGGCATATCGAAGTGCTCGACCCTTCGGCCGAGGGCAAACGTCATGAGGCTCTCGGTGAAGGTCCGAATGAACGCTTCGGAATGGCTCAGGAGCGCATCCCGAAGTGCCAGCGGGCCGTCGAGCTTCGCCCCGTCATAGAGCTCCGCCGTAGGATCGATCAACACATCCCTGTCTTTCGTACGCCAGGCCCCGGTCACATCGAAGTTCTCGAGCGCGAGACCGATGGGGTCGATCACCACGTGACACGACGTGCAAGCCGGATTCGAGCGATGCTCTTCCATCTGTTCGCGAACCGAGAGAAGCCTGTCCCCAGCGACGGCACTCGTCGCCTCGAGATCGGGAACATTTGGCGGCGGAGGCGGAGGCGGGCTCCCGAGCAAGACTTCCATGACCCACTTGCCCCGTTGCACCGGCGACGTCCGGTTGGCGATGGATGTCAACGCCAGGATACTTCCCTGGCCCAACAGTCCTCTGCGGTTCGCGTTGATCCCCTCCAAGGAAACTCTACGGAACTCGCCTCCGGTGACGTTTGGAATCTGGTAGTGCTGGGCGAGGCGATCGTTGACGAACGTGTAGTCCGCCGTAAGCAGCTCGAGGACGCTTCGGTCTTCGCGAAAGAGGTTCTCGAAGAAGAGCTCGGTCTCTTGCTTCAAGGCGTCGGCGAGCGTGGCATCGTAAAGCGGGTAGGTCAGGGCATCGGGATGAAGCTTGTGGAGGTCCTGCAGTCGAAGCCATTGCGAGGCGAACCGTGTCGCCATCGCCTCGGCCCTCGGATGCTCGAGCATCCGGGCGACCTGCTTGGCAAGAACCTCGGGATTCGACAGCTCGTTCTTTCGTGCGAGACTCACGAGCTCTTCGTCTGGCGGGCCGGACCACAAGAAGAAGGAAAGGCGTGACGCCAAATCGACGTCGCCGATGCGATAGCTCGCTCCGAGCTCGGCGTTCACCGGGATCTCCTCGAGGCGGAAGATGAACCGGGGACTCGCCAGAATCGCCTGTAGCGCCATACGGACGCCGCTCTCGAAATCGCCTTCGTCGCGCCCGATGGTGTAGAACGACATCAAGGCCTCGAGGTCCGCGTCATCGAGCGGCCCGCGATAGGCCCGCGCCGCCAGACCGGTGACGATGTCTTCGGCGCAAGGGAGCTCCTCCGCCGCCGAGGTGGGCCGGCACGTGAAGATGCGCCGGCGCGACGGGGTGTCGGAGACCCCGGTGACGTTGTAAGGCCCGCTGATGCTGAAGTCTCTCAGGTGCGGCACGGTGGTGATGCCGTAATCGACGCCGATCTCGCTATCGGCCAGGGTATGCTCGATGGGAGTCAGGAGGTCGTCGATCGGCGCCTCCGATCTCTTGATGAAGGCGGCCGTGACCCGGCGGGGTCCCGCTTTGACGGCGATGGGTACTGTCTGGATGTTCATCCCGGCGGGATCCGTTTCCGACATCAGCGGATCGATGCCCAGAAGCGCCACCCTCACGCCGTCCATGGATACGTCGATTTGCTCATCCGGTGCCGTCTTGCCGAAGAGGTACCCTTCAGGAGAGGCATGCATCTGAATCTTGAAGATGTACTCCCCATCGGCGACGAAGTTGTGCATCACCGAGATGCCGCCCCGCGTACCAAAGGGCGCACCCTCGACGTGACGCCGTTGGGACGCGGTCCGTGGCACTTTATACGTGACCTCGCTGGGCCCTGCTGAGGGGTCACCGACCGCCAGGCGACTGACCACGTCGGCCGCCCGCAAGTAGCTGTCCATAAGCGTAGGGGACATGCCTTGGACGTCAGCGACATTGTCGAAGCTGTGACTGATGGTATCGGGCGGCAAGAGGGCTTCCACGTCCACTCCGATCGCAAGCAAATCGCTGATGGAGCGAGTGTACTCGGCCCGATTGAGCCGCTGAAAGGTTCTACTACCCGGATTTGGGCTCGCGAAGTAGGCCTCGTCGATCTCGTTCTCGAGTCGGGTGACGAAGGCGTCGATGTCGGCAGGATCCGGCCGGGGGGCATACGAAGGCGGCATCATGCCTGTCCGCAGCTTGCGGATCATCTTCTCCGAAACCTCCGCCTGACGAGGGACGTCAGCTGGGTCGAACGATTCGAGGGTCAGGCCACCGGTCAACAAGGCATCGCTATGGCACATGACGCAGTAGTCTTCGACCAGAATCTTCTGGGACTCCTGGGACATGGGCGCCGGGTCCTGCGCCCTAGGCGCTACCGAGGCCACCGCATGGGCTTCTTCGGAAGGCGCCAAGCCGAGGCAGGCCAGCGCACCACCCAACATCGCCAATGCGAGCTTCTTCATCGATTCGCTCCCGACCCTCGACTCCCGGTTCGATGCGTGATGATTCGTCCGGTATCTGACCGCGCACACGCTTACACGCTAATGCCCGCCACTGGGCGCGCCATGGTGTTGTTCGAAAGCTCTGATGGGTTGCCAACGCCCCCAGAAGACGAACACCTGCTTCATAATCATCCGCGATTTGGTGCTGGACTTTCAAGCCCAATCTAGCGAGGCTCCGCCTCCAATCCGGTCAGGTCGGGTTTGAGCGGAGCCTCTCGTTCACAGTCGACAGCCTACTGTCGAGAGAATGGTGTTAGCGCAGCGAGAACGAGATTTTCCAGAGCTTGCCTCCCCCGTCGTCGCTCACGATCAAGGACCCGTCGGGCGACTGGAGGAGGCCGACGGGGCGGCCCCAGACCTCGCGTTTTTTCGGATCCAGCATCCAGCCGGTGAGGAAGCTTTCGGGTCCCGCGGTGGGCTCACCGTTCTCGAAGGGAATGAAGGCCACCTCGTAGCCGATGCGCTCGGCACGATTCCATGACCCATGAAACGCGAGGAACATGCCGCCCCGGTATTGGGCGGGAAACTGCTCACCCGTGTAAAAGAGGATGTCGAGCACGGCCACGTGGGCGCCGAGCAGGACGTCGGGGTACAAGGTGCTCTTCACCTTCGCCTCATCGACGTTCTCGTGCCGCGGTTCTCGGTGCGGACCGATGTAGCTGATCGGCCAGCCGTAAAACCCCCCGTCTTCGATCGTCACCACGTAATCCGGGACCAGATCGTCCCCGAGGCCGTCCCGCTCCTGAACCGCGGCCCAGAGATCGTCGGTCCCGGGATACCAGCGCAGGCCAATGATGTTTCGAAGTCCCGTGGCGACGGTCTCGTGTCCACCGCCGTCGGGGTTGTAGCGATGGAGAGCGGCCCGCATCGGATCCTCGTCGAGATCGATGTTCGACCGCGAGCCGACCGTCAGATAGAGCTTCTCGTGACTCCGGTCGAAGAGCAAGGTACGGGTCCAATGGCCCTCGTCGAATTTCTCGAGCGGGATGACTTCCTCGCCGACACCCGTCACCTTCATCGAGTCGGGGTCGTACCGGTAGCGCTTCACCGAGGTCGTTTCCGCGACGTAGAGCCATCCGTCATGGAGTTCGAGCCCGTAGGGCCGATCGAGCCCTTCGATGATCTTGGTTTTGGAGCCGCCTTTGAGAACGTAGACGATGCCGTCGCGACTCTCTCGGGAGCCGCTGTCACTCAGAATGATCTCGTTGCTCGGCCCGAGCATCATGAAGCGCGGCCGAACGAACTCGTTCATGTACTCCTCGATAGTGAATCCCTCCGGGAGTTGCAGCGTGGCTCCGTCGGGTCTCACGACCACCTCGGGCCGGTTCCTCGCGGAATCCGTGTGAAACGGCTCCGGCAGATCCTTCCAGTTGACCGGCCGCTCGTTCGACTGGGCGAAGGCCGGCGGTCCCATAAATAAGAACGACAGGGCGAGCATGGTACGGATCGTCTCGTCCTTCATCGCCACCTCGTCGGCCATACTATCTCAGCTCGACGAAGCGAATTTTCAGCGCCAATTGACCCAGTCGTGTCCGCCTTGCCGGGTATGTTGGCGCAGCCGGATCCGTCGGGAAGGTCCGGGCTAGATTCCTTTCGTGGCACGGGACTTGCTAAAGTTGTTCCCGAAGGTGGACGAGACGAACCATGGAGCATACGAGCCTCGCACACAAAATCGAGATCGGCCTTCCCTATGAGGATGCGGTCGAGAAAGTCATGGATGCGCTGAAACACCAGGGATTCGGCGTTTTGACGGCCATAGACGTCAAGGACACGCTGGAGAGGAAGCTTTCGGTCCCTTTCCGCAAATACGTCATCCTGGGCGCGTGCAACCCGCCGCTCGCCGAGCGTGCGCTGAGAGCGGAGCTCGACGTTGGCGTTCTCCTTCCCTGTAACGTCGTGGTCTACGAGACCCACCCGGGGCGGTCGGCCGTGGCGGCAATGGCTCCGGTTTCCGCAATTGGGTTGATGGGTGACAACGCGGCCATCAAGGAGGTAGCGGCCGAAGCCGATGTCAAGCTGCGTGAGGCCCTCGCGAGCCTCGAGCGCGAGCACGGCAAGTAGTCCTCCTACGGGATGGCCGTGTCGGCGCACCCGCGACCGTCGTTGCAAACGTTCGACGGGATGCCGTCGTCAAGCGGTCGAAATAGATGCGTGGATGTGCGAGTCTCAGGACCTCACCCCGTGGGCGTAGTACGTTTTCGATTTATTGGGAATTACTGCAAAATGCGAGAATGACGACGTCGACGGTTACGCGTAAAGGCCAGGCGACTATTCCTAAGGAGATTAGGGATGCGCTCGGCCTCCATGAGGGCGACCGCGTCATTTTCGTCCTACGCGGTGAGGAGATCGTTCTCAAGGTCCTGCGCGGGAACATTCTCGAGCTTCGAGGGTCGGTCAAAGCGACGAAGCGACCGGAGAACTTCGAGAAGGTTCGCGAGATGACGAAGCGCGAGGTAGTGGCGAAGGTCGCCCGTGATGGCTGAGCTCTTCGTCGATACCAAAATCTTTCTTCGTTTCTTGACGAACGACGATCCCCGGAAAGCGCAGCGGGCCGAAGCTCTCTTCAAGAAAACAGTCTAATAGGGAAAGACGACATGACGATCCTCGTCGTGCTGGTCGTACTGGCTGGCTTGTGGCTCTTACCCTCCCTTGGCGTGTTCTTCGCATCGATGCGGTTACTCGAACCTCGCTGGCCCGAGGCGCCTCTCTGGTTGCAGGTTCGTACAAGTTTCGCCGCGGCGCTTCTCGCTGTGGCAATGTTGCATTGGGGTCTGCCGGACGGCTGGCCCTGGTCGGCGTTTCCTGCCTTAGGCCTTGACGATACCGAGTTCTCCTCCGGTTATTCGGCGATGGGCTTCTGGCAGGTGCGGCTCGGAATGAGGCCGGAGGAGGTCATCGCGAGAATAGGAAGGCCTCTTCAAAGGGATTCACCGGCAGGGTCCCCCGATTTGGAGCGATGGTTTTATACGCGAAGTCCGAATAGCAGTCACTACCGCATCAGAACGGTCATTTTTCGCGAAGGGCAGGTCGTCGAGCGACAAGCAGAGTACTATTTGGACTAACCGGCCATTCGGACTGTTTGTGAGCTTCGCCATGGGCGGGGAGCCTGACGATGTTCGGCAGAAGGCGCAAGGAACGGGAGCAGACTCCATCCGAGCCAACCCTTCGATGCTCTTTCTGCAAGAGATCCCAGGACGACGTGCGGAAGCTCATCGCGGGTCCCACCGTATTCATCTGTGACGATTGCGTGCACGTCTGCGTGGATCTGATCTCGGACGATAATCAAATCGAGGAGAGACTCCGGGAGCGGCTCGAGGCCGAGGCTGCTCGGCAAACCCCTTCGCGGTCGGCCATCGTGACGTGCACCATCTGCCGACTGCCACTCGTTCTTGAAGAAGGCATAACAATCGAGACCGGCGCAATACTCTGCCGTCCGTGTGTCTCGTCAATCCAGGCCGCCGTCGAGGACGAGAAACCCACGAAGGACCACAGCGAATGAGTGCTTGCGGTAGTCCGCTCGAGGGCAACGGTGTTATGCTACCGCGGAGCGCGAGAGGGCGAATGGACCGGAGGCGACGTCCATCGAAGCGACGACAAGCCCCCTCTTTCAATCCTGGGACTCGAATGACGTGAGGCGGGAGCCGATGAGGATCGCAGCTGCGATGTTTCCCGTCGCGGCGCTCTGGCTGAGTCACCCGGAGGATTCGGGTGCCGGCCGCATTGCCGAACCCGCTCGAGCGAGTACCGAGACCTCGTCGCTCGAGCTCGCGCGTGCGGTGATCGAAGAGACCTGCTGGCAATGTCACAACGACGCTGCGCTCGTGGGCAACATGTCGCTCGACGCGTTCGATATCGGCGCCGCCCAGAACGACGCCCCGCTCGCGGAGAAGATGATCCGCAAGCTGAGAGCGGGAATGATGCCTCCCCCCGGGGTTCCTCGACCGAGCGAAGAGGGCCTCCAAGCCCTCATGAACGAGCTCGAGACGCAGCTCGATGAAGCGGCCGAGCGGAGGCCGAACCCCGGCCGGCGGACCTTTCAGCGGCTCAATCGGGCCGAGTACGCGGCCTCGATCCACGACCTACTAGCCCTCGACATCGATGCCGGTGATTACCTTCCCCTCGACACCAAGAGCGCCAATTTCGACAACATCGCCGACGCGCAGCTGCTCTCGGCGACGCTGATGGAAGGCTATCTTAGGGCGGCGAGCGAACTGACCCGTCTGGCCTTGGGGGATCCGAACGCCACTCCGCGGGAGGCAACCTACAGGGTTACTCGCTGGGCCTCCCAAACGGAGCAGGTCGAGGGAGCGCCATATGGGACTCGCGGAGGAATCTCCGTGACGCACAACTTTCCCGCGGACGGCGAGTACCTCTTCCGCGTGTCTTTCCACCACGAGACCACCGGCGCGCTCCATGGGAGTGCTCCCGCCATCCTCCACACATCGGCCGACAACCCCGAGCAGATCGAGATATCGGTCAACGGCGAGCGGGTTGCGCTCTTGGATATCGATCGGTGGATGCACGTTTCGGATCCGAACGGCGTCAACTTACGGACCGAGCCGGTGTTCGTTCGGGCGGGCACTCAGCGAGTGGCTGCGGCGTTCATCAGGAAATTCGAAGGACCGGTGCAGGATCTCATCGCTCCCCATGACTGGTCCATCGCCAGTACCAGCATCGCCGACGCCTACGGCATGACGAGCCTCCCCCACTTGATGGATCTGGCCATCACCGGACCGTACCACGCAACCGGGGTCTCGGAGACGGGAAGCCGCCGGAAGATCTTCACGTGCCGTCCCGTTTCCGCGGAAGACGAGTCCCCTTGCGCACGCGAAATCATTTCCCGTCTTGGCTCTCAGGCGTACCGAAGACCGCTGTCGGCAAGCGAGCTCGAGCCGCTGATGTCCCTCTACGAGGTCGGCAAGGAACAGGGTGGGTTCGAATCGGGGGTTCGTACCGCTCTCGAAGGGATCCTGGCGAGCCCCCATTTCGTGTTCCGTTTCGAGGAGCCTCCCGCTTCCGCCGAAGACGGGGAAGCCTACCGTCTCGGCGAGCTCGACCTGGCCGCGCGACTTTCCTTTTTCCTTTGGGGCACCGGGCCGGACGAGGAGCTCGTCGCCCCCGCTCGAGAGGGTGTCCTGGCGGAGCCGGGAGCGCTCGAAGCGCAAGTGCGAAGGATGTTGGCCGACCCTCGCTCGAAAGCTCTGGCGACACGCTTCGCCGCACAATGGCTGCGCTTGCAGGATTTGGAGCCGATGCACCCCGACGTTCGGCTCTATCCGGACTATCACGAACAGCTCAAGAACTCGATGAGGCGCGAGACGGAGCTTTTCTTCGAAAACCTCATTCGCGAGGACGAGAACGTGCTGGGGCTGCTCGAGGCGAGCTACACGTTTCTCGACGAGCGGCTCGCTCGACACTACGGCATCCCCGGCGTCACCGGCCACGACTTCCGCCGAGTCGCCTACCCGGATGGGCGACGTTCGGGTTTGCTGGGCCACGGCAGCATCCTCACCATGACCTCTCATGCCAGCCGAACGTCTCCGGTGCTCCGAGGCAAGTGGGTCATGGAGGTCCTTCTGGGAAGCCCGCCTCCACCCCCTCCGCCGAACGTCCCGGAGCTGGAGGCTTCCGGGGATGTCGAAGACGGACGTCTCCTCTCCGTGCGCGAGCAGTTGGAGAAACACCGCTCCGATCCGGCATGCCATTCGTGTCACCGCGTGATCGATCCGATCGGCCTCGCCCTGGAGAACTTCGACGCGACGGGAGCGTGGAGGATCCGGGACAACGGGGTCCCCATCGATACGTCGGGAGAGCTCTACGACGGCACACCGCTCAAGAGCCCATCGGATCTCAAGGATGCCCTTCTTGTCCGCTCGACGTCGTTCATTCGCACGTTCACCGAGAACCTCATGGCTTACGCCCTGGGCCGTCGAGTCGAGTACTACGATATGCCGGCGATCCGTAAGATCGAGCGCGACGCGTCAAGAGACGACAATCGCATTTCCGCCTTCATCCTCGGGGTCGTGAAGAGCCCGGCGTTTCATATGAAAGCTGCAATGGTCGACGAGCCAACGACGGCGAACGGGAGTCACTGATGCGACCACACAGGAGGCCTGTCCAATGGGATGTATAACCGGGAAGCACATTCCCCGCCGCACGTTTCTCCGCGGTATGGGTGCGAGCGTAGCCCTGCCATTTTTGGAAGCGATGGTGCCAGCGCGCAAAGCGTGGGCGACGTCGGCGTTCGAACGCACGCCACTGATCTGCATCGAGATGGTCCACGGTTCGGCTGGCAGCACCAAGTGGGGGTCCACTCAACATTTTTGGTCCCCCGCCGCCACCGGTAGAGACTTCGACCTCGGCCCCACGGCTATGAGCTCTCTCGAGCCATTCCGCAACTACCTGACGATCGTCAGCGACACCGACGTGCGCAACGCCGAGGCCTTCGCCCCCAAGGAGATTGGGGGGGATCACTTCCGCTCGAGCGCGGTATTCCTGACACAGGCCCATCCCAAGCAGACCGAGAGCTCCGATGTGCACGCCGGGTCTTCGCTCGACCAGATTTACGCCGAGCGGTTCGGCCAGGACACTCCTATTCCCTCGATGCAGTTGTGCATCGAGAACGTGGACCAGGCGGGTGGCTGCGCATACGGATACTCCTGCGTGTACACGGACACGATCAGCTGGAAGTCTCCCTCTGAGCCGCTGCCCATGATCCGCGATCCCCGGGTTGCCTTCGACATGCTCTTTGGCGCGGGCGGTACGTCCGAAGAGAGGGCCGCCCGCCGGCAAACCGCGAGGAGCGTTCTCGACTTCGTCGTCGGTGAAGTCTCGCAGCTTCAAGCGAAACTCGACGCTGCTGACCGGCACCGGCTGGATCACTATCTCGAGAACGTGCGCGAGATCGAAAGGCGGATTCAGAAGGTCGAGGAGCGCAACCTGAGCGGAGAGGCTCGCGAGCTACCCGAAGCGCCCCCCGGTGTTCCCGACTCCTTCGACGAGCACGTCAAGCTGATGTTCGATCTCATCGCGCTCGCGATCGAGGCGGACATCACCCGGGTGTTCGCGTTCAAGATGGGACGGGACGCGTCCGGGCGCGTCTACCCCGAAAGCGGCGTCGACAAGCCGTTCCATCCGGCATCGCACCACGGCGACAAGGAGAAGAATATCGAGGAGTTCTTTCGGATCAACCGATATCACGTGAGCCTCATCCCCTATTTTCTCGCCAAGCTACAGAGTCTCCATGAGGCGGACAGCACCCTGTTGGACAAGTCGATGGTCATCTACGGCTCTCCGATGGGAGATCCGAACGTGCACAATCACAAGCGGTGCCCGCTCTTCGTCGCAGGTGGAGCGAATGGAAGGCTCGGGGGGGGCGTTCATCTCAAGGCGGAGCCGGGTACGCCCATGGCAAACGTCATGTTGAGTCTGATGCACGTGCTGGGCCTCGACGACCTGCAAAGCTTTGGAGACAGCGTCGCTCCGTTCTCGCTGTCCATCTGATTACTGGCAGGGTGATGAAAAACTCAGCCCACCCTGCCGAGCGGTGGCCAAAACGTCTGCCGCGAGATCGGCGCGAAGCGCCGCAAAGACCGAGCCGTGGCGGCACGATCAATTACGGGTCCCGCCACGGCATTGAACACTGAGGAGAAGCCCATGTGGGAAGCGAACGCACGACGAGGCACGGGAGGCGGAGGTCGGGGCCTACTGAGCTTGACGGCACTCTTCTGGGCCGCGACGGTCACTCCGCTGACCTCGCCCGACTCCGACGTGGCCGACGCGGCGAGGATGAGCGACATCAACGAGGTCCGGACTCTGATCGAGCGAGGCGCCGATGTCGACGCCGCCCAAGGCGATGGGATGACCGCTCTGCATTGGGCGGCCAAGACCGGGAATGTGGAGCTCGCGCGAGTCTTGATCGAAGCGGGTGCCAATCTGGAGGTGAAGACTCGGATCGGCGAGCATAGGCCGCTGCACGTGGCGAGCGCCGAAGGAAGATCCTCGGTGGTGCTGGCACTGCTCGAAGCCGGTTGCCGAGCCAACGAAACGACCACGACCGGTGCCACCGCGCTTCATTTCGCCGCCGGCTCCGGAAGCGCCGAGACCGTCGCCGTGTTGTTGCAGCACGGCGCGGAGGTGAATCCGAAAGAGCCGGTGTGGGGACAGACTCCGCTGATGTTCGCCGCCGCGGCGGGCCGCACTGACGTTGTCGAGGTGTTGCTCGAGCATGGGGCCGATCCGGCGATTGCCGCAAAGATCGTCGACGTGGCCGCACGAAACAAGCTGGACAGGGCCGAAAGACGCGAGCGGAACCGGCGTATCGAGGAGCTCCGGTCGACGGAAAAAGACGTCGTGGGTCAGCCGCCCCCGACGGGAGACCAGGAGCAATCGCAAACCATCGCCGAGAGACAGAGGGAGAGAGAGGAAGCGGAGAAGCGGGGAAACGAGCCCGAGCCCCTCAACTATGCCGACCTGGTTGGGATGCACGGCGGACTGACGCCCCTTCTCCTTGCCGCACGCGAAGGACACACCGACTCGGCACTGGCCCTCGTCAAAGGCGGAGCCGACATCAACCAGGTGAGCGGCGCGGACGCCACCAGTCCCATGCTCATCGCGATGATCAATGGCCATTTCGATCTGGCCATGAAGCTCTTCGAGCTCGGTGCCGATCCGAAACTGGCGAGCGAAGCTGGGGCCACGCCGCTCTACGCCGCCCTGAACATGCACTGGGCGCCCAAGGCGCGTCATCCGCAGCCCGTCGCCTACCTGCAGCAAAAACTCACCTATCTGGAGGTGATGGAAACCCTATTGAAGGCCGGCGTCGACCCGAACGTCCGGTTGAAGAAAACTCTCTGGTACACGACCTACAATCGGGACCTTCTCGGCGTCGACCGAACCGGCGCCACGCCGTTTTGGCGTGCGGCTTACGCGCTCGACATCGTTGCGATGCGCCTGCTTCTGGCCTACGGAGCCGACCCGAGCCTGCCCACCATCAAGGTGCCCGAAAGGCGTGACCCCGAGCTCGGCGAGGCCGATGACGTCGATCGGTCGGGGCTGCCGCCGGTGCCGATGGGTGGGCCGGCGGTCTATCCCATCCACGCCGCCTCCGGCGTGGGCTACGGGCAGGGCTTCGCAGGGAACTCGCATCGTCATGTGCCGGACGGCTGGCTTCCGGCGGTCAAATTTCTCGTCGAGGAGCTGGGCGCCGACGTCAACACAAGAGACCACAATGGCTACACGCCGCTACATCATGCGGCCGCCCGGGGAGACAACGCGCTCATCCTCTATCTCGTATCCAAGGGCGCCGATGCCACCGCGCTCGCCCGAAACGGGCAGACCACGGCCGACATGGCGAACGGGCCGGTGCAGCGCGTCCAGCCTTTCCCGGAAACGGTCGCACTGCTGGAGAAGCTGGGCTCGAAGAACAACCACAAGTGCGTGAGCTGTTAGGTTTTCCTTCATGAGCCTGGATTGTGACGGATCGCGTCCGGGGCTCTGTCCTGGTCGTGAGGAATGAGCGCCATCTCGAAGCGGATCGGGATCTCCGCGGGAACGTAGCAGATCCTGTCGTCACAGGCCTGGTACGAGAACGTCGCCGAGATCACGAGCGGCGTGGTCTCGTCCTTGTCGTACCCCGGTAGCCGTGGCGAAATCGTGACGTCTTGAAGAATTCGTGCCTTTCCCTGGTACACGGGGACGCTTTCACCAATGGCGGGCAAGTGCAGCACTTCCGATTCGGGAAACACCGTCTCGTGGACCTTCAAATGGGGATCGCCGGTGAGCTTCACCTCGACGGGTCGATAGCCCTCGACGCCGGGAGCATAGAGGTGCATCTTCTCGGGGAGCTCGACCTCCATGACCAGGGTCACACGATTTCCCCGGCGAACGACGTCCTGAGCGGGGTAGGTGACGAGCTTCAAGTGCTTCGCTTGGATCTCAGTTCGCTTGCCTCCGCCGACACCGAACTCACGGACGAGAATACTGTCCGCCGTCATCCTCTGCCGATGTCCGGGCTCGAAGAACTTGGACGTCACCACGCCGTCGGCATCGACGACGAATGTGACGGGACGCGCCATGCCGAAATAAGGATGCCCCTCTTCGACGTTTCGGTTCAGGACTCCAAAGGCTTCGATGATCGAGGACTGCGGGTCGGCTAGCAACGGATAGTGGAAGCCTCCCATGCGAGCGGAGAAGTGCGCGAGAATTTCCGGAGAATCGTAGCTGATGGCCGCGACGCCGAGTCCTTGCGATTCGAATCGCTCCAGCGAACGTTCCAGCTCCACGAGCTGGGTTTTGCAGTACGGTCACCAGTCTGCGGATCGATGGAACAGGAGCACCGCTCCGTTCGGCCCCTTGAGGTCGTCGAACGTCCAGGTCTTGCCGGACTGGTCGACGGCAGTGATGTCGGGAATCCTTTCACCGACAGCGATTCCCGTTTGAGAATCGTCATCGGTGGGGTCGAAAGGATCGAATGCCTCCTGGCCGGGCGCGAGCAGGCCGAGCGAGAGGAGACCCATCAGGCAAGCGCCTACCATGGACTCACCTCCGCGGGGTCGGTTGGATGTTCTGGTTGCATCGGAAGAGATTCTCCGGGTCGTACTTGTCTTTGAGCGCCACCAGACGCCGGTACTTTGCATCCCCGTAGGCGGCGCGGACGCGATCCTGGCCCTCTTCACCGAGGTAGTTGACGTAGACACCTCCGGTCGCGAACCGTTCCATCGCCTCGTGGGCCGTCCGAGTCCAAGCGATGTGAGTTTTTTCCTCGTTCGGTGCTTGCCACCGACCGATGACGGCGAGGTTGTAGGCCGCGTCACGATGATTGAAAGCCGTCTCTTCGGAGCCGACCCGCGCGACGGCTCCGCCCAGGGGCTCCAGCATCAAGGCCGACAGCGGCGATGTCACCCGTGAGAATTGCTGAATGAGCTCGTCGAGCGCCTCGTCCGGGATTCCCGCGAGAAAGTTGGACCGCCAGTAAACCTGAAGACCCGCGGGAAAACCCTCGTCGAGCATGGACTGGAGCTTCGGGTAGGGCATCGGCTCGATCTGGTCGACGAGAGGCGGTCCAAACTCTCGCAGGGGCCGGAGCACCTTCTCTCCCTCAGACGGAGGACCACAGTAACCGACGAGAAAGGCCACCACGGGCGCACCGTCGGGGGTCGTCATCAACGCCGCGAATATCGTCAGCTCGTCGGGAGCGGTCTCCATGAGACCGCGGTAATGAAAGAGCGTCTCACGGGCCCTCTCGATTGGGTGCAGAAGCATTCCTCCGAGAACAGCCTTCACCGGATGCAACTGGTACTCGAAGTTGGTCACGATACCAAAGTTGCCGCCGCCTCCCCGAACGCCCCAGAACAAGTCGTCGTTCTTGTCCGCGCTCGCTTTGATGACCCGGCCGCTCGCGGTGACCATCTCGACCGAGATGAGGTTGTCGCAGGCGAGCCCGTAGCGCCTCATGAGATAGCCGACGCCTCCTCCGAGCGTGAGGCCGCCGATACCCGTCGTCGAGATCGCCCCGCCGGTCGCCGCGAGTCCATGCCGCGAGGTCTCCCGATCGAAATCGCTCCACGTCGCTCCGCCCTGCGCTCGCGCCGTCCTCGTCCCAGGGTCGACCTCGACGCTTCGCATCGTCGAAAGATCGATGACGAGACCCTCGTCGCAGACGGCGAGACCGGCGGCGTTGTGTCCTCCGCCCCGAACGGCAACGAGCCAATTACTTTCCCGTGCGAAGCTCACCGAAGCGACGACGTCGTCGACATCCGAGCAGCGCACGATGGCCCGGGGTCGCTTGTCGATCGCGCCGTTCCAGACCTTGCGTGCCTCGTCATAGGCGGGGTCCTCGGGCAAGATGAAGTCGCCCGCGACCTTCGTTCTCAACTCCTCGATCGATGCCATAGCACTCCTTTCTTATGTGACTCAGAATTTGTCTAGGCTATCACCACGAACCGCCTCCGCCGCCACCGCCCCCTCCGCCCGAGAAGCCTCCCCCACCCGAGCCGCTCGAGCCCGACGAGCGAGGTGCGGTGGCCATGCCCGTACCGGCGCGGGACATGGCGGTGCTCAATGTACGTTCGAAGCTCAGGGTCGAGAATCCGGACGTCGAGGAACCGCGACCCTGAAACCATACCGGCGCCGCCGCCGCGTAGATTCCTTCGAACTTCCTCGCCCAAGCGGCCGCGACCCCGAGCGCCATCGCGTAGGGAAGGAGCGCTTCGAAAACGTTCTTCCGGCGGGCTGCCTCGAGATTGTCGCGCTCGACCCGATCGACGAACTCTTCGAACCCGAGCGCCCAGGTTCGAAGATCCACGCCCTTGCGCGTGCGACGCGGCATCCCTCTCGAGAAGGCCAAGAACAGGAGCGCTACGGCGGCACCGGAAACGATCGGCAGACCCATCGCGTTGGGGAAGACCGCCCCTCGAAGCGATGCCCAGCCGCAGCCTATGGCCACGGTCAGCCCCCCGGCTACCACGCCGAGAATCTTCCAGAGCCGACGCACCTTGTGCGGCTCGCCTTCTACGTACCGCCGCGCGGAGAGGTCCTCCCACAGAGAGTCCTGGATTCCGGGGATTCGCTTGTAGAACTTCTCCTCTAGCTGCTCGGTCGAAACGACGTCGCCGCTCGCGAAGAGGCCCGCGAGGGCCCTGCGCTCGTACTCGCGCAGATCGTTCCAGGAGCGCTCCGACCGCTCGAACCAAGTTTCCTCCTTCTTCAGCAGACCGAAGAGTCGGTCTTGCTGATCCACACGGATCTGCAAATAGCCTTTGATGGCCAGATCGACGACCGTTGCCGTCAGATCGCGCAAGTCCACCCGCTCGTCCACGAGAGCCCCGATCTCGCCCGGCATCAAATCGGGCGGTGGCTCGTAACGAACCATGACCGAGAGCGGCCCGAACGGATCCCTCCCTCTCGTCCAGTAGCGATGCGAGAGAAACCCGAGAGCAAAGAGGGGAAACAGAACGACCCAGTTGTCGACGAGAAACCGCGCAGCCCGCCGGGCTGGGCCAGGGAAGCTGACGAGGCCATGGGGCCAAGCAGCAACGATGGTCATGCCCTGCAGCGGCTCGAGAGCCCGCGACGTCTTGTAGCTGATGACCGAGTCGGCGGGGAAATCCACCGTCGCTTCCCGCTCGCGGCTCCCAAAGAAACCCGTGTAAGCGACGGCCTCGAGTGAGTCGCGCGCCACCGGGCCCGGCAGTTGCACGCGGGCCGTCGCTGCATCGATTTCAGCCTGCCACTCGTTTCCCGTCGCGTTCCAATAGAGCTCGTCATGTTCGGCGAAATGAATCACCGCGTTGCGAACTCGATATCTCAGCGCGTATACGACCCGCCCGTGAACGGTTCGATCCGGGTCGCCGATCCGGATCTTCACGTAGCTTCCCTCTCGAGTCATCTGCGCCTGGTGCGCCCTGCCGCTCTCGTCGACCACGTCGAGGAGCCTGAAGCCCAATGAGTACAGATAGCCTCGCGGATCGGTGTAGTTCACGGGGATCGTGCGATAGATCCCGTGCCTCGGTTCGGAAAAATCTACCGTCAGTTGCTCTTTTACCAGGACGTCGGAGCTCTCCTCGACGGTGAGCTCCACGTCGAAGCTCGCGATGCGGTAGGCGCCCCGATCGACCGCCATTGTGGAGGTCGACAACAGGCACGCCAATAGGGAAAGCGTCCATCTCATGTTCCTAGCTCCACCCTCGGCGAGGCCGCCTCGGCACGGTCTTCGAGGGAAAAGAACTCCCGAGGTCGAAATCCGAGGAGGCGGGCCACGAAGAGATCAGGAATGGACTCGATGCGCGTGTTGAGATCCCGAACGATCGCGTTGTAATAGCGACGGGCGTTCTGCAAGTCATTTTCCACTCGAGTGAGCGAGAGCTGCAGATCCCCGAACCGCTCGCTTGCCTTTAGGTCGGGGTAGGCCTCGACGAGCGCGAAGAGCTTTACCATCTCTCCGGATAACTGAGCTTCGGCCACTCCCGCGGAGCCCGGGCGGCCTCGGCTCCGGGCGCCTTCGGCACCCGAACGTGCCGCCGAGACCTTTTCCAGGACTTGGCGCTCGTGGTGCGCGTAGCCTTTGACCGCCTCGACGAGGTTTCCGACGAGATCGTGGCGTCGCTTGAGCTGCACGTCGATATCCGCCCAGGATCCCGCGGCGCGATTCCGCAACTGAATGAGGCGATTGAATACGAAAAGCCCCCAGACGACAACCGCGATGAGCCCGAGCGCGATCCATGACATAAGGTCTATTCTACGGTCGTTTCCGAGGAAACAACGACGAGCTCGACCGCTCGGTTGAGAAGCGTTTACGAGCCCATCGCTAACGAGAGCGGTTCGCCAGGTGCCGCAATCTGTCATCGTCGAGCCGGTGCCCGCCTTCGAACCGGAGCTCTTCGAACGTAAGCCCGTGCCGTACGAGTCGCGCGCGCTGCACTTCCCTCTCGGAGTCGTCGAGAAACGGATCCCTAGTGCCGGAGACAACGGTGAGCTGCATCTCGCGCAGGCGCGCCATGGAGCTTTCGTCCTCGATCTCCGGCGGAAGGGACGAGCCCCAGAGAACGAGCTCATCGATCTTCGCCCGTCCGCGGACCGCCCAACGCGCCGCTGTGGCGGCCCCCTGCGAGAAGCCGAGCAGGCGAAGCCGCACCGTTTCCCGGGAGACGATCGCGAAAAGGTGGTCGTACACGAGGTCGAGATAGCGGACGTAGTCTTCGATCTCCGCCAGGCGATCCTCGCGCGTCATCCAGGAGGCGCCGACCTTCTGGTGGTCCTCGTGGTAGAAGCGGGAGAGGGCTTCGGGAGCCACGAGAAGAGTCGTCTCGCTCGCGAGCGCCTCGGCCTTCTCGAGGAACTCGGATGCCAGCTGACTGTAGCCGTGACACAGCATCCACACGTTCTCGAGGTCCCTCTCGAGGTTGCCCAGGGTGAAGAAGCGGGCGGCGCGGGGCACGACGAGCCGATGGGTCTCGGGAGCCATCGGAAGCCATCCTACCAGCAAGGGCTCGCCTCCGGATCTCTCCGCGAAATCTCGCCCGGTATACAGAGCGTTGAACCGCCACCTGACGTGGACCGACCCGGTGATGGAGTTCATCGACGTCAGCCAAGAGCCGCCGCATCGTCGGGATCGTGCGGGACATCGACGACGAGCCCGTGGTGCCGGTTCCGACGGCCACGTGGAACAGCATCGTCTTCGGAGGTTTCGCCTTCGTCGCCGTTGCGATCGCGGTGGTCGGCGTCGCCGGAGTCCTGGCGTGGTCGGTGAGCGCCCGTCTGCGCGAGCTCGGAATCCGGCTGGCCATCGGCTCGCGCCCGTGGGACTTCCTGACACGCGTCGTAGCGGAAGGTGCAGTCATCGCCGTCGTGGGCATTCTGGGCGGGTGCCTTGGGGTTCGTGCTCGCGAGGTTCTTCGGCACCTACGTGCAGGAACACGGAGATGCCCGGCGTCCTGACGGTGGCTGCCTCAGCGTTCTGCTACTCACCGCGGCGATCATCGCGTCGGTGCTTCCCGCAGCCCGCGCCGGGGGGCGTCGACGTCATTCAAACGCTGCGCTCGGAATGAGCCGTGATGCGGGTCATTGCGACGGGCTGATGACGGTTCGCAGTTGGGTGCGATCGTAGTAGCGGCCCATGACCATGACTCCGAGAGGACGGCGGAGCGAGGCGAGGCTCTCGAGGGGGTTGCCTTCCACGAGCAGAAGATCCGCCTCCTTGCCCACCGCAACCGTTCCCCGCCGGTCGAGCGCTCCCAGAACGCGCGCCGCGTTGACGGTCGCTGCGCGGAGTGCATCATAGGGCCTCAAGCCTGCTTCGACGAAGAGGTCCATCTCGTCGAGGCCGGAGCGGCCGGCGGGAAGCAAAGGGCCGTGGGAATCAGTGCCAATCAGCAGCTCGACGCCTTCCTCGTGAAACCGGCGCAGCATGAGAAGGGAGAATTCTGGAATCGCGGCACCCAGATCCTCGATGTTGCGAGGGAGGTCGGTTCCGATGCGCTCGATCTGCTGCCGCGCGGTGGCGACGCCCTCCTCGCCGAAGAGGGTGCGAATCTCGCGTTCCCTTTCCTCGTTGAGGTACGCGTCCTCCTCTCGGCGGACTCGCTGCACCATGAAGTCCTGCCCGAGAATCGTCGTGACCGCGACGTTTCCCGCCCGGAGCTTGCGGGCGAGCGGCGCGATCGCATCGGGGTCGAGCTTCATGCGCAAACCCACGTTGACCAGCTCATCGAGGTGCTCGAGAGAAACCATGCCCGAAGTCAGCACGTCTTCCATGGAGATGTCCAGAGGAGCTTCGTAGCTCTGGTCATGTACGACATCGGGATGATGGCCAGCGACGGGAATCGACAGCCTGCGCGCCTCATCCATGAGCGCGAGGAACGGCTCGCGGTCGAGGCGATAGACTTTTATGAGGTCGTAACCCCGCGCCACCATGTCCCGCACCGCCCGTCGCGCCTCGTCCGGTGTTCGAACGGGATAGGGATGGTCTTCGGGCGCGCCTTGATAGAGCGTGACCCCGCCGGCGACGATGCGCGGGCCCATGAGCGTACCGGCACGCACTTCGTCGCGCCACGTCAAGGTGTCCCCCAGCCGCCCGTTCATGTCGCGAACCGTGGTGAACCCGTGCGTGAGATAGAGCTCGACGTTGTCTCGGGCACGCAGATGGACGTGCATCTCGACGAGCCCCGGGAGAAGAAACTGTCCGCGCGCTTCGATCCGACGGGAATCGGGAGGGACCGAGACACGGTCGCTCTTGCCGAACGCCGTGATGAGTCCGTCTTCGACCACCACGGTCATTTCCTCGAGCAACGTCTCCCGGTCCATGGGAACCACGTGGACCCCCTCGAAGACGATGGGCTCCGCCGTCACCGCAACGGAAGGCGCGAGGAAAAGGAATAGGCACAGTGCTCTAGACATTCGACAACACTACGCCGTCTAGCTGTCGACTGTCAACAAGAGCTCTCAACAATCCGCGCGACCGGCTGGCGCCGTCGCGGCAGTTCAGTGTTGTCGCTTCGGAATGAGCCCGCGGATCGCTCGCTTTGCCGCGTCGCTCGCTTCTCGCTTGAGACCGCTCCCCGCCTGGGCGACCAGCGCGCCCCCGTCGGGCCGAACTCTCGGATTTTCCGTCGTGCCCGAGATGTGAATCGGGATCGGCACCCAGCCGTTGTCGTCGCTCAAAACGTCGAGGATGTTCGCTCCTACTCCGTCGATCTGGATGCCCTCGCGATCCGTGGCTAGGGAGAGGTCGAAGTCGATGGGACCGTCGAGGCTGGCTGTTCCCTGAACGGCCATGAGAAGCCGCTCGGCCTCGAGCTGTAATGGCGCGAGGGAGACGACACCGTTCTCCAGCCGAAAGCTCGCCTGGGTAGCCTTGTAGGGCGAGCCCACCACGACGTCTTTCCCGAGCGCCTGGTCGATCTGGCGAAAGACCGATGCATCGGGAAAGTTCCCAGCGCTCAGGCTTGCCACGCCGTCCGCCACGACGGCCTTCGGGTCGGGCCCCTCGCCCGAGATGTCGAGCTCGATGCTGGCGGGGCCAAAGCCGGAGCTCGCCCCGACACACCGATTGACGTCGATGGATGGCCCGCGCGCGGAGAAGCGATACGCGTAGGGCGTGGGATTGAAGTCGAACTCGGCGTCCGACGCGAAGTCGCCGTAGTCGGTAGTGAGCGAGAGCTCGGGCATCTCGAATCGCGCTCGCGCGAGACGAAAGACGCTCGCGATCTCCCGCAGCTCGAAGTGATTGAGCATCACCTTGTCGATCCCGAGGTCTCCTTCGGCGGTCAGGCTTGCCAAAAAATCCGGTCCCGGCTGGTAGCTGAAGTCCCGAATTCGGAGGTCGAGTCCCTCGACGCGCGTCAAGCCTTCCGCGTCGCGTCGTCGGAGCACGAACACCCCGTCCTCGAGCCGAACCTCTTTCACGTCGAGCGCCACTCCGCCCCCGTCGGCACCCGCGTCCGTTTGCATCCCCTCGGAGGCGGGAGATTCGGAGATTTCCGGTGGGGACGAGCTCCCGCCCCCTGGAGCGTCCCACTCGACGATCTCGATCTTTGGCCGCTCGAGCACCACCTGGTTGATAGCAACCGTGCCGGACAGAAGCGGCCCCAAGCGGTGCTCGAGGACGAGGCGGTCGAGAGAGGCAGTCATCTCCCGCCCCTCTCGCGCCGAAGAAGCCTCGACGTTCTCGAGAACGACCCCTCGAAGCAAGTTGAAACGAAAACCGCTCGCAGTGAGCCTCGCGCCTGTCGCTTCCCCGGCTTTTGCGAGGACCTTTCGGCCGAGCTCGGGCGCGTCCCAGTCCCGGGTCGCGAGGAAAGCCGCGATCAGCATCAGTACCCCGAGGCCGATCAGTACCCTCTTCAACATTTTCCTCCCTCGTTTCGTGAGCCAGGATCGAAAGGGCGTTACGGGCCCGATACCCGAGCCTTTTCGCGTCTCTCCTCCTGTCTCAGGACGAGCTGATACGCGATGTAATACTTGTAGATGTTGCTCACATACTGGACCGTCTCCCGGCCGATGCGCTTCGCGGCAATGAGCTCTACGTTGTTGAACCAGCGGTTTGGGTCGAGCCCTTGCTCTTCGGCTTCCCGTCTCAGGCTCCGGACGCGGCCCGGACCGGCGTTGTAGGAAGCAAAAGCGAGGAGGGCCTGGTCCAGGGGCCGGATCGCGGGATCGCTGAAAAAGTTGTCGACGACCCACCGATTGTACTTGATGCCGGCGTGGATGTTGCTCTCGAGGTTCTCGATATCCGGGATGTTGACCGCCTGGTCACGCGCCGTCTCGGGCATGACCTGCATGACGCCAATCGCGCCGACGTGGCTCCGCACCGACTGATCGAGACCGGACTCCTGATACCCCTGCGCCACCATCAAGAGCCAGTCGAACTCGTACTGACCCGCGTACTTCTCGAAGAGATCCACCATGGAACGGAAGCGGGCGATGTCTTCCTCGCTGCGAGCGTTCTTCACCCACTTGGTGGTCTTCAGGTACTTCTTGATGAGGATGTTCCCCATCAACGACCCTTGTTTCTGGTTCTTCACGAACGTGTTGACCATCTTCGCGAGCTCGGGGCTATCTTTTCGAAACGCCCAGGCGATGTCGCCACCCGTCGAAACGGGTGCGTCGCCGTGGAGCACGATGTCGGTAAAAACTTCCTTCCAGAGCTCGGCAATGAAGCTGTCGGCGACGGTAGCGGGGATCAGCCCCGCGGCAACCATCTCGATGAGGTCGCCGTCTTCGAGAATCTCGTCCGCGGGAACGATCTCGACAGGGGCCTTACCTTCGGAGGCGAGGCGATCGTTCAAAGCCTTCAGGTGCTCGGCGTAGCTGCTCGAGAGGCGAACGTGAATCTCCTTCCCCGACAACTGATCCAGGCTGGACGCGGGAACGCTGCCCGCGCCGGTAACGACGATCTCGTCAATCTCGCGCGCGAGCGGATCCGAGAAATCCACTTGCCCGAGCCGGTCGGGCGTGATGGTGAGCGTCGCGGCCGCGATGTCCCCCTCCCCGGAAAGAAGCTTCGGAATGAGCTCGTTCCGGGACACGGGCACGGGCACCGCGTGCACTTTGACGTGGCCCGTGCCGAGAGACTCGTTGAGATGCTCCTCGAAAGCCTTTATGGATTCGTAGGTCAAACCGAGCTCGCGGCCCTTGTCCACGAAGTAGAGAACCGGGCTCTGAACGACGAGAAAACGGACGACGCGGCGTTCGGCCATGCCGGGGAGGTCCCCCGTCCAGGGCGCGGCGATGGGAGCGAGGCCGGGAGGGAGCGGCTCGGGCTCCGGAGGCGGCGGGATTTCCTCCTGATCCGCCGGAGCCGAAGCCTCCTGCTGCGCGAGCTCTGGCGAGACTTGGTCCTCAGAAGCGCCGCAGTACGACAACAGAACCGACGCCAGCGATGAAAGCGCCAGGGATTTGATTCTTCTCATTTCATTGAATTCCTCGTTTTGGGAACGGCAGAACGAACCGGAACCTCGTGTCCCGGTCGTATTACGAATCCGTGTTCTTCATAGAGTCATCGACCGATTCGGTAGTTTACGACAAGAAGGGCTGAGACACTCGTCGGCGACGCCCCCGCAGTCACGCTGCGATTTGCCAGAGATGATTCGGATGAAAAGGGACGACGTCTCGGGCCTCATCGTCATGGGGCGATCCTCGCCGCCTGGCATTAGATTGCCGCGCCCGCGTTGTAGTACTTTCGACTAGGAGGTGCTCCTGGGCCGCAACATCGGGCTGGCCATCGCGTTCGATCGAGAAATCACCGGTGTCGATCCGCGCGCTTTCGACGGGAGGAAACTCGGCTCGGCGAGGCACACCATCGACGCGATCGCGCACGAGTACGATCTGCCAGGGTTAGGCGAGTTCGTCGCCTTCAGTCGCGCCGAGGCCGAAGCGCTCGCGGAGGACATGAAATTCGACGCGCCCACGGTGGGAAGCCAGTCGGGCCGTTGGTTCGCCGCTGCGAATGGCCTCGAGGTCGTGAGACAGATCCTCGCACATCTCGAGGAGAACCCAGATGACGTCTCCGACGCCGACTCGCTTCGCGCCGGGCTCCGCTCTCTCGAGAGCCTCCTCGCGCGCGCTGACGCGGACGACGTGCGCTTCCGCCTGAGCGTGGACTACTGAAATCTGTCTGGACGTGCGTCGTCGAGGTGCCACGGCTAAAGACTTTAAGTAAAACTTTAAGCGACTTGGTTCGCGACCGGGGAGACTAAAGTATTGCTTTAAGCAGGTCTATCTATCTGCCTTTGTCTTAATGGGCAGGTCTCGGAGCCAATCCCCCATCGGAATAGCTTCCTCGCCAGGAGCATCGTCAGAGCGCGGAGCGCATCATCGCAGCAACGAACACGCCGAGATAGTTCCCCAAGGCGTATCCGAGAAGTCCGACGGCGACTCCTGGAAGCAAGCGGTCGGTATAACCGCGGGCGCTCGCCATCGCCATCGCCGAAGCGGCACCGCCGATGTTCGCCTGTGACGCCACCGCGAGGGTCCCAAGGTCGAGCTTGAAGAGCCTGCCGGAGCCGAAGAGGATGACGCCGTGGACCCCTACCGTGATACAGGCAAAATAGAAGACCGCGGGTCCCACTCGAACGATGTTCTGAACGACCGACTGCGCCCCGTTGCTCGCGAGAAACAACAGCACCAGATAGTTGCCGATCATGGCCGCTCCCGCCAGGCGCTTGACTGCGGGAATTTGAGCCGAAGCCAGAGCGAGCGTCGTGAGCCACAGCACCTCGGGGACCATGGGAACCTGACTGGCAAGCACACGCGCGCCGAGGAGGGCGCCGAGCGCGACCACGATCAGGGACGCAGCGTCGGCAACGCCGACAGGCACTCCACTCGAATAGAGCGAGCGTTCGAGAGTCATGGGCCCGTCGATACCGCCCTCGTGCCCATCGGAGACCGACGGGTTCGCTTCCGGTTTGCGCCGTCCCAGGATCACCGGAACGGCGAGACAAGCAGCCATCCAGAATGCCGTGAGAATGACGTCCGCTGCGATGGCTGCCGTGAAGAGATCGCTCGACGTGTCGAACGCCTGAGCGAGCGCGGCGAAGTTCACACCTCCACCCACATAAGTACCCGTGAACTGCCCCGCGAGCTTCCAGGTCTCGTCGCCGATCGATCCGCGGAGGAAAAAGCCGGCGACCATCGCGCCGACAGCGGAACCGAAGGCACCGAGCCCGAAGGCGGCCAGCATCTTCGGTCCAGCGTCCACGATCGAGCGTACGTCGACCGCGGTCAGGATGAGCACGATCCCGAGACTCACTCCCGCTCCCTGAAGAAAGCCGTAGACGCTCGACTCTCCCGGAACGACCCCTGCGTTCGATAACACCATTCCCAGAACGAGCGCCACGAGGGCCGCTCCCATCGAGCGGAAGAACGAAACGTGCGCTTCGAGCTTCAGCGAGACGAACACGACGAGGGCTATGACGACGAGCACGGCGAGCGGATCGGCGACGAGAGCGGTGTCGAACATCGCCGGCTAATCTAACATTGCCGGCGTCGCTATTCCCGCAGTGTCCCCTCCATCGCCGTCGCGATCTCGGGGCGCGCTTCGGCGCTCGGGAGATACTGCGGCTCAGGGCGATGCTTCGTGCGCTGTTCGTAGGCGTAGGCATAGGAGAGCACGGACGCGTCGGCGTCCCTGGTGCCGATGAAAGAAATGCCCACCGGAACGCCGTGCACGGTCCCCATGGGAACCGAGGCATGCGGGTAGCCGGCAATCGCCGCCATCCATCCGGCGCCGGCCCAATCGGGCCAGACGTCGCCGTTGACGGGATCGATGCGCGAGGCCACGGGGCCCGAGGGGGAGACGAGCACGTCGAGGTCATGCGCCGACAATAGGGCGTCGATACCTTTCTCCCGAGTGGCCGCCTGAACGCTGTCGCGCGATTCGATGTATTCCGGATCGTCGAGGCCGCCCTTGGCCGCGGACTCCTCGAAAATGCTCTGATCGAACAAAGCGAGCTCGACGTCGGCGTGCTCCTCATTGAAGGCAATGAGCTCCTCGAGCGTGCGCACGGGAACGGGCTTCGCGGCATCGGCGAGATAGGCGTTGATCCCTGCCTTGAACTCGTATTTCAAGACGTTACCCGAGTGTTCTTGGAAATTCTCGTCGGCTCGCTCGAACTCCTCGATCTCGACCAGCGTCGCGCCGGCCGCCTTCAAGGCCTCGAGCGCCTCATCGAAGTGCCCGATGATGTCGGGGTTCGAGCCCTGCGCGAACCGCAACACGCCGATGCGCGCCCCGTCGAGAGAATTTTCTTCGAGAGCGGCGACAAAGTCCGTCTTCGCCGGTCCCGTCGCCATGGCGCTGAGCATCATTGCAGCACCGCGCACGGTCTTGGTCATCGGCCCTGCGGTATCCTGCGACGAGGAGATCGGCACGATGTACTGCTGCGATACGAGCCCGACGGTGGGCTTGAAGCCGACGATCCCGTTGGCTTGCGACGGGCAGATGATGGAGCCGTTCGTCTCCGTCCCCACCGCGCCGGCCGCGAGCGAGGCGGCGACCGCCGCACCCGAGCCCGAGCTGGACCCACACGGGCTTCGGTCCAGCATGTGCGGATTGCGCACCTGTCCGCCGAGCGCCGTCCAGCCGCTGATGGAGTGGTTGGAGCGATAATTCGCCCACTGCGAGAGGTTGGCCTTGCCGAGAATGACGGCACCCGCCTCGCGCAGACCGCGCGCGAGAGGCGAGTCGCGCTCCGTGACGTTGTCTTTCAACGCGAGCGCTCCGGCGGTCGTGGCGACGGTGTCGGCCGATTCGATGTTGTCCTTCAACAATATCGGCACGCCATGGAGCGGCCCGAGCTCCTCACCCGCCGCTCGCTTCGCGTCTGCTGCGCGAGCGTCGGCGAGGACGTTGGGATTGAGCGCGAGGACGCTTCTCAGGTTCGGTCCCGCCCAGTCGATGCGCTCGATCCGCTCGATGTAGGCGGTGACGAGCGCCTCTGAAGTCGTCTCACCGGCGCGGAGGGCTTCCGCGATCTCCGGCAGGCTTTTAGCGAGAAGGCCCTCGGGGGCATAAAGCGCCTCGGAGGCGAGAGGGTTCCCTTCTTCGGCCGCGTCCTGTCGCACCGTCGGTGCGCACGCAAGGAGCGTAAGCGTAACCGTGACCATCCCTGATACTGCACGAATCCATGAGCTCATCATGGCGTCTGTCTAGCACGGACAGAGGCGGCCACGCTACTCGCGGACCGCGCCGCCGCTGGCTCCTCGGAGCTCTCGTGAACCCGCCGTCCATCGCGGCTCGGATTCGACGTGGTTCGAGAGCTCACCCGGCTGGCTTGCATGTGGCGGGTCGCCCATCGAGGTGGAGCAAATCACTCATCCCTGCCGAGAGCCGTGCACACTGCCGGAGATCAAATGCGGTATCGGAATTGCTTACCTTGTCAATGGCATGGACAACTCGTGTGATCTCGAACGGTCACGAACCCGGGGAGACTTCACATTCCCGGAAGGAGTCGACTCGCCCGTCCCAACGGCCCAGGAGCTCGAGCGCATCGAGCAGTTGGCAGAGGCGCTTGGCCGGGAGCGTCCCGGGCTCCTCTCTCTTAGCCCAGAGCTCGCGCATCTCGTTGCCACGAAGTCGGTCCCCGACCCGAGCCTCCACCTCGACGACCAGAGCGACATCACGGTAGTGGCGCCCCGCCATGACACGAGCTACATCCAGGATCGGGCGCGAATCCGCGCGCAGACCGGCGACATCGTCGCGTGCAACGCACCTCCCGTGGACGGCTACGAAGAGTACTGTTGCGAGATGCTCGGTCTCGGTAACGTCGAGTGGGTGGCTCCGGATGCGCTTCGCCATCGACGCAACCTCGCCAGTCATTGCTGGACCGCGCGAGCGGCGCGACGGCGTTTGATTCGGGCCGTCAAGAGCGGTGGCGTCCGCATCATCCACCCGCTGATGGGTAGTGCCGCCGTGTGGCATTTTGCCCTGTTGCTCGAACGCGCCACCCGCAAACGCCTCGCGGTCCTCGCGGCGCCACCCGAAGTAAGCCGTCTGGTGAACGACAAAACCAAGTTCGCCGAGATCGTGGCGGCGCTGTTCGGAGAGGGCGCCCTTCCCCGGAGCTACGCCGCTACGAGCATGGCTATCGTCACGCGATACGTGAAGGAGCTTTCCGAAGACTGCGAGCGGATCGCCCTCAAGCTTCCCGACGCGGCAGGTGGAGCGGGAAACGTCGTGCTCGACGCCGGCTCCCTGCGCCGGGCGACGCTGACGGAAATTCGCCGACGCCTCAGGCCGGTTCTGCGGGGAATCCATTGGCGCTCCGGTGAGAAGATCCAGATCAGCGGCTGGGCGAGGGACGTTCTCTCGGCACCATCGGTCCAGACGTGGATCCCGCCCGAACGCGACCAACCCCCTCGCGTCGACGGTGTGTTCGAACAGCTTCTCGAAGGCCCGGCCTTCGAGTTCATCGGTGCGCAGCCGGCGAGCCTTCCCGCGCCGGTACGTCACGGCATCGAAAGAGCCGGATTGTTGCTAGCGAGCCTGTTTCAGCGGCTCGGCTACGTCGGCCGATGCTCGGTCGATCTCGTGCTGACGGGCCGTACCCTCGAGGAGAGCCGGCTCGTCTTCATCGAATGCAACGGTCGTTGGGGCGGGACCTCGTTTCCCATGTTCCTGGTCCGTCGATTGTTCGAAGGACGCGACGAGCCGGCCTACGCCGTACGCAGTCTTCTCGTTCCAGGACTTCGCGACGTCTCGTTCCGGCACGTGCTCGAGCACTTCGAGGACGAATTGTTCGACGCTCGGATGGCAAACGGCTGGCTCGTTCTGTTCGATCCGGCACGCATGAAGGCCCGGAGTGGTTTGAGCTACGTCGCTCTCGGGTCGACGCAGGAGGAGGCGCTCCATCGCGCGGATGTCGTCGTGCCGAAGGCTCTCCCGAGCCTCGTCCGGTTCCGCCGGCCGCGATTGCGCGTCGGGCTTCCTTGAACGGTTCGTTCCCATTGTGAAGGCTCCCCGAAAGACCGAGAGAATCATGACATCGGCTCGACCGACAACGACAGATCGCGTTCGATACTCACGAGGTGGGCGTCGGGGACTTCGACCCAGCGCTCGTAGGTTATCGGCTCGGACGCGACGATGACGGCACGATAGCGGCGCTTCGTGTCGTGATGCACATGCGGGATGCCGCAGATCTCGCAGTCGCGCACGCCGTCTCGTTCGAGCAGGTACAGCGAGTTTCCAAACCGTGAGGCCACCATCACCCGGCCGTTGGTCAGAAGGAAGTTGAGCTTCGCGCTTCGCGCCATGGAGCTCAGGTGCAGCACCGACGCGGTCACGAGCTCTCCGATGCTCCCGACGTCGAGGTCTTGGCCATCATCGGCGTCGACGTCGATACCCTCACGGCGCATTCGAGAAAGGATCCAGAGAAAAGCTCGCTCGCTATCCGTCGTGCCGCGTCGAACCGCATTCAAGTCGGGATCGGTCTCGGCTGCGAGCCGTCCCTCGATCTGGGCGAAATCGGTAACGGTTCCGTTGTGAGCGAAGATCCAAGAGCCGTGGCGAAAGGGATGGGTGTTGGCCGCGGCCGGCCCTCCCACGGTGGCACGCCGCACGTGCGCAACCACCGTCGTGGCATAGACGCGCTCGGCGGTGGCGCTGAAATGAAGGTCTTCGTACGCGGCTCGCTCGCGTCGCTCGACCGACAAGGACGTTCCGCCGTTCCGGTAGAACGCCAGTCCCCACCCGTCGGCATGAGCACGGCCGAGCATGTCGGACCGACTCTGGAGCAAGAGGGCGTTCTGCGCATGCGCGAGGCTGCATTCGACCTTGGTGGGCTCGTTCGCGCGAAAACCGTACAACCGACACATATCTTTTTCGGACGACGCCGTTTATCGGCGACGGCGCTCGAGCTGCGTCCAGCGGCGGCCATTCTCACGAAACCCTTCCAGAGCGTCGAGCAGATCGCGCTGATCTTCCTCGCTCATGGCTGTGACGTGGCTCAGCAACGTGCCGCAGCTGACGGCATGCTGAAGCGCCCGGCGCAGGTGTTTCAGAATGAGCTCCTTTTGCTCCGGGTCGACCGCGTCGCTAGTGTCGAGCTCCTCGAGAGCGCGAATGGCTTCGACCCCGGATTGGTGCTCGTCGTACAACGTATCCACATATGCCGCGCCCCGCGCCTTCTCGACCTCCGGATAGAAGCGCGCCTCCTCGAACTCGATGTGCGCTCCGGCCGCCGCGTCGAGCTCCCACGCCCGAGTGGCCGCTTCGCGAAAGCGGTCTTCCTCGACGAGCTCGACGACCTCAGTCAACCCGCGTGTCAGCACCCGATGATCCCGCAGGAAAGCCTCTTGCAATGCACCCATATCATCTTGATAGAGCAAGAACCGTTCCCGCGCTAAACGGCTGATTCGACGTGAAGGGGTGGGGCACCTCGCGCAGTTGGGCGCGCAGGTGCCCAAGGGCCGGTCACTCGTAGCGCATCGTGACCGACGGATCCAGCCGCGCCGCGCGTACGGCCGGCAGAAGACTCCCCGCGAGAACGGCGAGCAGGAGCACGACCGCGCCCAGAGTGAAGCTCAACGGGTCATCGGTGGCGATCCCATGTACGCGACTCTGCAGGTAGTCGTTCGCCAGAAGACCGGCTCCGGTGCCGACGGCGGAGCCCACCAGGGCCGGTACGATGCCTCTTCGCATCACGAGCCAGAGCACCTTCCGGGTGTTCGCCCCCAGCACGACGCGGATACCGATCTCTTTGGTCCGGTGGCTCGCAATCATAGTGACGAGGGTATAGAGGCCCCCTGAAGTGAGAACGATAGCGAGAAGGCCGACGCCCACCGCGATCCAGGCGTCCCGCCGCTCCTCGAAAAGCACCATCTCCATGTGAAGTGCGACAGTTCCCGCTTCCAGGATCGGTACGTCCGGGGCGAGCTGGTCGATTTCGGCCCGCGCCATACCCAGGAGCGCGCCTGGCTCGAGCGCGGTCTCGACGAGAAGCAGCCCGAACCCTTGCGGGTCCTGGGCGTACGGGACGTAGAGATAGGGCTCGGGCGGTTCGTAGAGATCAGCGATCTTGATGTCCTCGGCGATGCCGACGATCTCGCGAAAAACCGCAGTTCGCTTGCCCACCCGGATCGTCGTTCCAATTGGATCTCCTCCCGGCCAGAATCGCTCCGCCATCGTCTCGTTGATGATCACCACGGGATGGCCCTCGGGCCGGTCGGCTTCGGTGACACCGCGACCCCGGAGAATTCGCGTTCCCATCACCTCGAAGTAATCGGGACCCACCATCGTGTAGCGGATCCGAAACGTCTTCTCTCCAGGAGGCGGCTCCGTTCCCGGAATCGCCACCTCCGTCGCCCAGCCGGACTCGTTGCTCTGCGCCGGGAGTCGGATGGCGTAGCTCACTCGGTCGACCGCCGGCAGCGCCGACAACCGCTGGCGCCACTCTTCGAAAAAACGACAGGACGTTTCATCATCGTATCCCTGAAGGGCAGGCACGAGGTAGAGCGTTGCGAGCGCCTTGTGCGGGTCGAACCCCGGATGCAGGGTAGAGCTGTACCAGAGACTGCGCACTATGAGAGAGCTCGCCACGAGAACGACGACTCCGATGGCCGCTTGAGCGCCCACGATGACGTGCTGCATCGGGAATCGAGCTCCGGCGCGCGGAGCGGCTCCGAAACCCTTCAAGTCGCGCACGACGTTCGGCTTCAAGAGGCGCGACGCCGGAACCAGAGTCAGGAGTATGGTGACGACGAGGAAGAGCGCGGTGCAGAAGACCAGGAGACGAAGATCGAAGCGCGCGTCGATCGTGTACGTTATTGCGGCCGGTGGGACGAGGACGGAGACGAGCCGTGTCGCCCAGCTCGCGATCACGAGTCCGGCGGCCGTGCCTCCGAGAGCGAGAACGAGACTCTCGGCCAGAAGCTGTCGGCCGAGTCTCGCGCGACCGGCCCCGACGGCGGTTCGGAGGGCGAGCTCCTTTCTGCGCGCTTCGCTTCGGGCCAAGAGCAGGTTCGCGACGTTCGCACAGGCGATCAGAAGTACGAGCGCCGGAAGAGCGAGGAGCACCATCCCTTCGCGAAACTGTTTTCGATGCGTCTCGGAGACACCCGTCAACCGGAAGCCGCTGTCCGGGTACTGTTGCGGCTCCTCCTGCTGCCACCGTGCCGCGATGGTATCGAGCTGCGCCTGCGCTTCGGAACGGCTCGCCTCGGAACCGATACGACCATACAGCTCGAACCAGCGTTGGTGGCGGTTCGCGAGCTCGTCTCTCAATCCGGGGACGACGAACGGGGCCTGCTCCGCCGTCACCCAGACATCGGTCTGAACGATCCGATCGAGGCCTACGAAGCCCGCAGGTGTGACGCCGATGACGGTGAACAAGGTATCGTTTAGCTGTACGGCGCTTCCGATGACGTCCTCCCGTCCGCCGAGCCTCTCTTGCCACAGCCGGTGGTTGATGATCATGAGAGGCGTGTCGGACCGCGAGCTCTCGACCTCAGCGAAGCTCCTTCCCATCGCGATGGGAATCCCCGTGGCTTCGAAAAAACGCTCGGACACGTAGTCCACGCGCAGAAGATGACGCTCCTCATCGCGATGGAGCGTCACGCCGCGGCTGCCCACCATCACGACTTCCTCGAATGCGGACGAGTCCGCCCCGATGGCCTTGGCTTCCAGATACGAGACAAAGCCCAGGTATGCCTTCGGTGACGTCGCCTCGATCTTGACGAGTCGTTCCGGATTCCGAAGGGGCAGCGGCCGAAGATAGATGGCATCCATCAGGCTGAAGAGGGCGCCGTTTGCACCGATGCCGAGCGCGAGAGTGATTAGCGCGAGAAGGAAAAAGCCAGGCTTTCGAGCTCCCGCGCGTGCGGCCTGTCTCAGCTCGGTCAGCAAGCCGAGCGGAGAGAGCAGAGACGTGCGCGGGCGAACGGATTCCCAGCTTTCACGGGCGGTCTCGGCGCCGAGTCGCAGCGCGAACGAGGCCGTTTGCCGCCAGTACCAAACGCGCGGGTGGCGCTCACGCAGAGCGCTTTCCTCGAGATCCCCGAGCACGTCTTCGACTCGCTCCGGGGGCAGGATTCGGCGCAGGATCCATGAAAGGAGCCGTGGTGGGTCCTCCTGTCTCATTTGGCGATCGACTCCAGACCTCGCCACATGTTCAGCAAGATCTCGCGCGACTGCTTGAGGCGTTCGACAGCCTGAGGCGTGACACGGAAAAAGCGCTTGGCCCGGCCTCCCCGCTCGGCGGTCGCCTCGGCGAGCTTGGAGCGCACCAGGCCTTTGCTCTCGAGCCTCTGGAGGGCGACGTAAACGGCGGCGTGCGAAGCGCTCCGTCCGGTTCGAGCTTCAATTTCGTCGATGACGGAAACCGTGTAGGCGCCATCGCCGAGCTGCAGGCAGGCGAGCAGGACGACTTGTTCGAACTCACCGAGAGTGTCACGGGGCATCCGTAATTCCTAGCATTGCTAGGAATATAGCTCGACTCGGTCGTTTGTCCAAGTCGAAAACAGGTCTCCGAGTTCCCCAACAGCTCAATTTTGTTCTTTCTACCGTTCACCACATGCGTCGCGACCCGACAGACCCACGCCTCACGGATGACCCCGACATCGAAGTTCTGTTGTCGTGGCCTTGGCAGCTCGCGTCATCCAACCTCGAGCGCCTGAACTTTTGGGACGCTTCGTCCGTCATAATCCTCATGAGCGGTAATCCGGTCAACGACTTACGCTATGGCCTTCGCCTCTTGGTCAAGAGCCCCTTTTTCTCCATCATCGCCATCTCGACGCTCGCACTTGGAATCGGCCTCAATGCCGCAACGTTCTCCGCGGTCCATGCCTTGCTGCTCCGCCCACTGGATGGAGTCGTCGAGCCGGAGGAGCTCGTTCAGATTTACCGGGAATGGCCCGGCATCGAGTACGGGGCCGTTTCCATCCCGCACTATCAGGACGTTCGCGACCGCTCGAGCGACGTCTTCGAGAATACGGCCGCCTACTTCTTCGCCCCGATCTCACTCACCGCCGACGGGCGGAACGAGCGTGTCCTCACGCTTTTGGTCAGCGCCAACTTCTTCCAGACCTATGGCGTCGTCCCTGCCCTGGGGCGAGCTTTTCTCCCCGGGGTCGAGGATCGCGGCCCGGGTGCCCATCCCGTGACGGTCCTCGGTCATTCGTTCTGGCAGTCGCGCTTCGGAGGCGACGTTTCAGTCGTTGGGCGAACCATCGCGGTCAACGGACGTCCTTTCGAGGTCGTCGGAGTCGCCCCTCCCGAGTTCAAAGGGCCCATGATGTTTCTCGACGTTCCTCTGTACGTGCCCCTCATGATGCAGGCCGAGATCATGCCGGGGAACAACCGGATCGAGGCCCGCGGTAACAACATGATGAGCGCGATCGCGCGTTTGCGTGACGGCAAGACCATCGAGCAGGCGCAGCAGATGATGGACGCCTTGCTCGTACAGCTCAAAGAGGAGCTCCCCGATCATTACGGAGGCCAGCTCGGGACGACGCTCGTCTATCAATCAAAGGCAGGAATCCACCCGAGCTTCAAGACGGCCCAGGTCGGCATGAGCACGGTGATGATGGCGGTGGTCTCCCTCTTGCTGCTCATCGCCTGCCTGAACGTCGCGAATCTCTTCCTCGCGAGAGCCAGGGAGCGCCGCCGTGAGATGGGCATTCGAATCAGTCTGGGCGCGGGGCGGCGCCGCATTCTCCAGCAGCTCTTCACCGAGAGTCTGGTCTTCAGCCTCCTCGCCGGTGTCGTCGGCGTGGGCCTGGCGTTTGCGGTCACACGTGCCCTCTCGAACATTCAGCTCCCGATCGATGGTCCATTCGCTTTCAGCTTCCCGATCGACGGCAATGTCCTTTTGTTCACCTTCGGCGTCTCGGTGCTGGCGGGACTGATCTTCGGGCTGGCACCGGCCCTTCAGGCAGCCCGCACGGACCTCGTGACCGCTGTTAAAGGGCAGTCGAGCCAGGCGGGCGGCCGTTCGAGGATGAGCGGTGCGCTGGTCGTTGGCCAGATGGCGCTCTCTCTGATCCTCCTCGTGAGCTCCGGGCTCTTCCTCCGAGCCCTCGCCTCCGCCACCGAGATCGACCCAGGGATGGAAGAGCCGCGCAATCTCGTGATGGCCTCGATGGACCCGGCTCTCCAGGGTTATACCGAGCCGCAGACCCGACAGTTCTACGACCGGCTGGCGGAGGAGCTCGAAGCGCTCCCCGCGGTTCGCAGTGTCGGATTCACCCAGTCAGTTCCTCTCGGCTTCAGCAACAGCGACCGCGGCGTGGACATTCCGGGCTACGAGTTCGCCGAAGGCGAGCGGAAGAGCCTGCAATACACGATCGTCACCGAAGGCTATCTGGAAACGATGGGGGTGGACCTGCTCGAGGGCCGGACTTTCACTCGCCAGGACGACGGTACGGGTGCCCCGGTCATCATCGTGAACCGCCGCTTCGCGGAACGCTTCTGGCCCAACGAATCGGCGCTCGGCAAGATCGTCGAAACCGCGGGAAAGGACCGGATCGTCATCGGCGTCGTCGAGACTGGCAAGTACCGGAGCCTTGGCGAAGAGCCGACCGAGTTCATGTACTTGCCCGAGCGCGAGCTGTTCCGTTCGGATCTGGTTCTCGTCGCGCGAACGGGCGACAACCCGAGCTCGGTCCTCCAAGCCGTGCGTGAGTCCGTTCGAGGCATCGACCCGAATGTGCCGCTCTTCGACGCCCGGACGATGGAAGACCACATGGGCATCGCCCTTCTTCCCGCTCGCCTCGGAGGCGCGGTTCTCGGCATCTTCGGATTCCTCGGCCTCGCCCTCGCCGCGGTCGGTATCTACGGCGTCATGGCCTACTCCGTCGCGCAGCGACAAAGAGAGCTCGGCATCCGAGTCGCGCTCGGCGCGAATAGCTCTCGCGTGGTGAAGCTCGTTCTACGCGAAGGTCTCATGCTCGCCGGTATCGGCATCGTTCTCGGCCTCCTGGGTGCGGCCACTGCCTCGCAGCTCGTCAAGGGCATGCTCTACAACGTCCGAGCGCTCGACCCGGTCGCCTTCAGCGCCGTACCTCTCATGCTGATGATCGTCGCCGCGACAGCGGTGTATCTCCCCGCGCGTCGCGCCTCACGCATCGAGCCGATGCGCGTTTTGAAGATGGACTGAAGACCGACGGATCAAAAGCCGGGATCTATCCCTGCGGTGCTACGGCGTCCACGAGCACGAGCCGATCGAACATCTCGTCCACCACCCGCACCTCGAAACCAGCTCCCTCGAGCCGCGCCGTCGCCTCGGGCAACAACCAGGTCAGGTAGTACATCACGAAGGGCGGCGACCACAACCTGTTGCGCAAATGCATCGCCGCGTTGAAGCCGCGAGACAGCCAGTAGCTCCGCGACCCGAGCGGCGGCATCCGGCTCGTCACGAACAGGAAATGCCCGCGGGGCCGAAGGCAGGTCCGAACCGCCCTGACGAATCGCTCCCCATCGGTGGGAAGGACGTGGCCGAGAGCGCTGAAGCAAGTGACGAGGTCGAAAGCGCTCGCGAACGGCGGCTCGAGAAAATCTCCGCGAACGTAGACTGCGTGAGGGGCTTTACTGCGCGCAACCGCAAGCATGCCCCGGCTCAGATCGAGCCCCACCGCGTGCTCCACGTTTAGCGCCTGCAGCACGGCACCCGTTCCACAGCCGAGATCCAGGAGCCGTCGCGGTCCGAGCGCTTCGCGCACGTAGCTCGCCGCACGGTCGAGGATCGCATCCGGCGTGCGAAAGGGCGTGACGTCAAACTTCGGCGCCAGCAAATCGTACCCGCGCTCCGTCGACGACAACGCCTGCTCTGCCAGCTCCCAGAACGTCGGCCCGTCGGGGTGGAACATACTCGTGCTCAATGCCGTGGCGCAAATCGTAATCGATCGGCCGCCACGGCTCGGCCTTCGCGGCGCTTCGCGCCGATCTCGCGGCAGACGTTTTGGCTACCGCTCGGCAGGCTGGGCTGTACTTTTTCATCAGCCTGCTGGGTCGCTCTCCTTACGGTCATTCCACCGCCTTGCCTCGCCGACCGAGGTATACTGCTGCGCCGCGGTATCGAAGTCATTGCCAAATCGTTCGCCGTGGAGACGATCATGTTCAAAGGGTACTGCAAGACCAAGTCTCTGATGTTTGCCCGGAGGGCCGCGTCAACGGCCGTGCTGGTCTTCGCCTGCTGCGCGCCGCCTCCGCCGGATCCTGTCGTCGCGGAACCGGAGCCGGGATGGCTGTGGACGACGGAAAAGATCGACGAGACGGTCAACCAGGTGAGAGCGGGCCGAAACCTCCAGCCCGAGAGGTGGCCTCACGGTGCTCGGGTGGCCGTCCTCCTCTCCTTCGACGTAGACAACGAGACGATCGCCCTTCGCTATGGCGAGCCGACCATTGGAGCGCTCTCTCAAGGTGAGTACGGCGCTCGAGTCGGGTTGAAGCGCGTAGTGGAACTGCTCGATGCGCGGGAGATTCCCGCCTCGTTCTTCATTCCATCGGAGAGCGTGAGACTCAATCCATCCATGGCGGACGTCATCAAGCGTTCCGGGCGGCACGAAATCGCCGTTCATGGCTGGATACACGAGCTCAACTCGTCCCTTCCGGCCGACCTGGAACGAGAGCTCGTCGAGCGCGCCGCCGATTACCTGACTGAAATCGCCGGGGAAAGGCCCGTCGGATATCGAGCTCCTTCGTGGAACTTCTCCGACAACACCCTCGATATCATTCGAGAGCTCGGGTTCCTGTACGATAGCTCGCTCATGGCCGACGACCGGCCTTACGAGCTGCTGGCCGACGGAGAGCCGACCGGCATCATCGAGCTTCCCGTGGAGTGGATTCTGGACGACGCTCCTTTGATGAACCCGAGCGGGGCACGATACAGTTCACCCCGTGACGTGCTGCGCGTGTACATCGATGAGTTCGACATGGCCTACGACGAGGGCACAATGTTCTTGCTCACGATGCATCCTCATTACATCGGCCACCGCTCTCGGATCGTGATCCTGAAGGAGCTCATCGACTATGTTCAGTCGAAAGAAGAGGTGTGGTGGGCGACTCACAGGCAGGTCGCAGAGTACGTGCGAGAGCAGGCGGGTTTGGCACCGGCCACTCCGTCGCAAGACGCACCGTAGGAATGTTCTTCCGTGAAACCCGTTCAGCCCGAACCTTCGAAGGAGGTAACCCATGGCGAGTATGGTCGACCGGATGATCGGAGCAGCTAAGCTCGACGCGAACACATTCGAGGAGATTGAACGTGACACGACCGCGATGGGACAAGCGCTCGTCGTCGTATTGATCTCGGCAGTCGCTGCCGGCATCGGGGGAATGGGAAGTGCGGGTACCATGGGGCTGTTCGGAGGGCTCGTCGCCGCGCTCATCGGCTGGGCGATCTGGGCGGGGATCGTCCTCGTGGTCGGGACCAAGCTCTTGCCCGAGCCTCAGACGAAGGCGGATTTTCCCGAGGTTCTTCGGACGATCGGCTTCGCGGCATCTCCCGGAGTTTTGAACATATTCGGCATCATTCCGTTGCTCGGAATCCTCGCGCGTCTGGTCGCGAGCCTGTGGCAGCTCGTCGCGATGGTCGTGGCGGTGCGACAGGTTCTCGATTATCGGACGACTGGCAAGGCGGTCCTAGTCTGCGTCGTCGGATGGCTGGCCTACATGATCGCGCTGTTCTTCCTCGGGAGCATCTTCGGCATCACCGCCTCGCTGACCTAGCAGAGCAAAGTGCGATGATCGAGCTAACGAGATTCTTGATTCTCGTGCTTGCGGGCACGCTCGTCGCTCAGGAGTCCGGCCCGTCCGAGCAGCCAAGCGTCACCCTGCCCGACTCCCTCGCACGGGTTCTCCGCGATTACGAGGTCGCATGGCGAAACAAGGACGCCGACGCGCTGGCCGCTCTGTTTGCCGAGGACGGCTTCGTCCTCTCGCCCGGAGCTCCTTCAGTTCGCGGCCGGGATGCGATCCGCGAGCGCTATTCGGGCCGCGGCGGGCCGCTCGCTCTTCGCGCTTTCGCGTTCGCGACGGAAGGATCCTTAGGGTACATCATCGGCGGATTTGCTCCGCATGAGGGAGAGCCCGACTCGGGGAAATTCACGCTCACTCTTCGCAAAGACACCGACGGCCGCTGGCTCATCGTGTCCGACATGGACAACGGCAACTCCCGGTGACCCGACGGCCCAGGATCGTCGGTAGCTTGCCCGCCGCTGTAGTGGGTTACGTCGTTACTCCGTAACGATCGCGTAGCACACCCATGTGGTGTCTCACGTGGCCGAGGACGACATGGGCGAGGCCGCGCATGGAAATGTTGGCCCCGTTCGCGTTGCCGGTTCGCCCCCAGCCTCCGGGCTCATCATCGACGCGGCGCAGCAAGATGACATTGGTTCGCCGCAGAAGCGCGAGCTCTTCCACGAGATCGGAAAGAGGCACTTCGGCATAGCTAGACTTCGCGACGTAGCTCTGCTCGTCGAAGCCGGGAAGGGCCGCTTGCTCGCCCCGGCTTATGCAGTGGGCCCGATAACCGAACACCTTCTCGGCATCGATCAGATGCCCGAACAACTGCCGGATGCTCCATTTCTCGGGAGCATAGCGGAATGTCTCCTTTTCGGGCGAGGCGGCGGCGGCGATCTTCCGTAGCTCGCCTGTCTGCTGTTCGAGAGCGTCGATCACATCGTCCTCGGTCACCAGACTTACGTAGCCGCGATAGTACGGGTGATACTCGGTCTCGGCGGGTCGTCCCATCGTCGTTGCCATGGCGTTTCCCTCTCTTGCCAAGAGGGTAGTACGGGTCGGCCACCGCGACAAATTGTGTCAGGACAACCAAATTGTAACGATTTCGCCTTTGTGACATAAACGCCGCGAGGAGACGGCCTTTGAAACAGCCCTTTTCTCTCGTCGCGTCGTGTCTTCTCGCGGCCACGAGCTTGGCGGACACCCTGGTCCTCGAGCCAACGCGGGTCTTCGACGGAGAGACGCTCCACGCGGGGTGGATTGTCGTGGTCGAAGGCGAGCGCATCGCCGCAGCCGGCCCGGAGGTCATGGTCACCGCGCCCAGCGACGCCAAGAGACTCGAATTAGGGGGTGCCACTGTTCTACCCGGGCTCATCGATGCCCACTCCCATGTTCTGCTTCATGCCTATGACGAAGCCTCGTGGAACGAGCAGGTTCTTCAGGAGGCCCGTGCTCTTCGGGTCGTCCGGGCGACGAACCACGTTCGTGAAACGCTCCTCGCCGGCTTCACGACGATTCGCGATCTCGGATCGGAGGGCGCGGGCTATGCCGACGTCGGAATCAAGCAGGCCATCGAACAGGGCATCATACCCGGTCCGCGCATGCTCGTTGCCGGGCGCGCCATCGTCGCCACGGGAAGCTATGGGCCCAAGGGATTCGATCCGGATTGGGACGTGCCGCTCGGCGCCGAGCCGGCGGACGGCGTCGGCGCGCTCGTTCGAGCCGTGCGCGATCAGATCGGCAAAGGGGCGGACTGGGTAAAGGTCTACGCCGATTACCGTTGGGGTCCGAGAGGCGAGGCGATGCCGACTTTCTCGCTCGATGAGCTCACCCTGATCGTGGAGACGGCGAGGAGCAGCGGCCGGCCGGTCGTGGCCCACGCGGGAACACCCGAGGGCATGCGACGCGCAGCTCTCGCCGGGGTCGAAACGATCGAGCACGGCTACGCGGGAACACCGGAGGTTTTTCGCCTGATGGCGGAGCAAGGCGTGGCCCTTTGTCCAACTTTGGCGGCAGGTGATGCCGTTTCGCAATACGCTGGCTGGAAGAAGGAGACCGATCCCGAGCCGGAGCGCATTCGCGAGGCGCGAGCTTCGTTCAAAGCGGCGCTCGCCGCTGGGGTGACGATCTGCAACGGAAGCGACGTCGGGGTCTTCCCCCATGGCGACAACGCCCGAGAGATCGAGCTCATGGTCGACTATGGGATGACTCCCACGCAGGCGCTCCAGGCGGCCACCTCGGTCAACGCCGACGTGCTCCACATGCAGAACGATGTCGGCCGCGTACGCGTGGGGCTATACGCCGATCTGATCGCGGTCGATGGGAATCCTGCAGAAGACATCACCGCTCTCAGAAAGGTGCGACTCGTGATGAAAGGCGGAAAGGTCGCGCTCGAGCGATGAACCGCGTGACCCGGAAAGCACGGCGAACGGGCTTGGTCTCCGCCACCGCAGAATCCAGGAGGTGATGCGTGAGCTTCGGCGATATCGGAATTCTCCTAGCCGTTTCCGGAATCGTCGGCGGCATCGCCCGCGGGCTGCTCGGTCGCTCGGGTGTGGGCTTCGTTGCGTCGATGGCAGCCGGCTTCATCGGTTCGATCGCCGGCGTGTGGTTGGCGCGGAACTTCGGGCTTCCACTGGTGTTCCGGTTTGGCGCCGGCGGGAGCTTCCCTATCGTGTGGGCCATCCTGGGCGCGGCTCTCTCCATCGGCATCATGAACATGGTGATGTCACGCCCGCGGGCATGATTGAAGCGACGAATCTCCCGGTGCCTGTCGCTAGCGCACAGCGATCGGATTTCCCGGTGAGCCGGTAGCACCCTTGAGGGGCACGGGAGCGAAAATGAAAGCGAACTCGTAAACCTCGTCGGCTGCGAGCTCCTCGAGATCGAGATTCTCGAGATTGTGAATGCCGTTGCGGTTCATCAGCCATTGGTGACCCTCGAAAGCCCTGTCGGGATTCTCACCGGGCACGGCCTCCACGTTGCTCGTATCCGCACCCGTCATGACGATTTTCTTTTCGACGAGCCACCGGATTGCGCTCACGCCGGGTCCCGGGTTCGACGCCGTGTAAGCTTCGTTGTCGCTCATCCAGAGCGGGCCGTTACCCGTGCGAAAAAGAACCACGTCGCCCTCTCGAAGCTGGATCCCCTCGCGCCGGAGCGTCGCCTCGATGTCGGCGACCGAGATGATGTAATCGGCGGCGAGTCGGTCAACCCCTTTGGCGCGCGCCACGTCCAGCAACACTCCCCGGGTGAAGAAGGGCCCGGCGTTCTGGACACCAAGCTTCTCGAGCCCATAAGTGCCCGTGATGTTGGTGAAGCCATTGTAGAAGATATCCTCACCGTCTATGCGAGTGCCGACGTGGCCGAGCCCGTCGAACTGCGTTCCGATCTGCCCGATCTCGCCAGACACCATCTCGTCGTTGTAGACGATCTGATTTTCGCCAAAAGGCCCGCCGGTTGGCCGCCCCGGGATGATCAGGCTGAAGTGGCGGTTTCCGAACATCGGCATGCCGAGCTCGTAGACGCGTCCCAAGGAGTAGATCTTCCCCCGCCCGATGAGCCGCGCCGCCTCGAGCACGCGCTCGGCTGTCACCCGGTTGCTGGCTCCCCGTTCGTCATCGGGACCCCACTCCGAAGGCCACCAAGGTTCCTGGGTCGAAGCGGGCCCAGCAACGAGGAGAAAACAAATGAACAGTCGGAGAGGCCCCATGATTCCTCCTAACGCCTCGTGGCGCGGGCCACGAGAGCTTTGAAACGATTTCAATCGACTCCAAGTGTACTCCGCTATTCCTGCTGTTATGATTCCTGACAGGATGTCGGTACGCGACGGCAAGTTCACGCGCAAGACCGCCGATTATTTGGAGGCGGTCGAATCGAGGCTCCAAGGCCTGTCCGCCCACGAGATCGCCGAAAGGGTGAGACGCCTGGTGGAAGATCATGAGACCTGGCGCGGCAAGAAGTGCTTGAATCTCGACGCAGCCGAGACCGTGATGTCCCGCCGGGCCCGTCGCCTCCTGGCGTCGGATCTCGCGACACGTGTGAGCGAGGGCTTTCCGGGCGACAAGGACTATCCTGCGGCGAGGCAGAACGTCTACATCGACGAGATCGAGGCCATCCTCATCTCCCTCGCGAAAAAGCTGTTTCGCGCCTCGTACGTCGACTGGCGTCCGGTGAGCACGTCCATGGCCAACGCGTCGGCGCTCTTGGCGCTGACGAGGCCGGGCGACGTCATCCTTTCCCAGCGGCTCGAGGTGGGTGGGAACTTCGGCGACGACGCCTCCAGGCCCTCGGGTGTGGCGAGACTCGAAGTCTCCGAGCTGCCAACGCACGGCGATGCATTCGAAGTGGACGTCGAGGCCGCTCACAAACTCGCGCGCGAGTTGAAGCCCAGGATCATAGTGATCGGAGGAAGCAACGTGCTTTTCCCGTACCCGGTCCGTGAGCTACGGGACGTCGCCGACGAATCGCAGAGCCTGCTCTTGTACGACGGCGCCCACGTGGGCTTACTGATCGCCGCAGGGATCTTCCAGGACCCGCTCGGCGAAGGCGCGGACCTGCTGACGCTGAGTACTCACCGGTCTCTCTCGGGTGCGGTGGGTGGACTCATTGTGACGAACCACCAGGATCTGGCCGAAAGAGTCCTCTCGGTCTCCTATCCAACACTCATAAGAACTCGCGATCAGAACAAATACGCTGCAACCGCCCACGTTCTCGCGGAGATGCTCGCCTTCGCGAGCGACCTGGCGCCACGCGCGGTCAAAAACGCGAAGGCTCTCGGAAGGGCGCTCGAAGCCGAGGGGTTTCGCGTTCTAGCCGCGCGACGCGGTTACACGCAAACCCACCAGATATTTCTCGAGCTCGAGGGTATCGAAGGCAAGACGTTCGAAACGAGGTGCCAGGAAGCAAACATCCTGATCTCGAAGAGTCAGAACGTTTCAAGAGCTTTTGGCGGGCAGACGGAAGGAGCGAGGCTCTCGACTCAAGAAATCACTCGGCAGGGCTTGGAGGAAGAGCACATGCCGCAAATCGCCAGGCTCATCCGGCGCGCCGTCGTCGGCCAGGAGCCACCGTCGCTGGTCGCGCGTTACGTCGGAGAGCTGCTCGAAGACTTCTATCGCATTCGCTACAGCTTCGATGAGTAATCTGTCACACTGATTCGGTGATGCGCCCCGGTCACTGAGGCTCGGTCGGGCTCGTCTGCGAAACCGGCACGGACGTACGCGTAGCTTCGATGAACGCCGCCACGTCGTTCTTGAAGGTCTCGAGCATCTCCGGATGGATGTACATCATGTGGCCCGCTTCGTAATAGGCCATGTGCACTCGCTCTCGATACGTGCTCTCGAAGCCGAGATGGTCGAAGGTCCACTCGGTAGCGGCAAAGGGCGTCGCCATGTCGTAGTACCCGTTGGCGACGAAGACCTCGAGGAATGGGTTTCTCGCCATGGCCGTGCGAAGCGATTCCAGGAGATTCAAGTACTCGGCCCGGTGCTGGGTGTTGTAGTCCCAGGGGCGCACGTCTCCGCTCGTGAAGTACTGGAGGTCGGACTCCCACCCGAGCTCGTTGCGGACGTATTCATTGAACAGCGCCGTGTACGGGCCCTGAAGGGCCGTGTTCGACGGGTCGAACTCCTGCCGTTCCCCGGCGGCGTCCGCATCGATGCCGGTGAAGCGGCTGTCGAGGCGTCCCACCATGAGACGCTCGTCTCTCAAGAGCTCCTTCCGAAATCGAGCGGGGCTGACTCGCAGATTGGCACTCGCGACGTAGTCGGCCGATAGCCCGGTGAACCGAGCCAACCGGGCTGCCATCTCCTCCCGCTCCAGCGAGGAAAGGCGGTTCCCTTTCGTCAGGGCGAGCAGGTAATCACCGAAAGCAAGACTGCGCGACTGGTCGATCGCCAGATCGAGATCTCCCATCAGATCCGAAGGAAGCTTCTTGTGATACCAGGCCGTCGCCGTATACGTCGGAAGGAAGCTGACGTAGTGGATGTCGTTACCGGGCGCATCCCGAAGAGTCATGAAATCGATGACGGACGAAACGAGAATGATCCCGTTCAGCTCGATCCCGTGCTCGCTCTGGAGGTGCGCCCCGACTCCGGCCGAGCGTACCGTGCCGTAACTCTCGCCGAGCAGGTATTTCGGCGAAGTCCATCGGTCGAATCTCGTGATGTAGAGACGGATGAACTCCGAGAAGGCCTCGATATCCTGCTGCACGCCATGAAACTGCTTCGGATCCTCGCCTTCGACCGCGCGGCTGAAGCCAGTGGAAACGGCATCGATGGCGACGACGTCGCTGACGTCGATGAGCGAGTGCTCGTTGTCGACCAGACGGTACGGTGGCTCCGGTTGGAAGCCCTCTTCAGCCATTTGCACCCGCTTGGGACCGAGGGTACCCATGTGGAGCCAGACCGTGGCCGAGCCCGGCCCCCCGTTGTAGGCGAAAGCGATCGGTCGCGAGCTCCGGTCGGGGCGGTCATCCCGCGTGTAAGCGACGAAGAAGACATTTGCTCGAGGCTTCCCGTTCGCGTGGCGCAAGACGAGCTGTCCCGCTGTGGCGGTATAGGGAACGGTTGCGCCTCCGATTAGAGCGCGGTGCTGGGTGGTCGAGAACTTCTCGTCGGCGACGATCGGTTTCGCCGCAGAGGACTCTTGCCCCGCTTCGGCGTCGGGACGCGAGCCCGTTTCCTGGGCGAACGTCACCCCGGCGAGCGCGAGTAGAACTCCGGCCATTCGTGCGAGCATCGATCTGCCTCCTGGATTGCCATCAGTGTACCAGCGCCGTGGAGACATGGCGACAACCTGGCAGGGTGATGAAGGCCGCGCCGCAAGCAGCCCGAGCCGTGGCGGCACGAATCGATTACGGGTCCCGCCACGGCATTGAGCACTTTAGAGGACCTGCCCGCCCGCGATGATTGCGCCCGCGCCGAAGGCGCGCTATAAGGCCCCATTCCCGGTGTCGTCGATCCGCCGATGTCGAACATGTCCGCTGGAGAGGTAACCGCTTTTCTCGAGCAACGGAATCTTCATGCCATCATGGCCACGATCTCCAGGGATGGAACGCCCCAGTTGAGTCCCGTCTGGTACTTCCACGAGTCCGGGCGCATGTACATCAGCATCCCGGCTGGGAGCGTCAAGCATCGCAACCTGTCGCGGGACCCGCGCATGGGCATTTGCGTCGACGGAGGCCGACAGGACGTGCGCGCCGTGATGCTCTACGGTCGAGGAAAGCTTCTCGGTTCGGACGACCCCCGCACCGAAGCATATCGCTGGCTCATCATTCGTCGCTACTACGAGACCGAAGAGGACGCACGGCTCTACTATGAATCGATCCAGGAGATGCCGTCGGTTCTGGTCGTGTTCGAGCCCGAACGCATCGTGAGTCAGGATTACAACGACTGATGGGTATCGCGGCGCTCCACGACGAGCTCGTGGAGCTATTGAAGTCCTCCAAACGAGTCCTGATCTTTACCGGCGCCGGTATCTCGACGGGGAGCGGTATCGCGGATTTCCGCGGGCCCCAAGGCGTGTGGAAGCGACGCAAGGCCGTCTACCTGCAAGAGTTTCTTTCTTCCGAGGCGGCGCGAGCGGAGTACTGGGACCAGAAGCTCGAAGCCTGGCCGTCTTTTCGAGAGGCCAGGCCGAACGCCGCCCACTTCGCCGTAGTGGATCTGGAAAACGCGGGCAAGCTGGCGTCGGTCGTGACCCAGAACATCGACGGCCTTCACGCACGGTCCGGGACGTCGCCGGAGCGAATCGTCGAGCTCCATGGCACCAACCTGTGGGTAGAGTGCTTGAGCTGTCTCGAACGTTCGGACCCCGAGCCGCATATGGAGACTTTCCGCAAGTCACGAAATCCACCACGATGCCGATGTTCCGGCTTCCTTAAACCCGCGACCATCAGCTTCGGTCAGAATCTCAGACAGGATGACCTCCTTCGCGCTGGCAAGGCCGCGGCCGAGGCCGATCTGGTCGTCGCGCTCGGCTCGACGCTCTCCGTTTACCCCGCCGCGTCGTTTCCGCTCGAAGCCGCTCGGCGCGGAGTGCCCTACGTGATCATCAACCGGGGGGAGACGGACCATGATTCGCTCCCCGTTGTCACGCTTCGGCTCGAAGGAGACGTCATCGAAATCTTCCCGCAAGCGGTTGCCCGAGCCCTAGCAGGCTGATGACGACGCGCTAGCCGTGAGCTCCCGTGCGCGTCGCGCGCCATAGGAGCCATACCAGAACAGCAAAAGGCAATAGCGGAAACCACGGCTCGAACGGTCCGGCCCACCCGCTTCCGAAGCCCTCGGGAGCACGAGTCCGGGCGACGGCATAAGCGGCAATCGCAACGCCAAGGAGCCCTTCACCTCCCACGAGACCCGAGCCAAAGAGAACGCCTCCCTCTCGACGTTCGCGCACTCTCTCTTCGGAGCCTGCGCGTCGTTCCGCCAGCCAGCGCACCAGCCCCCCGATGAAGACCGGGGTCATGGTGGAAACGGGCAAGTAGATCCCGACCGCGAAAGCGAGCGAGGGGATTCCGACGAGCTCCGCGGCAAGGGCTATTGCCGCCCCAATGCCGACGAGCACCCAGGGAAGGTTCTGTGACAGAACCCCCTCGACGACCAGCTTCATGAGGGTCGCCTGCGGTGCCGGCAGCTCGGGGGTCCCGAAGCCGTAAGCCTCCGCCAGCACCGTTACCGTCAGGCAGACGAAAAAGGCGGACGTGAGTATGCCAAATAGCTCTCCCAACTGCTGGCGTCGGGGCGTCGCGCCGAGAAGGAATCCGGTTTTGAGATCCTGGCTCGTGTCTCCCGCGATCGACGCGGCGACGGCGACCACGGCGCCAACGGTAAGAGCAGCGGCCTGACCCGTCGCGTCCGTCCAGCCGAGCACGAGAAAGAGGCCCGTCACTCCCAGGAGCGTCGCGATGGTCATACCAGAAGTAGGGTTGCTCGTCACACCCACCATTCCCACAATGCGAGAGGACACGGTCACGAAGAAGAAGGCGAAGAGGGCGACGAGAATCGCCGCCACCACACGCAGGCTTGACGTCTCGACAAACCCGAGCACATGGGGCACGAGGGCCAGGAACGCCACCACGAGGCCGACCCCCGCGAGAGTTGCGGAGAGCGGCAGATCGGCGTCCGTTCGAGTCTTCGCGTCTTGCCCGGGCTGGGCTCCCGACATGCTCTCGCGGATCTGAGCCAGCCCGATCCGGAACGAGCCGACCATCATGGGCAGGGCTCGCACGAGAGTGATGAGACCGCCCATCGCGACGGCTCCGGCTCCCAGGTAACGGACATACCTCGTCCAGATGCGGGCAGGCGCCATGTCTCGAACGAGCTGCTCCATCTCGGGGTAGAGAGGCGCCGTCCAGTCCTGGCCGAGCCACGCGATCGTGGGGATGATGACGAGCCACGCCAGGAGCCCGCCTCCCACCATCACCGCCGCGATTCGCGGGCCGAGGATGTAACCGACCCCAAGGAGAGCCGGGCTCGTTTCCAGTCCGAGCTCGGCTTTGGGGAGGAGAGGAATCCGCGTCGACACCTCTCCCCGCCAGAGGTTCATCGCCCCTTGGAGCATTCGGTACAGAGCGCCCACCCCAATCCCGAAGAAGACCTCCCTTGCCTTGGCGCCTCCGACTTCGCTTGCCACAAGGACTTCGGCGCAAGCCGTTCCCTCGGGGTACGGCAAGCGACCGTGCTCTCCGCGCATCAGGAACCGGCGCAGCGGCACCATGAACAGCACGCCAAGGAGGCCGCCCGCGAGCGCGATGGCGGTCATCTTCGCCAGTCCGGGAACCATTCCCCAAAGGAAGAGCGCGGGAAGCGTGAAGATGATGCCCGAAGCAACGGAAGACGACGCCGAGCCGATCGTCTGGCTCATGTTCGCCTCGAGGATCCGGCTCTGTCCGTCACGCCGACCGCGCCAAAAGGCGAAGGCGAGAACGGTCAAGACCGCCACGGGAATCGAAGTGGAGATCGTCAGGCCCACGCGCAGGCCCAAATAAGCGTTGGCGGCCCCGAAGAGAATTCCGAAGAGAGCTCCGAGAGTGATCGAGCGCGCCGTGATTTCGGGAGGCGATTCGCTGGCGGCGACGTACGGAGGATACTCTTCCCCAGGAATTTCCTGATAGGCCTCGGGAGGCAGGCCCTTCACCTGCTCGGTCTCCGGCAATGGGCTCATGGAGCGTCCTTATACAGCTTGCTGGGCGCAAGATAAACGACTTCCCCGCCGACCAGCACGGTCTCGACGCTTGCCAGGCTAGAAACGTCCTTGGTCGGGTCTGCGCCGAGCACGACGAGATCCGCCAACTTCCCGACTTCGACCGTCCCGCGATCGCCGAGAACGCCGAGCGCGAGCGCCCCGTTTGCCGTCGCGCAGGTCAAAACCTCGTTCGGAGTGAGACCGGCCTCGGCCAGCATCGTCAGCTCGCGGTGGTAGGACGGACCCTGGAGTGTTCCGATGTTGCCACCGTTGGAACCGACCGCGATGGGAATCCCGGCCGCGTGCATGCGTCTTACATTGCCGAGAAGCAGGTCACGTGCTGCCGGCGAGGCGCCCCAGCGAATCGAATCGGGTGTGGCGGGCTTGTTCTGAAGCTCCCCGAGATCGCTCCAGGTGGCGATGACCTCGGGATCACCGCACCGCTCCTCGATTGGAGAAAGCTTCACCGCTGAGTCGAGCACTTGCCGGTAGCGCTCGTAGTGAGCCAGGCCGGTGATCGAGACGACTCCTTGCTTCTTTGCCTGCGCAAGAAAAACCTCATCGACGAGCTGGTCAACGACGGTGTGAGCGAGCACATCGACGTTCGCGTGAAGAGCCATCTTGGCCGCCTCGAGCTCTTCGGCGTGTATGGCAACCTTCATCTGCCGCGCGTGAGCTTCGTCCACGAGCGCTCTCAACACCGGCTCATCGAGAAAACCCGCCTTTACGAGGTCGACGTCCCGGCCCACGAGCTCGTCGACCTTCCCCCGCGCCTCCTGGGGGCTCGCCACCTGGACCAGCACGGGGTCTTCTCGAGTCCAAAGAGTCATCTCCCCCACGGGAAAACCCGCGAGAAAAGGACCCGCCGTCAAGATGCGCGGCGCTTTCGTCTCATCCCGAACGTCGGCTTCCCATCGAGGGCCGCCGAGTGACGCAACGGTCGTGATTCCCGAGCACAAAAACCGATCCGTGGTCTCCCCGATGCGAGCACGAATGCGGGTCCGCTCGGTCTCGTGAGGGACTCTCGCAGTGAGATCGTAGTCATCGGGACTCGTGTAGAGGCTTCCAGAATCGAAAAGGTGGGTGTGAGTGTCGATGAGACCGGGGATGACCCACTTCCCCATCGCATCGAGCACCCACGCACCCGCTTCTACGACGCAGGTCGAAGCCCGCCCGATCGTCGCGATCCGGCCGTCTCGAATCTCGATACAAGCATCCCGGACCGGAGGTGCCCCCGTGCCGTCGACGAGAGTGCCATTGAGGAGGATGGTGACCGAGAGAAGTGCGCTCACGATCGGAAAATCGAAGCGCGAATCAGAGGAGATTCCTCGGCAGGAGCGGGTTCAGGTGCATGGTGAGGTCGTACACCGAGGCGCCGCTGTCTGCCGAAACGTCCTCGGGTCGGGAACCGGCGCGCCAATCGAATAGGGACGCCTCGTCCCCGATCTCGACCGACTTCTCCGGGCCGATCTCCACGATGGTGTGGCTCGCGGAGATGCTAGCGACGATAGGGTACAGGCGGTCGCCGATGCGCACCTTCGCCGTGTTGGCCGCCGCCCGCGGCAGTCCATCGGTGTGTCCTACCGGAAGAGTTGCCACCCACACGGGTGCCTTGGCAACGTAAGCGCGGCTATATCCCGCGCTGTCGCCTTCCTCGAGCCTCTTCACGTACGCCACTCGGGCCTTCAGCGCGAGCGCCGGGCGAAGCTCCAGAGAATCCGAGCTGCGGAACTCTTGCTCCGAGTACACTCCGTAAATCGCCATGCCGGGCCGCACCATATCGAGAAAGTAGTCGGGGTGCTGAAACAGGGCGAAGCTCGACGCGGCGTGACGGCGCCCGAGCTCGACACCAGCCGAGGTCAGCTCGTTGCAGAGAGCGTCGAAGCGGTTTTTCTGTTCATCGTCGAGCCAAGCGTCTTCCGCGAAGGTCATCATCGTGCCCTCGATGCGCACCGACGATCGACGCGCGAGGTCACGCACGAGCTCCCCAGCAACGCGGTGCGGAACCCCGACGCGCCCAATACCCGTATCCACGCAAACGTGGATGGCCACGGCGCTCTGACGTTCGGCCGCGATCCGATCGAGCGCGTCGCCAATAGGGGTATAGACCATCGGAGTGATGCGTCGATGAACCACCTCCCTCAGATCCGCCTCGTCGAAGGGCCCCATGAGCAGAATGGGCTTCTCGACTCCCGCGTCCCGAACAGTGACGGCTTCTTGCAGCTTCACGGTGGCGAATCCGTGGATGGCGCTCGAAGGCTCCAGAAGCCGGGCCACGTTCGCGATGCCCATGCCGTAACCGTTGTTCTTGATGACGGCCAGAATCGGCCGCCCTCCCACCCGCCGGGAGATTTGATCGACGTTGTGACGCAGGTTCTCCTGGTGGAGCTCGACCCAGGGATCGAACGAAGAGACGGTGGACTCGCCCGCGGCAACCGCGCCAGGAGAAGAAATGCTGACCGCTCCTCCGACGAGAACGCTCGAGCTCAGAAACTCACGACGGTTCATGACGCCCCCTCCTTGTCCCCCGGCACTCTACCGCACTTGGATGGGGCAGGTCATACAGTGTGGGCCACCATTGCCCTTGAACAGCTCCTGTGACGGGAATGTGTGAAGCTGCCAGCCGTATCGGGCGAGCTCCGATCCGACGCGGCTCGCGGTGTCGAAACCGACGGCGGCCCGAGACTTCTTGGTAACGACGAGATTCAAGTGTCCGCCCTTGCGCTCGGAAAGCGTGATCGGGATCGTGCGAATCCCTTTCCGGTCGAGGAGCTCCTCGAACATGGTGTGACGCGGCTCCGACTTCCCCGCCTGAAAAAGGCGGCAGGGGAAAACGCGAAGCGGCTCCGGATAGATCAGCGCGAGATCGATATCGAGCACCATGAAAATGCCGTCGATGTGGATATGTCCGAACGGCAGTGGAACCTCGAGAAAGAACTCGACGTCTCTTCCGAGCACGAGGTTGCGAAGAGCGCGCGTGCCGGTCTCGTTGGCGCGGTCGCACAGCGAAGCCACGGCCGTGTCGTCGCCGAGCAAGGTCACACCACCCCCCTCGAGAAACCCGGGGGGCTCGATGGCTCCCAGGATGGGAACGCCAAGCCGCTCGAATGCCCGCGCGAGCATCAGCTGGTCGCCCCACCTCCCCTTGAGGTGGGGGGACATCAGCACGGCGCCGCTTTCGAAGACGACCGCGAGATCGCGGGTGTACGTCATGTTGGGCCGGCGCGACATGTAGGCCATGGCGTCGGCATCGTTTTGTAGAATGTCGGTGAGCAGCAGCGTCTCCACGCCCGCAGCCTGAAAATGGCCCAGCATCGCGTCGTAGTCGGAGAGAAAACGCTTCCGATCGACGGGCCGTTCGAAGTGAAATTCCTCCAGCGTTTCAGGCGTCACCAGCTCGAGCTCGGGCCCGGGCCGGTGCACGACGACCCGCTTCAAATCCCCGTACGCGTTCCGTACGCCGTAGTTTGCCAACTCTTTTTCCTTCCCGCTCGCTTGGCCGACCCCGTAGTGCCTATCTATAATGCATCGGAAGCTTTCCTGCCTGAAGCCGCCCGGGTCGAAGGGCTTCGAACTGGAGGACTTGAATGACTTTGTGTCCGGCCCTCCCGCTCGGGCTGGCGTCGATTCTAACGCTAATTTCCGGCGCACCGACGCAGGAAGACGGCAGAGACGACGTTCCCTCGTTTCGTACCGGCGTCAACACCGTCCTCGTCGACGCCCTCGTGCTCGACGGCGAGGGAAACCCGATTGGAGACCTGGGAAAAGCCGACTTCGAGCTACTCGAAGACGGCAGTCCACAGACCATCTCGAGTTTCGACGTTACCAGCTGGACTTCGTACGTAGCTGAGCGCACGGGGGGCTCACCGGCGGCCAGCGAGAACGCCTACCCGCGACGGTTCGTCTTCATACTCAACCGCCAGGGCGCAAAATTCACCTATCTGGCCCGGGCGAAGAAAGCCTTGACGAGCTTCGTCGTGGAATCGATGGCCGACGGCGACGAGGCGATGGTCATCGACGTAGGCTACGCGACCAAGGTCATCCAGGAGCTCCAACCCGTCAAGGAGGTCACCCTCGAGGCGATCCGCACGCTGAGTCAAATGGAGGTGGGCTACATGATCGACCCCTATCGGTCCTCATTCCAACTCTATCGTGACATCGAGTCACTCTCGCGTTCGCTGGCGGAGCTCCCGGGAAGAAAGATCTTCGTCCTCCTTTCGCCGGAGCTTCCCACGTTCTCGCCTCCGGGATCTCGCTATTCCGATCAGGGCCTCGCGTTGAAAGATGCCATCGAAGCGTTGAACCAGGCCAATGCCACGGTTTACACCATCGACCTTTATGGCGCGGATGGTTCATGGAGAGGAGGCTCCTACGGCGGACTATCGCCTCTAGCGACGGAAACGGGTGGGCGCTTCTTTCCCAACACGGTGTCCTTCGAACCGTCGCTTCGACGCATCGGCCGAGAGAACGAGCGTTATTATCTCCTCGGGTACACCCCGGAAAAAGAGCCGGACGGCCGCTATCGAAGGATCGAAGTTCGGATCAGAAACCGGCCGGATGCCGAGGTCATCGCCCGAAGCGGGTACCTCGCGCGGTTGCCCGCGCCTGAAGCGACCGATTCACCCGAAGTGGCGCTCCCCGACGATCTTCCACTCGCCGTCGAGGTCACGACCTATCTCCTGCCCACCGGCGCCGGCATCGTGCGGGTCCCGGTCAGCATCGCTCTGCCCGAAGATCTCCTGACCGGGGATGGAGGCGGTGCTCGACGGCTCGAGCTACGCGTGACAAACGACGACGAGGTGGTGGTCCACGACTTCGAGCAGGACGTGAGCGTCGAACGTTACTTCGTCCTGAGTTACGCCGATCTCGCGCCCGGACGTTACCTGCTCTCGGTGGTGCTTCATTCGGAGGAGCTGGAGCTCTACCGGACCTCGATGGAAATCGCCGTGCCGGAGGGGTTGGGCCGGCGATTCGGCATATCGAGCATCGTTCCCATCGTCGGGCCTGGGGCCTCGATCGAAGCTGACGAGCTACCGATTCTTCCCACTGCCTCGGTGAAGCGCGGACAAGACGCGTTCGTTCTCTTTCAGGTGTTCCCCGGTGAGGACGAGCCCGCCAGGAGAGCGCGCGTCAGCTACTCGGTTTTCGGGGAGCGGCCCGATGCCATCCGAACCGGGGGGCCCGAGGCACCGATCGAGCTGTCGGCGACCGGCGGGACCCCGGTCATCCTCAGCGTGCCTACCAACTCGCTAGCCTACGGCCGATATCGAGTGGAGGTTCGGGTGGAGGACGATTCGCGAGGACGCCGCGCGACCAGCGACATAGAGATCCGCATCCGCTGACGCTATGCTTTTCGCTCGACCGGAAGGATGAGACACGTGGGGCCCCCAGCTCCTTTCCGGAACTCCGAGAGGTCCACTCCCTGCACGGCGACCCCGGCCGCATCCAGTGCCTCCATGGTCCGAAGGTTCTCCGCCTCGTTGGCCAGGACTTCGTTTGGACCAAGGCAAATCACGTTGCCGGTGGAGGGCCCCTCTTCCTCGACCCACACGACCTCGAATCCTTTGAAGAATCCTCCCGGGTAGTTGCCGCGGCAAGCGAGAATCCGCTCGGGAGCGATCGCACTCATCGTACCGCCAAGATGGAGGACGTTGTCGACGTCCGCGATCCGAACCTCGTAGCCCATCTTTTGGAGGAGCTCGGACATTTGACGAACGCCATCCGAGTTCGTGCGGGCTGAATGTCCAACGAAGGCGATCTTGCCCGCTAGGATCACGTCGCCGCCCTCGACGGTACCGGGACGCTCGATCTCTCCGGCGCAGGGCTCCCCGTGCTGTTCTAGAGCGGAAGCCATCCAATCCGCTTCGCCCCTTCGACTCGACAGGCCGAGCCGCAGCTTGACGTACCCTTGAGGGGTGACAACGGAGGCGTCTCGCGTGAATACCGAGTTGGGATGGCCGATCAGCTCGGGCAGATCGATGACTTCCGTTCCGCCTCGGGCAAGGATGGCGCAGAGCTGGCCATGTTGGGAAAGGGTTCGTTCGGGATCCGCGATCTCGTTGAAGTTGTGGAGCTTCGGATCCGAAACCTTGAAATACTGCTCTCGCGGAGTCGAGACGATGACCCGCGACAGCCGCTCGCCTTCGTTACGGACCATGGCTTAAGGTTTCTGCCCGAGGTGACTCAGAAGCTCGTCCTCATAGGCGAAAAGCGCCGGCGTGCCGCCGGTGTGGACGAAGACGACTCCCCGGCTCCCCTCGAAGTAGCCCTTCTTGATGAGATCGAGCATTCCCGCCATGGCCTTTCCCGTGTAGACGGGATCGAGCAGGATACCCTCGCGGCGCGCGAGCTCCCCGATGGCCATCGCCGTGGCCTCGTTGACCACGCCGTAAGCTTCCCCAATGTAGTCGTCGATCACGATGGTCTCCTCGGGAGAGAAGCGATTCGACAGCTCGAGAGCCTCCGCCGTCTCGTTGGCGATTCGAGCAACCTGTTCCTTGACTACTTGTTTTTCACCCGAGACGCTAATTCCGACGACTTTCACGTGAGGGGCGAGAGCGCTCGCGCCGACCATCAGTCCGGCTTGCGTGCCCCCGGAGCCGGTAGCGAGGACGACGTGGTCGAAAGTGATTCCGAGCTCGGCCGCTTGCTCGTGCAGCTCGGAGAACCCGTGAGCATAGGCGATGGCCCCGAGAGGAAGGTCCATGGAGTCGGAGGGTACCGAACCTCCAACGGGAACGACGTAGGGACGATGGCCGCCCGCGCGCTCCTCTTCCGCGATGCGCCCGACGATCGAAGCTCGGTCCGCGGCAGGATCGATGAGGCGGACGTCGGCCCCCATCAAGGAATCGAGAAGCAGATTGCCTCCGTGATTGGGCGAATGCTCCCCCCGCGTCAGCACGAGAATCGGCCGAATGCCGTGGATTCGCGCCGCCGCGGTCGTCTGCCGGGCCCAGTTGGACTGGATGCCGGCCCAGGTGATGATGACGTCGGACTTCTTCTGGAGCACGTCCGCAAAGATGAACTCCAACTTTCTGGCTTTGTTGCCACCGAAAGCCAGCCCGGTTTGATCGTCTCGCTTGACGTACAGGGGCGGCCCTCCGAGATCCCTCGAAAGCGCCTTCAACTCCTCGAGAGGTGTCGGCAGCTGGGCGAGCGGCACGCGCTCGAATTTCGCGAGCAGATCTTCGCGAAAATCTCCGCCCGCCGCGGACACCGCGACTCCCAAGCCGAGGCCTAGTATTACAGGAAGCTTGGCTTTCATGGCATGCTCCTACTTGTTCGAGCGATTGTATTACAGACGGTTCGAAGGGTCTCCGGGCGGCGCACCGTTCATGACGATCGGGTTGCCCGGCAACGGTTTCGGCACCTTGTAGCGAGAACGCACGATATGACACGGACGAGCCGGTTCACAAGCCTCTTTTCCGGGCGCAAGCCGATCATCGGGGTCATTCATTTGCCTCCGCTGCCGGGGTATACCGAAAGCCCGGGGATAGAAGGGGTCGTGGCGAAAGCCCTGGTCGACCTCGACGCCTTGCACGCGGGGCCCGTCGATGGCGTTCTCGTCGAAAACGAGGAGGACCGTCCACACCGTATCGAAGCTTCCCGAGAAACGATCGCCGCAATGACCCGGGTCGCTCGAGAACTGGTGCTCCGCGCTCGTGTACCCGTCGGCGTCGAGATCCTCCTGAACGACCCCGAGGCTTCTCTTGCGGTCGCTTCGATGGCTGGCGCGGCCTTCATTCGAACGGACTATTTCGTGGATCCGATGGAGCGCCCCGAGCACGGTGGCCGTATGCGTATCGACCCCGACGCTGTGATACGTTATCGTTCCCGCATCGGGGCACGGGATGTCCTCGTCTTGGCGGACATACAAGTCAAGTACGCTCGAATGCTCGTCGAGAGAGGTCTCGGGGAATCCGCACGGCTCGCGGGACTGGCGGCTGCCGACGCAATTCTCGTTACCGGTCGCGCGACCGGTGAACCGCCCTCCGTTCGGGACTTGGAAGAAGCCAAACAGGGTGACAGCGACCTGCCCGTGCTCGTTGGCAGCGGCCTCGACCTATCGAACGTAGGCGAGCTTCTCCGTGTCGCGGACGGAGCGGTCGTGGGAACGAGCCTCAAGAAAGGCGATTACGTCGCCGCCGAAAAGGTAATCGCTCTCATACGCGAGGCGCGACAATGAACGTCGTTTGCGTCGGGGACTTGGGAGTGGATCGCTACCTTCCCCTGGAGCTCGATCGCCCTGGCGGCATCGCGCTCAACTTTGTCGCTCATGCGCGTCGTCTGTTCGACCCGTCCGATCCAATCACTCTCGTGAGCGCTCTTGGCACGGATGAAGAAGCGGTGACCGCACGGCGGGGCATCGAGGGGCTCGACGTGCGCACCTGCATCACCGAGATCCCTGGGCGCACGTCCCTCCAGCTCATCGACCTCGAGCCATCGGGTGAGAAAATATTCGTCGAATACCACCAAGGGGTTCTCGGCGAATTCCGCATCGGGGCGGTGGAGCGGGGACTCATCTCCGGCGCGGATCTTCTCTTCGCCCCTTACTACGAGCAGATCGATGGTTTCTTCACCTCGATCGCTGAGACTCCCTCGCGAGGACTTCGTGTTGTGGATTTCGCCGACATCGCCGATCGTCCGACGACGGAACGCGTCGAAGACTACGGGCGGGGATTTTCTATCGCGTTTTTCGGACTACGTTCGTCGCACCGGGACCTCATCGATGCGCTCGAGACCATCGCCAGGCGGCAGAACAAGCTCTTCATCGTCACGCTCGGCTCCGAAGGAAGCCTCGCGCTCACCGGGGAGGGCCGAATAAGCGTCCCCGCCGTTCCGGTTGACCGGGTGGTCGACACGACCGGCGCAGGGGATACCTTCGCGGCGGGCTTCTTGAGCGAATACTGTCGCTCGAAAGACGTGACGCGCTCTCTTCGGCGCGGGGCCGAAGAGGCGGCAAGGACCATCACGCACGTCGGCGCGTATTAGTTAGTTTAGCCCCTGCATCGCTGGTGCTCGTGGACTCTCACCCTGCTAGACTTGTCCCCGTGCTCATCGAAGCCTGTGTCGATTCGGTGGAAAGCGCGCTCGCAGCCCAAGCCGGGGGTGCCGCACGGGTCGAGCTGTGTACCGCCCTCCTCGAAGGCGGCCTGACGCCGAGCGCCGGAGCCATCGCGCTCGCACGGCGGAAACTCCGGATTGGACTTCATGTCATCGTCCGGCCTCGGGGAGGCGACTTTCTCTACACCGAGACCGAGCACGAAGTCATGCTCGAGGACATCGACGCCGCCAAACAGCTCGGCGCCGACGGCGTCGTCATCGGCGTCCTCGATCCTCGAGGCAACGTGGACCGGGACCGTACTCGGGTTCTCGTCGAACGGGCCCGGCCCATGGCCGTGACCTTCCATCGCGCGTTCGACATGGCGCGCGAGCCTTTCGAGGCGCTCGAATCACTGGTCGAGCTAGGCGTCGACCGTCTATTGACCTCGGGCCAGGAGGAGTCCGCGATGGCGGGGCTCGATCTGCTCCGGCAGCTGATCGAAAAAGCGGGCGAGCGCATCATCGTGATGCCGGCTGGCAGCATCCACGAAAGGAACATCGAGAAAATTGCGAGGGAAACCCGCGCCAGCGAGCTTCACATCACTGGATTCGTCGACATCGAGAGCGGGATGCAGTTTCGCAACCCTCGGGTGCACATGGGAGGCCTTCTTCGCCCACCTGAATATTCCCGCTCGACCACCGACGCCGAGCGCATTCGGGCGCTGGTGAGCCTGGCCCGAGGGCTGAAGTGACGCGGAAGCTCGTCCTCGCCGCGACGCTCGTCTCTGCCTGCCGAGTCCCCGAAGCGACCGTGCCGGAATCACCATCACCGATCGCGGTTTGGCTGGACGTGGATCCGGCAGTCAGGCGAGGAGGTCACGAGCCCGACGATGGGCTCGCTCTTCTTCAAGCGTTTCACTCTCCCGAGCTCGAGATCGTCGGGGTGAGCGTCGTTTTCGGAAACTCCCCTCTCGAGATCGGCGATCCGATTGCCCGAGAGATCGTGAGCCGCTTCGGACCCGAGGGGCTTGCGGTTTACTCGGGAGCCGCGGGGGCGGAAGAGTTGGGTGTCGAGACCGACGCCTCTCGAGCTCTGATGGCAGCACTCGGCGAAAGCCCGCTCTCCATCCTCGCGCTCGGGCCGGTGACGAACGTGGCGACGGTGCTGACGAACCATCCCGAGCTCGGCGGCCGTATCAATCGGATCATCGCCGTCGCCGGACGCCGGCCAGGTCAGACATTCACTCTCGGCGAAGGTGGAACCCCTCTCATGGACTTCAACTTCGAGCTCGACCCGGCCGGCTTTCAGGTATTGCTCGACTCCGGGGCACCGATCATTCTCGCGCCCTTCGAAATCTCGTCCAAGACTCCGCTCAGCGAGGAGCAGATCGAGCGCTTCGCCACGGTGCCAGAGATCAGCGACTTCTTCCTCGAGCCGCTTCGCGACTACGTGGATTGGTACGACGAGCGCTTTGCCATCCGGGCGATCTTCCCCTTCGATACACTCGCGGTGGCCTACCTGACCTCCCCCGATTGGATCCAGTGTGAAGAGCTCCCCGTCGAAATCCAGACCTTGCCCGATGATGTTCGCCCGGGCGAGGAGAAGCCTTACCTGCTCGCCTCGAAGGACCTGCCGTCGAGCCAGCGTGCCACGTACTGCCACTCGGCGAGCGAGGCGTTCACGGACGATTTGATGCGAAGGATGCTGGCCGCTAACGAGGTGAAGAAATAAGTCAGGCGCCGTCTGCCAATTGACACTCAGAAGCGTCAATTGCCCATTTAGCGCTTTACCACGGGTTTTTGCCACATATCTGTGGCATGTTTCATGGTATGACTCGAGCAGGGCCATGATGACGAAGAATCTGCATGTACCCTTGCCTCATGACTTGAACGAGGAGCTACGAGCGGAAGCTCAGCGGTCCGGTCAACCGGCCACCGAACTTGCCAGAGATGCGATCCGACAATTCGTTAGCGGGCGCCTAACGCCAAGCGCTACACGAAGGGATTGCTGCTTACGCACGGAGTGTCGCAGGCACGAAGGCCGATCTGGATCGCGATCTCGAGAACGCCGCCCTCGAGGAGCTCGCCGCGCTGGACGAGCCGTGAAGCGCGGAGATGTCTATCGGGCAGCGCTCCGCCCTCGATCCGGATCCGACCGGCGGCGGTTCCGCGCCGGGGCGAAAAATGTAGAATGGCGTACGTGACGAGCGTGCATGAGGTCGCTCTGATGGCAGTAGTCGGGGTCGCCACCGCCGGAATCGCTTCGACCACTGCCCAAACCCAGGCGAGTCGCCAACCATCGTCGAAAGCTGCGCCGGTCGCGAAGTTGCCGCCGGAGGAGGTCGATGGTTTGATGGCGCCGGTGGCTCTCTACTCTGATCAGCTACTGGCGCAGATGCTCGTGTCGGCGACGACTCCGGCACGCGTCAAGGAGCTCGACGCGTGGTTGAAGACCAAGCCGCCTTTCACGGGCTCGGCCCTGCAGGACGCGGCTCGCCAGACCGGGTACGAGCCCAGCCTGGTGGCACTCGTGATCTTCCCACAGGTAGTGGACTTCATGGCCACGAACCTGGACTGGACCACCGAGGTCGGCCGAGCCTTCTCGAGCAACCGGGCGGGCGTGCTCGACAGCGTTCAGCGACTGCGAGCGGACGCGCTCGCGAGCGGCAAACTGAAAACCACGCCGCAGCAGACGGTCAGCCTCAAGACCCTGGACAGCGGCCAGAACATCATCATCATCGAGCCGGCCAACGCGCAGGTGGTCCACGTGCCGCATTACGACCCCAAGACGGTCTACACGGAGGCGCCAACCTCCACCACGGTCGTAATCCAGGAGGAAGACGATGATGCCGCCGAGGCGATGGCGGCGGGTCTGATCGGCTTTACGGCGGGCATTGCCATCGGTGCCGCCATCGACAACGACTATTACTACGGGCCGTACGGCTGGCACGGCGCGCCGTACATGTACAACGACGCCTGGGACGACTGGTACGACGATCGTGAGGACGCGCGCGAGGACTGGTACGAACACCGCGAGGACGCACGCGAGGATGTCCTGGAGCACCGCGAGGACATGGCGGAGACCCGCGGCGACCGGGCCGCCAACGCGCAAGAGCAGCGCACCGAACGATCCGAGACGCAGACGCAGACGGCGCAGAGCCGCGCGGCGTCATACGAGGCACGCGGCCAGAACCGGGACCGCTCGAGCACGGCCGCGGCGCGGAGCGGCACGGCCTCCGACGCCTTCTCCAACTACTCGAGCGGCCGGTCGGAACGCTCGGCGAGCGCACGCGGCAAGCGCAGCCGCTCCTCCGGCAGGCGCCGGCGATGACGAGGTCGCTGATCGGAGCGGCGATCGTCGCGGGCGTCGCTGTGGCGTCCTGCGCCCCGAAGTCAGAAACCCGCACCTTCGCCACGCCCGACGATGCGGTCCGCGCTCTCATCGACACCGTCAACGGTGGAGATCTGGAGGCGCTGGTCGAACTGTTCGGCCCCGAAGGACGGGACCTCGTATCCGGGTCGGATCCGGCAACCGGCCGCCGGAACCAACAGGTGTTCCTGGCAGCGATCCGGGAGCAGTGGCGTCTCGAAGACCGCGACGCCAACACCAAGGAACTGATCGTCGGCAATGAGGACTGGCCGTTCCCCATTCCGCTCGTCAGAGTCGATCAAGGCTGGCGGTTCGATGCCCCCGCCGGCCGGGAGGAGATCCTCGCCCGGCGCATCGGCCGCAACGAGCTAGCCGTCATCGACGTATGCCAGGCCTACGTGGAGGCGCAGCGTGCTTACGCCAGAACCGCGCACGACGGGAACCGAGCCGGGCTCTACGCGCAACGGTTCAACAGCGAACCGGGCCGGCAGAACGGGCTGTACTGGCCGCCGACGCGCCACCAGCCGCGCAGCCCCCTCGGCGATCTCGTGGCCGGAGCTTCCGAGGACGGTTACGATCTCGGCGCACGCAAGTCGCCAGAGCCGTTTCATGGC
>DATIBD010000025.1:0-11813 GCA_035457705.1 Vicinamibacteria bacterium
ACCCAGCCCATGATGGGAGCGAGTGCTGGTGCTGTTCTGTTGGCGGAATCTCTCGAAGGCGAAGGGCAGGAACCCGGAGCTCATTCCCTCGCCGCTGTCGATGACGCGGAGCCGGGCCTGTTGGTCGACGGTATCCAGGCAGACCTCGACCGTGCCTCCGGCCGGAGTGAACTTGATGGCGTTCGAGAGCAGGTTGGAGATCGCCTGCTGAAGGCGTCCGGGATCCCCCGTCACCCAGATCGGGATCTCCCCATGAGACCACGTGAGCTCCAGGCCTTTGAGCGCCCCGTCCCCGGAGACGGCGTCCACGGCCACCTCGACCACGCTCCGGAGGTCGACGAGCTGTGGGATGAGCATGAGCCCGCCCGCAGCGATCCGGGAGGCGTGGAGCAAATCTGCGATGATGCGCTCCAGGGCGCGAGCGCTGTGCTCCATGATTCCCATGGCGCGCCGGCTTTCGGCAGGATCGAGCTCGCCCTGGTGGAGGAGCCCGAGCCACAACAGGATCGTTCCCAGTGGCGCCCGTAGCTCGTGGGAGAGCAGGGCGAGGAACTCGTCCTTCAGACGGCTCGTCTCCTCCACCCGATGGCGCGCGGCCCGCTCCTTCTCGAGGAACGCCGTGAAATCGCGAGTGAGCGTGCGAGCGTGAACGAACTGGCCGTCCCGATAGAGCGCGCTGCCGTCGATGAGAACTTGCCGGATGGAACCATCCTTCGATCGGAGGCGAGCCCGATAGGCTTCGATCCTCTCCCCCGAGACGAGCCGGCCGAGAAGCTCTCCAGAAACCCCGAGCTCCACCAGGAACTCGCCGATGTCGTGGCCGATGTACTCCGCCTCGGTGCATCCGGCGAGATCCAGCTCGGTGTCGTTCGCCCAAAGGATGCGCCCGTCACGGCTCACGAAGCGCAGGCCGACCGGGGCGTGATCGAGGAACTCCCGCAACTCGATCTCGCTCTCCGGGGCTCGGCCCCTCTCGCGCCCTGGCGGCGGCGCTCCTTCCTTGCGTTTTTTGTTCATCCGTTGCGATGTGCCGCCAGACTCGCGACGACCGTGACCAGCTCGGAGGGCTGCACGGGCTTCGACAGGTGCAATTGGAAGCCGGCGCGCAGCGCGCGGAGCCGATCTTCGGTGCGCGCATAGGCGGTCAGCGCCACCGCAGGGACGGCCCCTCCTTGTTGCTGGGAGCGCAGGCGCAATTCCCGGATCAACTGGTAGCCATCGGTCCCGGGCATCTCGATATCGCTCAAGAGCACGTCGATTCGCTCCCGTCCCAGGATTTCGAGGGCCTCGCGGGCCGACGACACCGTCTTGACGAATGCGCCCTGACCTTCGAGCACCTTCGCCACGAGCAGCCGGGCGTCGTCGTCGTCTTCCACGATCAGCACCTGGATCCCCCTGAGGTCGGGCGCTTCCTCCAATCCGACGACGACGTCCGCCTGCGAATAGACGCGACCGTTCGAGGTCGTTGCCGTCACCGGGGAGCGGGGAAATCTTACCGTGAACGTAGACCCGTGTCCGATCCCGAGACTTTCCGCCTCGATGCTCCCGCCGTGGAGCTCGACGAGCTGTCGCGTGATGGCGAGCCCCACGCCCAGACCGCGGGCGGACCGGGTGCTCGAGGAGTCCCTCTGCGTGAAACGGTTGAAGATGATCGGAAGGAACTCGGCGTCGATGCCGAGACCGGAGTCGACCACCACGATCTCGACGGAGGAATCTACGGACTGAACGCTTACCCGCACCCGACCATGCTTGTCCGTGAACTTGATGGCGTTCGAAAGGAGGTTCCAGAATACCTGCTGCAGGCGCTCCGGATCCCCCATGACGTAGCTGCCGGCGGGGTCCTGGATGAGCTGGAGTCGTATGCCCTTCGCGTTGGCCGCCGGCGTAACGGTCTCGACCGACCCCTTCACCACCACACCGATCTCCATGGGCCGCAGATCGAGCTGCAGCTTCCCCGTGATAATCCGCGATACGTCCAGGAGCTCTTCGACAATCTGGCCCTGCGCCGTGGCATTGCGAATGATGGTGTCGATCGCATCGCCGATCTCGTCGGGAGTGAGCTGGCCGCGCTTTAACAGGTGCGCCCAACCGACGATCGCGTTCAGGGGCGTCCTCAGCTCGTGCGACAGCGTGGCCAGGAAATCGTCCTTCACCCGGCTCGCCGCCTCGGCCGCCCTGCGCGCCTCCTGTGCTTCCCGGTAGAGGTGCGCGTTGTCGAGAGCAATGGCCGCGTGGGCCGCGAGGCCGGCGATCAGACGTTCGTCACGATCGCGAAAAACTCCAGCGTCGGGATGCCCGAAGAAGAGGCCGCCCTGCAGCTCGCCGGAGCGTGAGCGCACGGGCGCTGCCAAGTAGCTCCGGGCGGGCGCGTAGCCCGACGGCATCCGTTTGAAGGGCAGGTTCTCGCCGAAGCTTGGGTCCTTCGTGAGATCATCGCTTCGGCAAACGGCGCCGCGGAAAGGAGATCCGATCGCCTCAGGATCTTGAGACATCGGGAAGTCGACGAAGGCATCTGGCGGCGCTCCCGACACAAAGTGGGTCCAACCACGGGACGCATCGTGGTACAGGAACGCCCCGAACGCGGCACCGGCGATCGATATCCCGGCTCGGGTGACACCCTCCACCAGCCTCGCCGTATCCAGCTGGCCTCCCAGCGCCAAGCCCAGCTGGTCGAGGGTCTCGTCTTCGGCCAGAACCTGTAGCGCGGTGCTCGTGACTGACTGCTCGGCCAGAGCGCCGAGATCCGTCTCTGCGCCGCCACGGGCCGAGCGGATCCGGCCAGCAGCAAGGCTGATGAGGCTTCCTTCGATGAGAAACAGAACGAGGAGGATAGTATCCCCGGGTTGGCTGCCGAGCAAGAACCTGGACGGCACGAGAAAGTAGCCGCTCACCGCACCCGCCAGCACGGTCGTCGTCAACCCCGGCATCGACCCACCGACCCAGGCCGCGATCAGCACGGCGACGGAGAAAAGCAGAAAAAGGGTACCCGTTCCGACGAAGCGTTCGAAGGCAAGCTTGATAGCGGCGGAGATCAGGACGGCAACGACACCAATGGCATAGCCTCGGGCTTCTCGTCCAAACCGGCGTGTTGGGTACATGTGCTAAGCCAAACCTTTGTTCCGCTTTACTCAGCTGCAAGGGTTGTGTGCAAGGGTCGTGCCCCCGCCCGGCCACCGGGTATCGACTCGTCCTGAACACGGCAATCCACCGCCCAAACGCACGCGTGGAACGCGGCGTGACAACAAGTGGTGAGCGAAAGGCGGCAATTTGTAGAAAAAGGGATGACGAAACGGCTCGAAGTCTGCCGTCCCAGTGCCCGCACTGCTCCGCAGCCCTGACGCCGCAACAGCTTAGGTCAGGAGAGCGACTCAAAAGACGGTTTGGCTCTTTTTTTGCTTGTTCACCGACCAGCGGCCGTGACAACCGAGTGGAGCCTCGATCCGGATGGCGGACCGCGAGGAGGAGCAGTGGAAAGCTGGATGGTCACACTTATCATCGGCGGCGTCATCGGCTGGCTCGCCAGCATAGTGATGAAGGGCAACGGCCAAATGGGGATCCTCGCCAAAGTCATCGTCGGCATCGTGGGGTCGTACCTTGGTGTCGCCCTCGCCAATGCACTGGGCGTGCACGCAAACACCACGCCGGCGGCATGGATCGTTGCGGTTCTCGGCGCAGCACTGCTCATCTGGCTTCTGCGAGCGCTCGGGGTCTTTCCAGGTTGGCCTCGGTTCGTTAACCCAATGGAGCATGAGATGTCGATGTCCGTAGCGAAGATTTCCGAGATCGTTTCTGAGCTAACCAAGACGACCGCCGAGAGCCTCGATGGGGCAATCAAGCAGGGAGTCGCCGGTGGGAACAAGACGCTTCGCGACCTCCGCGTCTGGTGGATCAAGGAGGAGCGCGTGACCAAAGGCTCCCTCACCGAGTATCAGGTGAACATGATGATCGGCTTCGTTATCGACGACTAGGGCGTTCGAGATTCCTCGGCTCTCTCGCGATATCACCGTGAACGTGATCCCTCGGCAGGCGGCGGCTCGTTATCGGCCGCGTGCAGCGCGACCTGCATCGCCAAGTAGGTGTCGATCCCTTTTTCGATCTCGCGGGGAAACTTCGGCACCGGCCCCACCAGATCGTCTTTGTAGACGCGGAGCATGACCGCGCGGAAGATGGGCAGCGCGAGGCGCCCGCCGGTCTCCCTCTCCCCCAATGGACGGTTGTCGTCGAAGCCGATCCGGACCGCCACCGTGATCCCCTGCGGCCCGTAGGTGGAGCCCACGAACAGCGCGTCACGGAAGTCGCTCGTCGTCCCGGTCTTGCCCATCACCGGGATCGGGAAGCTGCGAGCAGCGAGACTGTGGGCGGTGCCGCCCGGAAGGCGAACCACCCCTCGCAGTCCCTCCTGGATCATTCTCAGCTCCGCGGAGTTCATCTCCGGCCCGGGTCGGCGCGCCTGGTAGAGCACAGCGCCGGAGGCGTCGATGACGCGATCGATGACGTGAGGCTCTGCCATTACCCCCGAGGACATGGCTCGATAGGCGCCCGCCAGCTCCAGAAGCCGCACCTCCGACGCCCCCAACGCCGTAGCGACGTTGGGCTGGAGCGAGCTGTGGATCCCCAGATCCCGGGCGGTCTCGAGCACCTTGCTCATACCGATCTCGAGCGCGATCCAGACCGCCACCACATTGCGGGACTCGGCGAGGGCTTGACGGGCCGAGATGGGGCCCTTGAACTTCTGGTCGTAGTTGGCGAACGATTTCACCTCTCCATTGGTGCCTCGTGGCACCTCGATGGGCTCGTCCGGCACGATGGAATCGAGGTCCAGACCTTGGCGGAACGCGGCGAGGTACACCAGCGGCTTCATCGCCGAGCCCGGCTGACGCAGAGAGCTCGTGACACGGTTGTAGTCGGAGTAACGCGCGGATCGGTCGTTGTACACGTTCCGCCCGCCCGCCTCGGCCAGGATCGCCGCGTCCGCGTTCCGGAGCACTACCACCGAGCCCTGGATCAAGCCCTTCGCGCGAGGATGCCGCTTCTCGTAGAGGGCAAGGCCATTCTCCAAGGCTTCGTTCACGATGATCTGCACGCGCGCGTCCACCGTGGAGTGGATCGAGATCCGCCCCTGGAACAGATCCTCGATCCCGAAGCTGTCGCCGCCGTACTGCTTCAGCTCGTCAAAGACGTTCTCGATCGCGGCGGGGGCGTCGGTCTGGACCAGGCTCGGGACCGCGGCGCCGACGGGCTCGGACTGGCAGCGCTTCGCGAGGCCCTCAGGGATGTATCCGTTCTGCACCATCAGAGTCAGGATCTCGTTACGGCGACGCAACGACCGCGACTCGCCAGGCACCGGAGCGTAGTCCCGGGGTGCTTTGCTGATCCCCGCGAGCAGCGCCGCCTTCCCCGCGTCGTTCAGCGTGTAGCTCGACAGGGGCTTGTCGAAGTAGTACTCCGATGCGGCGGCGAAGCCATAGCGGCCGTTGCCCAGGTAGATGAAGCTGGCGTAGCGGGCGAAGATCTCGCGCTTGGCCAGCTCCTGCGATCCATAATGCCGGCGCATCTCTTCTTCGAGCCAGAGCGTCAGGCGCACCTCCTCCAACTTGCGCAGGAGTTTGTTCGCGGCGGGAACACCCAGGGCCGCTGAAAGGAGCCGCGCGGTCGGCGCGTCGCGGAAGAGTGCGTCGCCGTTCTCGGCGCTCGTCCGGTCTTGCAGAAAATAGCCACGCAGGAGCTGCTGAGTGATCGTCGACCCACCCTGGGGGAACAGCAGCCGGAATGGGACGCCGTCTTTGCGCCACGCGGCCCAGGAGCGCACTGCCATTCTTTGGACCACCCGCGGCAACGCCCGGTATTCCACGCCGGCGTGGGAGAAGAAGTTTTTGTCCTCGGCCGCCAGGATGGCCTGCCGCACGATGGGGGGTATCTCGTCGTAGGAGACGACCCGGCGGTGCTCTCGGGCGAGCTCGATCAGCACGTTGCCCTGGGCGTCGTAGATCGTGCCGATCGTGGGGGGCTCGAAACGGAGGAAGGGCTCGAGGTCGGGGAGGCCGCTCCGGTCGAAGTAGACGTGGTGGAGGAGCACCGCTTCTGGGAGCAAGAGCGCCAGCAACAGAGCCGGCGCCGCGATGCGCACCGTACGATGGGACCATGCGGACCGCAGACGGCCGGCTACGAAGGCGCCCGCATGGCGCAGCCACGAAACGACAGCTCTGAACCGTTCGCGAGCGAGGTCGTCCTCGCTTGGGTCTCCGCCGTGCGCTGCTCCCGGAGGGGATACGACGACAAGAGTCCTCGGGATCGACGTGCCAGGTTCCGCCGTGCCTGCCGTCTTCCTGTGCACGAATGCGTCCGTCTCGAGCTTCTGCCGTGGCCCCGTGGGAACGTCTTGGCTCCTCATTCTTGAGTAAGTTGTTGTCGTGGACCCGCGCCCTGCGATCGGTGCCGCCCCTTGCGGCAACGACGCCACGAAAAGAGTCACTGCACGACGCATGCCACTCCTCCCGAAGCGCTAACCGAATGAGCCCGCAGACGCAGGAGCTTGGCCTCCGTTACCGGCAGGGAGCCCCACGAGGGAAGAATCTACAAAAGGGGCCTACGACTCGGCCGTCCACTTCCTCAGGGCTACGCTGGGCTCTTCGCATTCGCGCGACATAACGGCCGATCCAACTGCATCCATCCTCCATCGGCCGATTGGCATCGCGCTTGCTGTTTCATTTGGTCCAAGCGGAACTTCGAGACCCCCGTCCGGTCGGATGGCTTGTACTCGCTCGAAAGGCATTGATTTGTCCGTGAAGGAGAAAATCGATCCAATCTGGACTGTTGCACGACGAACGATGACCGCGCAGGGGCTGCTGCCAGACTTCTCTCCCGCCGCTCTGGCGGAGGCGGATGCCATGGCGAAAGTCGCGACGGCGACGACCCTTCCATTCGCGACCTGCTTTGGGCCTCGCTCGACAACACGATTCCCGTGGACCTCGACCAGCTAATCGCGAAGATGCAGGCGAAGGACGTGATGACGATTCTCGTCGCGGTCGCCGACGTCGACGCCGCCGTGAAAAAAGGCTCCGCAACCGACGGTCATGCGCGAACCAGCACGACGTCGGTATACACCGCCGCCGCGCTCTTCCCCATCCTTCCCGAGAGACTCTCGACCGATCTCACGTCCCTGGGCGAGAGCCAAGAGCGCTTCGCGCTCGTGATTGAAATGGCAGTCGGTGCCTATGGTGCCGGTGATGGAGTTCGACGTCTATCGCGCAAATAGTCCCGAATCGCGCGAAACTCGCCTACAAGGGAGTCTCCGCCTGTCCAAGGTGCGAGAGTGGAAAGCAGGCAGCCAAGGAGTGGGGAACGACCTCGAACCCTATTCTATAGAGTTGATGGAATGATCGCCTAACTCCCGGACGGAAAGGAGACAGGATTTATTTGTGGCTAAACAGGCAACCGAACTCAGGTACGCTGTCCGCTTTCGTGTGGTCTTCAAGTATTTCGGCCAACTGTGCCTCGTGCTCGCCGTGCTGACGTTGGTGCCGTTGGTGATGTCGGTGATCTTTGGCGACACGCCCATCAGCCTGCGGTATGGCATTGTGATCGGCGCGCTCGCAGCGTTGGGGGCCGTTTCGGCCCGGGTGCGGGCTCCTTCCAGTGTGCAGGCCAATGAAGGCATGGCGTTGGTCGCGCTGATGTTTCTCTTCACTCCGCTCGTGTGGTCCTACCCGATGATGGGCTCGGGATTGAGTTTTCTGGATGCCTTTTTCGAAGCTATCTCCGGCGTGACGACCACGGGTCTGAGCACGAAGGCGACGCTCGTTGGCGCCCTGCCGACGTTTCTTTTTGCCCGCGCCTGGATGCAGTGGTACGGAGGACTGGGGATCGTAGTACTCTCGCTGGCGCTCGTAATGCAACCAGGTCTGCTGGCGAAAGGCCTGGCCGTCACAGAGGCCGAAACCGACGATTTGGTCGGGGGCACACGGGCACACGCCCGGCGAGGCCTGAAAGTCTACGGCGCTTTGACCGCAACGGGCATCGCCGGTTCCTTGGCGATTGGGCTTGGTTTTTTCGACGCGGTGCTGTATACGTTTGCGGCGGTCTCGACCGGGGGATTTGCCCCGAACAACGCCAGCCTCGAAACGTTTGGTTGGCCCGCGCAGGTGTGGATTACCTTGCTCTGCCTCGCCGGTGCGATCCCGCTGACATTCTATCACCGAATACTAAAGGAGAAGCGGCGCGTCGCAGTGGATTTTCTGCAAATCCGGGCCGTCGTCATCGCTTCTGTGCTCGTTTCGCTGGGGGTGGGTGCCGCCATGCGGATGAGCGCCGGCATGGCTTGGCCACAAATACTCCATCACGCGCCCTTGCTCGCTTTTTCCGCGCAGACAACCGCGGGTTTTTCCTCGATGCCTTGTGTGCAACTCGATGCGGGCTCGAAGCTGATCCTGATTTTCTCGATGCTTGTAGGCGGCGGCGCAGGATCGACGGCGGGTGGGATCAAGCTGTTGCGGCTGTTGATCGCGGCGAGTGTGTTTCGGCTGATCCTCCTGCGGACCTGCCTGCCGAAACACGCCGTCATCGAGCCCCGGTTGGCGGGGCGCCGACTGCAGAACGAAGATCTCCACGCGGCCCTGCTGCTCATCCTGCTGTTCGTCGCCGTCGTCGCGCTGTCCTGGCTGCCGTTTGTCGCCATGGGATACAACCCGCTCGATTCCTTGTTCGAAGTGGTTTCGGCGACGGGAACGGTGGGGCTTTCCGTGGGGCTGACAAGTGCAACGTTGCCCGCACTGCTTAAGGGGATTTTGTGTGTTGACATGCTGATGGGAAGACTTGAAATCATCGCGTGGCTGGTGGTGCTGTACCCAGGGACGTGGTTTGGCAGGAGAATGGAGGGAACATGAGAACTGTTTTTCTTGGAGCCGGGAACGTGAGCGTCGAAACGGCTAAAGCGCTGATCAAAAAGGGCCACGAAGTCGTCATCATCGAGACCGACATTGCCAAGATCGATGAATTGTCCGAAGAGATGGACTGCAGCTTCCTGCAGGGCGATGGCAGCCAGCCGAACCTCCTGCGCGAAGTCAATCCCGGAGAGACCGACTTCCTATTTTGCCTTACCAGCAGCGACCAGGATAACGTTATCGCCAGTCTCGTCGGCCGTTCCCTTGGGTTTCATCGGGTCGTGACCAGCATCGGCGATCCGCAGTTCGAAGGCATCTGCCGTGAGTTAGGTCTGAAGGACACGATCATTCCCTCCCGCACCATAAGCCGTTACCTGGAGGACATGGTGGGCGGCGGCGAAAACGTCGAACTTTCCACGGTCATCAAGGACCAGGCCCGGTTTTTCACCTTGATTGCGAAAGAGGAAGAGACTGTCGCGGTCAGGGATCTGAAATTGCCTGACGGTGCCAAGGTTGTCTGCTATTACCGTGACGGCAAGTTTTCACCTACGGATGAAGAAACAACATTCCGCATAGGCGACGAGATTGTGATTCTAACGCACAGCAAGAATATGCCAGCGTTGCACGAGCGTTGGCAGCCGAAGCCGGCGCAGGAGGAACTCGCGGATTCGACTTCAAAGAAGAACAAGTAGTCCAAAACTAGAATCGAGAGCCGATGGGCATAACTCGGTGGAATAGTTGTGGGGGGGGAAGCAAAACTATTGAATGAGCCCTGTCGGTGCAAGAGCGCCATCCGTCCACTCCTCAATCGAAGGGCGGTAACGGGGTTACTTCCATCGAACCACGGCTTCCATCGTCAGCTCACGGAAACGCCGAGGAGTCGCCCGATGGCGGCGGTCACCGCCATCGCCAAACCACCTCCGAGGGTGACCCGTAACGCGGCACGACCGAGCGGCGCGCCACCGAGGTGCCCGCCGAAGGCGCCGAGGGCAGCCAGGCTAATGAGGGACACTACTGCGATCGAGGGGATCCGCAAGGAGGCTGGCGCGACGAGAAGGGCCGCAATCGGAACTACAGCAAAGGACGCGAAGCTCGCGGCCGATATCCACGCCGCTTGGATCGGGCGGGCGAGGAATTCCGCGTCGAGGCCGAGCTCGTCCCGCATGTGTGCTCCGATGCGATCGCGCGCGCTGAGCTGCTGCGCCACCTTCATGGCGAGCTCCCTTTCCACACCTCGCTCCACGTAGATCATCGCGAGCTCGTTCAGCTCGGCCTGTGGGTGACTCTCGAGCTCCTGCGTTTCACGCTCGATGTCCGCCTTCTCCGAGTCGCGCTGCGAACTGACCGAAACATACTCGCCCACGGCCATCGACATCGATCCGGCAACGAGGCCCGCCACGCCGGCCACGAGAATGGCCTCCTTCGAAGCAGACGACGCTGCGACACCAATCATGAGGCTTGCGGTCGATACGAGCGCGTCATCGGCCCCGAGCACCGCGGCGCGGAGCCACGCAGCACGCCCGCTTCGGTGAGCCTCGTGATGTCGTGTCAGTGGACCCTTCCTATTCTCGCGCTCGCATGGCCAGATCTTGATCTTGGGAAAACGGGGTCCCAGACACACCGTCCCTGTTGCGAATTGGCGTCACAAGCCAGAATGGAGTCATCGTCCCAGGATTGCTTGTCACTCTCCGACTGCTGGGGCCAGAGACGATCGTCACTTCCGTGCCGAGCCGTAGGTCGATCCGGTCGCGGCCTTCGAGGATGACCGTGCCTGCACCGCCGCCCGCACCTATTGCCGCGCCAATGGCAGCCCCTTTGCCGCCACCGGCGATCGCGCCGATGAGGGCGCCGATACCTGCGCCGATAGCGCCCCGTTGAACCGTTTCTTCGGTTCGGCTGTCTCGTTCGACCGTGCCCTCGTCATTTACCCCGATTGTTTTTCCATCAGGCGTCCGGACACTCTCGATCACCCCGTCGAAATCGTGGTTACTGCCGTCGCGCAGACGAATGGCCTTGAAATCGAGTGACATCTCCGAGCGCCCGCTGAAGCGTCCCGAGTCGTTCACCCTGGTGACGAAGCCAAAAATGACCGCATCCTGATATTGCGATGGACTGCGTATGGTCAACGTAAACCGGTCACCTTCACGGGTGTTCTGCGTGCTCAGCTCATCATTCAGTGTTGCCACCAATCGAGTGCCATTGGGCACGGGCGCCTCCGAGTCGGCGTAGGATGGATCTCCCTGCATCCAGGTATAGATATTCCATTGGGCTTCGTTCGATGATCTTCGATACAAGCTTTCAACGGTAACCGGTTGAGCGAGCTCGGCATCATAGATGTGGCGCGTCAGTCGTAGATAACGGCCGTCGTCCATCGGCTCGAACGTAACGCTGTAGTCATTTCCCCAGTTGCCGGTCGTAGCAACCACCAACTGATCCCCATAAAGGGTGGCGCGCGTACTGATCGTCCTTCCGTCGGACCATCGTTCCGTGCGAGCTTGGCCGTCAGCCTCGAAGGCCACCCGCGGTGCGAGCGATGAAGCCATGGTGACGCGATTTTCGTTACGGTCGATAGCAATCACATCCGGCGCCTCCAGTCGACTCATCAAGCTTTGGTAGGTACGTTGCCGCCGGTCGGCAGGCACGGTGCGGGCGGCCTTTTCAGCCGCCTGACGCGGATTGTCGCCCTGGTTGCTCTCCAGTTGATATGTTCCAGTCAGGCGATGATAGGGCCCCGTACCGACGGCCCCCGGCGTGTATTGAGGATCGCTCCAATTCCAAGCAACGTGATACGCCCGCGCCAGTTCATCCACATCGTGGCGCAGCGAGAGCCAGTCGTTTTCCGCTTGCTCACTCAGTCGATGGCGCTGCATGAAGGCGTCGATGCGCACACCGCGTCGCAAGACATCTTCGATATCGTTGGTGACGACCTGGTTG
>DATIBD010000026.1:0-16395 GCA_035457705.1 Vicinamibacteria bacterium
ACCCAGCCCATGATGGGAGCGAGTGCTGGTGCTGTTCTGTTGGCGGAATCTCTCGAAGGCGAAGGGCAGGAACCCGGAGCTCATTCCCTCGCCGCTGTCGATGACGCGGAGCCGGGCCTGTTGGTCGACGGTATCCAGGCAAACCTTGACCGTGCCTCCGGCCGGAGTGAACTTGATGACGTTCGAGAGCAGGTTGGAGATCGCCTGCTGAAGGCGTCCGGGATCCCCCGTCACCCAGATCGGGAACCCCATGAGACCACGTGAGCTCGTCGACCTCACCCGATCGCTGTTGTGCTCTAGGCTGGCTAGGACGCGCTTTTTTTCCAGGTTATTGGCGCAACCCGTGTAGAGACGGTTGTCCTCTTGGCTCAGGAACACGTAGGTGTAGTTGCACGGTCATAAGCCAATCTTGGCTCATTTAGTTGGAACGGCACTAGGGTGTTCGAGATTCCTCGGATCTCTCGCGATACCACCGTGAACGTGATCCCTCGGCGGGCGGCGGCTCATCATCGGCCGCGTGCAGCGTGACCTGCATCGCCAAGTAGGTGTCGATCCCTTTTTCGGATCTCGCGGGGAAACTTCGGCACCGGCCCCACCAGATCGTCTTTGTAGACGCGGCGCATGGCCGCGCGGAAGATGGGCAGCGCTAGGCGCCCGCCGGTCTCCCTTTCCCCCATTGGATCAGGCTCAGCTCCGTGGAGTGAAGCGCCTGCCCGGGTCGCCCTGGTAGAGCACAGCGCCGGAGGCGTCCATGACGCGACCAATGACGTGAGGCTCTGCCATTACCCCCGTGGCCATGTCTCGATAGGCGCCCGCGAGCTCCAGAAGCCGCACCTCCGACGCTCCCAACGCCGTAGCGACGTTGGGCTGGAGCGAGCTGTGGATCCCCCAGATCCCGGGCGGTTTCGAGCACCTTGCTCATACCGATTTCGAGCACGATCCAGACCGGCCACCACATTGCGGGACTCGGCGAGGGCTTGACGGGCCGAGATGGGGCCCTTGAACTGCTGGTCGTAGTTGGCGAACGATTTCACCTCTCCTTTGGTGCCCCGTGACACCTCGATGGGCTCGTCCGGAACGATGGAATCGAGGTCCAGACCTTGGCGGAACGCGGCGAGGTACACCAATGGCTTCATCGCCGAGCCTGGCTGGCGCAGAGAGTTCCTGACACGGTTGTTAGTCGGAGTAACGCGCGGATTGGTAGTTATAAAGAAGGCGGTTTGTAGATTCTTCCTCTGTTCCGCCTTCGGACCTGAGCTTCCGCTCTGCTGCATATCTACGTATCCTGTAAGCGTGAGCAGGACATCGAGGTCGGGGCGCCAGTCCGCAGTGGAACTCCCAGGGTAGCTCCGGCCTCTCCGATGAGTGGGCGATCCGAAGCCCTACCTCGCGGACCATTCTCTGAATCTCGGATCCTGGAGAATGGCGAGCTCGGCCGGCACCTCTCGTGCCGCCTGCCGCCCCCTCTCGATTTCTTGCGCCTTCGCTGACGAGTATGATCTCGCGGCGTGCCCGACGAGAACGCCATCTTGCTCACGAATTCACCCACACGATTCCGCGAAGACCCATCCTTTTCTACCTCGCTGGGAGCTCGCCCATGGACGGCCGGGAAGCGGCAAGTCCGATGCCGCGAATCGCATCCCTCGCCATTCGAGCGTGAATCCTGAAGAGCCTTCACGGTTTCGAGAAGCGATTACCGACACGCTGAACGAAACCCAACGCGTGGTCTCCGAACCCGGGCCTGCTTCGCGCCGGCCCGAGCGGCGATTGCTCGACCGCTAGGGGAGGGCGTCGGCCGAGGCGGGAACGGCTACTTTCAGATGATCGACCACCAGACGAACGCCTTCGATTCCGGCCACGACACCCGCCGCGAGCTCTTTCTGGCGGACATCGGGCGCGATCCCGGTGAGGGTGACCGTTCCACCATCGACGAGCACCCGGATGCGGCGGACATCCATGTTCTCCGCGTCCAGAAGCGTCTCGTAGATCGTTACCTTCAATTCGGCGTCGATGAGGCGGTCCACGAGATCGCTCCTCGCTGAAGTGGACTCGACGCCGGGGGCCACATCGATGCGGTCGATGACCTCCACCACTCCGGAGGTGTCGGCTGCGATCCGCAGGGCGCTGGCTTCGGCCTCCTGCGAAGGAAGCGTGCCCGTCAAAGTGACCCGTCCATCGTCGGAATCGACGTCGAGCTCGAAGCTCGACACACTCTTCGAGAGTCCGAGGGCGGCTTTGACTTTGGTCGTCGTGACAGCGTCCAGCGACGTATCCCGCATTCTTTGCACCGCGTCACCCAAGTTTTCGGCTACGGCATTTCCGTCACGTTCCAGACTGTCGGTGGACCGCCGACGAGGATTCGCGAAATATAGGACCCCAATGATGACAACGAGCACCAACAGGAGTGCCATGACCAGGACCCCGGCCACAGAACCCCGCGTTTGTTTCCACTTACTCATGATTCCTCCTTGAATTGGAAGCCTGGCGGAGACGCTGACCTCTCGGAAAACTGGCCGAGCGAAACACCGCATTTGGATTCCAGATCGTCTCGGTGCAACCGCCGTGCCAAGTGCAGCCAGACTCGCTTTCCGTTGAGAACGTGGGGAGTTCTCTCGTATGGCGGGTCCGAGAGGAAGAAGCCTCCGGAACTTCTTACACCAAGAGGCCGGCCTCCGGTGCCGCGGCTTGCGCACGCCTTAGGGTAGAGCGAGTCGCCATATACTCTTGCATACTCCTGCGGCTGCGACTAGGAGTGTTACGCAGCTTCGTTGGAGCTAGGAAGTGGGCGACCGATCCTCCGGGAGTCGTTGTGCCCGCGGCTCGAACCGAAAAGCGGCCATTTGTAGAAATGGCCATGACGGCTGGAGTTCCACCGTCCGCCCCGTTCGACCCAACGAGCGTTTCCGTCCGCGCAGTGGAGTCCGGCCCCGTGTAATGATGCCGCAGGCTTCAGAGCTCGCTTCATGGGCGTCGTCCTCTCGCGGACGCAATCGACTTACTCCTGTGGTGCACGAGTGCTCAGCAGGTCCTCACCTCCGGCGCTTCGGTCGGCCGCCGCTTGGCGCTCGATCTCCCGATCGGCGGCGACATCCATTTCGTCGACATCCTCTCCAGAGGAAGGTCTCGATCGTGATCGATCCGCCGGTGTCTCGATGGCAACCGTCCGCACCCGAAAGATGGGCTCCGGCATTTCAATCCCGGCATCTTCCAGTGCGGTCTTGACGGCGACCAACGCCGCACTTCGAACCTTGAGAAAGTCGTGGGCCGTCTGATCCACCCAGCCGAAGAATCGGACCAGAACGTTGGAGTCGCCCAGTGTCTCGACGACGGCCCAAGGCTCCGGCTCCTCCATCACGCTCTCGAGCCGGGTCAAGCCCTCGATGCCGAGGCGCCGGGCGGTCCCTATCTCGTCCTCTGTTCCGACGCCGACTGCGAAGTCGAAGCGACGGAGCGGGTTCTTGGTGTAGTTCAAGATGGTCGATTTGAATACGGCGGCGTTCGGGATTCGCAAGTGGTTGCCGTCCATCGTCAGCAGAATCGTAGCGCGGGAGGTGAGTCGGACGACCTTGCCATCCTGTCCATCGACGACGATGTGGTCGTTGGGCGCGAACGGCTGTCGCACGCTGAGTAGGATACTGGCGATGTAATTCTCGACGATGTCTTTGAACGCGAAGCCGATGGCGAGCCCTGCCACCCCAGCCGTTCCGAGAACGGCTCCCACAAGGGCGGTGGCATCCAGCAGCTCGAGGGCCAGAATGATCCCGAGCAGCAGAATAGCGATGCGAATCAGCTGGCGGGAAATGTCCGCGAGAAAGGGATTAGAGGACAGGCGGCGGTCAATCCAAGAGCGGGTAGCGGCTAGGCGGGAGAGCCAGACAAACAGCAATACAATCCCGACAGCCACCACAAGCACCGGAAGCCAAGCGACAAAGTCGAAAACGCGCCGTGTCAGCCGCTCCCCCGCCGGAGCGAATCGACTCTCCAGATCCGTGGCGATGGCGACCTGATTGCGCACCAGGAGCACTCCGTCGATGCGCTCCGCCAATGCCGCGGCATCCTCGGCGGCCTCCGATGAGAAAACTTCACCGTCGAGCGTCACGACACCTTGGGCAACGCTTGCGTCAATCGCATTCCAGACTTCGATTTCCGCGTAGATGGCATTGAGGCGTTCGGTGATCGAAGCGTCCGTGACCTCCCAATTGGCGGGGAGCCGAGCATCCGGTTCGTTCTGCATTGCGTGGAGAGGGCCCGAGACCAGGAGGACGAGCCAGCAGCTCGCTATCGTCAGCGAAACGTGGGAACGAGAGCTGCAGAGAATCCGCTCGAATTGAGAGTTATCCATTGGGTTTACCGGCTCCTTCCGAGATGCCATCGCCAATCTTCCACTCGACTCTTCAACGGTCGGCCCGCGAGGTATCGTTGCACGTTGTCGAGACGAGATCGAACGTCCGCGGGATCGAGGCGCAGAGTACGCGAGTAACGACGGCCGAGGCCCGTCCGTCCTCGATTGTCTTCCGACGAGGGCAGGCGAAATGGCTCTGTCTGTTACACTCACACAGCCCTCATGGTGTCTCGGTCCGTCTGGATCAATCGCTTGGCTGCGCGAGCGCAGTCGCGCCAGCAGACTCGACCCCGAGACGGCGCAGCGCGGCCTTGCCGCGCAGTGTCAAGTCGGTGATGAGTTGAAGCTGGTAACGGCCGTCGATCGGGTATGCCTTGAGTCGGTAGTGCGTGCCCCACGGTTTCTCCGCGGCCACGACGAGTACGGGCTTTTGGACATGCAGGTAAGGGCTGACGAGCGCGACATCGTACAACTTCTGCTGAACCTCCCGACCATCGTGATTGGGGTGCAGGTGGAAGTCGGCTACACATATCAATTCTCGGTGCCCGCTATTGCTGTTGTAGATGGCAGTCGTCCAAATCTTGCCATGCGGAACGGCGACCATGGTGTCGTCCGGCGTGTGGCTCTGGACGGTGCGCAAGTCGAGCGAACGGACTTCGCCGTAGGCGCCCTCGATCTGGACCGTGCCGACCGTTCGCCTGTCACGTCCCCGATGACACCGAAGAGAACGCTCGCCAGGGCATCGAACGGCTGCTCAAGGAAGTGCAGCCCCACCGGGCGTCGTTCTTCATGCCGACGCCGCTTCCCGGCTCATGCAGATTTGACCGCGTCCGCGGTTTCGTGCCCTGCGTCCGCTCGCGACGCGGAGGCGCATGAGTCCAATTTGTAGAAAGAGACATCCCGGGTTTCTCGTATGGACCCGTCCGGGATACCGCACTTCCTTTAAGCCCAACCGCTAAGCCCAACCGCCGCATCGACGTAAGAAAGAACAGCTGCCTTTCCCAAGGAATGGCTCAGCTCTTGCAAAGGTAGTCAATCGGCGGCCACGGCAACCCGACTGGCACACCGAAATGGGCATCGAGGACGCCAGGAGGAAATCATGGATCTAACATCGACAAACCTATTCGTCACGCTCCTCATCGGGGGTGTCGTCGGCTGGCTGGCGAGCATCGTGATGAAGGTCAACTACCAGATGGGAATTCTGGCCAACGTCATCGTCGGCATCATAGGCTCGTTTCTCGGCGTCTACGTCGCGAACGCGCTGGGTGTTCAGACCCACGGAGCGCCCGCGGCCTGGATCGTCGCCGTCCTCGGCGCAGCTCTTTTCATCTGGATTCTGCGTGCCCTAGGCGTCTTCTCCAGATTGAGCTCCGCGCGATAGTCAACGGCTCTTCGCCCGAACCTTCAAAGAGGGGAACGATTCCATGTCAGTCGCAAAGGTTTCCGAGATCAGCGCAACCTCGACGAAGAGCTTCGAGGATGCGATCCATCAAGGTATCGAGAGGGCGAACAAGACCCTCCGCAATGTCCATAGCGCGTGGATCAAAGACCAACAGGTCAAGTTGAGCAAAGGCTCCATCACGGAGTACCGGGTCAAAATGATGCTCACGTTCGTTGTCGACGACAACTAGAGGCCCAACGGTGGCGTGAGGGAGGCAAGCGCAATCGAAGACTTGCTCCCCGTGCCCCTCAGGGCGAGGGGGAGAATGAAAAATGAGGATGCATCAATACGCCCCAGTCGTAGCTGGGCTTATGTTGGCCGCAGCTTTCTACGGTTGCTCCGCACCCAAGCCGGCAGTACAGACCGGTGTGAAGGTGATCGACATCAACGTCGGGCGGAGTGTCACCGCTGACAAGACCATCGCCGAAAAGACCGATTCCTTTCGTCCCACCGACACTTTCTTTGTGTCGGTCAGGACCGATGGCTCCGGCCAGAGCGCCACACTCACGGCCCGACGTTTGAGGACGGGCAAGTGGTCGACGAGTCCAAGCAGAACATCGTGCCCACCGGCAACGCCAACGTCACCGAGTTTCACCTGTCCAAGCCGGACGGTTGGCCGACAGGCGGATACGAGGTCGAAGTCCTCTTGAATGGCGCCTCTGCCGGGACCAAGGGCTTCAAGGTCACCCAGGCGAGTTCATGAACCGCTCGAGACTAGTAAGACTGGCGATCGGCATCATCATGGCGGTGGTGGGGCTCGTGAGCTACTACAGCTATCGCCAGGTGAATCCTGTCACCGGTGAGATACAGCACATCAGTCTCACCCAGGATCAAGAGGTCGCCCTCGGCTTGCAGTCGGCTCCCAAGATGGCCGACGATTTCGGTGGGCTCGACCCCGACCCCGAGGTTCAGTCCGACGTCGAGAGTGTAGGACAGCGCGTCGTTAGCCGGAGTGCGGCCGGCGAGACTCCCTACCAGTTCCACTTCCGAGTCCTCGCGGACGACGAGACGGTCAATGCCTTCGCGCTTCCGGGCGGGCCTGTGTTTATCACGCGGGCCCTCCTGAACCGCCTCGAGAACGAGGCCCAACTCGCCGGTGTCCTGGGGCACGAGGTCGGCCACGTCGTGGGAAGACACTCCGCGGAGCAAATCGCCACGAGCCAGCTCGCCCAGACGCTCGTGGGTGCGGTGGGGGTAGCCGCTTCCGGTGAGCAGGGCGGCGGGCAGCAGGCCGCCTATGTGGCGGCCTTCGTGGCTCAGATGGCGCAGCTCAAGTACGGCCGGAGCGACGAACTGCAGGCCGACTCCCTCGGGGTCCAACTCATGTCGGAGGCGGGCTACGACCCGCGTGCGCTCATCAACGTCATGGACATCCTGGCCCGCGCGAGCGGGGGCAGCCTGCAGCCCGAGTTCTTGAGCAGCCATCCCGACCCCGGCAACCGCGAGCAGAGCATCTTGGAGGCGATAGGGAAGCGATTTCCAGCCGGCGTGCCAGCGAGCTTGAGCCTTGGTCGCGAGATCACCCTCAGCAGTGACGGCGCTGTGGGCTTCGCCTTTCGATCCGCATCATCCTCGCCGCCCAGGAGATCGCCGAATTTGCGCGAAGAGTCCAAGGTAACTCCGACGCTTTCTCGTCGTGGCCTCTGGCTCGTCATCATCCCCGGGCAGGCACGAAAAAAGTTGTTCTAACGTCCAAATCACAAAGAGGAAAACATGTATCTAAAAAGACCGTATCTGTTGACATCGATCGTTCTCACCGTTTCTGGCCTCTTGGTCGCCGGAGCCGCCGTGGCTCAGCAAAATCGGATTAGAGAATACCAGAGCAAGCTCGAGAAGCAGATCGCGAAAGAGGTCGAGGAATTCCGCTCGAATCGGTTGGAGCAACGGCGAGGGACGTTGGCGAGCATGACCACGGAAAATGGGGTTCGCCCCCGAGCTCTTCCTAAACCGCAACCCGATCCGAAAATGGCCGAGGAGCGAAGAGCGGAGCTCGAGGAGAGCATCGAGAGCTTCGAGCAACCCTTCAAGAGCGTCGTGAACGTCTCCGAGTCGAAGGACGGTAAGGGACAAGACGTGGAGGTTCGGCTCACGATGCCGATCGACGCGTTCATGGAATTCGCTCCCATCGCAGCTCTCGAAGCCGCGGCCGTCCCGCACAAGTTCGAGGTAGTGAACATCTATCTGCGGGAAGAAACAACCGATCGGGTAGCTCGGGTCGCGTTCCGAGATGCCGAGCCCATAGCCGGCCGCTACCTCGCCGGTGACGAGGCTGCCGTTTCGGACATGAACGAGATCATCATCTGGCATTGATCGGTCAAAGAGCGGACTTTCGTGCTACGGGAAACCGCAACGCCAGACCGTCTCTTATTAATAGTCGTCTTCTTGGAAAAGGAAAGAACGAGCCGATCGGAGCAGACGAAGGCGGGCGACAGAACCGCCGCGTCGAGGTAGGTGGCACGACGGCATGGAGGCTATTTCACCTTCGCGACTGGTCGAAGATGTCGATGGAACGGGCGCATGCTCCACGCCAAGACCGCAGTCGCCGACGGCGCTGGGCGCGAGTGGGCTCCACCAATCTCAATCTGGCGAGCGGGATGCGGAACCGCGAGTTGGACGTGGTGGTGGAGAACGAGGCCTTTTCGGCCGCCGCATCTCCTTCGAAGGAATCTGATGTGAGCCGAAGGCGACTTGACGGGCCGGAAGGCCGCGCGGGAGCGCGGCCCCGAGGGAGCCGAAGAGGCGACCGAGCACTAGAGAGGTAGATCGAGAAGACGAGGGCTCGAGTTTCGGCACCCAAGCGATGCGACGTTTGCGGCGCCCTTTTCTACAATTTGCCGGGCGGGCCCGGCGCTTTTTGACTCCTTCTTCCGGACCGCGTGTCGTTATTGCGATACACGGCAACAGCTTACATAGGAGTGCGACGTGACGAGCGCCTGGCCAGACTCTTGCTTACTGATGCGCTGGCGGCCCCCACGCCGCCTTCGGGTCGAACCTCGACCCGAAGGCGCAGACGCAAGGAGGAATCCATGGGAAGTCTGCTAATGATGCTCTTCATCGGTTGGGAACTGCGAGATGAGTGAAAACTAATGCAGATCGCTCGGAATTCCCATCCTCAACCACCGGAGTCGACGCGGTCAGCGTCGGCGCCCAAGCCCATCCCTTCTGTCCTGACAGGTCAGCGTCCCGAGCAGGGCAACGGCGGAAGGTCCGACGAGAGTCCGAAGGACGCTTCTTCATGGTCTCAGTGCGCGTTCGACCATGCTCCGATCGGCATGGCGCTCGTCGACATCGGGGGTTGCTTTCTCGAGGTGAACGCCGCCCTCTGCCGCATCACCGGGTATTCCCGGGACGAGCTCATGGCGACCAACTTTCGTGCCCTGACCCATTCCGAAGACATCGACCTCGAGGACCAACCGGCGCGGGACCTCCTGAGCGGTCGGGTCGCAAGCTATGCACTCGAGAAGCGCTACCGCCATCACCAGGGCCACTATGTCTGGATGCTCGTGACCGTTGCGCTCGTTCGTGACGAGCAAGGACAGCCATCCCACGCGATCTGGCAAGTCCAGAACATCTCCGAGCGTAAGGAGCGCGAGGACCAACTCGCGTATCTGGTCGACCACGACTACTTGACCGGCTTGTTCAACCGGCGCCGCTTCGAACAGGAACTGGTCAAAGAAGCCCACCGAACCGCACGTTACGGCTTCTCGAGCGCTCTGATCCTTGCCGATCTCGACCACTTCAAGGACGTCAACGACGCTCTGGGCCACGAGACGGGTGACGAGCTGCTCCAGGCCGTGGCCGAAACTCTTAGGCATCGAATCCGCCAGACGGACGTTCTGGCCCGGGTAGGCGGTGACGAATTCGCGGTCCTTCTACCGCAGACCGGAACCGATCAGGCCCTGACCGTCGCCGAGAACATCGTCGAGAGCCTGCGTCAGCGCGTTGTGGTCGACGGTGAACGGTCGATCCGCGTCACCGCCAGTGTGGGGGTGACGTTGTTCGAGGGCCTCAACGCGGCCGAGCTGATGCCCCACGCCGACCTCGCCATGTACGAGGCCAAGGCGGCGGGGCGAGATCGCATCGCCATGTACCCGCCCGCTTCCGACCGTAAAACCAAGGAGCCTGTCCGTGTAACCCGTCGGCTCGCCGCGCCTGGACGCGCCGGGCTCCGTGAGGCGGAGCGCATCCGTGGGGCCCTCGCCGCAGACGCCGTTTTGCTCTACGGCCAACCCGTCCTCGATCTCGAAGACAACCAGGTCCGGCGGTACGAGCTCGTGTTGAGACTGCCCGGCAAGAGGAGGGGCAATCTACTCTCGCCCCCGTACTTGGTCGATAAAGCCGAGGGGAATCGCCTGGGCTCGGCCATCGCTTGCTGGGCCATCCGCAAGGCGATCGCAACCATCGCAGAGTATGAGCGGGCCGAGCGCATGCTAGTGCTCCACGCCAGGCTCTCGGGCGCGACTCTCAATCCAGAGGTCACGAGGGTCATCGAGACCGCGCTGATCCAGTCCGGGATCGACCCCGCTTCTCTCGTCTTGGAGCTGACCGATACGAAAGCGATCGCTAGCCTCGAGCAGGTCAGGACCTGCACGCAGCGCCTGCGCGCCTATGGATGCCAGCTCGTCCTGGACGATTTTCCCAACGGCTGCGGTTCCTTCTACTACGTCAAGAACCTGCCCTTCGACTACGTGAAGATCGATGGCGACTTTATCCGCGGAATCGCGGAGAATCTCGAGGACCGGGTGGTCGTCGAGGCCATCGTCGACATCGCCCGAGGGCTCGGGAAGAAGACCATTGCCGAGCGCGTAGCCGACGATGCGACAGCGAGCGTCCTTCGTCAGAGCGGCGTCGACCACGCACTCGGCGACTACGTCGGGCAGGCTAGCCTCCTGACCGAAGTACTCGCCCAGTCGAGCAGTGCTAGCGATTCAGTGAAGTGATGCATGTCGGGAGCAGGAAGAGCCAATAGGATTTCGTTGAACACTTTTACTTGATTTACGGTTTGTTCTCGCGCTCGGCACGGCGAGATCTTGCGGAAACGGAGCCCCGACACACCGTCCCTGATGCGAACTGGGCATCACAAGCTTTTCAGAAACTGGACAAGATCGGCCTTCTGCGCGTTTGTTAGTTGAAGCGCCTTCGTGGCGTCATATGTTTCGACAACCGCATCGAGTGTGAGAGCGCTGCCGTTATGGAAGTACGGAGGATGCTGCCACAAGCCGGCGAGCGGTGCGGTACGATATTGTTTCGTTGCACTTCGAGATGCATAGCTTGGTACTCCATTGGCTTCAGGCTCGCTAACGACGTCACTTGGTGGATGCAATCGGATGTTGGCATCAGTCAGCGTCGGGCCGGTGTGGCAGCTCGAGCACTGTCCCGCGCCTTCGAAGACGGTTTTTCCCCTTGCGGCAGCGTCAGGATCGAAACTACCCGCAGGTGGCGGCGGGGCGGCGATGCTCAACTGGTAGGCTTGTAGTGCCTGGAGTTTTGAGGACACGAGATCATCGGTCCCGTTCGTCACGTTCACCTCGGTTCGGTTCTCAACGAACGAGCCGTGGCCGCGCATTTGAGTCACCGCGACATATCGATTCCAATAGGCAATGTCATCGCCATCCCCGGTGGAGGTGACGCGATTGACGCCAAGGAGTCCATATGCAGGAGGGATCATTTGTGGCCCGTTCACACCATCCAAGTTGAAACGAGGATCGTACTTCCCTTCACCCCAAGAGTTGTAGATTGCCTTGTCGCTTGCCGATAACGCGGGCGATAGAGCGATAATTGCGCCAGGATTGAGATCGCGGTTCGCCCACCCGTCCAAGCGTTTACCTATCCCAGGCGCAAACGAGTCGTCCACCGTCGAGTGGCACAGCGCACAAGTAATCCCTACTCGCGTGAGCGTATCTGTTCCGTTCACGGTTTCGACTGTGCCCTTCAGTCCAACGACGGCATTGAGCTTCAGCAAGGCTACTGTCGTCGCAGGGCTCGTCAAGCTAATGGATTTATCTTGAATGCCCTGTACCACGGCGGGTGGCAGGGCCTCTGCGTCCACTTTCAACCCAACTGCCAACGCCGTCTTCGGGTCCACGGCAGCCTCGATTACCTCATTCAGACGCAAAGTGTCCGTCCAAAAGGACTCGTCTCCAAATGTGTCCGTGCGAAAGATCTCTTTACCCTCTGCGACCAGGACTGCGTCCAGGGACGCGTCCGCATGGCTAGGTGCCGCTTCGTTATTGGCAGCACCACAACCGGCCACGACCGATGTAGCCAAGGTTGAAATTGCCAGGAAATATTTCCGTTTCCATCTCAGTCTCATCATTATTGTCTCCATTTGTAGAAAGGTATCGAACGCCTGCTGAGATCACCGATCGAACGAAGCGTGTCCATCTCCCGCGGTCGAGGAGCAGCTTCGGAACACATTGGTCGCCGGGGGCGGCTGACCGACCCGAACGCTGCTCCCGAGACCCTCGGGTGTGCCCGCGAAACATCCCACCGCGCGCGGCGGCAAGACGTTTACAAGGGTCTCGACCCAGAACGGAGTTCATCGTCCCGAATTGGTGGTCACTCTCCGACTCCCCGATGCGCCGGAAAGGATCGTAACTTCCGTGCCGCGCTCCAGGTCGAGACGGTCGCGGCCCTCGAGGATCACCGTGCCCGCGCCGCCGCCCGCACCGATGACCGCGCCAATGGCCGCGCCTTTGCCACCACCGGCGATCGCGCCGATGAGGGCGCCGATACCTGCGCCGATAGCACCCCGTTGAACGGTTTCTTGGGTCCGGCTGTCTTGCTCGACCGTGCCCTCATTATTTACGCTGAACGTTTGTCCATCAGGCGTCCGGACACTCTCGATCACCCCGTCGAAATCGTGGGTAACACCATCGCGCAGACGAATGGTCTCAAAACCGAGTGACATCTCGGAGCGACCGCTGAAGCGCCCCGAGCCGTTTACCCGGTTGACGAAACCGCCGATGACCGCATCCTGATATTGCGATGGACTGCGAATCGTCAATGTAAAACGGTCACCTTCACGGGCGTTCTCTGTGCTCAGCGCATCGTTCAGCGTTGCCACCAATCGAGTGCCATTGGGCACCGGCCCATGACCGGCCTCGGAGTCGGCGGTGACGGAATCCCCCAGTATCCAGGTATAGAGATCCCACTCGGCCTGGTCCGATGACTTTCGATAGAAGCTTTCGACCGTAACCGGTTGAGCCAGCTCCGCGTCATAGATGTGGCGTGTCAGTCGCAGATTGCGCCCGTCGTTCATCGGCTCGAACGTAACGCTGTAGTCATTTCCCCAATTCCCGGTCGTAGCCACTACTAACTGATCCCCGTAAAGGGTGGCGCGGGTAGTGATGGTGCTCCCGTCAGATGCCCGCTCGGTGCGGGCGCGGCCGTCCGCCTCGAACTCGACCCGCCGTGCGCGCGATGAGGCCATCTGGACGTGATTCTCGTTCCGGTCGATAGCAATCACGTCCGGCGCTTTCAGCCGGTTTATGAGGCTTTGGTAGGTAGCTTGCCGCCGGTCGGAAGAAACGGTGCGAGCGGCCTTTTCAGCTGCCTGACGCGGATCGTCGCCTCTGTTGCTCTCCAGTCGATACGTCCCCGTCAGGCGATGATAGAGCCCCATACCGACGCTCCTCGGCGTGTATCGAGGGTCACTCCAATTCCAGGCGACGTGATACACGCGCGCCAGATCGTCCACGTCGCGACGCAGCGCGAGCCAGTCGTTTTCCGCTTGCTCGCTCAGCCGATGGCGCTGCATGAAGGCGTCGATGCTCACGCCGCGCCGCAAGACGTCCTCGACATCGTTGGTGACGACCTGCTTGCGCCCGAAGTGGTCCTTCAGATGGTCCGTGGTCTCTGCGAATTCTTTCACGAACTGGTTGATGTCGTCTTCACCTTTCGAGCCGTCCATCGTGCTGTGGTCGAGGGCCTTATCGAGACTCTTGCGAAACTGGTCGGCTCCATTGTCGATCCGTTTCAACAGTTGCTCGACTTGCTTGTCGTCTACCCGAGCCACGCTGGTCCCTGGGACGGCCCAATGTCCGGTGACGCCGTAGACCGCTGCCAAGTCATCCAGATCCCGCCGCAGGTCCACCCAGTCGCGCTCGGCAGAAGCGTCCAGCTGGTTACGCATCATGAAGCTGTCGATGAGCGATGCACGGCTGAGCACTTCTTCGACATCGGCGGTACCGGATTTGCGATCGTTGACTCGATCGCGCAGACGGTCGGTGGCCTTCTCGAAATCCTTCACGGAACGGTTGATCTGATCTTCCTCTCGGCTGCCATTGATCGGATTTCGATCGATCGCTCGATCGAAACTGCCGCGAAAGGTATCCGTGCGTTTGTCGATGCGAGTCAACAGGTCTTTCACTTGTTGATCGCTCGATCGGCTTGCTCTTTGTTGTGCCGCGACCGCCGTACTTCCACTCGCAAGTGCAAGCAGAACGGCCAGGGCGGCTATCGGTCGAGATCTCGTCATAATCTTCTCCTGGTTTTTTCGTCGAGAGACCAGCAGGCAAAACCTGTCCTGGTCGGATTTGGACTGCTCCCTCAGACGGCTGCGACCTCGCTGGCGCCGTTGCCGGCAAGCGCGGAAGCGGCCGCTCCCACGCGGCGGACGGTCTCGTCCCGGACTTCCTCGCCTCGACGGATGGCCCGATCCTTCAACCCACGGGCAGAGTCAGCAGTTTCACGCCACTTCTGCCGCATTGCCGCGCGGGTGTTTTTGCCCGAGTGGGGAGCAAGGAGCAACGCCACGCTGGCGCCGGCTAGACCACCGGCCAGAAAGCAAACCATCTTGGTGGAATACGTGGTGCATTCATTCATGGAACCTCCTCGGTTCTCGTTCGTGTGTCGTCGGTTACTGCCGACTTGAACTCAACTTCGATAAGAGCAAGATCGGGACCATCTCTCACGCGTGAAAACGTCGCCACTCTCGCGGAAAGGCCGCCAACTCCGTCTCCGAAGGAAGCGGATTGTAGATTGTTCCTCTGTTGCGCCTTCGGACTCGAGCTTCCATTAGGTATATGGGTACCGAGAGAGTCACCCGTCGGTGGCCGTAGGAGCTCACCAGGCCCACGACCACCGAAGGCCGGTCGGATAGCCTTACCAAGTTCCTCTCGACCGGTTCATCGCTCAGCTGACCTTGAAGTCCCTGGTCCCGGCGGAGGTGCCATTCAGGAGAACTTCGACCTTGTAACCGCCGGTTGGCCATGGGTCCGGCTTGGACAGGTGGAACTCGGTTGCGGTGGCGCCGCCGGTGGGGGCGATGTTCTGCGTGGACTCATCGACCACTTGCCCGTCCTCATACGTCCAGCGGGCGGTGAGAGTGGCGCTCGGGGCAGAACCGTCGGTCGTCACCGATACATAGAAGGTCTCGGCGGGTCCAAAGGAATCGGTCTTTTCCGCAATCGCTTTGTCTGCAGTGACGCTCCGCCCAACGGCGATGTCGGTTACCTTCACGCCGGCCTGAACCGCTTTCTTGGGTGCAGAGCAACCGAAGAAAGCCACCGCCAACGACACGCTGACGACAGTTCGAACGCATTGATTGATACTCATTTTTCTCTCCTCAAACTTTCGGGATTTGCAGTTCTTGTCCAGGGTAGATGAGGTCCGGATCCTTGATGAGGTTCCGGTTCGCCTCGTAGATCTTGGTCCACTTCTGAGCGTCGCCGTACTCTCGCTTGGCGATCTTGGACAGGCTGTCGCCGCTGACGACGACATAGGTCCGCCCCGTGGTCACGGAAGGCGCACTCGTTTTCAGTCCTGTTCGACCGGGGCTCGGAGCGGTGCTGGAGCCGCCGCTCCGAACGTTGGAAAAGTCCGTCCGCGGTTTTTCCTTCTTACCAAAAAGATCTCCAAAAATTCCCACGTCTCCTCCTCTCGGCGCGCTTTGGATTTCTGAATCCGTTCTCGCGAGCCGCGACTGTGTTATGAGTAATTTGCTTTTGCGAACATCCGATCAATGAGAGTTCGTTTCCCGCTACCGCTTGGTTTCCTCCGGATGCTCTACTTCTTCCCTGTAAGCAGAATTCCAGCGCCCGTGACCAGAAGAGCCATCCCCGCCCACACCGGGACGTTCACTCGCTCCTTCTCGGTGATGTTGATCTCCACGGGACCCAGCTTGGCCTCATGGGTCTCGCTGGTGTAACTGAATCCCCCGTAGGCGAGGGCCAGGGCCCCAGCGACCAAAAGCGCAATTGCGAGAATTCGCATTCTGATTTTCTTCCTTCGCGCGGGGCTCGGGAAGCAAGCGTATCGAACGCTCGCTCCCGAGCCATACAGCCTGGGCTAGAGGGTCTAATCGTCGATGACAAAGGTGAGCATCATGTTGACCTGGTACTCAGTGATGGAGCCTTTGTTCAACCTGACCTGTTGTTCCTTGATCCATGCGCTCTGGACATTGCGGATCGTCTTGTTCGCCCTCTCGATACCCTGTTGGATCGCATCCTCGAAGCTCTTCGTCGAAGTGGCGCTGATCTCGGAAACCTTTGCTACTGACATCTCATGCTTCCTTGATTTTTGGTCAAGCTCAGCGCACTGAGCTCAACCGGGAGAAGACGCCGAGCGCCCGGAGAATCCAGATGAGTAGCGCTGCGCCGAGAACGGCTAC
>DATIBD010000027.1:0-3562 GCA_035457705.1 Vicinamibacteria bacterium
CACAGATCCTTCCGCGAGGCAGCATCTTCTCCCTCACCCAGCGGCTCGATCCCATGCTCCTGGATCGCCCGGAGCACCGCCGTCTTGAGCCCGCTGAAGCTGAAGTCCTCGCTTCCGTCGGAGAACTTCGCCACGGTGAAGGGATGAGTCTTCGCATCGCCCAGAGCCGCGAGCTTGTCGAGGATCGGCCCTCCGGGATAGCCGAGGCCCAGTCGCTTCGCGACCTTGTCGTACGCTTCGCCCGCGGCATCATCGCGGGTCTTTCCCAGCAGCCGATAGCGAGATTCTTCTTCCATCAGAAACAGGCTCGTGTGCCCTCCCGACACGACGAGCGAGACGGCCGGATGCGGGATCTCTTCGGGCGATTCGATATAGACCGCCCGGATATGTCCTTCGAGATGATCGACTCCCACGATCGGAATCTTCCGCGCGTAGGCGATCGCCTTTCCGAAGGAAAGACCCACGAGAAGCGAGCCGATGAGCCCCGGTCCCTGCGTCACGGCGATGCCTTCGATGGCGTCGAGCCCGACCCCGGCTTTCTTCAATGCTCCATCGACGATCGGACCGATCTTCGAGAGGTGCTGTCTCGAGGCGAGCTCCGGCACCACCCCCCCAAAGGGACTGTGGGTCTCGACCTGGGAAGCGACGAGGTTCGAGAGAATTCGCCGGCCGTCCTCGACCACCGCCGCCGAGGTCTCGTCGCAGGAGGTCTCGATGCCGAGAACGAGCATCGTCCTGCTCAGGCCGCGCGTGCGCTTGCGAGCTGTCTCAGGCTCTCCCCGTAAGGCGCCCGGGCGACGCCGTTCTCGCACACGATGGCCGTCACGAGCCGGTTCGGCGTGACATCGAAGGCCGGGTTGCGAACCCCAACACCCTCGGGTGCCATCCGCACGCCCTGAACGTGGGTCACCTCGTCCGGCGAGCGCTCCTCGATCGGAACGTCCTTTCCCGAGGAAATCGAGAGATCGAACGTCGAGGTCGGCGCCGCGACATAAAAGGGAATCGCATGCTCTTTCGCCAGGACGGCGACCGAATAGGTCCCGATCTTGTTCGCCACGTCCCCGTTCGCCACGATCCGGTCTGAGCCCACGATGACGAGGTCGATCTCGCCCCGCGCCATGAAATGCCCCGCCATGTTGTCGGTGATGAGCGTGACCGGAATCTTATCTTTATTAAGCTCCCACGCCGTCAGCCGAGCGCCCTGTAGAAACGGCCGCGTCTCGTCGGCGAAGACCTCGATGCGCTTTCCCGCTTCGACACAAGCCCGCATCACCCCGAGCGCGGTCCCATAACCCGCCGTCGCCAGAGCCCCGGCATTGCAATGGGTCAGAATCCGAGCTCCGTCCGGAACGAGCGCCGCCCCGTGCCGCCCCATCCGCCGATTCATGTCGATGTCCTCGGCCTGAATCGAAAGCGCCTCTTTCTCGAGCCCGGCGAGCGTCGCCTCCACCCCTGAAGGCAGAAGCTCCCCGAAACGCTTCTTCATCCGCTCGATCGCCCAGAACAGATTCACCGCCGTAGGCCGGGTGCCCGCCATGAGCTCGGACACGGAGGCCAAAGCCTCCCGAAGCCCATCCGCCGATTTCGCCCGGGCCTGCCGAAGCCCCAGGACGATCCCGAACGCCGCCGTCACCCCAATCGCCGGCGCTCCCCGGACCACCATGTCCTTGATGGCCGCGGCCACCGCCTCGGCGTCCCGGCACGCGAGGTATTCCTCTCTAGTCGGCAGGATTCTCTGATCGATGAGAACGACGGCATCCCCGTCCCATCGAATGGTCTCGAACACGTTGGCCTCCTGTCGGGGCAGTTTAACCCGCAGGACCAGCGGTGTCGATGCCGCCGACCGACCGCGCTTGCTTGCTGCCGAACTGCGGGCAAGCTTACGCTTGACTTAGAGCTCAGTTCCTATGATGCAAAGCGTTTCGAGCCAGATCGTACCTCGGCATCGACCCGACCCGGCGCTTGGCGTCCGGTGGAAACGAGCCACCGCAAACTTGCTCAGCTTCGGGTGGATGGCGACGGCGCTCGCCGTCACACCTCATGCGCCGACAGCGTCGCCCGTGCGGCTGAGACTCGACAACGACTTACGGTCTTCGACCTCACCTGAAGGCGGCACCGCGAGACTCCACGTATCTCGCGCCGAGGTGGAGGGCGACCGAGTCGTCACGCTCGAGCTCACGGGAAATGCTACTTTCGATCGAGACTATGCGCTCGCTGGCCACTACCTGTCAGAGAGGGGAACCGTCACGATCTCGTTCCCAAGCGGTGTATCGGACATGAGCGTCACCGTCGATATCGTGGATGACCGCATAGCTGAGGGGGACGAAGAGATCGTTATTCAAATCGTCTCCGATCAACACGACGGAAACGCAGACGGTCGCGACATCGTGACGCTCACGATTCCCCAGAACGATTTCGTGGTGACAAGCGTCGCCGACTCGGGCGAGGGCTCGCTCCGACAAGGGATTCTCAACGCCAACACACTCGAAGGGGTCGATACCATTACCTTCGACACCGAGACCTTTTCGACGCCTCGAACCATATCTCTCGAGAGCGAGCTCCCCGAAATCATCGGGGAAGTGACCGTCGATGGCTACATTACCGATCGACTCTGGCAGGCGACCGGCGTGACCATCGACGGCGCCAAGGGGTTTCGGGTCTTTCGCGTCGGCGAAAGCGCGCAGGTGACCATCGAGCAGGTGACCATCGTGAACGGAACTGCTCTCCAGGGGGGTGGCATCCTCAATAAAGGACGGTTGGTCGTGAGAGGAGTCAGCATGTTTGGGAATTTGGCACGTCAGAGCGGAGGGGCCATCCTCAACGACGGCGGAGCGCTCTGGATCATCAATTCCACCTTCGCGGACAACTCGGCAACTGGAAACGGAGGTGGGCTCGCCAACGAGTCCGGAACAGCCACTGTGACCAATAGCACCTTTACCGAGAACGAAGCGTCCCGCGGAGGCGGTATTTTCAACCGCTCGAAGCTAGTCGTTGCGAACACGATACTCGCCAACAGTCGAGCTGGCGGTGATTGCGTGTCCGTTCAGGAGCTCGACTCCGAAAGTGGTCATAACCTGATCGAGACCCATGATGGCTGTGGGACGCCCCTCGTCGACGCAGACCCTGTGCTCCAGGGGCTCGGGTACTACAACGGTCCGGTGAAGACGTTCCCCCTGGGAGGAGGGAGCCCCGCTATCAACCTCGGGAACAACGATCTGGCGCGTGACGAGAACAACGAGCCGCTCGTGTGGGACCAGAGAGGCAATGGCGACCCTCGCTTCGTCGGAGGTTTTACCGACATCGGCGCCTTCGAGCATCAAAGGTTTCCCGAGCTGGTGGTGGACACCACGGAAGACACGGTCCTGCGGGCGTGTACCCCCGCGGGACGCTCGGATTGCCCGCTTCGCGGCGCCATCGAGCTCGCGAATGCGACGCCGGAGCCGGACGTCATCCGGTTCGAACCCGGCGTATTCGGCGAGCCGCGGACAATCGTGTTGGCCGAGCCGCATCCGACGGTCACGGCCCCCCTCACGCTCGATGCCAGCGAAAGCGCCGAGGTCAC